>NZ_JAJPWQ010000010.1:0-382385 GCF_046549005.1 Amycolatopsis sp. lyj-108 | reverse complement strand
AGAGCGACGCCAATGATCGAAGTGTCCATGATGACCATGAACTGAGCCAACGCGATGAGCCCCAACGCCCACCACCGCCGTGGGTCCGGGGATGACTCCGCCATGACAACCGTCCTTTCGCAACCTAGTTACCCCTAGGGGGTATCTGACGGAGATGAACGTAGGCCGCTTCAGGACGCTGCGCAAGTACCCTACGGGGGTATTGGTGTAGCGATCGTCACAGACGCCGTTTTGATAGCAAAACCCGTTGCGCGGCAATGAGTCGTCACGTAGAACATCGAAGACCTCATTGGCGGTCGCCCAGAGGAAGTCGGACCCGCATCGACAACTTGGCACCATCGACGCTGGACAGGTACCCCCTACGGGTATAAAGTTCCCGAGACCGACCGACAACAGGAGGAGGAGCCGTGCAGCGTCTTCAGTCGCTTGATCCGGCCGACGCGCCGGCCAAGTCCGCCGAGCTGCTCGGCGACATCATCGAACGGCGTGGCTCGGTAGGCCCGATGGTGTCCGCGATGGCCAACTCCCCCGCACTCCTTCAGGGCTATCTCGACTTCTCGCGGGCCATGAAGCGAGCCAAGCTTCCCCGGGCACTCAGCGAGAAGATCTCACTCGCCCTGCAGGAGTGGATCGGTTGCGCGCTGTGCCTGCAGGCACACAGCCGTGCCGCACAGGCCGCTGGGCTCAGTGACAACGACATCGCGCTGGCCCGGCAGGGCACCTCCACTGATCGGCGTGAGGCCACGCTGATCGCGTATGCCGTGCGGGTCCTCGCCGAACCGTCTTCGCTCGGCGACGAGGACATCGCCGAGTTGCGAGAGCACGGCTGGAGCGATCAGATCATCGCCGACACGGTGGGACTGGTGTCGCTCAACCTGCTCACTGGTTCCTTCAATCTCGTCGCAGGACTCGAACCCGCGCCTGCCGAGCAGTCCACAAAGGAGAAACACGACCATGTCGGTTGAGCACGGCCACTCGCACCACGAACACCAGCACCACGGCGACCACGGTGGACATGCGGGTAACGGGGGCCACGAGCATCACCAGCCGGGCAAGGTCTCCTGGGGCATGGCGGCGTCGGCCACCCTGCACTGCCTCACCGGCTGCGCCATCGGCGAGGTGCTCGGCATGGTGATCGGCACCGCACTGGGCTGGGGCAACGTCGCGACCATCGTGCTCGCCGTCGCGCTGGCGTTCGTCTTCGGCTACGCACTGACCATGCGCGGCGTGCTCCGCGCGGGCGTTGGCTTCAAGCAGGCCCTCAAGGTCGCCCTCGCCGCGGACACCGTGTCGATCCTCGTCATGGAGATCATCGACAACGGAGTGATGCTCGTCGTACCCGGCGCGATGGAAGCCGGCCTCGCCAGCTGGCTGTTCTGGGGCGCGCTCGCCTTCGCCCTCTTCGTCGCCTTCCTGCTCACCACCCCGGTCAACAAGTGGCTCATCGGCCGCGGCTCCGGACACGCGGTCGTGCACGCCTACCACCACTGAGAAAAGTCCACAATGGAATCACGTACCACGGCGGTGACGGCTGCCCGCTCCACGCGATCTCCATCGGATCAGGGCCGCCCCTTGTGCTTCCGCACGGGGCGGCCCTGACCATCACAGCCTCGTCCCGCTGGCCGAGCGGCTGGCGGACCGCCACACGATCGTTCTCCCCGACGTGCGCGGATACGGCCGATCGGTATGCGCCGACCCGGCCCGGCACACCTGGACCCAGTACTCCGACGATGTCGCGGCGCTTCTCGACCACCTCGGCGAACAGCGGCAGGGTCCGCGCCGCCATCCTGATCAGCGTCGAAGACATCGAAGACGACGAAGCGAAACAAGCCGAGATCGCGTTCATGGACGCGTTCACCGAACGTGTCCGGACCGGCGGTATCGAAGCGGCGTGGGCGCCGGTTCTGCCCGAGCTCGCTCCCGTCATCGGCGCGCTCGTGCGTGACGCCATCCCGCGAGCATCGCCGCGATCACGGTCCCCACCTTGGTCTTCCCCGGCATGAACGAACGGCATCCGGCCGCGCTGGCGGAGAACGCCGCCCGCGTCATACCCGATGGGCGTCTCGCGCCGGTTTCCCTGTCGAGCACTCTGGAGGCTCCCTTCGCCGCGTCCGATGCGACGAGGGGAGCCTTGGCACTGGTCAGGCGCGAGGGGGTCGTGAGTGGCGTTTCGGGCTAGCGGGTAAGGCAAACGTGTATCTCGCGTGCTCAGACTCCGCACACCCTGAGTGCGGGCATCCAAACACGCGAATCACGCCCTACCGAAGTACATGAAGGCCCCCTTCCTTGCGCCTAGCGCAAGGAAGGGGGCCTTCATGTACTTCACAACCGGCCACCGAGGCTACAGCCGTCCCACTGTCACCAGGGAACACATCTGACGGTAGCGAAAGCCTCCTTCACTACCGTCAAAGTAGGCAAAGAGGCCCTCACTACCAGACGCAGGAGCAACACCAGCCCCGCACCACGACACCTTCGACTTATCCCTCAGTAGAACGCTGAACCGGATGTCAGCTCGCTGTGCTGCGGAATCCTTTGAGCCGCAGGCTGTTCGTGACCACGAAGACCGAGCTGAACGCCATCGCGGCGCCGGCGATCATCGGGTTGAGCAGCCCCGCCGCGGCCAGTGGCAGCGCCGCGACGTTGTAGGCGAAGGCCCAGAACAGGTTGCCCTTGATGGTGCGCAGGGTCCGCCGGGAGAGCCGGATCGCGTCCACCGCCGCCCGCAGGTCACCGCGGACGAGGGTGATGTCCGACGCCTCGATGGCGACATCGGTGCCGGTGCCCATGGCCAGGCCGAGGTCGGCCTGTGCCAGCGCGGCCGCGTCGTTGACGCCGTCGCCCGCCATCGCGACCACCTTGCCCTCGGCCTGGAGCCGCTTGACCACGTCGACCTTGTCCTTGGGCAGGACCTCCGCGATCACCTCGGTGATCCCCACCTCCGCCGCCACCGCGCGCGCCACGGCCTCGTTGTCCCCGGTCAGCAGGACCGGCGTCAGCCCGAGCGCCCGCAGCTGCGTGATCGCCTCGGCAGAGGTCGGCTTCACCGTGTCCGCCACCACCAGGACCGCGCGGGCCGCGCCGTCCCAGCCGACCACGATCGCGGTCCGGCCCGCCTTCTCCTCAGCGGCCTTCGCCTCGGCCAGAGCCTCAGGCAGGTGATGTGCCCAGTCCTCCAGCAGCGAGCTGCGGCCGGCCAGTACCGCCTTGCCGTCGACGATCCCTTGCACACCAAGGCCTTCGACGTTCGTGAAGTCCTCGACGGCCGGGAGTTCACCGACCCGGTCCCGCGCGCCGGCCACGATGGCTTGGGCGATCGGGTGTTCGGAAGCGTTCTCCAGCGCACCCGCGAGCCTCAGCGCCTCGTCGGCGTCGACACCGTCGGCGACGTGGACCTCGACCAGCGCCATCCGTCCGGTGGTGACCGTGCCGGTCTTGTCGAGGACGACCGTGTCGACCGCGCGGGTGGATTCCAGCACTTCCGGGCCCTTGATCAGGATCCCGAGCTGCGCGCCCCGGCCGGTGCCGACCAGCAACGCGGTCGGCGTCGCGAGACCGAGCGCGCACGGGCAGGCGATGATCAGCACGGCGACCGCCGCGGTGAACGCGGCCGCGACCGAACCACCGGCCCCAAGCCAGAACATCAGCGTGCCGACGGCGAGCGCGATCACGATCGGCACGAACACACCCGACACCCGGTCGGCCAGCCGCTGGACCTGCGCCTTCCCGGTTTGTGCGTCCTCCACCAGTTTCGCCATCTGCGCCAGCTGCGTGTCCGCGCCGACCCGGGTCGCCCGCACGACGAGCCTGCCGCCCGCGTTGACCGTCGCACCGACCACCGCGTCACCCGGCGCGACTTCCACGGGCACGCTTTCGCCGGTCAGCATGCTCGCGTCGACGGCGGAGCTGCCTTCGGTGATGACACCGTCGGTGGCGATCTTCTCCCCCGGCCGCACCACGAACAGATCGCCCACGGCCAGCTGGTCGACCGGGATGCGTTCTTCCTTGCCGTTGCGGAGGACGGCGACGTCCTTCGCACCCAGCTCCAGCAACGCCCGCAGCGCGGCACCGGCCCGGCGCTTGGACCGCGCCTCGAAGTACCGCCCGGCGAGGATGAACGTCGTCACCCCGGCCGCGACCTCGAGATAGATGTTGCCGTCACCGGCCATCCGCTCCACGGTCAGCTCGAAAGCGTGCGTCATCCCCGGCGTTCCCGCGCTGCCGAACAGCAACGCGTACAACGACCACAGGAACGCCGCCAGCGTGCCCATCGAGATCAGCGTGTCCATGGTCGCCGCGCCGTGGCGCAGATTCGCCCATGCCGCCTTGTGGAACGGCCACGCCGCCCACACCAGCACCGGCGCCGCGAGCGTCAGCGAAATCCACTGCCAGTAGGTGAACTGCAGTGCGGGCACCATCGCCAGCAGGATCACCGGCACCGACAGCACCGCGGAACCGATCAGCCGCTGCCGCAACGGCGCGATCGGATCGGCCTCCTCGGCGGGCCCGTCCGGCTGGTCCTGCTTCGGCGGAGCGGGCAGGGCGGCGGTGTATCCGGCCGCTTCCACCTGCTCGATCAGCCGCTGGGGCTCGATGTCACCGCTGTAGGTGACCTTCGCCTTCTCGGTGGCGTAATTGACCGTGGCGGTGACGCCGTCGAGCTTGTTCAGTTTCTTCTCGATGCGCATCGCGCACGACGCGCAGGTCATCCCGGTGATCGCGAGTTCGACCTCGGCCGTGGTGGCCTGGTCCAGATCGGAAGTCATCGTGGTCACTCCTTTCCGGCTCGCGGTCAGCCGTGTCCGCCGTGGCCGTCATCGGCCGCCGGAGGTGAGGTCTGGTTTGGGGTGGCCGAAGGGGCCGGGGCAGGGGTGCCCGTAGTGGCGACGGTGAACTCCGCCGTGCGGACCTTGCCCTGATGCTGGAAGTCCAGGAACAGCCGGTAAGTGCCGTTCGACGGGACTTCGGCGAAGAAGGTCACCGCGGGACCGGGCTTCGTACGGCCGTCACCGGGTTCGCCGTCCGGGTGGACGTGCAGATACGCGAGGTCGCCGCCGCGCAACGCCACCAGATGTCCGTAAGCGCCGAGGTACGGCTCCAGATCGGTCACCTCACGGCCATCCTTCGTCACCGTCAACGTCACCTTCGACGACTTGCCCGGCGCCAGGTCGCCGTCGAGGCGGACCTGGTAGCCGTCGACGTTCGCGACGCGCGACGGCTGGTACTCGGCGGGTTTGAAATCTCCGGCTGCGGCGACGTCGACACCGAGTGTCGAGGCCGAGCCGCCCGTCGGCTTGAAGTCGGCGAAGACCCGGTAGCTACCCGCCTCGGGCAGGGCCAGCGGGACACTCCACACGCCATCGGACGCGAGTTCGGGGTGCACGTGCTGGAAACCGGCCGTGTCACGGCGGACGACGATGAGATGCATCCGCTTTTCGTGTTCGACGTCGTAGCCGGTGACGGGTTTGCCGTCCGGTCCGAGAATCCTGAAGGAGAAAGGCTGGGTCGTGCCCGCGGTGAGCGTCGTGGTGATGGGCGTGAGGGTGTAGCCGCCCCTGGACGACGCGAGCCCGCCGGGCTCGTCGGTCGGCGCCGCCTCCGCGACGGTGCCGCTGTGAACGTCCCCATGCCCGGCGTCCTCGCCACCGGGAAGGCCGGCGGCGCCGGCGAAAGGACCGACAGCGGTGCCCGCGACCCAGCCGCCACCGGCGACCAGGGCAAGCGCCACACCGTAGGCAGAGAGCTTCGCAACTGTGTTCATCTCAAGTCCCTTGTGCGGGCCATGCCCGCGATCGGGAGCCGGACCGCGAATCAGGCGGTCAGCTCATATCCGGCTTCTTCGACGGCCGCACGCACATCCGCGACCGCGGGCTCCTCCGCGCTGACGACGGTCACCGCGCCGGTCGGCAGATCCACCCGGACGCCGGTGACGCCCGCGATCTTCCCGACCTCTTCGGTGACCGACCGGACGCAGTGGTCGCAGGTCATGCCGGTGACGGTGTAGATGGTCTCGCTCATCGTGGTTCTCCTTGCGGAATATCAGGAACGGACGAGGCGGGCGATGACGTCGCTCGCCTCCTGGATCTTCTCGTCGGCTTCGGCGCCGCCCTTGGCGATGGCGTCGGACACGCAGTGCTTGAGGTGTTCGTCCATCAGCCCCAGCGACACCGACTGCAACGCCTTCGTGGCCGCGGACACCTGCGTGAGGATGTCGATGCAGTACTTGTCCTCCTCGACCATCCGCTGCAACCCCCGGATCTGACCCTCGATCCGCCGCAGCCGGGTCACGTATTCCTCTTTGCCTTGCGTGTATCCGTGCATCTCTCGACCTCCTGAAACCGACTTTACATACCCTAGGGGGGTAGGGCAACCGGCATACCCCCGTGACGTATGCCACGCCGGCTCCGGCCGCATCCGCCTCCCTGAATCCTCGAAACCCGCCTGCGCGTGCGACTCCTGACCGGGCATGATTGGGACGTACGCGGAATCCCGACTCGAGGAGTGAGCGTGGCCGATCACGACGCCGGCACGGAAAGTCAGCTCAAGCGCCTTCGGCGCATCGAGGGGCAGATCCGCGGACTGCAGAAAATGGTCGAAGAGGACAAGTACTGCATCGATGTCCTCACACAGGTCTCCGCGGCGACCCGGGCACTGAAGTCGTTCTCCCTCGAACTCCTCGAACAGCACATGGCAAGCTGCGTTGTCGACGCTGCGGCGAAGGGCGGCGCCGAGGCGGACCGGAAGATCCGCGAAGCCTCCGAAGCGATCGCACGCCTGGTTCGCTCCTGACTCCTTCAACACGAAGAGCGGGCGGGTGACTTCACGTCACCCGCCCGTTTCTATTCCGCCTCAACGACTGCCCTGGTCGCCGTGAACCCGGTCCGGACATGGGCGCCGTCACAGAACGGCTTCTTCGCGGAATTCCCGCACCGGCACAGCAATTGCGTACGTCCGGTCAGTTCGTATTCCTCGCCGTCGTGGTCGACCAGCCGGACGGGCCCTTTCACCTGGTACGGCCCGTTGTTCACGACCTTGATGACGACAGCCGGTTCAGTTCCGGTCTCCTCGGCCATCGACGTCAGCCGACCACCTCGTAGCCCGCCTCCTTGACCGCGGCTCGGACCAGCTGCGCGTCGACCGGCCCCTCGCTCACGACAGTCACCTCGCCGGTCGCGACGTCCGCGTCCACCTCATTGACCCCGGCGACACCGTTCACCGCCGTCGTCACCTTGGTCATGCAACCCGAGCAGGTCATGCCCTTGACCGCGTACACGGTGGTGTTCATCAGCTCTCACCCTTCGGTTCGACAACTCGTTTCACGGCGACCGACCCCTTCGCCGTCACGCCGCCACACTAACATTACCCCCGTAGGGTATGTAAAGAAGCTGTTGTCCTTGTCCCACAACAAGGATCGGCTACAGTGGTCGTGCTCCGGCAGCGAACAACGTCTAGACCGCGCAGGTCCTCAGGTCATTTCCCACGAACATGGACGAGTGCCGGACCGCATTCGACGAAGAAGACACTTCCTCAGCTGAGCTGGTGAGCCCGACGGCCGGGGCGACCGGCAACGTGGGCCGGTACAGCCACCTGCTCGAAGGTCCTCATGGCGGCAAGAGCGGACGTTGACGTGCCGGCGCTGTTCGGCACGTCAAGCCACGATGGTCCAGTGGCAAGCACTATCAACGCGTTGATCTTGAGTGGGGCTCTCCTTGCTGAACCGGACTGGAGGACTGGTTCGCTGGGCACGGCGGCTGTCGCAGAGTAGGCAGGTGCTCTACGTCCACAGTGAGTTCTTCGGCGGTGCAGGGTTGCAGGCTGCCGTGGGATGGGCAGACGAAAAGGTGTTCTTCGGCCCATCGTTCACCTGCACGAATGACATGGAGGACCCGCCGGGCCAGGACGAGTACGCGACCGTTGGTCTGGAAGCGCATCGCTGGAGCGACGATTCCATCAGCGGGTAACGCGCGTTTGGGCTTGTATGCACCGGGGCGCGTTCGGTCGGGATCACTCAGGGAACGATCGTGATCTTGCCGTGGACGTTGCCGGCCTCGCTGTGTCGATGGACGTCGTCAAGCTCAGTGAGCGAGTAGGACTGAGTCACCTCGACGGTGACCGCACCGGTGTCGACCAGTTTCACCAAGAGGTCTAGTTGGGCGATGTCGTTGCGGGTGATGAAGTGGGTGGCGACGATCCGGGCTTCGGGTGGTGGCTGGAACTGGCCGGTGATCGACACGATGGCGCCGCCGGGGTGCACCAGCGGGATGAGTTCGTCAGCCTGCGAGGGGCCGAGTGGTACGAGGTTGATAATGGTATCGACGGGGTATCGCACGGCTGTACCGAGAGCGGTGGCGGTGTAGTCGATGATGTGGTCCGCGCCTTGCCTGCGAACCCTGTCCGCGCTGCGTGGGCTTGCCGTGGCGATGACCTCGGCCCCGGCGTGCTTGGCCAGTTGGGCGGTGAACCCGCCGATGCCCCCACCGGCCCCGTTGATCAGGACGCGCTGTCCCTTGGTGACCCGAGCGTGATCGAAGACCGCCTGCCACGCTGTCAGCCCTGCCAGCGGCAGGGTGGCGGCGTCGGCGAGCGGGATCGTGGCGGGTGCGGACGTCAGCAGATGGGCTGGTGCGGTGGCGTACTCGGCTGCGGCGCCACCGTCCAGCCAACCGATGACGCGGTCGCCGACCGAGGTCGTGCTTACGTCGGCTCCGGCCGCCACGACGGTGCCTGCCACATCCCATCCCATGGTGTAGGGCAGCGACACCGGCGTGATCTTCCGCAGCAGCCCGGCGCGCAGTGCCGTCTCAGTCGGGTTGAACGAAGTGGCCGCGACTTCGATCAACACCTCGTCCGGCCCCGGCTCGGGAATCTCGACATCGTCGTAGCGAATGACGGACACCGCACCGTGCTGGTGGAATCTGGCGATCTTCATGCCACGAACCTACGACGGCCACAGAAGACGATCCATGCGGCTGAGTCCCGATTTTATATGCGTTCGTCTCGCAGACGGGTAGATTGGCCGCGTGGACATCCTCAGTGACGTGATCACAGTGATGCGAGCCGGTCGACCACAGTCGGCGCGGGTCACCTGGCACGCGCCCTGGGGGCAACGGTTCGCGCCGGTGCCAGGAGCATCGGGCTTTCAAGTGGTCTTGCAAGGCAACTGCTGGCTTCTCCCCGCCGCGGCCGCCCCAATCCCGTTGGGGCCCGGCGATGTCGTCTTCCTTCCGCACGGAGGTGGGCACGCGCTTTCCGACGACCCGAGAACCCCGTTGAGCACGGAAGCCTGTGACCCTGACGATCCGCAGTTCGCCCAACGCCACGCCGCTACTGTCGACCCGGTCAGGAGCGACGGACCGGTCACCATCACACTCTGCGGCGCCTACCGACTCGATCCGACGCGCGCCCACCCATTGCTACTCGGTCTGCCGGAGATCATCCACCTGCCCGCCGGTCCTGGCCAGCACCCTCGGCTGCGAGCCGCGGTGGAACTGCTCGGTGCCGAGTTGGAACAGCCAGATCTCGGAGTGGACGCCACCATCCCTTCGTTGCTGGACACCCTGCTGGTATACATCCTGCGCACGTGGATCCAGTGCCAGCCGGGCGAAAACCCCGGCGGCTGGGCCGCAGCGCTGAACGACCCATCGGTGACCGCCGCACTGCACGCCATCCACCGCGACACCGCACACCCCTGGACCGTGGCCGGTCTCGCCGCCCAAGCCGGACTATCCCGCGCACCATTCGCCCGCCGGTTCACCACCCTGGTCGGCCAACCGCCCCTGACCTACCTCACCTGGTGGCGCATGACCACCGCCGCCCGGCTCCTCCGCGACACCACCGCACCCCTGCACGACATCGCCACCAAGGTCGGCTACTCATCGGAATTCGCCTTCGCTGCCGCCTTCAAACGCGCCCACGGCACTCCACCAGGTCAGTACCGACGAGCAGAACACAGCAACGGCAGCAACCAACGACAGTTCACCTGACCGGGATTGGGCCAGATATCCGGATCCATGTTCATGGTGGAAGTCCGTCCGGGTCTTGTCTTTGACGGGTGGGGACAGGGAGATCGGTTCCTACGAGGCGGGGCGTGCCGGAAAGTGGTCGCCGAGTTCGATCGTGGCCAGGTACCACCAGAAGATCCAGTCCAGGAAGGCTGGGTCGTAGTCGCGTTGCCGCTTCAGGTCCTGGTGACGTAGGGCGAACGCCGTGCGGACGTTCTTCTCGAAGAACTGTTCAGAGTCGGGGAAACCGGCCGCCGTGGCGGAAGCGGTGCGGCGCCCAGCGAAAGCTGCCGCACGCCGCTGACGTCGGTCGAGGCCATGGCCGGATGGTCGAACCCCGCGGCTGCGCGGCGATCTGCAGGAGAAGGGTTTCCGGCCCGGTTGCCGGCGTCGATGGCGACGACCCCGCGCTCCGGAAGGCCCGCGTACCAGGTCAAGCGCTGTCCCGAGTCGGAAGTTCGTGTGGTGATTCGGTGTGGTGCCGAAGGATCTTGTTCCTTGTTTCGTGCGGTGAAGATGCTGTCGGCTGAGGCCGTGAGCACTTCGTCTTGAGTGGGGTTATTGAGGGGTAAGGCAAACGTGTCGTGTCTCGGGCGAGACGGTGGGCTGGGTGACGTGACACCCGTACTCGCGTGTTCAAACCCGGATCTCGCGTGTTCGTAGACGGAACTCGTGTGTTCAGGCTCCGCACTCCCGAGTGCGGCATCCAGGCACGCGAGTCACGCCTTACCGAAGTACATGAAGGCCCCCTTCCTTGCGCCTAGCGCAAGGAAGGGGGCCTTCATGTACTTCACGACCAGCCACGGAGGTCACAACCGTCACCAGGGAACACATCCGACGGTAGCGAAAGCCTCCTTCACTACCCTCAGAGTAGGCAAAGAGGCTTTCACTACCAGGAGAACGCGTACGCAGCAACGACACCGGCCCCACGCCAAGACACGTTTGACTTACCCCTCAATAGAACCCGAATCGCCACTCACGACCCCCGGACCAGGCGCGAAACGCGCCGGATATCGATACGGATTCACGGCGCGAACTTCCGATGCAGGATCCTTGCTCACGAAACAACCGCGACCCCGGCGAGCAATACCTCCTTGAGCTCCGGACGGCAGATCAGCAGATCCGGCAACTCCGGCGTGGCATTGCCGTATCTCAGCGGGCTTCCGTCGATCCGCGAGGTATGCGCGCCCGCGGCGTCGAGCACCGCGACCGGTGCGGCACTGTCCCATTCGAACTGACCACCCGCGTGGAGATACGCGTCCGCGGTGCCGGTGAGGACGGCGACCGCCTTCACTCCCGCCGAGCCCATGGGGATCACGTCGATGGCCATCTTGTCCGCCAAGGCATCGACGAGGGCCGGGCGACGACCGCGGCTGACGGCCACTTGGGGGCGCCGAGGCGAACCGGCCGGGGCGAGCGGTTCCGGCCGGTCGGTGGCGAACGTACGACCGGCGGCCGGGACGGCGACCGCCCCGGCGACGAGCCGTCCGTCTTCGGCCAAGGCCACGTGCACGGCCCAATCCTTCCGGTCGCGGTCGCAGTACTCACGAGTGCCGTCCAGCGGATCGATGATCCACAACCGGCCCCGTCCCGGTGTGGCGACCTGGTCCTCGCTTTCCTCGGAACGGACGGCATCGTCCGGCCGGTGTTCGGCGAGGGCCTTGAGCAGCAAGGTGTTCGCTTGCCGGTCGCCCTCCTTGCCCAGCTCCGCACCGGTCAGGTCCGGGTGGTCGCCGCGAAGTCCGAGCAGGAGCTCGCCCGCGGCCGTCGCGAGCCGCCTGGCCAGCGCGTGGTCGTCCACGGGTCAGCTCCCCACGGTGAGGGCGACCTTGTCCCCCACCACCTCGAAGCTGACGTGTGACAGGTCGGGGACGACGATGTCGGCGTCGAGCCGGTCGGCGTCACCGATACCGAGGGTCACGCAGCCCGCGGCGGTTCCCGAAGCGAGGCCGGACGCAGTGTCTTCGACGGCGAGGCAGCGTTGCGGGTCCACGCCCAGAAGTTCGGCACCGAGGAGGTACGGCGCCGGTTCCGGTTTGCCCCGTTCGACGTCGTCGGCGGTGACCAGGACGTCGGTCGACGGCAGCCCCGCGGCCGCGGTGCGGGCATCGGTGACGTCGCGGGTGCACGAGGTCACGATGGCCTTACGTTCCCCGGTCGCCTGGGTCGCTTCCCGCGCGCCGGGCAGGATGACCACGCCTTCGAGGTCGTGCGTGGCGATGTGCGCGTAGCGGGCCAGGCCCTCGTCGAAGCGGTCCGGTGGCAGCAAAGCGGCGACGATGTCCTTCGCGGGTTTGCCTGCTGTCCCGGCGAGCCGCTCCGGATCCACACCGACGTCTTCCGCCCATCGCCGCCACGCACGCCGGACCGCGGCGGTCGAATCGATGAGGGTGCCGTCGAGATCGAACAGCACGGCGTCGAATTCGTGCCGGACCGGCTCGGATTCGGCCTTGCCGACGAAGCGGACGAGCAGGATCACCAGGATCAGCGCCACCACGCCCAAGGCCGCGCCGAGGATCGCGACTCCGGGCAGCCCGGCGCGGGCCAGCGCGATCCCGCCGAAGCCGGCGCCCGCGACGATACCGACGTTGAACGCCGAGACCGCGAACGAAACGGCCAGTTCACCGCCCTTGCCCGCAGCCTGGAACAGCGCGGCCTGGACGGTGGGCACGAACGACCAGGCGGCCAGCTGCCAGACGGTGACCAGGACGATCGCCTGCACCGGGCCGGTGGACAGCGGCAGCACCAGCAGCAGCGAGCCCGCCGTGATCCCCGCGGTCAGCAGCAACGTGAGCCGGGAGTTCTTGTCGGCGCCCTTGCCGCCGATGATGTTGCCCAGCACGGCGCACAGTCCCGCGATGAACAGCACGACGATCACCAGCGTGCCGTGCACACCGGAGCGCTGTTCGAGCAGCGGCACCAAATACGTGTAGACGGTGAAGGAAGCGCCCCAGAACAGCACGATCGCGCTGAGCCCGACGACCACCGGCTTGGCACCCAGCGCACGGACACGCTCGCCGAGCGGCGGGCCGTCGTCGGCGCCGGTCTTCGGGACGACGGCGGCGATGAAGGCCAGTGCGGCCAAGGCCATCCCGCCGATGACCAGCATCGGGGCGCGCCAGCCGAGGTGCTGCCCCATCAGGGTGCTGACCGGGACACCCAGCGCGGTCGCGGTACTGACCCCGGCGACGATCAGTGCCATCGTCGACGCGCGTTTCGCCGGTTCGGTCAACCGGGCGGCCGTTCCGATCGCGGTCGCCAGATAAAGACCCATCATTCCGCCGGAGAGCAGCCGTGACCCGAGCAGAACGGGATAGTTGGGCGCCAGTCCGGCGGTGGCGTGTCCGAGCGCGAATACGACCAGACTGCCGAAGAGAACTTTTCGTCGGTCCATCCGATGGAAAGCGGCGGCCAGTACGGGTGCTCCCACCGCGAACGCCACGGCGTTCAGCGTGACCAGTTGCCCCGCCACCGCCTCGGACACCTCGAGATCGGTCGCGATCTGGGGAAGCAGTCCGACGACGACGAATTCAGTGCAGGACACCGCGAACGCGCCGGCGAACAGGGCCCAGATCCAGATTTTCTTCACTCCATCCTCCAGCGGATTCGGATCGGATCGTGCTGGCAGTTGATCCACTAGTACCCGACGAGCCGAAGCTCATTCACCGGATCGGCGACGTGTCCCCGTCTCGGAGCCGCTCACGCTCGCCCCATACGACCGCATCTCTCCTGTGCACGGCGGATGAGTGCGCTTTCGTCGTACCATTGGGGCGAATAATCCTTTTCACTCGAATAGCGTAGTAGTCCGATTACGGCCGCTGGGTATTCGCACCGGCGAAGGGAGCGCGGTTCACTGGGGAGCTGACGATCAGGCGAACTGTTCGAGGAAAGGCATGGGGGCCGGAGCGGTCGTCTTGTCGCCGGACGCTGGAGGGAGTTGACCGTGCCCGATCAAGGGTGCCGATCGGCTGAGCGTTGCACTTCGCAATTCATGAGCACCGAGGCCGTCGCCTGTGTCGACGACGCGCTGGCCACGGTGGAATCCGGCCGCGGCGCGGTGGTGATCGCCGAACGTTCGGGGGTCATGGGCAAGGGCGCGATCACCGAGTACGCGATCAACGCGTCCCGGTGCCGCGGAATCACCGTCGCGCACGGCCGGGCCACCCGCGCCGATCGCGCCGCCTCGCTGTCGACGCTGGTCGCGACGTTGAGCGGCAGCGAGTGGACCCGGCAGGCGACGGCGGATCTCGGGAATCTCGACGGCAACCGGCTGGCCTCCCTGGACCGGTTGCGGGAGCGGCTGATCCGGCTCTCGGCGCAACGTCCTTTGGTGCTCTGTCTCGACGATTTCCACCACGCGGACGAACTCACCGCGTTGTCGCTGCGGGTCCTGGTGCCCGCGCTCGCCTCCTCCCCCGTGCTGTGGCTGCTGGTTTCGCGGCCGTCGCTGGCCCCGCCCGCGGTTCGCGGCGTCGTCGACGCGCTCGCGGCCGAGGGCGCCCGGCGTGTCACGATCGGCAGACTCACCGCCGCCGAGCTGAAACGGCTCTGTGAAGCCATTTTGGGCGCCGTCCCGGACGAGGACGTGCTGGAGGTCGCCGCGGGCGGTGGCGGGGACCCGATGCTCACCGAGGAACTGGTTCGCTGGCTGCTGAGCGCGGGTCAGGTCGAAGTGCGTGACAGGCAGGCGAAACTCCTCCCCGACGCCGAACTGCTGCCGATGCCCGAAGCGGTCGCGCAGAAGATGCGAGCCCGGCTTTCCGATCTGTCCGAGCCGGTCGTGACCCTGCTGGAGACCGGTGCCGTACTGGGCAGGACGTTCACCGTGCACGAGGTCGCCGGGCTCACCGGACGGCCCGCGACCGAACTCGTCGGCCCGGTGACCGAGGCGATCGAAGCGGGCGTGCTCTCCCCGGAACCGGCGGGTCTGCGCTTCCGCAGTGAACTCGTCCGGAAGGCGCTGTACGCCGGACTCGACGAACCGGTCCGGATGGCGCTGCACCGGGAGGCCGCCACGGTGGTCCGCGCGGAGGGCAGGGAACCCGACGACGTGCTGGACCACCTCGTGCGCAGCGGACGCGGCAGCCTCGGCGAATCGATCGACCTGCTGTGGGCGGAGGTCCGCCGGAACGCGGAGCGGAAACCGAAGGTCGCCGCCCGCCTGGTGCTGCGGCTCCTGCATCTGCTCGGCGACGCCCACCCGATGGCGGAATCCCTGACCGTCGAGGCGGTGCGGCTGCTCAGTGTCACCGGCGACGGCAGGCTGGCCTGGGAACTCGCCGAGCGGGCGGTGCACCGCGCCGCCGACGCGGACACCGCGACCACCATGGTGCGCACCCTCGCGGAACTGGCCGAACCCGCGCACGATTGGGGCGGTGACAACGCGGTGGCGGAGTACACCCGGCTCGCGCTGGCCAGGCCCGATCTCACTCCGGTCCACCGCACCGAACTGCGCGCGGTCCAGGCCTACAGCCTCGCGCGCTCGGACGACGACATCGCGCTGGCCGAGCGCGCGGCCGACGACAGTCTCGCCGCGGGCAGCGCGCTCGGCCTCGGCGAGGCGATCATGCTCGGCTCGGCGGCGAAAGGCCTGACGGCGTTGAGGCGCGGCGAGTTCGACCGGTCGCTGACGCTGACCCGCGCCGCCGTCAGCGCGGCGGACCGGATCGGCCCGCGCGCCCAGCAACGGCACCCGAGGTTGTGGCTGTGCCGTCCGCTGATGGCGCTCGACCGCTTCGACGAAGTGGCGTCGACCCTGACCCTGGCGCGCCGCGAGGCCCGGCACCTCGGCACCTCGTGGTCCACCCCGACCTGGCATCACCACTGGGCGAGGATGTGGGCCGCGCGGGGCGCGTTCTCCGAAGCCGAGACCGACGCCGAAGCCGGTGTCCGCGCGGCTCGGGAGCAGCCCGCGGGCGCGTTGCTCAGCAGGTTGCTGTGTCTTCTCGGCGAGGTTCGCGTCAGCCTCGGCCGGCTGGAAGAGGCTGACGCGAACCTGCGTGAGGCGGAAGCGCTCGCCGAGGGCGGCGCGAGGGCGCATGTGGCCCATCTGACCTGGCGGCGAGCGCTCTGGCTCTGGGCCGCCGGGCGGGAGGACGAGGCCGCCGAGGTCGCGAACGGGCTGCACGCGGCGACCGATCCGGTCGCCTTCACCGCGACCGGTGGCCCGATGATCGCGCCGGTACTGGTGAAACTGACCCTTCGCCGCGGTGACCGTCCGCGCGCGGACGAGATCGTCCGTACCGCGCGGGACCTGGCCGCCCGTAATCCCGGGGTGACCTCCACCGCGGCCGCCGCGGCGCACGCCGCGGGCCTCAACGAGGGTGACCTCGGCGCGCTGACCTCCGCCGCCGAGCTGCACCGGATCAGCGGCCGGCGCCCGGCGCGGGCCCTCGCGCTGCGGGACGCCGGGGAACTGGCGATGGGACTCGGTGATCACGAGCGGGCGCAAGGCCTGACCGACGAGGCCACCCGCATCCACCGGTCGTGGAGCAACGGCCATGGCGAGCAGGCCCCGGCCGAAACCCCGGTCGCCGTCAGTACCGAGATGATCCCGCCGGTGTCCCGTGCCCGGTGGTCCAACCTGACCGAGACAGAACTGCGCGTCGCCCGGCTGGTCGCGCAGGGTTTGACCAACAAGGCCGTGGCCGCGCAGCTGACCCTCTCCCGGCACACGGTCGACACCCACGTCCGGAACACCTTCACCAAACTCCAGGTGACGAATCGTGTGGAACTCGCGCTCCGGGTGATCGCCTACGAACAGGGGCGGCACGCGCTGGACTGACCCGACCAACGAGATCGTCAGCCAAGGCCGCTTCTCTTGCCGATAGCGCAAGAGAAGCGGCCTTTTTCTATGAAAACAGGGGACTACGCCATCCGCACTCCCCTGTTTCAGTGACCGGGACTCCGCTTGCCGGGGTTCGCGCCCGGCGCCCTCGCTCCCGAGGTTCACGGATTTACGCGAGTGGGAGTGCCCACCGCGGTGGGCACCCAATTCCCGACGGGAGAAAAGGATTCCTGGGGACGGAGCGAAATGGACATCAGGATCCAGAAGTACGGAGGCTCGTCTTTGGCCGACGCGGCCAAAGCCGCCTCCGTCGCCCACCGGATCGCGCGGACCCACCGCGAAGGCATGCCCTTGGTCGTCGTCGTGTCCGCACGTGGCGACACGACCGACGACCTGGTCCGCTCGGCCGTCGAAGCCAGCAACACCCCGGATCCACGGGAACTGGACAAGCTGCTGGCCACCGGCGAGCTGGCGTCGGCGGCACTGCTCGCCATCGCCTTGGGAGACCTGCGGATTCCCGCGGTGTCGCTGTCCGGGCCGGACGCCGGTCTCCGGGCGGTCGGCAGGCCGGGAGCGGGGGTGATCGCGTCGATCGAGGCGGACCGCCTCCACGAACGGCTCTCCCGCGGACAGGTGGTGATCGTGGCGGGTTTCCAGGCCCTGGATCCCACCGGTGCGGTCGTCACCCTCGGCCGCGGCGGTTCCGACACCTCCGCGGTGGCCCTCGCCGTCGCGCTCCGGGCGCCGGTTTGCGAGATCTACACCGACGTCGAAGGCGTGCGCCGGGCCGATCCCCGGGTGGTGCCGGAAGCGGGACTGCTGCGCAGTCTGCCCGCACCGGTCATGACGGAGATGGCGTTCTCCGGGGCGCGGGTGCTGCATCCGCGCTCGGTGGAACTCGCCGCAGCGCACGGGATCGACATCGTCGTCCGCGACGCGACCGGCCGTGGCCAAGGCAGCACCATCATCGGAAAAGGAGCATCGATGCTCGACGCGGAAGTCCTGGAAGGACGGGCAGGCGTCATCGCCGTGACCCACGACGAACGGGTCTCGGTCGTGGCGATCGACGCGGAATGCGACCGGGTGCGCGGTAGCGCCCAGATCCTCGACGCGTTGTCGCGGGTGGAGATCCCGGTCGATTCGGTCGTCTGGTCCTCACCACCGGACGCCCCGCTGCGGATGGAGTTCTGTGTGTCCGACGTCCTGCGGGACGCGGCGGTGGAAGCCGTACGGGAAGCGCTCGACTGTTCGGTCGTCGTCCGGCGGGAGCTGGGCCGGGTTTCGGTCGTGGGCACCGGATTGCTCAGCAGGCCGGGACTCACCGCGCTGGGCCTGTCCGCGCTGGCCGCCGCCGACATCGCGGCGGAATGCGTGTCCTGCGCACAGGCCCGCACCACGTTCCTGGTCCCCCGCGACCGCGTCCACGAAGCGGTGACCGTGCTCTACGAGTGCTTCGGCCTCGACGAAGCGGACACCACCACGCCGGTCATCCCGGCTTGAGCAGAAAGGAGTTCCGGTGAGTCAGCCTCAATCCTTCGGCGCGCGGCTGCGCCTTGACCGGATGGACGACAACCGCGACGGACGGCTGATGATCGTCCCGCTGGACCATTCCGTGGCCAACGGGCCGGTCACCCCCGACGACTCGCTCGACAAGCTGGTCGGTGAACTCGCCGACGCCGACGTCGACGCGATCGTGCTGCACAAGGGAACCGCCCGGCATCTCGACCCGGCACGCTTCGCCAGCACCTCGCTGATCGTGCATCTGAGCGCCAGTACGGCGCACGCCCCCGACCCGGACGCGAAGTATCTGGTCACCAGCGTCGAAGCCGCGCTGCGGCTGGGCGCGGACGCGGTGAGCGTCCACGTGAACATGGGCTCCAAGGAGGAGGCGTCGCAGGTCGCCGACCTCGCCCGCGTCGCCGAGCACACCGACCGCTGGGGAATCCCCTTGCTGGCCATGATGTACGCCCGCGGACCGCGGATCAGCGACGCCAGCGATCCCGAACTGGTCACCCATTCGGCCACGCTGGCCGCCGACCTCGGCGCGGATCTGGTCAAGGTCAGCCATCCGGGTTCCGGGCAGGCGATGGCGGACGTGGTCCGGGCGTGCCCGATCCCGGTCGTCGTCGCGGGCGGCCCGCCGGTACCGGAGAAGAAGCTGCTCCTGCGCCGGGTGGCGTCCGCCATGCGCGCAGGCGCGTCCGGCGTCGCCATCGGCCGCAACATCTTCGAGGACCCGCATCCCGGCAGGCTCGCCCGCCAGCTCGGCGACGTCGTGCACGGCCGGGTCGCCGTCGCAGCCTGACCCCACAACCGAAGCCCGGCCGAACGGCCGAGAAAGGCAGTGATGACCACAGCACAGACGACGCCCCCGACGAAGCAGAAGCGCCAACTGCTCGCCGATCCCGCGATGACGGAAAGCACGCCGGGTTCGGAATTCGCGCAGGCGGCCACGCTCGGCTCAGGTAGCGACGACGTCACCGTCACCTTCCGCGCCTACCTGCCGACGGCGTTCCCGCTCTTCGCCGACCGGCCCCGCTACACCGTGCGTCAGCTGATGAAGATGGCGACGATTCGCGACGGCAACGCGCACTACATCCACGAACCGCGGCCCGAACAGAACCGACGGGAGGTCTCGGGCACGACGTTCGCGACCTCGCCCGAAGCGCAGTTCGAACCGAAACTCGGCGAGGCGGAATTGACCGACATCGGGGTCGGGCTGCCGGTTCCGCCGGGGCTGCTGGATCACCCGCGGCTGCTCGCCTCCTTCATCGACTACCGGCTGCTGGTTCGCTTCGGCACCACCGAAAACCAGGTTCTGTTGCACGGCAGCGACGACGGTCTGATCTCCGGGCTGGTCGGCCTCCCCGGTTCGCGGACGCTGCGGACCGAGCGGGAACCGGTGGACATGCTCACCCACGCCGCCGCGATGGTCGAGGAGACCGGCGGATCGTGCGACGGCATCGTGGCGCACAACGCGGTGTACTGGCAGGCCGTGGAATCGGGGCTGCTCGGCAAACTCGCCGAGGCCGGGATCCGCATCTCTCGGACCAGGATGATCGCGAGGAACCAGGTACTGCTCGGTGATTTCCGGGCCGCCACGACCTTCCTCGATCCGGAGGTGTCCACCCTGACCCTGCGGCGCGGCGCGGCGGCCGACGGCGGTGACCTGATCGAGGCGAGCAGCCGGATGGGGCTCGCCGTGCATCTCCCGCAGCATCTGGTCCTGCTCTCCCAGGAAGGCGCCGGGACATGAAGGTGCTCTACATCACCGGGATGTTGCGCTGCGGCAGCACCATGATCGGCAACGTCCTCGGCGAGGCACACCGCACCCTGCACGCGGGTGAGCTGTACTACCTGTGGCGCAACGGGGTGCTCGGCACCGGGACGAATTCCAGCTGCGGCTGCGGCGGTCCGGTCACCGACTGTCCACTGTGGTCACAGGTGCTGACGGACGGTGTCGTCGCCGACCGGCACGCCGCGGCCGCCGCCGACGCCGTCCAGTCGGCCCGTTTCCGGGCCCGGCACACGCCGGCGCGGCTGGCCGAATCGCTCGGCGTCCGGTCGATCCCGCCGGACGTGGCCTGGTTGACCGGGCTGACCGCCGGGCTCTACCGCGCCACGGCGGAAGCGGCGGACGCCGACGTCGTCGTCGACGGTTCGAAGTACCCGGCGGAGGCCGCGGCGCTGCTGGGCAGGCACGACCTCGACGTCCGGGTGCTGCACGTCGTCCGGGACGCCCGCGCGACGGCGTTCTCCTATCGCAAGGACAAGGACTACGTCACCAGGATGAGCGCCGCGCGCAGCACCGGGTACTGGACCGCGGTCAACGCGGCGTCCGATCTGCTCGCGGTCACCGGGCGGGAACGGTACCTCCGGATCCGCCACGAGGACTTCGCCGAGAGCCCCCGTGACGTCATCGGTGACGTGATGCGGTTCGCCGGGATCGGCGGGATGAACCCGGTGGCCCCGGACGGCACCGTCGAACTGGGCGTGAACCACACCGTCACCGGCAATCCCGACCGGTTCCGCCACGGCCGGGTGCCCATCCGGGCCGACCGCCGGTGGCATACCGAACTGGACTGGAAACCGAAGGCGCTGACCACGGTCGCCGCGGGGCCGCAACTGCTCCGCTACGGCTACGGCGTCCGCGCCGGAGAGGAGCACTGATGGAACTCGGACTGGACGGCAAGTCCGCGCTGGTCGCCTGCGCGAGCAGCGGGCTGGGCTTCGGCGTGGCCGAGGCGCTCGCCGCCGAAGGCGCGAACGTCTCGATCTGCGCCCGCGACGCCGACAGGCTCGCCGACGCACACGGAAAGCTCGAAGCGATCGGCGGCGGCCGGGTGCACAGCCAGGTCGCGGACATGGCCGACGTCGCCGCGGTCGAGCGCTGGGTCGCCGACGCCGCGATCGAATTCGGCGGTATCGACATCGTGGTCGGCCACACCGGCGGTGTGAACCAGGGCCCGGTCGAAGGCTTCGGCGTCGAAGACTTCCGGCAGGCGTTCGACACGGCGTTCATCCCGCACGTCACGCTGGTCAACGCGGCCACCCCGCATCTCAAACGCGGCGGCTGGGGCCGGGTGCTGATGATCACCTCGGAGTCGGTCCGGCAGCCGATGCCGCACAACGCGCTGTCCGGGATCGCCCGGCTCGGTCTGCTGGGCTACGCACGGAATCTGGTGCACGCGTTCGGCGACAGCGGGGTCACGGTGAACGTCCTGGCCCCCGGCTATCACGACACCCCGGCCCTGCGCGGCCCGTCCGGCGCCGATCCGAGCGCCGCGGCCGCCGAGGTGCCGGTGCGCAAGGTCGGCGATCCCGGTGATTTCGGTGCGCTGGCGGCGTTCCTGGCCAGCAGGCAGGCGTCGTTCGTCACTGGCACGCTCCTGCTCGCCGACGGCGGCAACACCCGCGCGGTCGTCTGACCGGAGGAAGGAATCATGTCCGAAGCACTCGCGAAGCACTACCTCGCCCAAGGCTGGTGGCGCGCCGAGGAGACCCTCCTCGACGACCTGCGCCGCGCGGCCCGCGAGCATCCCGATCGCCGCGCGATCGTCGTCCGGCACACCGACGGCAGCGCGACGGAAACCCTGACCTACGCCCAACTCGAACGCCGGGTCGAGCGGATCGCGGCCGGCCTCGCGGGGCTGGGCGTCGAGCACGGCGACGTCGTCACCCTGCAGTTGCCGAACTCCTGGCAACTGGTCGCGACCACGTTGGCGTGCGCCAGGATCGGCGCCGTCGCGGGTCCGGTCCTGCCGATCATGCGCCGTCGCGAACTGTCGTTCATGACCGGCCTGACCGAGAGCCCGGTCTACATCGGACCGGTGCGGCACCGGAACTTCTCGCACGCGAGGCTGAGCGCGGAGGTCGCCGAGACCACGCCGACCCTCAAACACCGCGTCCTCGTCGGCGCCACCGGCGAACCCGCGGACTCCGCCGGGCTCGAAGGCGCGCTGGACTTCGACACCGCGCTGCTGGGCGAACCCGGTACCGACGGCGCGATCACCGGCGACATCACCGGCCGCGGCGCCGGGCCGGACGACATCGCCTACCTGATGTTCACCTCCGGCACCACCGGGGAGCCGAAAGGCGTGCTGCACAGCCACAACACGTTGCACGCCACCAACCGGATGCAGATCGACGCCCTGGGCCTCGGCGGCGGCGAGGTCACCGCGATGGGGTCCCCCACCACGCACAACGCGGGGTGGACGTGGAACTTCACCATGCCACTGCTGCTGGGCGCGACCGGGGTGCAGATCGACAACTGGGACGCCGAAGAGATGCTTCGGACACTGGAGGAGGAGAAGGTCACCTTCTTCATGGGCGCTCCCCCGTTCCTCGTCGATCTGATCGACCGGCAGCGGGCCCGGCGGCGCGATCTGTCCGCGCTGCGGACCTTCGCCACCGGCAGCGCGCCGATCCCACCGGTGCTCGTGGAGCAGGCTCGCGACGTCCTGGGCTGCCGGCTGTACGCGTTGTGGGGCATGACCGAGAACGGCGCGCCCACGATCACCCGGCCGGAAGACCCGCCCTTGCGTGCCGCCGAAAGCGACGGCTCCCCCGTACCGGGGATGGAGATCCGCATCGTCGACGACGAAGGTTCCGAGGTCGCCCCCGGCGAGACCGGGCACCTGCAGGTACGCGGCGCGACCCAGTGCCTCGGCTACTTCCGCCGTCCCGAGGTCTACGCCGAGAACCTCACCGCCGACGGCTGGTTCGACACCGGCGACCTCGCCCGCGACGACGGCCACGGCGGGATCCGCATCGCCGGGCGGGAAAAGGACGTCATCTCCCGTGGTGGCGAGAAGGTTCCGGTGGTCGAGGTGGAAGCGGCACTGTTGCGGCATCCGTCCATCAAGGACGTCGCCGTCGTCGGTTACGCCGACGACCGGCTGGGCGAACGGGCGTGCGCGGTGATCGTGCCGTCGGACGGCATGCCGCGGCTACCCGAATTGCGCGAACACCTCGACGGCCTCGGCATGGCCAAGCAGTACTGGCCCGAGCGTCTCGAAGAGGCCGAGGCCCTGCCGAAGACGCCCAGCGGAAAGGTCCAGAAGTTCAAGCTGCGCGAGCGACTGGCCGGCTGAGCTGGAGAGGACGACATGGATTTCGCATTCACCGACGGACAACAGGCGCTGGCCGAGAAGGTGCGGACCTTCGCCGCACAGCACATCGCCTCCGGCGCCGCCCGCAACGACCGCGAACGGACCTTCCCGCCGGGCTTCTTCGGCGAACTCGGCCGCGCGGGACTGACCGGGCTCTGCGTCCCGGAGGAGTACGGCGGACGCGGACTCGGCGCCGTCGAAGTGGGCGTCGCCGTGGAGGAATTGGCCAAGGCCGAAGCGACGGCCTGCTATCCGGTGCTCAACGCGGCCTTGATCGGCGGCATCATCGACCGCGACGGCACCGCCGCGCAGAAGGCGAAGTGGCTGCCCCCGGTCGCGTCCGGTGACTCGGTGGTCGCGCTGGTGCTCACCGAACCCGAGCACGGCACGGACGCCGCGGCGATCGGGCTGCGGGCCGAGTCCGACGGCGACGGCTGGACGCTCACCGGCACGAAGACGTCGATCATGCTGGGCGCGCACGCGACACACGGCCTGGTCTTCGCCAGGACGAGCGACGACGGGGCCCGCGGGGTCACCGCTTTCTACGTCGGGCTCGACCACCCCCGGGTCCGGCGGGAGGCACTGACCGACCTCGGTGCCCGCGCCGGCGGACGGGCGACGATCGAATTCGACCGCTACCCCGCGAGCCGGGACGACGTCGTCGGCGAGGTCGGCGAAGGATTCGTCGGTGTCATGCGCGGTTTCGACCATTCCCGGGCGCTCATCGCGATCCTCGCCGTCGCGTCGGCGGACGCCGCGCTGACCGACGCGCTGGCCTTCGCTCGCGAGCGCACCACGTTCGGCGTTCCCATCGGCAAGCACCAGGGCGTGGCGTTCCCGTTGGTGGAGCACGCCACCCGCGTCCACGCCGCCCGGCTGCTCGCCTACGAAGCCTTGTGGCGCAAGGACGCCGGGTTGGACCACCGCACCGAGGCCAATATGGCCAAGTGGTGGGCGCCCAGGGTCGGCGTCGAAGCCGCCCATCAGGCGTTGCTCACCTTCGGCCACCGCGGCTGGGACGAGAGCAACCCGGCCGGCCGGCGTCTCCGCGACGCCGTCGGGCAGGAAATCGCCGACGGCACCGAAAACGCCACCAAACTCGTGGTCGCCCGGCAGTTGCTTGGCCGCGAGTACGCGCCCTGACGACCGCACACCAGGAGGAAGGAGTCCCATGACCACCACGCTGTGGTTGACCGGACTACCCAGTTCGGGCAAGTCGACACTGGGCAAGAAACTCGCGGAGCGCCATCGCGGGCACCGCGAGGTCGAACATCTCGACGGCGACGTCATCCGGCGTGAGCTGTTCCCCGAACTCGGTTTCGACCGGGAGGACCGGATCGAGAACATCCGCCGGATCGGCAAGATCGCCTCGATGCTCGCGGCGCACGACGTACTCGTCGTGGTCTCCGTGATCGCGCCGTTCCGCACCGCCCGCGCCGAGGTCCGGGCCGAACACGAGGACCAGGGCCTGAACTTCGTCGAGGTCCATGTGCACGCCCCCATCGACATCTGCGTCCAGCGCGACGTGAAGGGCTTGTACGCCAAGGCGGAACGCGGCGAAGTCGCCGGGCTCACCGGATTCAGCGACATCTACGAGGCCCCGGCGAGCCCCGAGGTCCGGGTCGACACGTCCGACTGCGACGTCGAAGAGGGCCTTCAGATGATCGAGCGGGCCTTGGACCGCTGCGAACGAGAGCGACAGGAGGCGATCGTCCGATGAGCGCGCCCGCCACCGACCGGGTCACGGCCGGGATCTCCGCGCTGGAGGCCGAGGCCATCCACGTCCTGCGCGAGGTCGCGGGCGAATTCGACCGGCCCGCCCTGCTGTTCTCCGGCGGCAAGGACTCCACGGTGCTGGTCCACCTCGCGATCCGCGCGTTCGCGCCGATCACCCCGCCGTTCACCCTCGTCCACGTCGACACCGGGCACAATTTCCCCGAGGTGCTGTCCTTTCGCGACGACCTGGTCGAACGGTTCGGGCTGCGGCTGCACGTGGCGGCCGTCCAGGACTGGATCGACCGCGACGCCGTCCAGGAACGCCCGGACGGGCTGCGCAATCCGCTGCAGACCGTGCCGCTCCTGGACACCATCGCCGGTCAGCGTTTCGACGCGGTGATCGGCGGCGGGCGCCGCGACGAGGAGAAGTCCCGCGCGAAGGAACGGGTCTTCAGCATCCGCGATTCCTTCGGCCGCTGGGATCCCAAGCGTCAGCGGGTCGAGCTGTGGAACCTCTACAACGGCAGGCACGAGGCCGGTGAGCACGTCCGGGTCTTCCCCATCTCCAACTGGACCGAACTGGACGTCTGGCGCTACATCGAGCACCGCGACATCGAGTTGCCCGAGCTGTACTTCGCCCACCGCCGCCAGGTGCACCGGCGCGACGGTATGTGGCTCACGCCCGGACCATGGGGCGGCCCCGCCGACGACGAGGAACTGGTCGAACGGCTGGTGCGCTACCGGACCGTCGGCGACGGCTCCTGTACCGGCGCGGTCGAATCGGAGGCCGACACGGTCGCCGGGATCATCGACGAGATCAAGGCCAGCAGGCTCACCGAACGCGGCGCCAGCCGCGCGGACGACCGCATCTCCGAGGCGGCCATGGAAGACCGCAAACGGGAGGGCTACTTCTGATGACGACGGACCTCTTGCGGCTGGTGACCGCGGGCAGCGTGGACGACGGGAAGTCGACCCTCGTCGGCAGGCTGCTCTACGACACCAAGTCCGTGCTCAGCGACCAACTGGACGCGGTGCTGCGCAGCAGCGCGGAACGCGGCCTGACCGACCCCGATCTGTCCCTGCTGGTCGACGGCCTGCGCGCGGAACGCGAGCAGGGCATCACCATCGACGTCGCCTACCGCTACTTCGCCACCGCCGGGCGGACCTTCGTGCTCGCCGACACCCCGGGGCACGTGCAGTACCTGCGGAACACGGTCACCGGCGCGTCGACCGCGGACCACGCGGTGCTGCTCACCGACGCGCGGATGGGTGTCCTGCCGCAGACCCGGCGGCATCTGGCGGTGATGGCCATGCTCGGCGTTCCGGGAATCACGCTCGCGGTCAACAAACTGGACCTCGTCGACTTCGACGAGGGTGTCCACGAGGCGATCCGGGCCGAGTTCGTCGCGCACGCGCTTTCCCTGGGCTACACCGAAGAGCAGGTCACCACGATCCCCATCTCCGCGCTCGCCGGGGACAACGTCGTGACCGCGTCGGAGCGGACGCCGTGGTACGGCGGGCCCACGCTGCTGGCGCACCTCGAAGAGATCACGCCGGACCAGCGCGGCTGCGACGTCGGCTTCCGGATGCCCGTGCAGTACGTGCTGCGCGACGGCGACCAGGGCTACCGCGGTTACGCGGGTCAGGTCGCGGCGGGCGTGGTCCGGCCCGGCGACCAGGTGGTCGTCCTGCCCGAAGGGACGACCACCACCGTGACCACCGTCGACACTCCGGACGGGCAGGTCGACGAGGCGACGGCGGGGAGTCCGGTGACCCTGGTGCTGACCGACGAACTCGACATCTCCAGGGGCGACCTCATCGCGGCGGCGGCCCGCCGTCCCGAGGTGCGCCAAGAGCTCGACGCGACGCTCTGCTGGCTGGCCGGAACCCCGCTCCGACCGGGCGCGCGTGCCCTGCTCAAGCACGGCACGCGGACCACGTCCTGCGTCGTGCCCGATCTCCTCTCCCGGTTCGACGAGCAGCAGTTGTCCCTTGTGGACGGTCCAGGCGAACTGACGCTCAACGACATGGGCCAGGTCCGGTTGCGGGTGGCCGATTCCCTGCCCGCGGACGAGTACGTCGACTGCGCGGCCACCGGTTCCTTCCTGCTGATCGACCCGAAGGACGGCGACACCCTGGCCGCCGGGATGCTCGGCGACACCCTGGCCGCGGTGACCACCGGACGGCGGAGCGCGGATGACTGAGCCCGCGCGGGTCGCCGTGATCGGGGTCGGCGCCAGCGGCGCGCTGGCCGCCACGCATCTGCTCGGCGCGGCCGTCGAACACCGGCGACGGCTGCGGCTCGTGCTCGTCGACCGCGGCGGCGAGTTCGGCCCCGGTGTCGCCTACCGGACCACCGATCCCGAGCACCTGCTCAACACCCCGGCGGGGAAGATGAGCGCGCTCGACGACGATCCCGGGCATTTCGTCCGCTGGAGCCGGGCGCGGGGATGGGAAGCCGGAGACGGCACGTTCCTGCCCCGTGGCGACTACGGCCGCTACCTGACCGAAACGCTGGTGGCCGAAGAACGGCGGGCGGCCGGGGTGGCGACGGTCGAGCGGGTCACCGCGACCGCCGTCGGCCTGGCGACGGACGAGGGAGGGGTGACCGTCGAACTGGACGGGCCCGGCCCGATCCGGGCGGACACCGTCGTACTGGCTCCCGGCGCCGGGCACGGCGATCCGCTGGCGGGCCTGCTGCCCGGCGGGGCGGATCGGTACGTGGCCGATCCTTGGCGGGGCGCGGGACCGGAAGCGGCGACGGACGGTTCGCCGGTGCTGGTCCTCGGCACCGGTCTGTCCATGATGGACATCGCCGTTTCGGTGACCCGCGCGCATCCGGAGACGGTGGTGCACGCCGTGTCGAGGCACGGGCTGCTGCCGAGGCCCCATCGCTCCGGCCGCGCGTCGGAGGCCGTGTCCGTGCCGGAACCACCGGAACAACTGGACTCCCTGCGGGATCTGCTCGGGTACGCGCGCCGGTGCCTGGCACGGGAACCGGAGCACTGGCGCGAGTTCGTCGACCGGATGCGGCCGCACACCGCGCGGCTGTGGCGGCAACTGGACCTCGGTGAACGGCGCCGCTTCCTCGACCGCGTCAACCGGTTCTGGGACGTGCACCGGCATCGTGCCGCCCCGGCGACCCACCACCGGATCCGTGAACTGCTGCGATCCGGACGGCTCCGGCTGCACCGCGGCCGGGTCGAGCGGGTGCGGCCGACGACGACGGGCTTCGACGTCGGCCTGGCCACCCCGTCCGGCAGCCGGAAGCTCCCGGTGGGGTGGCTGGTCAACGCCACCGGGTTCCGGCCGGAGGTCCGCGACGATCCCGATCCCTTGCTGCGACGCCTGTTCACCGAAGGTACGGCCAAGCCCGATCCGATCGGCCTCGGCATGGCCACCGGCCGGGACGGCCGCGTACTCGGACGGCACGGCGACGGACGGCGTATCTACACCCTCGGCGCGCTCCGCCGTGGCGAAGAGTTCGAAAGCACCGCGGTACCCGAAATCCGGAGCCAGGCGGCGGCCATCGCCGCGGCCACGGTCGGGGCCCGCGAGGAAGAGGTGACGCGGCGATGACCGCAAACGAGCTCCTGATGTATCCGGCCTACATCGACGGCAAGGACGTCGACCATCCCGAGGGCCGTTACGTGCACACTGTCACCGCCCGGGCGGTCCTGGAGGACACTTTCGGCGCGCTGGCGCTCAAACGCGACCTCGACGCGGGGCTCGTGGATCCGCGTTCGGCGGGTCCGGATGTCGCGGGTGGGTGCGCGGTGGCGGACGAGGCGATGGCGCGGCAGGCCGTGGAAGCGGCGGCGCGGGCGGCGCCGGAATGGGCCCGCGTCCCCCTGCGGGACCGTGTCGCGCTGGGCGTCCGGATCGGCGAACGGCTGCGTGAGCGGCGAGACGACCTCGTGGACCTGCTCGTCGCCGAGGGCCAACCGCGGGCGCTGGCCGGTCCGACGCTCGACGAATACTGGCGCGCCGACTTCAGTCCGGAGACGCTGGACTGGTGTGCCGGGCAGATGGAGTTCACCCGGCATACGGAGAACCGGCTGGCGACCGTCCGCCGGGCGCCGGACGGGGTCGTCTGCGTGAACCCGCCGCAGAACGCGTCGACCCCCAACGCGCTTTTCGGGGTCACCGCGCTGCTCGCGGGCAACGCGGTCGTGGTGCGCGCCCCGCGCGGGGTCCCGCTGGCGACCACGCACACCTTGCGCGAGGTGGTCGTTCCCGTTCTCGAAGAGGCGGGCGCGCCGCCCGGGGTGCTCAACGTCCTTTGTGGACCGCCGATGACCGACCTGTGGCTGACCAGTCCCTGTGTCGACGACATCGTCTATGTCGGTGGCAGCGCGAAGGGGCTCGAGTTCGAACGAGCCGCCGTCACGGCGGGCAAGAAGCCGATCCTCGAACTGGCGGGCAACGACTGCTGTGTGGTCTGGCGCGACGCCGATCTCGACGGCGCGGTCGCGTCCATCACCGAGAACTTCCGCCAGTCCGGGCAGATCTGCAACATCCCCAACCAGGTCGTCGCCCATCCCGCCATCGCGGACGAACTGCTCGAACGCCTCACCGACGCCGCCGCGAAGACCAAACCCGGCTACCCCGACGACCCGGAGACCGTGCTCACCCCGGTACTGATGGCCGAAACCCATTTCGCCGACATCGCCGACGCCCTCGACAAGGGCGCGAGGCTTCTGCACGGCGGGCGGCGGCTCGAAGTCGACGGCGCGCTGTCCGACACCGGGCTGTTCGTCGAACCGGCGGTGCTCCGCGTGGACGGGCTGCGGGTCGCACGGGAGACCCGAGCCGTGCGCGAGGAGACCTTTTCGCCGCTGGTGCCGGTGGTGGTCCCGGAACCCGGCGACGACGGGACGATGCTGGACGAGGTGCTCCGGTTCGTCGGCGAGAACGCCTACGGTCTGCGGAATTCCTTCTGGGCGCGGGATGAGCGGGTCGTGCGGAAGATCGCCGGCGAGGTCACGAACTGCGGCGTCGTCAATGTCAACGACTCGCATTCGGCGTTCCGGCCGTTCCTGCCAACCCACGGCGGCACCGGCCTGACCGGCGGCGCGTTCGGCGAGGCCAACTACCTGATGCTGCGGACGACGCATCTGCAAGGTGTCAACATCGTCACCGGAGGCTCGTGATGACCGAATACGCGCTCACCCTGTCCACCGGCCGTCCCGCGGCGGAGGTCTTCGCGCTCGTGCGCGAGCAGGAACGGTTCCCGGAGGTCGCGGGCGACATCATCTCCGTCGAAGCGGCCGAAGCCGACGTCCACCGGTACGTCCTCGCCTTCCGCGACGGCGTCGCCCGCTGGACCCAGGCGACCGAGACCGGCCCGCTCCGGCTCCGGTTCGACCAGACCGACGGCGACTTCGTCTCGTTCGGCGGTTCGTGGGAGTTCGCCGACGCCCCGGGCGGCAGCACCGTGACCTACCGGGTGACGTTCCGGACCAGCGTCCCCCAGCTGGCGGGGGCGATCGACCCGATGGTCGGCCGCGTCCTCCTGCGGGCCGCCGTCGAGGTGGTGACCGGACTCACCGGACCGGTGGAGATCCTCGACGGCGAACGCGCGCTCCGCTCGCAATTAGGCCAAGCGGGGGCAGCGGCGAACATCCGGGCACGTCGCACGGGAGATTGAGGTATAAGGATCTTCTGGACGCGGAAGTGGAGGCGCGAGTGACGAAACTGGTCGAGTTCCCGGTCGGTGAAGACACGAAGGCGTTGGTGACGTTCGAGGTCGACGCCGACGAACTGTCCGACGACCTCGTTCTGGCGTCGCGTGACAGCACCGCGGTGTTCGGGCGCGCGCAGACGTCGCTGGAGGCCGCGCTCAACCAGGTGAAGCCGTCGCTCGTGAAGGTCGCGGCGCTGGTGAAGGAGCTGGCTCCTTCGGAGACCAAGCTGGAGTTCGGATTGAAGATGGGCGGCGAGACCGGGGTCATCGTGGCCAAGGGCACCGCGGAGGCGAATTTCAAACTCACGTTGGTGTGGACAGCGGAGTAGCCGTGAACCGGCGGTACGTCGACCGGGCGGGGTTCCTCGTCCGTGTCCTCGCCGTCGGCAACCACCAGCCCGTCGGTGTGGGGTTTCTGGTGGACGGCTCGCATCTCGTCACCTGCGCGCACGTGATCAACACGGCGCTCGGCCGGCCGGAACGCACGCAGGACGCACCGGAGCACGACGTCCGCGTGCCAGTCGACTTTCCCTTGCTGGGTAACGCCGCTGGAGCCCCGATCCGACTTTGTCAGGTCTCGCGCTGGTTGCCACCCCCGGTGACGGGCACGACCGGGGACGACATCGCAGGCCTCACCGTTGTCGGGGAGGACGTGCCCCGGTCCGCCGGGGCGGCCCGGCTGCCCGAAGAACTGGCGGTGGGGTCGGAAGCGCACGTGTTCGGTCAGCCCGCCGCGCGACACGGTGGCGCCTGGGCCACAGCGCGGGTGCGTGGCCGGGTCGGTGGCGACATGTTGCAAGTCGATTCCGAGCTGACGTCCGCAGTGCGCCTACAGCCGGGCTACAGCGGCTCGCCCTTGGTCGTCTCCGAGAAGGGCGACGACGTCGTCGTCGGGATGCTCTCCGTCGCCAGCACCCGTGACGACCGGCGTGACGCCTACGGGATACCCGTCGACCGGCTGATCGAGGCGTGGCCGGAGGTTCTGGCCGTCATCCCGCCGTGCCCCTACCCAGGGCTGCGTCCGTTCACCTCGGCCGACGAAGGGATTTTCGTCGGCAGGGAGGACGACGTCGAGAGGCTGCTCTCCATGGTCGAGACCGAGACACTCGCGCTGGTCGTCGGCCCGTCGGGAATCGGCAAGTCCTCTCTGGTGAACGCCGGGCTGATACCGCGCTGGCGTGCGTCGGGCGGTATCGCCGTGACCATCCGGCCAGGGCCGTCGACGGCGCGGCCACGCGAGTCGATCCTGCTGGATCTCGAGGCCGCGCTCCGAGTGAAGACCGGGCAGGACGTTTGGGATCTCGGCACCGCGTCAGGTGGTCTCATCGAAGCGGTGGCACGACGGGCCGGCGCGATCGACACCTCGATCCTGATCCATTTCGACCAGTTCGAGGAGCTGCTCGCGGGTACACGGGCCGACGAACGCGCGGGCCTGATCGACTTCCTGTTCCCTGTCTCACGCGACGTGTCCCAGCGGTGCCGGGTCGTGGCGACGATGCGTGCGGACTTCCTGCCGTCCCTGCTCGGCCTGCCCGGTCTCGGCCCGCGTATCGAGCACGGTGTCCTTCTGCTGTCGCCGATGAGCGTTCCCGCGCTGGAACGTGCGATCACCGAGCCGGCTCGTGCTTGCGGGGTGGACTACGAGGCAGGCCTCGCCGGGCAGATCGCCGCGGACGCCGGGGGCGGGCCCGGCAGTCTCCCGCTGATGGGTTTCACCCTGTCACGACTCTGGCAGAATCAGCGCCAACGGCGGCTGACCTTCTCCGACTACCACGAGTTCGGCGGCGTGACCGGTGCGATCAACCGGTACGCGGAGCGCGTCCACCAGCGGCTGGGCGCGGACTCAGAGGTCAAGGCGATCATGCTCGCGTTGGTCAGGACTCGCGGCGGCGCCGCCGAGGCGGGCGGCCGGGCCGTCCCGCTGGACCGGTTCGAGGTCTCGATCGTGGACGACCTCGTCAAGGAGCGCCTGCTCGTCGTGGACTCCGACGGTGTGCCGCTGGTCCGGCTGGCCCACGAGTCGCTGATCCGGTCCTGGTCGCGGTTCGCGCGCTGGGTCGACGAGGACGCCGACTTCCAGCGCTGGCTCGCGACGGTGGAGGAACGCGCTGCCGACGACGACCTCCTGAGCGAATCGCATATCGGTGCCGCGGAGCAGTGGCTGGACACGCGGAAGGCCGACATCCCGGCCGAAGTCGTTCATCTGGTCGAACGCAGCCGAACCGTGTGGCGGCAACGGATCGCCGAGGTGGAGGCGGCCCGTGCCGAGGCGGAGGCACGTCGGCTGGCCGCCGCGTCCGAGCTGGCCACGGCCACCACGAAGCGCGGGAGGACGGTGCCGCTGACGCTCGCCATCGAGTCGATCAGAACAATGTGGACACTCGAGGGGGACGGTGCGTTGCGGCGCGCTATGCGTACCGCGCCGGTCGTCGCCGCCGAAATTCCGGAAGCCGCGGGTGAACGGGTCTTCGCCCGGCTGACGACCACCGGCTCACACCTCATCCGGGAGGTGGTCAACGACAGCGGAAACCGGATGCGCAGGCAGATGCGGCTCTACGACTTGGACGGCACCGAGCGGTACCGCCGGGACTGCGCGCTCGTCCACCTCTTCGACGGCCAGGCGGCGGTTCGGTTCGGCCCGGACGGGCGGCTCGCGGTGCGGACCGACGGCAAGCGGGTCACGGTGGCCGAGGTGGAATCCGGCGCTGATCTCTTCGAAGATCACGGGCGGATCCCCGTGATCTCGACGGCTTTCAGCAGGGACGGGACGACCCTGGCCGTCGTACGCGGAACTCCCGTGGAGTCGAGCAGGAGAACCGCTTTCCACGAAACGGTGGTGACGGTCATCGACCTCACCACGACGACCAGCTTGCACGTCGTCGGACTGGGAACCGTTCAAGACGACTTGGCCTTCAGTGCCGACTGCAGCCTCGTGGCCTTTGCTCTCGATGACCGTCACACCAGGGTGCACGACCTCACCGGGCAACGCGCGCCCGTGGATCTGGAGCACACCGGGTCGGTCTGGAGCCGGCTCGTGTTCAGCCCGGACAACACGCTGCTCGCCGCAGGCGCCAACAACGTCGATGGCGAGGGCACCGCGAACGACGCCAACGTCGAGGTGTTCGGTCTTCTCGAAAATGGCAGACAGCTCTATCGGATGTACCAATACGTCCCGATCTCGGCGCTGACGTTCGACCCGACGGGAAGGTGGCTCGCCGTGGCACTCGGCGATACGCGCTTCCGGAGGCATCCCGGCGGAGGCCTGCTGTACGAAGCCAGGACCGGCCGGGAGCACCGTCGTCTGCATCATGATTATCAAGTGGTCACCGCGTGTTTCGACGCGACCGGTTCGCGGGTGATGTTCGCCGGCGAGTGGTCGGCGCGAGTCTTCGATACGGGTCTCGGCGAGGAACTCGTCCGCGTCGATCACGAGGACGATCTCGCCGGAGCGGCCTTCACCGGTGACGGTGACCGGCTGGTCACCGTCACTCAGGCCCACATCGGCCCGACCCGCGTCTTCCGATCGAGGAGTGTGGAGGTCTCGCGAACGAACTGGGAGTACGGCGGTTTCATCAACGTCAGCCCGGACGGCAGTCGGGTGTTCGCCTCGCTCTATGACTACAGTCGCCCGCCCGAGGTCAGGGAAAGGGAGACTGTCGTGCTCGACCCTGTCAGCGGACAGGAGCACTACCGGCTCCGGCATCATGCGGACGCGGTCGTCGCGGCCACCAGCGCCGACGGCGGGCTGATGGCGTTGACCCAAGGCGACGAAGTGCGCGTATACCCGCCGGAACCAGCACTGGTGATCAACCACGAACGCGGCCGCAGGATAGGCGCCGTCTCCTTCACTTCGGATGGCGGGCTCGTCACGACCGCTTACGCCGAACCTGACGGCTGGGGTACCGCTCGGTCGATCGTACGAGTGACCGACCTGAGCACCGGGGTGGCCAGATCGTCCGTCGAGTTCGAGGGCGACGTGATCGCGCTGACCCGGGACGGCGTGTCCGCTGTCGTGCTTGCCCAGGAACGCGCGGAATTCGCACTCCACCGAGATCCGAGTGTGGCCTCCCATTCGGTTTTCGGTTTGGCAGACGGGGTGGAACGGTGCCGGTTCCAAGCCTGGAACGACGGGCAGTCGGTCGGTATCGGCCCGGGCTGGATCGCCGCACTGTCGGAAGGTGCACTGTCGAAACTCCGACTCGACGGAAGTCCATTCTGGACCATGGACTTGTCGGTGGAAGCGAGGGACTTGCTGGTCAGTCCTCGCGGGACACGGGTCGTCTTCGCCGACCGCGCCGGTCCGTTGACACTGGTCGATACCCGGCGCGGAACCACGATAGCCACCTACGAAACCCGCAACTGGGGAGGATTCGCGTTCTCGCAAGACGACCGGAGGCTGGCGTTCGTCAGCGACAGCGCGGCCTCGGTCGCCGATACCGAAAGCGGAGAACTGCTGTGCCTCATCGAACATGAGGGCGCACACGTCTTCCGCGCCGACTTCACTCGCCAGGGACACCTGATCACGTTCGGGGGACGGGACATGCGTGTCTCCCACGTCGACACGGCCTCGCTCGTCGCTGAAGCGAAGCCGAGGCTGGTGCGAGACCTCACCCCGGCCGAACGGCGCCGGTACCGCCTTTGACCGACGACGGCGCGGTGGCCGTTCCCCCTCGCGCTGGGCCGAGGTCCGCACCCCTCGCCCGGCACATCGACGAGGTCGCGGACGCATATCCGGCACACAGAGAAGATAACTGGCGACTACGCAGGGTAACGATCATGGTGCAAAGGAGCTCCGGAGCTGACCGGGCGGCCCGGTGACCGTGTCGTGGTCGACCGTTCCGGCTGACCGTCGAGTACTGGCGGTCACCAGAACCTGGACCTCGCTGGACCGGATCCGCGATGTCCTGCCGATCTTCGCCGACGATCCCCGTGTCCAGGTGATCTTCACAGTCGACCAGGGATCGGTATTCAGTGTCGGTCTCCCGGAGCACCTGCAGGCCACTGGAATGCGGGTGATCGGCTGGGAAGAGGCCATCAGCCGCGAGTTCGACGCGATTATCGCGGCCAGCGATCACAGCGACCTCCATCTGCTCCGGGGGCCACTCGTATTGTTGCCGCACGGAGCCGGCTACCAGAAGTACACCGTGCACAGCGCCGGCGACCGCCGCGAGCTCTCCGGGCTGACCGGTTCCGCGCTGCGCCACGGCGAGCGCACGGTGCCTGCCCTCGGTGGCGTTGTCCCACCCGAATCAGCTCGACCTGCTCCGGGCCGCCACACCGGACGCCGACGCACTGGCGCTCGTCGCGGGTGACCCCTGCATGGACCGGCTCCGAGCCTTGTCCCTGAACCGTGCCCGGCATCGGGCCGCGCTCGGCGTCGGGCCACATCAGCGGTTGATCACCGTGACGTCGACTTGGGGACCGGGGTCGGCATTGGGTCGCTGCGACCTTGCCCGCCGACCTGCTCACCGAGCTCGATCACGACCGCTACTGGGTCGCCGCAGTACTTCACCCGAACGTGTGGACCTACCACGGAAGCTGGCAGGTGCGGCACTGGCTCACCCGCGCCACCGACGCCGGGTTGATCCTGCTGTCCCCGGACGGTCCCTGGCATCTCGGCCTCGTCACGGCCGATGCCGTTCTGGGGGACCACGGTTCCCTTTCCGCCTACACCAGCGGCCTCGGGCATCCGCTGCTGCTCGCGGCCTTCGACGAAACGCAGGTGCCACCGGGCACCGCGATGGCGTCACTCGGGCAGAAGATCCCCCGCCTGGAACGTCACAGGTCCCTCGGCGAGCAGCTCCAGCACGCCCTCGACAACCCGAACACCCGCCTGCTCACCGATCTCGCCGACCAGGTGTTCAGCCATCCCGGCGAGGCACTGGCACGGATCCGGCGGCGGGTGTACGACCTGCTCGATCTCCCCGAGCCCGCCCATCCCCCGGTACCGGCCACCCGGCTGCCGGATCTCCCGTCTCCGCGGAATCCCCGCTCGTTCCAGGTCCGGGCCGAACCGGTGCCGGGCGAACCGGAAACCATGCGCCTGCACCGGATTCCGGCGCGGCTCGCCCACCAGGGACCCACTCACCGATATCTGCTCGCCTACGACGACGAGCCGGACGAAACGATCCTGCGCAACGCCGGAGCGATCGTCACCGACGAACCCGGCAAGGATCGGGCCACGACGACCTTGGCCCGGTTTCCCGGTTGTCTGTTCGTCGCGGCTCCGTCCGGGGACGGCACACTCGATGTGTGGTTCCGCGACGGCACCCGCGCGACGATCTCCACCGCGACCGACGACGCGTCTTGGGACAACGCGTTGAGCGTGGCAGGGCTCTACGCGCTGCTCAGTCACCAAAAGCGCCGGAGCGGCGAGATCCTTGTCCGGGCGGGCCGGCTCTCCGGTTCAGTCACCGTCACCTTGACCGGTGAGTTCGTCCAGCCGCGCCTGCCAGCGAGCGGCGTCGGCTGAACCGGTCCGACGGTGCAGGTCTGCCAGACGTCGCACGATGCCCAGTTCCGCCGCCTGGTCGCGTTTATTCCCAGCCTACGATCCCACGAGCAGTAGACGACCGGTTTCCTAAAAGGTGTTTCATGGCGCAGCACGTCGTCGTCGTCGCGTTGGTCGACGACATCGACGGGTCCGAGACCGAGGAGACCGTCCACTTCGGTCTCGACGGCGTCGACTATCAGATCGACCTCTCCGAGGAGAACGCCGCCGAGCTCCGTGACTCACTCGCGCAGTTCATGGAGCACGCTCGACGTGTGGGTGGCCGCAAAGCGGACGGCGGTCAAGACGGCGGCAGCTCCCGTGACGGCACCGGTGCGGGCTTCGACGGATCGCGAGCAGAACCAGGCCATCGTGAATGGGCCCGGAAGAACGGCTTCTCCGTATCGGACCGTGGCCGGATCTCGTCGAAGATCGCCGAGGCGTACAACAAGAAGCACTAGCGACTCGCGCGCTCACGAGTCCTGGTCGCCGCCGGTGGCGTGCTGAGGTGCGACCTCGGCGGGCCAGCGGCGGCGATGCTGATCAGGAGTGCCGAGTCTCGTTCCGCGGCCGCCTTGGCTGGTTGGGCCGAGCCGCTCCTGCGCCAGGTGCTGACGAACGCGATCGCGCAGGTCGCCGCCGATGCCGGCGCCGACGGGCTGGGATACGGAGGCCTGCGCCGGATGGTCGCAGACGAACGACGACATCGCGCTGAGCCGAGCCGCCCACTAGCTGGCGATTTACGGCCGTTCCCGGCGCCGTGCCGACGCCGGGAACGCTTCTCACCTGATACCGAGTTAGGGTTTACCGAAACGGATCAAGCCGGAGTCGGCGATGGCTCGTCCTGCTCCGCGTGTCGCCACATCGCAATGCGGGAGCGAGCGAGTCCGGTCGGCCGGAACGGCCGGAAACGGACTCGGACTCCGTCGAGCCAGACGGCGTTGAGCTCGCCGAGTGCGTTGATCCCAGGCGAGAGTTCGCCCGGCTCGATGGTGCCGGTGTTCGGGTTCTCCGCGAAGTACAGGAGCTCGCGGACGACTTCCCACGCGTACGGGCCGCCGACCCAGTCGAGGTCGATGTGGCCGTCGATCGTGCGCCACCGGTCGCGCTGCTGGACGCCGTCGAGGATCCAGCTGTCGCGCAGCGCCAGCTCGATCGCGCCGAGGGCCGCGCGGTGCTGGCCGACGGTCGGACACGGCCAGCGATCCCCGTCCCGGTCCGAGATCAGCGGGAGGTGGGAGAACTCGTCGAGGATTGCCCGTCCTTGGTACACGTCACGCTGGGACGGTCGTTCCTCTCGCGCGCGGGCGCGTTGGCGGTCGATGTCGCGTTTGCTCATCGCGAAGTTGGCGTTGGGTCCATGGGGAGTGCTCATGGGGTACCCGGCCATGATCGCCGCGGCGATCAGTTCGCCGTTGGACACGTAATCGCCGAGCACGTTCTCGGCGAGGTGTTTGAGGCCGTAGCTGCCCTGTGCGGGAGTCTTGATCGGCTGAACGTTCCGGCGAAGCCACAGATAGACCTTCACCACGTTCGGCAAGGCGGCAGCCAGCCGCGTGCGGCGTTGCGCGAACTCCTGCTGTCGCTCCTGCAGGGTCTGGCCTCGTTGCTGGAAGATCCCGAATCCGAAGTACGTCAGGCGGGGCTGCTCCTCGAGGACTTTCTCGAAGGCAGCCTTGAGCCGGACAGCATCGGCGTAGGCGACGCCGGTGGCCTCCTGCAGATCGCGCACGGCGCGCTTGTCGACACGTTCCCTGGTCATCGTCAACATCCCAGCTGCGAAACGTCCCCACGTCCCGTTCCGCGTGGGTTCGATGACTTCAATGCGGACCGTACTGCGCGATTCAGAGAACCTTGTCCTCGGCGTGACCGCCGACGTGGGCGGGGATCACTCGGATCAGGCAGGCGCTTCTGCCGGATCCGATCCTACCGTCTTCGCACTGGAACAGTGAAACCGACTCGCAGTTCAGGCGCTGGCAGGAACGCGGCAAAGTCCGCGTGGCCTTGCACGGCAGCGTGGCAGCCACTCCCCTGCCGACACCCGGCACTGTCCACCAGCATCAGCTCGCCGTCGACGAGGTGCCGGCAGCAACCACGCGTCGTCTCAGCCCCCTGAGCTGCGGCTTTCCGCCACACTGAGGACCAACCGACTCCGCCGAGACCGCGGTGGATCCGCGTCATGAACAGCGCCCTTAGGGACCTCACCCTTTGGATTCAATGCGGCTGCACCGCCCTGGTCGCCCTCGGCGCCGCCTACGCCTCTTACATCCACGGCCGCCAGTTCGCGCTCCTGGCCACCGGCACGCAGCAATTTACGGAAGGCGCCCAGCGCGTGCGCCTCGGGCGCCTCGATCAGCCGTTTGCCCACGCAGGCGAGATTCTGCGAGTCGCTGACCCAGCTCGACAGGTCGTCGACGATAGCGGTCATGAACTTGGAAAACTGCCACCAACAATTGAGTGAACCGAAAGCGTCACTTGACGCTCTCGGAGGGCAGTAGCAGTGTGGAAGCTTTGCGCAAATCAGGACTCTGATCTCTACGGTCGAACATACCGCAGTGCCCTCACTAAGCTTCACAAGAAAGATTGCAGAGACCACCTAAGAAGCTCTACAATCACCCCGGCTTTACCGGTAATCCCGGCTAGCAGAATATGGGGAGTTCCAGCCAGTCATCGCTAGCCTCAAACTCGATCAGGATGAGCACCGCGCTCGTGCTCTTTCCGTTCCTTTCGGTGCGCCGATATCGAAGACTCGGCCGTTTCCGGGAGGGCTGCGGCGATGCAGTCGAGGACGCGCTGGAGCCCGTGCCGGAACTGGTCGTCGCGGCTCAGGTGCGGCTGGCGCGCTTCCATCACGATCTTGGTGAAGATCGGGTACTTCCCACTCTTCGTCAGCTGGTCGATGTACTGGTGGCTCCGCGCCATCCACGCCGACTCGCTGAGCCCGCTACGGCGGAGTTCCCGGGCCGAGCTGATCTCCTCGCGGACCGTGCCCTCGATGTAGCCGTTCAGCAGGGCCACAAGACCTAGGTTCTCGTCGATGGAGACGAAGGCATCGAGCACTCCCATCAGCCGTTCGACCAGGAGCAGCTGGTTGGGGCCGAAGCTGGGAAGTGACCGCTGCACGGTGGCGATCCACGGATGCCTCATCCACATGGCCCGCAGCCCGTCGGCGTAGCGGGTCAGGTCGGCGCGCCAGTCAGCCGAGGGCATACCGGTGAGGTCGATCTCGCCCATCACCTGGTCGGCCATGAGCTCGACCAGGTTCTCGCGGCTCGGGACGTACCGATAGAGAGACATCGCGCCAGCGCCGATCTCGGCGGCGATCCGCCGCATGGTGGCGGCCTCCAGCCCCTCGGCGTCGGCGATCCGGACGGCCGCCTCGGTGATCTGCGCGCGACTGTAGACCGGCGACGGCCCGTAGGCGGCGCGCTCGGGGCGCATCCAGATGTTCACGTACTCGGCGTCGGGCACCGTCCACCTCCCTGGTTGCGTACATCGTACCCGGTGATCTAACGTGTCCGCCATGACCGCGTACACCGTACCCAGTGGGGGAGTTATGCCTGATCCGATCGTGATCGCCGAAGGGCTGCGCAAGTCCTTCGGCGATACCCATGCCCTGCGAGGTTTGGACCTGAGCGTCCCGAGAGGAACGGTCTGCGGCGTGCTGGGGCCCAACGGCGCGGGCAAGACGACCGCGGTGCGCATCCTGGCGACCCTGTCCGACCCAGATGCCGGGTACGCCCGCATCTCGGGTTACGACGTCGTCCGCGAGGCCGGCAAGGTGCGTGCCAGGATCGGGCTCGCGGGCCAGCACGCCGCTGTGGACGAGAAGCTCACCGGCCGCGGCAACCTGCGCATGTTCGCGCGCTTGTCCCATCTGTCCCGGCACGACGCGCGCCGGCGGGCTGACGAGCTGCTCGAACGTTTCGGTCTGCTGGACGCCGCCGATCGGCAGGTCGCCGGCTACTCCGGCGGTATGCGGCGCCGGCTCGACCTGATCACCAGCCTCATCCTGCGCCCCGAGGTCCTTTTCCTGGACGAGCCGACCACCGGTCTTGACCCGCGCAGCCGCGGCGAGATCTGGGACAGCATCCGTGAGTTGGTGGCGGACGGCACCACGGTGCTGCTCACCACGCAGTACCTCGACGAGGCCGACCAGCTCGCCGACGACATCGCCGTCGTGGACCACGGACAGGTGATCGCCACGGGCACACCGGACGAGCTGAAGGCCACGATCGGCGACCGCCTCGACGTCGAGCTCGAAGACCCTGCCGCTCTGCATCCGGCGGCGACCGTGCTGACCGCCCTGGCCGGGGCCGATCCCACGATGACCGGTGCCGACCGGCTCAGCATCGCCCTACCGGGCGGCGGCTTCCGGCTCGCCGACATCGTGCGCGCGCTCGACCGCGCCGGGGTCGCCGCGGCCGACGTGCGGCTGCGCCGTCCCACCCTCGACGAGGTGTTCCTGCGCCTCACCGACCGAAAGGAACTGGTCTGATGACCGACCTCGCCCCGCCACTGGGCCGCCGCCTGCGGTGGACGTTCACCGACGGGCTGACCCTGGTCGGCCGCGAACTGGGACGGTTGCGACACAATCCCGGCGAACTCATCGCGGCGTTGTTCTTCCCGGCCGTCATGGTGGTGCTGTTCGGGTACGTCTTCGGCAGCGCGATCCAGGTGCCGGACGGCGGCGACTACCGCGAGTACCTCATGCCCGGCCTGTTCGCGATGGTGACGTTCTCCGCGTGGCTGGGAGTCATGACGCGGATGGCCGCCGACGCCGCCCGCGGTGTGATGGACCGGTTCCGCTCCATGCCGATGGCGCGTTTGGCGGTGCCGTTCGGGCAGACCGGCGCCGACCTGCTGACCGGCCTTCTGATGCTGGCCATCATGGTGGTCACGGGCCTGCTGGTGGGCTGGCAACCGCACCACGGCCTGATCCCCACGGCCCAGGCGTTCCTGCTGATCATCGTGCTGCGGTACGCGCTGAGCTGGGTGGGCGTCTACGCAGGCCTGGCGGTGAAGAATGAGCAGATCGCCGACGCGATGGTGCCGCTGGGCCTGCCGTTCACGATGCTGTCGAACGCGTTCGTCCCGACCGACGGCATGCCGGGCTGGCTGCGCTTCCTGGCCGACTGGAACCCGGTGAGCGCGCTCACCGCCGCCTCACGGGAGCTGTTCGGCAACCCAGGCGCCCCGTCTGGAAACGTGGCCTGGCCACTCGCGCATCCGGTAACCATGGTCCTGCTCTGGTCGGCCGCGCTGCTGGTCATCTTCGTCCCGCTGTCGCTCCGCGCCTACACACGCAGAGGACGCTGAACCCTCCGGGCTTTCGCAGACCGCATGTTCTCTTCCTGAATGGCTCTCCTCCGAAACCCAAGCAACCGCGACTCACCCGGCACAGCGCTCGGGTCCCGCCGAACAGCCTGATCGCCGCTCACCGCGCCGGAACGCCGCGCAACGACACCAACAACTCGACCGATGAAAGACCGCACATCACACCGCGTCGAACGACGCGAACCACCGGAATCGCTTTGCCACCAACACCTACACCCACACCATGGAGACGCCATGAGCCTGTTCCGACTCGACGCCAGCATCCTTCCCGGCACCTCCGACAGCGCCGAACTCGCCGACCTCGTGGAATCGGAGTGGACCGCAGTCCACCGGGACGCGCCGGTGGTACGCCGCCACCTGGGCACCGATCCGATGCCCGCCGACGCCTGGGCACACGCCCACATCGGCAACCTGACGCCCGAACCCGACCGCACTCCCGCCCAGCGCGACGCGCTTACCCTCGCTGGGTCGCTCACAGCGGAACTCGAGGCCGCCGAGGCGGTGGTGCTGGCCGTGCCGCTGTACAACTTCGGTGTCTCCCAGCACTTCAAGACCTGGGTCGATCTGGTCATCGCCGGGGCACCCCTGGGCAGCCCGATACTCAAGGGCAAGCCGACCGTCCTGACCACCGTGCGAGGCGGCGGCTACGCCCCCGGCACTCCGCGCGAAGGCTGGGACCACTCCACCCCGTACCTCAAGCGCATCCTCGCCGACGTGTGGCAGGCTGACCTCATCATCATCGAACGCGAGCTCACCCTCGCCGCCACCTCCCCCGGCATGGAACACCTCAAAGACCTCGCCAGTGAACTGCATACCAAAGCCCTGGCTGCGGCGCGCGATGCCGGCCGCGAAACCGCAGCCAAGTGACATCGTCTGTCTGAATCGAGGAGCCGGCGGCCAACGATCATGCTTGCAGGCTCTCTGCTTCACTTTGCTGCTGGCGCGGAACCGACGGCCGCGAGCAGGATCAGCCGGCGAACGGCCTGGTCTCCCCAGGCGAGGTTGGTGTCGATCCAGGTCTTGACGTCGGCTGCGAGCACGATGGTCGACATCTCTTCTCCTATTTTCCGGCTGGGGATACTCCGGCGAGCAGCGGAATGGGGTCGATCCCGCTCACTTCCCAGCGGCCCGCCCGCGCGACAAGGGTGAAGGCGTAGTCGATCGTGGTGACCTGCCCGAGTGCGTCGTATCCCCAAGCCCGAGCGGTTGTGTGAACCTCGGTTCCATCCAGCGGCCGAGCTGCCTGACCGGGCTCGAACGGCTCGTGTGTACGCAGCTCCAGCAGCTGCACCTCGGCATACAGCGGTGGAACGATCGCGTCGATGCTCGCCCCTGGCGCGATGTAGCGGTTCAGCTCCCCTCGGCCGACGAGGTACGCGGCGAGAAAGCCGTGCACGGATTGACCGATCGGTCCGTTCAGCTCCGCGGTCTCCGGGTAATCGAGGTCGACCGCGGCGAGCGTGCGCGGACACGCCACCGGCGCCGGAAGCGACGCTGCGACATAGCCTTCGGCACCTCCGACGAGGCTGACCTCGGCGCAGGCCAGCCTCGCTCGGTGCCGGCCCTCGGGTTGCTGAACCAAGATGTTGGCCGCCACCATCACCGACCACGCGTCCGGCCGCGGCGACACGACCGACGCTGCGGACGCCGCATGATCGGCGACTCCAGGAAGGGGCGGCCGACGTACTACCTGTGCCGGCCCAGGAAGAACAACCGCGGCGTCGCCGACCCTCATGCCGATCTGCCCACCGCGGTCCGCATCCGCGAAGACGAACTCCTGGATGCCGTCGGACGCTTCTTCACCGACCGCATCTTCGGTCCTGACCGTACGTCCATTCTGGAAGCCGATCTGGCCACTGTGGACGACAGCACCGCGCAAGCACGCGCAGAGGATCGACAGCGCCTCCAACGGCAGCTCGCCGACATCGAACGCAAACAGGAAGCCCTCCTCCGGCAAGCCCAAGACGGCGCCCCCGACGACCCGTTCGCGAAGGCCCTGAGGCAGAGCTTCAACGAACTGGCGGCGAACAAGAACACCGTTCAAGCCGAGGTGGCCCAACTAGACGCGCAAGACAGTGAGACTCCAGCACCACCCATGCCATCGGACCTGAGCCTTCTGGACGCTGTTCCCTACTTACGGGTCAACTTGGCCAGGGCGCCGCAGCCCCTGCTCAGGCGCTCTTCGAGGTGACACAGCTCACCGTGCAATTGAACGGCCTCGGCGACGTCGTGACGATCGGGGTTAAACTGCCAGCAGATCAAGTGACCGCGATCGCGGAAGCAGGAGAAAGGATTACCGAAGCTATGTCAGCTTCCGAAATAGCAAAAAGCGCCGATCAGAATGATCGACGCTCTTTGCGTGGTAGCTGCTTGTACCCCCGACGAGGTACGAGCAGCTTCCACCCAGGCTGACATAGCCCCTGAGCTGCGGCTTTCCGCCACGGTCGAGGTTCCACGGCTCGGTCGCCGCCGTTCTGGAGGCACCGCGTGAACACCTCCCGACGAGACCTCTCCCTCTGGATTCAGTGCGGATGTACGGCCCTAGTCGCCCTCGGCGCCGCCTACGCCTCCTACATCCACGGACGCCAATTCGCCCTCCGGTTCGGCTCCGACACCATGACCGCCTCCATCTGGCCCCTCATCGTCGACGGCCTCCTCACGACTGCGACCGTCGAGCTCTGGAAGCCGAGCCGCGACGGCTCCAGCCGGTGGCCAGCCTGGTCCGCCTTCATCTTCGGCATCTCGCTGTCGCTTTGCGCGAACATCGCCTCTGCGCCCGTGACCAGCGCCTTCGGCGTCGCAGTCGCCGCTTGCCCGCCCCTTGCCCTGCTGCTGGCAGTCGAACTCCTCAACCGCGCCCTCAAACGCCACCGCACCAACAAGTCCGAGACATCCACCAATACCTCACCCGAGCAGGGGCCCGTTCCCTCGCTCGCAGCTCATCTTCCGGAGGCTCCACCCGAACCTTCTTCCGCACCCGAACCAACCGCCGAGCAACGGATGTGGAACTTCTACATTGCTGAACAGCAGCACGGGCGAACACCGTCTGGCGCCGACCTCGACCGTGCCGCCGGTACCCACAACTACGGTCGCCGCATCCTCCGAAAATGGCGAACGGAAGGCGCACCGCCCTTTCCAGAGTCGGGCGACAAGATCGAGTCTGCCTGGCACGGAGTTACCCATCCGGCATAGGACCTTCGCCGGCGGACGACTTGCTGCTCGACCTACGGATTAAAAGTCCACAACTCAGCTATGTCGGCATGTGCCGCGCGACGCCAGATTCTGCCGATTTATGCAGGTCAGCGGGGCATTAAGTCATGGTCGAGTATCGCGCCGTGCCGGGCCGTATCAGGCTCTACGTCGGCAACGGAGCCCAATCGGAGACGGCGTGCTCCCTACGACGGTCAGCTCAAGAGGCGCCGTGCTGGGAGCGCATCACCGCGCTCACTCTCGAACACCACGTCCCGGTTTGCGGTCGTGGGCGCCGAGAAGCAGCTGACCGCCGGTCGGCGCGCGATCGCGCAAGTGTTCGGTGAGTCATGCGGCCGGGCGAGCGATATCTCGCAAAGTGACTTCGATGTCACGCCTGGTCATGCGACGATCGGTTGTTGGTGGGGTGGGAGGCCTCGATGGCGAAAGGCACGGCTGCTGGTCTGTTGAACGACCAGCAGGCCCAGTCGGTGTTCAAGCACGCGCTGCTGCGCGGTTACGCGCTGCCGTTCTCGGTCATGACTGCCTCGAAGATTCCAGATAAACGAGCCGTGTTGGTTGACGGCTACGCGGGCCGCGGTCGTTATGACGATGACACTGCGGCGTCGGCCGAGTTGCTGCTGCAGGCGGCGGCACATGCTCGCAGCTCGACCCAGGTGGACGTCGTTCTGGTGGAGCGGCGGCGTAGTGACTACCGGCGACTCTCGGAGGTAGCCGTCGAGTACCGGCAGACTGGTTTGTCCGTGGCTACGTTCCACGGCAAGGTACAGGACCACTTGACGGAGATTCTCGCTCGAGCCGAGAGCGCCCCGCTGTTTCTGTTCCTCGACCCGTGCGGTGCGATTCTCCCCTTCGCCGAGCTCCACAAGCTGCTTCGACGAGCACGTGGCGCCCGATGGCCACCGACGGAGGTGCTGCTGAACTTCAGCGCGGATTTCACCCGCCGCGCGGCCGGAGTGATCAACAAGGATCTACGCGATCACGCCGCTGTGCCCATGATGGACGCAGTGTGTGGCGGGCCGTGGTGGCGTCAAGTAGCGCTGGACGCTCATAAGACATCTCAGCGCGGGGATTGGGAGTCCGCCGCCGAGGCCGTAGTCACCGAGTACGCGCGCCGGCTAGGGGCAGCGACGGGGATGAAGCACGTCGTGGTCCCGGTGCGACGCCAGCTTCATCATCAACCCGTCTATCACCTGGTGTTTCTCACACGTAGCGAGTACGGGATCTGGGTCCTCGGCGACAGTGCCGCTACTGCCCGGCGAGCGTGGTTAGACGTCGTCGGCCCCGGCAACGAACCGCCCGAGGGGACGCTGTTCAACCTGGCCGAACTGCAGCAAGATCAGGAAGATCAGCGCGCTGTCGAGGCGATTAAGCGCAACTTGGTAAAGCTCGCCGGACGGGACGGCAGTTTCAAGTTGGTGCAGTACCCGCAGGCTGTACTCGGCGAGGCCTACGGTCTTGCTGGGGACGGACTGGTGCGTAGAGCAGGACGGGAACTTCACAAGGCAGGCACAATCCAGATCGACTGCACGCCGAAACGGGTCCGAGACTGGCGCGTCGGCTAGCCCACCATCGCGACAGGTCAGCCCCTTGCAAGCTCGGGCATCTCATCCCAGATCCGGCCATCGAGCTCACGCCCGCCTGCCTTGGGCGTTCGCCCACCCCATTGTTTGTGAAAGAAGGCAACCTCAGCATCCTGACAGCGGTCCCGGATTCCGCGTACCCACTCGGGGTCGGCTGGACGCGCCCGAGGCCCGGACTCCCCGCCGGTGATGACCCAATCGATCCCATCGAGTTCGAGGTCATCCAGCGGCCCCAGCAGAGGCTCGCAAGACAGAAAGCGGACGGCCGCAGGTACCTGCCGTAGATCATCGACTCGCCCCAGCTGGGCGGCGTTCTCCACACTGACGCCGATCCACAGGTTAGAAGGCCACTCAAGGCCAGCCGCCAGCTTGCTCAACCGCGCCGAGCGCTTCGTTAGCACCTGGTAGGTGTGTTGCGGGGTGGCCGCGATGACGTCGAACACCTCACGCACGAACGCGACTGGAACCTTGGCATGGAATAGATCACTCATCGAGTTGACGAACACCACCCGCGGAGTGCGCCACCGCAGCGGCAGCTCCAGTGCGTCGCGGTGCACAGTGACCCCGAACCCAGGGCCAGAGGTGCGAGGGTCGCCGTCGTTCTGGTATTTCGGCGTGCCCATGGCCTTCAGACGCTTCGACAGCGCCAAGGCGTAGCAGTTATCGCACCCAACCGAGATCCGGTCGCAGCCGGTGGTCGGGTTCCAGGTGACCTCAGTCCACTCGATCGCCGACTGACTACCCATTGCCCACTCCCACCGTGCTGCTGGTCAAGCCTGTCCCTCTCTGCGCAGCTTACGCGATACCCGTAACGAGATTCGCGTAAGATGCAGATCGTGACCGACGCGTACGCAGACCAGCTCCGTGAGACGTCTCAACAGGCATTCGGTCAGCGGTACCGGCTGGAGCTCATGCTCGCCATCGCCAACACCGACGACGGCATCGTGTGCCTCACCGACCTCGCGAAGGAACTCGACGTCGCGATCAGCAACCTTCAGAGCCCCCTACGAGCCCTGGTCAGCACTGGACTGCTCACCGCGCTTCCGCGAGGAGACTCGCGACGAAAGTTCTATATCCGCAATCCCAGCGCCGCATGGCAATGGGCCCGCGAATTGCGCGATCACAGCGCCCTCAGCGCCACTTCGACCATCTAGTTAACACAGGCCTGCGCACGTCAGACGGCATCCGTCTCGGCATTGGGCAGCCGTAACGGAACGAGCTAGCTCGGCGACATCGATGCATGCCGATCTCTACCAGCGCCCTCAAACTGTGGGACCGACCGCCTCACACCGCAGCGAAGCACAGCCTGCTCCGCACGTACCTGGGGGCGTGGTTCCCTATCATCGCCAAGTTCAACCGCCGGGTCATCTACTACGACGCGTTCGCCGGCCCTGGCCAATACGCGAGCGGCGAACCCGGGTCCCCGCTGATCGCGCTGGATACACTGATCAACCACAACTACTTCGCGAAGATGAGCGACACCGAGTTTATCTTCCTGTTCAACGAGAAAGACCCAGCGTGCAGCGAAAACCTAAGTAAGATCATCAAGGCAATGAAGGAACCAGGTAGATCTTGGCCTACCAATGTCAAGGTCAGTGTCGAGAGCAAGACCTTTATCGAGGTGACCAGCAGCATGCTGGATGGCCTAGACGAGCGCAAGGCTCGCCTCGCCCCCACTTTCGCCTTCGTTGATCCGGTAGGCGTCAAAGCCACCCCCATGTCCATACTTGCACGCCTCACCGACTACCCGAAGGGCGAGCTACTCGTCTACTTCGCCCATGAAGCAGTCACTCGATTCTGCGGAGCGGGCAACATCGACGAAGCTCTCACCGACCTCTTCGGCACCGACGAGTACAAAGACGCCTCACTCCTGAACGGCATGCAGCGAAGCCAGTACGTTCACGACTTGTACAAGCGACAGCTACACGAGACTTGCAAATTTCCATATATTCAGAGCTTCGCAATGTACGATCACCGCGGAAAACGGCTCTACGACCTCTTCTACTGCACTCGCGAGCTGATCGGCCTGGATCGCATGAAGGGAGCGATGTGGAAGATCGCCCCATCCGGCGATTTCAGCTTTCGCGACAGGTTCGCTAACCAAGAGGTCATCTTCTCGCAGTCCATAGACACGAATCCACTCCAGATTCACCTGCTGCAGCATTTCGCCGGGCAAGCGGTCACCATCGAGGCCATCGTCGACCACGTAATCGCCGCTACACCGTATGCAAGCAGCCATGTCAAACGATCCACATTGGCCAAGATGCAGACCGCAGGACAGATAACCAGCCCCAACCAAAAGAAAAAGAACTCGTATCCAGATGGCACGATAGTCGTATTTCCGCCAACCTGAGCGTCAAGCCGTCTGCGGGTTCGTTATCCACACGCCAATACGACTTGTCGCGGATCCAGGTCGCGACGCGACCTGGACAGGGCGAACGACGAGACAAGTTCGGCAGCATGCGGTCTGAGCACATTGACCAAGTGCGGTGGATGCCCCCGAACAGTGGCACTTGACGCCGTCGCCGACGGCAGCGCGGAGACGCTGGACTATCCCGGCCTTGCCATCGTTCACCGACGCGGCGAGCGCTCCGCTTGTCAACGTCGGGCCTGCTACAGCTAGTTGACGGGGCTGCGGCGTTCGAGGGAGACGGTGTCGTGCCAGACGCCGTCGCGTTGGGCGATGCGTTCGCGGATGCCGACGGTGCGGTAGCCGGCGCTGTGGTGCAGGGCGATACTGGCGCGGTTGTCGGTGAAGATCGAGGTCTGCAAGGTCCAGACCCCGGCGGCGTCGGCTTCGGTGACCTGCTTGAAGAGCAGGGCTTTCCCGACCCCGCGGCCGCGGTGGCTTTCGCCGACGTAGACCGATGTCTCGGCGACACCCTGGTAGCACTCGCGGTCTGAGACCGGCGTGGCGGCCGTCCAGCCGACCACCTCGCCGTCGATTTCGGCGACCCAGCGGTGTCCGGTCAGCCACTTCGCGTCGAGAGCTTTGCGAGTCGGGACTTCGGTGTCGAAGGTGGCGAGTCCGGTCGCGATGCCTTCGCCGCAGATCCGGCGGACCGCGTCCCAGTCGTTGTCGCGCAGGGCGCGGATGGTGACGTCGTCGGGCACGTTGTCCGGGCAGCACGGGCGCGGCGCGAGCAAGCCCATCACCGCGTCGGCCGCGTGCGGGAGCCCGCTGCAGCAGGCTTGATTGATCGTCACGACCGTTGCCGTGCCCTCTTTCCGCAGGTGAACGAAACCCGCATCTGCCAGCTTCCGCACGTGGTGGGAGCAGGTGGACTGGCTGGTCCCGAGGATTTCAGTGAGCGCACCGACAGTCAGGCCGCGAGGCGAGGTCGCGACAGCATGAAGCAGCTTCACCCGCATCGGCTCGGCCAGGCAGCCGAACCAGCCGGCATAGGTCGCGGCTTCGCGCTCGGGCAGGAGACCGGCGAGGGGAACAGGCACAACCGTCGTCATGCCAGCCAGTATCGACCCGAATCGATGGTTGCGTCAATCGACTCCTGTCGATACAGTCCCCGCATCGACTCAATCGAGTTGGATCGATGAAAGGTGCGTGGGGATGAACGAGCTTCCTATCGTGGTGATCGGAGCGGGGCCGGTGGGGCTGGCGGCGGCCGCCGAGCTGGTGGAGCGGGGCTTTGAGCCGCTGGTGCTGGAGCGCGGCGCGCACGCGGGCGCCGACGTGGCGGCGTGGAATCACGTGCGGCTGTTCTCGCCGTGGTCCGAACTCGTCGCCCCCGCGGCCGGGCGGCTGCTGGAGACCACCGGCTGGACCAAGCCCGACGGTGAGGCGTACCCGACTGGCTCGGACTGGGCCGGGCGGTATCTGCGACCGCTGGCGGCGGCGCTCGGCGACCGGGCGCGCTTCGGCGCCGAGGTGGTCGGCGTCGCTCGCCGGGGACGGGACCGGGTCGTGGACAGCGGCCGCGAGGACGAGCCGTTCACCGTGCACGTCCGCGCCGCCGACGGGACGGAGCAGCGGATCGCGGCGCGGGCCGTGATCGACGCGTCCGGCACGTGGTCGACGCCCAACCCGCTCGGCGGCGAAGGACTTCCCGCCGCAGGAGAACGTGCGGCGGCGGACCGGATCACGTACCGGGTCCCGAATCTGGGCGACGACGCGGTGCGGGCCCGGTACGCGGGCAAGCACGTGGTGGTCGCGGGCAGCGGGCACTCGGCGCTGACCGCGCTGGTCGCCTTGTCCGGCCTCGCGAAGGACTCGCCGGAGACGCGGATCAGCTGGGCGCTGCGCCGCGGCGCGGTCGGCAATACCTTCGGCGGCGGCGAGGCCGACCAGCTCCCCGCGCGGGGAGCGCTCGGCCTGCGCGCCCAGGAAGCGGTGGAATCCGGACTGATCACGGTGGTGACCGGGTTCCGCACCGAGGCGGTCGAACGCGACGACAACGGACTGCTGGCCCTGCTCTCCTCCAGCGGACAACGGATCGAGCAGGTCGACGAGGTCGTGACCCTGTCCGGTTTCCGGCCCGACCTGACCTGGCTTTCGGAGATCCGGCTGGAGCTGGACCCGACGTTGCAGGCACCGGTCGCGCTCGCGCCGCTGATCGATCCGAACGTCCACTCGTGCGGAACCGTGTACCCGCACGGCGCGAAGGAACTCGCGCATCCGGAGAAGGACTTCTACCTGGCCGGGATGAAGAGCTACGGCAGGGCGCCGACCTTCCTGGCGATGACCGGTTACGAACAGGTCCGCAGCATCGCCGCCCAGCTCGCCGGGGACCACGAGGCGGCCGCACGGGTCGAGCTGCGGATGGCCGAGACCGGCGTCTGCGGTGGTGCCGGTCTGTTCGACGAGCCGGACGAGGCACCGGCCGCCGGTGGCTGCTGCGCGACACCGGAACCGGAAGTCCTCACGCTGTCCGCGCCGTCGGCCGCGGTGCACTGACCGCTATGCCGGTCGCGACCACCGCGGCGTCGCCCGGGCTGACCGCGTCCGGGCTGCGCCGCGTGCTGGCCGTCCTCTGCGTCACCGAGATCACCAGCTGGGGCACCCTCTTCTACGCCTTTCCCGTGCTGGCACCGGAAATCAGCCAGACCACGGGCTGGTCGACGGCCTGGGTGGTCGCGGCGTTCTCGGCCGGGCAGGTCGCCGCCGCGCTGACCGGGATCCCGGTCGGACGGTGGCTCGACAGCAGAGGTCCCCGCTCGGTGATGACGGGCCGGGTCGGTCTTGGCGGTGCCCGCGGTCGCGGCCGTCGCGACGGCGCAGAACCTGGCGTGGTTCACGGCGGCGTGGCTGCTGGCCGGGGTCGCGATGGGCGCTGTGCTGTACCCGCCCGCGTTCGCCGCGCTCACTCGGTGGTACGGGCAACGGCGGGTATTCGCGCTGACCGTGCTCACCCTGACCGCAGGCTTGGCGAGCACGGTATTCGCGCCGTTGACCGCACTGCTCACCGCACACTTGGATTGGCGGGAGACCTACCTGGTCCTCGCCGCCGTACTGGCCGTCGTCACCATCCCGGCGCACCTGTGGGGCCTACGCGGACCCTGGCCACCAGCTGAGCCGCCGCCCAGCACCCACAGCGACCCCGCGCGGATCGCGCGCGGAATTCCGTTCCGGGGCTTGGTGATCGCGTTCAGCCTGGCGGCGTTCGCCGTCTACGCCGGAGTGATCAACCTCGTGCCACTGCTCACCGAACGCGGCGTCAGCAGCACGACAGCGGCGATCGCCCTCGGCCTCGGCGGCGCCGGACAGGTGCTGGGACGGCTCGGCTACACCACACTCACCCGGCTGACCACGGTACGAGTCCGGACCGCGATCGTATTCCTCGCCGCCGCCGCGACCACGGCCGTGCTGGGCCTGCTCACCACCACGGCCGGGTTGATCGTCGCCGCCGTCGTGGCCGGGATGGCACGCGGCGTGTTCACGCTCCTGCAAGCCACCGCCGTGGCAGACCGCTGGGGCACCACCCACTACGGGCGCCTCAACGCCCTCCTGCAAGCACCCCTGACCATCACCGTCGCACTCGCCCCCTGGGCGGGCGCGGCCATCGCGAGCGGCATCGGCGGCTACTCGCCGACCTTCCTCGTGCTCGCCGCCGTCACGGTGGCCGCCGCTGTCCTCGCCCTCGCGGCAACACCTCATTCCGGAAGGAACTCATGAACGACCACGACGCGATCATCGTCGGCGGCGGCCAGGCCGGTCTCGCCGCCGCCCACGCCGCCCGCGCACACGGCCTGACACCGGTGATCCTCGAAGCAGGTGCCGAACCGGTCGGGTCCTGGCCCCGGTACTACGACTCGCTGACCCTCTTCTCCCCCGCCCGCTACAGCAGCCTCCCCGGCCGGCCCTTCCCCGGCGACCCCGAGCACTACCCGCACCGAGACGAAGTCGTCGACTACCTGCGCCGCTACGCCGACTGCCTCGGCACCGAGATCCGCGCCGGACACCGGGTCGACACCGTCACCCGCACTGAGGGCGCCTTCACCGTGCACGCCGCCGGGGAAGCCTCGCTGACCGCACCGATGGTCATCGCCGCGTCCGGCGGCTTCACCCGCCCCTACCGCCCAGCCCTGCCCGGCCTGGACACCTTCACCGGCAATGTCCTCCACAGTGGCGAATATCGAAACCCGGAACCGTTCGCCGGACAGCGAGTCATCGTCGTCGGCGCGGGCAACTCGGCCGTCCAGATCGCCGCCGAACTCGCCGGCCACGCCCACGTCACCCTCGCTAACCGGGCACCGGTGAAATTCGCGCCACAGCGGCCATTCGGGAAGGACGTGCACTTCTGGTCCGCCGCCGTCGGGTTCGACCACCTTCCGATCGGGCATCTGCTGAAGAGCCCGCCGACCACCGCGGTGAACGATGCAGGCATCTACCGCGCCGCCGTCGAGAAAGGACAGCCGGACCAGCGCCGCATGTTCACCACCGTCGACGGCGACACCGTGCAGTGGCCGGACGGGACCCGCGAACGCGTCGACACCATCATTCTCGCCACCGGCTTCCGCCCTGGGCTGTCCTATCTGGATGGACTGGGCGCCTTGGCGTCCGATGGACGTCCATTGCAGGATCGCGGCCTGTCCACCAGCCACCCGGGTCTGGGTTACGTCGGGCTGGAATGGCAGCGCAGCTTCGCCTCCGCCACCCTGCGCGGCGTCGGCCGCGACGCCCACTACGTCATGCGGAAACTGACCGGAAACCGTGTCAGCACAAGCAAGCGCTGCTGCCAGCCGGCCGGCTGACCCGCCGCGGGTCAAGGTGTGGCGTCAGTCGTGACGCCACACCTTGACCGCCGACAACAGAAGCAAAGCGATCAGAACGGGGATCAGCACGGCACCCGACACGACGTCGAGCAGCAGACCCCCGAGCACTGTTCCGACGACGGAGCCCAGTGCCATGACGGCGACGAAGGGGGTTTTGGCGCGCAGAACCTGGAAGCACTGATCGCGGCTGTACCGGGCGAACGCGACCAGCATCGTCGGCAGCGACACCGCGAGCGAGAGCGACCCGGCGAGTTTGATGTCCACTCCGTACAGCAGAACGATCGTCGGGATGAGCAACTCTCCTCCGGCGACACCCATGAGCGCGGCGACAACCCCGATCGCGACACCGGCGCCGAGACCCGCCACAGTCCTGGCGACCGGCGGGAGCGACACCGTACCCACGTCGCCGAGGTGATTCCACGCCAACGCCGCGGCGATGAGAAGGAGCAACACGGCAAGGAGCCGGTACAGCGTCGCCGAACGCATCCGGGTGGCCCAGGTCGCGCCGAGCCACGCGCCCAGCAGACTGCCGCACAACAGGTTCACCACGACCGGCCAGTGCGGAGCCACGTCACCGAAGGGCACAGCCACCAGGCGGGCCGGTAGCGCGGTGATCACCACGATCAGGCTCATCGCCTTGTTCAAGATCACCGCCTGCAAGGCGACGAACCCGAAGACACCGATCAGCACGGGCAGCCGGAACTCCGCGCCCCCGAGACCGATCATCCCGCCGAGCACGCCGATCGCGGCGCCCGAACAGAACACCGCAGGCCACGACCGTAGCCGGCGGTTGACACCCGGATGCTCGACGGCGTCGTCACCGGGTTTCTGCTGCCGTGAATACGCCACGAGGCACGCTAGCCCGACAGCACGATCGCTGTCAGCCGTCCCGCCGGGTCCAGGCCTGGGTGGCGATCTGGACGGCGTCGAACGGACTGCCCAAGGGCGGGGTGTAGGACAGGTCGAGGTCTTCGATATCGGCGACGGTCATGCCGTGGTGCAGCGCGGTGGCGTAGGTGTCCACGCGCTTGTGGACGGCGCTGTCGCGGTGGCCGACCAGCTGGGCGCCAAGGAGGTGTCCGGTGGCGACGTCGCCAGTGATCCGCAGGTGGATCGGCCGGGCGCCGGGATAGTAGGCCTTGTGGTCGTCGGCGACCGCTCCGACGGTAACCGGCCGGAACGAGGTCGCTTCGTGGTCGCGCAGGCCAGTGCGGGCGATCGCGAGGTCGAACACCTTCAGCACCTGCGTACCCAGGGATCCGGCGAATTCGCGGTCTCCGCCGACCGCGTTCTCGCCGGCGACCCGGCCCTGCTTGTGCGCGGTGGTCCCCAGCGGGAGGTAGGCCTCGGCGCCGAGGAGCCGGTGGTAGGTATGCACGCAGTCGCCCGCGGCGAAGATGCCGTCGACGTTCGTGCGCATCCCGCGGTCCACGGCGATCGCGCCGCGGACTCCGAGTTCAACGCCCGCGGTTTCGGCCAGCGCGGTGTCGGGGCGGACACCGACGACCACGAGGACGAGGTCGGTGTCGCGTTCGAACCCGTCACTGCCGTGCACCCTCAGGCCGGTGCCAGTGCGTTCCACCCGGCGAACGGTCGTGCCGGTGTGGATGTCGACGTCGTGCGCCTTCAGTTCCTCGGCGACCAGCGCGCCGAGTTCGGGATCCACTGTGGACAGGACTTGCGGCAGCTGTTCGACGAGGGTGACGTCAACGCCGCGGGTGCGGAGAGCTTCGACCATCTCCAGGCCGATGTAGCCCGCGCCGACCACCACCGCCGAGGCCGGACCGCGTTCGAGGCTGGCGGTGACGGCGAAGGTGTCGTCCATGGTGTGCAGCAGATGCACGCCGTCGGCGGCGCCCAGGACGTCCAGGCCCTCGATCGGTGGCCTGATCGGGACAGCGCCGGTGCCGATGATGAGCTGGTCATAGCCGAGCCGCTCTTCACCGCGCTCGTCGACGACGGTGACCGTGCGAGCGTGCGGATCGATCGCGGTGGCCCGGGTGTCGAGCCGCAGGTCGAGCCCGGCCGCCTCGAGGTCTGCGCGGGTACGGTGCGCGAGGTTCCGCCAGTCCGCGACCTCCCCGGAGACGTAATACGGGATGCCGCAGATCGAGAAGTTCGGGTAGGCGTCGGCCACCACCAGCAGAGGCCGCACATCGGGCGCGAGTTCGTGGGCGCGCAAGCCGGCGCTGATTCCGGCATCGCTGCCACCGATGATCAGCATACGCGTCATAGCGTCCGGCTCCTCGCGTCGTCGTCCCCTTCGTATCTACCTGGGCCAGGTTCGGAATCCGGCGAACAGGACGTGAACGTCATCCGTCGGATTCGATCTTCACGCGACTTCAGGACACCGGCGCGAACCCCGGCGTGGCAAGCAAGCCGGACAGCTGCCCCAACGTCTCCTGGCGCGGCCAGTAATACACCCAGGTGCCCCGGCGCTCACTGCCGACCAGCCCCGCCTCGCGCAGGACCTTCAGATGATGGGAGATCGTCGGCCCGGTCAGGTCGAACGCCGCGGTCAGATCACACACGCAGCTCTCCCCCTGCGCGGACGTGATCAGCGACAGCAACCTCAGCCGCACCGGATCACCCAATGCCTTGAACGCCTTCGCCAGGTCCACCGACTGCTCCGAGGTCAACGGCTCGGCCGCGAGCGGCGCGCAGCAGCCCTGTTCGACCACCGGCAGCAGCTTCAGACCCGATTCTGACTTCGACACCCATCTATATTGACATCCATCTAAGCCGGGAGCAAACTGGCACGACTGTTTCGATAACTGTCTAGATAGGGATCCTGATGATCAAGCTCCTCCGTCGCCTGTTCACCAGCACGCCGACCGTCGAGTTCTGCGACACGTGCGTGCAGGTGTGCACCGGCCAGTGCCGCGCCGACACCCTGCTCGACACCGCCCGCGACCGAGCACTGCAGCTGCCCTCACGATTCTGAATCCCTCGACACCACAAGGAGTTCTGCAATGAGCGACACCACTACCGGCGGTTTCGCCGGTAACCCGGCCGAGGCCTTCACCCCGCCGGCTTCGAGCGGCTGTTGCGGCACCGCCTCCGCCGGCGCGACGACGGCCACGAGTACCTGCTGCGGAACCGCCGAGGCGGCGACCGCGGCCGGATCGTGCTGCGACCCGGCTGCGAAGGCCGACGCGGTGGCCAGTGGCGCCGGTTGCTGTTCATGACCGCGCCGGTGTCCGGCTCGCGGTTGAAGTCCACGGTCGCCGTGTTGGCCGAAGGCCGGTTCGCGGGCCGTCGGGTGGGGACGCCCTGCGGCCGCGCGGCTGCCCGCTGGCTCGCCGGGCAGCTGCGGGCGATCGGCGCCTCGGTCACCGCCGACGAGTTCCCCGTGACGGGCGTGCGGGAGCTGCATCGCACGCCCGAGTTCTCGTGGAGCGCGGACTCGGCACCTCGACAGTGGGTGCATCGGCGTGACTTCGCCGAGCACCTCGTATCGGCTGACCTGCCCGCGCCCCGTACGGGCGAGCTCGCGCTCGCCGATTCCGATGAGTGGCAGGGAAAGTGGGTGCTCGCGCCGGACCTGGGAGTTGCGGCGCGGGCACGGGCCGGGGGCGCGGCGGGATTGCTGGTGCCACGCGGGACCGACCCCGACGGCTGGATGCCGAAGATGATCGTCGGGCCGCCGGTGGGGGCTCTGCCGGTGATCGCCGTCCGCGCCGATCTCCACCAAGAGATGGTCCGGACTGGATCGGGCACGGTGACCGCCTCGATGCCACTACGAGCCGTCGAGGTCGCCGGATCGAACGTGCACGGTGTTCTCCGCGAGCCCACTGCCGGATCGCCGCGTGTGCTGTTGACCGCGCACTTCGATGGCGTTGGCGACGACCCGCAGCAGCGGCTGCCCGCCGCCGCGGACAACGCCTCCGGGGTCGCCGTCGTCCTCGAAGCCGCACGCCTGCTCGCGCCGCTCCTTCCGGACCACCTCGGGCTGGCAGTGAGCCTCCTCGACGGCGAGGAAGCCGGCGCGCGCGGGTCCGCGCACCATGCGCCCAGCGTGCGGCCAGGCACCTACGTGATCAACGTCGACGGCGCCGCCCAGCTCGGCGACGGCGCCGCAGTCGAAGCAGGTGGACCCGCGCACGACCTGCTGGCGGCGCTCGATCAGGCCGGCCGGGAGACCGGGGTGCCGTTGCGGGCCGGGGCCATGCCGTCGGACAACCGCCGCTACGCCGCCACCGGGCTGCCCGCGATCGGGATCGGCATGGGAATGCCCGGCTACCAGACCCCGGCCGAAACCGCCGACCGTGTCGAGACCGAAACACTCGTCGCGGCGACCCGGCTCGTCGTGGCGACGGTGCTTCAGCTGGCGGTCCACTCACGAGGGTTAACCGCGTTGCCTCACAAGGACGAATTACAACGCGGGGGGGGTGAGATTCCCGCCGCCCGCCGGACCGGAACAGCCGAGTGACCAGCGGCGATCGTCTTCCTAGCGTGGAAGAGGTGGCAGGCCACCGAAGACTTCCCCGCAATCAGTACGCGTGCTCGTCATGCGGGCGGGCCCATCGCTACGGCTCCCAGCGCGGCGAGGACTGCGGACGGTCTGCTCGCAGCTCCTCGTCCCGATCCACTCAGACGCGAGCTCCGGTCCATCGGCCAAGCTGGACATCGCCACCGTCGGCGGTCCGGCACACGCCGCCGAGTCCCGCACGCGTTCCGCAGCCGCCGCGAGTCGTCGCGCCGAAGCCCGCCGGGAAAGTCGAGCGTCGCCAACGGGCCAAGGCGGAGCTGGGTCGTTTCCGTAGGCAGGTCGCCGATGACGCCGTGGCCTACGTGTTCGATCAGGATGGCTTCTACGTCCGGCTCGCCGACCGCACGCTCGACAACCTCCCGTGGCTGTACAAGACCCGCCGCAAAGGCCACTTCCTGTGCCTCCGACTCACCGAGCTCGCGGCAGGACTCGACCCGGGCACCTACGCCAAACTCACCCAGACCCCGATCCGTGACGGGCTTCTCCGGCTGCGGTTTCCGAGATTCCTCGCCGACGTGCTGAGCTCAACGGCGGTGTTCGGGGTCAAGCAGATCCTCGGCGCTCTTCCCTATGGCCACCTGGCTACGACGCTGAAAGTGATGATTCCGTTGGTGTGTCCCGATCTGGCCGTCTGTCCCTCCCGTGCGGAGGTGCTTAAGACCTATGGCTCGCCGGTGCTGGCCGAGCAGCTGAAGACGATCGCCGCGAGCGCCGGTTGACGGGTCACCCGCCGTCGGTGTCCAGCGCGGCCTTGATATCGGCGACCGCAGCGCGAGCGGTCATGCCGACACCGATGAGCGTGGCCGAGGCGGGGCCGGTCCAGTCGCCGTAGCCGAGCAGGTGCAGCCGGGGCTCGGCCACGGCGCGGGTCCCCTCGGTGGGAATCCGTCCGCGGGTCGTGCGTAACCGCAGCGGCGCGAGATGACTCAAGGCCGGCCGGAAGCCGGTGCACCAAATGATCGAGTCGGCATGCTGCCGGGTTTCGTCTGTCCACACCGGACCATCACTGTCGAGTCGCGCGAACATCGCACGCGGCTGTAGCAGTCCGGCATCGCGTGCTTCGCGGACCGGTGGGACGGCGACGATGTCGCCGAGCCCGGCGACTCCGGCGGTGTCGGCCTGTCCGGTCTCCAGCGCCTGACGGCGTCGCGTGGCGACGTCAAAGAGGGCCTTGCCGTCGACGTGATCGGGCAGGTAGCGCGGTGGGCGGCGGGTGACCCAGGTCAGATTCGCCGTGCCCGCGAGGTCGGCGGCAATCTGCGCACCGGAGTTCCCACCACCGACCACCACGACATCCTGACCCGCGAACTCCTCCGGACCCCGGTAATCCACCGTGTGCAGTTGACGACCGGTGAACCCGCCGGGCATCAGCGGAAGAAAGGGACGCCACCAGGTTCCCGTCGCACTGATGACCGCCCCTGCGCTCCAGTCCCCGGTGTCGGTGCTCACCCGAAATCCGTCACCGCCCCGGGACACGGCGGTCACCGTCTCCCCTCGGCGGATCGGGAGTTCGTAGCGTTTCTCGTACATGGAGAGGTAGTCGACGACATGCTCGGCGGTCGGGTACCCGGGTCCTGGGTAGGGCGGCATCGGCCAGCCCGGCAGCGAGCTGTGCTGTGCCGGGGAGAACAGCCGTAGCGAGTCCCAGCCGTGGAGCCAGGCGCCGCCCGGTTCGGGTTGGGCGTCGAGGATGACGAAGTCGAGTCCGGCGCGGCGCAGGTAGTAGCCCGCAGCGAGACCGGCCTGGCCGCCGCCGATGACCACTACCCGCGCGGCTCCGGTCACTCCGCAGGCGCTTTCGCGGTCCAGCGTTTACGCAGCCAAAGGCTGACGTAAACCAGGCCGACCAGCACGGGCACTTCGATCAGCGGCCCGACGACTCCGGCGAGTGCTTGTCCGGAGGTGACGCCGAAGACGCCGATGGCGACGGCGATCGCGAGTTCGAAGTTGTTGCCCGCGGCGGTGAACGCCAGCGTCGTGGTGCGCTCGTACGACAGGCCGGAGGCCTTGCCCAGCAGGTAGCCGCCGATCCACATGATCGCGAAGTACACCAGCAGCGGCAGCGCGATCCGGGCGACGTCGAGCGGGCGGGAGGTGATGTTGTCGCCTTGCAGGGCGAACAGGATAACGATAGTGAACAGGAGGCCGTAGAGGGCGATCGGGCCGATCTTGGGCAGGAACTTGCCTTCGTACCAGTCGCGGCCCTTGCTCCGCTCCCCGATGCGGCGCGAGAGGTATCCGGCGGCGAGCGGGATACCGAGGAAGATGACGACGCTGAGCGCGATCTCCCACGGCGAGAAGTCCAGCGTCGTCGTGTCCAAGCCCAGCCAGCCGGGAAGCAGGTCGAGGTAGAACCAGCCGAGCACGCCGAACATGATCACCTGGAAGACCGAGTTCAGCGCGACCAGCACCGCGGCGGCCTCCCGGTCACCGCAGGCGAGGTCGTTCCAGATGATCACCATCGCGATGCACCGGGCGAGACCGACGATGATCAGCCCGGTCCGGTACTCCGGCAGATCGGGCAGCATCAGCCAGGCGAGCGCGAACATCAGCGCCGGACCGAGAATCCAGTTCAGCACCAGGGAAAGCACCAGGGTGCGCTTGTCCTTGGTCACGGTGTCGAGCTTGTCGTAGCGGACCTTCGCCAGCACCGGGTACATCATCAACAGCAGCCCCAGCGCGATCGGCAGCGACACCTGCCCGATCTTCACCGCGTCCAGCACACCTTGCAGACCGGGGATGACGCTGCCCAGCAGTAGCCCGGCACCCATCGCGACGATGATCCAGACCGGAAGGAACCGGTCCAGAAAGGACAGTTTGTGCATGACGTCGGTGTCGGCCGGGGCACCGGCTTTGTCGGCGGTTTGAGTCACGGGCTGGTCTCCAGAAGTGCGGGGGAGGCGGGGGGTCAGGCGTCGAGAATTTCGGCGACCAGGCCGCGGACGCGGCGGTCGATCTCGTCGCGGATCGGGCGCACGGCGGCCACGCCCTGGCCGGCGGGATCCTCCAGCGGCCAGTCGAGGTACCGCTTTCCAGGGAAGATCGGGCAGGTGTCACCACATCCCATGGTGATCACCACATCGGAGGCTTCGACGTCCTCGGTGGACAGTTTGCTCGGGACCTCGGCGGTGATGTCCAAGCCCCACTCCGCGAGCGCCGCGGCGGCGGCGGGATTCACCTTCTCCGCGGGCTCGGAGCCCGCGGACCGCACCGCGATCCGCCCGAGCGAGTAGTGCTGCAACAGCGCGGCGGCCATCTGGGAGCGGCCGGCGTTGTGCACGCAGACGAACAACACCTCAGGCGTGCGGGTCATGAACTGCTCCTCTTCGACTACGACAATCTCTGTATCCATAATCACCGATCTAGGTGAACAGCGTGTGTCAGTCCACGAGTTCCTCCAGCAGGCGGCGAACCCGGCGGTCGATGTCGTCGCGGATCGACCGGACCGCACTCAGCGGCTGGTCCATCGGGTCGGGCACGTCCCAATCGAGGTAGCGCTTGCCGGGGTAGATCGGGCATGCGTCCCCGCAGCCCATGGTGACCACCACGTCGGCGGCCCGGACGACCTCGTCGGTCAACGGCTTCGGGAACGCCCCCGCCAGTTCGATGTCCAGCTCACCCAGCGCCTCGGTGATGACCTCCGGGATCTCACCGGTCGGCTGCGACCCGGCGGAGCGGACCATCACATGCCCGAAGGCGTGGTGGGTGAGCAGCGCGGCGGCCATCTGCGAGCGGCCCACGTTGTGCACGCAGATGAACAGCACCTGCGGCGCCGTGACGTGCGTCAGCCCGTCGACCTTGGCCAGGTCGAGCAGGCGGTCACGGGCGAAGCGGGCGGTCAGCGTCGTGAGGTGGACCTTGACCGTCGCGGACCGTTCGAGCAGGTAGTAGGTCTCGTTGACGAAGTGTTCGACCGTTTCCCGGCCGAACGTGCCATGGAACTTGTCCGCCAGTTCGTCGGCGATCCGGTCGAGCTGGTCCAGCACCTCGCGGGCGGGCAAGCCGTCCGTGGCGTGGGTCATGGCGTCTCCTCAGGGCAAGGGGCGAGGATTGGATCGAAGTCTGTGAATCCAATTCAACGGCCTGTATCGACGTTTGTCAATCCAGTGGGTAGGCTCGTCGTCAGAGGTCACACGATCCGAGGAGGGCATATGGCGACCGAGAACGGCCGCACCCGGAAGCCGGTGGCCATCACCCTGCTGATGGCCGAGCCCGCGGCGGTCGTGGCCCAGGACGAGGCGGAGCAGGCGGCGAAGTTGTTCAAGGCGCTGTCGGACCCCGTGCGGATCCGGCTGCTGTCCATGGTCCGGTATTCACCGGGCGGCGAGGCATGTTTCTGCGATCTCGCCGAGGAGTTCGACATGCCGCAGCCGTCGCTCAGTCATCACCTTCGCGTTCTGGTCACGGCGGGCATCCTCGAGCGAGAGCGCCGGGGAACGTGGAGCTGGTACAGCATCCTTCCCGAACCGCTGCAGACCTTGGAAAACTTGCTGCGCACTGGCGGACCACTGGCCGACCGGGCTGCTCCGCTCTCATCCCAGGAGCGCGAGGCCCGCTGCTGAAATAGCCCGGCGAGATAGGGACACCTGCCGCCAGATGACACATTCGACGGCAGGTGCCCGAATCGGAACGGGCGCGGTTATCTCAGAGACCGGCTGTCAGTCGCCTTGCTTCTCGACAAGGGCGCCCGTCGCCTTGTGGTAGACCGAGTCGCACGCCCGGGTCGAGTAGCTGCCCGTGCCGACCCAGCCGCCCCAGCGGTAGTAGATGGATCCCAGGTTGTTGTTGCAGGTCACCCGGACCCGGTGACTTCCACTGCCGTAGCGACAGTAGGACCATCCCGAGTTTGAGCTCGTTCCCGCGCTGCAGTCCTGCGGGTACGCCGCGGCCGTCGGCGCTGTGACGACGGCGACGCCCGAATACAGCGCGGCCGTGCTGAACAGCATGACCGCAGTTTTCTGAATTGCTCGCATAATGCCCCAGACTCCCATCATGAATGATGATTTGAGTGTGCGCGCATGCGGAGGCCTCCCCAGCGGGAGCAAGTTACCAATGGAAAACCGAGGTCGTCAACCAGCGAAACAAGGCGCGTTCCTTGCCAACTAGTTCACGATGATCCGGTTGACTGCCGCGAAATTCGCGTGCTATCCCGCGCCTGCGCGGCGTGATACGACTCCCGCCATCCACGCTTCTTGATCCACTATGGACGGCCGTGAACAACTGCCGCCCAGTTGGTTACTCACCTCTTACCAGTCAGCTCACGTAATCGTTTTCACGCTTTTCGGCAGCCGAGGTCACGGTGCGGACTCGAATCTGTGGTTTCACTTCTCGTTCACCATTCGTTTAGATCGAGATTGTTGGATGCAGGGGCCTCGCAAACGCGGGGCGAGACGTTCGCCCGGCGGGTGCCGGGGACCAACGCAGGAGGCACTTCAGTGACCATCCGCCAGTTCAAGCGGGCGCGTATGGCGGCCGTTGTCATGGCAGCCGGATTGACCTTGGCCGCTTGCGGGGGAAGCGACGAGCAGCCCACCGCTACCGGGACCGAGCAGAAGGCGTCGGGCCCGGTGGTGATCGACGGGTCCAGCACCGTCGAGCCGCTGTCCTCGGCCGCGGGCGAGTTGTTCATGGGCGAGAACCCCGACGCCAACGTCACCGTCGGCACCTCCGGCACCGGTGGCGGGTTCAAGAAGTTCTGCGCCGGCGAGACCGACATCTCCAACGCGTCGCGCCCGATCAGCGAGTCCGAGAAGAAGCTGTGCGCGGAAAAGAACATCTCCTACAGCGACCTGCTGGTGGCCAACGACGCGCTGAGCGTGGTGGTCAACAAGGACAACAGCTGGGCTTCGTGCCTGACCGTCGAGCAGCTGAAGAAGATCTGGGCACCCGGGTCGACGGTGAAGAACTGGAACGAGGTCGACCCGTCGTTCCCGAACGAGCCGCTGCAACTGTTCGGCGCCGGTTCGGATTCGGGCACGTTCAGCTATTTCACCGAGGTGATCAACGGTAAGGACGGCGCGAGCCGCACCGACTACAACCCGACCGAGGACGACAACGTCACCGTGCAGGGTGTGTCGGCGACCAAGGGCGCGCTGGGCTACTTCGGGTTCTCCTACCTCGAGGCCAACGCGGACAAGGTCAAGGCCGTGCAGATCAATGGCGGCAACGGCTGTGTCGCCCCGTCGGCGCAGGCCGCGCAGGACGGGTCCTACAAGCCGCTGGCCCGGCCGCTGTTCATCTATGCCTCCGACGCCGGCCTGAAGAAGCCGCAGGTCGTGAAGTTCACCGAGTTCTATCTGCAGAAGAACGAGGAGATCGTCAAGGCGGCGAAGTTCATCCCGCTCACGGCTGAGCAGGTCAAGAAGGCTCAGACCGCGCTGGAAGAGCTGAAGAAGAAGGCCGGCGGGCAGTGACGACCGGCCCTGTCACGGCGGGCTCCCCCGGCACGGGGAGCCCGCCTCCGGCCGACCGCCCGATCGATCTGCGGGCGCAGCGCAGCCGGGTCGGCGAGCGGATCATCAAGGGTTTCCTGGCCGGGTCCGCGCTGCTGTCCATCGTGATCACGATCGGCATCGCGGTGGCGTTGTTCGCCCCGCTGGTCGAGTTCTTCGGCAACGTCAGCCTCGGCGAATTCCTCACCGGCACGACCTGGACCGCCGGCTTCGGTGCCAAGGACTCATGGACCGACAAGGAATGGGGCGTCCTGCCGCTGGTGCTCGGCACGCTGAGCACCACGGTGATCGCCCTGCTGGTGGCGGTGCCACTCGGGCTCGGTGCGGCGATCTACCTGTCGGAGTACGCAAACACCCGCGTCCGGCGGATCATCAAGCCGATCCTGGAGATCCTCGCCGGCGTGCCGACGGTCGTGTACGGCGTGTTCGCGCTGACGATCGTCACCCCGATCCTGTCGGACGTGTTCGGCGCGCAGATCTTCAACAACCTCTCCCCCGGCATCGTGATGGGCTTCATGATCGTCCCGACCGTCGCGTCGCTGTCGGAGGACGCGATGTCAGCGGTCCCGCGCTCGTTGCGGGAGGGGTCTTACGCGCTGGGCGCGAACCGGATGAAGACCACGCTGCGGGTGGTGTTCCCCGCCGCGCTGTCCGGGATCGTGGCGGCGATCGTGCTCGGGATCTCCCGCGCGGTCGGGGAAACGATGATCGTGGCGATCGCGGCGGGCAACCAGCCGCAGTTCACGTTCGACCCGCTCGTCGGCGCGCAGACGATGACCGGGTTCATCGCCCAGGTCGCCAGTGGTGACGCCCCGCAAGGCAGCCCCGTCTACTACTCGCTGTTCGCCGTGGGCGCGTTGCTGTTCGTCCTGACGCTGGTGATCAACATGATCAGCATCTCGCTGGTCCGCAAGTACAGGCAGGCCTACTGATGACCCTGACCTTGACCCCGCCGACCGAACGGCTCACCAACGGCCGGCGCACCGACACCCGGTCCGCGGCATTCGCGTTCCTGCTGTGGGCGTGCCTGGCGATCGTGTGCGCGTTCCTCCTCGCGGTCCTGATGGTGATCATTTCCGAGGGGCTCGCCCGGTTCGACTGGAACTTGGTGGCCAATCAGCCCTCGAAGCTGCGCCCGGCGACCTCCGGGGTCGAGTCGGCGATCTACGGCACGCTGTGGGTCATGCTGGGCACGATCTTGCTGGCGTTGCCGCTGGGCATCGCGGCCGCGATCTACCTCGAGGAGTACGCCGACAGCAACAAGTGGTGGAACCGGCTGATCGAGCTGAACATCCAGAACCTCGTCGCGGTGCCGACGATCATCTACGGCATCCTGACCCTGGCGTTCATCGTGCGCGGCCCGATCTCGGTCGGCCCGGTCGTGCTCGCCGGATCCGTGGCCCTGGCGCTGCTGATCCTGCCGGTCATCATCATCACCACCCGCGAGGCGCTGCGAGCCGTCCCGGGCGAGATCCGCGACGCGTCCCTCGCGCTCGGTGCGACACAGTGGCAGACAACCTGGCGCCAGGTCCTCCCGGCGGCGATCTCCGGTATCGCGACCGGTGCGATCCTCGCGTTGTCGCGGGCGATCGGCGAGGCGGCGCCACTGATCCTGGTCGGCGCGACCGTGTTCGTCACCGTCAACCCCGACGGCATGCTCGACCGGTACACCGTGCTGCCCGTGCAGATCTTCAACCTGATCAAGCTGCCGGAAATCGAATTCCAGCACCTGGCCTGGTCCACCATCCTGCTGCTGATCCTTATCCTGCTGGCCATGAACGGGATCGCGATCTGGCTGCGCAACCGCTTCCAGCGGAACTGGTGACGGACCGAAAAGGGGCCGACGAACCTTATGACACGAGCGGAGCAGACAGGCGTGACCAAACATGACCAGCCAGGGGCACAACTCGACGAGCAGGGCGAACGCCTGCTCGTCGAACTGGCACACCACCAGGCGCCGGAAGCACCCCAGAACGACCCCGACGGCGTGATCACCACACGCGACCTCGGCGTCAGCTACGGCGACTTCCTCGCCGTCAGCCACGTCGACCTCGCCTTCGGCAGCAAGGAGATCACCGCCCTCATCGGACCGTCGGGATGCGGGAAATCGACCGTGCTGCGGTGCCTGAACCGGATGAACGACCTCATCCCCGGCGCGAAGGTGCACGGCCGGGTCGCCTACCACAACGTCGACATCTACGAGCCGTCCGTCGACGTCATCGAATTGCGCCGCCGGGTCGGCATGGTGTTCCAGAAACCGAACCCCTTCCCCAAATCGATCTACGAGAACATCGCTTACGGTCCCCGGGTCACCGGGATGAAACCGGACAGCATGGACGAGGTCGTGGAGCAGGCACTGCGCGGCGCGGCATTGTGGGACGAAGTGAAGGACAAGCTCAAGCAGAACGCGTCCGGCCTGTCCGGCGGTCAGCAGCAGCGGCTGTGCATCGCCCGCGCGATCGCGACCTCACCCGAGGTGATCCTCATGGACGAGCCCTGCTCGGCGCTGGATCCGATCGCCACGGCGAAGATCGAAGACCTGATGAACGAGCTGGCTAAGACCTACACGATCATCATCGTCACCCACAACATGCAGCAAGCCGCGCGAGTGTCCCAGCGCACCGCGTTCTTCACCGCCGAAGTCACCGACAACGGCGACCGGATCGGGAAACTTGTCGAGTTCGACACAACCGAGCACATCTTCAGCAACCCGTCCGCCCCGCGGACCGAGGCCTACATCACCGGCCGGTTCGGCTGAGTCATGCGAGCAGACGTCGTTCACGGGTGGGAGTCGGACAACTCCCAGTTCCACCTCCGCCGCCGTGCCTGCACGGCGGCGTGCCGTGACCTGCCCGACCGGCTCGCGGTGCTGCTGGTCGAGCAGGACCCCGAGGTCGTCCAGCAACTCTCGGAGATCCTGGTCGGACAGCCGGTCGAGATCCGCAGCTGCGCCGACCCGGCCACCGCGCTGCTGGAAGTCGGCCGCACCTGCCCGGACGTCGTCCTGCTCGGCCCGGCGACCGGGAGACTGGACGCGATCGACTTCCTCGACATCGTCCGGCGGCACGAACCCGACCTTCCGGTCGTCGCCGGAGCGGGCGCCGGCCACGGGATCTTCGCGGCCAGGGCCGCCGAGATGGGCGTCACCGCGATCGTTCCCAGGCCCTACCGGCCGCAGGAACTGCTGAGGCTGCTGCGGTCCTTCGCGGCCCGGCCCGAGAACGTCGACCTGCGGCCGATCGTGCTCGACCTCGGCCGGCTGCGGATCGACGGCACGATCCCGCAGTTCTGGCTCGACGGCGAACTGGTGTCCCTGCCGCCGATGGAATTCCTCCTCCTGCGGTACTTCGCCGAACGCGTCGGCGCGGTCCTCACCCGCAAAGACCTCACCAGCGCCGTCTGGGGCGAGCACAGCCGAGCCCGCAGCAACACCCTCACCGTCCACATCATGCGGCTGCGCAAACGCCTCGGCGACAACGAACACGATCCACAGTGGATCAGGGCCGTGCGTGGTCTCGGCTACCAGTTCACCGTCCCGCTGCCCGGCGCCGCGCTGCCTGTGCAGGAGGGTTCCCCCGGCGGTTCACCGGGCGTTCACCAAGTTTGAGCATGATGTCACCCATGGCTGTGGGTGAGATCGATGTCAACGGGATCGCGGCGTTGCCGCTGTCGGCGATCGGCGCCGACGTCCTCGACCCCGGAGACGCCGCGTCCGCCGCCGCCCTGTTCAAGGCCCTCGGCGACCCGGTCCGGGTCCGGCTGCTGGCGCTGGTCGCCCACTCACCCAACGGCGAGGCCTGCTTCTGCGACCTCGCCGACGAGTTCGACCTGCCGCAATCCACTCTGTCGCACCACGTCAAGATGCTGGTGAACGCCGGCTTGCTGTCGCGGGAACGCCGTGGCACGTGGAGCTGGTACCGGGTCCAGGACGATCCGCTGGAGACCCTGACCGCGCTCGTCCGCACCCACGGCATGTTCCGACCGCACCACCTGGCCCCCACGCGCCGCGGCGTGTGCGACTGACCCGCCCTCGGATACACCTGAGGCGGTCCCGATGACTCGGAACCGCCCCAGGCAGGGTTGGCTGTTCCCTGACCGAACCCTCCACCGGCCACCTGGCCGAGGCTTTTCTCGTCAGTCGCCGATCCGGCCGCGTCCCTCGCGGCGCACGCTGATCACCGACGGCCGCACCAAGTTCCCCGGCCCGTCAGGCCAGGTCGAAGCGGGCTTCTCCACCGTCGCGCCGTCGACCTCACCTGGGTGCTGCACAGCGACCAGGATCCGGCGCTCGCCGATGATCGGGCCGCAGGTCTCCGCACCCACCGGCACGGTGAGCAGCTGCTTGACCTGCCCGCGGTAGCGGCCCTCGACCGCCACCCCGAACAAGCCGTCGTTCGACTTGAGCGCGTTGCCGTCGGTGGCGATCCACAAGTTGCCGTACCGGTCGAACGCCAGGTTGTCCGGGCACGAGACCGGGCTCACCTGATCCTTGGGGAAACCGGCGAAGTAGGTGCTCGGGTCGGCCGGGTCCCCGCAGACCAGGAACAGCCGCCACCGGAAACTGGTCGCGGCAGGGTTGTTGCCCGACTCGAGGACTTCCATCACCTGCCCGTGCCGGTTGCCGGTGCGCGGGTTCGCCTCGTCCGGACCGGTCTTGCCCGCCGCGCCGCGGTCGGAGTTGTTGGTCAGCGCGATGTAGACGGTTCCGGTGCGGGGATGGGGCTCGACGTCCTCCGGGCGGTCCATCTTGGTCGCGCCGACCTTGTCCGCGGCCAGTCGCGTGTAGACATACACCTCGTCGGCCGTCATGCCGTCCACAAAGGACTTCGTGCCGCTGGCCAGCGGAACCCAGGAGCCGGTGCCGTCGAACTCGCCGTCCGCCGGGAGTTTCCCGGAGCCGTCGATCTCGGCGGCGGGGCTGTCGCCGGCGAACTTGGCGACGTACAGGGTTCCCTCGTCCAGCAGCGTCGCGTTGTGCCGCCTGGCGGTCTGGCTCGCGCCGTGTTTGACCCGGTTCTTGGAGACGTACTTGTAGAAGTAGTCGAACCGCTCGTCATCGCCCATGTACAGCACAACCCGGCCATCCCGGGTCAGGCGCGGCTCGGCGGCCTCGTGCTTGAACCGGCCCAGCGCCGTGCGCTTCCGCGGCGTCGACGTCGGATCGAACGGGTCGATCTCCACGATCCAGCCGTGCCGATTGACCTCGTTCGGCTCCTTCGACACATCGAACCGCGGATCGAACCGCTCCCACTTCCGCTCACTCGCCAGCCCCCGCAGGCCATACCGGGCCAGCCGCTGCTTGGCGACCGAATCGGTCACCAGATCGGCGTTGCCGAAGTACTGGTTGAAGTTCTCCTCACCCGAGAGCACCGTCCCCCACGGCGTCATCCCGCCACCGCAGTTGTTCAGCGTCCCCAGCACCGTCTTCCCAGCCGGATCCGCCGACGTCTTCAACAACGCGCTGCCCGCCGCCGGGCCGGTTAACGCGATCGGCGTGGTCGCGGTGACCCGACGGTTCAGCCGATGTCCGCGCACCGGTGTGAGCCGGTCGCTGCGCCGGTCCTCGTCCAGCACCAGCACCGAAAGCCCGTGCGCGGCCCACGCGATCTCCACCTGGTCCCGGGTCGGGTTCGCCGCCGAGTACCCGGCGAACATCAAGTTCTCGTCGGTGTACTCGTGGTTCGCGACCAGCACCTGCCGGTGCCGCTCCCACGGCAGCTCCAGCAGCGCCAGGTAGTCGCAGTTGTAGCCGAACTGCCCGGCCTGCGCCTTCACGGTCTGCCCAGTCGGATTGAAGGCGGGCGCACCGGCCAGAATCGGGTCGCCCCACCGGACCACGACTTCGTGGGTGTATCCCTGCGGGACACTGACCGCATCAAGCTTGTTGTGCGGCACCGGCTCGAACCGCAGCCCCCGCGCGGCCCCACGGCCCGCGTGGCCCGCGGTATCGACGGCGTCCGGCTCGGCGGCCGACGCCATCGCCGGGACACCGGCCGCCGCCGCGGCCAGCGACACCACCGCACCGGCACGCAGAACCCCGCGCCGGGACAGGGCATTCGTGATCACGTCACCGAGATACGGGTTGTCCGACGTGTTCGGCGCAGGGTGGAAACACGCGTCACCACACCGGTAACGACAGGTCAACGCCGCCCGGCCACCGTCATGCGCGGCGAGCAACGGCAGCGGAACAGTACGCCGAGCGGGCCCGGAACGAGTCGGCACAGCACCTCCATGGCAGTCAATTCGGGATCGAGATGGCACACTTGGAACCACAAATCTCGATGCAGTGACGCTATGTGCTGAACGAGCAGCCCCGGCAACAGAAAAGTAAACACATGGCGAACCCTGCCTGGACGCATCGGCCCCGCCGTCGTCTCCGTCGCTGGATCGTCGCCGCACGACTACTCGCCGTGCTGATCTGCGGCGCACTCGCCTTCGCGGCCCTGAGCCACGCGGGCGCCGGGGACCGTGACAGCGTCCTCGCCGCGGCGTTGGCAATCCTGCTCGGCTCCGCGTTCGGCGCCTGGCGATGCGCCGACGCCCGCCGCGCCAGCCAGGACGGCGACTAGCCGTAAGCGTTGCCACAACCCCGGAACGCGCTGCGCCCGAAGCTCGACAGACCTTTAAGCGGAGCGTGGCAGGTAGCCATGGAGGAAGGCGTGCACGCCGGCGGTGATGAGTTCCTTCTTCTCGACATCTTCCAGGGCCGGAAGTCCAGTTTGGGCTCGGCTGTTGACTTCGCCGAGGACGAGCCAGATGTAGTGGTTCGCGGCACGCTGGGGGTTGTCGAGCTGGAGCAGGCCGCGGCCTGCCAGGTGCTGGAAGTGGCGTGCGAGTGCGTCTTCGGTACGACGTGGGCCGTTGTCGTGCCAGGCGGCGAGCAAGGCGCCGGGGAGGTCGGCGGCCTCGGCGGCGAGGTGGCGGACCATGGCGAAGTGGTCCGCGAACTCCGGTCGCGGCGTGACCCAGTCGGTGCCGAGCTCGACGAGAGCGGGCTGAAGGTCCGTCACGTGGTCGAGATGGCGTTGCATGATCTCGGCGAGCGCGGCGGTCACCTGGTGCGCGCTGTCCTGGATCACGGTGGCGAAGAGATGTTCTTTGCCGTCGAAGTGGTTGTAGATCGTCCGGGTGGACACCTCGGCTTCTCCGGCGATGGTCTCGATGGTCGCGCGGAGGTAGCCGTCGCGGCCGAACACGGTGCGCGCTGCCCTGAGGATCGCGTCGCGTTTGGCGACACGCCCCCGCGTCGGCGGTACTACATGGTCGCGATCAGCCATGACACCTCAAAGTGCAATCACCGTTGTACAAAATTGCCATCGCGATTGTACTTTGGTGGGCATGGGGTCGGAACTGGGGACTAAGAAGCTGTCCGGCGGCGGCGTGCGCACCCGTTGGGGCGCGGTGGGGTTGCTGGCGGTGGCGTCGCTGATCGTGGGGAGCGAGGTCAGCCTGGCCGGGTTCGCGCTTCCCTTGGTCGGCACCGAGTTCGGGGTCGGTGCCGGGGCGACGGCGTGGGTACTGCTGGCGTACTCGTTGCCGATGGCGGCGTTGGCGATTCCGGCCGGGCGGTGGGTGGACCGGGCCGCGCCGCGGCGGGTGTTCCTGCTGTCACTGGCGGCGGTCGGCGTGGCCGGGACAGTGTCGGCGGTGGCGCCGTGGTGGTGGCTCGTGCTGGCGAGCAGGGCACTGCAGGGGGTCGCGGCGGCGGCGTATCTGGCGGTGTACCTGCCGCTGGTGGCGGCGACGGTGCGGGAGGATCAGCGGAGTCGCGCGTTGAGCGTGATCGCCACGGTGATGATGATCGGCAGCATGGCGGTCGCGCCGCTGGGCGGGCTGGTCGCCGAGGCCTGGGGATGGCGCGGGCTGTTCGTGGCGAAGGTTCCCCTCCTGATGGTGCTGATCGGCCTCGGCCGCCTGGTCCTCCCCCGAGATCCAGAGCGCGAAGGCCGCGCGTTGCCGGTGCCCGACCGGTCCTTGCTGGGCGATGCCGTCCTGGTGGGGGTGGCGGTCACCGCGGGACTGCTGGCCGTGGAACAGGGCAAGGATCGGTGGTGGCTCGGGGCCGGTCTCGCCGTGGTCGCCGTCGTCGCCGCGGTGTGGTGGTGCCGGTTACGCACCTCCCGTTCCGTGCTCGGCTTGCTGCGGCGGCGGACGTTCGGGTTCCCGGTGGTGTCGTTGATGATGATGGCCTCGGCCGGTGGTTTGGTGGGATTCTCGCTGCCGTTCCTGATCTCCGACGTCTGGCGGCGCGGACCGGAGGTGCTGGGCGTGGCGATACTGGTCTTCGTCGCGACAGCCTCGGTCATATCGCCGCTCGCGGGTGTGCTGGCGGACCGGTGCGGGGCGCGGCCGGTCGCGGCGGTCGGCGTGACGATCACGGTGGCGGGGATGCTGACCATGCTCAGTGTGGACGGCGAGACCGGCGTGGGCGGGCTGAGCTGGCGGATGGTCGTGATCGGGGTCGGGACGGCGCTGGCCAACTCGCCGATCATGACGCTGATCCTCGCCGCCGCACCAGCCGACCAAACGGGCACGGCGGGCGGCGTCGCCAATCTCGGGCGAACCCTCGGCAGCACGATCGGCCCGGCCGCCGCCGCGATGGCCTGGAGCTTGATCGGCGGTGGCCTCGGCGGATTCCACGCCGGGGTGGTGACTCTCTCGATCTTGGTGCTGACCGGGTTCATCACGCTGCTCGCCGCCCGCGCTCACTCCTGAGGCTCCTGAAGTCCTGTTGCCTTGTCCGGTCAATCCGGTATCGAATCCGGCGCGGAGAACGTGCGCGCGGCCGTTAAGCAATTGGCCACCAGCTGGCGGAACGAAGCCTTAGTCTCGTTGAACTGCTTCGTCAGCACTGACGGTGAGAGGATGCTGGCCCGCACACAAGTTCCGCCGGGTAACGCGACCTCGAGAGTGCGACTGCGACTACTGGACGAGCTGTCCCTCACCCCAGGCGCTGTGCGGCAAAGAACCGGATCCGCGGCAAGGGGCCGGGCGGCTGCGTCCTGACTCAGAGAAACCGATGGAGACCGTGCGGTCGGCGGTCGGTCCCAAGCCGGTGCCGCAGCATTTGGTACGTCGCGGCTCGGCTCAGGTCTTTCGGGCGGGGGCGGGCGGGCAGCCTGCCCAGCACATCGTCCGGATCGCAGACCCACACGGGTACCCCGAAAAGGCCCAACCTGGTCGCTCCGGTGCGCAGCCGACTATGGGTTCCAGTGATCTCCGGTGGCACGTCGAGCATGCCCAACCGCGTAACGAACAGGTGGTCCAGCTGCTGCAGGGTCGGCGGTTCCGGCTGCCACGCACGACACTGCTCCACGCTGGGACTGCCGGCCCAGCCCGGGAAGTGGGCCGGCACCGCGTCGAGTTCCACGAGCAGCGCGGCGATACGGCGCAGATTCGCCGGTTCCGGAGACGGCACCATATCGAGGTCGTTGGGTTCGAGGTCGGCACCGTATACGGCCAGCACCGTGGACCCGCTGAGCACCCAATCGATCTCGCGATCGTGCAACAACCTCAGCAACTCCGGCATCCGTAGCCGCGGTCGAGCCAGTGGATCGAGCACGTTCACCACACTAGCCGGGGCGGATACGGCACCACCTCGGAGATTCGCGGAGCCGGTAATTCCGTTGCCCTTCCAGGGATACCGGTGTGGGATGAGAATTCCGCAGGCACAAGACTTCGAGGAGACGCCCCGTGGCCGCCGGGTTCCCCGTGATAAACCGCCCCGATCTGGAGGCCGTCTTGGTCTCCACCCATGACGTGGACACCGCTGGCCGTCAACGAGTCGTGGCTGATTCCCTTGTCTCAGCGTGGAAGCAGAGCCCGTGGCCGCCTGATGTCCTGTCCTGGAGCTGCTTCATCAGCACCGACGGCGCGAACGTACTGAGCTACACGCAAAGCACCGCCGACCATCCGCACACCGCACTGCCCTGCCTGGGCGGCACCGGCGAGCAGCCGACCGTGTACCAGCTGTACCGCAGCCTCACCACCGCGGGCGAAACACGGGTACCGGGCTGTGTGGTGACCGCGTTGTTCGCCACCGACGGTCCGCGCCGGCAGCGCGAGTTCGTCGACACGCTGCTGGCCGCTCTGCCCGAGGACGAGGGCCATCCCGGGGCGATTTCAGCACATTTCCACCTCAGCGTCGACGGCACCCGCCTGCTCAACTACACCGAATGGACCGCCGAAGAGGCCCACCGGGAGGCGGCCACGAGTGGCGCGCACGACGACCTACACGACATTTTCGCCAACACACCCGGTGTGCGTTCCCTGCGCGGCAAGCGCTACCACCTCCACCACAGCCTGACCGCGCCTGCCACCACGTAGTTCCCGGCGGCGGCCGGTCAGCCGGCCATCGTGCGGCGGCGCTCGCCGTCTCGCTGTCCCGGCAGGGCGAGGGCGACCGCGGCGACGACCACCAGGATGGCCGCGATGGCCAGGAACGCGCGGCCGTAGTCCGCGGCCAGCGCCGCCGGGGTGTCGAGGTGGCTTCCGGCGATCGTCACGAGCACCGCGAGGCCGAGGGCGCCGCCGAACTGCTTGGTGGTGTTCATCAGCCCGGATGCGGCACCGGCGTCAGCGGGACTGATGCCGGAGGTGACGGTGGTGGTGATCGGTGTGTTGAGCAGCCCGCTGCCGACCGAGAACACGATCGCCGGCCCGAGGATCCCGGTGAGGTAGCCGCTAGTCGCGGTGATCTGGCTCTGCCACCAGAACCCTCCCGCGGCGATCAGTGCTCCAGCGGCGATCAGCACCCGGCCGTCGAGGTGGCGCATGAGCCACGGTGTGACGCGCACGCCGACGATGATCGACACCAGCGTGTGCGGCAGGAAACCCAGGCCGGACTGCACCGGGCTGTAGTGCAGGGCTTTCTGCATGTAGAGGGTCAGGAAGTACCACATCGGGTTCAGGCAGGCCCCGGCCAGCACCATCGCCACGTTGCCCACCGAGATCGCCCGCGACCGGAACAACCGCAGCGGAATGAGCGGCGCACGGGCGAACCTGGCCTCGACCACGACGAACGACATCATCGCGACGGCACCGGTTGCCAGGGCTGCCGTCGTCACCGGCGCACCCCAGCCGTAGGTGCGGGCTTGGGCGATGCCGTAGGTCAGCGCTGTGAGACCGGCAGTGGCCAGCACCGCCCCGGCGACGTCGAGACGGCCTCGAGAGGCGGCTCGACGGTCTCCGGCCAGGAAGCGGGTGGTCAGGACGAGGGCGACGGCACCGATCGGGACGTTGACCAGCAGGATCGACCGCCACGACAGGAATTCGGTGAGCACACCGCCTACGAGGTTGCCCGCCGTGCCGCCCGCGATCCCCACCGCGGTCCAGATCGCCAAAGCCCGCGTGCGCGCGCCGCCTTCGGCAAAGGTGGTGGTGAGGACGGTCAGTGTGGCAGGGGCGAGCACGGCGGCACCGAGGCCCTGCACAGCGCGAGCGGCGATCAGCAGGGGCGCGGAGTCCGCCAGTCCGCCTGCCAGGCTCGCCCCGGAGAACACGGCAAGTCCGAGGGCGAAGAGCCGCTTGCGGCCGAACAGATCCGCGAGCCGCCCACCCAGCAGGAGGAATCCGGCGAAGGTCAGCGCGTAGGCGTTGACCACCCACTGCAAGCCGGCCTCGTCGAACCCGAGCGCTCGCTGGATCGAAGGCAGCGCCACGTTGACCACCGAGATGTCGAGCACCACCATGAACTGCGCCGCGCAGGCCAGCGTGAGCACAACGCTGCTCGCAGTTCCCGGCTTGTCCTCGATCGCCTGCCGACTGGCGGAACTTTCGTTATCGCTCACGTCCCCGCTCACCCCCGATTGTCCCACTCAGGTTATGATACATCGGTATCATATACAGGCGTACCACAACAAGGTGGTGCGGCTCGAAGGGAGTGCGGCGTGCCGAGGACCGTGGATCACGCCGAACGTCGCGCGCAGATCGCCGAAGCCCTGGTGCGGGTCGCAGGGCGGGATGGCCTGCACGCGGTGACGATGCGGGCGGTGGCCGCCGAATCGGGGGTCTCGCTGCGCCTGGTGCAGTACTACTTCGAAACCAAAGCCCAGCTCTTGCTCGGCGCGCTCCGGCATCTGGAGCGGCAAAGTCATCAGCGATGGGCGGCGCGGCTGGCCGCGTTGCCGGCCCCAGTCCCGCCGCGGGCGTTCGTCGAGGCGTTCCTCGACGAGGCCATGCCCAGCGACGAACAGAGCCGCGTGTTCCACCTCGTCGGCACCTCATACGCGGTGCTGGCGATGACCGACCCCGACTTGGCCGAGGAACCGTTCATCGCCGGGGTGAACGACCTGGATCGGCAACTCGCGGACGCGCTGACGCGGGCCCAGGCAGACGGGCTGTTGCCTTCAGCTCTAAACGTCTCCACCGAGGCGGCGCGGCTGCTCGCGCTCAGCCACGGTCTGGGCACCAGCGTGCTGATCGGCCAGCGCAGCACGGAAACCGCCCGCTCCGTGCTGCGCTACCACCTCGACCAGCTATTCGGTTCCTAGTGGCTGCCGGCGAGTTCGCCGGTGAGCTTGCCGTGCATGCGAGCGCTGTGCTTGTTCAGCCCGATGATCTCGACGGTCTTGCCGCGTGACTCGTATTTGGTGGTGATCGCGTCGAGGGCGGCGACGGTGGAGGCGTCCCAGATGTGGGCGTCGGTGAGGTCGATGAGGACCTTGTCCGGGTCGTTGGCGTAGTCGAACTGGTAGACCAGGTCGTTGCTGGAGGCGAAGAACAGTTCGCCGGTGACGGCGTAGACGACCTGGGTGCCGTCCGGGTCGACCACGGCGGTGACCTCGACCAGGTGCGCGACCCGCCGCGCGAAGATCACCATCGCGGTGATGCATCCGACGATCACGCCGATCGCGAGGTTGTGGGTGATCACGACAACGGCCACGGTGACGACCATGACGGCGATCTCACCCGTGGGCATCCGCTTCAGCGTGGCGGGCGCGACGCTGTGCCAGTCGAAGGTACTGAAGGCCACCAGCACCATCACCGCCACCAGCGCGGCCATCGGGATCTGCGAGACCAACGGCCCGAAAGCGATGCACAGCACCATCAAGAACACGCCGGCCAGGAACGTCGACAGCCTGGTCCGGGCGCCGGCGGTCTTCACGTTGATCATGGTCTGGCCGATCATCGCGCAACCACCCATACCGCCGAAGAAGCCGGTGACGACATTCGCGACGCCCTGGCCGATCGCCTCACGGGTCTTGTTGGAATGGGTGTCGGTGATGTCGTCGACCAGCTTCGCGGTCATCAACGACTCCATCAACCCCACCAAGGCGAACGCGAACGCGTATGGGGCGATCAGAGCGAGGGTGTCGAAGGTGAACGGCACACCCGGGAGGCCCGGCACCGGCAGCGAGGACGGCAGCGACCCCTTGTCGCCGACCTTCGGGATCGCGATCCCCGCGGCGATCGTCAACGCTGTCAGCGCCACAATGGACACCAGCGGGGCGGGAATCGCCTTGGTGAGTTTCGGAAAGAACACCATGAGCGCCAGCCCGCCCGCGAACAGCGGGTACACCGGCCACGGTACGTCGATCAGCTCGGGCACCTGCGCCATGAAGATCAGGATCGCCAGCGCGTTGACGAACCCGACCATGACGCTGCGCGGAACGAACCGCATCAACCGCGCCACGCCCAGCGAACCGAGCACGATCTGGATCAAGCCACCCAGGATCACCGCGGCGATCAGGTAGCTCAGCCCGTGCTCAAGCGCCAGGGGGGCGACCACGAGTGCCATCGCGCCGGTCGCGGCGGAGATCATCGCCGAACGACCGCCCACGACCGAGATCACCACCGCCATGGTGAACGACGCGAACAGCCCGACGCTGGGATCCACCCCGGCGATGATGGAGAAGGAGATCGCCTCCGGGATCAGCGCGAGCGCGACCACCAGACCGGCAAGGATCTCGGTACGTGCGACCTTGGGCGTCAACCAGGACGGACGAGTGCGCAGGCGCGCGGACGCCATTGACAATGGATTCGACACAGACGAACAACCTGACATGCTCGGGCGCCACGCGGGCGCGTAACAACCTCACGCCACCATGGCGTGCTGGAAGGACAGTGGCGGGCGATGCACGTAAGCGCCGGCATCGGCCCGAGGGATTGCTCGACGAGCGCGGACTAGCTCGGGTCGGTCACAGCACCTGCTCGACAGGCAAAGGAAGCTCCTCGGCTCGGATAAGGGAGTCGGGGGCTTCGGTGACCCCGGCGGCCCGGCGGCAACATCGCCGCCGTCGTCGGCAACTCTCACCTAACGTTAGACGAGAGATCACCAAAGCGCGGAGCGCCTGCCGCCAAATGAGTGCGGGATCACGTCTGCGCCGACCATGTCCACGGGTATCTCTAACTCTTCCCTAACGTGAGTGTAGAGTCTGAACGTGGGTCGCCGCTGGCCGCTTTGCGCGACATATCCGACGGGAGCCGTGAAAGTGAGTACGGACGGTGTGGTGGAGGCATCGGCATCGCTGACGTTGCCGCAGTTCTGCTTCCATGTGGAAAACGCGTTCCTCGCCGATCGGCCGGGGATATCGGACCTGCGCGAGGCGGCACTGGCCAGCCAGGCGTCACCCGCGGTGTTCGCCGCCCTGGACCATCTGCCGAATCGACGGTTCGAGTCCTTGATGGACGTGCTAGCCGAACTGCCGGGTCTGTCCTTCGACGGCGGCACCGAATGACGAGCCGTCGCTACGCCATCTGGCCGGACACCTCCCACGGGCGTCAGCAGGCGCGTAATCGCGGCCAGGCGATCCGCACGGCGTTGACACATATGGTGGCCGACGGCCGCCCCTCGGCCACGCGGATCGCGTTGATCGGCGGTTTCGACCGCGGCAGCCGCGCGATCCGTACCGCGGTCACGTCCGCGGCGGCGGAGCACGGCTGGGGGCTGCTTGACCTGCCGGCGGTTCCGGCGTTCGGCGCCATTCCCGCTGACGGTGACATCACCGTCGTCGTTCCGGCGAATCACAGGATGCGGGGCGCGGCACATCGGTGCGCGGCAGCCTGGGCGTGCCGGGTCGTCGATCCCGCCGCCGTCGTGACACATCCGTCCGATCTCGCGGCCCGGTCTTGTCCGGCGGTGGCCGTCACGACCGCGGACGGCCTGTCGGACCATTGCGCGTCGCGCTGGGAGATCCGGGGTTCGCTGACGTATCGCACCTCGACCGGACCCGTGACGCCGGTGACGGCGCTCGCCGTCGAGCCCGCCGACGACGGGATCGTGTTGGACCAGGTGCGGGACGACGACCACAGGCACGCCCGCTTGGGGAGTACCTCCGTGACGCTGCGTCTCGACCTGCCGACCGAGGGAGCGATCGACGGCCACGCACAGACCTTCCCAGCCGGCAGGTACACGTTCGTCGCACAACCGCAGCGCTACGTGCACCTCACCGGCCCGGGGTGAACCGCTCAGGTGAGGTGGTCGGCCAGTGACCACAGCCGCCCGGAGATGTCCAGTCGCCGCAGCCATTTCTCGGGCAGCGAACCGGCTCCGGTTCGCGCGCCGGCGAGCGCACCGGCCATGGCGGCGATGGTGTCGGTGTCACCACCGGCGCGCACGCCGTAGCGGATGGCCTCATCCGCCCGGTCGGGATAGGTGAGGAAAGCCAACAGGGCCGTCGGGACCGAGCCCAGCGCCGAGGCGTCGTTGCCGAGTGCCCGTCCGGCGTGCTCGGGGTCGGGGCGGTGACGGACGAGTTCGGCGACGCGGTCGAACTTCTCGTGCCACGGGGCCGAGCGCACCACCCGGCTCAGGTCGTGCAGGAACGCGGGCACCGCTAGCGGCCGCGCCGGGTCGCTGCGCAGCGCCAGGTAGGTCGCGGCGGCTTGGCAGGCGGCGCCGTGTTGTCCGTGTTTGTGGGCGTGGGTGACCGCCGCGGTGCGGCGGGCGAGTTCGGCGGCGTGATGCAGGCTGGTCGCGACCAGGGCGACCGGTGCGACACGCATCGCGGCGCCGTTACCGAACGATCCCTGCCCCTGATAGAAGGCGCGGGTGGCGTCGGCCCAGGGGACGCCCGCGGTGATCAGGCCGAACACCCTCGGGGTGCCTTCGCCGTAGCCGCGCCATGGTTCGGCGCGCCACGCCTCAGCGAACTCCCGGGCGAGCACGTCCTCGTCGAGCAGGGTGGTGTCACGGTGATCGGCGAGGTGGCCGGCCAGCACGAGGGCGAGCGCGGTGTCGTCGGTGTGGACGAGCCGGCTGGGCGCGCGTTCTTCGGCCAGCAGGTCATCGGCGCTGACGAGGGCCCTGCCCTCGAAAGGAGCGCCGAGAGCGTCTCCGAGCGCGAGACCGAGGAGCAGTCCGCGCGCCCGGTCGCGGGTGATGGGGTTCATGGCGATCGTCATCTGATTCGTCCGGTCTCGGGTCGGGGCACCGGCTCGGCGTGGAGCCGGTACAGAGGTGGCTGGGCCAGAGCGATGCGGTAAGTCCCTGGCATCACGGTCTGGGTGACACCGTCAACGGTCGCCGTGGCCGGGGCCGGTATGCGCACCGTTCGCGGTCCGGAACAGAAGCTGACCGCCGCGCCGATGCCACCGGTGACGCCGAGCAGCAGCCCGTTTTCCGAGGGGCGGGCGAACACCTCGATGAGTGCCGGATGCTCCTCGTCCGGGACCGCGGGGAGCACACCGCGAAGGTGGAGGTCGCGCAGGATGATCTGCAGCTGACGATCCGGGCCGGTGAGCACCAGGGTCGGCACGGGTCGCAGCCACAGCCGCAGGGGACCCGGAGCGGTGCACCGGCTATCCGGTAGCAGGACCGGCGCGTGGCATGACATCGCACGATGTTGCGCTGCCGAGGCGACGGAATGGTGTGTGGCGATGACCAGACTTACCCGACCTGCCCGCCTGTTCACCGGCAGGCTCCCGGGAGAGTCGTCGATCACGGTGACGCCGGCGTTTGCCGCGCTGTCGAGTACCGCGTTGCGGGTCTGGGGGCTACCTCGGTCGCTACCGCTCACCACGACGACCACGTCGCCTGCCCCCAGCGCGAGCGGACTCGGACAGGGCGGCGCGGGATCAGCGGAACGGAACAGGCAGCGGAAGGCGAGCAGCAGCCCTTCCTGACAGGCATCCAGTTGCTGAGTGACGGCCTCTGTCCGCGTACCGGCCATCACCACGTCCATGCCCGCTACTCTACTCTAACGTGACAGTAGACTCTAGCGAGGAGTCCGAACCGGAGGTGGCTTTGACGGACGTGCAAACACGCGACGAACAGCACGAGCGTGCACACCTGGCCGAGACGGTACGGCTGCTGACGGCCGAACTGGAGCGTCTCGTCGGTTCGATCGACAAGTCCGCCGGCTCCATCCAGGAGCAGAAAGAATACATGTGGGAGAACTGGCGTGACATGGACAGCGCCGAGAAGGCCGGGCTCCGCACCGACGTGAACATGGCCGTCGTCCTGGGCGAGCACGCGGTGATGCTCCGGAAACGCATCGAACGGCTTCTGGAGTCTCCCTATTTCGGGCGCGTCGACTTCCGCACGGACGGCGACAAACACGCGAGGGACTATTACATCGGCGTGCACAATCTCTCGGATCCCGAGACCCAGGAGATCGTGATCCACGACTGGCGGGCGCCGGTGTCGAGTCTCTACTACGACTTCGAGTCCGGCGAAGCGCACTTCGAGGCCCCCAGGGGCATCGTGCACGGGAACATCACCGGCAAGCGCCAGTACAAGATCCAGGGCGGGCGTCTGGAGTACATGTTCGACAGCGCGCTCAACATCGGCGACGACGTCCTGCAGCGGGAGCTGAGCCAGTCCGCCGACGACAAGATGAAGAACATCGTCGCGACCATCCAGCGTGAACAGAACGCGGTAATCCGCAACGAGACGGCGCAGGTCCTCATCCTGCAGGGCGTGGCGGGGTCGGGGAAGACGTCGATCGCGCTGCACCGGGTGGCGTTCCTGCTCTACCGTTTCAAAGACACCCTGTCCTCAGACAACGTCATGATCCTCTCGCCGAACAAGGTCTTCGGTGACTACATCGCGGACGTGCTGCCCGAACTGGGTGAGGAGCAGGTCGCGGAGATCGACTTCGACAAGATCGCCGGCAAGTTACTCGCCAAGGTCACCGGCTACGAGACATTCAGCGAGCAAGTGGTCAGCTTGCTCGACCACACCGACGCAGCGGCGGCCGAGCGGATGCGCTACAAGGCGACACCGGAGTTCGTCACCTGCCTCGAGAACTGGCTCGCCGAGCAAGCGGAGAACGACTTCGTGCCCGCGGACATCGAGCACAAGAGCACCCGGCTCTCCGCGGATTGGGTCGCGGACGCCTTCGACGAGTCCCGGGCGCTTCCGGTGTTCACCCGGCTCGATCACGTGGCCAACACGGCCATTCACCTGCTCAAGAACCAGGTCGTGGACAAGGGCGGCAAGTGGTCGGCCGCCGACACCGCCAAACTCCGCAGGCAGGTCCGCGCGATGTTCCCCTACAAAGACCCGTTCGCGATGTACAAGGCGTTCTACACCGATCCCGCGCGCCGCGGCCTGTTCCGGCCGCTCGGCCGGAAGAAGATCGAGTACGCGGACGTGTTCCCGTTGATCTACACCATGATCAGAACCGCGCGGCAGGAGAGCTACGGCCACATCCGCCACCTGCTGGTCGACGAGATGCAGGACTACACACCGATCCAGTACGCCGTGCTGCGCGAGCTGTTCTCCTGCAAGATGACGATCCTGGGCGACTCCAACCAGTCGGTCAACCCGTTCAGCTCCTCGACTTTGTCGACGATCCGCGACATCTTCCCGGACGCCGACTGCCTGGAGTTGTGCAAGAGCTACCGCTCCACGAGCGAGATCACCGACTTCGCCCAGCACATTTCCCGCAACGACAAGCTCATCCCGATCGAACGTCACGGACTGCCGCCCCAGGTCATCGCCTGCTCTGGCCCGCGAGACGAGACAGCGCGGATCCTTGCCCTCATCGAGCGGCACCGGCACAGCGATCAACGGTCCCTTGGCATCATCTGCAAGACCGTCGCGCAGGCACAGACGCTCCACCATGCCTTGTCCGACGCCGGTGTCGAGCTGACTTTCCTTGATTACGACAGCACGGCCTTCGCCGCCGGCGTCGTCATCACCTCGGCGCACATCTCCAAGGGCCTGGAGTTCGACACCGTGATCGTCCCGCACGTGGACGAGGAGAACTTCGCGAGCGACATGGACAAGAGCATGCTCTACATCGCCTGCACCAGGGCCATGCACGAGCTGCACCTGACCCATGCCGGGTCGCTCTCGCACTTCTTGGCCTTCGCCAAGAATCGTTTCGACCCAGCCGAGGCACGAGTGGGTTGACCCGGCGAAGTACGGCTACGACCACCACACTGAGCGAACTTCGCCGAGTACAAGGGATCACGATGAGCAGGCGTTTCCAGGAACTTGATTGGCGCCCGACCCTGATGGGAGAACTCGTCCTGCGGCGGCGCTGGGATCCCACCACGGACCGGGACGTGCTGGAGATCAAACTCGGCGACGAGTTCCTGATGTCGAACCTGTTCACCGTCGCCGAGGAGGAACTCGCGCACCGGGCACTGGCCGACGTGGACGGCCCGGACCTCGACGTGGCCGTCGGCGGCCTCGGGCTCGGCTACACCGCGCAAACCGCGCTCACCGACTCGCGGGTGCGATCCCTCTCAGTGGTGGAGGCGCTCGACCCAGTGGTCGAGTGGCACCGCAACGGCCTTATCCCGACCGACCCCGCGCTGACCTCGGACCCTCGATGCACCTTCGTGCACGGCGACTTCTTCGCGCTGCTGCGGTCGCCGGGCGGACTCGATCCGAGCACACCGGGACGGCGGTTCCACGCCATCCTCCTCGACATCGACCACTCTCCCCGCCACGTCCTGCACCCGAGCCACCAGGAGTTCTACGAACCGGCGGGGCTGCGTCGTCTCGCCCGCTGGCTGCACCCCGGTGGCGTGTTCGGGCTCTGGTCCAACGACCCGCCCGACGAAGAATTCCTCACCGCCATGGAATCCGCCTTTACACAGGTGCGAGCCGACATCGTCACCTTCGACAATCCGTTGCAGGACAACGAAGCGACCGCCACCGTCTACCTCGCATCGACCGGTGCCGACACGCCCGGCCAGTAACCAGCACGACAAGGCTCATCCCAGCGATGCCAGCGCGGACCGCACACCGGACAGCTGTGTCGGCCATGCGTCGATGATGGCTCGCCACGCCGCACGCAGGGACACGTTCTCGGCCAGCACGAACACAGGTCCGCTGCCCCAGCGGGTGGCCACGACCATGCCGAGACGATCCGCCCCGCCGGGCAGCGGCGCGCCTCCCGGAAGGAAGTCCACCGTCAGCGAGTACCCGGATTGGTCCACGTCGTCCTGCACGCCAGCCATCGCGGCGTGATAGCACCGAAGGCCGTTGAACCCAGCCGGATCGGTCGGAATCGACCGCTCCGGGAAAGCCGCGTTGTACGCCTGCACGGAGAGGAACTTCGCCGGGCTCCCCTGCCATGCCCTTTTCACGGTGTCCGCGCCGGCCACCGGCCGGGGTGAGCTGTCACTGTTCAGCATGCGATAACTCTACCCTCACGTCATGGAAGAGTCTGCGCTCGATTTTCGGTGCCGGGCCGGTCAGGCGAGCTGGACGAGGTCGAGGTAGTCGTCCGACCAGTGGTCCTCGGTGCCGTCGGGGAGCAGGATGACTCGCTCGGGCGTGAGGGCTTCGACGGCGCCGGGGTCGTGGGTGACGAGCACCACAGCGCCCGGATAGCGGCGTAACGCGTCGAGGACTTGCTGGCGACTGGCCGGGTCGAGGTTGTTGGTGGGTTCGTCGAGCAGCAGCACATTCGTGGCACCGCAGACCAGCCCTGCCAGCGCGAGGCGGGTCTTTTCCCCGCCGGAGAGGGTTCCGGCGGGCTGGTCCAGTTGTCCGCCGGTCAGCAGGAACGCGCCGAGCAGACTGCGCAGTTCCGGTGCTGAGGCTTCCGGGGCCGCGTGGCGCACGTTCTGCCACACCGTGGCGTCGGGGTCGAGGGTTTCGTGTTCCTGGGCGTAGTAGCCGATGCGTAGTCCGTGGCCGGCGACGACCTCGCCGCTATCGGGATTTTCCCGTCCGCTGAGCAGGCGCAGCAGGGTGGTCTTTCCTGCGCCGTTGAGCCCGAGCACCACCACCCGCGAGCCTCGGTCGATGGCGAGGTCGACGCCGGTGAAGATTTCCAAGGAGCCATAGGACTTCGACAACCCCCTCGCGGTGAGCGGAGTCCTGCCGCACGGCGCGGGTTCGGGGAACGCGATCTTGGCGACCTTGTCGGAGCGGCGGGTCTCGTCGAGCCCGGCGAGCATCCTGTCCGCACGCCGCACCATGTTCTTCGCCGCGACGGCCTTGGTGGCTTTCGCGCCGAGCTTCGCGGCTTGCTGGTGCAGTGCCGAGGCTTTCTTCTCCGCGTTGGCCCGTTCCCGGCGTCGGCGCGCCTCGTCACCGGCGCGGGCGGAGAGATAGCGTTTCCAGTCCATGTTGTACACGTCGACCTCGCCGCGCACGGCGTCGAGGAACCACACTTTGTTCACCACGTCGGCCAGCAACTCCACATCGTGGCTGATCACGACCAGGCCGCCGGTGTGGCTGCGCAGGAAGCCTCGCAGCCACGACAGGGAGTCGGCGTCGAGGTGGTTGGTGGGCTCGTCCAGCAGCAGTGTGGTGCCCGAGGACCCTCCGGCGCCGGACTCCGAGGCGGCGAACAGGATACGAGCCAGTTCCACACGGCGGCGCTGCCCTCCCGAGAGGGTGTCCAGCGCCTGACCCAGAACACGGTCGTCGAGGCCCAGGTTGGCGCAAATGCGGGCGGCGTCGCTTTCGGCCGCGTAGCCGCCGAGCGCGGAGAAGCGCTCTTCCAACCGCCCGTACGCGCGCACGGCGCTGTCCCGTTCGCGCTCGTCGGTCAGTTCCGCCATGGCGGCCTGGGCTTTCGTCATTCCGGTGAGCAGTTCGTCGAGCCCGCGCGCCGAGAGCACCCGGTCTCGCGCGGTCGTCGACAGGTCGCCTTCGCGGGGGTCCTGGGGCAGATACCCCGGCTCGGTCGCGGCGTGGACCTGCCCGGTGTAGGGCAGGGCCTCACCGGCCAGCACGCGCAGGGTGGTGGTCTTCCCGGCACCGTTGCGCCCGACCAGCCCGATGCGATCGCCCGGCTGGACGCGCAGTGTGGCAGCGGAGAGCAGGATGCGTGGGCCCGCACGCAGTTCGAGGTTGGTCGCGGTGATCACACCGAACTCCAAGGGATCGGAGAGGTTCGAGTACTGATGAGCCGAGCCGACGCTCGAGGACTGGTCGCGGGTTAGGCGTCGATGATGACGGGGATGACGACCGGCTGACGGCGCAGCGTCTTGCGTGTCCAGCCTTCGGTGGCGCGCACGATTCGTCGTTCGAGTTCGGCGTTGGCGGTGACGTTCCGCTCAGCCGCTCCGGCGAGGGTCTTTTCGAGGACCGGCGCGAGAGACTCGAATGCGGACTCGTCGTGCGCGAAGCCGCGGGCGATGTAGTCCGGTTCCTCAGCGAGCAGGCCGGTGTCGCGGTCGATGAGGGTGATGACGGTCAGCACACCGTCCTGGCCGAGAGTACGCCGTTCGGCCAGGGAGTCTTCGGTCAGGACGCCGACCGTGTCGCCGTCGACATAGACCTCGCGAACCTCGACCGCACCGACGGCCGTGGCGCGGCCATCACGCAGATCGATGACGTCGCCGTTGCTCGCGACGAGCACCCGGTCACGGGCGATTCCGGTACTGCGGGCCAGATCCGCGTTCGCCTTGAGGTGCCGTGCTTCGCCGTGGACCGGCAGGACGTTGGCAGGACGCACGATGTTGTAGCAGTAGACCAGTTCCCCGGCGCTGGCGTGACCGGACACGTGCACTTTGGCGGTGCCCTTGTGCACGACGTTCGCGCCTCGCCGCGTCAAGCCGTTGATGATGCGGTAGACGGCGTTCTCGTTGCCGGGTATCAGCGAACTCGCCAGCAGCACGGTGTCGCCGTCGCCGACGTCGATGGTGTGCCGGCCGCTGGCCATCCGCGCGAGTGCGGCCATCGGCTCCCCTTGTGATCCGGTGCAGATCAGGGTCTGTTCGACGTCCGGAAGACGGTCCAGCGCGCCGGCGTCGATGATCAGGCCGTCGGGGGCGGTGAGATAACCCAGTTCGCGGGCGACACCCATGTTGCGGACCATGGATCTGCCGACGAAGGCCGCTTTCCGGCCGTGCGCATGGGCCGCGTCGAGGATTTGCTGGATGCGATGCACGTGGCTGGCGAAACTGGACACGATGACGCGGCGCGGCGCGGTGCGGAACACGGCGTCGATGGCAGGCGCCAGCTCTTGTTCGGAGGTGGTGAAACCGGGCACGTCGGCATTGGTGGAGTCCACGATGAACAGATCGACGCCCTCCTCCCCGAGACGGGCGAACCCACGCAGGTCGGTGATGCGTTTGTCCAAGGGAAACTGATCCATTTTGAAGTCGCCGGTGTGCAGCACCAAGCCCGCCGTCGTCCGCACGGCTACCGCGAGACCGTCCGGGATGGAGTGATTGACAGCCAGGAACTCCAGCGCGAACGGGCCACGGTCGAGCCGATCCCCTTCCCTGACTTCGAGTGTCGTGGGGGTGATGCGATGCTCCGCCAGCTTGGCGGACAGGAGACTCAGGGTGAGCCGGGAACCGATCACGGGAATGTCGGGTCGCTCCCGCAGCAGGTACGGCACGGCGCCGATGTGGTCTTCGTGCCCGTGCGTCAGCACGATCGCCTCGATGTCCGAGAGCCGGTCCCTGATCGCGGACCAGTCGGGCAGGATCACGTCCACCCCGGGCTGATGTTCCTCGGGAAAGAGGACCCCGCAGTCGACGACGAGCAGCGCTCCCCGGTGGTCGAACACGGTCATGTTCCGGCCGATCTCGCCGAGGCCGCCGAACGCGACGATGCGCAAGGCATCGTCGGACAGGCTGGGAAGCGGGGTGACCGGAGGGTGATCCACAGAATTCATACTCTCACGTTACGGTAGGGTTCGGTCGTGCTGCCTGCGCCATAGCTCCGCTCAGTCACCAAGCGGCACATCCGGCAGGTGATCCCACAGGTCACGAACGTGGCCGAAGGTGCGCATCGGGAGCCGGTCGAGCAGCGTCAGCACCTCGTCGCGGCTCCCGGACGTGACCGCAGCGGCGATGATGTCCTGTTTCGCCGCCGACGACTCGGCGAAGGCGCCGTCCACGGCGTCGATGATTTCGATCCTGGTCACTTGAGCTGCGTGTTTCTCGCGAAGGTCGGTCACACTGCACACACTACCCTGACGTTAGGGTAGAGTCGTGGGGCGGCCGGTACTTCGGCGGGCACTGCCCCGACGGTGGCCGCGGTCGCGTTCATCCCCCTGGCGCGATGTACCGGCCGCCACCAGCGCCGAGTCTCGCGCTGCGGCCGATCGCGGGCAGGGAAGGAGGTTCGGCGTGAGCGATCACATGCAGATCGGCGAGGTCGCCGAGCGCACGGGCTTGTCCCTGCGGACGATCCGGCATTACGAGCAGGTCGGTCTCGTCACCCCCGACACGCGGAGCCAGGGCGGGTTCCGGCTCTACACGGCGGCCGATGTGGATCGGCTGCGGCTCATCCGGCAGATGCGGGTGCTCGGCTTCGACCTCGACGAGATGCGGGACCTCATCGCCCTGCTGCCACCGGCTACGGCCGGGTCCGAACGGGCGGAGGAGCAGCGGCTCACGTTGCTGCGCGATTTCAGTGTTCTCACCGATCATCGCTGCGCCGATCTGCGCGCCAAGTTCGATGCCGCGTGCGAGTTTCTCGCGACCTTGCGTGAACGCCGGGCCGCGCTCGTGACCGGCGCTACCCATGAGGACACGGTTGAGCACGTCGAATCCCACAGTTGAGATACCGTCGATGAGCGTCTGGTGGTACCGCGAGGTCACCGGGTTCGCCATGGCGATGCCCGCCTGGGCCCGGCTCTTCATCGCGATCGGAACCGACGTCGTGCTCATCGCGTTCGCCGCGAGAATGGTGTGGTCGTGGTGGCGCGCGCGGCAGGGTGACGCGAGAACGCTGTCCCTGATTCTGCTGGGCCCGGTCGCCACCGCCATGGCGTATGCGGTGAGCGAGGCCATCAAAGCCGCACTGCAGGAGGAACGCCCCTGCCGTTCCGTGTCACCGGCGACGATCGTCGCCTGTCCTGCGCAGGGTGATTGGTCGTTTCCCAGTAACCACTCGGTGATCGCGGGCGCCGCCGGTGCCGCGGTCGTGCTCGCGTGTCACTCGGCATCGTTCTGGGTCGTTCCGACGGCGTTGCTCGCGGCGGCATCGCGGGTGATCGTCGGCGTCCACTACCCACACGATGTGGTGGCAGGACTGGCACTCGGCGTGGGCGTGGCACTTCTGGTCATGCTGCCGATCCGGAGGCCGCTGACCCGGCTGGTCGTCCACCAGCGTTCGCTTCAACGCTGGCGATGGCTCGTGGCCGCACCCCGACCGGACGCGGATTCCCCAGCGGCCCGGTCTCCGCACGTCACCGACAGGAGACCCGTGAACACGAGAGAAACAGCGATGGCGAGTACACGAGCCGCTGAATCGTCCACGCGGAACGGAGAGGGTCCCCGATGACGATCCGGCTGCACGGCGCCTGGTCCGATGCCGGACGCAACCGCCACCTCCACCTTCAGGCCATCACGCGCGCCATATCGCTTCTCCTGAAGACCGATCCTGACCGTACGGCTTGGCCAGCCGGTATCGGTTCCGGACGTGTCGCTGTCGTCCGGGGTCCGGATCGTGAGAGCCGTCAGGTTCGCGACGCCGTGCGCGCGGCCGTGACCCAAACCCAAGGGGCACTGCTCGACCTGCCGTCAGTGCCGGACTTCGGCCGGATCCCCGTCGCCGGAGACATCCGTTTCGTGGTCGCCGGACATGCCTCCCTGTTCGCCGCCGCTCGGCGGTGCGCCGCCTTCTGGCGGTGCGGCGTGCTCACACCGGCCACAGCAGCGGCGATCGCCATCACGGAGACTTTCGCACTGCGATCAACCCCGGCCGCGGCCATCTCGACCTCCTATGACTGGTACGACCACTGCGCCCGAAACTGGACACTCAAGGGCGACCTCAGCCTCCGAACCACCACCGGCGAGTGGACTCGGGCCACAGACGTCGTTCTACGCCCGAGCCCTGCGGGATTGCTTGTCACGACACCGTACGGTGAAACCCTCCAGGAAGGGATCGAGCCACTGGCGATCCGCGCGGAGCAGGCGGTCAGCGGGACAATCGACGGCCACGAGCAAGTATTCCCTGGCGGCGAGTACACCTGCGTGTTCCAGGACGCTCGGGTCCACCAATTTCTCGGACCCGTGGAACAAGGTCCAGCCCTCTGACGGAACAAGCCGGCGGGGTGAGGTACCACCCCGCCGGCAGGTGCTCCCGTCATGAGCAGACTCAACCTACAATACTCTAACGTGAGGGTAGATTAAGGGGTGTCGGACGACGCTCACGATCGCGACCCGGAGGAGTCGAGTGTGACGGCAGGCAACGCAGTCCAGACCGAGCGGCGCGAGGTGATCGGCGAGGCGAGCCGTCGCCGGACGTTCGCCGTCATCAGCCACCCCGACGCCGGCAAGTCGACGCTGACCGAGGCGCTGGCACTGCACGCCCAGGTGATCTCGGAGGCAGGCGCGGTGCACGGCAAGGCCGGTCGGCGCGGGGTGACGTCGGACTGGATGGAGATGGAACGCGCGCGCGGGATTTCCATCACCTCCGCCGCGCTGCAGTTCGTCTACGGCGACACGGTGATCAACCTGCTGGACACCCCAGGGCACGCGGACTTCTCCGAAGACACCTACCGGGTCCTCTCGGCCGTCGACTCCGCCGTCATGCTGCTCGACGCCGCCAAGGGCCTGGAGCCGCAGACGCTGAAACTGTTCGACGTCTGCCGCTATCGCGGGATCCCGGTGATCACCTTCATCAACAAGTGGGACCGGCCCGGCCGCGAAGCCTTGCAGCTGTGTGACGAACTGACCGACCGGATCGGGCTGCAACCCATGCCGCTGACCTGGCCGGTGGGCGTCGCCGGGCACCTCCGTGGCGTCCTCGACATTCCGAGCGGGGAGTTCGTCCGCTACCAGCCCACCGCTGGCGGGACGACTCTCGCGCCAGAGGAGCGACTCAGCGCGCCGCAAGCGGCGACAGATCTCGAGACCGAGTGGACGCAGGCACAGGAGGAGGCGGAGCTGCTGCGCGCCGCCGGCGGCGAGTTCGACGTGGCGCGCTTCTTCGACGCCACCGCGACCCCGGTGCTGTTCGGTGCGGCCGTGCGCAACTTCGGCGTCCGCCACCTGCTGGACCTCCTGGTCGAACTCGCGCCCCGGCCCACCCCGCGCACGGACACCGCCAGCCGGACCCGCGCCCTGGACGCACCGTTCTCGGCGTTCGTGTTCAAGGTCCAGACCGGAATGGACCCCGCGCACCGCGACCAGGTGGCCTTCGCCCGCGTGTGCTCCGGGGTGTTCGACCGCGGAATGGTCGTCACCAACGCCACCACGGGCAAGCCCTTCGCCACCAAATACGTGCAGCAGGTGTTCGGCCAGCAACGCTCCACAGTGGACACCGCCTATCCCGGAGACGTCATCGGACTGGTCAACGCCACCGCGCTACGGGTCGGCGACACGCTGCACTCCGGCAAACCCGCCGTGCGGTTCCCCGGCCTGCCCAGCTTCGCCCCCGCCCACTTCGCCGTCGCCCGCCCCACCGATATCGGCCGCGCCAAACAGTTCCGCAAGGGTGTCGAGCAACTCGGCGCGGAAGGCGTGGTCCAGGTGCTGCGCTCAGACCTGCGCGGTGACGCGGCACCGGTGTTCGCCGCCGTCGGACCGATGCAGTTCGAGGTCGCCGCCCACCGCATGGACGCCGAATTCACCTCACCGATCCGGCTGGAACACCTGCCCTACCAGGTGGCCCGGCGCCTCGCCGACCCCAGCCAGCGTCTCGTCGTGGACAAGGGGCGCAACAGCGAGGTCCTCACCCGCCTCGACGGCACCGACCTGGCCCTGTTCGCCGACGAACTCGCCATGCGGGTCATGCTGCGAGGAAATCCCGAACTGGCACTGGAGTCCCTGGTGGCCGAAGGCGGTTGAGCAGCGAGGGCGGACCGCGCTCAGCGCTGGGGCTTTCCCGCAGCGGCGGCAGGGCGTTTGCGCTGGGGACGGCCAGCGGTGCTGTGGGACCGCAGCAGCGCGGCGAACTCCTCGGCGATGGCCAGTTTCGCCCGCAGGTCCTCGCACGCTTTCTCGGCAGTCTCGCTGAACTCCGCCAGCCGGGCCGCCGGGTCGTCGATGTCCGGGCTGTCCGGCGTGGGGTCGAGGATCGCGAGCAAATCGCGCATCTCCTCCAGCTGGAACCCCAGTGGCTTCATGCGCTTGATCAGCTGCAGCCGGTCGATGTCCGGCTCGGTGTAGAGCCGGAACCCGCCCTGGCTGCGCGCGCTGGGGACGACCAGCCCGACTTCCTCGTAGTACCGGATCGTGCGCAGCGACAGCCCGGTGCGCTCGGCCACCTCGCCGATCTGCATCTGCTCGCCCACACCGAATCCTTCCTTCGACCGAGTCATCCACGATAAGGCACGCGACAGCCCGGCAATGACGCCTCCGACAGTACCCTCACGTAACAGTATTGCGGCAGTGGACAGACACCGCTCCCGGCGAGCGGAACCTCACTCGAATCGTCGGCGAGACATCCATCACGGCGCCCGCACCAGTCGACCGCCCGCCGCGCTACCGTGATCATCGTGCTGGGCACGGTCATGCGCCCAGGGACCGCGGGCGACTGAAGGCCGCGCTGTACCCGGTGTCGTGGCGATCGACGCGCCGTGCCGGACGGCCTGGATGCGAACCAGGGCATCCCCCTACCGCACACGCCGATCAGCCGGCACAACCGACCGAGTAGCCACCGAACCCGGCCGGAGCACCCACCGCCACGGCGCGGTCAGTGCCCGGGCCCCGGGCTCGGGCGGCGCACCCTGCCCGCGCCCGGCCGCCACGACACCAGGAAAGGACCACTCGTGCCCACCGGCCCAGCTCCCGCCGTGACTTCCACCGTTCCGGGGCGAGCGCATGTGCCCCGGGTCATCGCCGCCGCCTCGGTCGCGCTCGCTCTGACCGCACCCGGGCAGACCGCGGCGGTGTCGGTGTTCGTCGACCCGATCATCACCGACCTCGGCGTGTCCCGATCCGCGGTCTCCACCGCCTACCTGATCGGGTCACTGTCCGGCGCGTTCGTCATGCCCTTCCTCGGACGCCTGATCGACCGATACGGGCCCCGCCGGATCATGGCCACGATCGCGGTCTGCTTCGGCGCGATTCTCATCGGCGCGGCAGCCGCCTCCGAGATCACCGGACTGACCGCCGCGTTCATCGGAATCCGGGTCGGCGGCCAAGGTGCGCTCAATCTGGTCGCCACCACCACCGTGGCCATCTACGTGCACCGCCGCCGAGGCTTCGCGATCGGTGTCGCCTCCGCGGTCGGCACCGCCGGGATCTCCCTGGCGCCGATGCTGCTCGAACGGCTGATCTCGGACTGGGGCTGGCGTTACGTCTGGGTCGCCGAGGGCCTGGCCGTGTGGATCCTGGTCATCCCCGCCGCCCTCTTCCTGCTGCCGCGCCGCCCTCCCACACCTCCGACCGGCGACGAGGCGATCGAGGCTTCTCCTGGGAGCGCGCTGCCGCCGGTGGACTGGACGCTGAGCCAGGCGATGCGGACCGGCCTGTTCTGGGTCGTCACCGCCGGAATCGGCGTCTGCGCGCTGGTCACCACCGGGCTGAACTTCCACCAGCAATCCCTGCTCGGTGAACGCGGCCTCACCGCCACCGAAGCCGCCGCGACCTTCCTGCCCCAGACCATCGCCGGCCTGATCGCCACCTTCGGCCTCGGCTGGCTCGCCGACCGATGCTCCGACCGCGTCCTGATCATCACCACCATGGGCACCCTCGCCGTCGCCACCGCCGGAGCCGGCTGGCTCAGTCCAGGCTTCACCGCCGTGCTCTACGGTCTCGCCCTCGGCGCCTGCGGCAACGGCATCCGGACCCTCGAAGCCGTCGCTTTCCCCCGCTGCTTCGGTTTACGACATCTCGGCGCCATCCGCGGCGTGGTGCACTCGGTCACCGTCGGCGCCTCCGCCTTCGGCCCCCTCCTGCTCGCCCTCGGCCGCGACCACGCCACCACCTATCGCCCCATCCTCTACGCCATGACCGCACTCCCCCTCGCGGTCACCGTCGCCGGAGCACTCGTGCGCACCCCGCCACCGATACCCCCAGACTCGACAAGCGTGACAGCAACAGAGAATCGCCTTTAAGATCGTCGGCACGGCATCGCACGTCGGTCACCGGCTGGGTGAGGCGCGGAGGTGCCGGTGACATGCCCGTTGGAGGCATCGCACTGTGTCAGCACAAGTCGAACTGAATCACACTATCGTTCCCGCACTGGATCGCCGGAAATCCGCCGAATTCCTGGCACATATCCTGGACTTGGAAATCGGGACGGCCTGGGGACCGTTCCTCCCCATCGAACTGAGCAACGGCGTCCGGCTGGACTTCGCGACCATCCCGCCCGAGGACGTCAAGCTGCAGCATTACGCGTTTCTGGTACCAGAAGAGGACTTCGACGGCATCCTGGAGCGGATCAAGCAAGCCGAGATCGGCTACTCGGCCGACCCCCAGGGCACGCAGCCCGGACAGATCAACCACAACCACGGCGGGCGTGGCGTGTACTTCCTGGATCCCGCCGGCCATGGCCTGGAAGTCATCACCCGCCCTTATGGCTGGGATCTGACCGAAGCCGCGGAACGATAAAGCAGATGCCGTGCCGGGACGTGACTGCACGTCCCGGCACGGCATCCGCCTTCCGAACTCGTTACGCGGCGACCGCGGTGTTCTGGATGGCCGCGACCCACCACTGTCCATCCTTTTTGGACAGTACCCAAGTGCCGATGTTGCTGCGCGTGCCGTGCTCGGTACGCACCGGTTGCCGGACGAAAACGAGGGCGGCGCCCGGCGCGGGGAAGGTGATGCGGTCGATCTCGTACCAGGTGCGGATGCCTTCGGCGTGGTGTTCCAGCCGCTCCTGGTGATAGGCGTGGATGTCGTCCCAGCCGGTGAACCGCACGCCGTTCACCGCGGTGAAGATGACGTCTTCGGCGAACCGGGCATCGAACTTCGCCGCGTCGTGTTCAGCGAACGCGGCCTCCAGCTCGGTGAAGACCGCGGTGATCGCGCGGATGTCCTCCTCATCACCGGGGATGTCATGGGCGAGCGGTCGAACCGTCATCAGCACTCCTTCGAATAGTCACGGATGCCGAAACCTTGGTGGCCAACAAGATGAGCAGCACGATGCCGGCGAGGCCTGCCGCGGCGAGAAACCCGGTGGTGATCGTGGTCGCCCCGATCAGCGGCCCCAGCAACAACGGGGAGAAGAACTGCCCGGCGAACGACCCAGTGGCCGACAACGCCACCGTCTGTCCCCGCAACTCCGGCGGCGCGGCCTCACCGACCAGCACGGTCAACGCGGGAAACGCCAGCCCGTTCCCCAGCCCGAACAACACCGGCGCCACCGCGATCACCGCGGGCACATCCGTTACGCCGAGTACGACGAACGTGCCTATCCACAACGCCGCCGACACCCGCAACAAGACGTCGTAACCCAGCCGCGCCCGTACCCGCGCATACAGCAACCCGACCACGCTCATCGCCACCGCCGAACCCACGGTGAACAACGAGACCAGGAACGGTTCGGTGACACCGACCTGGGCCAGCCGCTGCGGCAGGAACACCGCCAGCGCATACATCAACAACGCGGTCGTGATCATGAGTCCGTACAGCCCCAGCAATGCCGGGCGTGCGCGCAGCAGGGCGAGGACACCTCCGGTCGCCGTGCGCTCCGACGCCTGCGGGCGGGAGTTCGGCAACGCCAGCAGGGTCGCGACACCCAACGGGACACCGACCAGATAGACCGCGAACGCGGCGTGCCAGGAGACTCCGCCGACGGCGCCCGCCAGCAACGGCCAGACCAGCCCGCCCAGGCTCGTGGTGGTCGAGCGCCAGCCCATCACCCGATCCCGCAACGGCCCGCGATAGAGCGCCAGCAGCGCGACCGTCGTGCCGCTGAACACCGTCGCCGCCCCGACACCGAACACCAGACGGCTCGCGATCAGCACCGGATACGAGGTGATGAACAACCCCGCACCACCCGCGAGCCCGTAGAGAACCAGCCCGCCGGCCAGCACCGGACGGACACCGAGCCGGTCGATCAGCCAGCCCACCAGCGGGCTGGACACCGCGATCGCCAGCCCGTGCGCCGTGATGATCAACCCGGCGGCCGTGCCACTCACCCCGAGATCGCTGCGGATCACCTCCAGCACCGGCACCACCGTCGATCCGGCCATCACCCCCAACGTCGACCCGAACAGCAACACCACCAACGCCGGGCGGTTCCCCACCGCGTACTCGACCGGGGCCGAGGTCGTCATCCGCACACCTCCAGCTACTCAGCGCAAAAGTACACTCAGTTGCAATTGTTCTCCAGTGTTGTTTGATTCTGAGGTGCGTTCGGCTACGCTGACCAGCGATGACCACTCCGATCGACCCCACGCTCCCGCTGCGCGAACGCAAGAAGCTGCGCACACGCCGCGCGCTGGCTGACGCCGCCCTGCGGCTGTTCCTGGACAGGGGCTTCGAATCCGTCACCGTGGATGAACTGGCGGCCGAAGCGGAGGTGTCCAAGCGCACCTTCTACGCCAACTACACGTCCAAAGAAGACGCCGCCCTGTCCGCGGAACTCGAACTCTGGGACGCCTACGTCGCCGAGATCCGCGCTCGCGACCTCCAAGGCCCCGTTCTCACCGCACTGCGCGAGTCGTTGAGCTCCGCGCTGTCGGGCCTCGGTGAAGACTGGGCACGCCGCTTCCTGCCCACGCGCGGACTCGCCGCCCGCACCCCCGCGCTGCGGAACCACAGCGTGCTGCTGTCCATGCAGATCCAGGAAACCCTCGTCGAGATCCTCGAAGACAAACTCGGCATCGACAGCCGCGACGACGTCCGTCTCCGGCTCCTCGGCGAGTTCGCCCTCAGCGCCTGGCGCTGCGGAGCTAAAAACTGGATCCGCACCCTGCGCGGCCACCACGACTTCGCCAAAGCCGGCGGCATCGACACACTCGTCCAGCGCGTCGAGGAAGCCTTCGGCGCGATACCGGACAGCCTGGCGCTGACCGCCCAGGCCTGAACAGAACTGCGGCACGGTTGTTAGAGTTGCGTCAAGACAGGTAGGCGGAGGGAAGGAGACGGTGATGTCCAGCCGCTTCTCTCCGACGGTCTCGCGAGTTCTCGCCTCTGCCGCTGCACAGCTGGAGCAGCTGGAGTACCGGCCGATCGGCACGAACGGCTACGTCAGCACGTGGGGCGCGATCACCAGCGTCTGTCCACCGTACGAACGCTGAGCCGACCTCCACCGCGGCGGCCAGCCATCGGCGGAATAGCCGATGCACGCCACGCTCCCTTTCGCATCGTCACGGAGACGCTCTCGTCATGCTTTCCGCTTCCCGAATCACCCATGCCCTGCGTTCTGACGCGGTCAGCGGTTCCTTGCTCATCGGTGCCGCCGTACTCGCGCTGGTCTGGGCGAACTCGCCACTCGCGCCGGCCTACGAATCGTTGCGTTCCTTCACCCTCGGGCCGGATGCCCTCCACCTGAACCTGTCGGTCGAAACATGGGCCGCGGACGGACTGCTGGCCGTCTTTTTCTTCATCGTCGGCAACGAACTCAAACAGGAGCTCGTCCACGGCGAACTCCGTGATCCCCGCCGCGCCGCGCTACCGATCGCCGCCGCGCTCGGCGGAGTCGTCGTGCCCGCGTTGGTGTTCCTCGTCGTGAACGCGGCCACCACCGGCGAAGAGATCGGCGGATGGGGAATCCCGATGGCCACGGACATCGCCTTCGCCCTGGCCGTGCTCGCCGTGATCGGCAAGTACCTGCCCAGTCCATTGCGGACGTTCCTGCTCACCCTGGCCACCGTGGACGACATGTGCGCGGTCCTCGTCATCGCGATCGCCTACACCAGCGGCCTGAACCTCGTCGCCCTCGGCGCCGCCGTGGTAGGGCTCGTGGTCTTCGGCTACCTGCAGAACGGCACAGGTCGCGCCGTCACGTGGGCGCGGGCGCGCGTGCCAGGATGGCTGTTGTTCGGTCCGCTCGCGGTCGTGATCTGGGCCTTGATGCACACCTCAGGCGTGCACGCCACCATCGCCGGCGTCGCCATGGGACTGCTCATGCGCACCCGCCCCCACCTCGGCCAGACCATTTCTCCTTCCCACCGCACGGAAACAGCGCTCCGGCCGTTCTCCGCCGGCATCGCGCTACCCGTGTTCGCACTGATGTCGGCAGGCGTGTCCCTGACCGGCGCGGGCGGTTTCTGGACCTCCACCATCACCTGGGGAGTACTCGCCGGACTCCTGGCCGGGAAGTTCATCGGGATCTTCGGAGTCTCCTGGCTGACCGCCCGTTTCACCAACGTCCATCTCAACCCCCGGCTCGCCTGGACCGACATCGCCGGAATCGGGATCCTCGGCGGAATCGGCTTCACCGTCTCCTTGCTGATCGCCGAACTCTCCTACACCGACGACACTCACCTGACCGACGCCAAAGGCGCCATCCTGCTCGCCTCGGCCGCTTCCTCGGTGCTCGCCGCCGCCGTACTCGGACGCCGCAGCAGACACCACCGCAGGCTGACACACCCCGGGTAGTGACCGACAGGACCAGGCGACGCCGTCTCAGACATCGACCCCGGTGCACCACGGCGTTCAATGTGCCGAGCGGCGCTGGACTCAGCTTCAGGTCGTCAGGTCCCGGCGGCTGTAGCCGACCAGGCCCGCGAGCACGAGGAGTCCCGCTGTTACGAGGAGGATGGCGATGGCGCACCAGTTCGGTGGCTCGGCCGGGACCGAGGCCAGATGGCCGAACGGGGTCAAGTAGGTCAGCCACGACGGCGCCTCGACGCTCTGCAGGACGACGTTGAGAAGGAACCCACCGACGACGGGAAGCGCGCCGAACACGGCGACCGCACGCGGCACCCAGCCGAGGGCGGACCCCGCGGCGCCGAGCGAGAGCGACGCGACCGACGTCACGGTGATCTCCGCGAGGACGAATCTGTGCCGTGGAATGGGCAGAGCGAGCAACGGAATCCACCTGCGGTCGGCCTCGTCGGCGGCGAAAGCAGCGAACCGGGTGGCGACGTAGAGACCGATCGGGATGGCCAGGAGACCGAACATGGCCGCGGCGAACCTTCCGCGGTTCCGAGGCCGGCGAACCCGGCAGCGCCCGCGAGCTCCGCGAACCGCTGGCTTTCCTGTCAACCCGGCGGCATAGTCCGCGAGCCCCGTCGCCATGCCCTGCATCACCCGCCGGACTTGCCGTTCGAGAACCACCGTGTCAGCCCACGGGACGGATACCTCCCAGGCCAGCGAATCTGAGTTCCGCCATCGAAAACCCGAGGAGATCGACCGCAGCACCGTGGTCCGTCACCTGCGAGTTTCCACACTCTCGCAGGCGACCCGACGTGCAGTGATCCGTTCAGTGGTGACGATCCTCCCGACACGGCAGGCCCGAACGGCGCCGACCCCGTCCCGCCCCTCCACCGAGAGACCGCTCGAGCGGCCGGTTATCCAAGGAGTCGTGTGGGACCAAGCCGGCCAGCTCCTCGAGTCCAGCAATAACGTCCACACAACTGCGGTTGGCGCCGCCGACTGGGCCAGGACGTCTTACGACTGCACCGCAGAACTCCTCACGCCGTTCGACCGACCTCCTGCATCTCGCGGATCCACCAGCCGATACCGACTGGTCCGGCTATCTCGACCCGGGAAGGCATCTGTCTCAGGCCAGATTGTGCCCCATCGGGACATTCCGTTGGCCTCGCACTGAAAGCCCAATAATGTTCCGGACGATTTTGGGTCTATAGTCGATCCTTCAAATATATTTTAAGTCCACAGTAGACGCATCAGCCAACAGCGTGGCCGAGCACGCCTCTGACGATGCCGCCCGCGCTGCGGAAGCGGTCGCCGATGCCACCCACTCCCCGCCGCCGACGGCGACCACACCGGCGAGGCGCCCGTCGCCCGGTGACACGTCGGAGCACAGGAACTCCTTGCCCCGAGGTGATCAGCCCTCGCGCTGATGCACGTCTGGGACCCCGTCGTCGTCCGCGTCCAACGCCTCCTCGGCGCAGATCCTCCGGTGGACCTGATCCCGGACGCGCAGAATGATCGCCGCGGTCAAGCCGGCGAGAACGGAACCGGCCAGGATCGCGATCTTGGCGTGCTCATCGCTCTGGCTGCCCGCGCCGAACGCCAGATCGCCGATCAGCAGCGACACGGTGAACCCGATGCCCCCGAGTGCTGCCAACCCGATGACGTCGCTCCACGCGAGATCCGGGTGGAGACGAGCACGGGTGAACCGGGAAACGAGATAGGTGGCGCCAGTGATACCGATCGTCTTGCCCAGCACCAGCGCCAGGACGATACCGAGTGCGATCGGATCGACCAGCGCTGTGGCCAGTCCGCCGAACCCGCCGACGGCGACACCGGCGGCGAAGAACGCGAACACCGGGACCGCCACAGCCGCCGAGAGTGGCCGGAACCGGTGCTCGAAGTGCTCGGCGAGCCCCGGTCCCTCACCGTGTTTGCGGATCACCGGGACCGCGAATCCCAGCAGGACACCGGCGACGGTGGCATGGACTCCGGAGGCGTGCACCAGCGCCCAGGTCGCCGCCGCGAGGGGCAGCAACAGCCACCACGAGCGGATTCGGCGCTGCACCAGCACGGTGAACAAGGCCAACGGCAATAGCGACAGCAGCAGCGGGACGACGGACAGTTCATCGGTGTAGAACACGGCGATGATCACGATGGCGAGCAGGTCGTCCACGACGGCCAACGTGAGCAGGAACGTACGCAGCGCCGAGGGAAGGTGGTGTCCGATCACCGCCAGCACGGCCAACGCGAACGCGATGTCGGTCGCCGTCGGGATGGCCCAGCCACTCAGCGCGGCGGAGTCACCGAGGTTGACCGCCGCATAGACCAGCGCCGGTACGACGACCCCACCGACGGCGGCGGCCACCGGAACCGCCGCCCGCCGCGGATCACGCAGGTCACCCGCGACGAACTCCCGTTTGACCTCCAGCCCCGCGACGAAGAAGAAGATCGCGAGCAACCCGTCGGCCGCCCACGCCGACAAGGTGAGATCCAGGTGCAGCGACGCCGGACCGACCTGGACCTCGCGCAATGCCTCATAGCCCGCCGACCAGGGCGAGTTGGCCCACACCAGCGCCGCGACGGCACCTACCAGGAGAAGGACACCTCCAACGGTTTCCTTTCGCAAGATCTCCGTGACACGCTGGGCCTCCGGCCACGACGCGCGATCGAACAGCCTGAGGTGCTGCTCAGCCCCTTCAGACATGAAGAATCGAGTTGTACCGACCCGCCGAAAGGTCGACTCCGACCCAGGTGGTAGTCCGGCCGGGGTCGATGAAAGGGTCGCCGACCACGACGCCGTGATGTGGCGCAAGCAGGGAAATACCCGCGAGATCACTCACACCGGTTCACCACAGCGCACGTTGGCAGCATCTCGCAGCCTCATCGATGTGCCCCCACAGTGAGCAGGACTGCGGAGTCCTCGATGGCCTCGAGAGTGTGGCGCGCCGCCGGTACGATGAGCAGATCCCCGGGCGAGCCTTCCCATGCGGCGTCGGCGGTCGCGAGGCGCACCCGCCCGTGCAGGACGTGCACGGTGGCCTCACCGGGGTTGTTGTGCTCGTCCAGACCGTGGCCGGCGATGAGCGCGATCAGGGTCTGACGCAGGACATGCTCGTGGCCGCCGTACACGGTGCGGGCACTGCGCCCACTCGAGGCCTGTCCGGCGATTTTCAGCTGCTCGCGGGCCAGCGCGGTCAGCGACGACTTCTGCACAGGTGCACCTGTCTCCCAGGTTGAGGTTCGGACGCGGTGGATCCGATCATGTGGCGCTTCCGCGGGTATCGCGTTAAGTCCGCAGAGGGAACGCCGTAGCATCATCGCGGCGAATCGAGTCTCCGAAGGCGATCAGCATCAGTCAGGTGATCGACGCGAAGAGCGTGGTCTTGGCGCTTCCGGCGCGGTCATCTTGAGCGTACCTCGGTTCACGTGGCACAGCAGCCGACGCACTCGAACACGTTGGCGTCAGGAACTTATCGCAGTCTGCTCCGGCAAGAAGTTCGCTTGGCGGACCCGCTGGACTTCCCCACCGTTTGACGCCCACGAGTAACGTCATCCTCTTGGCCACCAACGTCTACCGGCCTCAGTACGCACCCGGGTCGTGATCTACGAAGGGCTAGAAGCACTCCTATGGCCGATACATCAGGCACTTTGGACACGACGACTCGCGATCGGGAGCGGAGGGTATCTCGCACGTTCGTCAAACTCGCCGACACCTTGGTCGCCGATTTCGACATCTCCGAGTTCCTCAACACCCTGGCCGAGGAGTGCGCGGATCTCCTTGGCGTGACGGCCGTCGGAGTGATCTTGTTGAATCCCCGAGGCGGCCTTGAGGTTGCGGCGACCTCCACCCACCAGGCGAGACTGCTGGAACTGTTCGCCGTCGAGACCGATGACGGCCCCTGTGTCGACTGCGTTCGCGGAGGAACGGCGGTCTTCTGCGAGGACCTTGGCGGCGAGGCGCACCGGTGGCCGAGGTTCCGTGCCGCCGCCCACGAGTGCGGATTCAAATCCGCACAGGCCTTACCGATGCGGCTACGCGACCAGATCGTCGGAGTTCTGACACTGCTCGGCAGCCAACCCGGCGGCGCGGACCCCGACGACGTCGAACTTGCCCAGGCCATGGCCGACGTCGCCACCATCGGGATCCTGCAGCAACGCTCGATCGAAACCGGTGACCGGCTCACCGGACAACTGCAAACCGCGCTGAACAGCCGTGTCGTGATCGAACAGGCCAAAGGCGTCCTCGCCGAACGCGGCTCCCTCACCATGAACGAAGCATTCACGCGTCTACGCGGCTACTCCCGCACCAACAACCTGCGCCTGACCGAACTCGCTCACTCCATCGCCGAAGGCACAACAGACCTGCGGTCGGTTCTCGCCCACCCCGGCTGACCGCGACACCAGAGTTCGCCCTGTGGGGAACCGAGGAATCGCTCCCCTGCTGCTCTTCGTTGGCTAGCTGGCGCGAGCACTCGATTTGGTGGTGAACCGGAATTCGATGGTCGCCGGGACGGTGTCGAGGTCGAGTGCTCGGCGCAGCCGTGGCAGACCGTCCGTTTCGAGCCGGTGGCGGATGACGGCGAGGTCCGTGTTCTGCTCGGCGCTCACCACGATGGCCAGAGCCGGCCGATCGTGCGTACCCGCGAGAGTCGCGTGTGCGGCGTGAACGCCCGGGTAAGTCTCGACCTCGTCGACGAAAGGCGCGACCGCCACACCGGGGGCCAGCTCGGTCCGCCCGCGGCCGGGATCGGTCTCCAGCCGCCAGGTGTGGGTCTTCGGTTTGCGGGCCAGCTGCGCGGCGAGCCAGCGCAGGAGCAGCAGACCGAGGACGACCGCTCCCGCGGCGACGGCGTACCAGATCCAGGGAGCCGGAAACGCGGTGCCGGGCGTCAAGCTCGCCTCGGGCGCGAGCAGGGAGAGCAACCCGTAGTGGGTGGCGACGGCGAAGCCGCCGGCGGCCACGAGCAGCAGCCCGATCAGGCCGAGCAGGGCGCGGTTGAGCCGTGCGGGGCGGACGAGGCTGCTCATGACCTGCTCCTGGTGACCTTGACCTTGATCGTCGGCACGGTGGCGGGCGTGATCTGCGCGAGCCGGTGTCCGATCGCCTCACCGACGGCCTCGGACAGACCGTCGGTGGTGGTCCGCTCGGTCCGGACCCGGGCGATGATCGTGCGGCGTTTGACCTTCACCGTCGCGCCGGCCACCCCGTCCACACCGGAAGCCGAGGCGCGGAGAGTCGAGTGATAGCTGTGCCGGGAAGCACCCGAGTCGATCCCGCCTGCCAGCGGCAATACCACGAGCCTGCCCGGCAGGATGGCCGCGAACAACAGTAACGTCCCGATCAACACCGTGACGCCTCCGGCGACGGCGACGATCGGGTCGTTCCACTGCGTGGCGTGCAGCTGTCCGGCGACGCTCTGATAGCTGATCCACGGCGTCTGACCGAGGATCAGCTGGATCGCGACAGCGGCGACCAGCACACACGCGGCCAGCATCACCAGGGCAGTGAGCACGGCGGGAATGCTGCGGCGGGGCAGGCGTTTCACAGCAGCCTCCTGGTCCCGGCGGTCTCGGCGTGCAGAGCGGTCACCGTGATGTCCACCCGCTCCACCATCAGGCCGGTGAGGTCTCCGACGCGGCGAACGAGGTGGTCGCGAACGACGCCGGTGGTTCCGCGAACGGACCGCGGATACCCGATCGACAGCCGCACCGCGAGCGCGGCGCTGCCACCGAAGACCGTCGCGGAGACCTTGGCGCCGCGGTCGAGGTTCTCACCACCGACAGCGACGCCCAGGACACGGGCGGACGAGCCGCCGACGCCGTCCACTTCGGTGACGGCGCGGGCGGCGATATGCTCGACGGCGCTGTCGGCGATGGTCAGCACGCCACGCTCACCGGGATCGGCTGAAGCCGTCCAGGGTGCGGTGCCGGATGAGGCCACGACGCTCATGTGGGTCAGCCTCGATCCCGGCCGGACAACGCGGAGATATCGAGCTTCCCGTCGAGGAAGCGGCCCACGAGCAGACCGGCCGCCCCGAGGACGAAAACGAGCAGGAAGGCCCAGAAACCGCCGAACGCGGCGGCCAGGCCGAGGACGAGGCCGGTCAGAAGGCCGAGATGGGTGTGGCTCATGGTCACTCCTCGATGCTGATGGCGACGGCCGACGCGGCCAAGGCGATGTCACCGATGCGGAGGTGCACCGGCCGGTCGCGCGGGCCGACGGCCGCGCGCACAGCCGCGTTGATCTCCGTGACAGTGGCCGGATAGCGACCGGTGACACCGATGGTGATCTCGTCGGGCCGGATCCGGACTCCCGGGATGCGGCGGCCGGGCAAAAGGGTGGCGATTTCGCCGAACCCGCCCTCGTGCAGACCCGCGACCTCGGGAAGTGCCGTCACCGCTGTAGCGAGGGCCGCGGCGTCGTCGTCGACGCCGGGAGTCACAGGACCCGGCCGGTGTCCACCGTGGTTTCGCCTTCGTCCTCACCGGGGATGTGGACGTCGGAGACGTTGATGTTCACCTCGACGACCTCGAGCCCGGTCATCTTCTCGACGGCGCCGATCACGTTGCGCCGCACCGAGCGGGCCAGGTCGGCGATGGACACGCCGTACTCGACGACGATCTGCAGGTCGATCGCGGCCTGGCGCTCACCGACCTCGACAGCCACACCCTGCCCCGCCGACGCGGTCGCACCCGGAATCCGCTCACGCAACGCGTTGAACGCCCGCGCGGCGCCACCGCCGAGGGCGTGGACGCCGGATACCTCGTGGGTGGCGAGACCCGCGATCTTCTGCACGACGACGTCGGTGATCGTGGTGCTGCCCTGCGGCGAGGTCAGCGCACTGACCTCGGTCACCGCGGCAGCAGGGTTCGAAGGTGCAACGGGATTGGAAGGGGCCTGTGACTTCGTGGTGGTGGTACTGACGGCATTCGTCATGGTGACTCCTTGGTAATTCAGGTGTTCGCGGGAAGTTCCCGCTGTCTGCTTTTCTGAGAGACGCTCTCACGATTTCGCTGGGCGTATTTCCACCCGTCAAGCTGCGGGGAGCGGCCCTGTCGTTTACGGCTTCCCTGCCGGAGCGGACGGCAAACTCGTTCAGACCTTGTTCAGCTGGGCGAATTCCTTACCGAGCGACGCACCCCAGTCCCGCGCCCGCTCCAGCTCGCCGTCGCGCAGCACCGGCTCCTGCTTGTCCGTTCTGACAAGGAAGCTCTCCGACGGCGCGAGCGGAACGAAACCGAGCCGCCTGAGTTTGCGTGCCACGCTCATCGCGGCCGACCCGGTCAGCCAGCGCGGTTTCCCGATCCGGGTGTCGAAGGTCGCCACCGGATTGCCGCCCGATACCCGGTCCAGGGTGGCGACCCAGTCCCGCAGGCACTTCGTGGACCGGACGTCATCCAGTGACTGCCGTCCGGCCTCGGTCCGGCTGGAGGGCCAGGACATCCCGTGCACGTGCGTCGGTCCACCGACCACGAGCAAGTCGGCTTCCGCCACGCTTCCGACGTCGTCGATGTTCACGATGTCTATCTCGGCGTAGGGCCTCAGTCCTTCCGCCACGGCTGTGGCCACTTGCTCGGTGTTCCCGAACATCGACTCGTACACCACCATCGCATGCATCACAGTTCTCCTTGTCCTGTTGGGGAAAGTTCACGAGAAACGCTGCCGATCGGGACCGCGACCAGTACCAGGAAAGCGATACCGATGATGTAATGCGGGATCGCCAGCAGTCACTTGACCAGCCACAGCCCGCGAGACAGACCGTGATCGAGAGTGGCTTCGACACGGGCTGTCTGGTTCACGACGCCTCCTCGATATGAAGTTGACATCTTGACGATCCAGCTTTTTCCGTCGCGGGGACAGAAACGAAGGGCCCTGTCAGGCGGGCCCTCCGACCCTCCTCGGTGATCCCGGAGCAGACAACGATGGGAAGCACTGATTTCCCACCGAAGAGGTAGGTATTCCCGATGGATCGTGGCCTTCCCGACGACTTCACCGTCGACAGCGCGGTGGCCCTCGCCGTCCGAGCGCCCTCGGTGCACAATTCCCAGCCCTGGCAGTGGCGCCGCGGCGACCGGACACTGCACCTCTACGCCGATCGCACGCGGAAGCTGGCGGGCACCGACCCCGACGGGCGGGACCTGATGCTCAGCTGCGGTGCGGCCCTGCACCACCTCCGGGCCGGTTTCGCCGCGCTCGGCTGGCGGACGGAAGTACACCGGCTGCCCGACCCCGCCGAGCCGGACCACCTCGCCGCCGTGGAACTGCACCGGCACGAACCGACACACGACGACATCGCACTCGCGGCGGCCATCCCGCGCCACCGCACCGACCGGTACCGCCACAGTTCCTGGGCGGTACCGCAGGGGCATCTGGAGCTGCTGGCGACACGCGCCGCCGACGAGGGCGCGATCCTGCTGCCCGCGGTGAACGCGGCCCGCCACCGGCTGGTCGTCGCGATCAAGGAGGCGGCCGCCACGCACGCCGCGGATCCGGCCTACCGCACCGAACTGGCCGCCTGGAGCGGACGGCGCTTCGCTCCCGACGGAGTCCCCGCGGCGAACGCGCCCGCACCGGACGACACCCCCGGCGCGGTGTCGCCGCGCGCGTTCGCCGATCCCGGCCTCGCGCAGGCCCCTGGAGTGTCGGCCGAGGACACGGAGACCGTCCTGCTCGTGCTGAGCGCGGCTTCGGACGACACGATGTCCAGGCTGCGCGCCGGGGAGGCGACCAGTGCCGTCCTGCTCACCGCGACGAGTCTCGGGCTCGCGACCTCGCCGCTCACAGAGCCACTGGAGCTCGCGGACACCCGGCGGCAGGTTCAGGAGCTGGTCACCGGCGGCACGTTCCCGCAGATGGTCCTGCGGACCATCTGGGCGCCGATCAACGCCGATCCCCTGCCCCCGACGCCTCGCCGGGACCTGGGCGAGGTGCTCCGGCCGCTGGGTGAGCCCGTGGCCGGCCCGCTGCGCTACCGAAGCCACTGACCCGGCCGCCCGCGACTGTGCTGCGGAACGCGCGCGGCGGCGGCGGTCACGGGCAGGATGTTCGGCCCGTCCCGACACAGCGCGGCCGCCGCCTCGTCATCGGTGAGACCAGCCTGATCCCGGACGAGCCGCGCACCGGTCACCGGTTCCCACCCTCCACCGGCGCCTCGTCGATCACGGCCCTGCCCAGGTGTTCCGGCATGGCGTCCCCGTTTCCGTATTCGATCTCAGTTTCGATCCGGACCTGGTTGTGTCGTTCTTTCACCGGCTCAGAAGCCACGTCCGAGCACTTCGTCGACGCCGCGGCGCGGACTGGCAGGCACCGCACCGGACGGATAGCCGAACCGCATGAGGGCCTGGGGGAAGCCGGCCAGTCCGAGGTCCTCGCAGAACGCCGAGCGCACCTCGGGCAGGTGCAGGGGCTGGGTCAGGATAGATCCGACAAGCCCCCCGTCGACCGCGTCGAGCCAGGTGCTCTGCAAGGCGTGACCGACCTTCAGGTGGTCGTGACGGGTGTCGTCGAGGGTCAGGAACACGAGCAGCGTCTCGTCGGCAAGCCGCCGCTTGAGCACCTCCCTGTCCGGCAGCGCGGTCCCGGCCTGGACCAGCCCCGCCCAGGGCAGGGAACCGGGCGGGAGCGCCGTCGCGGCGATACCAGCGCCGTGCCGATGGGGCATCTCGTCGTGGACCGTCCATATCGCGAGTTCGCGCTGATACCCGTGATCGTGTTGGAATGCCTCGGCCGCGAACTCGAGCAGGTCCGCGACCCGCGACAGTTCCAGTTCGTCGCGAATCGGCCTCGCCTGGACGCCGGCCGCGGCGGCGGTAGCAGTCAGGTCGCCGATCCGATGTGGTGAGACCGGGCGTCCGGAGAACCGCTTGCGGTAGCTGCGCCGACGCTCGATGGCGGCATACCGGTGCAGGTCTTCCGCCGACGGCTGTGATCGCTCCCCCGCTTCGACCGTGGCCACCAGTTCCGTTCGATCCGGATCGGGGAACGTCTCCGTGCGGGCCTCATAGCCGAGCACGCGGATCGCGAGTTCCAGGTTCGCCAGCGCGGCACCACAGGACATCACGCGGTCCCGCCCCAGCGGATCGTGTTCGGGCAACGGCAGGTCCCGGCGTTCGGTGAGCAGGAGCCGGTCGTGCTCGAAGTCCAGGCGCCATGGCTGGATGTTGTGCACCGACGGCGCCCTCAGCAGGGTTCGCGCCAGCACCTCGGTCTCCGCGGCCGACCAAAGCCCGTGGTGCCTTCGCTCAACCATGTTTCGTCCTCCGCACTGCTCCGTGTTGGTTCAACCGTGCTCTCCGGCGGGATTCGCGAGCAGGTACGGAGGGCTCCGATATCCGGGACCTAAGCCCCGGCGGTCACCGACGAAGGCCTAAAGTCCCTGACGGCCGGGACGTCCAGCGGGCCGCTTCCCCGATCATCCGGGTACGGTCGGCATTATGGCCAAGACCCCGCGGTGAGGGAGACGTTCCGATGACGATCAAGGTGTTCCTGGTCGACGACCACGAAATCGTCCGGCGAGGACTCTCCGACCTGCTCGGCAACGAACCGGACATCGAGATCTCGGGCGAAGCGGCCTCGGTGTCGGAAGCGCTCACCCGGATCCCCGCGAGCGACACCGACATCGCCGTGCTGGACGTCCGGCTCCCCGACGGCACCGGCATCGAACTGTGCCGGGAACTGCTCTCCACCCGAACAGATCTGCGCTGTCTGATGCTCACGTCCTACGCCGACGACGAGGCCCTGTTCACCGCGATCATGGCCGGCGCGTCCGGGTTCGTCCTGAAACAGGTGCTGGGCAACGATCTCGTGTCGGCGATCAGGACGATCGCCGGCGGCGGTTCGCTGTTGGACAGCCGTACCACCGCCGCGCTGATGAAGCGCATTCGCCGGGAAAGCGACCGCAACGACCCGACCGCGTCGCTGTCAGAACAGGAGCACGCGGTCTTCGACCTGATCGGGGAAGGGCTCAGTAACCGGGAGATCGGGGAGCGCCTTTTCCTCGCGGAGAAGACCATCAAGAACTATGTCTCCCGGATCCTCGGCAAACTCGGGATCCAGCGCCGAACGCAGGCGGCAGTGCTGGCCACCGAGCTGAAGAAGGAAGACCGGACACCACTGTTCGGCGAACAGTAAGCCTTTCAGGGCAACGGAACCTGCCAGACGATGCGTGTCCCGCCGCCCTCGCGCCCGGTGAACTCGGCAAGGCCCCCGCAGCGTTCCGCGCGTTGCGCGAGATTCTCCAGGCCGCTGCGTCTGCCGTTCTCCGGAATTCCGATCCCGTTGTCGGTCACTTCGATGATCAGATCGCGATCGGCCTCGACGGTCACGGCGATCTCGTCCGCGCCGGAATGGCGGATCGCGTTGCTCAATGCCTCGCGCACGGCCGCTTCGGCGTGCTCGTGCAGTTCCGCCGGGACGGTGGTGTCCACGGTACCGGCGATCCGCACCGACGGCGCCGCCGTCGAATCGTTGGCCAGCTCCGTGACCGCGTCGAGAAGCCGACGGCGCAAGCTGACGGTCCTGTCGGATCCCGAGCTGTGCAGGTCGAAGATCGAGGTCCTGATCTCGCGCACGGTCCGGTCGAGCTGCTCGACGGCCTGACCGACCCTGTTCCGGGCGGGGCCGTCCGGAACCTGCGGCACGATGCTCTGCAGGCTCATCCCGGTGGCGAAGAGCCGCTGGATGACATGGTCGTGCAGGTCCTGCGCGATCCGATCACGGTCGGCGAGCACATCCAGCAGCCGCTGGTTACGTAGCTTCTCGGCGAATTCGAAGGCGACGGCGGCCTGATCGGCGAACGAGGCCAGCATCGGCAGCTGATCGGCCTTGAACTGCTGAGCGCCCTTCTCCCGGCCGACGACCAAGACCCCGCCGACCCCGACCGCGCTGGTCAAGGGCACCATCACCCCCGGTCCGGCGAGTATGGTCTCCTGCGCCGCGGGGAAAACACTGTCAAGATCGGCGACCAGGCTCGCCTGCCCACTCGCGAAGACCTCCTGGAACACCTGGTGCTCGCCTGGAATCGACGTCCCCAGCAACGAACCGACCCGTTCACTCGACGTCGCGGTCACGGTCAGGGAGCGCCCTTTCTCTCCCGCCGACTCGGCAAGCAAGATCATCACCCCGCCCGCCCCGGCCAGTTCCCGGACACTGGTGACGATCAAGTTCAGGGTGTCGGACACCGAGGCCCCGGCGAGGAGTTCGCCGTTGACCTTGGCCACCGCTCCCAACCACCGTTCCCGGGTGCGGGACTGCTCGAACAGCCGGGCGTTGTCGATGGCCACCCCCGCCGCCGCGGCAAGAGCGCGCAGCACCACCTCGTCGTCCGCGGTGAACTCGGCGGCCCCCTTTTTCTCCGTCAGGTACAGGTTGCCGAACACCACGTCCCGCACCCGGACCGGGACACCGACGAAGCTGTGCATGGGCGGGTGATTGGCGGGGAATCCCACCGACGCCGGATGCCGGGAAAGATCCGGGACCCGCACCGGATGCGGCTCGCGGATGAGCAGGCCCAGCAGGCCTCTGCCCTCGGGAAGATGCCCCATGGTCACCCGGGTTTCCGGATCGATCCCCGCGTAGACGAACTGCGAGAGCCCGTCCTCGTCACCGAGCACACCCAGTGCGCCGTACTGGGCGTCGACCAACTCGACGGCGGCCTGAACGATGCGCTGAAGGGTCGAATCCAGTTCGATGCCGGTGGCCACAGCCAGCACGGCGTCGAGCAGCCCCTGCAACCGATCCCGCGTCTTGCCGATCTCCGACAGCCGGTCCTGGACCTCGTGCAGAAGCTCGTCCAGCCGCAGCTCGGTCAGCACCGCCGCGCTGGGCGGCGGCTCGTTTCCGGCCGCTTGCGGCTCGGCCGACATCGCGGCTCCTCTCGGAAGGCGGTGGCAGCTGATCCATCATCGCGGCCACTTTCAGCGGCTACCCTGCGGACCTGGTGCCAAAACATGGGCGGATCCACGCGGCCGGGTAGCCCAGAAGCATGATCACACCCGGAAAGCCAGCTCCGCGACGTGCCGCTCCCGCACCGACGCTACGCGAAGCGGTCGTGTCAGCACAGAGACGGCGATCCCGCTTTCAATCGCGGCGGGCCAAGCGAACTCCATCGCACGCCCGATAAAACCTGCTCAGCCCTTCGATCGGTGCCGACGCAGATCATCAGGAGGGTCGCCGCTCCATCTGAGTAGCCAAGGCGAGACTGTCCGGGATCAGGCTCGCGGTCCCGGCGACGGTCGACCACGCCCGGTGCCACCACCCAGCAGCACGTCGCCGGGGACCCTGCAGACGATCCGCGACGGCAGTGCCGGAGCCACCGGAGTCCTGGAGAACGCGGCGCTGTGGCTTCGCCATCGCGAAATCGCCGAGTGACTGTGGAGGTCCTCGTCGGTTGTCGCATCCGTCGCCTCCCCTGTTCCCCGGACGCGACGGCCTGAACAGTCCGGGAGGCCCGACCCGCTTCGGCCATCGGCGGGCAGCTTTACGCCCGCGATGAGGATCGTCATCGTCTGAGTCCACTTCTTGCCCGTGTCCTGGCGATAGTGGCGATCGGACCGCCGAGGTCCCGCTCATCCGGGACCAATGGCACCGGCCGGCACCCGCTCCACACGCCTAGTTTCGGGGTGAAGACGAGCGAAAGGATGGCGGATCGATGCGCCCCAGATTCCGGATGGTCGCCTGCCCGCCGCGCGCCGCGGAAACGCGATGACCGCCGCTCACGTCCTGGCCGTGGAGGAGAATCTCGCCGCCACCGGGACCGATCCCGACCGCGGACTGTCCCTGTCCGACGCGCGGGCCCGGCTGGCCGATGACGGTCCCAACGAACTGCCGTCTCCCGAGGGACGCGGGGTGCTCGCCAGGATCGCCAGCCAGTTCAACCATCCCCTGATCTACATCCTGCTCGCCTCCGCCGCCGCGACCGGCCTGCTCGGCGCGGTCGTCGACGCGAGCGTGATCCTCGGCGTCGTCGTGGTGAACGCCGTGATCGGGTTCCTCCAGGAAGGCCGCGCCGAACGCGCCCTGGACGCGCTGGCCGCGGCGGGACGGACCGAGGCCACCGCGGTCCGCGACGGAGTCGCCACCAGGATCGCCTCAGCCGACCTCGTGCGCGGCGATCTCGTGCTACTCGACGAGGGCGACCAGGTTCCCGCCGACCTGCGGCTGCTGTCCACCCGCGAGTTGAGGGTCGACGAGTCCGCCCTCACCGGCGAATCGCAACCCGCCGCGAAGGACACACGAGACCTGCCGGTGGACACCGAACCGGCCGACCGGACCAACATGGCCCACGCGGGCACACTCGTGTCCTCCGGGGGCGGGCGTGGTCTGGTCGTCGCCACCGCCTCGGCGACCGAGATCGGCCGCGTGCACCATCTGGTCTCGACCACCCGCCCGGTCGACACTCCGCTGACCCGCAAGCTCGCCAGGTTCAGCGGCATCCTCACCGTGGTGATCCTCGCCCTCGCCGCGGTCGGTGCGGTGGTCGGGACCTTGCGCGGGCAGCCGTTCACCGACGTGGTGACCGCCGCCGTCGCGCTCGCCGTCGGCGCGATCCCCGAGGGACTGCCCGCCGCGGTGACGGTGACCCTCGCGATCGGCGTCGCCCGGATGGCCCGCCGCCAGGCGGTCATCCGTCACCTGCCCGCTGTGGAGACCCTGGGCAGCACCACGGTGATCTGCACCGACAAAACCGGCACCCTCACCGCGAACGCCATGACCGTGACCACGGTCGTCGCGGGCGGGCGGCGATTCGCCGTCACCGGCGCCGGGTACGGCCCCGACAGTGACCCGTTACCGGACGACACCGCGCTGCGCGCGTGCCTGCTCGCGGGCCTGGCCTGCAACGACGCACGCGTCGAACTCAGTGACGGCCGATGGTCACCGGTCGGCGACCCCACCGAGGCCGCCCTTGCCGTCAGCGCGGGCAAAACCGGCCTGACAGCCCGCGATGTCCCACCGCGCGAAGACACCCTCCCGTTCAGTTCAGACCGCCGGTACATGGCCACCCTGCACAAGCACGCCGACGGCACCCACACGGTCTATCTGAAGGGCTCCGTCGAACGGCTGGCCGGTTTCGCCGCCGACCCGCACGCGGCGCAGGAGCTGCTCGACGCCGCGGACCGGCTGGCCAGGGAGGGCCTGCGGGTGCTCGCCACCGGCTCGGTCGATCTCCCCGCCGGCGACTGCGAGCTGACCGAGGCCCTGTTCGCGGGCCGGGTCACGCTTCTCGGTGTGCAGGGCATGCACGACCCCCCACGCCCGGCGGCGATCGCGGCGGTCGCCGACTGCCGGGCCGCGGGCGTGCGGGTCAAGATGATCACCGGCGACCACCCCGCCACCGCGAGCGCCGTCGCGACCTCGTTCGGCCTGGACCCGGCCGCCGTCACCGGCCGTGACCTGCGCGACCTCACCCCGGAGCGGCTGCGGGAGGTCGCCGAGCGGACCTCGGTGTTCGCCCGGGTCTCCCCAGAGCAGAAACTCGCCCTCGTCGGCGCGCTACAAGAACAAGGGCATGTCGTGGCCATGACCGGGGACGGCGTCAACGACGCCCCCGCGCTGCGCCGCGCCGACATCGGTGTCGCGATGGGCCGGGGCGGTACCGAGGTCGCCCGGCAGGCCGCCGACATGGTGCTGGCCGACGACGATTTCGCCTCCATCGCCGCGGCGGTCGAGGAAGGCCGATCGGTCTTCGACAACCTGCGCAAGTTCATCGCCTGGACACTTCCTACCAACCTGGCCGAAGGCCTGGTCATCCTCGCCGCGACGCTGGTGGGCACGACGCTGCCGATCCTGCCGGTGCAGATCCTGTGGATCAACATGACCACCGCCGTCGCGCTGGGCCTCACCTTGGCCTTCGAGCCACGTGAGCCCAAGATCATGACGCGGCCACCGCTGCCGCCCGCCCTGCCGCTGCTCACCAAGGCGCTGGTGAGCCGGATCCTGCTCGTGTCCGCCCTGCTGCTGGGTGGGACGTTCGCCGTCTTCAGCTGGCGTCTCGCCGCCGGAGTCCCGGTGGAGCAGGCCCGCACGGTCGCGGTGAACCTCTTCGTGGCCGCGCAGATCGCCTACCTGTTCAACTGCCGCTCTCCCGATCGTCCCCGGGTCTTCGCGGGGATGCGCCAGAACCTGTGGCTGCCTCTCGGTATCGCCGTCACCATCGCGCTGCAGATGGCCTTCACTTACGCCCCCTGGATGAATTCCTTGTTCAAGACCGCGCCGATCGGCTGGTCCGAGTGGGCGGCCATCGCCGGTATCGCCGGCGTCTGCTGGGTCCTGATCGAACTGGACAAACGGTGGCGCGCACACCGGCGGTCCCTTTCGACCCCAGAGCGCGAATCCACGCCGTAACAGGCGCGCACAGCCGACCACACCCTTCACCACGAGAGGAGTACCCATGTCGACCATCGATCGCGGGCACCGCGAGAGTGTCACCGCCCGGCATGCCGAAGAACGGCCCGGCGCGGGCGAGAGGAGCCTCGCCGTCCTGCGGATCACCACCGGCCTGCTGTTCCTGTGGGCGTTCGCGGACAAGGCTTTCGGGTTCGGCTACGCCACGACATCGAGTAACGCGTGGATCAACGGCGGCTCGCCCACGAAAGGGTTCCTGAGCCGTGTGGAGGTCGGCCCGTTCGCCGACACCCTGCGGTCGTGGGCGGGCGCGGGCTGGGCGGACTGGCTGTTCATGCTGGGGCTGCTGGCTGTCGGCGTGGCCGTGACGCTCGGGATCGGGCTTCGGATCGCCGCCGCGGCCGGTGCCGTCATGATGCTGTTCATGTGGGTCGCCGAGTGGCCGCTAAACCAGACGACCGCCACCGGCGAGCCGACGATGTCGACCAACCCGATCATCGACTACCACGTCATCTACGCGATCGTGCTGATCGCGCTCGCGGCCACCGCCGCGGGGAACCGCTGGGGCTTCGGAGAACACTGGTCCCGAATGTCCTTGGTGGAGCGCAATCCCTGGCTTCGGTGACCGCTCGCGAACGCGATGTCAGTCTCGCAGCGCCCTGAGGTAGGGGTCCGGCCGTCGTCGTCTCCGGACCAGGATCCGGGCGCCCCCGGCCGCGGCCCCTTTCTCAGACACCAGCACGGGGTCGAGATCGACGTCGACGACGTCGGGCAGCAGATCGGTGAGACGGCCCACGCGCAGCAGGATGTCGCGAACGGCGTCCCTGTCCAGCGACCCGTTCACGGTGCTGAAAAGGCTCTCGCTACAGCGCAGGCCGTCGATCAGGGTGTCGGCGCCGGTCGTAGTCAGCGGGCCGAGCCCGGTCACGCGGTCGTCGAGAAGGGCTTCGTCCACCCCGCCGAGACCCAGTACGACCATGGTCCCGAAGATGTCGTCCGCCTGCGCGCGCACGATCAGTTCACGATCTCCGTCCCGGCGCTTCGCGAAGGCGATACCGAAGCACCGCACGAGATCCCTGCTGTCCTCTATGGACATCCAGCCGCCGTCGGAGTGGCTGTCGTAGTAGTCGTCGACGAGCAGGGTCGCGGCGCTCAGGTCGATCCCGGGCAGATCCGGCACGGCACCCTCACCGGCGCTGAGCCAGCGAGCACGGGCGGCCAGCTTCGCCGCGACCCAGGCGGCTTCCTCGACGTCCCCGTAGCTCGGGACGCCGTGGTGCTCGGTGACCGACTCCAGCTGGCCGAGGCGCACCATGAGCAAGGGTTTCTCCTGACCGGGTGTCCTGGCCACCGCGGTGAGCGGGTCGCCGACCCCGGTCGGGACGCCGGCGGTGATCACCGTGTCGACAGCGTCGTCGGCCAGCACCGCCGCTACACACGCGGCGAAGGTGTCCGGGGTGACGGCGGCGCTGGTGTCAAGCGGGTTGCCGATGCTCGCGTGCCCGGGCAGGAGCCCGCGCAACGCGGCGATCGTGTCCGGACCCAGTTCGGGCATGTCCAGGCCGTGGGCGCTGCACGCTTGCGCACCGAGGACGGCGGCACCGCCGGCGTTGCTCACCACCGCGACCCGGTCTCCGGCGGGCAGGGGCTGCCACGACAAGGCGGCCAGCAGCCCGATGACCTCGGTGACGCTGTCGGCGACGAGGACCCCGGCCTGGTCGAACAGCGCGAGCTTCGTCGCGGCCGGGACGAAGCTCGACGACGTGTGCGCCGCCGCTGCCCGTTGCGCGGCCGCGGTTTCCGCCCCGCGGATGGCGACCACGGGTTTCTCCCTCGCCAGGGTACGCGCCAGCCTGCTGAACTTCCTGGGATTGCCGAACGATTCGAGATACAGGACAGCGATGTCGGTCTCGGTATCCCGGCGCCACCAGCGCAGCAGATCGTTTCCGCTCACGTCGTACTTGTCTCCGGTCGAGACCATTGTGGACACACCGAGGCCGAGCGCGCCGAGCGACTCCAGCAACGCGATGCCGAAGCCGCCGGACTGCGTCACGACGCCGATGCGGCCGCGTGGAGCGACGCCGCGGGCGAACGTGGTGTCGAGCCGTGCCGCCGGTGAGGTGTTGGCCACCCCGAAGCAGTTGGGGCCGACGAGCCGCATCCCGTGGCGGCGCACGGCTTCCCGGACCCGCTCCCCCGCCGGTGTTCCGGTCAGTCCCGCGGTGACGAGCACGATCGCGCGCACACCTTGGCGACCGCACTCCTCTACGACGTCCAGGACCGCGTCCGCGGGTACGCAGACGACCACGAGTTCGACCGCTCCGCCGATGTCCGACAAGGTGGGCACGCTCGGCACGCCGAGGATCTCGGGGGCGTTCGGGTTCACGACGTGAAGTTCGCCTTCGTAACCGGCGTCGATGAGGTTGTGCAGGATGGCTCGTCCTACCGAGTCGGCCCGGCGTCCGGCGCCGATGACCGCCACCGAGGCGGGGGTGAGCACTGCACGCAGGCTGGCGACGTCGGCGACCCGTTCTCGCTCCTCGATCCTCTTCATGTACTCGTCCGGTCCGCCGAGGGTGAGTTCGACCTCCCGTTCCGGCCCGCCGTTGCTGATCGTGCAGGGCAGGCCGAGGTCGGAGAAGACCCGTGCCATCCGGGTGTTCTCGGCGAGGATCACGGCGACGAACCGGCGGACTCCCTGTGTCAGAGCCAGCGATACCAGGTGCTCCAGCAGGAGCGTGCCGACGCCGTGTGCCTGCGCGGTCCCGTCGATGGCGAGCGCGACCTCAGCGGTGCCCTTCTCCGGCAGCAGGTGATAGTGCGCCACCCCGACCAGGTCGTCATCGCGAAAGGCGCCCAGCCCGGCCCCCTCGACCATGGTGCCGGCCAGTTTGTCCAGGTTCGCGGGGTTGAGGGTGAAGAACCGGAGGTACCGGTCACGTTCGTTCAACCGGCGGTGCAGAGTGGCGACGGCGTCGAGGTCCGTGGCGCGCAGCGGGCGGACGGTGATCATGGCGCCGTCAGCCAGCAGCGCGGTGCTGTCCGGTGTCACGTCGCGGGACCTAGCTCGGCGCCGGGGCTCGTGGCCACCGCGGGGTTGGTCATGATTTCTGACGCACGCATCGGATTCCTTCTTTTCAGGGGCCCGTTCTTCAGGCTGTGGTCCAGTCGTCCGACGCGCGCCGCCACTCGCGGGTCCACGCGGCGTCGCGTCGTCTGCCGAGCATCGAGCGCGCGAACAGGAACATCCCGGCCAGCGCGGCGGCCGAGACCAGCCACACCCCCACACCGACCCCGACACCGGTGCCGGCCGCATCGTCCGGGGTGACCGGTGCCGCCACCACCTCGCCTGCGAAGTCCAGCCAGATCGTCACCTCGTCGCCCGCGAGCGCACCGTTCTCGACGTTGATCGGCACCTCTCTGATGACACCGTCGGCCGTCCAGCGGGCCGGTATCGCGGACTTCTCGCGGAACGGTGTGCCGTCGATCCGGATCGCGAGCGGTGGCGCGTCTGCCAGCAACCTCGCGGTGACCGGCCGGCGGTCCGCGGCCTGTTCGGTGACCTGCCGCATTCTGTCGGCGTAAGCGTCGGACCCCAATGCCGCCGCGACGGGCAAGGCCAGCAGGGCGACCAGGACCACACCGATCACCAACGCGGTCTCGACCCGATCCGACGTCCGCGCGAGCGGGTTGCGGCCCGGGTGAATCCTGCGCCACCACGTGATGGGTGTTCTCGGCTGCGCCGTCATGGCTACCTCCAGAGCGGGACGGTCAGAGAATCGGGCCGGGCTCGTACGAAACGCCGGCCAGCAGCCGGCCCAGCCTGCTGCCGGGTGCCCGCGCGGGCGGCGGGATCACGACGACCGGGCAGATCGAGTGCCGCAGACAGGCGTTGCAGACCGAACCGACGAGCAGGTCCCGGAGCTTCCCCTTTCCGTGGCTGCCCAGGACGAGCATCGAGGCACCTTTCGCCTCGTCGACCAGGACTTCCCCGGGGTCGCCGAACGGCACTCTGTATTCGACCCGCAACCCGCCAAAGCCTTCGAGAAGTTTCGAGGTCGCCGCTTCGAGTTCAGCGAGGTGGACATCGCGCGCCTGCGCCATCGTGCGATGCACCGACGGGTCGTCCAGCATCTCGTCGTGGAACCACGCGTTGACCACCCGCAGCACGACACCTCGGGTCGAGGCCTGGCCTGCCGCCTAGGTGACGGCCGCGGCGGCCCCGGCCGATCCGTCCATCCCGACGACGATCCGTTCTCCGACGGACTACTCAGCCATGGCGTCATTCCCCTCTGCTCGGTGGCTTCTCCGCGTGGTTCACAACTGTCATGACGCCTTCTCCCTGACGACCGCCTCGAGCGGACGGCGCGGCGTCGGGACACCGGGAAAGCCATACCCCAGGCGAAAAAGTGTTTGCGGATAGTCAGTTCCGCCGAGCAGCGCGCGAAGCTCGGCCCGTGCGGACGGGATCTCCATGGGCTGGGAGTAGAACGAGGCGCTCAAGCCCTCCGTGGTCGCGGTGAGCAGTACGCGTTGCATGGCCCGGCCCGCGTGGAGCTGGGCCACCGGACCTTCCGCGGAGGTCGTCAGCACCGCGACGACCGGATCCTGCTCGTAGGACCGGGGCGCGTCGCTGTCGTGGAAGTGCCGCACGGGCAGGAGCCCGCCCGCCGAGCGCGATCCGCCGGCGAAGGCGGGGACCCCGTCGTCGCGGTCGTGTGTGCTCGTCCACGCCCGCATCTCCGTCTGGAAGGCCGCGTCCTGGGTCTGCAGGTGGTCGGCGCGCCGGATCAACGTCGCGGCCGCTTCCAGGTGCCCCGCCTCGTCGACGAGGATCAGTCGCGCGTCCTCGACACGAGCGGCCAGGCGGACCGCGTTCCGCACCGGCGTCGGCACCGGTTGATCGGTGAACGGACGCCGGTTGCTGTAGCGGCGGGGGATCGCGGCGGCGAGCCGCAGTTCCTCGGAGCCTGGTCGGTGCCGGTCGCCGATTGCGACCCTGGCCAGCAAGGACGGTCGGGTCCGGTCGGGCATCAGATCGGTGTCCGGGAACCATCCGGCGGCGGCGATCGAGAGTTCGATGTTCAACAGGGCGGCACCGCAGGCGAGCCGGGCCTCGCGCCCCTCGGGGTCGCACACGGCGAGCACCCGGTCTTCGTCGAGAAACACCTCCACCGCGCCCTGCTCCAGCTCGAAGAACCAGGGCTGGGTGTTGTGCGGCGACGGCGCTCGCACCGCTGCCGCCAGCGCGGTGGTGAGTACTGGGAAATCGGTGAGGATCATCGTGCCGCTCCAAGCCGGTCGGTGGACACCTCCAGCCTGTTCCGGTTTTGCCCCGCACGGGAGTGCCGTGGGCCCCGCCGATCCGGGACCTTCGGCACCCCTTTTTCGCGTACGCACCAAGTGGGGTCCTCGGTCCCGGATGATCGGGACCTCCAGCGGTACCGGACCACGTCATGACAGTCGACAGTGCGGTCATGCGTGTACGTGAGGTCATGACCACCCCCGTCGCCACGGTGACTCCGGCCGCGACGCTCGGTGAAGCGATCGCGGTACTGATCGGGAAGGGGATCACCTCGCTCCCGGTCGTCGACGACACCGGAAGACTGCTGGGCCTGCTGAACGAGGACGACGTGATCCGCGCCCGCTACCTGCCGGAACAGCGTTCGACCGGCGACCCCGATTCGGGTGTGATGCTCGGTGCCCGCACCACGGTGCGGAAGGTGATGCGGACGCCCGGACCGGGGACGCACCCCGACACGGATCTCGCGGACCTCGCGGCGCGGATGCTGGAGTACCGGCTCCGTTCGGTGCCGGTGCTCGAGCAGGGACAGGTCATCGGTGTCGTCACCCGGCAGGACCTGATGCGCGCGCAGGACATCGAAACCTCGCGAAGGGCCACGCCATGAACCAGCAGCCGGGCATGGAACGCCGGATCGTCGTCGGGACCGACCGGCTCGGACCACGGCAGTGAAGCTGTCCGCTGGGCGATCACCGAAACCCGCGCCCGGGGTGCCCGCCTCGAAATACTTCTCGTGCGGCCAAGGGCGTCGGTTCGCGCCGGCGAACCGGCCTCGGAACTGCTGGCCACCGCGCACGGTGCAGAGCTGCTGGTACTTGGTTCCCCGTCGGCGGGGCCGCTCGGACGGCTCGTCTTCGGAAGTGTGGCCGCCACCTGCGTCCGCCACGCGACCTGCCCGACCGTGCTCGTCACACCGAGAGCGGCACACCGGTTCAGCCCATCGGCTCCCTGAGAACGCGCGTTCAGATCCGGACGGCGGTCAAAACGTCCTCGGCGTCCCGCGCGAGTTCGACGTCCTCCCCCGTGTCCAAGACGAAGGCCGTGACTGGCGCGCCGTCCGGGCTGACCACCCGGTCACCCTCGGCGAGGCATCGGGCGGGGTCGACCGCGATCCCGAGGACACCGAGGGGTGCGGCCAGCCGCGCGAGCAGTTCAGGTTGGTGAGCGGTGACCCCGCCGGTGAAGACGATCGCGTCCAGCCGGTCGAGCGCGACGGCCATCGCGCCGATCTCCCGGCGGATGCGATGCAGGTAGACCTCCAGAGCGGCGGTGGCGTCCGGATCCCCGGTATCGGCCAGTGCGAGTACCGAACGCAGATCGCCGTCGGTTCCGCTCATCCCGGCCAAGCCGGAGCGGTGGTAGAGCGTGTCCTCCATCTCCTCGACCGACATCGGTGCCGTCCGCATGATGTGCAGCAGCAGGCCCGGGTCCACCGATCCGGATCTCGTGGCCATCGCGGGCCCTTCCAGCGGGGTGAAGCCCATGCTCGTGTCGACGCTGCGCCCGTCGCGGATCGCGGTCACCGACACTCCGGCGCCGATATGGCAGCACACCAGCCGAGGTGCGGTGACGCTGAGGAGTTCTGCGGCACGGCGGGCGGCGTGCCGGCACGACAGGCCGTGGAATCCGTATCGGCGCAGATGTCCTTGTCGGGTCCAGTCCCGCGGCAGTGGGTACTGCGCCGCCGCGGCCGGAAGTCCGGCGTGGAAAGCGGTGTCGAACGCCGCGACCACCGGGAGCGAGGGCCGTAGCCGCAAGACCGCCCGTGCGAGGCCGAGCGCCCGGGGCTGGTGCAGCGGGGCCAGCGGGACGAGCTGTTCGAGGGCGCCGAGCGTCGCGTCGTCGAGCCGTTCCGGTCCGGTCAGCCCACCACCGTGGACGAAGCGCACGACCACGGCGTCCACTGTGGACCATCGGTCGAGCGCCTGAGCCACCACTGTGGCGTCGTCTCCGGCTTCCGGCAGGGACCACGCGGCCCAGCCGACCGGATTTCCTTCGTGCACCAGGGAAGCCTTCAGGCTCGACGAGCCGGGATTCAACGTCAGGACTCTCATCGGTCCTCCCACACCCAGTCGCGGATCTCGGGAAGGTCTTGCCCGTGCTCGGTGATCCAGCGGCGGTGGCGTTCCTGGGCGTCGGTCATGCGCTGCCGCACCGGACCCGCGCCGGCCAGCGGACCCGGCACCCGGTCGATCACGTCGATCACCAGCTGGAAACGGTCCATCTGATTGCGGACCAGCATGTCGAACGGTGTCGTCGTGGCGCCGTGCTCGATGTAGCCGCGCACGTGCAGGTTGGAGTGGTTGGTGCGCCGGTAGGCAAGGCGGTGGATCAGCCACGGGTAGCCGTGGTAGGCGAAGACGACGGGACGGTCCGTGGTGAACAGCGAATCGAACTCGCGGTCGCTCATCCCGTGCGGATGTTCGATCGCGGGCTGCAAGCGCATCAGGTCGACCACGTTGACCACCCGCACCGCGACCTGCGGGAGGTACTCGCGCAGCATCTTGACCGCCGCGAGAACCTCGAGTGTCGGGGCGTCGCCGGCACAGGCGAGGACGATGTCCGGTTCCCGGTCCGGGTGGGTACTGGCCCAGTCCCAGATCCCGGCGCCCCTCGCGCAGTGCAGGGCTGCCTGTTCGTCGTCGAGCCAGACCGGGCTGTCGTTCTTCCCTGCCACGATCACGTTGACGGAGTCGCGGCTGCGAAGGCAGTGTTCCGCGACCCGCAGCAGGGTGTTCGCGTCCGGCGGGAAGTAAACGCGCACCACTTCGGGGCTCTTGTTCGCCACGTGGTCGACAAAACCGGGGTCCTGGTGGGAGAACCCGTTGTGATCCTGCCGCCACACATGCGAGGTCAGCAGATAGGTCAAGGACGCGACCGGCCGCCGCCACGGGATCTCACGGTGCACCTTGAGCCATTTGACGTGCTGGTTGAGCATCGAGTCGACGATGTGCACGAACGCCTCGTAGCAAGAGAACAGCCCGTGCCGCCCGGACAGCAGATACCCTTCCAGCCACCCCTGGCACAGGTGCTCCGAGAGCACTTCCATGACGCGGCCGTCGGCGGCGAGGTTCTCGTCGACGGGTTCCGTCTCGCACAGCCAGGTCTTGCCGGTCTCCTCGAAAACCGCGTCGAGACGGTTGGACGCGGTCTCATCCGGGCCGAACAGCCGGAAGTTCGCCGCCCGACGGTTCAGCGAGAAGACATCGCGCAACCACCGTCCGAGCACGCGCGTCGGTTCCGCGACCGCACCGCCAGGCCGGGTGAGCGGAATCGCGTGCGCCGACACGTCCGGTAGGTTGAGCGGCCGGATCACCAGGCCGCCGTTGGCATGCGGGGTTGAGCCCATCCGGCGGTCGCCGCAGGGAATGAGCGCGGTGACATCGGCGGTCGGGCGGCCCTCGTCGTCGAAGAGCTGTTCCGGACGGTAGGACCGAAGCCACTCCTCCAGCATGCGCAGGTGTTCCGGATTCTCCCGCGCCGCGGGGATGGGCACCTGATGGGCGCGCCAAGTACCTTCGACCGGTTTCCCGTCCACAAAGGAGGGACCGGTCCAGCCCTTCGGGCTGCGCAGGACGATCATCGGCCAGCGCGGACGTTCCGGTGCGTGCCCCGAGGCCCGTGCCCGTACCTGGATGCCGTCGATCTCGTCGAGCGCGTCGTCCAGCGCCGCAGCCATGGCCTGGTGCATGAGCGCGGGCTCGTGTCCTTCGACGTACCTCGGCGCGTACCCGTAGCCGCGCAACAGTTCGTCGAGTTCGGTGCCCGTGATGCGGGACAGCACGGTCGGGTTGGCGATCTTGTAGCCGTTCAGATGCAGGATCGGCAGGACCGCGCCGTCGCGGACAGGGTTGAGGAATCGCCCGGAGTGCCAGCTCGCGGCCAACGGCCCGGTTTCCGCCTCCCCGTCACCGATCACGCACGCGACCACGAGATGCGGATTGTCGAACGCCGCGCCATGAGCGTGCGCGAGGGAGTACCCGAGCTCGCCGCCCTCGTGGATCGAACCCGGCACGTGTGGCGCGACGTGACTGGGAACGCCGCCGGGAAAGGAGAACTGCCGGACCAGCCGGCGCAGCCCCGCCTCGTCGTAGGACACCTCCGGCCACATCTCCGAATAGGAACCTTCGAGCCAGGTGTGCGCATACAGCGCCGGACCGCCATGGCCGGGACCGGTGACGAACAAGGCCTGCAGGTCACGGTGCACGATCGCGCGATTCAGGTGTGCGTACAGGAAGTTCAGGCCGGGCGAGGTTCCCCAGTGGCCAAGCAGCCGCGGTTTCACCTGCTCCGGTGTCAGCGGCGTGGTCAGGAGAGGGTTGTCCATGAGGTAGATCTGACAGGCGGCCAGATAATTCGCCGCGCGCCACTGGGCGTCCACTTGGGACAGTTCGGCCGGGGCCAGCACCGCGGGCACCGGTCGTGCGCCGAGAGCGGTCACCGCGCGTTCCTCGGCCGGACGACCATCACCGGGCATTCGGCGTGATGGGCGAGCGCCTGGCTGGTCGAGCCGAGCAGCAGTCCGGTGAACCCACCACGGCCCCGGCTGCCCACGACCACCAGCTGTGCCTTGGCGCTCCACTCCAGCAACGTCTGCCGTGGCCGGTCGCGGACAACCACGCGTTCCACGGTGACGTCCGGGTACTTCTCCTGCCAGCCCGCCAGTTGTTCCGCGAGCAGACGGCGTTCGTCGTCCTCAAGGGACTCCCACTGCGTGGCCAGCCGCGTCATCCCGAAGGCGTCGTCATAAGTGACGTCGGTCCAGGCGTGCACCGCCACGAGGTGCGCGCTGCGTCGTGACGCCTCATCGAACGCGATCTCCAGGGCCCGTTCGCTCAGCGGGCTACCGTCGATCCCGACGACCACCGGGCCGCTGGCGGGATAGTCCGTCGTGCCCTTCCTGCCCCGAAGCACCATCACCGGGCTGTGAGCATGAGCGATGACGGCGGACGCCGTCGATCCGATGGCCATCTCGGCGAAGAAGCCCTTGCCCGAGCTGCCGACGACCACCATGGCCGCCGATTTCGACGCGTCGAGCAAGAACGGGATCGGCGAATTCGGAGGCATCGAGGTGTCCACGGGGACGCCGGGTGCGACCGATTCGGCCTCGGCGACGGCCTCGTCGAGCACCCGCTGCCCGTCCGCCGCGAGTACGTCGAACCACGGGCCCGCTCCGGTGAGCCCACCGCCATAGCTAATCCGCTCGGTATGGAGGGCGTGCACGATCAGCAACCCCAAGCCGCGTTCGGCGGCAGAGGCGGCCGCCCACCGGACGGCGGCCAGTCCAGGCTCGGCGCCGTCCACCCCTACGATGATCTTGTGGTCCGCGGTGCTCATCGGTCAGCCTCCTGGTAGGTCACTTTTGCTTCCACGACACCGGGAATCGCCTCGGCGATGACCTTCGCCACGTGATGGTCGGTGTCGTTTCCGTACTGGTCGCTGATCCGGCACTCGCCGTCGTGGACCTCGACGGTCCAGCGGCTGGGGCCGCCGTAGATGGCGAGGTGGTGCCGGACGTCGGCGGCGATCGCGCTGTCGTCACGGGCGAAGGCGCGCACGAAGTCGCCGCGAGTGAGGATGCCCACCACTTTTGAACCGTCCACCAGGGGCATCGTCCGGATCTTCCCGTCGAGCAGGGCCCTGCTGACCTCGGCGAGATCCGACCCGGCGCTCATCCCGATGGCGGGTGACGTCATCACCGCCGCCACGGTGGCACCCGGCTCCGCACGCTTTTCGGGATGCCCAGCGGACCGAATGTCCTGGGGGAACCGGTCGCGAATCAGGTCCGTCTCGGTCACGATGCCGATCAGGCAGTCGTACTCGTCCACGACCGGCAACGCGGTGAAACCGTGCTCGGCCAGTATCTCCGCAGCCTGTTTGGCGGTCGTCTCCGTGGTGACGGTGACGACCGGTCTCGTCATCAAGTCTCGTGCCCGCATGTCTTCTCCTGGCTCACAGTTCCGTGATGATGTGGTCTCCGCCCGGCACCGCGGGCCGGACGACAGCGACGGGACACTCGGAATGGGCGATGAGTGCCTGGCTGGTCGATCCGAGGAGCATCCCCTCGAATCCTCCGCGCCCCCGGCTGCCGACGACGAGAAGCCGCGCACCCTCCGCCGACTCGAGCAGGATGCGCACCGGGCGCCCCTTCCGCACGACGACCTCCACCGGAACGTCCGGGTACTTGTCCCGCCAAGGAGCCACCTGCTCCTCGACCGCCAGCCGTTCAGCGCCCTCGATCTCGACGGGGTCGACGTCAAGGAAATGCGGACGGAGTGCCCCGTGATCGAGTAGTTCCGACCAGGTCCGGACAACGGTCAGCCCGGTGTCATGCAACCTCGCCTCGTCGAACGCGAACGCGAGAGCCGCGTCGCTGGCCGACGAACCGTCGGTACCGACGACAACCGGCCCCCCACCCTCAGCTTGCGGTCCGCGGGCCACGACGATCGGGCAGTGCCCGTGGTGGGCCAGCGCCACCGCGATGGAACCCACGAGCATGCCGGTGAAACCGCCCAGCCCCCGCGAACCCAGCACGACCATCGACGCCCGCACCGACTCCTGGATCAGGGCTGCCACCGGACTCCATTGGCGCACCGCGGACTCTATGACAAGCTCCGGGTACTGGGCGAGCACTGCTTCCCGGACCTCGGAGACCCATTCCAGGCCTCGGCTCTCAAAACTCTCGCGGATCCCTTCGGACGCCGGGATGACACCCGGCATCGTCACGACCGGCATCGTGAACACGTGCACGAGCCGCAACGACAAGCCACGCCTCGACGCCTCGCGCCCCGCCCACATCGCGGCCGCCTTCGCGGACTGTGACCCGTCGATCCCGACGACGATGGATCTTTCGGTGGCGACCGGCATTCCCGCTCCTCTTCTCCGTCTGGCTGATTCCGCACGATGGCGATCTCCAGCCGGCGTGCTGACCAAGTCTTGTTCCAGTCTCGGCCAGCACAGGTGTCAGAACGCAGAGGATGAAGTCCCGCGGGCCCGACCCAAGGGTCCCGCTCACCTAGCCACTTGACCCGCACCGCGAGGACCAAAGTCCCTATCCACCCAAGCCGGGCGCTCCCCTGCGGCAACTACCCATCGGAAGTCACGTCACGATGGAGCCGTGGGTCTTGAGGGCGCCGAAATCTCCGCTGCCCCACATGCTCGCGCTTCTACGGAGATGGTTTCCTGACGGGTCTGCCGACTGTCGCGGGCGCCACCCCGCTCGTAACGGTGTCGGCACTCGCCAGGCTGCCGAACACTAGGCCCAGCACGAAGTACACGATGGTCCACGAGAGCAGTCCACTCCGGCCGAGCCGCCAGACCACACTGCACGGCCCGCCCAGCAGCCCGCTCGCCCGCGCCGGGGCCACCTCGCTCGCGGAGGGACCCCAGCCCGGCGTAACGCTGGTCGGCGAGCCGCACGGCAAACCGGGCCAGCCCGAGGGTGACGGCGACCAGGACGAAGATCTCCCACAGCGGTCACCCGCGAACGGCCGGATCTGCAGCACCCACTTCTGCCGAGTCAGCGCTGCCTGGCCGCGGGCCCGCTTGATGAAGCCACGGTCATTGGAGGTGACGAAGACGCTCAGAGCTCCGGTTACCGGGGTCAGGCGCGGGGGCGACTCTTGCGGCCTGTCACCTTGTTGTAGATGACCAGGACAATGATCGCACCGATGACCGATCCGATCCATCCGGGGCGCCCGGGACATCCAGTACTCACGAGTGGCGCCGGAGCCGAAAGGCCCGCCGGGTTGAAGACCTTCGGTCCTTACTCCGAGCCGGTGCGGATCTGCATGATCGGGATGAGCGGGGCGGCCCCGCGCGAGGCGTCCGAGATGCGACGGCCGACCCCCGTGATCGCGCCACCGGTGGTCGTTACGGATGTGAGGAGAGGTTCTGATGGTGAACGGAACGAATCGGCCGATTGTGGTAGGGGTGGATGGGTCGACCTCGGCCGCGCAGGCGGCGCGTTGGGCCGCCCGTGAGGCGGCCCGACGCAGTGCGCCGCTGGTGATCGTGCACGCATCCGCGCCGGTTCCCGTCGCGGTGCCGCACGCGATGGCACTGGGCCCCTACCGGCATGCGCTGGAGGAACAGGGCCGCCAGTGGCTGGCGGAGGCCACCGCGGCGGTCAAAGAGACCGCACCCGACGTAATGGTGAGCACCGAACTGAGCATCGGTGGGGCGGCCGAACAGCTGATCGGCCGGTCGGCCTCCGCCGAGCTGGTGGCGCTCGGCTCACGAGGGCTAGGCGGGTTCACCGGGCTGATGGTCGGGTCGATCGCCGCAGCGGTCGCCACGCACGGGCATTGCCCGGTCGTGGTCGTACGAGGAGCAGACGCGCAGACCGAACCCCGCCAGGACGGTCCGGTCGTGGTCGGCATGGATGGGTCACCCGCCAGCCAGGCGGCGGTTCCCTTCGCCTTCGAGGCCGCCTCTTCCCGGGATGCGCCTCTGGTGGCTGTGCACGCCTGGAGCGACCTGCCCATCGCGACAGTCTGGGACCTGGCAGCGGATTGGGGGGCGATCGAGCAACAGGAAACGAAGCTCCTGGCACAGTGGCTGGCCGAGTACCAAACGCAGTATCCGGACGTGCCGGTCGAGCAGGTCGTGGCCCGCGACCGTCCAGCTCACATTCTGCTCGACCACGCCAAGAGCGCCCAGCTGGTCGTGGTCGGATCCCGTGGACGTGGCGGGTTCCGCGGACTACTCCTGGGATCGACTGGCCAGGCCCTGATCTACCACGCGGCCTGCCCGGTAGCCGTCGTCCCGCCGCGGTCGCCGGTCGCGGGCTGAGACCAGATCGTGGAGGTTTTCGGTGCTGGCTGCTGCACTTAGCGGAGGATTTCCTCGTGCTGGGCAGCCAGCCGGAACAGCGCCAAGATGCTGAAAGCTGTAGCCCGCTGTCCTCCTCCCGTGCGGTAGTTCGTCGAGTGCGGAACGGTTGCGCAAGATTGTCGAAGCACCGTAGTTCCCAGAAGGCGATCACGGGCGTGATCGTCGTCAACGCGGTCCACCCCTGCGGTTTCCTGCTCGCCCCGCGGTTGATCTCGATCGTGGGGCGAGTATGCGAAAAGTGGTCCCCGCGCCGCTGAACGCGTTGCCGGGCAGGTGTCCATCGCGGCGCTGCTGGTCTTGGTGCCCTACGTGTCTGCCGTCATGGCGACGAAACCGTTCGGCGGTGTCTCGCAGGAGTACTTCGGTGATCTCGGTGATTCCCTGTTCACGTTGTTTCAGGTGATGGACCGGTGAAGCGTGGTCCGAGGTCGCGCGCACCGTGATGCAGGAGCGGCCGCCGGCCTGGGCCGGAAGCCACGTTTGGCAACGGTGCGGCGGAACTGCGCGACTCGCCGACGACCGCCCGGCCATTCCCACCCCCGCAAAGCGTCCACTGTGGATAGTCAGCAGGCTTCGGCGAGAGGCGGCGCGGTGCAGCACGCGCCGGTGAAACAGCCGAAAGCCCTGCCCGCGGCCTGGTTGGAGAAGTTGTCGAACCTGTCGATCACGAATTCGCCAGCCCTCGCTTGAGCGAGTTCGATCCCGGAGTCGGCGAGCAGCGACCGGACGGTGTCAGTGGTGGCAGGCATCGAATTCTCCCTCGGTCTGCGATGAGCTGGTAACTGAATCCTGCCTACGGCGTCCTGGCGCGGCCAGTGCGTGGCGTCATGGGAGAGACGTGCCTTTTACCTACGCCGAAAGGATTACGACGAAAGACGTGACGGGCTCAATATTCGTAGCTGTCCGCCGGTGCCGGAATCGGCCGGACGCCGGTCTTCAGTGCCGGGATGTATCGGTTCGCTTTGGTCGCGGTGGACGGGATCACCGGGCCGGTGACGGCGAGCCACTGGTCGTCGCGCCAGGACGGCAACCGGTCACCGGTGAGCATCGCGTGCACCGGGAGCGTGTCCGCCGCGCAGCACCCCATGACGGTTCTCGTGAGGTACGGCCTGCCCTTCGTGTCGTGGACGATGAAACCGGTCAGTTCGACGACCCTGCCGTCCAGCGTCCCGGCGCTGTCCCAGCCCGCACGCGTGATCAGGTCCGAGAACCGCATCCGCACCGGATCGCCGGGTGGTAACGGCGCGAACGAGGTCTTTCCGGTGTCATCGGCGGCGGGCGCGGAGATGGTGCGGGATCCGTTGTGGGCAGCCGAGTCCGCTTCCCTGCGCCAGTGGGACGATCAGGAAGATCCGCCAGCACAGGCAGGAGCAGCAGCCAGGTGCTGCGGGTGCGGTACTCGTGCCCGTCTCCGGCGGTGGCAAGGGCCGCGCGGATATCTCGCATGATCGCGGTGACGGCCAAGGGCCAGGGTCGTGGCGCCGGCTCCGATCAGCCAGGGCGCCATGCCCGGCTTCACATAGCGAAGATAAATACCGTCCACAGTGATCTTGATCAGTGCTCCCCCGATCTGGAGAAGCAGAATGTTCTGAGCTTCGCGCCTCAACGAGACCACCAATTACGTATCGGGGCTCCTGTGACTTCACGGAGTGGCGGGGTGACACGAAATCCGTGCCATCCCGCCGGGTCATGCTCGACGCCGGACCAGCCAAACGGCCACGCCGATGGCCGCCAGCAGCGCCGCGCCGCCGCCAAGAATCCAGCCGAACGACGATGAGTCCTCTGGCTCCGGCGTTGGTGTGGCCGCGGCCACGGACGAGCTCGGTGGTGCCGTGGAGGACGGTGGCGCGGCGTGGTGGTCGTGCTCAGCACCGGGGCAGCGACGATGAACTCCACGGCGCCCTTGACCTCATGCCCGTCGATCGACCGCAACGTGTAGCTCAGCACGAAGGAACCGTTGGGCAGTGCGGGCAGCGGCTGGGCGACCATTCGCTCGGCGGCCGTGGGCGCGGCCAGCGACACCGGCGTCACGTCCGGACCGGTCAGGTGATCGCCGCCGACGAAAGATCCACTGGGCTCACTGAAGGTCAGAGTCGCCGCAGCGGGAGGCTTCGTCAGCGACGTTCCCTCTGCCGGATCACTGCTCTCCAGCCTGGTGGTCGCGTGAGCGGGAGCGGTCCCCAGCAGGACGACGCCAGCCGCGGCGAGCACCGCGGACGTCAGACGGCCGATCATGATTCCTCCTTGGTGGTGCGACGGGCGCGGAGGAACGCGCCGGCGCCGAACCTGAGAGCGAGCGCGGCGACGGCCAGCGCGCTGCCCGCGAGCCACAGCGACGAGTCGTCCTGCTCCGGCGCCACAGCACTCTGTGGCGAGTTCCCTGTCATGGTCTGCCCGGGGTGGTCGCGGCGAGTTTCAGCACCGGCACCAAGTTTTCCGGCTCGGTGCCGGAAGCTGACCGCATGACTGTTAAGAGCGTGTCTTACGTGGTGATCGGTCGTTGGTGAGCGATGATCTTGGCTGTGATTGATCGGTTGTCGTTGCGGTTGGTGCCGGACGAGCTGTGGGAGATGACGGAGCCGCTGATCCCGGCGTTCGAGCCACGTCCGCAGGGCGGCGGCACTGCCCCGGTGGACGCCCGTGCGGTGTTCACCGCGATCGTGTACGTGCTGACCAGCGGATGCGCGTGGCGGGATCTGCCACCGTCGTTTGGGGTGCCGTTCCAGACCGCGCACCGCCGCTTCAGTCAGTGGACCGAAGCCGGTCTGTGGCGGCGCTTGCACCACGCACTCTTGGACGAACTCGGCAGCCAGGGCCTCATCGACTGGAGCCGTGCGATCGTGGACGGAGCCGCCAAAAAAGGGGATCTCTGACCGGCCCCAGCCCGGTCGACCGCGGCAAGCCCGGCTCGAAGATCCACGCCCTGTCCGACCGCGCCGGGCTGCCGCTCACCGTCGCGGTCTCCGCCGCCAACACCCACGACAGCCACGCACTCAGGCCACTGGTGATGGCGATCCCGGCGATCCGCTCCCGTCGTGGTCCGCGGCGCCGCAAACCAGCCAAGCTGCACGCCGACAAGGCCTACGACCAGCCCGACCTGCGCCGCTGGGTCCGCGACCGCGGCATCAAGGTCCGCATCGCCCGCAAAGGCATCGAATCCAAAGACAAGCTCGGCAAGCACCGCTGGGTGATCGAACGAACCATGGCCTGGTTCACCGGATACCGGCGCCTGACCCTGCGCTACGAACGCAAAGCCGAACACTTTCTCGCCTTCCTCATCCTCGGAGCCAGCCTCACCTGCTACAAGAAACTCCGCAAACTCACCACATGAGACACGCTCTTAGCACCAGCCGACGTTCCACCGGTCGATCCAATACGCGGTGGTACCGCCCCAGAGCGTTGCCAAGAGTTGGAAGCCACCGAAGTCGTACACGTCGTACAGACCCTGCCCTTTGTTGGCGAACCGGAGAATCACTCCGTTGTACCAGAGTGGTGTGTTGTCTTGGATAATGCACTGGTAGAGCTCTTCTCTCTGCTGAGACGCCGACGCTTCGGCGTGGCCGAGCCCGAGGGCCGCCACACACGCGAAGCCAGCGAGAAGGATCTTTGTCGGGACAGACATGTTTTCTCCTAAGGTTCTTTTGCCTCCGAACGAAGACGAGACCATGCCTATCGCGACGTATTCGGGTGAGTGCAAGGTAAATCGCTGGTGAGTCTGCCTTCACTAGGGCTGAGCAGGGTGTCCACGAGCCCGGCGGTTTCCTCGTCGAGTTCGACATCGAGTGCGGCAGCGAGATCGGCCAACTTGTCGGCCGTGGCTTTCACCGCAGCGAGGTTTCCCGCTCGGTGCTCCACGCGGAGAAGATCGCGATAGAGGAGTTCGCTGACGGGTTCGGCAAGGAGGCCTCGGAGGATCGCGCGGCGCGCCGCAGGTAGGTCACCGGTCTGTTGGCAGGTGTCGGCCAGGGTGTGTGCGACGTCGACGATGGCGTCGATCATTTCTCGCTGGTGCCACGAGTTCCAGGCATATCGGCCAGGCCCGATATTGCCGAAGGGCATACCGGTGACGAGTTCAAGTGCGGCTTCGAGCCGAACCCGCCGATCTGATGCGTCACGATTCGGACCGGGGCCAGCGAGCTGCCGGAACCGATGCCAATCGCTGTTCATCGAGTTCGACAGACGGTAGCCACCGCCGTTGGCTTCGATGTTCGGGAGGTAAAGGTCGCCTTTCTCGTCGTGGCCGAGCCAGGTCCGCAGGCGAGAGATGTAGCCCTGTCGGGTCGCCGGGGACCAGGGACGGGTGTCCGTTCCGAGCTGTCGGGAGATTTCATCGGCGGTCGCGCCGGGGTGGAGGAGCAGGAACGCGGCGAGTTCGGTGAGCCGGTTGATCTTCTTGCCTTCGACCTTCATCGGGTCGACGTTGTGCAGCCCGACCGGTCCGAGAAGTCTCAGGTCGGGTCCCTTTACCGGCGACGGTTCGAACGGAACATCCGGATAGCCGTCCGCAGGCACCTGTTCGGCCTTGGCCTCAGCAGTGAGCGCCGCGATGAGTTCTTCCGCCTGGTCGACGGTCAAGCGCTGGAGGTCGACTTCGATGCCGAGGTCGTCGATCAACGTGGACTTCGTGGAAACATCGAGCGTCCAGCCATCCGAGACCGATGCACCCGCGGCGACCACAGCGGCGAGGCACTCATGCTGCTCCACGTCGAAAGGTTCGGCGGACAGGACCACACTCGCTGGTGTCGCGCCTACCTCGGCGAACTCGTCCGCCGAAGTGAAATGACGGAAGCGATCGGGGTTGTGCGCAGCGGTTGACTGCCCGAAGCCGACCAATGTCACGGGGACAGACTTGGACCAGGCTGACGTTGCCAGTTCCCAGGCCATGGCCAATAGGACCGGCTCGGCTTCTTCTGCGGTCCCATCGAGCGTGATCGTGCCAATCTCCGCGAGGTTGACCATGACAAGGTCACGGCGAGGATCGTGGCCGACGGTGACAAGAGCTGGATAGGGTGCCGGCACGCTGGCCAGACCATCGGCATCGAGCGAAGCGGCGAAGGATTCGGTGCATTCCTGCGGGTACAGGACCAGGCTGCGGCTGCCTACCACCGCGGACCGGACGGCAGGCAGCGAGGCGCCCTCTTCCCGGACGCGATAGGCGAGACTGCGTAGCGCGACGTCAAGAGCCTCGGCGGTGGCAGGTTCCTCGGCCTTCCTGAGCGCGGTCTCCAGATCCATGGGCGGTGGACGGCGGATTCGCTGCCCAGGACGACGACGCCGTTGAGCGAGCATCCTGCGCCGGGCGAAGGTCGCCAGAATGCCGGCGGCGAGAAGCCCTCCGAGCCCGACGGCGACGAGGGGTACGACGCTGTCGTCGCTGGTGGGGGCGACCTCGACGGGCGCTGGAGCAGGGGTCGGTGCTGGCGCTCGCTCCGGCGAAGGCGACTTCGGTTCCGGGGGCCGGGCAGCTGGCGGCGCAGGCTCTGGCTCGGGCCCACAGCCAGGTGGAGCGACCTGCGCAGAAGCCGAGCCTCCAGATGCTGCTCCCCCACCATGCGCAGGCGTTGCCGCACCGGGAAGTTGAAGGACATCGCCGGGATGGATCAGATCCGGGTCGTGCAGGATCCGGCCTCCGGGCAGCGACCGACCTCGGTTGAGTTCGAAGATGTCGACGTATCGGGCGGCCGAGCCGAGGTGTTTCTGAGCGATCTGAGTCAGCGTGTCACCTGCGCCGACGACGACTTCGACGCACTGTGGTTCGGCAGGCAGCGCGAGACGCCAACCGGGCTTGATCAGGTCGACGCTTCGGAGAGACTCTCCGTCGGCCTGGCGTCGGCCCTGGTTCAGGTCGAAGATCTCCTGGTAGCGGCTCTCGTCGCCGAGCTGCATGGCCGCGATGCTCATTAACGAGTCGCCGGAAACGACTGTGTACCCGCCAGCGACCGGAGGATCGGCTTCTTCCGCAGCCTGGTGGCTTCTCTGTTCGGAGACCTGCGGAGCGGCGACGGTGGAAGCCGGGGCGGCAGGCTGCGAGGCCTCCGCGGCAGTCGTACCGACCATCAGCCCGAAGATCACACCAGCCACAAGTCGTTGAGCCCAGCGGAATCCGGGCAGCCGCGGCGCGGCCACTCCACGCGCGAGCGCGACGCATTCGAGCACGACAGCGACGACGAGTTGCAGCCAGGCGATCACCCCGGCGACCGCCACTACGAGAAGGAACACCTGACCGGTGTCCCGCTCGGTGATCCAGCCGGCGACTTCAGGGAATGCCGGCACGTGATCAGGCAGGAACACCGACCTGAACGTCCACAGGAGAAGCGGCGGCCCGACGATGAGCAGAACCAGACCCGAGACACCGAGGAGGATTCGCGCGAGCCTTCTCATAGTGGCTCTCCTATCCGTCGGAAACCAGATCGGCGGCGCCATGGCCGCGCACGGAGAACTCCGCTACTCCGATGACGCTGAGGAAGATGGTGGTTCTGGTGACTGTGGTGTCGACGACGATCCGGTTGCCCTGCACAGCAACGGTTCCGGCAGTGCCTGTCGCCGCGAGGTAGCGCTCCGCTTCAGCGACGGCTTGCTGCGGATTGACGTCTGCGACCTGGCCGGCGGCAAGAGCCTGCACGCGGAGCGCCTGCCCGGCTGCGCGCGCGGCTTCTTCGGCGACCGACGTCGCCTCCGAATGGGCTTGGGCTTTGCGGCTGCCGTCGACCGCCCACCCGATGGCGATGATCAGGGCGATGCTCAGCCCGACCAGCCACACCGAGACGGAGCCGCGTTCACCGCGCAAGCGGATCATCGACGGGCTCCGTAGCGATCGATCGGTGATCGGAACTCGGAAGCGGCGAGTCGCGAACCTGGGATCATGAGATCGCCGAAGGTGATCTCACAGCTGACGGTGGCGATCACGTAGCCGGTCTCGCCCAGCGGCTTGGCGAAGTCTCGAGCATCGACAGCGATGTGAAAGTTTTCGCAGTTCAAGCCCTGCTGAGCGATGGCAGCTCGCGCACGCACCTCGGCTACCGACGCCGCGGCATGGCCGTCACGGGCGATGGAAGCCGCACGTGCGGCAGAGCGGGCTGCCTCGTCCACCGCGGATTCCGCGGTGATGACCCGCATTCCGACGAGCGCGAGTCCGAAGAGGACGATCAGCGCCGACACGCCGATCACGACTTCGACGTTCACATCGCCGCGTTCCCCGCGCTTCATGGCGTCAGCTGCTCGATCGGCCCGGAGGCACGTTGGCTCACCGAGAACTGTGCGAACGGTACGAGTGAGGCGGCCTCGGCGGTGACGATGACGGTGACGTTCCGGCCGTCGCTGGTGGCTTCGGCGTTCACATTGGACAGCCAGCTGCCGGTCACCCGGTTGACGTAGTTCTGTGCGTGTTGCTCAGCGGCCGCCACGTCAACGGGCGGCAGCCGCGCGGCGTTGACGCCATCCCGCGCCGCTTCCAAGGCCACGTTCCGTCCCAGGAAGAGCACAACGACTTGCAGGACGAACCACGTGACCAGGAGAAGTGCTCCGAGGCCGAGGATTGCCGACACGTTTTCGTCACCGCGCTCGCCAGTCATCTGGGCGGCGCGGCGCCGGAGGTTCATTGCCCTCCGATCAGTGGCAGCTTGCCGTTCACGAAGGCCGTGACCGCTCCGGCGATCGCGGTGGCCAGCACGAGACCGAGTACGGCGTAGATGGCTTTGGTGATGTTCTCGTCGCCGCGCTCGCCCTCGCGCACGAACTGCGCTCCGCGCTTCTGCAAGACGCATCCGAGGGTGAGTACGGCGAGCTGCAGGCGGGTCACCACTGTTTTGAGCATGGACTTCTCCTCTGTTTCAGGTGCCGAGCATCGTGAAGATGCCGGGGAATGCGAGAAAGACGATGAACGCCAGGCCCATCACGGCGATCGGCATGTCCATCCGATCCGAACGGATCGACGAGCCGGTCTTCTGATCCGCCAGGCCTTGCTGGGCGATCGATGCCGCTTTCGAGCGCAGGGTGTCCGCGATGCTCGCTCCGCCCTCGCTCGCGCTGGTGATGATGTGGCCGAGATCCCTGAGTTCACGGACACCCAGCTCATCGGCGAGGCGCTCGAGACCTTCCCACGGCATCCGTCCGCGCAGGGACGCTTCGTTCATCGCCAGCCGGATCCGGTGAAACGCCCAGCCTTCGCCCAACGAGGCCGGGTAGCGCATCGCTTCGACCGGGCCACGGTCGCCGAGCCGCCCGAGAGCGACGAGGTGCGCGTAGGCGACCAGGGCGCCTCGGAACGCCGCTCGTGCTTTCTGCGCCTTGGCGCGCAGCAGGAGCCTCGGAAGCGCCCAGCCGAATGCGGTCGCGCACAGCGACATCGCTCCCGTCAGAAAGACCGGTGTCCCAGCGCCAAGGACCGCGAGTGCAGCGCTCGTCAGCGGAACCACCAGTGCTCCGGCGGACGCGTAGCCGATGCGGTTCAGCATGAAGGATTCGCGTGTCTTGCCGACAAGGTCGAGATCTGTGGTCGGCGCCCTCGCTCCGCAGCGGTCGGCGAGCCGGATCGCCGCTCGTAAGACTGGATTCAGCGACGAACTGTCCGAGACGGTAGGCGGACCGTTCAGGACATCGCTGAGCCGGAGACGTCCGGGCACGTATGCCGCGACGATCAGTGTCGTTCCGCCGGCGATTCCCAGCGCCAGCAGGATGAGTTGGCCGAGCGTGCTCATGTCCGCCGCCGGGTCCGTGCGGCGAGGAATCGGGCGGCAGGCGGTTCGACGCCTAACTGGCGCAGCCATACCGCGGAGGCTCCAACCAACCCGAGCACTACAGCCAGGACAACTTGCCCGACAGGAGTGGCGTAGGCCGAGGTGTACATCGAGCTACCAAGGAGAGCGATCCCCAAGAACATCGCCGCCCAGATGCCCAGCAGAACCCGGGCGGTTGACCTCCTTCGGGCCCGTTCGGATTCCGCGGTGCGGCGAGCGACGATGTCCTCGGCAACCTGGCGGGCGAGCGCACGCAGCAGACCAGCGATCCCTGAGCCTTGACGGTGCGCGACGCAGAGGCCTGCTACCGCGGCATCTCCGATCTGGTCGTCGAGGTCGTCGGCGAACTCGAGCAGTGCTTCCTGCACGTCCCAGGTCCGCAGACGATGCGCCAGCGTGGTCAGCTCGCGGGCGAGGCAGGCAGGCGCTTCGCGGGTGGAGCTCTCTATGGCGCTGACGAGCCCCGTGTTGCCCGCGGCCATGACGTCGCTGAGACGTCGCAGCCAGGTTTCCAGGGCTTCCAGTCGCTCAATGCGCTGCTTGGCGATCGCTCCCGCTGAGAAGAGCCACGGCAGGAAGACGATGAAGACCGCGATGGCCACCCCGGCGATCGGCCAACCGGAGACGAGCCAGACCAGAGCACCGGCTGACAGTGCGAGTGGTCCTCGCCACCGCAGGCCACGATGCCGCCGAAGTGCCTTCGGCTGGAAGACAAGCTTTCGCCGTCGGCCGACACCGAACGCTCCGGCGACGATGAGGGCCAGACCGCCGACGAGACCGACGCCGAGCAGGACAAGGACGAGTTCAGGCATGGACCCACTCCCCATCGCTGCCACAGGTCAGCCAGTTCCGGTCGAATCCGGCGCGCTCGTAGTCCTCGATGTCGGTCGGCAGATTCCCGGTGGGCACTGAACGACGACCTGCGGCACGTTGGAAGAGGTAAGTCCGCGCAGGTCGCCCATACTCACCGGCCTCGACGGAGACGATCTCGGCAACGTAGCGATCGAGACTGCTTCCGTCGGCGACGAGCTCGACGTGCACGATGAGATCGATCGCGTGCGCCACGGTTTCGTGCGCCAGCTCGGGGGTCCACGCAGAGTTCCCCTCAAGGCAGAGACGGGCCATCCGGTTGATGGCGTCCCCCGCGTTCCGCGCGTGCAGCGTGGAGAGGGAGCCCGATCCGCCCGTCGACAGCGCGTCGAGCATCGGAATGATCTCGCGGCCCCGGACCTCGCCCACGATCGTGCGCGTGGTGTGCATGCGCAGCGACTGCCAGACCAAGTGCGACAGGTCGGCGACGGCGCTGCCGGACCGCTCCGAATTGCCGACCCGTTCCTCGAACGCGACGACGGCGGGAAAGCGATCACGATGCCGGTGCAGGCCGAGTTCGAACTCCGTCTCCAGCGTCGCGAACCGTTCATCTGGAGGGATCTCCCAGCAGAGGGCCCGCAGGAGCGTCGTCTTCCCCGCCCGTTGCCTGCCACAAACGACGATGTTCTTCTCCGCTCGCACCGCCGCGCGCAAGAGCGCGAGCTGCGCCGTCGAGATCATCCCCCGCTTGCGGAGGTCCGCCAGCCCGGTCCTGGACAACCGGTGCCGTCGGATGGAGACGTGCGGGCGGTCACTGACTTCGATGGTGGCGGCCAGGCGCTCCCCGCCCGGTAGTTCCATGTTCAGCAGCGGTGACGCGCTGTTGATGGAGCGCTCGGTCCGGCCGTGACGGGTGGCCAGGCGCTGCAACCAGCGAAGCAAGGCTTCATCGGTCGGCGCGATCCGGGGTGCACGCATGACCGTGCCGTCCGCATAGGACAGCCAAACCGGTTCGTTGCCGATGATGTCGATGTTCTCGACGCCTTCGTCCGCCAGCAACGGTTCCAGCCGTCCCAGGCCGAACATCTCCGCCATCACGGCCTGCTTGACGAACCACTCCTTGCCAGGATCCAGGAACGGCCTGCCTCGGCCGGCCCACTCCTTGATCGCAGCCGAGAGGACATCGTCGATCAGCTTTCCTGCGAGCGCACGCTCGAAGCCTCCTGATTCCGGCTCCCCATGGCGTGTCATCTCTTCTTCGACCTGCTTCGCGAGAACCTGTTGGACCCGATCGACAAGCTCATCCGCTCCCGCGAAATCCTGCTCAACCAACATGGCGGTCCCCCTCGCCAGCAGATGCGGCAGGCCGCGGAATCGAGGGCGGTGGCGGCCTCCGCACGAGTTCACGTCGTGGCCTCTCTTGCCTGGCGGGTGCCTGCTCAGGGATCGCCCGCCCTCGCAGCCTTCGCGACCGAGTGAAGGCTCGCTTGCCGATTTCGAACCCGAGCTTCCGGGACGTTTCAAGCAACGACGAGGTCTCGAAGCGTTTGCCTGGCCTGAACGTGTCCGTGAACTGCGTAGCGGCGGACGGATCCCACGGCATCTCACCGACAACCGGCAAACCGAGTTTCGCGAACTGCCTCTCGACCTCCTTGAGTGGAAACCCAGCGGGAGTAGCCGCAACAACGACCACCAAGCCATCGTCCGCTGTACCGAGCAGGCCGATCTCCTCGCGAACCAAGTCCACAGAGGACGACAGAGCCCGGAGCGAATGCCGGTCGTTGCGTACGACCAGAACGGTCAGATCAGCGTTCCCCAGGACAGCGTGCGGCATGCCGCGGGAACGGAGCCGACCACAATCCGCCAAGACGTCGACCGACTCCCAGGTCCGGAACGCCAGCGCGAGTCGCTGCCATTGCAGGCTTTCCGCGGTCCGAGTCGTTTGCGGCCCAGGCAGGAGAAAGTGTCGTCCGGTGCCGTCCGGCAGCGTGATCGTCTGCTGCCACAACGCTTGCGGCAACGGTATCGTCCGCGCGGCCAGCATCGCCTCGAACATCCCTCGGTGGCCGAGTGAACCGCTTGGGTCGAACACCGCGAGCGCTTGGCCGCCGGAGGGATCGCACTCCGCGGCGACAGCGTGGCGCGGCCAAGCCCACGTCAAGGCCAGCGTCGCGGCCGACGTTCCCGGACTTCCGCGTAGAGAAGTGAAAGTGATCAGCATGTTCGCTCAACTCCCCGACAGCAGAACGATCGCGACCGTGCCCACGGATCCCTTGGTGGCGAGCTTCGGGCCCTGTTGCTCGGCCACGACGACGTCGACAACACGGAGTCCGGTCTGATCCCGTTCCCCTACGCGGATGACCGTCCCTTGCACGGGTTCCCAGGTTTCGGCCACTGTGCCGCCCTGGCCCGAAGGAACGAGGAGAACCGGCTTCAACGGCTCCAGGGGAGTCGCCGGGAGCTGAGCCGGCCTCACGGCGATGCCCAGAAGTTGCTCACCATGCCTGGGCGGGAGCTCTCCTCCGACCGCCTGCGCGGTCAGCACGCTCCCCGGCCAGAGATTCGTGGTGGCCTTCCGTCCGATGAGCTGCGACCGGTCCTTCCACAGCACTGGTGTGAGGCCAGGATCTGGCCGGACTTGGACCTCGCGCACGGAACTGTCGAGGACGACCTGCCCGTATCGGACAGGGGCGGCGACACCGACCGCGGCGATCGTCGTGTCGACGTTCCGGTAGATGAACACGGTCCCGGTCGCGCACAGCGCAGCCAGTACGAGACCCACGAGGATCAGCAGCTTCGAGGGGCGCCGCCGCAGGGGTCGGATCTCCGGCGCGCGCGGTGGCTTCTCAAGTTGAGCCGGGTCGTTCATGGCCGCCCTCCCCTGAGTTCAGCGTTCGGATTTCGCGGACGGGCAACCTGGCATTCGATGTCAGGCCCATCGCCTCGGAATCGGACATCCCGCCGCCGGACCAGCTGATCTCCCAGTGACCGGTCGCCGCGATGGAGAAGGCGCCGGACGGGGCCTTCGTCAGGTAGATGTGCCCGCAGTCAGGTGACGCGAGGCCAGCTCTGTCTTCGGTGAACGGCGTGCCCGGTCCAGCGCAAGCTTTCGTCGCGCCGTCGCCCATCGACCAGGTGATGCGAGCGAGCTTGGCGGTAGCCGTCACGCTGACGCTTCCGGCGGTTGCCGTCCGAGCGACCGGGCCGGTGGTGGCCTCGCTTCGTGCGCTCCACATCCACACCGGAAAGCCGATCGTGGCTCCATGCGGCGAGTCGGCGGGTGGCGCCAGCCTGATGTCGGGCGCAGAGAGCCCCATCTGGTCGATCGCCTGCCGAGCGAGTTCGGCTGGCGAAACCTGCGGGACAGCGGGGGGCTCGGCTCCGTTGGGTACGTAAGCCACACGAGCGTCGCCCGGATACCCACCGCCGGGCCCGCCGACGCCACAGATCATCACGACCAGCCGCCCCTTCGACGCGTCCTTTCCCGCCCACATCGGGTCGCCGCTCGCCGGCTGGGGAATCGCCATCGGAACGCATTGCGGAGCAGGTCCGGCGCGCTTTCCCGGGCTGGCTGGCTCTGTCCCCGGCTGGCCTCCCTCGCGGCCTGGCCGACCGGGATCCGTCGCACCGACCCAGCAGGTCCCGCGCACCCCTGAGGATTGGCAACCACCTGGGCCTGGCGCCGGGGCTGCCCACGCCGCCGCCGGGCTGACCATCGCGGTCACCAGCAGAGCCGAGCCGATCGTCTGCATCAGCATGGCTTCTCCAAGGCGGCTTCGACGACCTGTACAAGCCACCGGTCGTGCAGGCTGGCGTACCGGACGACCTCGGCACGGAACTCGTACCGCCGCGGCTGGTCCGGGTTGTCGAGAACCCGCCCCTGTTCGCCTGGCTTGTCGCTGACCAGATGGAGTCCAGTCCGATCCAGGCAGTCGGTGATCTTGATCCGCGGGTCGCGCTCGTCGAGCGACACCGCAGTCACCGCAGGGGAACGCCGGTAGTCACCCTCCATATGCGACGGCACGGAGGCCAGGTTCTGGATTTCCGCGAGGTGACGCGTCAGCTCAGGGTCGACGAGGTACTCGCCCAGCGCTGAGCGCCAGTCCTTCGATTGAGGCGCCTTCTCCGCAGCGGTGCTGACGCGCCAGTAGCCTTCGTAAGCCTCGAGCGCTTTCTGCTTCGCCACGTCCTCAGCTGTCGGCACTTGGCTTGATGTCGGGAGCACCGGAGGTACGGCCGGCGCGGTCGAGGGCGTATTTCCCCTCTCACTGCACCCGGCCGTGCTGGCCGCGATGAGGATGAGCAAGGCGATCACGAGCTTTGACTTCATTTCATGCTCCCCTGAGGCTGATGATCACGGACCCGCTTGCCGCGGCCAGAGCCGGACCGATGTGTTCGGAATCGACGATCACGTCGACCACGACCGTCCCGTCAGAGTCAGGTGATCCGACTCCGGCGACCCTGGCGACGAACGCGTTTCCCGCCGGCGGGAACGAGTCGCACGGCACAGCTTGCGGCAGGGACGACACACAGACCCGCGCATGCGGCCAAAGAGGCTGGCTCGGCCGGTGGCCGGCTTCGACCCGCAGGCCGACTACCTGAAACCCGGCTCCCGGCACGCCCTCCGGTATGAGGCTGGCCGCGGCGAGGAGCGTCCCCTTCTGAAGGCCGACGACGGGCGCGCGACCGATGACAGCGGCTCGGTCGGCCGCTCGGATGAAGCGGACGTCGTGGTCAGGGACCAGGTCGACAGTGACCAGGTCCGCTTCGATGAACGGCTGAGTCGCGCCGACATCCCTGGCCAGCACAAGCGCGGGCACTGTCCTGTCTCTGAGGACCGCGACGAGATGGACGATGACCAGTGCGAACACCAGAGCGACGACCACCGTGGCGAGGTTGAGCCAACGCGACAAACTCTTCGACGGCGGCTCCTGCCCGGACACGCGTCGTCGAGCGTTCCTCAAACGCTCGGTGAAATCGGTGACGGTCATCCTCCGACCTCAGCATCCAGATCGGCAGGATCCACCTGCTCGATGACGCGCCGCCAGATCCGACACTCGTCACACCAGACGTACCGGCTCAACAGCTCTTCGTCGTCTTCGCCCGCGGGGAGCTTTGCTCGATCACCGCAGTCGAGAACGTATTCGGCTGGCATCCGGCCTCCCTCCGTGAACCTGTCTGAAGGCGAAGGCCGGCTGGAGCTGCCCGAGGCGCTTGCGAGTTCCTCGAGCGGGGGAGGTTGTCCAGCCGGCCTTCGATTCTTTCTCCTGCGTCGCCAGGCAGTCCGTTCCTGGCAAAACAGGAATACCGCTTTCCGTCCCGGTGAGGGCAAGGTCAACACCGGGTGAGCCTTGGCTCATCAGGGCTTTTGTCACTCGTCCGGGGGTAGGAATGAGTAGAATTGCTCGCGCGCAAGCGGTGGTGAATCGTGTTAGCTGGTCGGTATGGACGGGTGGGAAATGCCGTACCGGCACAGCGTTCAGATCGCCTTGGATCTCTTGAGAGGCAGGTGGACCGTCGCCGTCTTGGCCGGGCTTGCTCGCGGCGAAACGCCGTTCAAGGAACTGCTGGCCGCGATCAACGACGTCGAAAAGCGCACCGACCGAGATCGCATGCTGTCGAATCGAGTACTGAGCGACACTCTTCAGCGCGCTCGCGAGGACGGCCTCATCGAGCGGCACGCCGAATCGGGCAACTTCGCGACAGTCTCGTACGTGCTCACCCCGACGGGACGCTCGTTGCTCCGCGCCGTCCGACCGCTGGCCGAGTGGGCTCAGGTTTACCAAGCGGACCGCCAAGCTGACGAGGCCGACCGCCGAGGCGCTTAATCCGCCTTGGCGGTTGCAGTACGGCGAGGGTCGGGAAGCAACGAACGAACCCTGTCCCGGCCCGCGTCCTTTGCCGCGAACAAGACGTTGTCCGCCGCCACGAGCACATCGTTGAGGGCTTCGCCCGCTTCCGGATAGGAAGCTACGCCAATTGAAACACTAAGGCGCAAATCGCCCAATTCGTCATCGAACTTCATCCCGCGAACCGCCTCGCAGACACGGTCCGCAATGCCGACCGAGGCCGCCGTATCAGCGCTCGGCAGCAGAACGACGAACTCTTCTCCTCCGAATCGCGCGGCGATGTCGTACGACCGAACGTTTTCGACGATCGCCTGTGCGATCTCGCGCAGGACCTTGTCCCCGGCAATGTGTCCGTAGGTGTCGTTTACCGACTTGAACTTGTCAACATCGATCATCAGCACGCCGATCGGCGCATGGTGACGCCGAGCTTTGGCCACCTCGTTCTCCGCGAGGGTCTTCCACGTCTCGGCGTTGAGCAAGCCGGTCTTCCTGTCCGTCGTCGCCGCGGCCTCGAGTTGCCGAACGAGAACGCTGCGCGTCAGCACGTACAGCGGCAGCATGACGAAGACCAGCGCGAGCGGATGCCAGACCATCAACAACGTGACCAGGACGCCGACGCACAACGTCGCGAACTCGATGCTGTTCTCGCTCCAGCTGCCGACCAACGCTCCGACCGAGCGCTTACCGGGCGACAACGCGATCACCCCGGCGACCAAAGCCGAGTTCACCAGCCAGTAGGAGAGGACCACCACGGCCAGACCCAGCAGTGCACCGTCGTCGATGTTTTCGAGGGCCTGGACAGCGGGGAGCCAGCGGGCCACTGCGATGGCCGAACAACAGGCGACGACCACCGAGCTCGCGCTGAACACCACCCGGTAAAGGCACATGCCGGACACTCGACGCCAACTGCGCCACCACATGTGCCCGTAGAGGATGACCGCGGTCGCCGCCGCCAAGGCCGGCGTGACCAGCAAGGCCGCCGCGAGGGTCCATACCGAGCTCATGTTGACGTGCGGCGTATCGGAGAACCGACGCCGCATCTGCTCGACAGCCCGGGTCACTTCCGCCGCGAGGAGACCGAGCACCACGAGGACGCCGAACCGGTAGAGATCGGAGCGGCTCACCAGCGTGAACCCGTCCAGCAGAAGCGTGAGGACGACCGCGGCGATCTCGACGGCCAAAACGAAGGCGATCACCCGTCCCTGCAGCGACCAGAGCTTCCACCGTGTGACATTCCAAATACGTTCTGTATCACCGGAGGCCTCGCTGGTCACATCGGAGGCTCTGACCTGCATACTTGAGTCGCTTGCGTCCCCAGGCGGTCCTCCGGCGGACGCCGTCGTCGGGGTGTTCTCAGCGGGCGGGCCGTCCAGGCAGTCCGTTCGCTGGGAGGAGGGTTCGTCGATGACCAACAAGGACTGGTGATCTCGCGCGTACTCATTCGCTGAACCACGCTCGCTCCCGGCCCGCCGCCGGGAGCGAGTCAGGACCCACAGCACGCTGATCCCCGCCGCCACGCCGATCGTGACGGCGCCTGCGGCGGCAACAGCCTTGAATGGCCCGAACTGCTGGGCGGCCAGCCCGCCGCCCAAGATCGCGATGCCCTGCGAACAGTGCAGGCACGTCGACATCCGACCCATCACTCCCCCGCGCCGGGCATCCGGCACCAAGTCGACGACGACGGTCTGCACCTGGATGAGAAACGCCGTCGAGACAGCGCCGGACGCGGCCCAAAGGACGATCGAAGCGACCATCCCCGGTTCGAAGGCACAGGCGGCGAGCGGCAGGCCGGCCACCACCGCGAACAGCAGCGCGGTGAGCGGCGTAGCGGGCAAGCGAAACCGCGTCGTAAGCCAAGCGCCGATGGCGCTTCCCAGCGGGTCGGCAGCGAGCAGCAAACCGATGCCGAAGGCGGAGATCCCCAGCGCGTGTCCGTACGGCACCGCCAAGCCCTCGGGCACGACGTAGAGGCCCACCAGCAGGACCAGGGCGTAAAGCAGAACCCACGTTCGGGTCGCCGCGCCTGCCGCGTACGTCGGCTCCTCTTGTTCGGTGTCGGTTCGACTGAGCGACCTCGACGACACGCCCTTGAGGATGATCACAGCGCTCAGCACGAAGGTGCCCGCGTTCACCAGCATCCCGAGATGCGGCTCGATCAGCGTCAGCACGAGCCCGCCGGATCCGAAAGCGACCACCTGAGCGACTTGACCGGTGAACTGCCGCAGCGCGAGCCCCGCCGGGAAGGCCTTCCGGCCGAGAACCTGCGGTAGCAACGCGGACTGCGCCGCCTTGAACGGGCCCGCCGCCGCACTAAGCACCGCGACGCACACCCACAGCACAGGCAGCGGTAGCCCTGGCAACGCCATCGCCGCGGCGAGGACTGCACGGACGATGTCGGTGACAACCAGGATCGCTCGCCGCGGATAGCGGTCGGCGAGACCGGACAGCAGGAAACCACCGAGCACGGAAGGAATGAAGGTCAAGGCGTACGTCAATGCGGTCAACGCCGCGGACGAGGTCTCCTTGAACACCAGCAACGACAACGCGACCCGGGCGATCTGGTCGCCGCCGATCGACAGCAACTCGGCGACCCAAAGCGCCCGGAATTCCGGGTTCCGCAATGGCACGGCAAAGCCGGCACGGCGGCGTTCCGCCATATCCGTTCCCCCTACACGCAACTCCCAGGCGACAACTCAGCATGCGGTCGCGCAGTCACGCTCCCGCCGGACTGACCATGCCGGGTCGTTCGTCCCTCTCCCGAAACTCACGGTATGCCCGGAGCGTCGCCAGATGACCACGATCAGCGACTTTTCGCCCGTTTGTAGTACGTGACTACCCAAGGCGATCAATTTGTGAGTCGCCAGGTCAGACGGGCTTTCGAACGACGATGATGCCGCCTCGGCAGGAGATCGTGAACTCGCCGTGCCGGTCGAGGTGCCGGACGAGCAGCTCATGGGCACGATCGATCGTCGCGTCGAACGGGACGCCGCCTTCGTCAGCCCAAGCCCGATACGAACGAAGGTGCGTGAGCACAGGGCCGGGCTCGCGGACGGTGATCACGCCGGGAAGATCGACCGTGGCGACCTGTTCGAAGTACGGCTCAAGGAGGCGAGGCGCGTCTTCGAGCGCGAACCGTTCGCTGAGCGCCACCCGCCTCGGCCCGTTGTCGATGCCGAGGACATCGCTGGCGGCCGCAGACCAGAGGTCGTCCAGCTCGACCTTGTCGCTGTGCGCGTTCGTCGACACGAACACGAGGCCGCCGGGAACGAGCGCGCGGCGGATCTCTTCGAGCGCCGAGGGCAGGTCGGCGACGTGGTACAGCATGTGCAGCGCCAGGACGACATCGAACCGTCCGGACGCGAACGGCAGGGCCGCCGCGTCCAACGCCACAGTCGGCGGTGGCAAGGGCGCCAGGATTCCCGGCGAGATGTCAGCTCCGATGACAAGCGCTTGCGGACGCTCGCGACGGATGCGGTCGAGGAACTTCCCGTTCCCGCAGCCCAGGTCGAGCACGCTCGTAGCCGAAGCCGGCAGATGTTCGAGGACGATGCCAGGCAGGTCGTAGCGCGGCTGCTGCCAGCTGTACAGCGACTGCCGTGCGGCCAGATCGGCCTCGTCCTTATACGCACTTCCGGCGAGCTTGGCACGGCTGGTCGTGTCCACGCCCTCAGGTCGCGATGTCACTTCGCGACCACCGCCGATCCCGGCGGAAGCGCGGGCGGCGGCGCGCAGAACTCCCGGATCTCGTTGCGCAGCCCCTTGGCGCGAGCCGTTGTGAGGTACTTCGTGGAGCTCAATCGATCTCCGATGTCGCGTGCCCTCTTGACGATGCTGGCCGTCCGGCGCACCTGAGGCGAGGCGAGAACGGGAGCCAGGTAGGACTGCGTGGCATCCAGATCGCCCAGGACCATATGTGCGCCAGCCAAATCAAGGCGGGCAGCGAGGATGTCTCCCGCGGAACGATCGGCGGGGGCCGCCACGTGGTAGACGTCGAGCGCGAACTGCGACTTTCCGATGGCCTGTTTCGCCAGGGCAGGACTGCTCTTCAACGTCAGCAACGTGGTTCCGGCGTACACCGACTGCTTCGCCGCGGGAAAAGTGAAGACGCCGGAGTACTCGTCCATGGTCGCGTCGGCGCGCGCGGTCTCCGCGACATCGAGCGCGGTCAGCGTTCCTTGTTCGTCACCGCGTGCCGCGCAGGCCCGCGCTTCGAGACTCGCCAGGCGAGCTCCAGTCGTTCCACGGGGCCGGAACAAAGCACCTTCCCGTGCCCGTTCGACAGCGTCCTCGAGCCGGTCATCCCAGTAGGCGATCAGGCTCTGGAGCGCCTTGATCCAGCCGAGCATGTCCTGATGTCCGGCCAGTTTGGCGTACAGCCAAGCGGTCTGTGCGTGGATGTCGGCGGCGCGGTAGTCACCGAGGTCCAGCGACACGTGTGCCTGCAAGCCACCGAGCCTGCTCGCGTGCAGATAGAGGTCACGAAGCTGGTTCGGAATCCGGTTGCTGTCGAGTAGCCGGAAGACCTCTTGACGTAGTTCCCGAATTTCGCCGAAGACGTCGACCAGGGGCCGGGAGATGTAAGCCGCGGCGATCCTGCGGATCTCGGAATCGAACTGTTCGACGGCCTCGTTCGTCGTTCCCGAAGACGCGATCATGCGCGCGGTCCGCGCGGCATCGCGTGCGTCCTCGGCGACTGCCTGCCGGCTGAGCTCCGCATCTTCAACCCCTTCTGGCGAACTGGTCAGGACTGTAACTCGCCCCAAGCGACGACGAACCTGTTGCTCCTCCTTGGCTTCGCGCCAAAGCGCGCACAGCCGCCCTGCGGCACCAAGGGCCTGATCGAGTGACTCGACGAGGTTCTGCGACGGAAGATTCCCACCGACCCGCTCGGCCATGGAAACGTAGTTCCGGGTGTATCCCACCCGCTCACCCAAGCCGGACTGACTCAGGTCGGCCGCACCCCGGAGCCGCTTGATCTCCCCAGCGAGACGGGCTTGCGCCGTCTCGGCGGTGACACTCTCGTCGGCCATGTGGTCTCCGGCTCTGCCAGGGGGTAAATGAGGGTAAATACCAAACGTAGCGACGTTACCCCGTTACGTAACTATACCGGTCACGCCAGAGTGGTGAAAGTCCAAGAAAACCACTCGCGTCCGGAGGCCAGCGATGACGACAACCGTCTGCAAGAACTCGATGCGCCGCCATTCGAAGCGCCGGATGCCGTTCTGGCCGACCAAATCGCGAGCCAACCGATCGCAGGATCCTGAACCCGTCCAGTTGTATAGCTTGCTGACGCTGTATCTCGCCGTGCACGCTCCTTTCCCCGACACCGACCCACTCCACGGCCGATGCTCGTGCTGCGGACAGTTCTGGCCGTGCGTTTCCGTCCGCCTGGCCTACCGGCTCCGCGAAGGCTTCTGAGCGAATGCCGTCCAGGAGGCCGCCATGTCGATGTTCTGGTCTGTCAGCGCTGCCGTAATCACCGTCTGCCTGATCTGGCTCATCGTCAGCCGGATCAGAAGGCGCCGCCGAATTCACCTGTTCCGAGGGCAGCCGTACTGGGCAGCTTTGGCGATCGTCGCCAGAGTCAGAGGGCAGCGAAAGGATGAGAAAACCAGATGGCCTTCGGCCGAGCCTGACGTGCTGGACGACGAGCCGACGGAAGTCATCGTTCTCCCTCCACAGCCACGGCCGTACCTGGAAGCCCTACTGCCGCTGTCACAGGAACCCAGGAGGCCGTAGGTGGCTTACCGAGTAGCTCGAACAAGACTTACCCATTCCCGTAACGAAGCCGAGGTGGGTGACCCGGTCGTGGAACTGCGTGATCGTCGACAGCGACAGCCCGTTGGGCAAGGTCGCATCCTCGATATGCGACCTGAACGCACACCTGCCCGACCCCGACGTCGCGTTCCTCTGCTCTATCTGCTTTGGCAAGCAGTGGCCGTGCGAACGGTTTGACGTCGCTGCGAGGGAAGTACTCGCCGCGCGGCTCTCGCTGACGGCTCTTATCCCGGCCGAACTCCACCACTGACTCTGGCCACAAAGTCCTCAGTGGCCGTGACCAAGCCCGACTTGAGAAAGTGATCCATCGTGTTCAAATCGGCACCGAAACCATCGGCGCAACCCAGGCGCGTCGAGGAGTCCACAGCCAAGAGTCGAGAGATCGGCGTAGCGCTTCGGCGTGCGAGGAAACACGCCAACCTGACTCAGTCTGAAATCTGCGGCTCAACCGGTTGGGGAGCTCCGAAAGTCTCTCGGATGGAGAGCGGGCAGCGCGAAGGGTCACTTCTGGACATCGTCACCTACCTGGCGCAAGCCAGGACCACACCGGCCGAGTTCGATCGTTTGAAGAAGTTGGCCGAGTCACCGGCCAATGGCTACGACCTCCAGCGTCACCCGGAGAACATGCCCGACCTCCTCCCGACCTATGGCTTCCTGCACGCGAGCGCCAAGGCCATGACGTTCTACGAACCGCGGCGAATCCCTTCACTGCTGCAGAGCGAGCAGTACGCGGAAGTGATGCTGCGACACAACTGGAACCCCAAGGACCCGCTCGTCAAGGAAGCCGTGCAAGCACGGCTCTCGCGGCAGCAGGTACTCCAGGGTGTGGCAGAGGGCTTCGAAACCACCTTCTACATCGATGAAGTCGCTCTCCACGACCCGACCATGCGTAGCGTCCTGGATGAACAACTCCTCCAGTTGATGATCACCTCGACCGTCCCACACTGCCACGTGCACATCGTTCCGTCCGACAGCTTCGACGAAGACCTTCAAACTGCGTTTGGCTTCTTCGAGGACTACGACGGCAACTCCGTCCTCGCCGTTCACACCGCTACGGCAATGTTGGTGTTGGAAGAAACTGGAGACATGGCGCCGTATTTGCGCAAGCTGAACGAACTCCGGGAGACCGCTCTCGATGCAGAGGAATCCAGAAAGAAGATCGTCTCGGCTAACCTGGTCTGAGTACCGACTAGGTTCCTCCAGTGTATTGCCGCCATAGACTTTACTGCAGAATCGACCCTCTTCGTCCGCGAACCCAGTTGACTCCAGGGAAGCACAGCAAAGCTGTAGACAGGTCGCAGGCACTGCTGACGTGGGCGAGTTCTCACAGACCTACGCAGACTTCGGCACGCATCGAGGTCGACCGCGAAGCGTTACCAAGGTGGCTACCCATGCACCAAGTGGGCCGGCCCAATGACGATCACCTGCGGGCAGTTCAACGCGGCGTGAGGCCCGCCTGGCGACCACATCAGACAATCCAGGAACTCCGCCTGCTTGTGGACAGTCGCGTCTCTAGCTGGCACGACAGCCATTCACCGGGCAGGGGATCTGGCTCGTCGAACGCCCTCTCGGTTTGTGCGCCTGCCAGACAGCTTCCATGTCGATGGTAGCCATCGCGTCGCGCATCGCAGTGAACGCGTTGTCGGAGTAGCGACGTTGGCGAACCGCACCGAGTTCGAAGAGGTGGCTGTCAGGACCATCCTCGGCGAGCCCCAGATGCCGGCGCAGAGCCGTGCCTCGTGCCGTGGTGAGCCCAAGCGCCGAGGCGAGTTCATTCGCCGACCGATGATATTTCTTGAGCAGGTCCACGGTACGGATCGCCGCCGCGGGAACGGATTCGTCCGCGACGTAGCGAACTGGCGCCCCTTGCTTCTTCGTGAAGTGAACCGTCAACGTGAGCCCCGCGCCGTCGATAGCCGTCGCAACGTCTTCGAGCCGCGGGAACACGTTCTCGCGGGAGTCGCCACTGCGGATACCACGTTCGACTCGGTCGACGTCCTTGTTGGATACAATCGTATCCGGTTCAACGTGGGCTTCCATTGCCAGCAGCGTCCGGATACGTGCCCGTGCCTCGTGACCGGCACGTCGTCCTGGTTGCAGGAGGGCTCTGATCTGGGTGTATTCCTCGTCGAGGACGATCGCCAGGTCGCGGGGCGGGTCGACCGACACTGGCAGCACCCGTGTGGGCAGGTGCGTTGCCAAGCGTTCAGCGAATACGCGCTGGAGAACGTCGTCGAAGAGCGTTACGGCCGCCCGTGCGTGGAGGTAGAGAAGCTGTTCCGGGACGATGTTGAACCAGTGCTGCTCGTCATCACGCATGGCATCGATCGCGCGCAGAGTTCCCGCGTCAGTGTCCTCGAGTTTGATGATGTCGTTCCCGGCGGCGAGCCGCACACATTTCTCAAAGCCGATGGACCGGCCAGTCTCGCGATCGAACACGTTCTTCTCACCAGTCTGAACCAGCGCGGCCTTGAGCAGCATCTCGAAGGCATGCTGCAAGTGCAGGAGAACCCGGGTCACCCGCCCGGTGTCGTGAGGAGAGTTGAATGCCTCGACCGCGCACGTGAGCGAACCGACGGCCTTCGCCTTCAGCACGCGGCTCTCCTGTTTGAGCTTCATCGCCCCTCCCGATTCCACGCCTCGCATCACTCATTCCTGGTGTCGGGCCACTGCACAGAAGCGTTTCAGCGCGAGATCATCGCCGTGCTATTTCGTAACCGAAGATCCCGGGCTGGTGGAGGATGGCCGAGCGACAGCAGCTGCTCGCGCTGACCTACGCGCACCGATGGAACCGCCGCCCGATCTCCCAGCCCGCGGCTTTCAACATCATCCCCGGTGCCGGCGAGTACGTCTCGTTCCCGCGGCCCTGACACTCAGTGCTCTCCGCAACATCTAGTGTTCGAAGGCGAGCTCGACGGAGCCACGGACGCCGAAGGCCCAGACCATGCACCTCGACACCCCACTCGACATCCTGCGCACGTTCGTGCCATGGGAGGCCGAGCGAAACAATGATCTCCGCACCCCGAGATTCCCTCGGTCTGGGCGGGGCAATCCCGCTAGACGACGTCGCATTGAACCAACTCCGCCCAGCGCCATCATGTCGCTGCCGGTCAACGACGACGTCGGCGGACGGCGTATCCGGAACCTGCGACAGTCGCGCTGAGCAGTCCACATGCGGCCACCGGCGACACATGCGCGACAAGCGCCAATGCCATACCCCCGAAGGCAAGAACCATCAGCACAATAAGGGCGATCCAGCGGCCAAGCCGAATTGCGTTATCAGTGCGCTTCGTGTCCTCGACCACATAACCGATCCAGCCATGTGGGTTCGGGCGCTGGTCCTGTCGAATTTGACGGCTCATGAGCGCCTCCGCGCACTCGCTTCTTCGTGCCGAAGGGCGAGCCTTAAGCGAGGAATACTGACCAAAACCCGCAGGGCATGCAGGACTTGTTGCCGCCTCGAGACGCCGGCATCGACAAGGCCAGCGATCTCTGACAGGAAGATCTCTTCGTATTTGAACCGCTCCGCTGCCGGCAACAACACCACCGAGTATCTCGTCAGCCACTTCGTCGACTTCGCCGGGGCCATGACGCGTACAGGACTCGCCGGCTGCGGCAAGGTAATCTCAGACGCGCTGGGCGCGGGCGTCTCCTCCCGAGCCCGTGAGGCAGCACCAAGGTTAGGATCAGGGCTTCGAACTCCGTCTTTCGCGCCGTAGTAGAGGTAGCGCGGTTCGGAAGTCAGAGGCGCCTCAGAGAAACTGCGAAGTCTTTCTTCATGTGCCAAAACATACGGCCGACAATTACCTATCCGTACCACTTCGAAACCGGTGTCTTGAGCCTCAAGCGGGTTCAACGTTCCAGCATGTGCCGGGTACTCGACCGACCCCTCGAAATTCGAATCGTCCACAGACCCCCCGGTCACTCCGCCCCCAACACTCGAGGCGAGAGTCGCGCAAGCGCTTGCACAGAAACAGCCGACCTGCACAGGGCGGACTGAACTATCCCGATGGAGTTCGGATCGAGACGGTAGTACCTACGCCGCGGACGTCCAGCCTCAGCCGGATCGACGTCTTCCCAACGACTCTGCAGCCAACCGACCTTCTCGAGACGCGCGAGGATCGGATGGATGGTCCCGCTCGCCAATCCGGCCTCGGCACAGATTTCGAGCCCGTACATCTCCCGATCCGGATCACCCATCAGAACATGCAGGACCAACTGCGTCGGCAGCGTCATCTTCGGCTGTCGCATACTTTAACTCTACCTAGGGTCGCAGGATGACTGCAAGACACCCAGGCATGAGCACACGCTGACCCCGTCAACTATGGCACAGGTAGCGCGAAGCGAGACCCAGGTGAGGCACGGTCAGCCTCACCGAGCCAGTTCCCGCGACTCTGCGTCCGAGCCTGAGAGCGCGAACCTCAACTTACTCCTGTCACTCGACCTCGATGGCGCCGTGACCGGCAACGTCGAGTTTGGGACGTTCAGGCCACCGGCAACGTCCCCGTGGGACAAATCATCGAGGAAGTTCTACCGACTACGGCGCCTTCCGCGGCCGCCCACCACCAGCACCCTGTCCCGGCCGCGCTCGCGCCCAGGTCCGGATCTCTGCTTCGCGCGCAGGCGACCAGCCAGGTGTCCGCCCGATGACAACGTCCGGCTCAGGGAACGGGTGATCGGCGGCGTAGCGGCGCCGCCACAGGGCGACCGTTCGATGCGAAACACCGAACCACTCTCCGACTTCGACCATCCCGAGGTATCGAAGGGTCAGCCCTTCGCCGGCCGGACGGCCATCTTCCACCCGATGGTTTTTGCCGCTCACCAGGCTGAAGTTAACAGGCACCTGCACGTCTAACCCGGACCAGCGGCGACGCGGCATGTCTCGCCTCGAACAAACCTTGTTGACTATGTGTGCAAGGTTTGCTTACCCTGAACCTTGTTTACTCAGTGCTCAAGGTTTCATGGGAGGCGCAATGCGACACATCAACACCGAGTCCTTGGCTGTTCGGAAGCGGTTCGAGGGGCGTCGCCATGGCCGAACACACTGAAGCAGCCTGGTGCCCGCCCGAGCCGCGTGAGCTTCCCGCCTTGCGCGAGCATCTAGCCGAGTACCTCACGACCTTCGCCGCTCACCTGTTCACCTCGGCACTGATACGCGAGGGCAGAGGAACACTTCGGCCCACCGGTGATCCGGACCTCGGTGCCGAGGTAATGCTGACGGACGAGTACCAGCGGCTCCATCAAGCGCGGCTGTTCTACGTCACCAACGACATCACGCCCCTCGTTCACCATGCCGCCCGGAATCTTCGGGACCGCTGGGACATCGAACCTCAGGACTTACCCGCACTGACCGGCTTCATGCTCTTCGCCGAACCGCTGGCCACCTACGCCAGAGAAAACGGCAAGAAAGTCGCCATCGTCGCCGTCTCGTGGGGAGAAACCACCCTCATCAGCCATCCCGACGGTGGACTCTGGCTGACGTTCTGGAGCGCCACTGACTTCGCGGCGGTCATCGCCAAGTTCCGTGCGGTGGGCTTCCCAGCGGCCGAAGCGACCCGGCTCGCACACGCGCAGAATGCGGAGCTGACGTGGGATAACGAGATCTACATGCCCTGGGGCGCTACCCAAGCCGTCGTCCCCGACGAACCCGGCGGACGAGCCCTCGACCCCACCAAAGTCGCCGCCGCCAAGACGACGATCGACTGGCTGCGCGTAGTCCACGCCGGATGGATCTTCTGCCAGCCGAACGGCTTCACGGAGGTAACCGACGAGCACCTCCCGAAGACGTTGCGGAAGCGGTCCGCGCGAGCCGGTCACTCTACGGACCCGGTCCGAGTGCTCTCGGTCAGCCGGAAGCCACCTCCTCGACCGGCGCGGGCCTTCGAGCCGACCGGACGCACTGTGAGTGTCCGGTTCCCCGTCGCACCATTCCTTCGAAGGCAGGCTTACGGACCCAACCACTCGCTCCGACGCTGGAAAGTCGTATCCGGCCACTGGCGCGGCCCGGCTGACGCACCAGTCCGGATCGGCAAGAAGGTCAACTTGATCGACGCTCCCCCACCTGGGCTCGACTGACGGAAGGCAGGAAATCATGATCGCAGTCAAACGGCCGAATCCGACCGACGACGTCATGTCGGCGGCCCATCACTGTCTCGCGGCCGAGAACTTCTTCGCTCGTGCCAAAGAGCTTTACGACGAAATCGCAGACGTTCCGCGGAAGCGAAACGGCTTCCATCGTCGCCTGGCCAAGAAGCTGGAGCGGTCGTACAGGACCTATCTGGAGTGGGCGCGTTTTCACCTCCAGATGGCAGAGGTCATCACGCAGGGCAGCAACCTCGTACTGACGTACAACCGCGCCTCGTCTACTTTGGACCCACGGCTTCTCGGTACGGACGTGGCCCACGAGGTGGTCTGCTGGGATGGGTTCATCGGCGGACAGCCGCGCGACGGCCGGGAACGCTGGCTACCGAAGCCGGGCACGGCTGACGCCGACTACTGAACCAGTTAATTCACAGCAGGTCTTCGTAACCGAGGTCCGCGGCAACGTCCTCGACGAAGTCCTCACCTGGAACACCGGGCTGTTCGTTCTCCACGTCCCAGGCCGCGTCGCCGACTGCGTCGCCACCTTCTTCCAGTGCGTCGACGACCATCTCGACCAACCCACGGGCCTGGTCATCGTCGAGGTCGAATCGCTGTGCAGCGTTAGACGCGGCTTGTTCGAGGTCCTGGTCGTACCACGGAGGTTCGTACATCGGTGGGCTCCTTTTGCTGGTTTCTGAGCCCTCAGAACATGGCGTTCTGGCCTCGCGTTCGATTCACGCTGGCGTTCGTTCAGGTGCTGAGCGCCGCCAACGTCGCGCTCAGCACCGTGGCGGCCAGCATCGGTGGCGCGAGCGGCATACGACCGTCACGAAGACCCCAACGCTTCACGAGCAGACCGAGCCCGGCGATCAGGGCGGCCAACAGATAGGAACCGACGATCCCGGTCAGGAGCCACTTCCACCCCAGCCAGCCAAGCAGCATCCCCAGGCTCGGCGCCAACTTGACGTCGCCAGGTCCTGGATCGCCGGTGAGGAGGAACGACACCAGCAGCACGCTGCCCCACACTGCGGCGCCGACGAGCGCCATGGTCAACGACGGCACCGAATCGGTGATCAGTGCCGCGGTGACCAGCGTGATGGCCATTCCTACGGCCAAGGGTGCGGTGAGCCGGTCCGGTACCCGGTGTTCGACGACGTCGACAGCAGCGGCCGGCACGCCGATCATCGCAAGGAGGGCGCCTGCGGCGACCACGCTGGGCGGCCAAACCGCGGCAGCCGCTCCGACCACGGCGGCTGCGGCCACGATCGCGCTGTAGTGGGGGCGCTTTGGCGCCGTATTCAGAGTGGCGCGGAATAGCAGTACCGATACCGCGGCTAAGCCGCCGCCGAGGACGAATCCGGCGGCGAGGCGCAGGTCGATGTTCATCTAGCGGTCGGCGCCCTCAGTTGGTCCATCCGGTCATCGTCACATGGGCGCGGAGGCTGGCCCGCCGTATCGGCCTTCACGTCGCTCGACCGTGTGAACGTCTTGCCTGTAGCCCGAACCTGATCTCGGCGCCGTACCAAGAACCGACTTCGTTCGAACGTGCACGGCGGTAGTGCCACCCCGGATGATTCGAGACCGCGAGCCCACGGCGGCATTCGCAGGTGGTCACGCACCACCACCCGGGCCGCACACGCAAACCCGCCTGGCCTACGGGAGGGAAGTGGTCGGCGAGCGCCCCTGTCGCCTTCGTGATGATCTCGCCGAGCGAGGAGCCGCGAACAAGCAGCTGACCGTGCGCCTCGTGGTGTTCGGCGACCCATTCGACGTCGCACAGCTGAGGTTCTGAAGTCGCACTCATACCCGAGACAAGCCCCGGTGATGAGTCGCTTGATGCGGTGAAGCTCAGTCGTGCTCGAGCGCTTCGAGGCCCTCGCGCTCACCAGCGGGGATCGTGGTCATCCAGGTATCGAAGTCCTGCAGGACGAGGAGCTGGCCGGACCGCGCCGGCTGCACGGTCACGGTCGAGCCACTGACAAGTTCGAGGACGAGCCGGGGACCATCATGCCGTGCCGCGGCGACGTGGAGCGCCCGACGTCGGACGATCGCCTGATCGAAGACGGGTAGCCGCGTTTCCGGGTCTTGAAATGCCGCACGCAGTGGCCGAATCCAGAAGAGAGCGGGCTCATTCGTGTCCCGGCGTACGTGCCTGGCCAGCGCGACCCGTTGGCCGCCGTCGATGGCGAGTTCAGCGCCAGGCAGCAGGTCGTCACCCCGCGTCTGCGCGCGGCCGGCGACCAGGTTCTCAAGGATGCGCGCGGCCGCGTCGAGGTCTATCTCACGATTCACGGGTCATCTCTCCTTCATGCCTTCAGAACGTCGTCGATCGGCTTGCCGGCGATGTGCGTGATGCCTTTGGCCGTGAACATGGCGTGGATCTCGTCGCGCTGTTTCTTGCTCTCGCAGAGGATTCTCGACGGTCCTTCAGCACCCAGCAGATCGATTCCGTCACCGAACATGACCTCGTTGGCGGGATTCGTGAACTGGGCGATCTTGAATGGGTCTCGCGTGGACGACGCGTACTTGCCAGCCTTCGAGGGATTGACGACCCCATAGGTGTCCGCGTTTGCGCCGTAGTAGTCCGCGCGGTGCATCAGCCGCTCAGGTTGATCCCACACCAGCTTCGGGCCGTCATGCGACGGTGGCGTGCCTAGCACGCGCAGGAAGACGGAACTCGCTCCCCCGGTGAATTTGTCCTGGTCTTCGCTCATGCCGACGCCGCGGCTCACCCCCATCAACGTTCGGCGCTCAGTGGAGGCGAGCACACCGTTCGCCAGCATCGCCTTCAGCCCCGACGCCGACGTGGCGTGGACCAGAGCCTTGCCCTTGAACGCGGTGGTCAGCTTCGGCATCGAGTTGCCGACATCGAATCGGTTCCACGTGAGCCAGCCGCCGGACCGTCGGGGAGCCGGGTCGTAGCCCGCGGTGGCGGCGAGTACCTCGCCGGTCTGGTGCCCAGTCGCCTTCGCGACGGCCTCGCGCAGAACCTTCACCCTCGTCGGTAGCGCCTGCGTGTGCGCGTCCAGCTGAATGTCTTTGGCGAACCGGGCGAGCTGAGCGTCGTCCAGGCCGACAGCGAGGTGAGCGCGCTCATGGAACAGCTCTTGGCGTGTCATCTCCTCGAGCTGATCGCCGGTTGCGATGGCGGCCTGCACCTCGGTCTTGCCTGCCAGGTTCTGTGCCTTGACGTTCGCGGCAAGATAGCCGTATTCGCCTTCGGCATGGGTCATGGGGCGGTTGGCCAGGTTGAGCTGCCCGAGCCGTTTGACCACGTCCGGGCCATGCCCCCCGCCGGCGGGCGCGATGATCTCGAGCCTGCCGCGCAAGGAGAACTCTGTCGTCTCCGGCGAGTTGACGCTGTAAGGCCGGTAGACGGCCTGAAATCCATCGCCGAGGTTGATCACGTACTCCTTGCCGGCGACCTTTTCCCACCGCGCCATGCCGTTCCAGCTGGCCTGGCCGGTCTCGGAGTCCAGGGTCGGCTTGATCCGGGTCGCGTCGCGAAGGAGCCCGGCGACTCGGTGGTCACCGGTGTCGCTCGCGAGCACGGGTATCGTCACGGTGACGGTCGCGACGCCTTCGTGCAGGTACGGGTTGACGTGCCCAACGTTCTTCGCTGCGGCGGCCGCTGCCTCGACGTCTGCCAGCTTCGCCGCGTAGTGCGCGAGCATCGCGGAGTCCGCCGGTCCCGGACTGTCACCGACATCCTTGGATACGGCAGCCATCGCAGCCTTCGCGTCACTGATCTTCTGCTCCGTTGTCGACGGGAGGTTCCCGACGGAGAGATCTCCCGCTTTGAGGTGGTGGTTCACGCTCTTCGCGGCCGCGATGATCTTGTCCGCGAGTTCGTGCTGCTCGTCGACCGGAAGCCGGCCATGAACGACCTGCTCGACCTGGACAGGCGCTGTCTCCTTGGTGACGTTGATGGCGTCGAGCAGCTTCTCTTCCGCCTCCTCGCTGACCAGTGTGTGTAGAACGGTGCGTGGTCCTTCAGCGCTGGCGTAACTCACCAGGGTGGCACTCGATGCGTGCAGGTCGGTCCCGCCCACCAGAATCGGCTCGCCGAACGGCTTACCGACGTCCGGCGTATCTGGGATAGGCGTCAGCGGCTGAGCGCTCGGTTCCTCGGAGCTGTCCATTTCGGCCGGTGCCTGCGCATCAACGGAGACCTCCTCGTCAGGTGCAGGAGCCGGTACCTCCGTGGGCAGCGCAGCTTCGAGAGGCTCCGGTTCGGCTTCCGCGGTCGAAGGCGTGATCGAGTAGCTCGTGTGAGCCGTCTTGGCGTTGGTGCCCATCAGGTCTTCCCTGCGTGCTGAAGGGCCGCGGCGTTCTCCAGCTTCAACTCACCTTGAAAGAACTCGGTGAAGTCCTTGCGCAGGCTCTTCTTCCGCTCGACCGCGTAGTCGAGGAATGCCTCAGCGACCTGTTTCGTGGTCACCGAGGTTTCGGCAATGCCGTGGTGTTTGGCTGCCCTCGCACGCATCGCCGGTGCCCACTTCATCTGCTTCTGCGCGGCTCCGGCGTAAGCCGCCGACCGCAGCAATCCGCGCCACTCCGCGTCTGGAACCGACTCAAGGTGCTTGATCACCGAGTGCGCGGCCGCGAGGTTGACCCGGACTCCTTTGGCGAGCTTGCCCGCCTTGAAGGCGTCGTACGCCTGGTGATAGACGGCCGTCGTGTTGTTCGGCCGGAACGACATCGACAGCTTGTCCTGACCGTAGAACTTGAACGACTGCCCGTGGTCGATCGGAACGAGACCACCCTCTCCGGTCCGGAGGACGTTGCCGGCGTGCGGATCGTGATTTCCCAAGGCCCAGCTCGCAACGTGCAGGCGGACGATGTCGTCGACGTCGGTCTGTGACCAAGTGGAGGGGTTGCTCGACATCTCGGTCGCGCCGACCAGCATCGGCTGCACGGAGGCCGGCTTTCCGTTGATCTTGGTGACGAATACGGGGACCACGGGCAGACCTGCACGTTGAAGTGCTCGCGAAGTAGCGGCCTCGGCCGCGATGACCGCGCCGCCTCGTGGAGTCGCTTCTCCCTTCGCGAGCCAGGTTTTGCCGTCTGGCCCAGTATGCAGCGTCTTCGGATGTGTCCCGCCGAGGTGTGCGGGTTTGCCCCCTCCGAAGTCCCAGGCCGCGACAGCGGCGGGATCGACCGATTTCGGCAAAGCCGCGAGGGCGGCTTTGGTCTGCTTCAGCGCCGAGAGCATCTCGGCGTGCTGGCGCCCGAACGCGCTCCTCGGTGCCGCCAAGATCGGTGCCTTCGCGGACTTCCCTGTCTTGGGCGGCAATGACTTCGCGGTGTTCTTGAGAGCGACCTTCTCTTGCAAGCTGTGTTTCAGCGACGCGACTGCCGCGGTGGACCCATAGGCTTGATGGACCAGCAACGACTTGCAGAAGGACTTCGTCGCAGCCGCAGCTTGATCGGTTGTGAGGACACCGGCGGCGACGACGAAGGTTCGCAGGTCCTTCAGTTCTTGCTGATCTACCCACGGCGCGATTTCGGTGTGTGCGACTTGGAGGGTCACGTTGTGCGCGAGTGTCGGCTCGACCGGTTTCCAACTGCCCATGTCCATGTAGGTGACGCCCGCCTGGTGCGAGTGGTCCAGGAACTTGGTCATCACCGCGATGCCGCCTGGCTCGGCGAGGCTCGGTAGACCACCGGGCGCAAGTGCCTTCTGCAGCTCGGCGATGTTGGCTTCGAACGTCACTTTCGTTGCTGCGCGCTCGACGGCGAGGTGCTCGAGGTCGAGCCGTTCCTGCTTCTCGGTCGACGCACGCAGCAGCTTCAGAGTCTGGTGGGCATTGAGCACCTTGGCCTGGAAAGGCGCGATCTGATCGTCGTCCTTCGCGGCTTGTATCGCGGCGGAGAGTTCATGTGGACCGATGTCCGTGAACGCCTGGTCGACTTGATGCTTCGCCGCGGAACGTATCGCCTCCAAGTCGTCCAGCGCCGGGTTGTGGGCGGTCGCAAGCTTGTTTTCCGCGGCGATGAGAGTCGAGACGAGGTCGGGATCAGCCCACGAACCGTTGGCCTTGGCTGTCTCGACGGCACCAGCAGCGGAGTTGATCGTTTCCTGTACTGCCTGCACTTCGGCAGCGGTCGGCGTCCAGGACGTGAAGCCCGGAGGCACGCTGTGGCTCGGCGTCGAGACCAGACTCGCGTCTAACTGTTGCCACTGATCGAGGGTCTTGCCACCGACGGTTTCACCGGAGCACAAAGCCGCGAACCTGTTGATAGCGACGCTCTGGATCATCTGCTTCGTGCCTGCATCGTCCGGATAGGACGGATCGAGCCAGTGCACCAGCGGGTTTCCGTTGGTCTCGGACAACCCCACCAGCCCTGGGTACTTGAAGCCGTGTGCCGCAGCGAGTTCCCTGAGCTCGTCCTGGGTCATGCCGTTCAGGAACAGCTCGCACTGGGTGTGCAGGGCGTCCTCGAACTCGGTCGGATCGCCGCTGAGTTTCGCGATCTCCGCTTGAGCCTCGTGGACTGCCTCCACGAACATCGCGTACCGTTCTTCGATGTCATCGGGCAGGTCGAGCGTCGTTGGCTCGAAGGGATTCTCGGGATCAACTCCGTTGAGAGCAAAGCCTTCGACGACCGACAGGGCGATCTCAACATCAGTCCACTTCGGACCGTCTTCGGGTGGCGCCCCTTCCGAAGCCGAAGGGCCGACAGCGTAGGCCGCGTGCTTGGTTTTGGAATTCGTTCCCATGGAGACTCGATCAGCCGGCGCTACCGAGCAGGTCGTCGAGCTGGTACTGAACAGCGGCAGCGAGCTCGAGCGCCGAGGGGATGAGGTCGACGCGTGCGGCGGGCGCGGTGAGCGAGTTCTCCCAGATCTCCAGGTGGGCGGGAAGGTCACCCACCGGGGTCGAAGCGATGCGTTCGCGCCAGGTGAGGCAGCGTTGATACTCCCGCGGGACCCATTCGATGTGCCGGTCGATCCGACCGTCGTCTCCCTGATCGATACCGAGCACGGCGACGACGGTCGTGGCAGCCCCGTAGTCGGGCGACCAGCCGAGCAGAATCCAGAGTGCCCGCTGCATCAGTTACCTCCTTCGGGCAAGAGCGAAGCCAGGTACCGCACCGAGCTGGCGAAGGCATCCGGGATACGGGCGTGCAGGTCCTTGCGCCCTTCCGGGGTCATCACGGCTCCATGGAGCGCGTACTGTGCCGGGTTCTGGCTGACGAGAATCAGCCTGGTGTCGAACAGCTCGACGGCGGTGGCGATGCGGTCTTGGCGGGACAGACCGGTGATGATGACCGGGAGACCGTCCGGGATGTTCTCCGCAAGCCAGCTGAGACCGGGCAACGCCCAAGCTTCCCAGTTCTTGTTCTCGCGAACGGTCTGGAGGTTGATCGCGATGGCGGGCGGTGCGGTGTCGGCGATCCACACGGCGTACCGCTGGAGATCCTCGAGCCGGAACCAATAGAGGTTCGGGACGGCCGACATACCGGCCCGGACGAACTCCTCCGCGAGCAGCAACGACCTGCGCATGTTGATCAGATGTTCGGCGCGCGGCCAGTTGCCGTAGATCGAATAGTTGGGGGCCAGGACGAGATCGAACTTGAGCATCGCCAGCCGGTCGAGCAGCCGGTCACGGTGCCGTGCCGTCCAGAACGCTTCAACCAGCGGGTCCTCTCCGTACCCCGAGAGGACGGTCAACGTCGTCGCCGGAAGACCTAACGCTTCTGCGGCCGTCGCTGCTTGATCCCACCGCGGATAGATGGCGTGCGTCTGCGGAGAAAACACGCGACGAAGACCGACGGCATAGGCAGGCCAGCCCAACGCGGCATCGAGGTCGCCAGCGCCGGATCCGTCGACCTGCGGGATGAAGGAGGGCAAGCCTTCGGGCAAGCGGCCGCGGAGGACGACGTCATCGAATTCGAGGGTCTCCCCGACATCGGCCATCCATGCCTGGATGTCGGTTCGGGAACCGCATCGGATCGGACAGCTCGAGCACGCGGTTCCCGTCTGCGCGGTCTCTGCGCGTGCACAGCCGCAGTAGCTGCAGTCCGAGTTGCATCCCGAGCACACCGGCGCGATCACCGCACCTGGCTCGGCGTCGGTGCCCGCGTACCAGGGGCAGCGCCTGCAGTCGCACCGTGCGGCCGGCGCGGCGTCGGTGGGCAGGCCGAGGAAGACGGACAAGGGGCTCACTCCGTTCCGTTGAGCTGATCGGTCAGAAGGCGGAGCGACGCCAGATCGTGCGCGGTGAGACGGGCACCGCGAGCCAATGCCGCAGTCAGGAGACGAAGGCTGGTGAGGGCGTTGTCGACAAGTCGTTGCTCCACGAACGGCACGGGGTCAGCAGCCACTGGGGAGTCGGCGGCGCGGAGCTTGTCGGCTCGTGCACTGTCCGCTTGTTCATGCAGTTGCTCGGCTTCGGCTAACGCTTCGTCAGGAGTAATCGTCGGGTCGGCCGCAGCGGTCAAAGCCGAGCTCAACAACCGGGTCCGGTTGGTCTTCTTCACCGCCGCCCAGATGTCCTGCGCGGCCTGCGCTCGCCCGCGGTTGAGCTCGATGAACCGGATGCGGGTGTTGAGGCTGATCTTGGCCTCATCCATCTCTTCGGCGATCTCGCGAGGCATCTCGGCGAACGCGCGCACTAGCTCGCGCGCCTTCCGTGGGGTCAGCTGCAGGCCGAGGCGGGACAGGACCAGAGACCACGGCGCCGCGCATTTCTTGTCGGCGCCGCGGATCCGCTCCATGGCGGAGAACCGGGCGATCGGATCATCGATGGCGTAGACATCGGCGGGAACCTTGTAACCGCGCGCGATCAGCTTGCCTAGCAGCACCGCGCAGCGATCGAGGACGAGCGCGGCCGCCAGCTCGCCGGGGCGCAGGTTCTCGCGAGCGAGGTTCTCGACCAGCTGCCAGATCCGGCGTTCCTCATCGGACAGCGGTCCGGGGCACACGACCGCCGGGAGTGCGGTGAAGTGCGGGTTGTCCGGCTTGTGGACCGCACCCCACCGGCAAGCCCTCAGGCGCCGCTCCCCCGCCGTCAGCCTCATGGCGGGCGCCTTGTCGGCGACGTCTATCTCCTCGACGAGAACCGGTTGAAGGACGCCGACGGTCGCGATGGAAGAGATCAGGTCAGCGAGTTCCTCTGGCGCGGTGCTGTCGCCGGGCGCTCGTCCCTGCGAGTCCGTGAACGGAGTTCCTTCGCCTCGCAGCGGAAGCAAGGTGAACCGTCGCTGGCGCAACCGGGACGAAAACCCAAGCTGCTCGACGAGGTCGACCGGCGCCGGTGCTTCCATCACGATCCACCGGCCTTCGGCCAAGCGAAAACGGGTACCGGCGCGCTGCTCTCGGCGAGCAGCGGCAGCGCGATGTCCGCTGTCGGTCCAGGGTCTCGGAGCCTCCGCAAGGTGGTGCCCAGCGCGCACACGCGATCGCCGGCGAGCGCCAAGCCGTGCATCGCCTGTGCGTAGACCCGCAGGTCCGTGAGGCGACGCTCGAGAACGTGCTCAGCAGCGCCGGACAGGACGATGAGAAGCCGCGGGAAGCGCGCGTACCGGCTCCGCCATGCGGGACGCCTAGCCGAGTTCGGCTTGCCGGGGATGTAGTCGTGATACTGGACGTAGGAGCGGATCTTCTGCGCAAGCCGGGCGACCGGCATGGTCGCGCGGTCCAGCTCGATGAAGAACGTGCGCTGTGACCGCCGTCCGTCTTCATCGACGACGTAGTCGAGGACCGCGTCCGCGATGACGACGCCCTGGTGCCGTCCACGGCCGTCTCGAAACCGGTGTGCGACCTCCGGCGTCCACGACAGTGGCCCGCATTCGTCCCCACGCCGGCGGGCCGCCGTCGTGAAGGCGAGCCCGGTTTCGACGACGTCGAGCGCATGATCCTGCAGCAGCTCCACCGCGGCCGCCCGCGGGATCCGGTACGGGCGGGCATCCACTCGCCCGGACGCCTCGACCAGTTCCGCGCCGCTTTCGGTGACGTACCAGGTCCTGGGAGCGTGGTGCCGGTGCAAACCGTCGGCAAGACCGTTTGCTTGCAGGGCAAGGAGTTTGTGCTGCACGGTGCGAATCGGCATCGTCGGCGCGATCAACCGCCGTACTTGCTCCGTAGACACCATGCGATGCCAGTAGAGAGCTACGAGAGCCTCGCGCTTGAACGGATCGAGTCGCTGCATCGATCACTCCACCGTCGACTCGGGTACCGGCAGCTCGATGCCTGCGCCGCTCCCGCGGGATGGCGGCCGCCCGCGCCGCGAGCGAGGGGCCGGCTGATTGCCGCGCAAGGCATCGAGGATGCGGTCATCGAGGTCCTCGAGTTCGTCGAGGACCTCGCCGATCGGCCTGCGGGTCAGGTTCCGGTCGAGGCATCGGTCGACATCGTCGTTCCACTCGGGGTGGAAGTGGTCCGCGAATTCGTCGTCCACGTGGAGGCCGCGGATCTTGAACGGCGTGGTGCGCTGGCCGCCGAGCGTCACGGTGACGACGTGGTGGAACTGCTCGAGTTCGGTGATCGTCGCGGGCTGGACGAGGCCTCCGTACTCGCGGGCCACCGTCCGGGCGCCGTCGATCGCCGCGGCGCTGGTCATCAGGAGCGACTGGTTCTGCAGCAGCGCCCTGCGGGTCTCCGGCGCGAGCCGGTCGGGCATCTGGTTCATCGCGTGCAGCGCGACGCGGTACTTCCGCAGCTGTTCCAGGATCGCGGCGAGGTATCCGCGCGACGCTCCGTCGACAGCGGCGAGCTCGTCGACGAAGGCGTCGCACCTGCGGCGCTGATCGACCGGGGTGTCCGCGCGCGAGCGGCCGGCGCGGAACAGGTCGTAGATCATGAACGAGGTGATCAGCTTGTTCGTCTCGCCGGTGCCGGTGGTGCAGACGAAGACGATCTTCCCGGCATCCATGGCCCGGCGGACGTTGTACGTCGTGACCGACGAGCCGAGGAAGGCGGACAACGTCGGACTGGTGCGCAGGCGGTTGATGATGTTCGTGACGACCGTGGTCGCGTCCGGTGCGAGCTTCGTGAACGAGTCCGTCCAGTAGCGACGGATGCTCGGCTTCAGAACGCGCAAGACCTCGTCACGCCAGGCGTCGTCGTCGAGGAGCGTCGGGATCTGGAAGATCGTCGGCGCGCACTCGGCGGGCAGCCGCATCGCGAGATAGCAGAGCGCCTCGCATGCCTTGGTCAGAATCGACTTCGCCCTCGGCGCAGAGTCTCCCCATCCCAGCGCCGTGGCGAACGAGGTGACGACGGCGTCGACGCGGTCCTCGATGTCCTCCTCGGAAAAGCCCTGCATGCTAAGCGGGTTCCAGCCGGGCAGCCGCTTATCCCTTCCGCGGACATCGAGGTTGACCTCCCACAGCCGATTCCGTAGCTCAGGATCCGAGAGGTACGGTTTCGCGCGTTTCCAACCGTCAGCGTGCGGATCCAGGAACCAGACCCCGCCGCCGAGCCGGGCGATCTCGATCGCCTGCGCGAGCGCTTCCTCGGTCTTGCCGAAGCCGGCCTTCCCGAACCGCGCCGAGAACAGCAGCTCGCGAATCGGGACCCCGACGAGCCGGTCCTCGCCGTTGAGGTCCGTGACGTAGCCGAGCCGGACGAGCCCCGCGCCGGGCTTGTACCGCGGGATCTCCCTGGGAGCTGGCATGACCCAGCCCCGGCTGCGGGTGATCACCGGCGACAGGCAACGCCCGGATGGCGGCTTCAACAGCGCCGCAATCTCGCTGGCCGTCACGTAGGACCGGCTGCGCGGCTTGGCCAAGCCGGTGTCGAAGCGCCGGTCGAAGAACCTGCGGATGAGGATCGTGTCCGCGCCGAAATGCCAACCCAGCACACGCGGCCCTCGAGCTCGCCAGTAGTTGTCGCCGCGGTAGACGTCGAAGGCGCCGATCACGCTGCGCAGATGTGCCTCGGCGCGGCCGGGGGTCTCCGAACGACAACGGATCAGCAACTGGACCGCGAAGACCGGCTCGTCCGTGGCGAACTTGTTCGGTACCGGCGCTTGCTGTCGCGACACAGACCGGCCGGCTCCCCGCGCCGTCGGCACGAACTCGCCGACGATCTCGCCTGCGGCCTCAACGAGCGCCCGACCTACCGTCCCGTCCGGCTTGGCTGTCTGGCGAGCGAGATGGCGGATCCTCGCGGGTGTCAGCGGAATCAGGTCGAGGCAGACGTCGACCGTCTCACCGAGGTCTGGCCGGACGTCACCGAGCGCGTTCGCCAGAGCCTGCAGCGGGTCATCCGGACGGAGCGGCAGCGCCTTGAGCGCGAGGTTGGCCGGTCGCGCGAGGACCAGCTCGGCGCGTGCCACATGCACCTGCGCTCCTTCAGCGGAAGGAGGAGTCTCCCCGTTCTGGCGTGCTCGGAGGCCACGCAAGAAGTTCATCGCGCTCCCCCGTCCACACGGAGGTCATTTCGCCCTCGTCCGCTGTGTCGGGAGGTATCTCCTCGATCGTCCACGTTGCGGCGAATTTCGACTTCGGGGTAGGTCAGCTTGTTGATCACACCGGTGATCGACTCTCGACCTTCGACGCTCATGGTCAGCTTCCCGAGCGCCTCGTCGGTGCTGAACCGCACCCGGACGCCGACCGCGGACTTCGGCACCCAGCCGTGCACCGGGCGCACCCGGCCGAGCTGGTGCGCGAACGCCAGCACGCCTTGGAGCGACGGGTCGAACGTGGCGGTCGGAAGGAGGTCGTAACTGACTCTGGAGCGGAGGTGGTGGGAACGTAAGTGTCGGTGGAGGACGAAGACCGCGATCAAGATCGCGACCACCGCCGTGGTCACCCACCACAGCGCGGGCTCGGCGAGCACGTGGTGGATATCGAGCGCCTTCGGCGCGCTGGTTCCCTGGATGGCCTGACGGCCATGGGGGAACAAGTCGGCATTCCCGACTGGGCTTGCTCCCAGGGTCCGACCAGCGGCTACAGACGAAATAGCCGACCAGACATACGCGGGGTGGATCGCCAGGTCGAACGCAAAGCCATTGCACAGCATCATGGCTCAGACATGCGTCGACGCCCGGCCCTTCGATGCAAGTCCTAACGAAACGCGATTCATCACGGCCGGTGTTCGGTCCGGCTTTGACCGAATACTCCCGCCGATACACGTTCGGTTGCTCGCCGCCCAGCATCTCCTGTTCGTCGATCGGACCTGCAGCGCAGTAGGAGGCTGGCGAGCAGCCCGATCACGTGCAGGTCCCCGAACTCGTCCGGCCACGCGAGGATCACCGCGACTGGACAATCAGATAGGTCGGTCACACCGACCACAATCACGTCCACGACAGCCATCTACTGGACCTGGAACAAGACCTGCCTCAGCATAGAAATCTAGCCCCAGCCTCACGCCACCGAAGGTAATGGCGGGTCGGGTGCCAGACCGGGGTACGCCGGCCTGGCACCCGAGGTCAATCCTGGTCGCGCTTGTCGCGCCGCGCGCTAATCCCTGCAAGGGCGAGTTTTGCAAGAACGCCCGCTGGAGGAGGGAGCATCGGAAACGATGAGATGACCTCCATGATGGGTAGTGCGGTGTCGAGCACCTCATCGGGCAAGGTGTCGATCTTCTTGCTCAGCTTCATGGCCGCCCAGCCGCCGACGATCCCGAGCACCAGCGAGGCGATCCACGTTTTCACCCGCGACTGCGACTTGGACGACAGCACCACTACGGCGCCGAGCACGACGGCCCCCGGGCCGGCCGTAGCGAGGGTCTTCAGCGCGGTCCTCACCGTAGGCGTGACCTGGATTCGGACCTCATCGACCACCTCGCCTTCGGACTTGCCGAACGGGTACCGGACGGGGTGCGCGCTGACCTCGACGCGCGCGGTCAGGGCCTCCTTCGGCTTCCCTACCGTCAGCACAGCGTGCTCCCAAAGGCGCAGCTGTTCCGCCTTTTGCCCGCAGCCCTTGACGAAGGCCATCACCTGGTCGCGGGTGGGCGGGCGATCGCCCGCCTCGATGCGCTGCAGAGTGCTGCGGCTCAGCCGGTTCTTAATGGGTGTGGCGGCGACCAGGCCGTTGAGGCTCAACTTCGCTTCAGCCCGTAGCGCCCGCAAGGCGGCCTGGATCTCGCCTGGTGTCTCGGCTTTCAGCGCCGTGGATAGCGGGCTAGAGATCTTCAGCTGCTTGCCGATGAGATCCTCCAGGTCGTCGCCGGCCTTGGGCAGCTGGGGTTGCCGACCAGAGGCCCGGTCCTCTGCGAGCCCGTAGTAGCGATCTTCCAGCTGGTCGAATCGCGTCAGCCAGCGCACTCGATCGAGCACTGAGACATCGAGGGCGGCGAGGAAGGCCTCGACCTCGCGTCGCGTCGGCATCGCCTGGTCCTGCAGGAAGAGCCCGAAGACGCTCTCCGGGATATCGGTCTTCACCGCCATCTCGTAGGGCCTCGGATCCCCGGCCTCGCGCCACATCTGGATCAAGCCGCTCCGAAAATCCCTGACCGCGCGCTCGAGCTCGTCAGCGCGACGCTGGAACGCCTGCTCGTCCGAGGAGCTGATGGTCGTCACGCCGCCCCCCACACGGGAGGCACTGGCACGGGCCGTCGGCCGGTGGTCACGCTCCAGGCGATCCCGGCGGCCACGAGGCCGAGGCCGCCGACTAGCTGGAGAATCTGCTCGACCGAGTGACCAAGCAGGAACAGGATGACGCCGAGCAACATCACGATGATGGTGGTCCCCGAGGACACAGCCAGGTGGAAGCCCTGTGGGAGGACCTTGCAGGTGCACGGCGGCGGAGAGACCGCGGCCGGCGGGTTCGTGAACATGATTCGCCCTTGATCTTTCTTGTTGTGATGTCTGGACGTTTGAACGTTTCGGCTTAAGGCCTCAGATTCGGTAGTTGCCACTACCGCGATGAACCTGGAGACTCACGCCGAAGACTTGAGTGTGCCCGACGCAGCTCTGGACCGGAGGCCGTGTGCTGTCCCAATTGAGGCCCGCAGCATGAACCTCGTCACATCGCTTTACCCCCTTAAAGGGGGGAGCGACCTGCACGAAATCTGCCAAACCACAGGTCCAGCCTGTCCCATATCTGTCCCACGCCCTATCCAGTCGCGCGAGGTTCTCCGACAGTGATGTAGCCGAACGACGCCTTCGCGCGGAGGACGGCAAGCCCGATCTTGTTCTGAGTGATGTCTGGACGATCGGTAGGCCCGTACGAGGAGGACCTGGGTTGCCACCCGGATCTCCTCGGCGGGCCAATCTCTTTGAGCCCACCCTTTTCGGCAAGCTGCCGTCCGGCGCTCGATTCGACCGGGCACACGAAACTCCTCGCGACGGAACGCGTCAGGACGACCCAGCGCACCGTCAGACTGGCGGGGGGTTCAGCTCGTAAGTGCGGGCTCACGGTCATCTCCGCACACTCGTCGTCTACTGCAGTAGACGTGTTCCGCCAGCGAACTCACCCAAGGCTATGGAATCGAGACGGACCTCGGCACCGGAGTACGGTGCGTTGATCATCTTGTTGTCGCCGAGGTAGATACCGACGTGGTGGATGAGGCCAGGACTGTAGAACACGAGGTCACCTGGCCGCAGAGCACCGAGCCCCGCTTCTTTCGGCACACGTGTCCCTAACGCGAACTGTGCCCTGCTGTTGTGCGACAAGGCGATACCGACCTTGGCATACGCGTACAAGACGAGGCCGCTGCAGTCGAAGCCGGTCTTGTTGTAGTCGCCATGCCGGTCAGCGACGCCACCGTCCCGGATCCCGCGGCTCGGCCCGGCGGCCGTGCCACCGCCCCAGGCGTACGGCACGCCGAGCTGCGACATGGCGGCGTCAATGACGATTTTCGCTGCTCCGGAGGCGTCGACGGCGGGTTGGAGTTCAACCGCGTCATAGCGCTTGATGTTGGCGGTGACCTGCGCGACGTAGGTCTGGCTGGCGTTGTACCGGAGGAGCGCAGCACGAAGCTGCCCTTGGTCTTTCAGGTCGCGGGGGCCGGTCCCGCAGAGATAGACCGCAGCGCCGAGAGCGGCGTCGAAGGCGTTGTGCGGGTTGCGGACGCCGTCGTCGTTGCCGTCTTGTTCGACGCCGGCCCAGGTGGTCGTGAGGAACTGGAACGGGCCGACGGCGCGGGCGAAGGTTCCGTCGAGATTTCGGATGGGAGTGCGGTTGCCTCCAACGCCGCTGCCGTCGAGAGCCGGGCCGAGGATCGGTGGGCTGATGTCCCCGTTGGGTGCGATCGTCCGGCCGGACGCGTGACGGGATTCGGCTTCCGCGATGCCTGCGAGGATCGCCCAGCGCATCCCGACGCAGGCGGGCCTGATGCCGCCGATGCGCTGGGCCGCCTGCTGGTAGGCGGTGAGCATGACGTCCGGGATGCCGGGCACTTGTCCTGGCGTCGAGCTTGATCCGCCTGCTCCCCCGGCGATGACGACGATGATCAGCACGGCGACGAGCACGCAGGCGATGGCAGGCCCGAACAGGAGAAAGAGAGCGAGGCAGCCCCATCGTTTCGGATGTTCGCGGACCTCGCTGCGGACGTGCTCGGCGGCTTGGAGGACGAGCAGCGGGTTCATGACCGGTGCTCGTTCAGCCGGGTACGCAAGCGTTGCGACCACGTCGGCGTGATCGGCAACATCCCAGGCGGCAGCGGTGTCGGATCCGGGCTCTGGCTGCGTGGCCTTCTCAGTCCTGTGCCGACGGGAGCGGTAGCTGCGAGGTCGGTGCCGGTGAACTCAGGAGTGGCCGCAATCCTGGCGGGAGGCTGAGGCTCGGCTGGCGACTCACCGGATGAACGGCGGGTGCCGAGAACCGACGCCGCGGTGGTCGCGACATTCACCAGTGGGCTGGTGGCGGCGCCGATGTTTCCGGCGTAGGTAGAGGCGTATGCCTTCACCGCGCCCGCCTTGCGCCCAAGCGCGGCCTTCGCGGCGGTGCCCCGTGCGGTGAGGGCCGTGTGCGCGCGGTTCGCGGCGGCGGGCCAGGACACCGGGGCGCCCAGAGTGAAGGAGACGGCCTTGCTGCCGACCTTCCCGCCCACTTTGCCCGCGGTCACCAGCCGGTTCTTCAGGTCATTCGCCGGAGCAACGGCTTCGGTGAAAGCGTCGGCGCCGGTCTTGATCGTGCGGCTGATCCGGTGCGGTCCAGACTCGACGACGGGCGAGGGCATGGATTTCGGGCCGCTCCGTGGCCTGCCGAGACGCTGAACACCGCTGTTGACGCTGGATCGGATCCGCTGAATGTTCGCCATGAGCCTTTTGCGGAACAGGAAGCCGGAGAAGACGACGATGTCGATGACGGCGAACTTGACCAGTTGCGGGCCGAGGTCGGCGAGCATAAGCGACCGAAGGAGAACGGTCATGACGGCGATGAAGAACATGCCCATCAGCAGCTTGGCGATGGTCCCGGTGATCGAGCTGATGCGGTAGGCCAACTGATGCTGAAGTGTCGGGATCAGGGCCGCGATCAGGGCCAGACTGAGCAGGAGACCTTCGAAGAGTAGGAAGTACGGGGCAAGGATCTGGATCGCATTGAGGCAAATGGTGAGGATCGCGAACAGGATCATCGCGATGGCGTACAACCAGGCACCGAGCATGCGGTCGCCGTCGGCGACCTCGTTGTACTTGCCGAACTCGCCAGGGCACCCGGCCAGTTCGCGGGCCGGTGTGTTGTCCTTGCCGGACCAGGGGCCCTGGTCGAGGATCTGTTTGATCGAGTACTGACAGACGCCAGTGCCCTGTTTGCCTGAGACTGGCGTCCCGTAGTTAAGGGTCTCCCACGGCGCGATGAGCAAGTTGTCGATGAGTGCTTGTCCGATCGGCGCAGCGGGGTTGCCGGTGCCTCCGGGGCGCTCGCCCATGATCACGGCGCTGACGTCGGCGCCGAGATCCCGGCTGAGGCTGAGCACTCCCCCGTCACCGACGAGGAAGTCAACGGGGTGCGTGATGATCGCGATGGCGAGAACGTTGATGGCGATCGTGGACACGGTTTCGCGCCAGGCTCGGGTAGTGAGACCGCGCATGAACAGCAGCCCGAGGTAGCCGGTCGCGATGAGCAAGGCCAGCTCGCGAAGCTTCAAACCCCCGATGACGGCGGTCTGCCAGATCTTCTCGAGGTCCTGCGCAGGCGCCTTGATCCAGTCGACGACGCCGGCGGTCATGGACCATTCGGTGAACCAGACGGAGAAGCCGAGCGCATACTTTCCGACGGCGAAGCCCATGTTCGCCAGCCAGAGCCAGATCGTCGGCATGGGGTTGCTGACCAGCCACGGGAGATTCGCGAAGAGGTCGTAGTTGCGCAGGTCCCGGCCATATCCGTCGTCGATGGTGAACATGCCCTTGAGGTGCGCGGCGTGTCCGGGATCGTCCTGCAAGGGCAGGGTCGGCGCCTCCGGATCGGGATGGTCCATCGTCGGCGGAGTCGGCTGCGGAGCGCGGGGATCGGGAACGACGAGGCAGAGCGGGTACGGCTGGCACGGCCGCGGTTCGTTCGGCGGCAATGGCACGACTTGAGCAGTGGCGGGCGCGGCGTTCCCTAGCAGTAGGACAAGCACGATGGTGGCGAACGCGAGAGGTTTCGCGGCACGCGCGTTGAGCCTCATGAACGTCTCCCGAGGTCGCGCCGGTGGTGTCCGAGACATGGCGCGTACCAGCGGGTTTGATTCAGGGCCGCCGGACGGTAGGCGTAGTGAGAACGACTTGAGGCAGCGTCCGGTAGGGCTGGGTCAGGATCTTGACCTTGCCAACCCGGCCGGCGTGATCGCGGACCAGGAACTCCCCGGCGCGCGCTCGGCGTTCTTCTTCGCCGCCCGCGGGGTTGAGCGGTGAGAGGTCTTTGGTGACGATCTCCTGGTAGCGGGTGTCGGCGGGGTCGACGCCGAGCCACGCGAGACCGTGGCGGGCGAGACCACTGTCGCGGTGGCGGCCGAGCATCCGGACCGCGATCAGGCCGCGGAGGACTTCGTCACCGAGGTCGCTTTCGGAGTGCGAGCCGAAGGCGGCGTCGGCGCCGTGCTTGCGTCCATCTCGGACGAACTCCAAGGCGATCTGCTGGCCCTCGGGGGTACCGGTGACGTTGTAAGCCTCGTCGCAGATGAATTGGCCCCACCGCTGGGTTCCGAAACAGATCTCCTTGGCGATCGCGGCGATCAAGAGGTGGAAAGCCCGGCCGAAGAGCTTCCTCGGCGGGATGCGGGCAGCCATGCGTTCGTTGCTCATCTCGAGGGTGTTCGGGAGCGGGACTTCGTTGGTGCAGAAGACCACCATGTCGGCACCGAGCACGTCGACCGGTTCGAGGTCGGGATCGAAGATCGGCCGGGTGATCGGATCACGGCGAAGGCGCCGCAGGCGGTCGGCGAGGCCCCGAGACGCTGGATCCGCAGCGCCATGGTCGGTGAGAACGTCGATGAGGGCATTGCTGGACGCGGTCGGTGAGCCGCTGACCTCGTCGAGGGCGCGGCCGAGCGCGTCGCGTTCGGCCGAGTTGGATTCCAGATCCAGCCAGGAGGCGAAGAAGGTTTCGGCGATGCCAGTGCTGGACTTCGTCTTGCCGCGGAAAACCCGCAGAGGGTCGCAGGAATGCCGGAGCTCAGTGCTCGCTGCGCGTTCGCTGTCGAGCGTGGGATCGATGATGTCGACAACCTGGCAATTGCCCGGAAGCGCTTTCGCGATCGGTTCCCATTCGCGGCTGCGGGTGCGGTCGATGGCGATCACGCGACCGTCGAGCATCAACCGGACGACAGCGGCAAGGTTCTTCAGTACGACCGATTTCCCGGAGCCGAGTTCACCGATCACCGCGACCCCTCCGGACGAGTCGTGGGTGGGCCCGTAGGTCGGGTCGAGCAGGAACGGGGTGATCGCGCCGCCGTCCAGAACCATGCCGAACAACGCACCGCTGGGGTCGCCGAACTCAGCGGACGACATCGGGAGCAGCATCGCGCAGTCGCTGGCGAGGAGGTTCTGGCTGCATTCCCGCACGACGAGCGGCGTCCGGTAGCCAGGGAGCAGCGCCTGATAGAGCTGCTTCTGTCCACCGAGCGGCCTCTCCCACTTGTACTCGCCGCCCAAGAACATCTGTCGCAACGTTTTGGCCCGTGCGTCGCACTCGTCGGCGGTGCCACCCCACACGCACGCGACGACGCCGACCTCGAGTTCGATCTCGGTGGTGCTCGCACCAAGGCGCGCATTCTTGTGCTGGATCTCCTCCTGGGCAGAGTGAACGTCGGCAGGCACGCCCGCGGTGTCTCCGCCATGTTCGTCGTCCTGGCTCATCAGGTCGCGGGTGCGGCGCCGGTTGGCCGCGCGAGCCTCGTCGTTCGTCTTCGCCGCAATGCGCAGGGCGTAGTCGACTCCGAAGCCGATGTTCGCCAGTCGCGACAAGATCTCGTGCCCGGGGAAGGTGAAGGCGCCGGGCATCTCCGCGAGCACGAGAAAGGCCTGGTAGCTCTCGATGAGCCCGTCGTCGTCCGGGGTGACGCACTTGAGGAACCGCTTGTTCAAGACCTGCAGCGGGTTTCCCAGGCGCTTGCCTTCGTCGCTGCGGCCGCCTTCGTCGAACACGGTCCCGCGCAACGTCACCAGCCGAGCGCGGCTTCGGCCACGTGACAGGGTCGCGCCGGTGTTATGCACGGTCAACGCGCGTTCGAGTTGAGGCTCGCGAACGCCTCTGACTGGGGCGCGGCTCAACCACCACAGCAGCTCGGCTTCGGTCGCGGGGCGAAGCGGGATCGCGCCGCCGAGCTCGTGCTCGACGACACGCGCGAGTTCCTGTGCCTCAGCGACGGCTTGAGGCGACGCGGGTCGCGACGGAAGGCCGAGTCCTGCGCTCAGTGCCGCTCCCGCGGCTCGCAGCAGGGCGCGGCCACCATCGCGCCAGCCGTTGCCGGCGAGGGATTTGGCGATCCAATAGCTGCGGCCGAGCACGTCGAGGTCGTCGAGCTGGTCCCAGGCGTTGTGCACCGTTTCCGCCCAGTGCGGGTTCTCGTCGAGGTCGATACCGCCGAGGCAACGCCGGATGATCGCGTGAGGCTGGACCTGTTCACACAGCGACACCAGCATCACCTCGCCGCGCAGCGACTTCATGAACGTGACGGTGCGGCTGTAGAGCTCGTGCAGCTGCTTTCCCGTCGAGCGAGCGCTTTCCCTCGGATGTGCCCGCCACACCGCCCAGACCGACCCATCCGCGCAGAACAACAGATTGCCGCTGATGTCGCGGATCTGGTTCTCCATCACCGGGCTCCGGCGAGCAGCCGCTGCAGTGACGACTTCGGCGCGGCGCTATCCACAGGCTGTTGAGCTTTGCCCACAGCCACAGCCACATCCACGCCGTGCAGGTGGAACCGCGGCGTGCACGACACCGGCCGCTCCGGCCGATAGGACCGACCTGCCAGCATTCCCGAACACGGCGCGAGCAGATGCGTAACGAGGCCGATCAACCAGCTAGCCGGCGTCCGCGACTCGATCCGTGCGCGGCGGACGGCGATCGCGGACAGCGGCACGCCCCAGCGCGCTGGGCCGAGCCAGTCCAGGAGCGGCAGCTTCCAGACGACCAGCAGAAGGACGAGGAAGACCACGCCTTGGGTGAGCGTGTACGGGCCTCCAGGCAGGTATCCGCCGTCCCGGCCGGGCATCCGCCCGAACATCCGCGGAAACCTACGCGACCTCGTGTACGACCGTCCAATCAGGACATCGCCGCGTGCGCGTTGCGCGGTCATTTGGTGAACCAAGCGCCGAACATGCCCGACACCCCGTCGAGGTTGAGCAAAATGCCGAGGAAGACCGCAGCGATCACGCCGTACTTGATCGCGCGGGTGAAGTTGCCCCGTGTCCCGATCAGCAGGCCGATGCCGCCCACGACGGCCACGAGAAGGATCAAGCGGCGAACGGCCTGGTCTCCCCAGGCGAGGTTGGTGTCGATCCAGGTCTTGACGTCGGCTGCGAGCACGATGGTCGACATCTCTTCTCCTATTCTCCGGCCGGGGGTGCTCCGGCGAGCAGCGGAGCGGGGTCGATTCGACTGACTTCCCAGCGGCCTGCCCGTGCGACGAGGGTGAGGGCGTAGTCGATCGTGGTGACCTGCCCAAGAGCGTCATATCCCCAGGCTCGTGCCGTTGCGTGAACCTCGGTTCCATCCAGCGGCCGGGCCGCCTGGCCGGGCTCGAAAGGTTCGTGGGTACGCAGCTCCAGCAGTCGGACCTCGGCGTACAGCGGTGGAACGATCGCGCCGATGTTCGTCCCTGGCGCGATGTAGCGGTTCAGCTCTCCTCGTCCGACCAGGTAGGCGGCGAGGAAGCCGTGCACGGATTGACCGATCGGCCCGTTCAATTCCGCGGCCTCCGGGTAGTCGAGGTCGATCGCGGCGAGCGTGCGCGGACACGCCACCGGTGCCGGAAGCGACGCTGCGACATAGCCATCGGTACCTCCGACGAGGCTGACCTCGGCGCAGACCAGCCTCGCTCGGTGCCTGCCATCGGGCTGCTGAACCAAGATGTTGACCGCGACCATCACCGACCACACGCCCGGCCGCGGCGACACGACCGACAACGTGCTGGTGTCCACCGGGATCTGCGTACCGACCGCACGAGTCGACTTCATCCCCGCCGGGTAGAAAGCCTCGAGCCCAGCGGAGTCGTCACGGTTGGCCGAGAGCCACGACCGGACGTACATCTCCGCCCAGCCCTGCGGCTCGCGGCTCTCAAGCGGCTGCTCAGACCGCTGGGTTTCACCCGGTGCGCTCGGACGCAGCACCATCAGGCCCACGACCACGGCCAGCGGGCTCGCAACGATCACGCACCACCCCAGCACCCTGCCGATCCGCCGAGCAGCAGTGTGGACAACAGACTCCAGTTGAGCATCGGGAATCGCCTGCGCAGTTCGGCTCTCGCGACGCTTGATCACCGCGCCTCCATCCCCAGCACCTGATGCAGGCGTTTGCGCAACTCGCGATCGTCAGAGCCGGCAAGCGCGTCGAGGGCGTCGCAGGCCGGAAATCCGACCTCATCGAGGAAACGCCGGAGCTCGTCGTACAACTGCCGATCGACCATCGTCGATTCGAGTCGCCGCCCCAGGTCCCTTGCTCGAACACGAGCGTGGGCGATGAGCAGTTCGCCGGGGGCGAGGTCGGCACGGGGTCCGGTCACGGAGGCTCCCTGAGGTCTGGCGGGTTGCGGTGCTCAAGACACGCCCAGCCCACCGGCCTTTGATTCATCCCAGATCGGAGCGCTGCCATTCACGACCAGCCTCGGCCAACGCGTCCAGCGCTCGATTCCGCCTCCGCGTCGCCGTCGGCTGGCTCACGCCGAACAGCGCCCCGAGCTGGCGGTCAGTCGCGACTCCGTCCCTGCCCATCTGCTCCCCGAAGTACCGAGCGGTCAGGATCGCCGCTTCCTGTTCGTCGAGCCATCGCTGCTCGACGGCCCAGGACAGCAGCTCCAGCAACTCCTCCGACGGGTCCTTCTCCGCCGGCGTCTCGGCCAGTGGCTGATGCACCGCAACGTCGTCCATGGTCACGACCTCGGCGGCGGCTTGCGTGACGTCGACACCGAGTGCGCGAAGCGCGGCCCTTTGGGTGTCGAGGACCAGGTTGGCCGCGACGTGGTGCCCTCGTCGAAGCGGGTAGCAGCGAATCTGCTCCCACAGGTGACCAATGACCGCGGCTTGAACATCGGCGTTCGCCTCGTTCGCAGAGACTCCGGCTCCGGTGACACCACGGCGGGCTCCGAAGGTGCCGATCGCTGCCCGGCTCGCCCGGATGACGCGTCCGACGATGCGGGGCACTGCGGGCAACATGGCGTTCAGCACGACTTCCCCAGCGACGACACCTTCGTCGCCCGCAAGCGCGGCCCGCTGCAACAGCGCGTACAGCACTTCGTCGTGGCGCGCGTAGTCACGGCTGGCGAGGACTTCCGAAAGCCGCTCGTGAGTACCAGCGTCTACCAGCGCGGCGTCTCGCGCCGCCCAGGAACGCAGAGCGGTGTCGAATCGCAAGCGCGACTTCGGGTGAGCGAGCTGGCGTTGGAGCGCGGTGAGCGGGCTGGAGGTGGCGGACATCGTGGCGACCCTTCGAGCGGCGACAAGATCGCCACGAGGCTCGAACCCACCCCTCGCTCTTTCCCTGGCCCAGATCCTTGCTCCAGCTCAGGAGCAAGCCCACCTTCACCCGATCGGAGTATCGGCTGCTCAAGGCTGAGTGCGAGAGGTCCTTAGCTGCCTGCCTTTCGGCCGAGACCTGATCAAGGCTTCCGAGACGAAGTCCAGGCAGGTCTCGCCCGGTCTCGATCGCTCCACCGCGGGCCTGAGACCACGCCTCGACTGACTCGCGATATCCGCGTTGAATGGAACCGGGCGCACAAGAACATGTCTCTGTCGATCTCGTTGGATTCGTCGCCCTCGTGCGACGTGTCTCGCCGGCAGCCGAGCACGTCTCGGCAGAACTGGGGCGGGTACGACATGGACAGTGCCGACAACTTCGACCTTCCAGCACCGCGCGAGGCGTTCGAAGCGTCGTCCGAGCAGCCGGTTTGGTGCTATGATCAAGCACTCAAATCTGGCGATCGCCGATATTCTGCTTACGTCGCAACGGTTTCCGTCGCCAAGGGCGATCGTCTCCGCAGGCAGCTCAACGCCGTGGTCGGTGAGCTGCTCCACTGGGCCGTGTATCAACCCGGCCCGGCGACCCCCGAGGACGAATCGACATGACGACCTTCGAGCAAGAGGCCGGGAACCCTCCAGCGCCCGGCCGCTTCGTCTCTGGCCCCTCCGGGCTCTCCGACTACGCAGTCTCACCTCTGGGCATGCCCGGAGCCTTGCTCCGCGACGAAGTACGCGTCGCGTTCCTGGGTCGCACGTCCACAGAAGACCTGCAGGACCCTCGCCAATCGATGCTGCGCCAGCTGGCCAACTGCAAGTCGGCGATACCCGAGTCCTGGGTCGTCGTCGCGCACTTCTACGACGTCGAGTCCGGCCGGATGGAACTTGACGCTCGCGGGCAAGGGGCGAACTACGAACGCTTCGACATCCCTGTCCCTCGCGCAGGCGGGATCGCCGACCTCCTCGTGGAGGCTCCGAGTCGCACCCGGACGTTCGACGTGGTCATCTGCGAGGGGATCAGCCGCGTCGCTCGCAGGGCTTTCGAGGGCTTGTCAGTCGAGCGGGAGCTCGAGCGGGCCGATGTCCCCCTGTTCGCGTCGAACGAGCCGATCACCCTCTCCGGCAGCCGGGCCCAACGTGTCCTCCAGCGCCGCATCAACCAGTCCATCGCCGAGTACGAAGTCCTCAACACCCTCGAACAGTCCTGGGGCGGGCTGTGCACGCACGTCCGAGACGGCTGGAACATCGGCAAGCCGCCGTATGGCTACAAGGCCAAGGTCGTCCCCCACCCGAGCCCGGCGAAGGCGGAGAAAGGCAAAACCAAGTCTCGTCTCGAACCGGACGGTATACGCGCCGAGACCGTGACCCAGATCGCCCTATGGCGATACCACGAAGGTCTCGGCTACAACACCATCGCGGACCGTCTCAACGCCGACCTGGAGCGCTTCCCTCCGCCGACAGCGCCGAGCAAGTCTCGCACTCGGGGCGCCTGGAGCAAAAGCTCCGTAGCCGGCGTCCTGCAGAACCCCAAGTACACGGGCTATCAAGTCTTCAACCGTCGCGCCACCACGTCCAAGCGAGGCAAGGTCAACGAACCCTTCAAGTGGGTCTGGTCACCAAAACCGGTCCACGAGCCCTTGATCGCGAAGTGGATGTTCGACGAGCTCACCAGCCGCCTCGAAGCCCGGCGAGGGTCGCGAGCGGACACCCAGCCGAACGCCAACCCCAGCGCTGAGCGCACCTACCTCTTCCGCGGCATGGTCTTCCACAGCTGCGGACGGCGCATGGCCGGTGACACAAAACACAACCGGCTCTTCTACTACCTGTGCTGGCCGGGCAAGAACAACCGCGGCGACTCCGGGCCCCACGCCGGACTTCCAGCAGCAATCCGGCTTCGTGAGGATGAACTACTCGAAGCGGTTTCAGCTTTCTATGCCGACCGTCTCTTCAGCCCCGCCAGGAGAGGCATCATCGAAGCCGATCTGGCCACTGTGGACGACAGCGCAGCTCAGGAGCGTCGGGGCGACCGTGAGCGCCTTCAACGCCAACTGGCAGATGTGGCCCGTCGGCAGGATTCGGTTCTGCGACAGGCACAGGACGGCGCGCCGGACGACCCGTTCGCCAAGGCGCTCCGGCAGAACTACAACAAGCTCGAGGGAGACAAGTCCGCGGCACTGACCGCTCTCGCTCATCTCGACGCCGAGGACAAGGTGCAGCCGGCGAAGCCCAGCTCATCAGACCTGAACCGCCTCGAAGGGCTCCCACATCTCCAGCTCAATCTGGCCAAGGCGCCTCAGGCGCTGCTGCGCCAACTGTTCGAAATCACCCAGCTCGCCGTGAAGGTTCATGGCGCGGGTGACCAAGTGACCATTACCATCAAACTGCCGGTCGATCAGGTACCGGAAACCGCGATAGCCGCAGAAAGGATCAGTGAAGCGATGACTTCCACCGAAACGCAAAAAGTCCCGACCGAAATGGTCGAGACTTCTTGGGTGGAAGCTGCGCGTACCCCCGATGGGATTCGAACCCACGCTACCGGCGTGAGAGGCCGGCGTCCTAGGCCGCTAGACGACGGGGGCTAGGATCTTTCTCCTCTAGGAGGAGGTTTTCAGTTGTTCACCTGCTGTGTTGCTGCGGAGAAACTTACCAGACCGGGTTTCCCTCCTTCGCAGGGGGGTCACTCTGTGTTTCACTCCGGAGAGTTCTCCAGCTGGGGTACCAGGACTCGAACCTAGACTAACTGGACCAGAACCAGTCGTGCTGCCAATTACACCATACCCCAGTGAGGTACCGTTCCGGTCTTGACCGGAACGGTGCCGCACGAGAAAGAATACTAGAGCACGCTGTTCCGCACCGTGAAAGCGGGGGTCTCCGTAGCCCGCTGGGCCGGGACGCCGAGCTTGGCGAACTCGGAAACGAGCAGCTCAGGCAGCTCGTCGAGGCCGGAGATGGTGTGCACGCCCGCCGGGGCGCGCTCGGCGATGCCGTCCCGATCGAGCCAGACGGCGCCCAGTCCGGCGTCGCGTGCGCCGATGGCGTCGGTGTCGAGCTTGTCGCCGACATGGACGGCCTGCGCCGGGTCGCAGCCGAGGCCGAGACAGACCGAGTGGAACATCGCCGGGTCCGGTTTGGCTACTCCGAGTTCACCGGCGATGGCCACGTGGTCGAAGAACCGAGCGAGTCCGAGGTCGGCGATCTTCTTGCGCTGATGTGTGCCCGAGGCGTTCGTGACGGCCGCGACGAGGACACCGGCGGCCCGCAGCCATTCCAGGCATGGAAGGACATCTTCGAACAATTGCCACGAACGGGTGAGAATTTCACGGCGACGTCTTTCGAAGCCTTTGACCTGGTCTTCGTCGGCCAAAATGCCGATCTCGGCGAGGAAACATTCAGTACGCTTGTGATGCATGGTCGCGTAATCGATTTCGCCCGCGACCACCAGCGCGACGTGCTCTTCGGTGATGAGATCCCACAGTGGCCAGAGATCGTTCTGACCGGTGAGCGCGCGCAGGCTGAGGCGGATCGCCGCCGTGCAGTCGATCAGCGTGTCATCGATGTCGAGGCACACCAACCGTAACTCCGGGGGCTCCCACGGGGCTCCCTCCGGAGCGTCCGGCGTGGTTCGTGACGGGGTCCGGGGCACGAGAGCGAAATCCACTAAGTGAGGCTAGGGCACTCAGCGCGATCGCGACTCTGCCGATGAGGTGATTAAGGCTGGTCTGTTCCGGCGCGGGCACTCTACTCCCAGTTGGTGAGATGTCGTGTTTTAGTTACCGGACAACGAGTAACGCGGGCGGCCGGGTGAATTGCCGAGATCCGTGCTCCCGTCCGATTCGCGCCGCGCACACCCTGTGACGACAACGAAATCCTTACACCGCTTAAGACGCGGACCGTCCACAAGGGCATTTGCGCGATCGCCGTCCTTCCAGGACTGCCATGCGGCCTTGTGAGTCCTTTTTGGACGTTCATTGCCCACGGCCGGGACACTCGCGCGAACCGGTGAGACGCAGGCCATAGGCCGAACAGGGCATCCGCCCGGATGGCGCTTGACGCGCCTGTCGGACGGGTGCATGCTGAGCTTATTCAACAAGTGATGAATAAGGGTTTCGAAGGGGTGGGACGGATGAGCGAACGCACGAACTGCGTGGTCGTCGGCGGTGGCCCCGCGGGCATGGTCGCCGGATTGCTGCTGGCCAGGGCCGGGGTCGAGGTCACCGTGCTGGAGAAGCACAAGGACTTCCTGAGGGATTTCCGCGGCGACACCGTGCACCCGTCGACGTTGACGTTGCTCGACGAACTGGGCCTCGGGGAGAAGTTCCTCAGCCTGCCGCACAGCGAGATCTCCTACGCCGGTTTCCCCGCCGAGGACGGCACGATGATGCGCCTGGCCGATCTGACCAGGCTGAAGGTGGCGCATCCGTACATCGCGATGGTCCCGCAGTGGGACTTCCTGGACCTGCTCGCCGACGCCGGCGCGAAGGAGCCCACGTTCACGCTGCGGCAGAGCACCGAGATGACCGGGCTGATCCTGGAACGGGGCCGGGTGAGCGGGGTCCGCTACCGCGACGCCGACGGGAAGACCGGCGAATTGCGCGCCGACCTGGTGATCGCCGCCGACGGCCGCTGGTCGCTGGCCCGGCGCGAGGCCGGGCTGATGACGAAGGATTACGCCATCCCGTTCGACGCGTGGTGGTTCCGGATCTCGCGCCGGGACGGCGAACTCGAAGGCGTGCTGACGCCGAAGATGCGGGACCGCCGCTTCGCCGTGCCGCTGCCGCGCAAGGGCTACTTCCAGATCGCCTACCTCAGCCCCAAGGGTGGCGACCTGCGCGAGGAGGGCATCGAAGCGTTCCGGGAGAACGTGGCCGCGATCCTTCCCGACCTGGCCGACCGCGTGGACGAGCTGAAGACGACCGACGACGTCAAGTTCCTCGACGTCAAGATGAACCTGCTGCGGAAGTGGCACCTCGACGGGCTGCTGTGCATCGGTGACGCGGCGCACGCGATGTCACCGGTCGGTGGTGTCGGCGTCAACCTCGCGGTGCAGGACGCGGTCGCGGCCGCCACCCTGCTCGCCGGACCGCTGCGCCAGGGCAGGCCGTCGGTGGCGGACCTGGCGAAGGTCCGCAGGCGCCGTCTCGCGCCCACGATGCTGGTGCAGGGACTGCAGCGGATGTTGCACAAGAACGTCATGGGGCCGGTCATGGCAGGCAGGCGCAACGGTCCGCCCGCGGTGATGGTGAAGCTGTTCAGCCGGTTCCCCGTGCTGTCCTACGTCCCCGCGCGGCTGCTGGGCCTGGGGCTGCGGCCCGAACACGCCCCCGCCTTCGCGCGGCGGGCGATGGAGCCGGCCGGTGGCTAGGTCCCGAACGCCATGAAAGGTCCTTTCCTTGCAAATTTTGCAAGGAAAGGACCTTTCATAGCACTGGGGTCAGATCTCCTGCACCGGGTTGGTCAGGGTGCCGATGCCTTCGATGGTGATCGAGACCGACTGGCCGTCCTCGATCGGGCCGACGCCCTCGGGCGTGCCGGTCAGGATGACGTCGCCGGGCAGCAGGGTCATCACGCCGGACACGAACTCGACCAGCTCGGGGATCTTGTGCACCAGGTCAGAGGTCCGGCCGTCCTGCTTGAGCACACCGTCCACCTCGGACCTGAGCGCGAGGTCGGCCGCGTCGAGCGAGGTCTCGATCCACGGGCCCAGCGGGCAGAAGGTGTCGAACCCCTTCGCCCTGCCCCACTGGCCGTCGGACTTCTGCAGGTCACGGGCGCTGACGTCGTTCGCCACGGTGTAGCCGAGGATCGCGCTCGCCGCGCGGGCGGCGGGCACGTTCTTGACCGGCTGGCCGATGACGATCGCCAGTTCGCCCTCGAAGTCGACGCGGCCGATGCCGCGCGGACTGCGGATGGGCGCGTTGGGGCCGATCACCGTGGTCGACGGCTTGATGAACAGCATCGGGTCCTGCGGGACCTCGTTGCCGAACTCGGCGGCGTGCTTGGCGTAGTTCCGGCCGACCGCGATCACCTTCGACGGCAGGATCGGCGCGAGCAGCCGGACGTCGGCGAGCGGCCAGCGCTTGCCGGTGAAGTTGGGGTTGCCGAAGGGGTGCTCGGCGATTTCCAGTACCTGGGCGTCGTCGCCGTCCCCTTCGATCGAAGCGAACGCGACACCACCGGGATGAGCAATTCGGGCTAGGCGCACTCCCCCACTCTACGACCTGTGCGCGGGTGCCTCGCTGAGGGACTTGTGGACGAGCGCGTCGCACAGCGCGAGCCAGCTCGCCTCGACGATGTTGCCGTGCACGCCGACGGTGGTCCATTCCCGTTCGCCGTCGCTGGTCTCGACGAGCACGCGGGTCACGGCGTCGGTGCCCGGATGGCCGGGCAGGATCCGCACCTTGTAGTCGGCCAGCTCGACACTGTCCAACCAGGACAGATGCGGGCTGAGCGCCTCGCGCAGCGCGGCGTCGAGCGCGTGCACGGGGCCGTTGCCCTCGGCGGTCGCGATCACGCGCTGCCCGGCGACGTGCACCTTCACCGTCGCCTCGGAGACGACCTCGCCGTCGGACCGGTGGTCCAGCACGACCCGGTACGACTCGAGCTCGAACGGCGGTTCGTCGAGAACGTCGCTCTGCGGGCCGTCGACCTCCCGCCGCAGCAAAAGTTCCAGTGAGGCGTCCGCGGCCTCGAAGGACCAGCCTTCGGATTCGAGGCGCTTCACCTTGCGAATGGCACTCGTCAGCGCCTCGGGCTGGCCGGCAAGGTCGACCCCGAGCTCACGTCCCTTGAGCTCCAGGCTGGCCCTGCCGGCCATCTCGGTGACCAGTACCCGCATGTCATTGCCGACAGAAGCTGGATCGATGTGGTTGTACAGCAACGGATCCACCTTGATCGCGCTCGCGTGCAGTCCCGCCTTGTGAGCGAAAGCCGACGCCCCTACGTAAGCCTGGTGGGTGTAGGGGGCGAGGTTGGCGATTTCGGCAAGAGCATGGGAGACCCGGGTGAGCTCGGCGGCGCCTCCGGTCGGGAGCACCTCCATACCGAGCTTGGTCACCAGATTTCCCGTCACGGCGAACAGATCGGCGTTACCCGCCCGTTCGCCGTAACCATTGGCGGTGCACTGGACGTGCGTCACGCCGGCCTGCACGGCGGCGACGGAATTCGCCACCGCGCAGGAAGTGTCGTCCTGGCAATGGATTCCGAGCCGGAATCCGGTCCGTTCCTTGACCTCGCGGACGGTTTCCGCGAGGCCGAGCGGCAGCTGCCCGCCGTTGGTGTCGCACAGCACGGCGACGTCGGCGCCCGCGTTCACTCCCGCGTCGAGCACCTTCAAAGCGGTGTCCGGGGAGAACGCGTAGCCGTCGAAAAAGTGTTCCGCGTCAAGGAAGACGCGACGTCCTTCGCCGACGAGGAACGCGACGGTGTCTCGCACCATCTCGCACGCTTCGTCGACGTCGACCCGCAGCGCCCGCTCGATGTGCCGTAAGTCCGATTTGGCCACCAGCGTAACCACTGGCGCCTGGGCCTCGAGCAGGGCCCGCACCTGCGGATCCTGCTCGGCCTTGGCGCCCGCCTTCCGCGTCGCGCCGAACGCGACGAGCGCGGCGTGGCGGAGTTTCAGTTCACCCGAAGCCGCGCGGGCGAAGAATTCCGTGTCCTTGGGCAACGCACCCGGCCATCCGCCTTCGATGAACCCGACCCCGAGATCGTCGAGCAGCCTCGCCACCGCCAGCTTGTCCGTGACGGAGTAGGAGATCCCCTCGCGCTGCGCGCCGTCGCGCAACGTCGTGTCGTAGAGGTGGAAGGCGTCGCCGAGCGGCGTATCGGCGGGCTCCTTGCGGGTCACGGGGGACTCCTCATGGTGGTGGCAAAACGTGTTCAGGCAACAAAAAAACCTCCCGCATGGGTGCGAGAGGTTGCGCGCCGGGGGCTCTTGTGGAGCTGTTATCCGGCGCGCTCGGCGATAATGATGGTGCAGGAGGTCACGGACGCATCATGGCACACGCTCCGCCGGACGTCCACAGGCCGGGCGACAGTTCCCACCTTCTGGGATGCCGCAGCGGTCCCGAACGCAATGAAAGGTCCTTTCCTTGCGAAATTTGCAAGGAAAGGACCTTTCATAGCGCGCGTGAGAACTACTGAGTGACCGGGCGCACGTTCGACGACACCAGTGCCGCCAGCCGGTCACCGATCGCGTGCGTCGCACCCGGCGACGCCTGGTCGCGGGTCGCGAGGTCGAAGGCCACCGATGCCTCGATCCGCCGCGCCGATTCCTTCTGTCCCAGGTGGTCCAGCAGCAGCGCGACCGAAAGCACCGCGGCGGTCGGGTCGGCGAGACCCTGGCCCGCGATGTCCGGGGCGCTGCCGTGCACCGGCTCGAACATGCTCGGGTTCCGCCGGGTGATGTCGAGGTTCCCGCTCGCCGCCAGCCCGATGCCGCCGGTCACCGCCGCCGCGAGGTCGGTGATGATGTCGCCGAACAGGTTGTCGGTCACCACGACGTCGAAGCGGGACGGGTCGGTCACCAGGTGGATGGTCGCGGCGTCCACATGGGAGTACGCGACGGTCACCTCCGGGTGCTCCAACGAGACCTCTTCGACGATCCGCGACCACAGCGATCCCGCGTACTCCAGCACGTTCGTCTTGTGCAGGAGCGTCAGGTGCTTGCGGGGCCGCGCCTCGGCCCGGTTGAACGCGTCGGTCACCACGCGCCGGACGCCGAACGCCGTGTTGACGCTGACCTCCGTCGCGATCTCGTGGTCGGTGTCCTTGCGCAGCAAGCCACCGTTGCCCGCGTACGGGCCTTCGGTGCCTTCACGCACGACGACCATGTCGATCTCGCTCGAATCGGCGAGCGGGCCGCGCACGCCCGGGTACAACCGGGCGGGCCGCAGGTTCACATGGTGGTCGAGCTCGAACCGGAGCCGCAGCAGAAGACCGCGCTCCAGAATGCCGCTCGGCACCGTCGGGTCGCCCACCGCGCCCAGCAGGATCGCGTCGTGCTGACGGAGTTCACCGAGTACCGACTCCGGAAGCAGCTCACCGGTGGAGTGCCACCGGGCGGCGCCGAGGTCGTAGTTCGTGATCTCCGCCGTCGGTACGACCTCACCGAGCACCTTGAGCGCCTCGGAGACCACTTCGGGCCCGATCCCGTCTCCTGGGATCACCGCGAGCCGCATCCACACACCTCCGTAGACCAGGCCACCGGCAGTCCGGATGGCCCATCCGCAAGAAAACGCCAGCAGCGGAAGGTTACCGGCCGTAGCCCGGTAGCCGTAGCCGCACCACCCTTATGCCGGAATCTCCCACAGAGCGAGACAGCCGAAAGGGTGAATACAAGAAGGGACGCCCTGGCGGAAAGCTTGCCGCCAGGGCGTCCCTCACCTCATCGAACGCGGATCACCGCACTACCGCGTCAGCCCACACCGATCGGCTGACGTCCGGTGTGCCGCCCGCCGTTGCCCGGCCGGTCGACGTCGGCGTTGCCGCCACCGGCGTTCGTCTGGATCTTCACCACGTTCGCCCGGTTGCCCGAGGCGTTGTGGTGCTCGATCGCCAGCAGGCCCAGCACGGTGTCCTGCGCGGCCGCGTTGCGGTTGACCACCAGCGCCGTACCCGGCTTCGCGACGTAGCCCAGCGCGGAGTCGCCGCCGCCCTGGACGGTGTACGCGGGAGCCAAGGCGTCGAACGAAAGCGGCGTGCCGACGTAGTCGATCGTCGACGAGTCCGCACCCGGCGCCGCGTAGAACCCGGAGGTCCCGACCGTGTAGCTGATCTTGTGCGACGCGGCGTTCGGGTCGATGCCCAGCGCCGCGATGCTCACCGGCAGCACGACGACGTTGGTGTCGTACACGTTCGTGTCGACGTCGCCGAGCTGGCCGTTGATCGGCTGGATGTCCACCTGCGGGAAGCCCGGCTTCAGCGCCACGGTGACCGCCACGAGGACGTCGGTGGCCGTCACCTTGGTCACATAGGTCTCGAAGTCCGGCTGTCCGTCGCCCGTGGTGTCGATGTCCACGAACGGCGAGGTGTTGCTGCCCAGGTTGGCCAGATCGCTCCAGGTGGTGAGACCGAAGGCCAGCAACGCGTTCTCCGGCTCACCCTGCGCCTTGGCCAGCGGGGCCGTGGACGCCGCGCCGATGTAACGCAGGTCGGCGCCCTTTGCGGTCTGGTTCAGGGTGCAGTCGGTGGTGACGTCGCCGTCGCACTCGGGCAGCTGCGGGGATTCCGCCTGCAGTTCGAGCACGCTGATCAGCGAGCGGTACCGCTGCGGACCGGTTCCCTGGTCAACACCCTTGCCGGTCAGGTTCAGCACGGCCTGGTCCTGGCCCGCGCCGAAGTTGACGTTGCCCGGGGTGTTGATGGACGAGACGGGCTTCGGCGCGGAGTACACCGAGAGCCGCAGCGGTACGGTCGTGCCGCTCTTCGGGGTGAACGCGATCCGGCCGGAGGCGTCCGCCACGAACTGCCGGGCGAGCCCGACCTGCGTCGCCGCCATGGTCGGGTCCATGACCTTGCGGAGCGCCTTGGGGTCGGCGATCTTCAGGGTCACCTTCACCAGCGCGACACCGCGCGGGCTCAGCTTCACCGTCGGCTTGTCCACTGTGTACTCGACACCGGGGAGCGAGTTCACGGCTTCGTAGCCCACCGAGTACTCGACCGGCTTGATGCCCTTGTTGACCACCTTGACCGTCTTGGTCAGCGTGACCGGGCCGCCCGCTTCGACGACACCGAAGTTCACCGAGACGAAGCCGGGGTTGTCGACGACGTAGGCCAGGACCTGGTTGTCCAGCGCGGCCTTCGCGTCGATCCGGCCGCTGCCGACGCGCTGCGGGCCGTAGGTGCGGCCGGAGGCGTCGCGGATGTCGTGGCCGGCGGTGTTGATGACCGAGGCCTTGACCTCCTCGACCGACCAGTCGGGGTGCGCCTGACGGATCAGGGCGGTGATACCCGAGGTGTGCGGAGCCGCCATCGACGTCCCGGAGATGACCAGGCGACCGGATCCGCTTCCGCTCAGCGCGGACGAGATCGAGTCACCGGGCGCCGCGACGTCCGGTTTGACGGCCGGGCCGCGCCCGCCACGTGAGGTGAACGAGCTCGGGGTGTCCACAATGGACTGGTCGGTGGTCGGCACGGACACGCGGCCCTTGCCGGTCATGCGGACCTGCAGCGTGCCGGCGGCCAGCGCCGGGCGGACCGAGGCGGTCGCGCCGCCGGTCAGCTGGAACGTCGGCACGGCCGCGTTGCCCGCGATTCCGGCCGAGAAGTGCTCCAGCGTCGACGAGAACAGCGCGCCCTTGGCACCGGCGGCCTGCGCGTTGTTCGAACGTGCGCCGGAACCGCAGGCGCGGGTCGCGTCGTTGTCGTCCCATTCGAGGAACACGATCTTGCCCGCGGCCTTGGCCTTGTCGGCTTCGGAGTACGGCTTGCAGCCGGCGGCGTTGTCGGCCGACAGCGTGACCACCGGCGCGGTGACGTCGAGCGTGTCGTAGGCCGCGTAGTTCTGGCTGAACTGCCCGGTCTTCGCACCCTTGACACCGTCGGGAGCGACGGCTTCGACGGCGTCGCGCAGGACGGACGCGTCACGGCTGCTGGCGACGGTCAGCGCCTCGGGCGTGTTGCCCGGCGCGCCGCCGACGTCGTTGAGGTCGCCGCCGTTGCCCGCGGAGAACACCGGGACGACGTTGTTCGCGGCGATCTTGCGCACGAACAGCGAGTCCGGGTCGTCCGGGGTGGCGAAGTCGCCGCCCAGCGACAGGTTGACCACGTCGAGGTGGTCGGTGAAGTCGCCGTCACCGTCCGGGTCGAGCGACCAGTCGAGTGCCTGCGAGGTGACGTTGGTCGAGCCGTCGCAGCCGAAGACCTTGATCGCGTACAGCAGGGCCTTGGGCGCGGTGCCCGGGCCGATCTGCATCGCTTCGATCTTCTTCTTGTTGAGCTTCTTGTAGTCGCCCGTGAAGGTCTTGCCCGCTTCGTCCACACCGAATCCGGCGACCGTGCCCGCGACGTGCGTGCCGTGGTGGCCGCAGGAGATCGGGTTGGGGTCGGGCTTCGGGGTCTTGAGGGCCGGGTCGTCGCTGCCCGAGTCGTAGGCGTCGCCGACCAGGTCGATACCGCCGACGACCTTGTCGGTCGGGAAGGCGGGGGTGGCCTGGTCACGGTTGATCGCCTTGTACGCCTCGGCCGTACCCGGACCGCCGAAGGTGGCGTGGGTGTAGTCGATGCCGTCGTCGATCACGCCGACGCGGATGCCGTCGCCGTAGCGGCCGGTCTGCTGCCACGACGCGAGCGTGTTGGTCAGCTGGACCGCGCTGGAGTTCGTGCGGGTCTTCGGCACCACCTTCTTGACCGAGACGACGTCCGGCCGCTTCGCCAGCTCGCGGATCTTCGCCGCGTCGGCGGTGACGACCGCGCCGGCGACCGCGTTCGAGGTCTGGGTGACCAGCTGGGTGCCGGAGTCGGCGGCCTTGAGCTGCCCGACGACGGAGTCCACCGTCGCCGCGGCGGCTGCCTTGGCGTCCTTCGCGGCCTTCTTCGCCTTTTCCTTGCCTGCGCCCTTGTTCTGTTCGGCGTTGAAGGCGTCGACGGCGGGCTGCTTGGCCAGCTCGACGAAGGCGGTGATCTGGCCCTGTGCGGCCTTGAGCTTCGGCTCGACCTTCCCCTGGAATCCGTTACGGTCGATCTTCGCCGGCGTGACGCCGTCCGCGAGCGGGACATCCTGTGCGGCTGCCGTCGCCCCGGTCACGGACGTCGCGAGCAGTGCGGCGAAGACCGCGGCCGATGAGCGGATGGCCCATCGGGGTACGCGGGATCTGTTCATGAGTACGTGCCCTCACTCGAGGCCTTGACTTCGAACCTGCCTGCCTCTCGAACACACCCCCGACGGTGAGCCCCGGCGCCGCGCCGTGCCCTTGACGACGCGATGGTTCGGCCTCGCCGGAAAAACCTATCGGCCCATCCGCCCGACTTCAGTAGGCAATTTTCACCGTTATTGAATCTTGCTCTCGTTCTCGCGAACCCCGCACACACAACGATCGCAGTTGGTCGATGAATTGCGGGAAAAGTACATGAAGGCCCCCTTCCTGTACCTAGGCGCAAGGAAGGGGGCCTTCATGTACTTTCGAGGTCAGCCGAAGTTGACCGCGCGAATCGTGTGCGCGCCCACGGTGGCGCCGATCGGCTCCAGCAGGTGCGAATCCACGGAACGGTCCACCCGCAGCAACATGACGGCGTCCGCGCCGTCGGTGGTCTGGCTGATCTGCGCGGCCTCGATGTTCAGGCCCGCCTCGCCGAGCAGCGTGCCGACGCGGCCCATGATGCCCGGGCGGTCCGGGTACTCGAGCAGCAGAACGTTGCCCTCGGCACGCAGGTCGAAGTGGCGGCCGTTGACCTCGACCAGCTTCTCGACCTCGTCCTTGCCGGTGACCGAACCGGACACCGAAAGGGTCGTGCCGTCGGCGTGGACCGCGCGAAGGGTGACCAGGCTGCGGAACTTGGGGCTTTCCGGCTCGATGACCAGATCGACCTGGACTCCCAGCTCTTCGGCCACGCGCGGCGCGTTCACGAAGGTGACCTGGTCCTCGACGACACCGGAGAACACGCCGCGCTCGGCCGCGAGCGGCAGCACGCTGACGTCCTCGTTGGACAGTTCGCCCTTGACCACGACGGTGACCGAGGCGGGCGCCTTCGGGTTGAGCGCGGTCAGCAAGGTGCCGAGCTTCTGGGTGAGCGAGAGGTACGGCCGCACGTGCTCGCCGACGGTGCCGCCACCGGCGACGTTGACCGCGTCCGGCACGAAGTCGCCGCGCAGCGCGAGCAGCACGGACTTCGCGACGTCGGTGCCCGCGCGGTCCTGCGCCTCGGCGGTCGACGCGCCGAGGTGCGGGGTGACGACGACGTTCGGCAGGCCGAACAGCGGGCTCTCGGTGGTGGGCTCGGTGACGAACACGTCGACACCGGCGCCGCCGACATGGCCGGAGCTGACCGCGTCCGCCAGCGCCTGCTCGTCGATGAGGCCGCCGCGCGCGGCGTTGACGATGATGACGCCCTGCTTGGTCTTCTTGAGCGCCTCGGCGCCGATCAGGCCCTTGGTCTCGGGGGTCTTCGGCAGGTGGATGGAGATCGCGTCGGCGCGCTCCAGCAGCTCGTCCAGCGTGACCAGCTCGATGCCGAGCTGAGCGGCGCGGGCGGCCGAGACGTAGGGGTCGTACGCGATGAGCTTGGTGTCGAACGCGGCGAGCCGCTGCGCGAACAGCTGGCCGATCTTGCCGAGGCCGACCACGCCGATGGTCTTGCCCTGGATCTCGACACCGGAGTAGGCGCTGCGCTTCCACGCGCCGCCCTGAAGGCTCTGGTCCGCGGCCGGGACCCGGCGGGCGACCGCGAGCAGCAGCGCGACGGCGTGTTCGGCGGCGGAGACGATGTTCGAGGTCGGCGCGTTGACGACCAGCACACCGCGTTCGGTGGCGGCGGGGACCTCGACGTTGTCCAGTCCGACGCCGGCGCGGGCGACGACCTTGAGCGAGGTGGTGGCACCGAGGACCTCGGCGTCGACCTTGGTGGCGGACCGCACGAGCAGCGCGTCCGCCGTCTTCACGGCTTCGAGCAGCGCGGGGCGGTCCGTGCCGTCCACATGCTGGACCTCGACCTCGTCGGAGAAGACACTCAGCACGGAAGGCGCGAGCTTCTCGGCGATGAGGACGACGGGCTTGTTCGGCTTGGTCACGATACGGCTCCCACTATCTGGTCTGTGCCTGCGACTCACTGTTGACGGTCACGCCGTTGTGCCCGGTTGCGCCGCAGTTTAGACCTGCTGACAGGGGATTGTTAACTCGCCCGTAATCCGGCGAAAACGAGATCGAGGAGCCGTTCGAGGCCCTTGTCACCCGAAAGGTGTTCGCCGGCCCAGGAAAGCGCGTGCAGCAGCACCAGCAACTCGTGCACTGTGACGTCGGCCCGGAGCTCACCCGAGGCCTTCGCCCGTTCCACCAGATGGGACACCTGGTCCCGCATCGCGTGACATGAGGCATACAGCGGCGAGGTCTCGTCGTCGAGGACGTCCACCATCAGTTCGGGCAGTCCGCGGTAGCGCGCCGCCTGTTCACCCATCCCGGCGAACCACGCCTTGAGCGCTTCCACCGGATCCGGGGAGTCGAGGAGTTCGCGGGCCACCGCGGCCTGCGCGTCGTAGCCCTCGCGAAGCACCGTCTCGACCAGAGCCTCCCGCGTCGGGAAGTGCCGGTAGAGCGTGCCGATGCCGACACCGGCACGGCGCGCGATCTCTTCCAGTGACGCCTCGACGCCGTTCGCGGCGAAGGCGCGCCTCGCCTCTTCGAGGAGGCGCTCGTAGTTGCGCCGGGCGTCCGCCCGCAGCGGCTTCTTCTCGGTGTCCATCGCACTCCCGAGCCTAGTCTCGACAAATCGGAGGCAGCCTCCGTATAGTCGGATCGGGTAAGCGGAGGCTGCCTCATGTTAGCGGAGAGACTTGCGATGAACCTGATCGAAGAAACCCGGAACCGGCTGGGAGCGGTGGGTGTCTGGCTGCCGGTCGGCATGTTCGCGCCGACACCCGACGAAGAACGGCTGGCGATACAACGGCTGGAAGAGCTGGGTTACCGCACCGTGTGGGGCGGCGAGGGGCCGGGGAACCGGGAGCTGTTCGCGTACAGCGCCATCACGCTCTCCGCCACCGAACGGGTGGTGGTCGGCACCGGGATCGCCAACATGTGGTCCCGGCCCGCGTACACCGCCCAAAGCGGCGGGCGGACCCTCGCGCAGGCCTTCCCCGGCCGGTTCGTGCTCGGCGTCGGGATCGGGCACAGCCATCAGGCGGCGAAGACCGGCTCGGACTACCGGCCGCTCGAACAGACCCGTGACTACCTAGCGGCGATGGACGCGGCGGAGAAGGAATTCCCTTCACCGGTGCCGTTCCCGCGCGTCCTCGCCGCCGTCGGCCCGAAGATGCTCGAACTCGCACGGGAGCTGACGGACGGCGCGCATCCGTTCGCGCAGCCCTTCGAGCACACGCCGTACTCCCGCGAAATCCTCGGCGAGGACAAACTGCTCATTCCCACCCATTCGGTCCTGCTCGGCGATCGCGAGCAGGCGCGAACGAGTGTGACCAGGGATATCGAAATGATGAAACGATACGACGTCCCGCATTACTTCAAGGGCTGGAAGCGGCTCGGCTACACCGACGCCGACATCGACGGCGTCAGCGACCGGCTCGTCGACGGGCTGACCGCGTGGGGCGACGAAGAGCGGATCGCCGGGCGGATCAAGGAACTCGTCGACGCCGGCGCGGACACCGTGCTCGTCAATCCGGTCGGGGACGATCTCCCGTCCATAGTGGACCAGCTGGAACGGCTCGCCCCGGCATTGGCGGAGGTGACCCGATGAGCGTCGGAGTCTGGACGTTCTCGTTCGACGGCAAGGAAATCGGCGAAGTCCGCGAGGCGGCCGCGGAAGTCGAGGAACTCGGCTTCGACACGTTGTGGTTCGGGGAGTACCTGGGCCGGGAGGCGTTCACGCAGGCGGGACTGCTATTGGCGGCGACGTCCCGGCTGACCGTCGCCAGCGGCATCGCGCGGTTCTCCCACCGGGCACCGGTCGCCGCGGCCGCCGCCGAACGGACCCTCGCCGAGGCCTATCCGGGCCGGTTCATCCTCGGGCTGGGCGGCCACTTGCCGGGCGCGAAACCGCTGGAGGCGATGCGCGGCTATCTCGACGAAATGGACAAGACCGAACTGTCCACACCGGACTCCCCCCGTCGGCGCGTGCTCGCCGCACTGGGGCCGAAGATGCTCGCCTTGGCCGCCGAACGCACCGATGGGGCGCATTCGTACTTCGTCCCCGTCGAGCACACCGCGCTGGCGCGGGCGACCATGGGACCTTCGGCCTTCCTCGCCGTCGAGCAGGCCGTCGTCCTCGGGCCGGACCGGGAGATCGCGCGGCGGCACGTGTCGATGTATCTGGACCTGGCCGCCCACCATCGGGCGAATCTGCGGCGGTTCGGGTTCACCGAGGAGGACTACGGCTCCGACCGGCTGGTGGACGCGCTGGTCGCCGTCGGGGAGGACGAGATCGACGCGCGGGTGCGGGCACATCTGGACGCGGGTGCGGATCACGTCTGTCTGCAGATCCTGACCGGGGACGACCGGATCCCGCTGGCCGAATGGCGGGTTCTGTCGGGGGTCGGGGGTAACGTGCGGGAACGTGACGTCACCGGCTGAACTCGCTTTCGAACGGGCACGGGAACTGATCGACGCGCGGGACCTCGCCGGGCTCGCGCGCCTGATCGGCGACCTGCCCACGCTCGTCCACGCGCACGGGAAGAACGGGAACGACCTGCTCGGCATGGCCGCCGCGACCTGCGACGAGCGGCTGTGCCGGATCCTGCTCGACCACGGCGCCGATCCGGCCTCGGCCAACGTCCACGGCTGGACGGCGTTGCACCAGGCCGGGTACGCCGGGCTGCCGCTGCTGGTCACGATGCTGCTCGACGCGGGCGCCCCGGTCGACGTTCCCGCCCGCGGCGACGGCGGGACGCCGCTGGTGGTCGCTCTGTTCTGGGGCCATCGCGAGGCGGCGGAACTGCTGGCCGCGCGTGACCTCTCCCCCGGCAACCTCCGGGTGGCCGCGGGACTCGGCCGGGCCGACCTGCTCGATTCACTGCTCGCGCCGGACGGCACGCTCTCCCCCGCGGCGGGCGCGCATCGCGAGTTCCACCGGCCGCACAGCGGTTTCCCGGAATGGCTGCCGAGCGACGATCCCGCCGAGGTCGTCAACGAGGCGCTTTCGTGGGCCGCGCGGAACGACCGCTCCGACGCGGTGCGGACCCTGGTGGCGAGGGGCGCGTGGGTGGACGCCGACGTGTACCGCGGCACGGCGCTGACCTGGGCAGCCGCGCAGGGAAAGGCTTCGGTGATCAGGACCTTGGCGGAGCTCGGCGCTTCGGTCGACCATCGGGGGACGTTCGGCGGGCTTTCCCACGGGGAGGGCGTCACGGCGCTGCACCTGGCCGTGCAGGGCGGGCACGTGGACGCGGTCCGGGCTTTGCTCGAGGTGGGGGCGGACCCCTCGGTGGAGGATTCGCTGTACTCGTCGTCGGCTTTGGGGTGGGCTGAGCACTTCGAGCAGGGGGAGATCCTGGCGGTCTTGCGGGGCGCCTGAGCTCGCGCCACGTCGTGCACGCGGGTGTTGTGAGTGTCGCGAAAGCCACTTTCGGGACACCCAGCGTCGCGAAAGTGGCTTTCGCGACACTGGGAAGTCGGCTAGCAGGCGAACCCGCCACCGCCGCTCTTCCCGCCATGGTCATGGCAGTGCCGTCATGGTCATGGCAGTGCCGTCATGGTCATGGCAGTGCCGTCACCGGTTCCGGAGGCGCACGACCGGCCTTACCGACACCACTGCGTGCAATGAAAGGTCCTTTCCTAGCAAATTTTGCAAGGAAAGGACCTTTCATTGCACGACCAGCACCCGCTACACGCCACAGCTGTCCCGATCCTGACGCCCACTGGCCCGCCCAAGCCTCACCGAAAGTACGACGCGCACCGAACAATGGGTCCATGCGAGCGATCAGCCAAAACCGCCTGGGCGGCCCCGAAGTCCTCGAACTCGTCGACGTCGAAAGACCCGTCCCCGGTCCGACCCAGATCCTGGTCCGGGTGCACGCCGCCGGCGTCAACCCGGTCGACTGGAAGACCCGCGAGACCGGCGGCATCGGCCCGATGGGCGATCCGCCGTTCATCCTCGGCTGGGACGTGTCCGGCGTGGTCGAGGAGGTCGGCGCGGGCGCGTCCCTGTTCTCCCCCGGCGACGAGGTCTTCGGCATGCCGTCGTTCCCGTTCCAGGCCGGCGCGTACGCCGAGTACGTCGCCGCGCCGAGCCGCCACTTCGCGCGCAAACCGTCCACTTTGGACCACGTGCACGCGGCCGCGGTCCCGCTCGCGGGGCTGACCGTCTGGCAAAGCCTCGTCGACACGGCGAACATCCAGCCGGGACAACGGGTTCTGATCCACGCGGCGGCGGGCGGCGTCGGGCATCTCGCGGTCCAGATCGCCAAGGCGCGCGGCGCGTACGTGATCGGGACGGCCAGCGCGGCCAAGCACGAGTTCCTCCGCGGCCTCGGCGCGGACGAACTCGTCGACTACCGGACCGCGGATTTCGCCGAGGAGGTCCGTGACGTCGACATCGTCCTCGACACGATCGGCCTGGAGTACGGACCTCGGTCGCTCAAGACACTGCGCCGCGGCGGCAGGCTCATCCAGCTCACCCGCACGAACGACGAGCGAATGCCGGAACTGGCCGAGGCAGCCGGAGTCACCGCCGGGTTCACCCTCGCCGAGCCGGACCGCGCAGGACTCCTCGCACTGGCCGAACTCGTCGAGAGCGGACGCCTCAAGCCGACCATCGACACGGTGTTCCCGCTGGAAGAAGCGGCGAAAGCACACGAACTCGGAGCGGCGGGCCGGACGACGGGGAAGGTCGTGCTCTCCGTCGCGGACTAACCGGGAAGGTCGAATTCGCCGTCCTCGACGCCCTTCACGAAGGCGTCCCATTCCCTCGGGGTGAACACGAGGACATGACCGTCCGGGCTGGAAGACTGCCGCACGGCGGTATAGGTGACGCCGTCGGTATGCGGCACCCGTGTGTACTCGGCGCAGTCTTCGAGGTTCGCGCCCTCCGGTTCCGCCCGGATCCACACCGCGTCGCTCAAGTCCAGCTCTGGCCGGATGTGGGCCTTGTCGTCCACCGGCTGCTCACTCATGGTGTCCACGCTATCGCTTTCCGACACGCAAAACGAAGGGGCCCTTCACGATGAAGGGCCCCTTCGGCGGTGAAACTAGGCGGTCTCGGTGATCGGCCGGTCCACCCACGACATCAGGTCGCGCAGCTTCTTGCCGGTCTCCTCGATCGGGTGCTGGTTGCCCTGCTCCTCGAGCTTGGTGAAGTTCGGCCGTCCGGCCTCGTCCTCGGCGACCCATTCGCGGGCGAAGGTGCCGTCCTGGATCTCGCCGAGGATCTTCTTCATCTCTTCCTTGACCGCCGGCGAGATGACGCGCGGGCCGCGGGTCAGGTCGCCGTACTCGGCGGTGTCGGAGATCGAGTAGCGCTGACGCGCGATGCCGCCCTCGTACATGAGGTCGACGATCAGCTTCAGCTCGTGCAGCACCTCGAAGTAGGCGATCTCCGGGGCGTAGCCGGCCTCGGTGAGCACCTCGAAACCGGTCTGCACCAGCGCGGAGGCGCCACCGCAGAGCACGGCCTGCTCGCCGAAGAGGTCGGTCTCGGTCTCCTCGGTGAAGGTCGTCTTGATGACACCGGCGCGGGCGCCACCGATGGCGGCCGCGTAGGAGAGCGCGAGCGCCTGCGCGTTGCCGGAAGCGTCCTGCTCGACCGCGATGAGCGCCGGGACGCCCTTGCCGTCGACGAACTGGCGGCGGACCAGGTGGCCCGGGCCCTTCGGCGCGACCATGGCGACGTCCACATTCGACGGCGGCTTGATCAGGTCGTAGCGGATGTTGAAGCCGTGGCCGAAGAACAGCGCGTCGCCGTCCTTGAGGTGCGGCTCGATGTCCTTCTCGTAGATGGCGCGCTGCTTGGTGTCCGGCGCGAGGATCATGATCAGGTCGGCTTCGGCGCTGGCCTCGGCCGGGGTGAGCACGCGGAGACCCTGCTCCTCGGCCTTGGCCCGCGACTTCGAGCCCTCGGGCAGACCGATGCGGACATCGACGCCGGAGTCGCGCAGGCTCAGCGAGTGCGCGTGACCCTGACTGCCGTAGCCGATCACGGCGACCTTGCGACCCTGGATGATCGAAAGGTCCGCGTCGTCGTCGTAAAAGATTTCCACTGCCATGAGGGGTACTACTTCCTTTCCTGACTTACAGACAAAGATTCGTTATCGGGCGGAGGTGGCGGTAATGGATCGGGCGCCCCTGCCGACCGCGACCATTCCGGACTGGACCAGTTCGCGGATGCCATAGGGCTCCAGCATCCGCAGCAGGGCACCGATCTTGTCCGAGGTCCCGGTGGCTTCGACGGTGAGCGCCTCGGGGGACACATCCACCACTTTCGCGCGGAAAAGCTGGACTGTCTCGAGGACCTGGCTGCGCACGGTGGCGTCGGCCCGGACCTTGACCAGCAGCAGTTCACGCTGCACGGCTGTGGACTTTTCCAATTCCACGATCTTGATGACGTTGACCAGCTTGTTGAGCTGTTTGGTCACCTGTTCGAGCGGTAGCTCTTCGACGGCGACCACGATCGTCATCCGGGACACCTCGGGATTCTCCGTGGGCCCGACGGCGAGGGATTCGATGTTGAAACCACGCCGGGAGAACAGTCCGGAAACCCGTGCGAGGACACCGGGCTTGTTCTCGACCAGAACGCTCAGGGTGTGCACGCTCATCGGGCGTCTCCTTCTGCCGCCGCCGCGATCTCCGCCTCGGCGGCGACTTCGTCGTCGTCGAAGAGCGGGCGGATCCCGCGCACGGCCATGATTTCGTCGTTACCGGTGCCCGCGGCCACCATGGGCCACACCTGGGCATCCTTCCCCACCACGAAATCGATCACGACGGGGCGGTCGTTGATCTCCATGGCGCGCCGGATGGTGGCGTCGACGTCCTCCTTGGTCTCGCAGCGGAGCCCGGCGCAGCCGAGCGCCTCCGCGAGCAGGGTGAAGTCGGGGATGCGGTGCTTGTGCGTACCGAGATCGGTGTTGGAGTACCGCTCGGAGTAGAAGAGGTTCTGCCACTGGCGGACCATGCCCAGGTTGCCGTTGTTGATGACGGCGACCTTGATCGGCGCGCCTTCGATGGCGCAGGTGGCCAGTTCCTGGTTCGTCATCTGGAAACAGCCGTCGCCGTCGATGGCCCAGACCTGCTTGTCCGGCATGCCGAACTTGGCGCCCATCGCGGCGGGGACGGCGAAGCCCATCGTGCCGAGACCGCCGGAGTTGATCCAGGTGCGCGGGTTCTCGTACTTGACGAACTGCGCCGCCCACATCTGGTGCTGGCCGACGCCCGCGGTGTAGACCGCGTCCGGGCCGACCAGCGAACCGATGCGCTCGATGACGTACTGCGGCGAAAGCGTCCCGTCGTCGGGCCACTCGTAACCGGCCGGGTAGTCGTCACGCCAAGCGCTCGCCTGCGTCCACCAGTCCGTCAGATCCGGCTTCGCGGACTTGTCGGTCTCGGCGCGGACGGCCTCGATCAGTTCGGTGATGATCTCCGCGCAGTCGCCGACGATCGGCACGTCCGCCTTGCGGTTCTTGGAGATCTCGGCCGGGTCGATGTCGGCGTGGACGATGGCGGCATCCGGCGCGAACGACGACAGCTGTCCGGTGACGCGGTCGTCGAAGCGGGCGCCGAGGGCGATCAGAAGATCCGCACGCTGCATCGCGGCGACCGCGGCGACCGAACCGTGCATTCCCGGCATGCCGAGGTGCTGCGGGTGCGAGTCGGGGAAGGCGCCGCGGGCCATCAGCGTGGTGACGACCGGGATCCCGGTCAGCTCCGCCAGTTCCATCAGCTGGCGCGAGGCGTCGGCCTTGATCACGCCACCGCCGACGTAGAGGACCGGGCGGCGCGACTTGCTGATCAGCCGGGCGGCCTCGCGGACCTGCTTACCGTGCGGGCGCAGCGTGGGCCGGTAACCCGGCAGCCGCATCTCCGTCGGCCAGGAGAAGGAGGTCATCTCCTGCAGGACGTCCTTCGGGATGTCCACCAGGACCGGGCCGGGGCGGCCGGTCGAGGCGAGGTGGAAGGCCTCCGCGATGGTGCGCGGGATGTCCGCCGGGTCGGTGACCAGGAAGTTGTGCTTGGTGATCGGCATCGTGATGCCGCAGATGTCGGCTTCCTGGAAGGCGTCCGTGCCGATCAGCGCGCGGGACTGCTGACCGGTGATGGCGACCACCGGGACCGAGTCCATGTTCGCGTCGGCCAGCGGGGTGACCAGGTTGGTCGCACCGGGACCCGAGGTGGCCATGCACACACCGACCTTGCCGGTCGCCTGCGCGTATCCGGTGGCGGCGTGGCCGGCGCCCTGTTCGTGGCGGACCAGGACGTGGCGGACCTTCGTCGAATCGAGCAACGGGTCGTACGCCGGGAGAATGGTGCCGCCGGGAATACCGAACACGACTTCCGCGCCCACCGCCTCGAGCGAGCGGACGAGCGACTGCGCGCCCGTGACCCGCACCGGGGTCCCGGCCGGCGGCGCCGGCTTGGGACGTGCTCCAGAGGTTCCGGCATTCGCTTCAGCTCGCGAGGTGGCACTAGTCATCGCTTGTCTGCCTCGTCTTGTCTAGTCACTCGTTCGGGTATTCATTGGCTGGTCGGGCAAGTGAAATTGTTCCAGGCAACAAAAAACCCCCGCCGACCGGAGTGGTCGCACGAGGGTCGCGCGTCGACGCAGCGGAGACTTCCCTAAGCGTCGACGCGCTTGGGAAGTACGAGGCCGGTCTGCGTTGTCACGAGAGTGAAGCTAGCCGGTCGCCGTCAAGAGTGTCAACTCTGCGGGATGGCGATTCCGCATGCTGGACACCATCGGCGGATGGCGCGACCCGCGTTCGGGGCTCCGAAGGCGGCGGTGCACCATCTTTGACGTGGCAGAAGAAAAGCAGCAGGAACAGGCGAACGAGGACCGCAAGGCCGTCTTCAAAATCCCGAACACGGCGTTGCTGGCGATCGCTTTCCTTGTCGTCTGTGTGACGCCTGTCGCGTTCGGCGACGTGCCGTACCTCCAGTGGCTCTATCTCTTCCCGATCGCGCTGGCGGTGTTCGTCATCCGGACCCGCACGACGGCGACGGCGACGGGGCTGGAAGTCCGCACGATGTTCGGGCGGCGGGACCTGCCGTGGGCCTCGCTCAAGGGCCTCGCCATCACCGAGAAGGCGAAGGTGCAGGCGGTGCTGAAGGACGACACCAAGATCGCCCTCCCCGCCGTGCGTACTCGTCATCTTCCGGTGATCTCGCTGGTCAGCGCGGGTCGCGTGGCCGATCCTTCCGGGCTGACCGACGACGTGGCCGAGGCTCCGGAAAAGGCCGAGAATTCCGGGGAGTAGGATTGGTAGGACCAGTTTGGCGCCAGTTCGCCCTGGTCCTCATCCCGAACCTTGGAGTCCGCCGTGCCTCAACTCCGTTCCCGGACCACCACCCACGGCCGCAACGCGGCGGGCGCGCGCTCGCTCTGGCGCGCCACCGGAATGACCGACAGCGACTTCGGCAAGCCGATCGTCGCCATCGCGAACTCCTACACCCAGTTCGTGCCGGGCCACGTGCACCTCAAGGACCTCGGCGAGATCGTGGCGGGCGCGGTGAAGGAGGCGGGCGGTGTCGCCCGCGAGTTCCACACGATCGCCGTGGACGACGGGATCGCCATGGGGCACAGCGGAATGCTGTACTCGCTGCCCTCGCGCGAGATCATCGCCGACTCGGTCGAGTACATGGTGAACGCGCACCAGGCCGACGCGCTGGTCTGCATCTCCAACTGCGACAAGATCACCCCTGGCATGCTGAACGCCGCCATGCGGCTGAACATCCCCGTGGTGTTCGTCTCCGGCGGGCCGATGGAGGCCGGGAAGGCCGTGGTCGTCGGCGGGGTCGCGCAGGCGCCGACCGACCTGATCACCGCGATCGCCGCGTCGGCCAGCAGCGAGGTCGACGAGGACGGGCTGTCCATTGTGGAGCGTTCGGCCTGCCCGACCTGCGGTTCGTGCTCGGGCATGTTCACCGCGAACTCGATGAACTGCCTCACCGAGGCCCTCGGGCTCTCCTTGCCGGGCAACGGTTCCACCCTCGCCACACACGCCGCCCGAAAGGCGCTCTTCGAAGACGCTGGGCGCACCGTCGTCGAACTGTGCAAGCGCTGGTACGAACAGGACGACGAGTCCGCGCTCCCGCGTTCGATCGCGTCGAAGAAGGCGTTCGAGAACGCGATGGCCCTCGACATGGCGATGGGCGGTTCGACCAACACGGTGCTGCACATCCTCGCCGCCGCGCAGGAGGGCGAGGTCGACTTCACCATCGACGACATCGACGCCATCGGCCGCCGCGTGCCGTGCCTGTCGAAGGTCGCGCCGAACTCGGACTACCACATGGAGGACGTCCACCGCGCGGGCGGAATCCCGGCCATCCTCGGCGAGCTGTACCGCGGTGGCCTGTTGAACACCGACGTCCACTCCGTGCACTCGCCGGATCTGGAGTCCTGGCTGTCCACTTGGGACATCCGCGCGAAGGAACCGTCGGAGCGCGCGATCGAACTGTTCCACGCCGCGCCGGGCGGGGTCCGCACCACGGAGGCGTTCTCCACCGAGAACCGCTGGTCCTCTTTGGACACCGACGCCGCGGGCGGCTGCATCCACGACGTCGAACACGCCTTCACCAAGGACGGCGGGCTCGCGATCCTGCGCGGCAACCTCGCCGAAAACGGCGCCGTCATCAAGTCGGCGGGCATCGACGAAGAACTCTGGCACTTCGAGGGCCCGGCCCGCGTGCTGGAAAGCCAGGAGGAGGCGGTTTCGGCCATCCTCAAGAAGGAGATCCAGCCCGGTGAGGTGCTGGTGATCCGCTACGAAGGCCCGGCGGGCGGCCCCGGTATGCAGGAGATGCTGCACCCGACCGCGTTCCTCAAGGGTTCCGGCCTCGGCAAGAAATGTGCGCTGATCACCGACGGCCGGTTCTCCGGCGGCTCGTCCGGTATCTCGGTCGGGCACATCTCGCCGGAGGCGGCCGCGGGCGGCGCGATCGGCCTGGTCCAGAACGGCGACCGGATCCTGCTCGACGTCCACGAACGCCGTCTCGAACTGCTCGTCGACGCGGACGTCCTCGCCGAGCGGCGCGCGAAGATGGAAGCGAGCGAGCGGCCGTGGCAGCCGGTCTCACGGGACCGGAAGGTCACCGCCGCGCTGCGGGCCTACGCGCGGATGGCGACTTCGGCCGACACCGGCGCGGTGCGGGACCCGAGCAAGTAGTCACCTGGTTGCGGGGCGCGTGAAGGCCCCTTCAGCCCGCACCCAGGATGAAAAGCGCGATGAAGGACGCTTTCATAGCAAAATTTGCTATGAAAGCGTCCTTCATTGCACCCCGCGAGCGGGCGGTCAGCGGCAGAGGACGAGCACCACGACCGAAGCGGCCGCCGTCAGCAGGAGTCCGATCAGCCCGAACGAGAGCGGCCGCTTCCGCCACGGGGTGTTGACGTCCAGCGCGATCCGCCCCGAGCCCGCGAGCAGGACGGTCAGCGAAGCCGCGGCCAGCAGGAGTTCGAACTCGAAGCCCTGCCCTTCCTTCTGGAAGAACCCGCCGCCGAACTTCACGTACACGATGTTCGCGCAGACACCCAGCAGTGCGGCGGCGCCGACTGGGGTGAACAGGCCCACCAGGACGAGTGCGCCGCCGACCACCTCGCTGATCCCGGTGATCCACGAAAGCAGCGTGGTCTGGGTGGTGTAGCCGAAGTTGCCGAGCACCCTGGCGAAACCGCCGACCCCGGGCCCGCCGAAGGCGCCGAAGAGGTGCTGCAGCCCGTGCGCGCCCATGGTCACGCCGAGCACCACTCGCAGGACGAGCAGACCGAGGTCGATCCCGCCCCTGGTCTCCGCCGGGTTCGGGCCGCTGTCGGGCTCGGCCACGTCCGAGATCATGCTGGTCTGGTAGTCATCGCTCACGCGCGAAGGGTAGGCGAAACCGGCCCGTCAGGCGACCGAACCGCCGGACCGGTGGCGGAGCGGCTCAGAACAGGGTCGCCGGCTCGATCGGTTCGGGCTCGGGCAGCGGGGCGAGGCCGGGCACCAGGGCGCGCACCTCGTCGTGGAACCGGCGGGCGAGCGCCGGGGCGTCGTCGTTGTCGGGGGTGTGCACGAAGACCGTCGGCGACCGGCCCTCACGCAGCCACTCGGCGACCACCTCGGTCCACGGCCGCCACCCCTCGGCGGTCTCCTCGGTCGAGTCCCGGCCCAGGTAGCGGACGATCGGCCGGTCGGTCAGCGCCCGCGTCCGCCGCGGCAGCCGCGGTTTCTTGCCCCACGCGTCCTGCTCGGCCTCGCTGGCGGGCGGCCGCCGGAAGAAGACCGTGGTGTCGAACGGCACCCACTCGGCGTCCGCGTCGGCGAGTGTCCTTTCCAGCAACGACGTCGAGCGGGCGTCGGTGTGGAAGTCGGGATGCCGCACCTCCACGGCGCGACGGCGGCCGGCGGGGAGCCTGCGCAGGAAGCGGCCGAGGGTGTCGACGTCCGACGGGCCGAACGAGCCGGGTAGCTGCGTCCACAGGACCGCCCGGTCACCGAGCGGTTCGATCGCGTCCAGGAACGCCCGCATCTCGGTCTCGACACCGGCGAGCCGTCGCTCGTGCGTGACGATCTTGGGCAGCTTCACCACGAACCGGAAGCCTGGATCGGTCTGCCGTGCCCACGTCGCGACGGTGTCCCGGGCCGGGGTCGCGTAGAAGGTGGTGTTGCCCTCGACCGCGTTGCACCAGCCGGCGTAGGCCCGCAGCCGCTCCCCCGCGGGCAGCGACCGCGGCACGAACCGCCCGGCCCACGCCTTGTGCGTCCACATCGCGCAGCCGACATGAAGATTCGCCACGGTGCTCAGTATTCGCCGTGGACCAGGTTCTTCGGCAACTCCCCGCCCAGATAGTGGCTCAGTTCCCTGGCCACCACCGCGTACGCGCGCTGCCGCCGCCCGCTCACCGCGCCCGCGACGTGCGGGGTGAGCAGCAGTCCCGGCACGTCCCACAGCGGATGCCCGGCGGGCAGCGGCTCGGGGTCGGTGACGTCGAGGGCGGCACGCAACCGTCCGGACGCGAGTTCCGCGACGAGCGCGCCGGTGTCCACGACCGGCCCCCTCGACACGTTGACGAGGATCGCGTCGTCCGGCATCGCGGCCAGGAACTCCGCGTCGACCATGCCCCGCGTGTGCTGGGTGAGCGGCACCATCAGGACCGCGACGTCGTGCTCGGGCAGCAGGCCAGGGAGTTCGTCGACGCCGTGGACGCCCTCACGGGCGCTCGCGCCGACCATCGTGCAGCGCACGTCGAACGTCTCCAGCCGTCGGCGCAGATGCCTGCCGAGGTCGCCCGCGCCGATGATGAGGACCCGTTTGCCCTGCAGGGTGTCGGTGGTCCGCCGTTCCCAATGCCTCCGTCGCAGGCCGTCGGCGAAGCCGTCGAGACCGCGGTAAATCGCCAGCAGGACAGCGACGACCCACTCGGCCGAGCTTCCGCCGTGCGCGCCGCGGCAGGTCGAGAGCAGGACTCCGTCCGGCACCTCGCCGATCCAGTCCTCGGCGCCTGCCAGCAACAACTGCACGAGCTTGACGTTCGGCAGTTCGCGCCAGAGTTCCTCGGTCGGCCGGTCACCGGTCACGAGGACCTCGGCCTCGGCGGCCTCGGCGGGCACCGGCTCGCCGTGGCGGTACACCACCGGACGCACGCCTTCGATCTCCGAAAGCGCGGCCACTCCCTCTTCGTCGGGCACGAGAACGGTCACAGTCATGATCTCCACGGTATCCACTACCGCTTACCCGTGGCTCACGCGCGCCCACCTAGGCTTGGCCCCGTGCGTACCCGGTACCGGCGGAAATGGACCGCGCCGCTGGCCATCCTGGCCTGCGGTGCGCTGATGCTCTCCGGCTGCGCCGAATTCGACAACACCGCCGCCGGGCAGAAGTTCACCCCGGTCAACCCGCCGTCCCCCGAGGTCCCGCCGCAAATCGGGCCCGGCGGTGAAGCGGGCGACGCCGGTCCCGGCCGCGGCAACGGGCCGAACCAGACGCCGACGCCGATCCCGCCACCGCAGGGTTGCAAGGACTTCGACAAGGCCGTCATCGCGACCTGCCTGGACACCGTCGCCGCCGTGGCCGCGATCCCCGGCGACGGCACCGCGCCCAGCGCGCTCGCCGGAGAACGCAAGAGCGGCCGCATCGTGCTCGCCGCCTCGGAGAAGGACCCGGCGGACTGGGCGACCATCCCCGTGGACGGCTCCGGCGACGGCGGCCTCACCTCGCTCGCCCTCTCCCCCGGTTTCGCCGAAGACCAGCTCGTCTTCGCCTACATCACCACGCCGACGGACAACCGGGTCGTCCGGCTGGCGAAGGGTCAGGCGCCGAAACCGGTGCTGACCGGCATCCCCAAGGGCGCCACCGGCAATCGCGGCGCGCTCGGCACCGACGCCAAGGGCGCCCTCCTGATCGCCACCGGCGACGCGGGCAACGCCGGGCTCGCCGCCGATCCCGCGTCGCTCGCCGGGAAGGTGCTGCGCATCGACACGTCGGGCAAACCGGCGGCTGGCAACCCCACGCCGGGTTCGGCGGTCTTCTCGACCGGCGTGCACTCCCCCGGCGGGATCTGCCGTGACCAGACCGGTTCGCGTATGTGGCTGACCGACCGGCTGGCCGACAAGGACGTGCTGTACCGGCTCCGGGGTGGCCAGCCGCTGACCACCCCGGCGTGGAGCTGGACCGACAAACCCGGCGTGGCGGGCTGCGCGGATTTCGTCGGTGCCACCGGCTATCTCACCATCACGACCTCGATCGCGGGCAACCTGCAGAATCTGCCGGTCACCCCGGACGGCGCGGTGACCGGGAAACCCAGCGTCGCCATGGACGGCAAGGTCGGCAAACCGCCGAAGACCTTCGGCAGGCTTTCCGCGATGAGCATGATCAACCCGCAGGTCGCGATCACCGGGACGATCAACAAGGACGGCGGCTCACCGGTTTCGAGTGACGACCGCGTCGTCATCATCACGCCGTCGGCCAGTGCCGGCGGGGGCGGCAAGGACTGAGCGGCCTTACCTCGACGGCCTCGGCTGGGCAGGTGGCGTGAACCGGGTGAACAACGGCGCCATGGCCTTCTCCTTGCCCAGCGGATCGAACAGCTCCGGCACGAGCCGATACGCGGATCCGAGCGCGGTCGCGGCGGCGGTGAGCCGGTGCGGATCGGTCGACGGCCAGTGGCCGGTGTCCACTCGGGACAGCAGGGTGCGCAGCAGGACGATCTCCTCGGCCGCGTTGAACGAGCAGTGACCGCCCCGGCTGACGTAGGTCTGCCGCAGCAGAGCGGGATCACCGTTGCGCCGGACCTGGTCGCCGTACCACCGGGCCTGCCCCGCGACGGCGCCGCCGTCTCCGGTGGTGTGCGCGGTCAGCACGGGTGACGGCGTGGTCCCGCGCGCCACCGTGTAGCGGTGCATGTAGGCCTGAGCCTTCGGATCCGCCGAGATCCGCGGGGCCGCGGCGAGCCGGTCCAGATCGGCTTGCAGATCCACGCCTCCCGCCCGGTACGCATGCCGCACCAGGTCGAGCCCGGCCGAGCGGGCGAGCTGACTCCGATAGTCGATCCCGGCGTTGAAGGAAGGGTTGCCACCGGCCCGGCGTTCGATTTCGGGGCGGGCGGACGGTCCGTAGCCGGGCAGGTAGGCCCCGGTGACCCACAGCGCCTGCTGTGCGAGGCGGTCGGCGGGCGCCGTCGGCTCCGGTTCGTGCGCGAGGGCCCAGCCCGGGATGGCGCCCAGCGCTCCGGCCAGCGCGATCCGCGCCCGGCCCGCCTCGGTCTTCTGGGCTTCGGCGACGACGGCTTCGAGTGCCGCCTTCGCGGCCTGCGGATCGCGAGGCCGGACCAGGTCGATGTCCGCGTCCGGCGCCAGCAGGGTCTTGAGCGCGAAAAGCATGTCCAGAGCGCTGTTCCACGTGCCGTTGGTGTCGTACTCGCCGCACTGCGTCAGGACGCCGTCGAACCGGCCCGGGTTGTTCTCAGCCAGCTTCAAGGAGATCACGGCGCCCATGGACATCCCGCTGGTGATGGTCCGCCGCGGTTTCCCCACCTCGGCCTGGAACCAGTCCAGCAGCGCGATCTGGTCGGTCAAAGCCTCCTCGATCGCGTGCCCGAAAACGCCCTTGTAGTTCGACGCGGCCAGCGCGTAACCCTGGTCGAGCAGCCAGGACTCGGTCTCGGGTCTGGTGGCCAGCATGATCTGAGCCGGCTTCCACGGGTCCACGTAGAGCCCGTGGCTGTAGAGCACCAGCGTGCCGTTCCAGCGTTTCGGCACTTTGACCAGGAAGTCCGCGCCGTCGATCGTTCCCTCGTGGACGCGCGGGCGTTCTTCGGCGGCCGCCGGCGCGGCGGTGAACAGCGCGCCGAAGAGGAGCGCGACGAGCACGGTGACGAGTGTCCTGCGTGAGTGGGTCATACCGGAAAAATAGGTGACCATATGGTCACATGTCAAGCGTGTACTCCGTCCGGTGCCCGCACATGCCATAACCGTCCTCTTTGGACGGAGCGACCACCCGGACGCCGGACCGTTCCAGGTGACTCACGTCCCCGTTCGCGAGCGCTTCCAGGTGTTCCCCGGTCAACTCGGCGGCGGCCAGCGCACCGGCACGCCAGCGAGGGACCCAGGCGTCGACCTTCGGCGCGACCAACGCGGCGGCCGCACGGTGGAAATCTCTCAGCGGGCTGGGGTCTCCCGACACGAGGGCGTCGCGGATCGGCAGATATCCCTCGACCGCGAGATCGCGGCGACGACGGGCGCCGTCGTCGTCCGCGGGCATCGCGGCGGCCTCCGCGTAGGCGTCCGGGTCGGCGAGGATCGGCGGCGGGAAGGTGAAGACCGCGTCCCCCGCTTCGGGCAGCCCGCTGTTCTGCATGAGCACGGTGATCCGCAGGTCTTCGCGCTGCACCATCCGATGGACCGTGCCGGGCGCGAACCACGCGACGACACCGGGTTCGAGTTCGGTCTCCCGGTAGCCACCGACGTCGAGCGTCTGCACCGCGCCACGTCCGCCGGTGACGACGTAGGCCTCGGTGCAGGCCAGGTGCAGATGCGGGCTGCCGCCGCACACCCCGTCCGCCGCTTCCCATTCGTAGGCGCACAGATGGGAGAGGCCGATGCCTCCAGGAAGGGGGAACACGATGATCTCCTCGAAAGAAAGCGCTTTCTCATACAACCCCTTTCCGCAAGTAGGTGACTGATTGCGGAAGGGTCAGGGGCGGCGGACGCGGGTTTCCGCACGCAGGCGCCGGACGTCGACGAACGCGACGACCGCGGAGACGACGGCGGCGAGCAGGCCGAGGTAGCGGCCGAGGCCGGATCCGATCTCGATGCCGGCGGCGGAAAGGATCCCGCGCTGGTCGGCGTCGAACTGCCAGTCGAGGCTGAGCCAGCCGAGCAGCATCAGCAGCAGCGCGCCGATGGCCGCCATCAGCCACAGATGCGGCAGGCCCGCGCGGCGGACGGCGTCGACGCGGCCGAAGAGCACGACGGCGAGGCCGGGCAGGAAAAGCAGGAACACCGGCGCCCAGGCGAGGAAACCCGAACGCCACGCGTCACGCGTGACGTCGTCGGCGGGCAACGTCTTCAGGACGTCTTCGATCTCCGGGCGTGACGCGGTCAACGTCATCCACGGCAGGAACAAAGCCACCAGCGCGAGCAGCCCGGCCGCGAGGCCGAGCCACTCACGCCAGGTGACCTTCTTCAAAGCGAGATCAGGCACCGACTCGCTCGACGATCAGTTCGCGCACGCGTTTGGCGTCGGCCTGGCCCTTGGTGGCCTTCATGACCGCGCCGACGATCGCCCCGGCCGCGGCCACCTTGCCACCGCGGATCTTCTCGGCGACGTCGGGCTGCGCGGCCAGCGCCTCGTCGACCGCCGCGATGAGCGCGGAGTCGTCGGAGACGACCTTCAGGCCGCGCTTCTCGACGACCTCGGACGGCGAACCCTCGCCAGCGAGGACGCCGTGGGTGACCTCCTTGGCCAGCTTGTTGGTCAGCTCACCGGAGTTGACCAGCGCGATGACCTCGGCCAGCTGCGCCGGGGTGATCGCCAGCTCCGCCAGTTCGATCTCGCGGGAGTTGGCCTCCTGCGCCAGCGTGTTGACCCACCAGCTGCGGGCCTCGTCCGGGGTCGCGCCCGCCTCGACGGTGGCGGCGACCAGATCGACCGCACCGACGTTGAGCAGGTCGCGCAGCGCCTCGTCGGTCAGGTTCCACTCGCGCTGGATGCGCTTGCGGCGCTCCGACGGCATCTCCGGGAGCGTCTTGCGCAGCTCCTCGACCCATTCGCGCGACGGCGCGATCGGCACCAGGTCGGGCTCCGGGAAGTACCGGTAGTCCTCGGCGGTCTCCTTGGTGCGGCCCGGCGACGTGGTGCCGTCGGCCTCCTGGAAGTGCCGCGTCTCCTGCTTGATCGTGCCGCCCTCGGCGAGGATCGCCGCCTGGCGGGTCATCTCGTACCGCACGGCGCGCTCGACGCTGCGCAGCGAGTTGACGTTCTTGGTCTCGGTGCGCGTGCCGAATTCGGTCGCGTCCTTGGCCATCAGCGAAACGTTCGCGTCACAGCGCAGGGAACCCTGGTCCATGCGGACGTCGGAGACGTCCAGCGCGCTCAGCAGATCCCGCAGGGCGCTCACGTACGCGCGGGCGACCTCGGGGGCACGCTCGCCGGTGTGCTCGATCGTCTTGGTGACGATCTCGATCAGCGGGACGCCCGCGCGGTTGTAGTCGAGCAGCGAGTGCTCGGCGCCGTGGATCCGGCCGGTCGCGCCGCCGACGTGCAGCGACTTGCCGGTGTCCTCCTCCATGTGCGCGCGCTCGATCTCGACGCGGACGACCTCGCCGTCGTCCAGCGTCACGTCGAGGTAGCCGTTGAAGGCGATCGGCTCGTCGTACTGCGAGGTCTGGAAGTTCTTCGGCATGTCCGGATAGAAGTAGTTCTTCCGGGCGAACCGGCACCATTCCGCGATCTCGCAGTTGAGCGCGAGACCGATGCGGATCGCGCCCTCGACCGCCTTGCCGTTCACGACCGGCAGCGAACCGGGCATGCCGAGGCAGGTCGGGCACACCTTGGTGTTCGGCTCGCCGCCGAACTCGTTGGCGCAGCCGCAGAACATCTTGGTGTTCGTGTTCAGCTCGACGTGCACCTCGAGGCCCAGCACCGGGTCGAACCGCTCGATGACGTCGGCGTAGTCCATGAGTTCCACCACGGCGGTCACTTCTTTCCTCCCAGCTCCGGAACCTCGTGCACCAGCGAGCCACCGTTGGCGGCGTCGCGTGCGACCTCGTAGGCGGCGCCGACGCGGTACAGCCGGTCGTCGGCCATCGCGGGGGCCATGATCTGCAGGCCGACCGGCAGGCCGTCCTCATGCGACAGTCCACTCGGGACGCTCATCGCGGCGTTGCCCGCGAGGTTCGACGGGATCGAGCAGATGTCCGAGAGGTACATCGCCATCGGGTCGTCGACCCGCTCGCCGATCTTGAACGCGGTGGTCGGCGTGGTCGGCGAGACCAGCACGTCCACCTTCTCGAAGGCCGCGTCGAAGTCGCGCGTGATGAGCGTGCGGACCTTCTGCGCCGAGCCGTAGTAGGCGTCGTAGTAGCCGGAGGAGAGCGCGTACGTGCCGAGCATGATGCGGCGCTTGACCTCGGGGCCGAAGCCCTTCTCGCGGGTGAGTGACATGACCTCTTCGGCGCTGTGCGCGCCGTCGTCGGACACGCGCAGGCCGTAGCGCATGGCGTCGAACCGGGCAAGGTTCGACGAGCACTCGCTCGGCGCGATCAGGTAGTACGCGGGCAGCGCGTAGGTGAAGTACGGGCACGAGACCTCGACGACCTCGGCACCGAGCGCGCGAAGCTGCTCGACGGCGGCCTCGAAGGACCGCAGCACACCGGCCTGATAGCCGTCGCCGGCGAACTCCTTCACCACGCCGACGCGCACGCCCTTGAGGTCACCGGTCATGCCCTGGCGGGCCGCGGCGACCACCGGCGGGACCGGCGCGTCGATCGAGGTCGAGTCCATCGGGTCGTACCCGGCGATGACCTCGTGCAGCAGGGCGGCGTCGAGCACCGTCCGCGCGCAGGGACCGGCCTGGTCGAGCGACGACGAGAAGGCGACGAGACCGTAGCGGGAGACACCGCCGTACGTCGGCTTCACGCCGACGGTGCCGGTGACCGCGCCGGGCTGGCGGATCGAACCGCCGGTGTCGGTGCCGATCGCGATCGCGGCCTCGAACGCCGCGATGGACGCCGAGGAGCCACCGCCGGAACCGCCGGGGATACGGGCGTGGTCCCACGGGTTGTGCGTCGGGCCGAACGCGGAGTTCTCCGTGGAAGAGCCCATCGCGAACTCGTCCATGTTGGTCTTGCCGAGAACCACGACACCGGCTTCGCGCAGCTTGCGCGTCACGGTGGCGTCGTACGGCGGGATCCAGTTCTCCAGGGTCTTCGAACCGACCGTGGTCGGGATGCCCTTGGTGGTCAGCACGTCCTTGAGCGCCAGCGGCACGCCGGCGAGCGGCGACTTCGGCGCCTTGCCCTCGGCGACGTCGGCGTCCACCGCGCGGGCCGCTTCGAGCGCGCCCTCGGTGTCCACGTGCAGGAACGCGTGGATGTGGTCGTCGACCTCGGCGATCCGGTCCAGGTGGGCCTTGGCGACCTCGACGGCCGACACCTCACGGGACTGGATCTTCTCCGCCAGCTCGGCGGCGGTCAGCTTGATGAGTTCGGTCACTGTTCTTCTCCCAGAATCCGCGGCACCCGGAACCGACCCTCTTCGCTGGCGGGCGCACCGGCCAGCGCCTGCTGCTGGGTCAGCCCCGGTCGGACCGTGTCCTCACGGAACACGTTGGTCAGCGGCACGGCGTGCGAAGTGGGCGGGACATCCTCGCCTGCGACCTCGCTCACCTTGGCCACCGAGTCCAGGATCTGGTCGAGCTGGCCTGCGAAGACGTCCAGCTCCTCTTCGGTGACGGCAAGCCTGGCCAGCTTGGCGAGGTGTGCGACCTCGTCGCGGGAAATGTTGGGCACGCGGGTGACTCCCGGGGTGTGCTGTGCGGGTTCTGTCGGAAGCTGCAAGTCTATGGTGGCGGCGTCGGCTTACTCGACTGGGTTATGCCGCGGCCTGCGCTCCCATGTCGGGTAAGGAGTGCTTGGTTCGTTATCCCGCGCCCCGGACGTCGGTCCCCATTACCTCGTCCGGTCTGTCACAATCGGCGCCCGGCGTAGCGCGTTCCACGGCGAGGCTGGGACGCCTGAGGCGAGAGGGGCGCGTGTGTCGTTCCTGATCCGGGTCCAATTACCGGACACCCCGGGGACCCTCGGCGCGGTCGCCACCGCGCTCGGCACCGTCGGCGCCGACATCCTGAGCGTGGACGTGGTCGAACGAGGCGGCGGTGTCGCCATCGACGACCTCGTCGTCGAAATTCCCTCCGGCAGGCTGCCGGACGCGCTCATCACCGCCGCCGAAAGCGTCGACGGTGTCGAGGTCGACGCCGTCCGCCCGTACGCCGGGGTGCTGGATACGCACCGCGAACTCGAACTGGTCGAGGAGATCGCCGCGAAGCCCGCTGCGGGGCTGGAGATCCTCGCCGAAGGTGTGCCGCGGATCATCCGCGCGGGCTGGGCCGTCGTCGTCGAGCACGCGGAGTCCGGCGCGGTGCGCCTGGCGTCGTCCAACGCCGCGCCCGAGACGCCGATCACCGACCTGCCGTGGCTGCCGCTGGAACGCGCCACCATCCTCGACGCCGAGGAGGCGTGGGTGCCGGAGACGTGGAAGGAACTGGGGACCGAACTCGCGGCCACGCCGCTGGGGAAGCCCGGCAAGGCGCTGCTGGTCGCGCGGCCGGGCGGGCCGAACTTCCGGGCCGCCGAGGTGGCGCGGTTGGCGCACTTCGCGGGCATCGTCGCGGTCGTGCTGGACAGCTGAGCACTCGCTGCCCTCGCCTCAACGGGTGTCATGAAAGGGGCGTTCAGGACATTTTTGTCCTGAACGCCCCTTTCATGACGTCTGGAGAAGGCGTGACCCACCCTTCACACGCGCGCTATGAAAGGTCCTTTCCTTGCAAATTTTGCAAGGAAAGGACCTTTCATAGCACGTGCAGGGGCTTAGGTGAGCTCCAGGCCGTAGGCGATCAGGGTCACCCCGGGATGCGGCTCCCAGTCCCGGTCGGGCAGCCGCACGAAGCCGAGCCGCTCGTAGAGCCGGTGCGCCCGCGTCATCGTGACCAGACTGCACAGCACCACCCTCGCCACGGCCAGTTCCCGCGCCCGCGCGAGGACCGCCCTGGTCAGGGCCTCGCCGATGCCGCGCCCGGTCGCCGAGGGCAGCACCCCGAGCATCCGGAACTCCAGTTCGCCCTCGCGGGACAGTTCGGCGAACGGCGTGCCCGGCCGGGCGATGGTGACCGTGCCGACCGGCGTGCCGTCTCCGTCCACCGCGACCAGGAGTTCCGCAAGCTCCGCCCGGCGGGCGGCGTCGAGGAGTTCGGTGGCGTAGCCCACGCCGTCGACGAGGCTCCGTTCCGCGGAGTACGCGGCCAGGGTGAGCTCCCCGACCGCCTTCAGCTCCTCGGGGCGGGCGAGCCGGATCTCCAGGTCACTCACCGTTTTCCTCCTCTGTCGGCAGCGCGAGTCCGGCGGCGGCCTCGGGGCCGCTTTCGAGCAGCACGCGGAAGCCGTTCTCGTCGAGCACCGGCACCTTCAGCTGGACGGCCTTGTCGTACTTCGTGCCCGGCGCGTCGCCGACGACCACGAACGCCGTCTTCTTCGACACCGAACCGGCCGCCTTCCCGCCGCGGGCCATGATGTATTCCTTGGCCTCGTCGCGGGAGTAGTCGTTCAGCGAACCGGTGACGACGATCGACAGGCCTTCGAGGTTGCGCGGGATGGACTCGTCGCGTTCCTCCTCCATCCGCACGCCGGCCGCGCGCCACTTCTCGACGATCTCGCGGTGCCAATCGACCTCGAACCACTCTTTCGCCGCGCGCGCGATGGTCGGGCCGACGCCGTCGACGCTGGAGAGCTCCTCCTCCGAGGCGTCCTCGATCCGTTCGAGCGAGCCGAATTCCCGCGCGAGCGCCTGCGCCGCCGTCGGGCCGACGTGCCGGATCGACAGGCCGACGATGACCTTCCACAGTGGACGGTCCTTCACCGTTTCCAGGTTGTCCAGCAGCTTGCGCCCGTTGGCCGACAGCTCCCCCGCCTTGGTGCGGAACAACTCCACCTGGAGCAGCTTTTCCTCGTCCAGATCGAAGATGTCGCCCTCGTCGTGCACGACACCGGCGTCCAGGATCGCGACCGCGGCCTCGTAGCCGAGCACCTCGATGTCGAACGCGCCCCGGCCGCCGAGATGGAACAACCGTTCCCGCAGCTGCGCCGGGCACGACCGCGAATTCGGGCAACGGATGTCGATGTCGCCCTCCTTCTGGTACGCCAGTTCGGTGTCGCAGTTGGGGCAGCGCAACGGCATGACGAACTCGCGCTCTTCGCCCGTGCGCGCGTCGGCGACCGGGCCGAGCACCTCGGGGATGACGTCGCCCGCCTTGCGGATGACGACCTTGTCCCCGATCAGCACGCCCTTGCGTTTGACCTCTTCCTGGTTGTGCAGCGTCGCCATCGCCACCGTGGACCCGGCCACCTTCACCGGCTCCATCACCGCGAACGGGGTGACCCGCCCGGTGCGGCCGACGTTGACCTGGATGTCCAGCAGGGTGGTGATCGCCTCTTCCGGCGGGTACTTGTAGGCGATCGCCCAGCGCGGCGCCCGCGAGGTCGTCCCGAGACGGCGTTGCAGCGCGACCTCGTCGACCTTGATGACGACGCCGTCGATCTCGTGCTCGGCGTCGTGCCGGTGCTCGCCCCAGTATTCGATGTGCGCCAGCAGTTCCTTGCCAGAACCGAGCACCTTGCTGTGCGGTGAGACCGGCAGGCCCCACGCGGCCAGCGCGTCGTACGCCTCGGACTGCCGCTTCGGCTCGAAACCCGCACGTTTGCCGAGACCGTGGCAGATCAGCCGCAGGTTGCGCGACTTCGTGATCTTGGGATCCTTCTGCCGCAACGATCCGGCGGCGGTGTTGCGCGGGTTCGCGTACGGATCCTTGCCCGCCTCGACCATCTTCGCGTTGAGCGCCAGGAAATCCTCGACGCGGAAGTACACCTCGCCGCGGACCTCGACCAGCGCGGGCACCGGGAACTCGTCCGTCCCCGTCAGTCGCTCCGGCACCTGCCCCAGCGTGCGGACGTTGAGCGTGACGTCCTCGCCGGTGCGGCCGTCGCCCCTGGTCAGCGCGCGGGTCAGGCGGCCGTTCTCGTACAGCAGGTTGATCGCGAGCCCGTCGATCTTCAGTTCGGCGAGGTACTTCGTCGCGCCGATCTCCTTCTGGACCCGCTCGACCCAGGCATCGAACTCCTCGGTGTCGAAGACGTTGTCCAAGCTGAGCATGCGCTCGAGGTGGTCGTGCGCGACGAATTCGGTGGAGAACGTGCCGCCGACGTTCTGCGTCGGCGACTCCGGCGTCACCAGCCCCGGATGCTCGTCCTCGATGGCCTGGAGTTCGTTGAGCAGCTCGTCGAACTGGCCGTCGGACACGATCGGTGAATCCAGCACGTAGTACCGGAACTGGTGACCGCGGATCTCCTCCGCCAGTTCGGCATGCCTTTCACGGACGTCGGCCTGCACGTCCGTGACGTCCTGCGCTGGCTCGAGGTTTTCGGGAAGTTCGCTGCTCACGGGGGTGACTCTAGTCGGGGGTACCGACATTTCCGGACAGCCTGCCGACCACCTCGCGTAGTTCCAGCAGGGTCAGCTGCCCGTCCTGGGCCTCGGTCACCAGCTCGACCTTGCGCAGCCGTTCGGCCGCGACCCGCTCACCCAGCGTGGCGTCCAGCGGGAGGAAGGTCATGGTCGTCCGGGTCTCCGGCGCGAGCTCGTCGATCAGCGGATGGAACACGGTCACGTCCACCCGTCCGGCTGATTCGTCCACCTTCGCGGTCACCCGCACGTCGGCGAGCGCGATGCGGGTCTCGCCGAGGTTGACGGTGACCTCATTCGGATCGGGGACCGGCGGCACGGAGTCGTGGTACTCCCAGATGGCGTCCTCCGGCGGCGCCGCTGCCTTCCACGCGTCGGTGTACGGGCGCAGTTCCGGATCCTCCTGGCCGGTCAGCACCAGCGAGTAGATCGCCCGGTGCCCCCGGTCGAGGGAGAAGTGCAGCCGGGGGTGCAGCGCCTCGACGATGGTGCAGAGGTCGTGTTCCACCCGGTGCGGTTCACGGTCGCCGAGGGCGGCGCTGACCTCGGGCAGGAGCGCGAACCACGCCTCCCAGAAGGCCGTCGCCGCGGCGGCCGCGTCCTCGGGGACCGGCTGCTCCGGCCAGGCGGTGCGGGGGTCGGGAACGTCCTCGGACTTACGAGGTCGGCGGAACAAACGCATGGAAGGCACGCTACCGCGCCGCTCACCAGCCTTCAGGCGGTTCGGTGAAAGCCTTGCCGGCCTCCCGGCTGAGTGTGAGCGCACGGCGCATCCAGTCGGGGGTGGCCCCTGCGAGACCGCACGCCGGGGTCGGCACGACCCGTTCGGCGAGGATCTCGCGGCGGAAACCCAGCCGGTCGACGAGTTTGAACACGGGCGTGACCAGGTCACGCAGCTCCACCGGCACGCCGGGATCGGTCGTGGGGACGAGTCCGAGCATCAACGTCGTCCCGGAGTCCAGCGTTTCGCCGATCTCGTCGAGCTGCGCGGGCGAAGCACCTTTCAGCAGGGTGAAGTCGAAGGCGATCGCCTGCGCCCCCGCCGCGCGCAGCAACGAGATCGGCGGCTTCGGCGCGCAGCAGTGCACCGCGATCGGCTGTCCGGTGATGCGCTCCGCACCGGAGATCACCGTCGAAAGCAGGTCGCGTGCCTCCGGCGCGGGAACGGCGGGAACGGTGCCGTATCCGGACGCCGTCGGGAGATCGCCGGCGAGGACGTCGGGCAGCGACGGTTCGTCGAACTGGATCACCACCGGCGCGCCGATACGCGACTTCAGTTCCGCGACGTGCTCGACCAGTCCGTCGAGCAGCGACGCGGCGAAATCGCGCAGCGCGCCCTTGTCGGTGAGGATCCGGTGCCCGCGCGGGAGTTCGACGTTCGCGGCGAGTGTCCACGGCCCGGCGACCTGGATCTTGAAGGCGGGCGGCGCGGCACCTGCCTTCTCCCTCGCCTCCTGGACGGCGTCGAGGTCCCAGTTCATCAGGTCGACGGCCCGGCGGTGGTCGTGCCCAGGACGGGCGGCGACCCGGTACCCACTCGGCACCACCTCGACGGCCAGGTCGACCAGCAGCGCCGCCGTCCGGCCGATCATGTCGGCCCCGACACCGCGGGCGGGAAGTTCGGGCATACAGGGGAATTCGGGCAGTTCGCCGAACACGATCGAAGCGGCCTCGACCGGGTCGGTACCGGGCAGGGAACCGATCGCGGTGGCCGCGCCGAGAGGCCAAGGTCGTTCGTTCACACCCGGATTCTCCCCTTGGTCCGACCTGAGAGCACGGCGGGGCGGGGGCGGACACGGACATTCGACGCAATTGCCGTCGGCGAGCCCGTGACGGCGCCGAGCGGATTACTCTGACCTGCCATGACGAGCTCTCCACAGCCCGCCGGCTGGTACCCCGACCAGCAGAACCCCCGGATGTACCGGTGGTGGGACGGGCAGGCCTGGACCGCGAACACGCGGCCTTCGCACGACGCCGAGATGATCGAGCTGGACATCGAAGGCGCGCACGACCCGGCGAAGGTCCGGGCGCAGGCGGCGAGGGGGACCCAAGGCAGGAGCGGCGGGGCCACCGGCGGCGGCACCCTGTTCTCCGAACCCGTGCTGGTGGTCAACCAGCGCGCGAAACTCATCGAGATGTCGAACGAGTTCGGGGTGTTCGACCAGCACGGCAACCGCCTCGGCGGCGTCGTCCAGGTCGGGCAGAGCACGTTGAAGAAGGCCATCCGGCTGCTCACGAACTACGACCAGTTCCTCACCCACCGCTTCGAGATCCGCGACGCGAACCACAGCACCGTGCTGAAGGTGACGCGACCGGCGAAGGTGTTCAAATCCCGCTTCCTGGTGACGAAGGCCGACGACTCCCCGATCGGCGAAATCGTGCAGGAGAACGTCTTCGGCAAGATCCGGCTGGGGTTCGTGGTCGACGGCCGGAAGATCGGCGGCATCTTCGCCGAGAACTGGCGGGCGTGGAACTTCGTCGTCAAGGACGAAGCCGACGTCGAGATCGCGCGGATCACCAAGACCTGGGGTGGTTTCGTGAAGGCCGCCTTCACCACCGCAGACAACTACGTCGTCGAAATCCACCGGCCGCTGCGGGATCCGCTGGCTTCGATGGTGGTCGCCTCGGCGCTGACCATCGACACCGCGCTGAAGCAGGACGCGAACTGACGCCCCCGCAACAAGTCACCTGGTTGCGGTAATTGGTGCGCGCAAGGACCGCAACCAGGTGACTTGTTGCGGCAGACAAGTGACCGGGGTCTCACTCGCACAAGTGGACACTCGGCTTCCGGCGGCTCAAGGTGGAGGGACTGGGGCGGCACGCTGGAGTGCGTCCGGGACGGAGGTCACGATGGAGCCGTTGCCCGAAGACGGCGAGCGGGACTGGGCCGAGCCAGGCGTCTACACGGTTTCGCCAGGGGTCCACCGGATCCCGCTGCCCTTGCCGCAGGACGCGCTGCGCGCGGTCAACGTCTACGTCGTCACCGACGGCACCCGGCTGGTCCTCGTCGACTCGGGCTGGGCGCTGGAGTCCGCCCGCGAGCGGCTTTCGCGCGGGTTGAAGGCGCTCGGCGCCGACCTCGGTGACATCGACGAATTCCTGATCACCCACGTGCATCGCGATCATTACACCCTCGCCGTGGAACTGCGCCGCGAATTCGGCGGCAGGCTCGGGCTCGGGAAGCTGGAAGAGCCGTCGCTGACGCGCTCCGGCGATCCGGACCGGTTCCCGATGGAGGCGCAGGTCGGCCTGCTCGAACGCTGTGGCGCGGGGCCCGTCGTCGAGGAGCTGGCCAGGGCCTTCGGCGGTATCCGGCACACCGAGGCGCATCTGTGGGAGCAGCCGGACGAATGGCTCACCTCCGGCAAACGCGCGATCGTGCCCGGGCGCGAGTTCGACGTCGTGCACACGCCGGGCCACACGGCCGGGCACGTCGTCTTCGTCGACGACGAGGCGGGGCTGGTGTTCTCCGGCGACCACGTGCTGCCGCACATCACGCCGTCCATCGGATTCCAGCCGGTGCCCGCCGAACTGCCGCTGCGCGACTACCTCGACTCCCTGCGCCTGGTGCGCGGGATGCCGGACCGGCGCATGCTCCCCGCGCACGGTCCCGTCACCGACAGCGTCCACGCCCGCGTCGACGCGCTGCTGGAGCACCACCGCGACCGGCTCGAGGTCATGGGTGCCGAGATCACCACGGACGTCACGACGGCGTACGAGGTCGCGCTGCGCCTCGGCTGGACACGAAGGCGGCGCAAGCTCGGCGAAATGGACCCGTTCAACCAGATGCTCGCCGTCCTCGAGACCGGTTCGCATCTGGATCTGCTGGTGGCCCAAGGGAAACTGACCGCGACCGAGACCGACGGGGTGCGACACTACGCCTCATGATCATCCGTCAAGCGCGCAGGGAAGACGTCGCGGCGATCGTCGGGATGCTCGCCGACGACCAGATCGGCAGCACCCGTGATTCCGCCGACGACCTCACGCCGTATCTGAAGGCCTTCGAGGAGATCGACGCCGATCCGGCGCAGCTGCTGATCGTCGCCGACGACGGCGGGGAGGCCGTCGGCACGCTCCAGCTGTCGATCATTCCGGGACTGGCGAGGAAAGGCGCGCTGCGCGGGCAGATCGAGGCCGTGCGGGTGCGGGCGAGCCATCGCGGCTCCGGCCTCGGCGGCGATCTGATGAGGTGGGCCATCGACGAATCACGGCGGCGGGGCTGCGCCCTTGTGCAGCTGACGTCCGACGTGAAGCGCGAGGACGCGCACCGGTTCTACGAGCGCCTCGGTTTCGAAGCCACGCACACCGGCTTCAAGCTGAAGTTCTGACCCCGCTGCCGCAATTCGGCACCTGGTTGCGGTCCTTGCGCGTGCAAGTACCGCAACCAGGTGCCGAATTGCGGAAGGGGGTTAGCGGGTCCCTGAGATCTTCGCGCTGCCGAGCACGAGGTCGCCTTCGGTCGCGTCGGTGCGGTACAGCACGACGACCTGCCCGGGCGCGACGCCGCGAAGCGGCTCACGAAGCTGAATGGTCACCTCGTCACCCGAAACCTCAGCGACGGCCTCGACGATCCCGCCGTGCGCGCGCACCTGCACGACACACTCGGTCGGGCCGTCCAGCGGCCGCTCGCTCGGCCAGATCGGGCGGTCCGCCTCGATCACGTTCACGCCGAGGTCCCGCGCGGAACCGACCTTCACGGTGCCCGAAACCGGCTCCAGCGAAAGCACGTAGCGCGGCCGTCCGTCCGGCGCCGGCGCCTCGATGCCGAGTCCCTTGCGCTGGCCGACGGTGAACCCGTGCACGCCGGTGTGCTCACCGAGCACGGCGCCGGTCTCGGCGTCGACGAGCTGACCGGGACGCTGACCGAGCCGCTTCTCCAGGAAGCTCTTGGTGTCGCCGTCCGGAATGAAGCAGATGTCGTGGCTGTCCGGCTTCTTCGCGACCGAAAGGCCACGGCTCGCGGCCTCGGCACGCACGTCGGTCTTCCACGAATCGCCCAGCGGGAACAGCGAATGCCGCAGCTGCTCCGGGGTGAGCGAGGCCAGCACGTAGGACTGGTCCTTGCCGGAGTCGATGCTGCGCCGCAGCTCCGGTACACCGTCCACAAGGGACAGACGGGCGTAGTGCCCGGTGGCGACCGCGTCGAATCCGAGCGCCATCGCCTTGTCCAGCAACGCTTCGAACTTGATCTTCTCGTTGCAGGTGACGCACGGGTTCGGCGTCCGGCCCGCGGCGTACTCGCCGACGAAGGTTTCGATGACCTCTTCGGTGAACCGCTCGGCGAAGTCCCAGATGTAGAACGGGATGCCGAGGATGTCCGCGGCGCGTCGCGCGTCGCCCGAGTCCTCGATCGTGCAGCAACCCCGGGATCCGGTGCGCAGCGTGCCGGGCTTCGCCGACAGCGCCAGGTGCACGCCGACGACCTCGTGCCCGGCGTCCACGGCGCGCGCGGCGGCCACCGCCGAGTCCACTCCCCCGCTCATCGCGGCCAGTACGCGCATCTTCCTCACACCTCTTGCTTCTGCGTCTGCTTGCGCATTCCGGCGAGTCCCGCCTGCCTCGCCCTGTCGACGACGCCCGCGATCTCCTTCGAAACCGCTTCAACGTCTTCCGGTGCCGAGGTATGCCCGAACGAGAACCGCAGCGATCCGCGCGCGGCCGCGGGTTCGGCGCCCATGGCCAGCAGCACGTGGCTCGGCTGCGCGACACCCGCCGTGCACGCCGAACCGGTGGAACATTCGATGCCCTTGGCGTCCAAGAGCATCAACAGGCTGTCCCCCGCGCAACCGGGAAAGGTGAAATGGGCGTGCGTGGGCAGGCGCTCGCCCTCGCCGCCGTTGAGCACCGCGTCCGGCACCTCGCGCCGGACGGCCTCGATCAGGTCGTCCCGCAGTTCGGCGACGCGTTTCGCGTACTCCTCGCGGCCGTCGACCGTGGCCTTCACCGCCGTCGCGAACGCGATCACCGCGGGGACGTCGAGCGTGCCCGAACGCACGGCCCGCTCCTGGCCGCCGCCGTGCAGGACCGGCACGCACGCGGTGTCGCGGCCGAGCAGCAGCGCGCCGACGCCGTACGGGCCGCCCAGTTTGTGCGCGGTCAGGGTCAGCGCGGCGGCGCCGCTCTCGGCGAAGTCGACCGGCACCGCGCCGACGGCCTGCACGGCGTCAGTGTGCAACGGGATCTCGTACTCGGCGCAGACGGCGGCGAGTGCGGCGATCGGGTTGACCGTGCCGACCTCGTTGTTCGCCCACATCACGGTCGCCAGCGCGACCGTCTCGGGGCTGTCGCCGATGGCGGTGCGCAGCGACTCCGGCGTCACCCGGCCCGCCTGGTCGACCTCGACCCAGACGATCTCGGCGTCCGCGTGCTGCTCCAGCCACTCGACGGACTCGAGGACGGCGTGGTGCTCGACGGTGCTGCACAGCACCCTGTTCCGCTGCGGGTCTTCGCCGTTGCGGGCCCAGAAGATGCCCTTGACCGCGAGGTTGTCGCTCTCCGTGCCGCCGGCGGTGAAGATCACCTCGGACGGCCGGGCGCCCAGCGCCTCCGCGATCACCTCGCGGGCTTCTTCGACCCGGCGGCGGGCCCGGCGCCCCGAGGAATGCAGCGCGGAGGCGTTGCCCACTGTGGACAGCGCCTCTGACATCGCCGCTACGGCTTCGGGCAACATCGGGGTGGTCGCCGCGTGGTCGAGATAGGTCATCGCACCCTTCAGGGTAGCCCGCTCCGGGGCGTGACCAAGCCCACCCTGCTCAGCGGGTGGCGCCGCTCATACCGGACGGCCACCGGCCGGTCACCCGCACCCCGAGCAACGCGATGCCGGTCAGCACGACCGAAAGCACCACGATCGCCACCGAAGGCTCCTTCGCCGACGCCAACGAAGCGAGCAGAACCCCACCCAAACCGATGGTCAGAGCCGATCCGACCCAGTCACCGAGCTGCAGCGCCGAGGTGTTGAAGCCGCGTTCGGCCTCCGGCGAGTAGCGGAGCAGCAGCACCGAGATCGCGGGCATCGCGATACCCATCCCGGCGCCGCCCACCGCCGACGCCACGAACGCCATCCAGCTGGGGAACGAGGGCAGTGGCACGAAGACGAAGATCGCCAAACCGGCCGCGACCAGCGCGAACCCGGTCCGCAAGGACGCTTCGCGCGACCAGTCCAGCATGCGGCCCTGCAGCATCGAGCCCGCCGACCAGCCCAGCGCGGTCACCGTGAGCGGCAGCCCGGCCAGCGCGGGGCTGTAGCCGTGGACCTCGGTCATCGTGAGCGGCAGGTACGCCTCCATCCCGGCGTACGCGCCCGCGATCAGCGCGCGCGAGGCGATCACTGTCGGCAACCCCGGCCGCGACGTCAGCGTCCCGGCGGGCAGGAGTTTGCGGAGGGCGTACGCGAGGGCGAAGAGACCGGCGCCGCCGTAGGCCAGGGCCGCGAGGGACGGGTGCTGTGCCGCCCAGGTGAGCGCGGCGACGCCGAGGGCGGCGACCACCGCGGGCACGACCCCGGCCCGGCTTGCGGATTCACCGGGTACGTGGGCGGGCAGCTTGCGCGTGACCAGGACCAGCAACGCGAGCCCGATCCCGGTGAGCGGGATCAGTCCCAGGAACACCCAGCGCCAGCCGACGCTCACGGTCACCACTCCCGCGATCGAAGGACCGATCACCGCGGGCAGCACCCACGCGGCGGCGTTGGCGGCGTAGATCACCGGGCGTTCGCGGTCGCTGAAGGTGAGCGCGATCAGCAGCGACACCGAGACCAGCAGGAGACCGGAACCGAAGCCCTGCAACCCCCTGCCGAGCAGGAGCAGCGGCATGTCGTGCGCGAGCCCCGCGACCAGCAGCCCGGCGGCGAACAGCGCGGTACCGGCGAGCAGCGCGGGCGCCGGGCCCTTGCGGTCACCGAGGCGTCCGGAAAGGACGGTCGCGACCACGCTGGCGACCAGGAAGGTGGTGAAGGGCCAGGCGTACAGCGCGAGGCCGTCGAGATCGGCGACCATCGTCGGCATCGCGGTGGCGACGCCCATGCTCTCGAACGCGATGAGGGTGACCATGAGCAGCAGCCCGATGGTGGTCACGCGGTGCTCAGGTGTCCAGAGCACACCCTTCTTTTCCCCAGTGATCGTCATACGACGAGCCTGCAACCTCCAGCTCGGTGGAGGTCAAGCGCTGACGGACTCCAGGCGCAGCTCCCGCGCCAGCACGGCGGCCTCGCCGCGCGAGGTGACTTCCAGCTTCCCGAGGATCTTCCGCACGTGGAACTTCACCGTGTGCTCGGTCAGCGCCAGCTCTTCGGCGATCTGCCGGTTCCGCTTCCCGCGAGCAATCCCGGCGAGAACTTCGAGTTCACGCGGGTTCAGCCGGTCGAGCGGGCGCAGTTCCGGCGTTTCCTGGACACCCAACGGCAGGACGGCGGTGATCGTGGCACCCCAATCGGGTACCGCGTCGACCTCCCAGCGACCGCCGAGCGGGGTGACCCGCTCGGTGAGACCGGTGGCGGGCACGGCGCGGGCGACGTCCGGGCCGTCGTCCCGCACGGTGACCCGGAGCGTCTCCCCGTCGATCCGCCAGGACGCCCGGACCCGGGTGCTGCCGCGCTCCAGCGCGGAGAGCACGAGGCCGCGCGAGACCGTGCGCGCGGTGTGCGCGATGTCCTGCGGGAGCGGCCGTCCGTCACCGGGCCCGGCGAGCTCGACGGTCACGTCGTTGTGGCGCACCAAGGGATCCAGCTGCGTGACAAGGATGTCGAACGCCTCCGACGCCGGCTCGGCCGAGAGTTCCTGATCGCGGTCCGCGATCGAGCGCAGTTCGACCAGCGCGGTCGCGGCGAGGTCGGTCGCGGCCTGCCTGGCGGCGGCGTCGCCGAGCCGCCGTGATCGCAGCACCGAGAGCAACGACGTCAGCGCGGTCGCGTGGGTCTGGCCCAGATCGGTGATCGCCCGCGCCCGCGCGGTCGCCGCCGCGATGTTGCTCTCCAGGACCGCGGGCTCGGGGTCGGAGGCGCGCTGGGCGGCGTTCACGCTGACGATGTCCCACAGTTTGGCGACGAACTCGAGCGCGCCGTCCGCGGGGGCGTCCTCGGTGGGGACGAGCGCGATCATCGCGCCCTTGCCGATCACCGGGGCCGAAGTCAGGACGACCAGTTTCCGGCGGTTCCCGCCGAGTGTCTCCTCGGTGACCACCGCCTGGCCCGGAACGCCGAACGAGGCGAGCCGCTGGAGCTCCGCGCTCGTGACCGCGCCGGTGATCGCCGGATCGCCGTGGACCTTGATCGGGAGACGTGAGCAGTCACCGGTCTCCATGGCCGCCGCGCGATGCGGCAGGACGGCCGCGGCCGTCGCGGAGAAACGCGGCAGGAGTTCGGGGCGCGGAGCGGCGAGCATGTACTCGACCTGGCTCAACACGTGCAGCGGGTCCATGAGTCCACAGTAGGCGCGTCCCGGCGCGGGCACGCTGCTCTCCCGGCTAGCGAACACTGCTCGTCCGAGCGGTTCGGGCGGGGTCCGGGCGCCGGTTGACTGATCGCAGCGAAGAAATCGATAGGAGTGAACATGCGAGCGATCACCATCACCCAGTACGGCGAAGCGGACGTCCTGGGGCTTGCCGAGGTCCCGCTGCCGGAGCCCGGTCCTGGCCAGGTGCGGGTCGCGGTCAGGGCCGCCGGCGTGAACCCGATCGACTGGAAGATCCGGTCCGGCGCCATGGCGGAGGTCCGCCCGGTCGAGTTCCCCCACATCCTCGGCCTGGAACTGGCGGGCGTGGTGGACGCGGTGGGCGAAGGCGCCGGTTTCGCCGTCGGAGACGAGGTCTTCGGCTGGTCCGACACCGGCACGTACGCGGAGTACGCGCTGGCGACCAACGTCATCCGCAAACCCGCCGGGCTTTCGTGGTCCGAGGCCGCCGCGTTGCCCATCGCCGGTGAGACGGCGTTGCGGGTGCTGGGCGAACTCGAGGTCAAGCCGGGCGAGACGGTGGTGCTCCACGGCGCGAGCGGCCAGGTCGGCCGGATCGCCACGCAGGCCGCCGTCGCGCTCGGCGCCACGGTCATCGGGCTCGCCGGCGCTTCGTCGCTGGACGAGGTGAAGGAACTCGGCGCGGTGCCGGTGCAGTACGGCGACGGCTGGGTTTCGCGGGTCCGGTCGGTGGCGCCGGACGGCGTCGACGCGGTGTTCGACGCGGCGGGCTTCGGTGTTCTGGGTGAGTCCGTCGAACTGCTCGGATCACCCGAGCGGCTGATCACGATCGCCGACCCGTCGGCGTACGCGCAGGGGCTGAAGTTCTCGGCGGGCGGCTCGGAAAGCGCTGCGGTGCTTGAGGATCTGGTCGCGCGGGGGTTGAAGCTGAAGCTGGGCTCCAGCTATGGGCTCGCCGATGCGGCCGAGGCGCATCGGGAGAGCGCTACCGGTCACGCGGGCGGGAAGATCACGCTGACCTTCGGCTGACGGCCGCGCGAGCCCGCCGGCGGCTGCAATGAAAGGTCCTTTCCTTGCAAATTTTGCAAGGAAAGGACCTTTCATTGCACGTGGGTCGCCCACACCGGCCACCTCGGTCACACTGCCCTGGGCAAGTGTCATGAAAGGGTCGTTCAGGACATACGCGCTACGGAGAGACCGTCTCGGAAGCCGACGGCACCTTCGCGACCGGACCTGACACCGGAACCGCTGCCGCAACGCGACGCCGCCGCTGCACCGGGATCTGCACCCGCCCGAGCGCCGCCTGCACCGCGGATTCCGCCAGCAGGGCCAGTTCCCGCCGGTCCGAGGCGCGGCCCGGCGCGATCTCCGGGCACACGTGCACCTCCAGCACCAGACCGCGCAGCGCCGCGACCCGCCGCAACGAGGCGATGAGCGACTCCGGCCCGATGAACGCCGGCTGGGTCGTCTCCCGCCCGTCGGCGAGCCGGAAGCGCAGCGCGAGCGGCCGCACCGGGACCCCGCCGTCGATCGCGGCCTGGAAGGTCGCCGAGCGGAACCGGCCCGAACCCAGACCGCACCAGGTGGTGCCCTCCGGCGTCACGCTGACGAGTGATCCGCCGCGCATCGCGTCGGCGAGTTCGTCCATCGTCGCGGGCAGGCTGCGCAGGTTCTCCCGGTCGAGGAAGATGCTGCCGCCGCGGCGCACCAGCAGGCCGAGCACCGGCCAGGTGCCGACCTCCTTCTTGGCGAGCGCCCGCATCGGCTGGACGGCGTTGACCGCGATGATGTCCAGCCACGAGATGTGGTTGTTCACCACGAGCGCGCCGCGGCCGGGCACGGCGCGGAACCGCTCGTCGCCGAGCACGCGCAGCTTCACCCCGAACGAGCGAAGGATCCCCACGAAAAGCAGGCGCACCAACCGTTCCCGGGGCATGCCGCGCAGCACGAGCACCAGCGGCGCCGACAGGAATGCGCCGAAGATGACGCCGATCGCCGCGGTGAACCGCAGGACGCGCCGAGGAAACGCCACTGTCGGCGCCCCTTCGCTCAGGCAGCCGTCGCCGCACGGCGACTTCGGCATCCAGGCGTGAGTCATCCCTGCACTCCCAGGAAGAACTTGAGATACCGCTCGTCGACGTTGTGCAGATCCAGCAGGACGAAGAAGTCCGCGACACCGAAATCCGCGTCGAGCGCGGGCGGGCCGTAGATTTTCGCGCCGAGGCGCGTGTAGCCCTTGATGAGCGGCGGGAGGATCGCGCGGCTCGGCCGTTCGAGATCCTCGGTCCGCCAAGGGTTCAACGGCGTCACGCGCAAGGATTCGTCCGCGTAGTGCTTGGCGCGCAGGACATCCCAGACACCCGCCGCGTACGCCCCGCCGTCGGTCAGCGGCACGGAGGCGCAGCCCGCGAGGTACCGGTGACCGGCCAGCAGCATGTAGCGCCCGATCCCCGCCCAGACGAGGCTCACCACGGCACCGCTGCGGTGGTCGGGGTGCACGCACGAGCGGCCCGTCTCGACCAGCGAGGGACGCAGCGAATCGAGTGCGGTGAGATCGAATTCGCTGTCGGAGTAAAGTTTTCCTGCCCGCGCCGCCCGATCGGGCGGCAGCATCCGGTACGTGCCCACGATCTCGCCGGTGTTGTCGTCCCGCACCACGAGGTGATCGCAGAACTCGTCGAAGTAGTCGACGTCGAGGCCGGGTTCGAGCGAATTGAGCGTCGCGCCCATTTCCTCGGCGAACACCTGATATCGAAGGCGTTGCGCGGCAACGACTTCTTCGTTCCCGTTGGCCACGAGGAGGGAGTAACGCGGCGCGTCGGCCGGGAGTTCGACACCTGCCTGGTCAGTACTGACGAGGAGCTGTGACGTCGTCATGACCAAGGTCTACCCCTCGGGGGGTACCAACGACAATGCGCCTGATGGCCGATTAGTGCACGTTCAGTTAATTGCGGGTTCTCAGGGTTCTCTCAGGCTGGAAGATCACTTTCGGATCACAGAAATGGGGCCGCCCGGGAAAGAAATCCCGGACGGCCCCGCTTCGAACGAGGGACTCAGCCCTTGCGCTTCTGGACCTCTTCGGTCAGCTGCGGCGCGACGTTGAACAGGTCGCCGACCACACCGAAGTCGGCGATCTCGAAGATCGGCGCCTCGGCGTCCTTGTTGACCGCGATGATGGTCTTCGAGGTCTGCATACCCGCCCGGTGCTGGATCGCACCGGAGATGCCCAGCGCGATGTACAGCTGCGGCGAAACCGTCTTACCGGTCTGGCCGACCTGGAACTGCGCCGGGTAGTAGCCGGAGTCGACGGCGGCGCGGGAAGCACCGACGGCGGCACCGAGCGAGTCGGCGAGCGTCTCGACGACGTCGAACTTGTCGGCCGAGCCGACACCGCGACCACCGGAGACGACGACCGAGGCCTCGGTCAGCTCCGGCCGGTCGCCGCCGACGATCGGCTCGACGCCGGTGATCTTGGCGGACTTCGCCGGGTCACCCGCGGGGACCTCGACGGTCTCCTCGGCTGCCGCGCCTTCGGCCGGGGCGGCCTCGACCGCGCCGGGGCGGACCGAGATGACCGGGACACCCTTGGTGGACTTGGACTTCACGGAGAACGCGCCACCGAAGATGGACTGGTCCACGGTACCGTCGCCGTTCACGCCGACGGCGTCGTACAGCAGACCGGAGCCGAGGCGGACCGCGACACGGGCGGACACCTCCTTGCCTTCGGCGGTGGCCGCGACGAGCACGGCGGCCGGGGAGGTCCGCTCCGCGAGCGCGGCGAGGACGTCCACCTTCGGGGTGACCAGGAAGCCGGTGGCGTTGTCGCCCTCGGCGACGTACACCTTGGCGGCGCCGTGCGCGGCGAGGGCTTCCTTCGCCTTGGCGGCGGTGCCGGTCGGGCCGACGACGACCGCCGACGGCTCACCCAGTTCACGAGCGGCGGTCAGCAGCTCGAGCGTGACCTTCTTGACTTCACCGTCGACGTGGTCGACGAGGACGAGTACTTCAGCCATTTCCCTATTCCTCCTCGAAACCTGTCTCAGATGAGCTTCTGCGCGACCAGGTAGGCGGCCACCTTGCTACCGCCGTCACCCTCGTCCTCGACGCGCTCACCGGCGGTGCGCGGCGGCTTCGGGGAGGCTTCGAGCACGGACGACCAGGCGTTGCCGAGGCCGACCTCGCCGGCGTCGACGCCAAGGTCCGCGACGGTCAGCGTCTCGACCGGCTTCTTCTTCGCGGCCATGATGCCCTTGAAGGAGGGGTAGCGCGGCTCGTTGATCTTCTCGCCGACGCTCACCACCGCGGGCAGGTTCGCCTCGAGGTGCGTGACACCGTCCTCGGTGTAGCGGTCGGCCTTGATCGAGGTGCCGTCGACGGTCAGCTCGTTCACGTGGGTCAGCTGCGGCAGGCCGAGCAGCTCGGCGATGATCGCCGGCACGGCGCCACCGCGGCCGTCGGAGGCCTCGTTACCGGTGATGACCAGGTCGAAGCCTTCGACCTTCGAGATCGCGGCGGCCAGCACCTTGGCGGTGGCGATCGCGTCGGAGCCGTGCAGGGCCTCGTCGGAGACGTGGATGGCCTTGTCGGCACCCATGGAAAGCGCCTTGCGGATCGCGTCGGTCGCGCGGTCGGGACCCACCGAGACGACGGTGACCTCGCCCTCGCCGGCTTCCTTGATCTTCAGGGCTTCTTCGACGGCCTTCTCGTTGATCTCGTCGAGCACGGCGTCGGCGGATTCGCGGTCAAGAGTGTTGTCGGCACCGGAGAGCTTGCGCTCCGAGTAGGTGTCCGGTACCTGCTTGACCAGGACAACGATGTTCGTCATGGGTCTACTTCGACCTCCCGTTAGTGGCCGGCGTCGGCCACGGGGCAACAGCTCTACTGGCCGGTAGATTAGGGCCATTTCAGCGCCGCGGCCCGCCGAGGTGACCTCATTCACCTGGATGCACGTTTTAGTGGGACCATCGTCCAGGTAATTCACCCGGAAGTGAGTGTAACCGGGCGACTAACCCGAACGGCCGTATTCCGGGGTACTCCCGGTGTGTGCGACGGGCTAACCTGCCCCACCATGCGTTCCATGCCCGGCCCCGTCGCCGTGATCACGGACTCGACCGCCTGCCTTCCCGTCCCGGTCGCCGAACGCTGGGGAATCGGCGTCGTTCAGGTTCAACTGCAGGTCGGAGAGCAGTTCGACGAAGAGAACCGCTACGACCGCGAGGAAATCATCGGCCATCTGCGGGCGGGCACGCCGGTGAAGACGGCACCGCCCGAGGTCGCCGCGTTCTTCTGGGCGTTCCAGGACGCCGCGAGCAAGGGCGCCTCGGCGATCGTCAGCATCCACATCTCCGGCCGGATGTCGGAGACGGTGAACGCCGCCCGCGAGGCGGCCCAGCAGGTGAGCGTCCCGGTCCACGTCCTCGACAGCGGGACCACCGGGATGAGCCTCGGCTTCGCGGCCACCTCGGCGGCCAAGGTCGCCGCCGCCGGCGGACAGGCCACCCGGGTCATCGACGCGGCCGAACGCCGGTTCCGCGGTAGCCGGGAGATCCTCTACGTCGACACGCTGGAGTTCCTGCGGCGTGGCGGCCGGATCGGCGCCGCGCAGGCGTTCCTCGGTTCGGCGTTCTCGATCAAACCCCTGCTCACACTGAAGAACGGCGAGGTCGCGCCGCTGACCCGGGTGCCGGGCCAGCGGCGCGCGCTCAACAAACTCGTCGACCTCGCGGTGGAATGCGCGGGCGACCGGGACGTCGAGGTGGCCATCACCAGGTTCGGCCCCGACGAACGCGACCTCGAGATCGGCGGGCGGCTGCGGGCGCGGCTGCCCCGGATGGTCGACAGCACCCTGGTCGACGCCAGCATGATCCTCGGCGCCCACCTCGGCCCCGGTGCCATCGGCATCACGGTGTCGCCGGTGTAGTCCGCTTCGAGGGGATCAGTGCCACCACCACCGGGAGTACCGCGCCCAGCGCCGTCGTCACGACGATCAGCACCTGGTCCACCGGTTCGAAATGCGAGACGTGGCCGAGGTGGTAGAGGAAGTGCGGCAGTCCGAAGAGGAAGGTCGCGAGCGCCGCGAGCCTGGCCACGGCGGTCGTCCCGATCACGGCGGCGCCGATCAGGATGGCGGCGAGCGCCAGGTTGAGGCCGCCGAAGTCGCGGATCAGGTGTTCGTTGAAGGGGCCGTCCATCGCCACCCAGCCGGTGCGGAATCCCGGGAAGTCCCGGTAGAAGCCGTCCGGGCTGAACAGCGGCCACAGCCCGACGGGCAGTTCGATGAGACCGAAGACGACGAGCAGTACGCGGGTGAATGTCCTTTGCATACCTCCTGGACTGGGCAGCGCCGCGAAACGTGACACCGCAATTCGTCACCTACTTGCGAGGGCCGCCCTCCGCAAGTAGGTGACTAGTTGCGGAGGGGATGGAAGTGACCGGCCGGTAGGGTCGCGGCGTGACCACCCCAGCCACCAGGGCCGAAGCGCTGCACCTCACCGGTGAACGCACCGTGCCGGGCATCGCCGAGGAGAATTACTGGTTCCGCCGCCATGAAGCGGCGTATGCCCACCTCCTGCCCCTGTGCGAAGGCAAGACCGTCCTGGAGGCAGGCTGCGGCGAAGGCTACGGCGCCGGGCTCATCGCCACCGTCGCCGAGCGGGTGCTCGCGCTCGACTACGACGCCCCCACCACCGAGCACGTCGCCCGCCGCTACCCCGGCATCGGCGTGACCAGGGCGAACCTGGTGTTCCTGCCACTGCGGGACGCCTCGGTCGACGTCGTCGCCAACTTCCAGGTGATCGAGCACCTCTGGGACCAGGGCGCCTTCCTCACCGAATGCCACCGCGTGCTCTCCCCCGGCGGACGGCTGATCGTCACCACACCCAACCGGCTGACCTTCACCCCGGACAGCGACACTCCGCTCAACCCGTTCCACACCAGGGAACTCGCACCGTCCGAATTGGACGAACTGCTGCGTGACGCCGGTTTCGAGGTCGAGACGCTGCACGGCCTCCACCACGGCGAGGGCGTCGCGAAGCTCGACGCCAAGTACGGCGGGTCGATCATCGACGCCCAGCTCGACGTCGTCATGGGGCAGCTTCCCGGGCAGGCGACCTGGCCCGCGGAACTGCTCGCCGACGTCGAAGCCATCCAGGCCGCGGATTTCGCCGTCCACGGTGAAGACCTCGACGCCAGCCTCGACCTCGTCGCCGTGGCGGTGCGCCGATGAGCGAATACGAGGGCACGTTCTGCCTCGTCGTGCACAGCCATCTGCCGTGGCTGCCGCACCACGGTTCCTGGCCGGTCGGCGAAGAATGGCTCTACCAGGCGTGGGCGCATTCCTACCTGCCGATGGTCGATCTCCTGCGCCGCTTCGCCGACGAGGGCCGCGAAGACGTCCTCACGCTCGGCATGACGCCGATCCTCGCCGCCCAGCTCGACGACCCGTACTGCATCGACGCCTTCCACGACTGGCTCGGGCATTGGCAGCTGCGCGCCTGGCACGCGTCCACGCTCTGGCGCGGCGACCCGCTGCTGCGCGACCTCGCCGCGAGCGAGTACCGGACCGCCACCAAGGCGTCGGAAGAACTCGAAACGCGCTGGCGTCACGGTTTCTCTCCGATCCTCCGGTCCTTTGTGGACAATGGGACCATCGAACTGCTCGGCGGGCCGCTGGCGCATCCGTTCCAGCCGCTGCTCGACCCGGCCGTCCGCGACTTCATGTTGCGCGGCGGTCTCGCCGACACCGCACTGCGGATCGGACAGCGTCCCGAAGGCATTTGGGCACCTGAATGCGGTTACGAGCCCGGCATGGAAGCCGGTTACGCCGCCGCGGGTGTCCAGCGGTTCATGGTCGACGGCCCGTCCCTGCACGGCGACACGTCGGCGGCACGGACGGTCGGCGATTCCGACGTCGTCTGCTTCGGCCGCGATCTCGAAGTCACGTACCGCGTCTGGTCACCGAAGGCCGGCTACCCCGGTCACGCCGCCTATCGCGACTTCCACACCTGGGCGCACGAAGTCGGCCTCAAACCGTCCAGGGTGACCGGCAAGACCGTCGAGCCGCCGGACAAGGCGCCGTACGACCCGGCGATGGCGGCGGCCACCCTCGGCGGCCACGTCCAGGACTTCGTCGACACCGTCGTCGCCCGGTTGCGCTCGCTCAAGGCCGAGCACGGCCGCGAATCGCTCGTCGTCGCCGCGTACGACACGGAACTGTTCGGGCACTGGTGGCACGAGGGCCCCGCCTGGCTCGAAGGCGTCCTGCGCGCGCTGCCCGAGGCTGGCGTCCGCGTCACCACGCTCAAGGGCGCGCTCGAAGCCGGTCACCTCGGCGGGAAGGTCGACCTCCCGGCGTCGTCGTGGGGATCGGGCAAGGACTGGCGGGTCTGGGACGGCGAGCAGGTCGCCGACATGGTGCGGGACAACACCGCGTTGCAGCACCGGATGCTCGACCTGGTCACCGGGATGGACATGACGACGCGTGACGCCGTCCGCGATCAAGCCGTCGCCGAGGCGATGCTGGCGCTTTCGAGCGACTGGGCGTTCATGGTCACCAAGGATTCCGCCGCCGACTACGCGCGGCGGCGGGCGAAAGTGCACACCGAACGGTTCGACACGCTCGCCGGACTGCTCCGCGAGGGAGCGCTCGACCGCGCGCGGGAGACCGCGGCCGCGTTCCGGCGCGACGACGGGCCCTTCGGCCATGTCGACGCGCGTGACCTGCTGAGGAAATGACGAAAGGGGCAACCATGGGCATCCACGACATCCCGCTGAAGACGCTCGCGGGCGAGGACACCACGCTCGGCGCGCTTGAAGGCAAGACGCTGCTGGTGGTGAACGTGGCGTCGAAATGCGGGCTGACGCCGCAGTACACCGGGCTGGAGAAGCTGCAGGAACGCTACGCGGACAAGGGTTTCTCCGTCGTCGGGTTCCCGTGCAACCAGTTCGCCGGTCAGGAGCCGGGCACCGCCGAGGAGATCCAGACCTTCTGCTCGACAACGTACGGCGTTTCGTTCCCGCTGTTCGCGAAGCTGGACGTCAACGGGGAGACCCGCCACCCGCTCTACGCCGAACTCACCAAGGCGGCCGACGCGGAAGGCGCCGGCGGCGACGTGCAGTGGAACTTCGAGAAGTTCCTCGTCGCCCCGTCCGGTGAAGTGGTGGGACGTTTCCGCCCGCGCACCGAACCCGAAGACGACACGATCACCAAGGCGATCGAGGCGACCATCGGCGCCTGAATCACGCTTTCCCGACAACGGGCGGTTCACCGGAATGATCCGGTGAACCGCCCGTTTCTTTTTCCGTGAAAGAAGGGACCAAAGTCCCTGAATGCGTCACGACTCGGCGCTATGGCCGGTCGATAGATCACAAACCCTTGCGCTACAAGGGAAATCTTGACAGTCGACAATGAACCGGTCTACCCGTTTGCACTATGGCGCCATCAGGGTGAACGGAGAAGACTCGCTCGTCGGGGTCCCCTGCAAGCCATCCGAAATCGCGGGAAAGTGTGGCCGACGTGATCGAAAACAATATGATCCCGGATGAATTCCTCTCACTGGCGAGTGTGCAGGCGGCCGAGGAGGACGCACTGCTCTCCAGACAGAACGTCGTTGGTGTGGCACTCGGTACGAAATGGTCTCGCGGGACGGACACCGGCGAGAAGGCGATCACCGTTCTGGTCGACACGAAGATGCCGCACGAAATGCTCCGTGACGACGATCTGGTTCCCGCGACGCTCGCCGGGGTGCCCACCGACGTCCAGGAAGTCGGTGTCCTGCAAGCGGGCCGGAGCATCGCACCGTCGAAGGGGAACGGTGCCGCCACGATGCTCGACGAGCCGCCCGCTCCGACGCTCGCCCGCCCCGACGAACTGGCCCGCGAGCAGGTCGGCCCGTTCACCCTGGCCAAGCGGTTCCGCCCGGCGTTCGGCGGGCTGAGCGTCGGTCACTTCAAGATCACAGCCGGCACCTACGGCACCGCCGTCTACGACGCCACCGCGTTGCCGGGGAAGCCGCCAAGGTACTACATCCTGAGCAACAACCACGTGCTGGCGAACTCGAACGCCGCCGCCATCGGCGACCCGATCCTGCAGCCCGGCCCGTTCGACGGCGGCGTCGTTCCCACCGACGTCATCGCCAGGCTGAGCCGGTTCGTGCCGATCAAGTTCATCCAGCCGGGGCAGCCGGTGCCGTTGAACTTCGTCGACGCCGCGATCGCCGAAGGCCAGTTCCACGACCTCGACCGGCGGATCTTCTGGGTCGGCGACCTCAAGGGCACCAACGTGGCGCCCGCGGTCGGCACGCTCGTGCAGAAGACCGGCCGGACCACGAACTGGACGACCGGCCGGATCACGAACATCAACGCCACCGTCGACGTGAACTACGGCGGCGGCCGGGTGGCCCGGTTCGCGCAGCAGCTGCTGACCACCGACATGTCGGCCGGTGGCGACTCGGGCAGCCTCGTGGCGGACCTGAGCGAGAACGCCGTCGGCCTGCTGTTCGCGGGTTCACCGGTGGTCACCGTGATCAACCGGATCACGCTGGTCGAAGCGTCTCTCGGGATCAGGGTGCATCCGTAGTGACCGACGAAGCTCCGGATGTCGACGCCGCGCTCGTCTCGGCGTCACGCTGGCTCGACGACGTACCGGGAGTGGTCGGCGTCGGACAGGGCGAGGCCGAGGGGACACCCACGATCGACGTGTGGATGACCCCCGGCCACGACCACGGGCAGCTGCCTTCTCAGCTGCTCGGGGTGCCCGTCCGGGTCCGGGACTCGGGCGGCCCGGTGGAGGCTCGGCCGGACTGACCCGCCGCGATGACCGCGCGGTTGCGGGCGGCCACGGTCGCGAGATCGGCCTTCAGCACCCGCCTGTCATAGGTGAGCAGGCCGTTGACCTCGTTTTCGACGTCGGTGGTCTGGGTGTAGATCGCGCCGGAGAGCCCGGTTTCGGGGATGAACCGTTCGAGGCGCTCGCTGACCTCGGCATAGCGTTCCGTGAGCTGTGCCGAGGTCAGCGTCATCTCGTAGGCCTGCGGCTCCCCCGGCCAGCGATGTTCGTCGAGGACAAGGCCGAGGCCGCCGTACTCGCCGTCGACGATCACCCGATGGTCCTTCACCGCGGGTTTCCCCGGCCCCACATAGGTGTGGTCGTCGTAGACGTCGCCGGCACCGGCGTCCGGCCGCGAGAAACAGCAGTTCACGCCGCTGTTCGCGACGACGAGCCTGGTCGGGTCGAGGCGTTTCACCAGCTCCGCGACGCGCGCGGTGTCGAACTCGCCCCAGCCCTCGTTGAACGGCACCCAGCCGACGATCGAGGTCACCCCGCGCAGCTGCTCCACCATCTCGGTCAGCTCCGCTTCGAACCGCGCCTTCGCCTCCGGCACCGGATCGGGCGCCGTCCCGGGCGGACCGTCGAAGGACACGGTGAGCGACGGCATGTCCTGCCAGACCAGCAGGCCCAGCCTGTCCGCCCAGGAATACCAGCGCTCCGGCTCGACCTTGACGTGCTTGCGGACGAAGTTGAAGCCCAGCTCCTTGGTCTTCTCCAGATCGAACCGCAACGCCTCGTCGGTGGGGGCGGTGTAGACGCCGTCCGGCCAGTAGCCCTGGTCGAGCGGGCCGTGCAGGAAGGTGATCCGGCCGTTGAGCGCGATCCGCGGCCTGCCTTCGGCGTCGGCGACCGTCCCGATCGTGCGGAGCCCGGTGTAGGACTCGACGGCGTCGAGCACGGTGCCGCTCTCGTCGAGCAAGCGGATCTCGAGGTCGTAGAGATACGGATCGTCCGGCGTCCACAGCCGCGGCGAAGGCACCTCCGCACGCAACCGCCGTCCCGCCTCCCCCAGGACGCGTGCCACCTCCGCGCCACCGGGCTCACTGACGATCGCTTCCACCCGGGCGCCGCCTGTGACCTTGGGCACAACCGTCACCCCTTCGAGGTCCGGCGTCACCTGGAGATCCCGGACGTACGCGGACGGCACCGGCTCCAGCCAGACGGTCTGCCAGATGCCGGAAGCGGCGGTGTAGAAGATCCCCTTCGCTTCGTTCCGCTGCTTACCGACGGTGTGCGTCGAGGCGTCGGTCCGGTCCGTCGCGCGGACGGTCAGTTCCTGCGATCCCGACGGGCGCAACACGTCGGTGATGTCCGCGCTGAAGGCCGTGTACCCGCCTTCGTGGACGGCGACCTCCTGGTTGTTGACCCAGACCTTCGCGGACTGGTCGACGGCGCCGAAATGGAGCAGCACCCGCTGACCGTCCCATTCGGACGGGACCCGGAACACCTTGCGGTACCAGAGGGTTTCGTCGCGCCGCCCGATACCGGAGAGCGCCGACTCCGGCGGGTACGGCACCAGGATCCGCTCGCCGTACCCGCTCCCGCCGGGCGCGCGGTCCCCCGCGTACTCCCACACTCCGTTGAGGTTCAGCCAGCACCGCCGGACCAGCCGCGGGCGCGGGTACTCCGGCAGCGCGTTGCCGGGTCCGACCTGCGCGGACCACGGGGTCGACAGCACCGGTTCGACGGGTTTGAAGGCCGGTTCGGCCGCGTTCACCGAGGACGTCATCACTCCGATGGTGGCAAAGATCGCCTCCCCTGTCGTCCGCCACCGGCTTCACCTGTGGGGGTGATCGCCCCGTCCCGGTGACGACCGACTCACGAGTAACCTCCACCCATGCGCGTGCTGATGTTGTCGTGGGAGTACCCACCCGTGGTCGTCGGCGGACTCGCACGGCACGTCCACGCCCTGGCCAGACACCTCGCCCGGCAGGGGCACGACGTGGTCGTCCTGTGCCGTCACACGGCGGGCACCGACGCCGAGACCCATCCGAGGACCGATCGCGTGGTCGAAGGCGTCCGGATCATCCGGGTCGCCGAAGACCCGATGCACGTGACCTTCGAACGGGACCTCGTCGCGTGGACGCTGGCCATGGGGCACGCGATGGTCCGCGCCGCCACCGACCTGCTGCGCGGCTGGCAGCCGGACGTCGTCCACGCGCACGACTGGCTGGTCACCCATCCCGCGATCGCGATCGCGGAGGCCGCACGGGTGCCGCTGGTCGGCACGATCCACGCCACCGAGGCCGGACGGCACTCCGGCTGGCTCTCGCATCCGCTGAACCAGCAGGTTCACTCGGTCGAATGGTGGCTCGCGAACCGCTCGGACGCGCTGATCACCTGCTCGCAGGCCATGCGCCGCGAGGTGGCGCAGCTGTTCGAGGTCGACGGCGACGCGGTCACCGTGATCCACAACGGCATCGAGGAACGCACCTGGCAGGTGCCCGCGGACGAGGTCGCGCACGCTCGCGAGGTCTACAGCCCCTCCGGGGCGCCGCTGCTGCTCTACTTCGGACGGCTGGAATGGGAGAAGGGCGTGCAGGACCTGCTCGCCGCACTCCCCCGGATCCGCCGCGCCAAACCGGGGACACGGCTGGTCATCGCCGGCAAGGGGCGGCATCTGGAGGAACTGGTCGATCAGGCACGCAAGCTGCGCGTGCGCCGCGCGGTGGACTTCGTCGGGCATCTCTCCGACCGCGAACTGCGCGCCGTACTGGCCGCGGCCGACGCCGTCGTGCTGCCCAGCCGGTACGAACCGTTCGGGATCGTCGCGCTGGAAGCGGCCGCCGCGAAGGCGCCGCTGGTCGCTTCGACCGCCGGCGGACTCGGCGAGGTCGTCGTCGACGGCGAGACCGGCCTGGCGTTCAGCCCCGGCGACGTCGACGCCCTCGGGGACGCCGTCGAAGCGGTGCTGGACGACGAGGTCGCCGCGGCGCGGCGGGCACTGACCGCGCAGTCGCGCCTGGCCGCGGACTTCGACTGGGGCCGCATCGCCGAAGCGACCGCCGCCGTCTACCGGCGGGCCCGCGTCGCGGAGCCCGTGGAACTGGGGCGGCCGAAGATCGCGACGGGCAACGCCTTCGAGCCCTGATCCCGCGCGTTCGGTGTTGCGAAAGCCACTTTCACAACGTGGGCGGAGGGAAGACCCGGATGTCGGGGAACCCGGGTCCGCCCTCCACGAGCGTCGCGGGTCGCGAGGGGCGCGACCCCCGTGTCTGCTCTAGGTGACGAAGATCAGAAGTGGCAGGGCCGCACACAGTCCGGCTGCACCGAAACCCCGGCCGAAGCGGACACCGCCGGGGCGGCGAGAGCGACGGCGAGGACGGCGAAAGTCGCGGCCAAGAGGGTCCTCAACTGCTTCTTCATGGTGGCTCCTCGGGGGAACGGGCGGAATTCCCACCCGGCGCCGAGCATCCGCGCGCCCCGCCGGCGAAACAACGGGGGAATCAGTAGGTACCCCTACCTATTCGCGGTCCGTGACCGATTCGTCCGGTCCCGTGCGTGTGATCAGAGCCGTAACTCACGTGATCAGAGCCGTATCACGCGTGTCTGGAGCCGTATCTCGCGTGTTTCCCGCCGGATCATCGTGTTACGCCTTCAATCACGCGAGTTACGCCTTCAATCACGCGAGTTCGGCATGAGAAAGCCGCGGAGACCCCGCCCACCACGGTGTGGGAGGTGAGCGGGGTCTCCGCGGCGAGGCGCACGCCCGACAGGCGCTACCGGAGGGGCGCGCGCGTGAAGCGGGTCCGGTGGCGGGGAGCCTCCGCCACCGGACCCGTTGGGCCACACCGTCCCAAACCGGTGTGGAACCCGGCCGCCCCGCGTCAGGTAGGGGCGGCCGGAGCCTGCGTCACCGCGCGGTCAGGTACCGCGCGTACGCGCCGGTGGTGAGGAAGCTCGGCAGCTTCTCTCCCAGCGCGGTCTCGGTGAAGATCTCGTAGGCGTCGCCGAGACGGTTGCCCTCGCCGAGTTCGGCGCGCACCGACGCCAGCTCTTCGTCCAAATAGGACACGGCGAGTTCGTGGGTGAGCGCGGTGCCGTCTTCGAGCTTCGTACCGTTGCGGATCCATTGCCACACCTGGCAGCGGGCGATCTCGGCGGTGGCGGCGTCCTCCATCAGGTTGTGGATCGCCGCCGCGCCGGTGCCGCGCAGCCACGCGTCGATGTAGCGCAGTGCGACGTTGATGTTGGCGCGGACACCCGCTTCGGTGACCTCGCCGCCGGCACTGGCGACATCGAGCAGGTCCTCGGCGGTGACGACGACGTCTTCACGGAGCTTGCCGAGCTGGTTGGGCCAGCCGCCGAGCACGCCGTCGAACACCTCGCGGCAGACCGGGACGAGGCCGGGGTGCGCGACCCACGAGCCGTCGAAGCCGTCGTTCGCCTCGCGTTCCTTGTCCTGGCGGACCTTTTCGAGCGCGGTCGCGTTGATCTCCGGGTCCTTGCTCGGGATGAACGCGGCCATGCCGCCGATGGCGTGCGCCCCGCGCTTGTGGCAGGTGCGCACCAGCAGTTCGGTGTAGGCCCGCATGAACGGGACGGTCATCGTCACCTGTGCGCGGTCCGGGAGCACGAAGTCCGCGCCGTGCGAGGAGAAGTTCTTGATGACGCTGAAGATGTAGTCCCAGCGGCCGGCGTTCAGCCCGGAGACGTGCTCGCGCAGTTCGTAGAGGATCTCCTCCATCTCGAACGCGGCGGTGATCGTCTCGATCAGCACGGTGGCCCGGACGGAGCCGCGCGGGATGCCGAGTTCCCGTTGCGCCAGCAGGAAGACGTCGTTCCACAGCCGTGCTTCGAGGTGGTTCTCGAGCTTCGGCAGGTAGAAGTACGGGCCGCTGCCGCGGGCCAGCAGCTGGCGCGCGTTGTGGAAGAAGTAGAGGCCGAAGTCGACCAGGCTCGCCGAAACCGGGCGGCCGTCGATGCGGATGTGCTTCTCCACCAGGTGCCAGCCGCGGGGGCGGGCGACGATCGTCGCGGGCTCGTCGCCGATCGTGTAGCGCTTGCCCGCCTCGGTGGTGAAGTCGATGTTGCGGCGGATCGCGTCGAACAGGTTGATCTGGCCGTCGATGACGTTGTGCCAGGTCGGCGAGGTCGCGTCCTCGAAGTCGGCGAGCCAGACCTTCGCGCCGGAGTTCAGCGCGTTGACCGTCATCTTGCGGTCGGTCGGGCCGGTGATCTCGACGCGGCGGTCTTCGAGGCCGGGCGCGGCCGGGGCGACCGACCAGCTGCTGTCGTCGCGGACGGAATGCGTCTCGGGCAAGAAGCCCAGCGGCTCCTCTCCGGACTGGAGCTTCTCGCGGCGCAGACGGCGGGCGTCGAGCAGCTCGCGACGGCGTCCGGCGAACGCGTTGTCCAGTTTGGCCACGAAGTCCAGCGCGGCCGGGGTGAGGATCTCGTCGAACCGGTCACCGGCAGGTCCGCAGACGTCGATCCGGTAGTTCAGCTTCTCAACCATGGTGTGCCTCCGCTGGGCTTCGCGAGGGATGGAAGGGGGGCGGTGGCGGTCTCCCCTGGGAGTCGAGAGACCGCCACCTGGCACCTAATTGCGGGGGATCAGAACTGCTCGGCCTCGGTGGAGCCGGCGAGCGCGGTGGTCGAGCTCTCCGGGTTCAGCGCGGTGGCGACGTTGTCGAACCAGCCGGTGCCGACCTCGCGCTGGTGCTTCGTGGCGGTGTAACCGCGGTCCTCCGAAGCGAACTCGCGCTCCTGCAGGTCGACGTAGGCGGTCATGCCCTCACGGGCGTAACCGTGCGCCAGGTCGAACATCGAGTAGTTCAGGGCGTGGAAGCCTGCCAGGGTGATGAACTGGAACTTGTAGCCCATGTGGCCGAGTTCGCGCTGGAACTTCGCGATCGTCGCGTCGTCCAGGTGCTTCTTCCAGTTGAACGACGGCGAGCAGTTGTAGGCCAGCATCTGGTCCGGGTACTTCGCCTTGATCGCCTCGGCGAACTGGCGGGCGACCTCGAGGTCCGGCTTGGAGGTCTCCATCCACAGCAGGTCGGCGTACTCGGCGTAGGCGAGACCGCGGTCGATGCAGGGGTCGATGCCGTTGGTGACGTTGTAGAAGCCCTCGGCGGTGCGCTCGCCGGTGACGTACTTGCGGTCACGCTCGTCGACGTCGCTGGTGATCAGCGTGGCGGCCTGCGCGTCGGTGCGGGCGACGATCAGCGACGGCACGTTCAGCACGTCCGCGGCGAGGCGGGCGGCGTTCAGCGTGCGCTCGTGCTGCTTGGTCGGGATGAGCACCTTGCCACCGAGGTGACCACACTTCTTCTCGGAAGCGAGCTGGTCCTCCCAGTGCACACCCGCGGCACCGGCGGCGATCATGCCCTTCATCAGTTCGAAGGCGTTGAGCGGGCCACCGAAGCCCGCCTCGGCGTCGGCGACGATCGGGGCGTACCAGTCGATGTCGGTGTTGCCCTCGGCCCAGTTGATCTGGTCGGCGCGGCCCAGCGCGTTGTTGATGCGGCGGACGACGGCAGGCACCGAGTTGGCCGGGTAGAGGCTCTGGTCCGGGTAGGTCTGGCCGGAGAGGTTGGCGTCGGCGGCGACCTGCCAGCCCGACAGGTAGATGGCCTTGAGGCCGGCGCGGACCTGCTGCACCGCCTGGTTGCCGGTCAGTGCGCCCAGCGAGTGGACGTAGTCCTCGTTGTGCAGGAGGTCCCAAAGCTTCTCGGCGCCGCGGCGAGCGAGCGTGTGCTCCTCGACCACGCTGCCGCGCAGCTTGACCACGTCAGCCGCGGAGTACGAACGCTTCACGCCCGCCCAGCGGGGGTCGGTCTCCCACTGCTTGGCCAGTTCGGCGGCCGCCTGCTCCAGCTGCTGCGCGTGCTGAGTCATCGGATTCTCCCGGTGTTGCGAAGTTTGCGAGTGATCGCCTTTCCTGACCTGACCCTGACATGACAGGGGAAATCCGATCCAGGCCTCCAATTTGCCAATTTCTGCGAAGCTTCCGTAGCATCTTGCAAAGATTGCGAATCGCAGGTTCGCAAGTACCGGCAAAATCCACGGGCTTGACCGTTCACTGAATCGTTCAGGCCCGGAAACCTTGCGGACAGAGAGGCCTCAGTGGACAAAACCTTCGCCGGAGCGAAGCTGCGGCATCTGCGCGAAAGCCGGTCGATGAGCCAGGCCGACCTCGCTCGTGTGCTGGAGATCTCACCCAGTTATCTCAACCAGATCGAACACAACTCGCGTCCGCTGACCGTCCCGGTGCTCCTTCGCATCACGCAAGCGTTCGGAGTGGACACCGAGTTCTTCGCGAACAACGACACCGCGCGGCTCGTCGCGGACGTGAAGGAAGCCCTGCTCGACGAGGTCCTCGGCGTCGACGTCACCACCAGTGAGCTGAACGACCTCGCCACGAACCTGCCGACGATCGCCCAGGCCCTGGTCAAACTGCATCGCAGCTATCGCAACTCGGTCGAGAACACCGCCGTGCTGACCACGGAAAACGGGCTGGGCATGCACGGCAGCGCGGCAGGCTCGTTGCCGCACGAAGAGGTCCGTGACTTCTTCTACGAGCGGGAGAACTACGTCGCCGAGCTGGACGAACGCGCCGAACGGATGGCCCACGACATCCCCCTGCAGCGTGGCCAGGTGCTCGCGGCGCTGAAGGAGACCCTGACCCAGCGCTACGGCGTCGACGTCACGAACGAAGGCATCGACGAGTCCAACGGCGAACAGCACCGGTACGAACCCGGGCCGCGCGTGCTGCGGCTGGCGCCGAGCCTGCGTGTCGGGCAACAGGCGTTCCGGATGGCTTCGCAGATCGCGCTGCTGGAATACGACGACCTGATCACCGAACTCGCCGACTCGTGGGCGTTCTCCGGCCCCGCCGCGCGTTCGCTGGCCAGGGTCGGGCTCGCGAACTACTTCGCGGGCGCGCTGATCCTCCCCTATGGACCGTTCCTGGCATGCGCGGAACGGTTCCGCTACGACATCGAGCGGCTCTGCGACCACTTCGGCGTCGGCTTCGAGACGGTCTGCCACCGGCTCTCGACGTTGCAGCGCCCCAAGAACCGCGGCGTGCCGTTCTCGTTCGTCCGGGTCGACCGGGCGGGGAACATGTCGAAACGCCAGTCCGCGGCCGGTTTCCACTTCTCCCGCGTCGGCGGCGCGTGTCCACTGTGGAACATCTACGAGGCGTTCACCCAGCCCGGCAAGATCCTCACCCAGATCGCCACCCTGCCCGACGGCAAGAGCTACTTCTGGGTCGCGCGGACGGTGTCACGCAACATCGGCGGCTACGGCAGCCCCGGCAAGACGTTCACCGTCGGCCTCGGCTGCGAACTGCGGCACGCGAAACGGCTCATCTATTCGACCGGGCTCGATCTCGACGACCGCGCCGCGGCCACCCCGATCGGCATGGGGTGCAAAGTCTGCGAACGACCGGCCTGCTCGCAGCGCGCGTTCCCCACGATCGGCAAACAGCTGACCGTGGACGAGAACACCAGCACCTTCGTGCCGTACCCGGCGGTGCCGAAGGCGCCTTAAGCCCCACCCCGCGATTCGTCACCTACTTGCGAGGTCCGGACGTCGCAAGTAGGTGACGAATTGCGGGGGCGTCACACCAGGAAGTGGAAGAGCGGGCTGCCCGGCTCCACCCGCTCCACCTGCAGCGGGCTCACGTCCATCCGGTGCAGCAGACCCTCCAGGTCGCCGGCGCGCGCGAGTTCGACGCCGATCAGCGCCGGACCGGTCTCGCGGCTGTTGCGCTTCACGTACTCGAACCGCGTGATGTCGTCGTCCGGCCCGAGGACCTCGTCGAGGAACCGCCGCAGCGCGCCGGGCTCCTGCGGGAACCCCACCAGAAAGTAGTGCTTCAGTCCTTCGTGGACCAGCGACCGTTCGAGCACTTCGCCGTAGCGGCTGACGTCGTTGTTGCCGCCGGAGACGACGCACACCACGATCTGCCCGGGGTCGATCTTCACCGTCGTGCCCAGCGCCGCGGTCGCGAGCGCGCCCGCGGGTTCGGCGATCACGCCGTCGGACTGGTACATCGCGAGCATTTCCGTGCAGATCGCGCCCTCGGCGACTTCGGTGAGTTCGACGCCGCCGTCGCGGACCAGCGGATACGTCACCGATCCGGCCAGCGCGACCGCCGCGCCGTCGACGAAGGTGTCGACGGTTTCGAGCCGCACCGGCTCACCGGCGGCCAGCGCGGCCGCCATGCAGGTCGCCCCCGCCGGTTCGACACCGACGATCCGCATCTCCGGTGCCCGTTCCGCGGCCCACGCCGCGATCCCGGCGAGCAGGCCGCCACCGCCGACCGGCACCACCATGACGTCCGGGATGAACCCGAGCTGCGCGACGACCTCCATCGCGACCGTGCCCTGCCCGGCGACCGTCTCCGGGGCGTCGAACGCGGGGACCAGCGTCGCGCCGGTGGTCTCCGCGTCGTGCTTCGCGGCACTGAAGGCGTCTTCGTAGGTCTCGCCGACCACGATGACCTCGATATGCGAGCCACCCAGCGTCGCGATCCGCTCGCGCTTCTGCCGGGGAGTCGTGCCGGGAACGTAGACCCGGCCGTTCGCGCCGAGGCGGCGGCACGCGTACGCGACCCCCTGCGCGTGGTTGCCCGCGCTCGCGCAGACGACGCCGCGTTCCCGGTGCTCCGCGTCGAGCTGGACGATGAAGTTGTAGGCGCCGCGGATCTTGTACGAGCGCACGGTCTGGAGGTCTTCGCGTTTGAGCCAGACCCGGGCGTCGACCCTGGCCGAAAGCCGTTCGTTCGGTTCGAGTGGCGTCCGGGTCACCACCCCGGCCAATCGCTTGGCGGCCTCTTCGACCGTTCGGGCGCTCACCGTTTCGATCCGTTGCACGAATGCTGAATGTACTGACCGCCTCCGGTCACCACGGAGAGTGGTCCGATCCAGTTCACCGGTTGTCGGTGGTCTGTGGTCCACTGGTCGCCATGGTGAGCAAGGTCGACGGAGTCCGGAGTCTCGATGCGTTGCGCGAGCTGGTCCACAGCGGCGCGGAGCCCGAGTACCAGCTCTTCTACGGCCACACCCCGCTCAAGAGCGGCCGGATCAACGCGGCCTGCCTGAGCCAGTGGTGGCACGCGCCGTTCGTCGCGGGCGGCGAGCAGTACCCGACGGCCGAGCACTACATGATGGCGAGCAAGGCGGAACTGTTCGGTGACCACGAGGCCGCGGTGGCCATCCGTCAGGCGCCGGACCCGAAGACCGCCAAGATCCTCGGCCGCGAGGTCTCCGGTTTCGACGCCGAACTGTGGGAGCGGCACCGCTTCGACATCGTCATCGACGGCAACCTGGAGAAGTTCCGCCAGCACGCCGAGGAGCGCGAGTTCCTGCTGGCCACGGGCGACAAGGTGATCGTCGAGGCGTCGAGGATGGACCTGGTCTGGGGCAGCGGCGTCGCCCGCGACGACAAGAACGCCACGCGCCCCGACTACTGGCGCGGGCAGAACCTGCTGGGCTTCGCGCTCATGGAGGTCCGGGAGCAGCTGCGCGGCTAGTTCCGCGTAACTCGCGTGATCAGAGACCGCACTCGCGTGATCAGAGGCGTAACTCACGTGTCACGCCTCTGATCACGCGAGTTACGGCTTCCATCACGCGAGTTACGGCTTCCATCACACGAGTTACGAGTCGACGCCCAGGGTTTTCTGGAGTGCCTTGTTCGCCTTGCGCGCCATGTCCGCGACAGCCTCGCGGCGGGCGGCGTCGGCGGCGTAGTCGTCCTGCCGGTTCCGCACCACGCGAGCCGGCGAGCCGACGGCGATCGAGTAGTCCGGGATCTCGCCCCGCACCACGGCGTGCGCGCCGAGGACGCAACCGCGGCCGACCCGCGTGCCCTTGAGCACGGAGACCTTGGTGCCGATCCAGGTGTCCGGCCCGATCCGCACCGGCGACTTCACGATGCCCTGATCCTTGATCGGGACGGTGATGTCGGTGGTGACGTGGTCGAAGTCGCAGATGTACACCCAGTCCGCGACGAGGGTGGCCGCGCCGAGTTCGATGTCGAGGTAGCCGTTGAGGACGTTCTGCCGTCCGAACACCGCCTTGTCGCCGATGCGCAGCGAACCCTCGTGGCAGCGGATCGCGTTGCCGTCGCCGATGTGCACCCAGCGGCCGATCTCCAGCCGCCCGTAGCCGGGGCGGCAATGGATCTCGACGTCCTTGCCGAGGAACACCATTCCCCGCAGGATGATGTGCGGGTTCGCGACGCGGAACTTCAGCAGCCGCCAGTATCGGACCAGGTACCAAGGCGTGTACGCGCGGTTTCGCAGCACCCAGCGCAGCGAATCCTTGGTCAGGAACTTCGCCTGACGCGGATCACGGCGGGCCTGGCCCCAAGCGCGGAGCCGCGACAGCGCGGGCGCACCCCACATGGACGTCATACCGGTGACCGTAACCTGTGATCAGGCTGTCGACCGCAAAGGGGAGCACGCGCATGGGCACCAAGCTGATCATCGACACCGACCCGGGGGTCGACGACGCGTTCGCGCTGGCGCTGGCCACACAGTGCGAGGACGTCGAACTGCTCGGCGTCACCACGGTGTTCGGCAACGTGCCACTGAGCCACACCACCGCCAACGCACGCCGCCTGCTGCAGCTCTTCGGCCGCGACGACGTCCCGGTCGCGGCCGGCGCCGCGCGGCCGCTGGTGTACGACAACGCCAAACCCGCCGGGTTCGTCCACGGCCAGGACGGCCTTTCCGGCCACGCCGGGACACTGCCGGAGGCGAAGCGCCCGCTCGACGAACGCGGTGCCGTCCGCCTGCTGGTGGATCTGCTGGAGGCCGCCGACGAGCCGGTGACCATCGCCCCGATCGGCCCGCTCACGAATATCGCGCTGCTGCTGGCGGCCCATCCGGACATCCGCGAGAAGATCGGCCGGATCGTCATCATGGGCGGCGGGGTGACCAAGGGGAACTCCACCACCGCGGCGGAGTTCAACATCTGGAGCGACCCCGAGGCCGCGCGCCGGGTGCTGGTCGACGAGGACATCCCGACGGTGCTGGTCCCGCTGGACATCACGCATCAGTGCTCGGTCGACACGACGTGGCTCGGCAAGCTCGCCGCCTCCGGCCCGCTCGGTGCGGCGCTCGAAGCGCTGACACCCACCTACGTCGAGCACTACACCCCGATCCTCGGTTTCCCCGGGATGGTCATGCACGACGCGGTCGCGGTGGCCGAGGCGATCCGGCCCGGCATCCTCGACGTCGAGTCCTACCCCGTGGACGTCGAGTGCGGCTTCGGCCCCGCGCGCGGCGCGACTCTCGTAGACCGGCGAAGGCTGCGAAGCACCGATCCGCAGGCCGTGCCGGGCCGCACCATCGACGTCGCGCTGACCACCGATGTCGACGCCTTCCGCGAGTTCGTCCTGAGCCGCATCGTCGGAGGGCTCTGATGGAGCAGCAGACTTCCCGCCGCCGCAGACTTCCGGTGATCGTCGCCGCCGTCGTCGTCGCGGGTGCCGCCTTGGTCGCCGCCATCACCTTCGCCCCCAAGGACGAGCCGAAACCGGAAGCCGCCGCCGTCCAGTCCTCGGCCCCGCCCGCGCCTCCCGCCTCGTCGTCCGCCCCCGCGGAGATGCCCAAGGAGCAGCCGAAGGTGCCGCAGCAGATGGGGCAGGAGTTCGATGCCTGGGTGTCGAAGACCAGCGGCTGGCTCGACATCCCGCTGCGAGCGATGACCGGCTATGCGAAGTCCACCGTGGCGCTGAGCAAGGAAACGCCGGGCTGCCGCCTTTCCTGGGTGACGCTGGCCGCGCTCGGGAAGATCGCCTCCGACCACGGCCGCACCACCGGTTCGAGCCTGAACGCCGACGGCGTGATGACCGCACCGCTCGGCGCGGTCGAGGTCCGCGACTTCTACAACAAGGTCGTCTCGTCCGCGAACGCCAGCGGCCCGCTGCAGCTGACACCGTCGGTGTGGAACCAGTTCCAGGCCTCGGCCACCGGCGGGAAACCGAATCCGCAGAACATCGACGACGCGACGCTCACCGCCGGACGCGCCCTGTGCGCGGGCGGGCGCGACCTCGGCCAGGGCCAGACGTGGTGGAACGCGGTGAGCACGTTGCAGCCCGCGCCGCTGCTGATGCACCGCACGCTCGCGACCGTGAACGTCTACGGCACGGTCGGCCAGAGCCCGCAGCCGCCGAACGCGGCGGCGCTGAGCGCGGTCAACTTCGCCATCGACAAGATCGGGCTGCCCTACGTCTGGGGCGGCAACGGCACCGGCGGCGGCGACCCCGGCTTCGACTGCTCCGGCCTGACGACGGCCGCTTACGCCAGCGCCGGCGTCAAGCTCATGCGCACCGCCCACACGCAGTACCACAGCGTGGACAAGGTGACCGATCCCCAGCTGGGCGACCTGATCTTCTACGGCGAGCCGAACACGAAGATCCACCACGTCGGGCTGTACATCGGGAACCGGCAGATGATCGACGCCCCGCAGACCGGGCAGGCGGTGCAGGTGCACACCTACCGGAAGCAGGGCGACGACTACGCCGGGGCGGGCCGCCCGACGGCCTGACCGCGCGCTAGCCGCCGCTCGACCCCGTCGAGCAACAACCGCAGGCCGTATTCGAACATCGTGTCCATGTCCTGCTCGAATTCCTGTGTCACCACGTATTCCATGGTCGGGTACCGGCCGGTGGCGACGACTTCCCGGAACTCCGCCACCTGGGTGTCCATCCATTCGTCGCTGGTCATGCCGGTGTCCTGCCGCGCCCGCGCCTCCGACTGGAGGGACAGGGCCAGGCCGCGGATGTGGCTGAAGAGGTTCAGGTGGATGTACATCATGTCGTCCATGCCCAGCCCCAGACCGCGCAACGCGGTCAGCACCCATTCGGCGTAGAACATCAGGTTCGGGGTGATGGCCCGGGGCCTGGTCATGGACAGCACCTCGGCCACCCAGGGATGACGGCGGCAGATCGTCCACAGTAGACGGGACGAGAACTCCAGTCGTTCGCGCCAGTGCGCCGGAGGCCGGGCGTGCGCGGTCTTCTCGGCGGTCACCAGGTCCACCATGTACAGCATCAGATCGTCCTTGCCGGACACGTGGCGGTACAGCGACATGGTCGCCACGCCGAGGTCGGTGGCCACCCGGCGCATCGACACCGCGGCCATGCCTTCCGCGTCGGCGATCGCTATCGCCGTGCGGACGATCCGGTCCCGGTCCAGCTCCTGACGGCGGGAAGACGTCGGGGTGTACGCGCGATCCCGTGACCGCACGACCGTTCCCGAGCCCGGTTTGGTGTCCACCAGGCCTTCGTCTCGCAGGACGGCGATCACCTTGCTGGCGGTGGCCATCGCGACTCCCCACTCCCGGGTGATCTGCCGCGTCGGCGGGATCCGATCGCCCGGGCGCAGCCGTCCGCTCGTGATGTTGTCGCGGATCTCCGCTGCGATCTTCCGGTAGGGCGCCCCGTTGTCCACACTGTCCACCAAGCCTCCTAGTGTACTAGTGCGCTCAAGCCACTACGTTCGTCATGAGCAGCAGTGCACTAGAACAAATATACAGCGTACCGAACCGGCTGTACGTTGCCGTCATGCGTACTGTTCTGATCTCCGGCGCGAGCATCGCCGGACTTTCCCTGGCGTACTGGCTACGCCGCCACGGCTTCCAGCCCACCTTGGTCGAACGCTCCCCCGCCCTGCGCTCCGGCGGGCAGGCGATCGACATCCGCGGCGCGGCCCGCGACGCGGTGGAGCGGATGGGCATCATGGACGCCGTCAAGGCCCATCACACCGGCACGCACGGAATCGCCTGGCTCGACGAGCAAGGGAAACGCGTGGCGGCCATGGGCGGTGACGACTTCGGCGATTCGGGCGGGATCGTCGCCGAGATCGAAATCCTGCGCGGCGACCTCGTGCGGATCCTGCACGAGGCGGCGGGCACGGACCTGGAAATCCTGTACGACACCGTGATCACCGAGATCGCCGAGAGTGCCGAAGGCGTCAAGGTCACCTTCGACAACGCGCCACCGCGCTCCTTCGACCTCGTGGTCGGCGCGGACGGGCTGCGTTCCGGCGTGCGTGCGCTGACCTTCGGGCAGGACAAGGAATTCGTCCAGGACCTCGGCTACTACACCTCGTACTTCCCCGCCCGCACCGAACTCGACCTGGACGGCTGGGAGGTGATGTACAACCTGCCCGCGGGCAACGGCGTCGACGGCCGGGTCGCGTTGCTGTACCCGCTGGGGAACACCGGGGAGGTCCGGGCGCTGCTCGGGTTCGTCTCACCGGAGCTGGCCTATGACCGGCGGGATGTGCAAGCCCAGAAGAAGTTGCTGGCCGACGTGTTCGCCGGGGCGGGCTGGGAGCTCCCCGCGCTGCTCGATCAGCTGCGGCAGACCGACGACCTGTACTTCGCGAGGGTCGGGGAGGTCCGGGTCGACCACTGGTACCGCGGCCGCACCGTACTGCTCGGCGACTCGGCCTTCGGCGGCTCACTCGGGATGGGCACGAGCATGGCGCTGGTCGGCGCGTACGTGCTCGCGGGTGAGCTCGCCGAGGCCGAGGGCGACCACCGTCTCGCGTTTCCCCGATATGACAGCGAAATGCGCGAGTACGTGGCGACGAACATGAAGCGGCCGCCCGGTGGCGCCGGCGGTTTCGCCCCGCGCACCCGCCGCGGGATCCGCATGCGAAACCGGTTCATGCGAATGCTTCCGCACCTGCCCGGCGGCGGAAAGATGCTGGGCGGGATTCAGAAAGCGGCCAACTCCATCACCCTCAAGCCGTACGCGGGGGCGCGATCGCCCGAGTGAGCGGCCCGCTCAGGCCTTCCGCTGCTCGATCCCGAACAGGTCGAGCAGCCGCTCGGGGATGTCCTCACCGAAGACGCTTTCGAGCAGGAAATCCTCCTCGATGGGCGTTTCACTGCGCACGAACATGGCCTGTTCGTACTCGGCGAGTGCGGTCTCGACGTCGTCCGGACGTGCGGCGAGGGCCTTGCCGAGTTCGGCGCCGTCGAGCATCGCCAGGTTGGCGCCCTCGCCGTTCGCCAGCGCGAGATGCGCGGCGTCGCCGAGCAGGGTCACGCCCGGAACGCGGGCCCACCGCAGCCCGGACGGCAAGGCGTAGGCAGGACGATGGATCGGCGCGACGTCGCTTTCGGTGATCAGCGCGGTGAGCTCCGGCGACCAGCCGCCGAACTCCGCCGCGATCCGCGCCTTGGCCGCTTCGGCGTCGCTGAAGTCGATGTCGTCGAACCACTCCAGCGGCTTCGTGAGCTCCACATAGCCGTGCAAGGTGTCGCCGCTTTCGCGGTGGCCGTGGATGCTCATCCCCGGCGTGGGCCCGATCCCGAACATCGATCCGCCGCCGACCGTCTTCGCCGCGGCGGGATGCCGGGTGAGCGCGTCGTACAGGTAGGTCTCGACGATCGACGTGCCGCTGTAGTCCGGGCCGGCGCCGGTGAGCAGCGGCCGGACCCGTGACCACGCGCCGTCCGCGCCGACCAGGAGACCGGTGACGACGGTGGCGCCGCCTTCGAACGTCACCTCGTGGCGGCCGTCGTCGAGGGTACGGACGGCGACGACCTTGTGTCCCCAGTGGACGGTGCCGTCGGGGAGCGAGCCGAGCAGCATCCGCCGCAGGTCCCCGCGCTGTGCCTCGGGGCGGCCGCCCGTGCCGTCGTCGGCCCGCTCGAGCAGGACCGACCCGTCCGAGTCGAGGACCCGCATCGCCTGGCGGCCCTCCAGGACGATGCCGCGGAACTCGTCCATCAGCCCGGCCGCCTCGATGGCGAGCTGGCCGTTGTAGTCGTGGATGTCGAGCATCCCGCCCTGCGTCCGCGCCGACGGCGAGGCCTCGGCCTCGTACACCGCGGACGGGATGCCGTGGACGTGCAGGACCCTGGCCAGGGTGAGCCCGCCGAGTCCGGCGCCGATGATCGTGACAGGTGTGTACATGGTGACCCTTCGGTTCGCTTCTGGAATGACATTCCAGAGAGTGCCGGGGGCGCCTGACAGGCGGCGCACACGACACTGGCACCCGCCTGGCAGGCACTGTCAGCCGAAAGGTCGTGTCATGATGCTGACATGAGCCGAGGCGAGACGGTCGGGCCACTGGACCTGGCGGTGGGGTACATGCTGAAACGAGCGGCGACGGCGCTCCGGATGGCGATGGACACCGCTTTGCGCCCGCTCGACCTCACCGTGCCGCAGTACTCCTGCCTCGAAGTGCTCTCGCAGCGACCGGGGCTGTCGAACGCGGAACTGGCCAGGGCGGTGTTCGTCACACGGCAGTCGATGAACCTGGTGCTACGCGGCCTGCAGGACCGCGGCCTGGTCACCCGTCCGGCGACGGCGCCGCAGGGCCGCGCCCTGCCCAGCACCCTCACTCCCGCCGGAAAGGCCCAGCTCCGCGCTGCCAGCGGCGTCGTGCGCGCGGTGCAGGATCGGATGCTCGAACCGTTTTCGACGGCCGAGCAGGAGCGGCTGTTGCGTGATCTCGCCGCCTGCGCCGACGCGCTCGCCGAGTGACTCAGGACCTCGTGCTCACCAGGGTTTCCGGTTTGAACGCGAACACGTCGACGCCTTGGACGAGCACATGCCAGTCACCGCACACCTTGTCCGTCTTGCTTTCCTGCCCTTGCGGCCACCAGTTCGCGGCGAGGGTGGCCGCCTGCGTCGCGGCCGGACCCGGCACGCAAACGGCGGGGAGTGTCCCGCCGGTGAACCGCAGGAGCCGCTCCGAACCCGTCGTCCGGATGACCTCGGTGACCGCCGCCGCCCCGTCCGGCACCCACTCCGGCAGCCGGGCGTCCGTGTCGCGCTTGCCTTCCGCACCGGTCGCGTAGCCGACCGTTTTGACGTGCCCGTTCGCCTTTTCGGTCAAGCCTTCCTTGAGACCGCAACCGGTGAGGGCGACCGTGGCCGTCGCGGCGGCGAGAACCGCCGCGGTGATCTTCATGTTCATACGATCGAGTCAACCTCGCGGAACCGCGCACGGGATCGGACTTTCGGTCCGGCCGGGCCGCCATCCGGCCGATCTCGACGACGGATAACCGCCAGCGCCCGGACCCGCCGCGCACCACAGTGGTCGTCGTGACATCGACAACGGACGCCCTGTCCGTACTCAAAGGCATGTACGCGGCGGAAGCCGGCTACTTCGCGGCGGGCGGTCCCGGCAAGGCGACCTTCGCACAGCTCGCCCCGTTCTTCTCCCCCGACGTGGTGCTGCACCAGGCGGATGCCCTGCCCTACGGCGGAATCTGGCGCGGTCACAAAGGCCTGGAACGGTTCTTCGCCGCCATGAGCGACACCTGGGCGATCTTCGACATGGTGGAGCAGAGCTTCCTGAGCGAGACCAGCCCACTGGTCGTCCTGACCCAGGTGCACGTCCGCGCGAGGACCACCGGACGCGAGCTGGATTTCCCGATCCTGCAGACGATCACCGTCGAGGACGGGCGCATCACCGAGGTGCGGCCGTTCTACTGGGACACCGCGGCGATCGCGGCGGCCTGCACGAACTACCATTCCGCTGATGACCGCCTACCACGATCTTGAGCTGTTCGAGGAAGCCGCTTCCCTGCCGGAGCGCCAGCAGAAGATCCTGCTGACCATCCGCGAATGGGTGGTGGAGCACGGGTACTCGCCGAGCACTCGCGAGATCGGTGAAGCGGTCGGGCTGCGTTCGACGTCCTCGGTGTCGAAGCATCTGGCGGCCTTGGAGGAGAAGGGTTTCCTTCGCCGCAGCGGCTCGATCTCCCGCCCCATGGACGTCCGCGCGTTCCTGCACGGCACCACGTCGCGGGAATCCACAGAGGACTCGGTGCCGGTCCCCGTCGTCGGTGACATCGCCGCGGGAACGCCGATCTCGGCCGTCGAGCACGTCGACGACGTGATGACCCTTCCGCGTGAACTCACCGGCCGGGGCAACGTCTTCGGCCTGCGGGTGCGCGGTGACTCGATGATCGACGCGGCGATCTGCGACGGCGACATCGTCGTGGTGAAGCAGCAGCAGGAAGCGCACTCCGGCCAGATCGTCGCCGCGATGATCGACGAGGAGGCCACGGTCAAGGTGTACCGCCACCGTGACGGCCACGTGTACCTCGAACCGCGCAACCCCGCCTACGACGTCATCGACGGGGACCGCGCGACCGTGCTGGGCGTCGTGGTTTCCGTGCTGCGCAGCGTCTGAGCGATTCCTGTCGGTGGTCCGGAGTAGGTTCCGGACCATGTATGAAATCGACTTCGTCGAGTTCCCGTCCGGCTCGGCCGCGGACTCGAGCCGGTTCTTCGAAAAGGCCTTCGGGTGGACGGCGACGGCGTACGGCCCGACGTATTCCGACGTCCAGAGTGGCGGTGTGGTCTCGTTCGGTTTCCAGCAGGACACCGGGCAGCAGACGGTCGCGCCGCTGGTGACGATCCGCACCGAAGACCTCGAGCGGGCAAGGGATTCCGTCGAGGCCGCGGGCGGAGTCGTCACGGTCGAGCCGTTCTCGTTCCCCGGCGGGCGCCGGTTCCACTTCCGCGAGCCCGGCGGCGCCGAACTCGCGGTGTGGACCCCGGATTCCTGACTTCAGGCGGCGAATCCCAGCACCAAGGAGGCGGCGACGGGCGCCAGGTACATCAGCGGGAACGCGACGTGCGACGGCCAGTGCGCGCGCAGCACGGTGATCACGGCACCGGTGAAGTAGAGCACCAGTCCGATCCCGGCCGCGACGCCGAGCGCGGGCACCCACAGGCCGGCGATCAGGCCGAGGGCGCCCGCGGCCTTGGCGACGCCGAGCGGCGTCCACCAACCGCGGGGAACGCCGTAGTCGGCCAGCGGCTGAACGACCCACTTGGCGCGAAAGAAGATCGAGGCTGCCGAGAAGGCGGCCATGAACGCTCCGACGACGGTGACGATGACATAGGCGGTGGTCATTTCGGTTTCTCCTCGGCTTCTCGGTGATTCGACCGGTTGACCCCGGCCGCCGGGCCGATGTGACGACTTCGCGGTGAAGACGTTCGTGAACCAGGTCACAGCCCACATCCGGCACATAGTGGAGCAGCTGCTCTCTTATTGTTTTAGAGCACGTGCTCTGTTACCGTCGCCCCATGCCCCGCCCCCGTGTGCACGACTTGGGAAGGCTGCTCGACGCGGCCGAACGCCTCGTCGTCGAGACGGGCGCCCACGGCGTCACCGTCCGGTCCCTCGCGGCCGCCGCGGGCGTGTCCAACGGGACGATTTACCACGCTTTCGGCTCGCTCGGCGCCTTGCTGGCCCACGTCTGGCTCCGCGCGGCCGGCGAGTTCCTCGACCTCCAGACCGCTCTCGCGGACGAGGCGGAAGATCCGGTCGCGGCGGTCGTGGCCGCAGCGGGCACCCCTGCCGCGTTCGCCGACCGCCGGCCGGAGGCGGCCCGCCTGCTCATCACCGTCAAGAAGGAACAGGTCCTCGGCCCGCAGGTCCCCGAAAACCTCGCCGCCGACTTCCTTGCCCTCGACAAACGCCTGATCGCATTCCTGGTCAGGCTGGCCCTCCGGCTCTGGGACCGGCGCGACGCGCAGGCCGTCGAAGTGCTGACGACCTGCGTGGTCGACCTGCCGACGGCCCTGTTCCGCCGCGCGTTCACCGCGGGCGAACCGATCTCAGAAGACTCCCGGGCCCGGCTTGCCGCCGCGGTCCGCGCCATACTCCTGCTCCCACCCCCACGGAAGGACTGACATGCCCACGCTGCGTCAAGACGCCCCGGTGTTCCTGCTGGACCTCGGAGACGACGAGAACCGTTTCTCGCCGTCCTGGCTGGAAACCGTCCATTCCCAGCTCGACACCGTCGTCGCCTATCCGGATCCGGCGGTGCTGGTCACCGTGGGGTCGGGCAAGTTCTACTCGAACGGCCTCGACCTCGAATGGCTCACCGGCAACCCCACCCAGGCGGCGCAGTACGTCGCCGACGTCCACGAACTGCTGGCCCGCGTGCTCACCCTCGGCGTGCACACGGTCGCCGCGATCAACGGGCACGCCTTCGGCGCCGGGGCCATGCTCGCGATGGCACACGACTTCCGGGTGATGCGCGCCGACCGCGGGTACTTCTGCTTCCCCGAAGCGGATATCAACATCCCGTTCACGCCGGGGATGGCGGCGTTGATCCAGGGCAAGCTCACCCCCGCCGCCGCGATCGCGTCGATGACCACGGGACGGCGGTTCGGCGGCACGGACGCGCGCGACCTGGGTCTCGTGGACGCCGTCGCCGAGAAACCCGCGCTGCTGGAGTACGCGACGGACCTCGTCCGCCCGCTGGCCGGGAAGGACCGCGGCACGCTGTCCGCGATCAAGACGACGATGTTCACCCCTGCCGTCACCGCGCTTCGCGCCAAGTAAAGGGCACAATCGTCGACTGTGAGCGAAGACGTCCTGCGCACCGATGAGGCGGAGTTCAACCGCGTGGTGGAGCCGCTGCGCCGCGAACTGCACGCCCACTGCTATCGCATGCTCGGCTCGACCCACGACGCCGACGACGCGTTGCAGGACGCGCTTCTACGGGCTTGGCGGGGGTTGGCACGCTTCGAGGGGCGCAGCTCGATGCGGACCTGGCTCTACACCGTCGCCACCCGCACCTGCCTCGACGTCGCGGCCGCGCGCGGGAAGCGCGCCCTGCCGATGGACCTCGGCCCGTCGAGCGAGCGAGTGGTGCTCGGAGAGGCCCCGGTGACCGAAGTGGCGTGGCTCGGCCCGTACCCCGGCGGGAGCAGGCCGGACGTCCGGTACGAGCAACGCGAGGCCGTCGAGCTGGCGTTCGTCGCCGCGCTGCAGCATCTGCCGGGCAACCAGCGGGCCGCCCTGCTGCTCTTCGACGTCCTCGGCTTCTCCGCCGCCGAAATCGCGTCCACAATGGACACTTCGGTGGCGGCGGTGACCAGCGCGCTGCAACGCGCGCGGGCGATCGTCGCCGAGAAGGTCCCGCCGTCCGACCGGCAGCAGACGCTGCGGAAGCTCGATGATCCCCGGGTCCGTGAGATCGCCGCGGGCTTCGCCTCCGCGCTGGACCGCGGCGACGCCGACGCGCTCGTGGCGTTGCTGACCGAGGACGTCACCTGGTCCATGCCGCCGTTCGCGCACTGGTACCGCGGCATCGAGGCCGTGTCCCGCTTCGCCGTCGAGGTCCCGATCGGCCGGTGCCCGAGCTGGCGCACCGAGGTCGTCACCGCCAACGGGCAGCCGGCCGTCGCCTGCTACCTCGGCGAAGCGGCCGACGCCGTCCACCATGGCTGGTCGATCAACGTGCTGTCTTTCCGCGGCGATCGGATCCGCGAGATCACCTCGTTCATCGACGCGGACCTGTTCGCGAAATTCGACCTACCCCCGACGAAGCCCTGAGTACCGCACGGGGAAAGGCGTTGATCGCACTGGCGGTGGCCGTCACCATCGTCGGTGTGGTCTTCGGTGGCGCGTTCGCCTTCCAGCGCAAGCTGATCTACCTCCCCGAGGCAGGTCCGCCGCCGGGCGCCGCGGGCGTCCTGCCCGGCGGCAGGGACGTCACGCTCACGACATCGGACGGGCTGAGCCTCGCGAGCTGGTACTTCCCGGTCGCCGGCGCGAAGGCGGCCGTGCTGATCGCACCGGGCAACGCCGGGAACCGGGCGTACCGCGCGCCGATGGCCCGCGCGCTGACCGCACGCGGGCTCTCGGTGCTGCTACTGGAGTATCGCGGCTACGGAGGCAATCCCGGCGAGCCGTCCGAGGACGGGCTCAAGCTGGACGTCCGCGCCGCACAGGACTTCCTGGTCCGCGAGGCCGGAGTGCCGCTGGTCTACTTCGGCGAGAGCCTGGGCTCCGCGGTCGTCACCGAACTGGCCGTCGAACGCCCGCCGTCCGCGCTCGTGTTGCGCTCGCCGTTCGTCGACCTCGCGTCGGTCGGACAGCTGCACTATCCGTTCCTGCCGGTCCGGTGGCTGTTGCGGGACGAGTTTCCGACCAGGGACAACGTCGCGCGCGTGAAGGCGCCGGTGACCGTCGTCTTCGGCGCCGTGGACTCGATCGTCCCGGCACAGCAGAGCCGTGACGTGGCACGGGCCGCCGGCGCCAGGACGGTCGAAGTCCCCGGCGCCGATCACAACGATCCGGCGTTGTCCGACGGGCCGGAGCTGATCGACGCCATCGCGAGCGCTATCCGCTGACGGGCTCAGACCCGCTTCGCGGTCCGGCGCAGTGACAGGGAGTGGCCGGGGTTGAGCTTGCGGCCGAGTCGATCGGCCTTCGGCCAGCGGACTTCCGTCGCCCAGCCCGCCTTCTCGAACAGCCAGATCAGCCGCGCCGAGATGTCGAGCTGACCTCGGCGGACACCGTGCCGGGCGCCGGTGGGGTCGGCGTGGTGGGAGTTGTGCCAGGACTCGCCCATGGACGCGATGGCGAGCGGCCAGAAGTTCGCGGATTTGTCGCGGACGGCGAACGGGCGGTCACCGATCATGTGACACAGCGAGTTCACCGACCAGGTGACGTGGTGCAGCAGCGCCACGCGGACCAGGCTCGCCCAGAAGAACGCGGTGACCGCGCCCCACCACGACATCGTGATCACGCCGCCGAGGACGGCGGGCGCGAGCAGCGTCACGACGGTGAGTAGCGGGAACAGGCGATCGATCCGGGCGATGTCACGGTCGGCGAGCAGATCGGGGGCGAACCGCTGCGCGTTGGTCTTCTCGCGGTCGAACAGCCAGCCCATATGGGCGTGCCAGAAGCCGCGGGCCAGCGCGGCAGGGGTGCTGCCGAACCGCCACGGGGAGTGCGGGTCGCCCTCACGGTCGGCGAAGGCGTGATGGCGCCTGTGGTCGGCCACCCAGCCGATGACCGGGCCCTGCATCGCCATGCTGCCGGCGACCGCGAGGGCGATCCGCAGGCCGCGGTTGGCCTTGAAGGCGCCGTGGGTGAAGTAACGGTGGAAACCGATGGTCACGCCGAGGCCGGTGAGGAAGTAGAACCCGGCGGCCAGGCCGAGGTCCACCCAGCCGAGCCCCCAGCCCCACGCGAACGGGACGGAAGCGGCCAGTGCCAGCAGCGGCACCACCGCGAACAGCTTGACGAGAAAGTTTTCGGTGTTGGTCTGCTCCCCGGACAACAGGGGCTGTGGCGCCTGCCGCTCTGCGCTGTCCGGGTGGTTGAGAACTGAAGTCATATCGTCACTTCTTGTCGAGTGCCAGGACTAGTACCGGCTGTGTCAGCCGGTGTCACGGCGCGACGCAAGAGAAGACGACGCCCGCGACGAATTCTGCGCGAGCGTGCTTGGACAACACGACACCCAAAACGTTGGTCTACTCCGTCAACGAACGGCGTCGGCCGAAGGTTCCGGTGTGGGATAAGAAGGTTCGCGAAAAAGATCCATGTATCGCTCCCCTTGAGGGGTCGCGGGGTCCTGTCGCTCGACCTCGGAGTCGAGCGGGTGGCTGAACAGCGCACTGTCCGTGCTGTGAGTTTTGACTGTGAAACCTTTCGGAGGGACCGCTGGTTCGCGGTCTTCGGCGAGGCCGGGGGCGAATTCCACCCGCCTCGTGCCGGATCGGCGTCGCGCTGTGAAGGCGCCGCCACCTACTACGATACACGCCCCGGGGTCGAAACCCCAGGGCGTCCGCACCGATCAGCCGGGCGCCGTCACGTTGAGTGCCGTCACGACCGTTCGCTCTTCGTGAGCGAAGTGCGCTTCGAGCTTCCCCGCGAGCTCGTCGAAGTCGTCGCGCAGGCGAACGGGGTCACTCTCACCGTGGACGTAGCCCTCCACGAGCTCGCGGATCCGCTTCTGCAACGTCGCGACGACGGCGTGGTCTTCCCCGAGCTTCGTCAACGTCGGCGCGAGCGCGGGAAACCGTTGGGCCAGCATGGGAAACGCTCCCATGTCCTCGCCGGTATGATGCTTGGTCAGCGCCTCGCAGAATGAAACACAATGCGCCCGCAAGGATTCCTCCATGGTGAGCGACTCGGCGCGGCCCGCCACGAGGTCGTCCACCCTGGCGCGCAGCGTCTTGAGTTCCTCCCGCAGCCAGTCGTGGACCTCCACCAGGAAGTCCCCCATCCCCCGCACCCGGTCGTCGATCCGGTGCAAGATCACGACCGGCAGCTCGCGCGACGTTTTCGCCTGATACTCGGCGAATCCCGGCTCCTCGGCGACAACCCGCGCGAACAACGCGTCACGTTCCGCCGCCGGCGGAACGGCCGCGATCGCCTCGTAGGTCTCGACACCCGTCTCGATCGTGACCCGATGGTCGCGACGGATGTTGTGGTACCACGCCGGATGGTCCGGAGATCCCATGTTGGAAGCGACGACGACGGTCTTGCCGTCGATTTCGAGGTACCCCAACGGATTCGTCCGCCGCTTACCACTCTTGGCGCCCGTGGTGGTGAGCAGGATCAGCTTCCACCCCTCGAACATGCCGCCGAGCTTTCCCTTGTCACGCCTGAATTCCTCGATCACCTGGTCGTTGAAGCCGGTCAATGCGGTCCTTTCCCGTCGATGTGTCGACAGGAGGCGCGGAACCAGCACCGGAAAAGAGCACACGAGCCTTGGCACGCCCGGGTTTCGAGCGCACCGCATGGAGGCGTCATCCCACTGCGCGGGGATGACTGAATGCGAGAGACGGTGTGTGCCGATCTCTGGTGGCTGAGTAGCCGCTACCTCCATGCGTAGGCCCATACGGGGCTCGGAGACGACGTTAGCACAGGGTCCCACTGTCGTGCACCGGCCTTGTTCACCTTCGCGCCCTTCGCACCTTTAATGCGCTTCGCTGCTTTCTCCGCACGTGCATTTCGGATTCTTTCCCGCTAGGCCGTTCCGGCTCGCACGCCTGACGGGGCACAACCTGACCGTGGACGGAGGCGTGTCGGCTCGTCCGACATGGTGATCGGGGACGCCACTATTCCCGCTTTCTCCGAAGCGCTACTTAAGCGCCTTCGCGTTCTTAAGCCGCTTCACTGCTTTCTCTGCACGCGCATTTCGGATTCTTTTCGAGCTAGGCCATTAGGGCTCGCACGCCTGTTCGATCAGGTGTACTGTGGGGGTCGTGGCCAGCAACGACGCAACCCCGGCGACACCCACCGAGTGGTGGCGCGTCGACACCGCGACGCTGCACGCCCGCAAACAAGAACTCGAAATCCAGAAGCGTCAGATAGACGCGGAACAGAACGCGATCCTCGCGGAAATCAATTCCCGCGGGGTACGCGGCTGTTCGGGCCATTCGACACTAGCGGCGCTGATCTTCGAGGACTTCCACGTGACGGACAAGGAAGCCAGTGCCCGCGCCGACCGCGTCCTCGCCCTCCATCCCGGCCCGTGCATCGGTGGAGACCCCGAACCACCCCTAGCACCATTGACGGCCGCAGCCGCCGCGGAGGGCGCGATCGGCGGTTCGCAGATCGACGCGATCATCCGCACCCTCGCCCGCATCCCCTCCACTGTGCCCGACGAAGATGTACGAGCCGGGGAGAAGATCCTGGTCGACCTTGCTCGTCATGCGGGGCCGCGGCAGATCGCCTGCGCCGGGCGGCGCTTGCTGGACGAACTCGACCCCGACGGCAAGGAACCCCGCAACGACGACCCCACAGACACCCGTCCGGAGATGCGGTTCGTCAAACACCGTGACGGCACCCTCGGCTTGAAAGCCACCCTCGACCTGGAAACCTACGCCCGGTTGAAGTCGGATCTGGATCCGATGGCCAAGCCGCACAAGGCCATCGACGGCGTCCGGGATTCCCGTACTCAGGATGAACGCTACGGGGATGCCTTCACCGACTACGTCCGCTTGAAGACCACTAGCCGCAACCTTCCCGGCCAGGCAGGCGAGGCGACCCACATTTTGGTCACCATGTCGTATGAGGACCTCATGCGGGATCTCGGCGAAGCCCACCTCGACCTCGTCGGACCGATCAGCGCCACCGACGCCCGCATCCTCGCCTGCGACGCCCGCGTCCGACCCGGCGTCCTCGGCACCGCAGGCGAACCCTTGGACATCGGCCGCTCCAAACGCACCGTCTCCCTCGCCCAGAAGTATGCGTTGACCCTTCGCGATGGCGGCTGCGCGTTCCCGGGCTGCGACATGCCCGTGCCCCGCTGTACCGCCCATCACATCGTCTTCTGGCGTCACCACGGTGAAACGAAGATCGACAATCTAGTGCTCCTGTGCACCAAGCACCACCGGCTCATCCACCACAGTGAATGGAAAGCCCACATCGCCCAAGACGGACTACCCGAATTCACCGCCCCCACCTACCTCGACCCCACCGGAACACCACGGCGAAACACCATGCACCTCAGGATCTAGGCCGACCACTCAACCCACCCAGCCCTGGGACATAAGGAAAGCCCGCAGACACCGCGACGCTTCCGATATGGCGGCCCAACCCTGCGCCCACGGTGACCCAAAACCACAGTGCTCCCAATGTGGCATTGGGGACATCCAACCCCGCCGGATACCGGTTACCGCAACGGAAGCGCGTGCACCCCATGAGCTGGCAGGCCGGAAGCACCTACTTCAAGGCGAGTCACTGCTCGTCGACCAGCTCGCGAACGCAGCACCTATTTCGCGGCCGGCCCCGAGCACTTCGGGGATGGGCGTGGGCAACTGGGACGCGATGCGGGGCAGCCATTCCTGCTCCAGCAGCACGTCTTTCGCGCCGCCCGCGGTCAGAGGCAGCCGTACGACCATGTCGTCGCCCAGCCGGAACATGGCGTTGACCGTGCCGCCGGACGGCCACCGTGCGATCGGCTGCCCGTCCCATCGAGGGAACTGTGCCGCGATCAGCTTCCGTACGAGGTTCTCGTCGACCACGACAGACATCCAACCACCGCCGGGGCATCATCGAGGCATGCCGATCATCACCGGCCCCGAGCCACTCACGCCGGGCGCCACCATCCGCCCGGCCCGCTTGGGCGAGGAGGACGTCGTACTCGACCTGCTGGCCGAGGCCGCCGCCTGGCTGGCGGGGCGCGGAATCCGTCAATGGCCACCACGCTTCCCGCGAGAGTCGGTGCGTGACCAGATCGAGGCGGGTGAAGCGTTGCTGGTCATCGGACTCGGCAAGCCGATCGCGACCTGTGTGGTGACCGAGGCGGAGCCTGAGCTCTGGGGCGAGACCGCGGAACCGGCCTACTACGCGGGCCGCCTCGCGGTCGCGCGGGAGGCGGCCGGAGCCGGGCTCGGCGTCCGGATCATCGACTGGGTCGGCGAGAAGGCCGCGGCACGGGGCAAAGCGTTCGTGCGCGTGGCGACCATGAGGGACAACCCGGCCTTGCGCGGGCTCTACGAGCGCGCGGGCTTCAAGCACGTGGCCGACCCGCCCGAGGCGAAATGGCCGACCAGCCTCTACGAAAAGCGGGCGGCCACCTGATCACGGCAGACCGAGGATTTCCGGCCGCGCCGCGTACTTCCGCCAGTGCAGTCCAGGATCCGGGACCAGCCGCCGTCGTTCGAGATCCAGCAGTCCGGAGAGGCTTTCCACCTCCGCCACCACGACGCCGTCCGGCGCCACGAATTCCTGGACGACCCGTGACACCTTGCCCGGCTCCCAGATGAACCGGGTCAGGACGTCGATCCGCGCGCGGGCACGGAGCTCGCGGCGGAACCGGATCGTCGTTTCGAGGTTGACCGGGCCGAGGTTCCCGGCCTTGAGCGCCAACGGGTCCACGCCGGCCGCCCACACGCATTCCCAGCGCGCGTGATCGGCGTACGCGAGATAGGCGGGGCCGCGGACATGCCCGTTGAGGTCGAGGTCGTCCGTGCGGATGTCGATGGTGACGCGGAAAGGTTCGAGCACTTCACGATCTTCGCCTCGGCGGGCCGTCTCAGTCTGGAACGTTTCGGCCAGTCCAGGATCGTACGAGCGCGCCGGGCGAAACGCCGGACAGCCGACGGCACTCCCGTCCCAGATGGGACTGATCCGCGTAACCCACCTCGGCGGCGACGTCGGCAAGCGACGAGCCGTCCCGTACGACGGCCTCGAGCCGCGTGAGGAACCGATGGAACCGCAGCACCCGCTGCAGCTCCTTCGGGCCGACGCCGACGTCGTGCCGTACATGCCGCCGGAGGCCGCGCTCGCTCACTCCCAGCTCCGCAGCCACCTTGTCGGCGCGAGCGCCGGGCGCACGCAACGCGCGAGCGGCCGCGACGGACGGGCCGAGCGGCTCCATGTCCTGGAGCCTGGCGGTGACCAGCGCTTCCAGCACCGACCGCGCCTCACCAGGTGTCCCGCACTCGGCCAGTCTGGATTCCGCGCGGCGCGCCTTCGCGGGCCACAGGTCGCGCAACGGGGTGGCACCCGCCGCCAGCTCCGTCATCGGCAGGCCCAGCACCGCGCCTCCGGCACCGCATCGCAGGCGGAGCCCGACGGTCCAGTCCGCCGAAGGCAGCTCGTGCCGCAGCACTCCGCGCACGGTGGTGACCGCGTCGAGCCTTCGCCCGTCCCAGACCAGGTCCACGCAGCCGTCCGGGAACACCCTCAGCGGACGGCGACCGCCCACCACGCCCGTCCAGACGCTCTCGACCACGCCGGCCACGGTCGCGACCGGCGTGCTTTCGCGGTACACCGAACGGCCCGAACGGCGACGCAGCGGAACACCCACGTCGGCAGTATGCCCCCGCCCACCGACAAGATGCGCCGCACATGATCTTGCTGGAGACTTGCCGCCGTGCTGCGACCGGTACTCGACCCGTCCCCCGCCGACTGGATCCTCTCCAGGCTCGGCGGCGCGTTCGGCGCGGCCGGCCGCACGGTCCCCCGTGGCTACGCCGCCTACGCCCGCGTCTGCCACCCCGCCGAGCGTGATCGCGGCGGCTGGTCGAGCTGGAGCGAAGCCGCGGTTGAGACGGGACGGCGCGCCCATGGCGCCATGCAGTGGCACGCGCTGGTCGGCTCCCCGGATCCGGTGAATCTCACCGGCTCGCGCTGGCGCGGCTCCCCGCCGGGACGCGGCACGCTGCCTTCACACAGCCTCACCGCTCTGCTGGCCGTTCTCGGCGACCACACGGCCACTTCGGAAGCCTGGTTCTGCCTTTGGGACGGCTACGGCTGGGCCGACGAGGCGACGTTGTCCCGCGAGCACCTCGACGCGCCGCGCGTGCGACACGCCGGCCGGGACTACCTGCTCTTCCGCGGACCGCTGACGTCCGCGACGGAACTCGGCTGGCGGCCCCGGCCGAACTGGTTCGAGGCGCAGTCGCCCAACCTGTTCTGGCCGGACGACCGCGCCTGGTGCGTGGCCACCGAGGTCGACTTCGATTCGACCCTCGTCGCGGGCGAGGAGGCCCTCATCGATGCCCTGGTCAAGGCACCGGGGCTGGAGGTCTGGCGGATCGAATCCGACACCTCGCTCGCGGCCGACGGGGACCGGATCAACCAGTTGCCGTGAAGCGGCTCAGCGCTCTTCGATCGCGTCCACCTTCGACGGGTAGAACGCCACGTGGTCCTTGATCTCGGCGACCGCGTCGTGCGGCGCCTCGTAGGTCCAGACGGCGTTCTCGGCGACGCCGTCGCCCGTGCGGACGCTGTAGTACGCCGCGTCGCCCTTGAACGGGCAGTACGTCGAGTGTTCCGTCCGCTCCAGCACACCGAAGTCGACGTCGGCACGCGGGATGTAGTGCGCGGGCGGATAGTTCGCCTCCCGCAGCGTGAGCGCGTTCGCGCTGTCCGCCACGACCTTCCCGCCGACCGTGACGACCACGCGCGCCTTGTTCGGCTCCACCGTGATCGGGTGGGCAGCGCTGGGCTTCAACACCTTCTTGTCAGACATACCGGGCACAGCGACGCCGCCCGCGCGGATATTCCCCTCAGGGCAGGTAGTACATCGGGTTCGGCAGTTTGACCGGGAATTCGGCGTAACCGCATTCGAGGTCGCTGAACTGGTCGCCGAAGTTGGCGAGGATGGTCGCGCCGGTCGAGGCGATGTGCTTCCGCGTGCCCGCTTGGTACTGCACGGTGGTGCAGGTCAGCCCGCACGGCAGGTAGTCCGGTCCAGCCTTCGGGTGAGGTAGCGCTTGGCGTCCTCGACCTGACGTTCGGTGTCGGAGACGAAGCGGCTGCCATCGGAGTACCGGTGCTTGCCGTCGCTACCGACGACATCGCCGTAGTAGGCCTTCACGCGGCGGCGGCCAGTTTCAGCAGACCGGTCCGGCTCAGGGAAATACTCCTCACGTCAGCTGCGCGCGGCAAAGGAACGCTACTCCAGAACGACCGATTCTGGTCAGTACCAAAGTCGCTTCTTCACCACCGCGAGGTTTCAGCTTGCGCCGCAACGCATCCGGGTCTATTTCGAGACCGCGGACGAGGATTTCCAATCGACCGATATCGTGTTTTTTCAGTAATACGCGCAGATTCTTCTCGCTGTACGGTCCGTGCTCGAACACCCGGAACGCCCGGATTCCCGGCGGCGGGACGTCGCCGGTCAGATACGCGATGCGTTCGTCGAGTTGCCACAGGCCATGCCGCGCCGCGTAATGCCGCACGAGTCCGGCCCGGACGACGGCGCCGTCGGGGTCGACGATCCATTCACCCGGCTCACGCAGGGGTATTTCGTCGGGATCCGCGTCGGTGACCGTCCACTGTGTACCGTCCGAACGCAACACCGTCGCGCGGCGCGACACCGTCGAGCCCACACCGCGCCACAGGCAGGCCTCACGAACCTGACCGTCCAAAGAGACCAGTTCGACCTCGTCCGCCCACGGCGCGATGGAGAAATCGAGACCCGGCGCGCATTTCACCGAAAGCTCGCGGCCGGCATACGACTCGACCAGCCCGTCCAACGGCGGCAGGAAATCGGCGGGCTTCCACGCCCGGCGTCCGGCGGAGTCGCGGCGGGCGGGATCGGCGACGACGACCGAACCCCGGCTGATCGGCCGCAGCGCGTCGGCACGCACCAGAGCGGGCGAAACCCCGGCCTCGAGAGCGTTACGCCGCGCCATCGCCAGCCGGACCTCGTCCAGATCCGAGCCCAGTGCCCGGGAGGCGACGCGGGCGATCTCGATCAGGTCCGCGCCGACGGAACAGGTCACGTCGTGGACGTCGCGACCGGCCAGCCGTGAAGCCCGGTGCCGGGCGACCAGTGTGGCGCTGGCCTGCTGGAGGGCGTCACCGGTGAAAAGCCATGAGTCCGCGGAGTCCAGTTTGGACGACGACTTCCGCCGCAGCACCACCGTTTCCAGTACCGCGGCCGCGTGCTCGGGGGCGATCCGGCGCACGGCGGCGACGTCGGCGATGCGGGTCTTGTCGGTCAGCGGCAGGGACGAGCATTCGGCGAGCGCCGCGCTTCCCGCGCCGGAGCACAGGAAGGCGACGTCGTCGAGGCTGAACTGGTACGGCAACCTACGATCGCTTGGTACCGGTGATCATCACGTTGTAGAACAGTTCGCGCGGCAGCACCTTGGCGAGCAGCTTCTTGTCCAAAGCGGACAGTCGCAGCCAGAGCCGGTACGCGAACAGACGCCAGCGCAGGGTCAGTTTCTCCTGCGGGACGGCGGCTTCGAAGGTCCGGATCGGCCAGCCCGCCAGCGCGGCGGCGAACTCTTCGGTGACCGCGCGGACGTCCTGCGCGCCCGCGCCGCGGGCCATCGACTCGAGGTCGGACGGGTCGAAGGTGTGGATGTCGACCACGGCCTCCAGCGCGGCCGCACGGGAGGACTCGTCGAGTTCCTCCTGCGGACGGCGCCAGCCGTTCAGCACCGGGAGCTTGGTCAGGTTGGTGGTGAGGTACCACGTGAACTGGCCGAGCTTGCGCGCGTAGAAGTCGCCGACCTTCGTCGGCTCGCCCGCGAAGACGAACCGCCCGCCCGGCTTCAGCACCCGCAGCACTTCGGCGAACGCCGCACGGACGTCCGGGATGTGGTGCAGCACGGCGTGTCCGACGACGAGGTCGAAACTGTTGTCCTCGTACGGGATCCGCTCCGCGTCGGCGACCCGGCCGTCGACGTCGAGGCCGAGGTTCTCGGCGTTGCGCAGCGCGACCTGGACCATGCCCGGCGAGAGGTCGGTGACCGAACCCTTCTTGATCACCCCGCCCTGCATCAGGTTCAGCAGGAAGAAACCGGTGCCGCTGCCCAATTCCATCGCGGTCGGGTACGGCTGGCCGTCCTCACCGGCGACGGCGTTGAACACGTCCGTCGCGTAGGAGATGCAGCGCTCGTCGTAGGAGATGGACCACTTCTCGTCGTAGGTCCCGGCTTCCCAGTCGTGGTAGAGCACGTTGGCGAGCTTGGGGTCGTCGAAGGCGGCCTTGACCTCTTCGGCGGTGGCGTGCGGATTCGGCGCCGGATCGTTCACCTGCGTCATCGCGCTTACTTCCCCTCGAAGGTGGCCTTGCCAGGGCCGTTTTCGATGAACGAGTTCATGCCGTTGCGCTGGTCCTCGGTCGCCCAGAGCGCGGCGAAGAGGTGGGATTCGAGCTTGAGACCGTTCGCGAGGTCGGTGTCGAGACCGCCGTCGATGGCGGCCTTCGCGGCACGGAGCGCCACAGCGGGACCGTTCGCGAACTGCGAGGCCCACTTGTGCGCGGCGGCGTAGACGTCGTCCGGCGCGACGACCTCGTCGAGGATGCCCAGCGCGAGTGCCTCCTCTGCCTTCACGAAACGGCCGGTGAACACCAGGTCCTTGGTCTTGCTCGGGCCGATGAGCCGCGCCAGGCGCTGCGTGCCGCCGGCGCCGGGGATGATGCCGAGCTGGATCTCCGGCTGGCCGACCTTGACGTTGTCGCCGGCGATCCGGCGGTCGGCGGTCAGCGCGAGTTCGAGCCCGCCGCCCAGCGCGTAGCCGGTGATGGCCGCGACGACCGGCTTCGGGATGTTCGCGATGGTGGCCAGCGACGCCGTCAGCGCCGCGCCGAACTTCGCGATCTCCGGGTAGGTGCGCTCGGCCATCTCCTTGATGTCCGCGCCGCCCGCGAAGGTCTTCTCACCGCCGTAAAGGATCACGGCGCGCACGTCGTCGCGCTCGGAGGCCTCACGGGCCGCTTCGGCCAGCTCGGCCTGCACCTGGTTGTTCAGCGCGTTGACCGGCGGGCGGTCCAGCCGGATCGTGCCGACCCCGCCTTCGACCTCGAGACTTACGAACTCTCCCACGCCGTCCTCCTTAACCGTCCAAGACAGATTGCAGGCTACCGGTCAGTACGACCCGTCAGCGGCGACGGGCGAAGAAGCGATCACCGGACCGTTCGAGCAGCAGGTCCTGATCGAACGTCTTGGACAGGTTGTCGCTGGTCACGACGTCGTCCACGAGACCGGAGGCGACCGCGCGGCCGTCGCGCAGCAGCAGCGCGTGGGTGAATCCCGGCGGGATTTCTTCCACGTGATGGGTGACTAGCACCATGGCGGGGGCCTCGGGGTCGAGGGCCAGCTCCGAAAGGCGGGCGACGAGGTCCTCGCGGCCGCCGAGGTCGAGTCCGGCGGCGGGCTCGTCGAGCAGCAGCATCTCCGGGTCGGTCATCAGCGACCGGGCGATCAGCGTCCGCTTGCGCTCGCCCTCCGACAGCGTCCCGAAGGTGCGGTCGGCCAGGTGCGCGATGCCGAGTGCGCCGAGGAGCTCCAGGGCGCGGTCGGTGTCGAGGCTGTCGTATTCCTCACGCCAGCGGCCGACGACGGCGTAACCGGCGCTCACCACGACGTCGACGACGCGTTCCTCGCCCGGCACCCGCTGCGCGATCGCGGCCGAGGTGAACCCGATCCGCGGGCGCAGCTCGAAGATGTTGACCTTGCCGATGCGGTCGCCGAGCAGGTCGACCGTTCCCGAGGTCGGGTGGAGTTCGGCCGCGGCCAGCCGGAGCAGGGTGGTCTTGCCCGCGCCGTTCGGGCCGAGCACCACCCAGCGTTCGTCCAGTTCCACGGTCCAGTCGAGGTCGGCGAGGAGGTCGTTGCCTGTTCGGCGGACCCCGACACCGGTCATCCTCACCACGAGGTCGTCAAGTTCGCTGGGCTGGATCGGCTCGCTCACGCGCCCATTGTGTCCGCACACGCGCGCGCGTGTGCACCGGGCCGCCGGTCGGGAGAAAGCGGCTGGTCCAGGAAGTGGGACGAAGCGACCCTCGGCAGGCAGCTGTGGCACCATCGGCGGTGTGATCAGGTCCGTGTCCGCCGCCTTCCCCGTCATCGGGGGCTCTTTCTGGCGCCGCCGGGCCATCGACCTGCTCCTCGTCGCCTCGTGCGGATGTACCGCCGCGCGACACGGCTGAGTCCCCTCTTCCGACGGCACCCCGTGTCGCGCCGCGTTCGGCCCTGCTTCCGCGCCCGCGAACTTCACGAGGAGCCTCACCGTGACCACGTCCATCACTCCCGACCAGGACTTCGAGATCCACCCGCAGCTGATCGACCCGCTACTGCCGGAACTCCTGCACCCCGAGCGTCTGCTCTGGACACCCCGCGAATTGGCCGAGCTGACCTCCACGGTCACCACCGAGCTCACCTCGGGCCTGCGCGGCCTGCTGCGCTTCGACGAGGATCAGCGCTGGTGGGCGCGGCTCGCACTGACCGACGGCGTCGAACTGTGGCTGCTGTCGTGGCTGCCCGGTCAGCAGACCAAACCGCACGACCACGGCGGCGCGTCCGGCTCGTTCACCGTGCTGCAGGGCGAGATCGGCGAGGAGTACCGCTATCCCGGCGGCCCGATCCGGCGCCGCACCCACGTCGCGGGCGAGGGCATCGGCTTCGGCGCGGGGCGCGCGCACCAGGTGACCGGCATCGGCACCGAGCCCGCCGCCAGCGTCCACGCCTACTCGCCGCCGCTGGTCGCGACCCGCGAGTTCGGCACGCTCGCCGAAGTCCCCGCCGAGATCCCCTCGCTCGCCCCGATACTGAGCCGATGAGCGCTATCGACAGCCTGCTGGCCGCCGCCCGGTCCGGACTGGACCGGGCGGAACCCGAGCAGGCACTGCGGCTGCAACGCGACGGCGCCCTGATCGTGGACATCCGCCCGCACGTCAACCGGGCCGAAGAGGGCGAGATCCCGGACTCGGTGGTCGTCGAGCGCATCCACCTCGAATGGCGGCTCGCGCCGGACAGCGAGTGGCGGCTGCCGCAGGTGAAACCGGACTCGACGGTGATCGTCGTGTGCAACGAGGGGTACTCGTCGAGCCTGGCCGCCGCCGATCTGCAGCGGCTCGGCCTGCCGGGTGCCACCGACCTCGAAGGCGGGTTCCGTGCCTGGCGTTCGGCGGGCCTCCCGATCCGGGAAGGCGGCACCCCCGCCGTTCCCTAACGACGGATCGCCAGCCGGGCGATCGAGTCCGGGGAGAGCGGGAGCGCGGCGTGGATCCCGGCGGATCGCGTCGGCCTGGGGTTGACCAGCACCCCGGTCGCCACGTCACGGCCGGCGGCCGCGAGCACGACATCGCGGCCGGTCCGGTGCCGGATCCGGGACCAGCCCGCGCCGGTGACCGCGCGGTACTCGGCAAGCAGGCGCTCGTCGGTGAAGACGCAGAACCAGTCGCCGTGCACGCCGAGGCGGGCCGGGACCGGGGCGCCCGCCTCGTCCGCCGGGCCGCACACCGTCCCGTCGAGGAACATCCGCAGGACCGAGGGGACGGGGTCGCGCAGACCGCCGTCGGCCTGCTCCCGTTCCGGCCGGACGTTGCCGGAAATCCACCGTGAAGCGAGCCGGAAGTCTTCGCCGGTGAGGTCCTCCTGGAAACCGTCCAGGCTGTTCTTGACGCTCCCCAGGAAGTCGTAGAACCGCCGGGTGCAGGTCCGCTCGGAGACCGCGACACGGCCGCTGTCGACCATCGTCCTGATCCGGCCCACCATGCCCGCCCCGCCGTCCACCGGATCCACGCCGAGGTTGTAGGCGGTCCAGACGATTTCGGGCATGAGCGGATCGGCGAACCGTTCGAGAACGCGGTTCAGCCGCAGAAGGACGATCTCGCGCACCCTGCCGGGCTCGGCGTCCTCGGCGATGCCCCAGATCCCCCGCAGTTCCGGGCCCAGCGCACGGCCAAGCTCGTCCTGCCGGATCCCGGCGCGGGCGTGGATATGGTGCAGCCGGTCCTTGGCCCTGCGCGACGTTCTCGTTTCCTTAGCCGAAGCCACCATTCCTCCGCCATTCAGGATCGGCCCGGCAAAGTGTATTTCACCGGGCCGTTCCGTATTGTTCGGCGGAAATCGAGAATCGGCGGTTTCTTTTGTTCGGTACCGGCTTGACGAGGGCTTAAGCGTGAACGACGCGAGCCAGTTCCGCCGGCGTGGCCAGCAGACGGTGTTTCGGCAGCACGCGAACGGTGTAGCCGATCGAGCCCGGATGCGGCAGCTTCAGCCGCGCCGCGAACGCGCCGATTCCGTCGCCCGACATCGGAACCGTGACGGGGTCGCTCAGTTCGTCCCCGTCGCCCACCTTCCCGACGACGGCCTGAACGTCCACTTCGGACGGTTCGAGGCCGGCGAGGTCGATCCGGGCCCGGATGGTCACCTCGGTGCCGGTGACCATCGGGGCGGCGTCCTCGACGAGCAGTTCGGTGTCGAAGATCCGCACCCGCGGCCACGAGACGTCGAGTTTGGTCCGGTAGTCGGCCAGCGACAACGCGCCGCGATAACCGTCGTCCGTGGCCTCCGCGACCATCCGTGAAGCGGGCAGATAACCCGATTCGACGTACTCCCGCACCATCCGCGAGGCCTGCACGCGCGGCCCGAGGGTCTCCAGCGTGTGCCACACCATCGACAGCCAGCCGCCGGGCACACCGCCCGCGTCACGGTCGTAGAACAGCGGCGCGATCTGGTGGCCGAGCAGGTCGTAGAGCGCCGCGGCCTCCAGTTCGTCGCGGCGCAGCGGATCGGTGACGCCGTCCGCGGTCGGGATCGCCCAGCCGTTGCTGCCGTCGTAGCACTCGTCCCACCAGCCGTCGCGGATGGACAGGTTGAGGCCGCCGTTGAGCGCGGACTTCATCCCCGAGGTGCCGCACGCCTCCAGCTGCCGCACCGGCGTGTTCAGCCAGACGTCGCAGCCGCGGTAGAGGTAGCGCGCCATGGACATGTCGTAGTCCGGCAGAAAGACGATCCGGCGCCGGACCTCGGGATCGTCGACGAACCGGACGATCTGCTGGATCAGCTGCTTGCCGCCCTCGTCGGCCGGATGCGATTTGCCCGCGACGACGAGCTGGATCGGGCGCCGCTCGTCCAGCAGCAGCGCGCGCAGGCGCTCCGGGTCGCGCAGCATCAGCGTCAGCCGTTTGTACGTCGGCACGCGGCGCGCGAAACCGACGGTCAGCACGTCCGGGTCGAAGACCGTGTCGGTCCACCCGAGTTCGAGCGCGGAAGCGCCGCGCTGCATCCACGCGGCGCGCACCCGGCGCCGCACCTCCGCGACCAGCTTCTCGCGCAGCTCACGACGCAACCCCCACAGCTGCTCGTCGCTGACGCCGTCCCGCAGCGGCTTGCCAGGGACGCCGTCGAGGCCCAGCTCCTCGTGGTTGCGCCCGAGCATCGCGCTCAGCTCACGCGCGACCCAGGTCGGCCCGTGGACGCCGTTGGTGACCGACGAGACGGGCACCTCGTCGAAGTCGAACCCGGGCCACAGCCGGGAGAACATCCGCCGCGACACCCGGCCGTGCAGCGCCGAGACACCGTTCGCGCGCTGCGCGAGCCGCAGTCCCATATGCGCCATGTTGAACAAGCCGGGGTTGTCCTCCGCGCCGAGCGCGAGCACCCGGCGCGGGTCGACGTTCGGGACCAGCCTGCCGTCGGTGAAGTACCGCTGGACGAGATCGACGGGGAACCGGTCGATCCCGGCGCTGACCGGGGTGTGCGTGGTGAACACGGTGCCGGCGCGGACGGCGGGCAGTGCCTCGTCGAACGCCAGCCCGTCGGCCTGGATGATCTCGCGGGCCCGTTCGAGCCCGAGGAAACCGGCGTGGCCTTCGTTGGTGTGGAACACCTTCGGCTGCGGATGCCCGGTCAGCTCGCAGTACCGTCGCACGGCGCGGAAACCGCCGATCCCGGCCAGGATCTCCTGCCGGATGCGATGGTCGGCGTCGCCGCCGTACAGCCGGTCGGTGACCGCGCGCAGATCCTCGTCGTTGGCCTCGGTGTCGGTGTCCAGCAACAGAAGCGGGATCCGGCCGACGCGGGCCTTCCAGATCTGCGCGTGCAGCGTGCGCCCGGCGGGCATCGCGACGTCGACCAGCACCGGCTTGCCGCCGTCGGTCAGCAGCTCCAACGGGAACGCGTTCGGGTCGATGACCGGGTAGTGCTCGACCTGCCAGCCGTCGAGCGACAACGCCTGCCGGAAGTACCCGGCGCGGTAGAGCAGCCCCACGCCGATCATCGGCACGCCGAGGTCCGAAGCCGCCTTGAGATGGTCCCCGGCGAGCACGCCGAGGCCGCCGGAGTAGTTCGGCAGTGCCTCGGTGACGCCGAACTCCATCGAGAAGTACGCGACGGCCGGCGGAAGGTCGGCGTCGTCCTGCTTCTGGTACCAGCGCGGCTCGGCGAGATACCGGTCCAGATCGGCGACCGCCTCGCGCGCGTGGGCGAGGAAGGCGTCGTCGACGGCGAGCTCGTCGAGCCGGGCCGGTGGCAGCGCGGTGAGCATCCGCAGCGGATCGCGGACGCGGTTGAACAACTCCGCGTCCATCGACGCGAACAGGTCGCGCGTGGGCGGATGCCAGGTCCAGCGCAAATTCGTGGCGAGGTCACCGAGGCCGGAGAGCGCCTCCGGCAGGCTCGCGCGGACGGTGAACCGGCGGACTGCTCTCATGAGGAGCGACCATATCGGCAGGAACCCCGCCCCGCTCAAGACCCACTTCGGGGATTACCTGCACGCGGGCCATAAGCGCTGGGTAGGGTCCCTGCTTGCCGGAGTACGCGGCCCGGTCGGGGCCCTGACGACAAGCGAGTGAACATGTTCCAAGGGGGAGCGCGGGGCTTTCGCCGCCCGGCTCTGATCGCGGTCGTGACGGTGCTGGCCCTCGGGCTGAGCGCCTGCAGCGACAAGGGAAGCTCGACCGGCAAGGAAGGCAGCCAGCCGGGCGCCGGTGACATCGCCGGCCTTCCGGTCACGCATTTCGAGAGCGGCTTGAAGCCGGGCGCGCCCAAACCGGATCTGCAGGTCCGCAACGAGGACGGCTCCGAAGACGACCAGCTCGCCATCGCCGCGATCGCCGACGCGCAGGCATACTGGACCGAGGTCATGCCGCGCGACTTCGGCCAGCCGTACGAGCCGCTGAAGGCGCTGCTGTCCTACAGCGCGAAGACCGACGACGAAGAGACCGAATGCGGCAGCGTCAAGAAGCTCGTCAACGCGTTCTACTGCCCGCCGGGTGACCTGGTGGCGTGGGACCGCGGCGTGCTGCTGCCCATGCTGCGCGAACGGTTCGGGAAGATGGCGGGCGCCGTCGTGCTCTCGCACGAACTCGGGCACGCCGTGCAGTACCGGCTCGCCGAGAAGGCCAACATCAAGAAGAACACCCCGTCGATCGTCAAGGAGCAGCAGGCCGACTGCTTCGCCGGCGGCTACTTCCGCTGGGTCGCCGAGGACAAGAGCAAGTTCTACCGCGTCTCCACCTCCGAAGGCCTCAACCAGGTCATGGCGTCGCTGTTCCTGATCCGCGACCAGGCGGGTACAAGCGCGACCAAACAGGGCGCGCACGGCACGGCGTTCGACCGCACGTACGCGTTCCAGGTCGGGTTCGAGAAGGGCCCGAAGGAATGCGCGCAGATGAATGAGGAGAACATCAAGGCGCGGATCACCGAGCGCCCGTTCGACAAGGGTGACAAGGGCAAGGGCGACGCGAAGCTCAACGCCGAGATCATCGCGATCCTCAAGAAGAGCCTCGACGACGCCTTCAAGGGCGCCGGAGTCCCGGGCCCGGAGATCACCGAGGACGGCAACGGCAGCTGCTCCGGCGGCCCCAGCACCCCGCCCGCGTCGTACTGCCCGTCGAACAACACCGTCAGCATCGACATGGCCAAGCTGCGTGAACTCGCCCAGCCGGTCGACCAGCAGGCGGAATGGGAGAGCGGGCACAGCGAGGGCAAGGGCGACTTCGCCGCGTTCTCGGAAATCGCTTCCCGGTACGCGATGGGCATCCAGAAGGGTGTCGGCGCGTCGATCGACAACGCGAACGCGGGACTCCGCACCGCCTGCCTGGTCGGCGCGTGGGCGAAGGCCAGCTCGGTGCCCGGCGCGACACTGCGGCTTTCCGCCGGTGACCTCGACGAGGCCATCTCGGATCTGCTGAGCCCGGAGAGCCTGGTCTCCGCCGACGTCAACGGCAAGCGCGTGGACAACGGTTTCGAGCGGGTCGAGGCGCTGCGGAAGGGTTACCTGGAGAGCTCCTCGGTGTGCTCGACGCAGTACGGCTGATCGGTCCGGTCACGGGCCCCTGAAGTGCTAGGAACGGTCCTTTCCTTGCGAATTTCGCAAGGAAAGGACCGTTCCTAGCGTTCGGGGGTCGCGGACCCGCCAAACCGCCGCCCAAGTACATGAAGGCCCCCTTCCTTGCGCCTGGCGCAAGGAAGGGGGCCTTCATGTACTTGACCTCAGTAAAGGGCGCTCGCCAGATCCCGCCGCGCCTTCATGACGCGCTCGTCCGCCGAGTCGAACAGGTCGAACAGCGCCACCAGGTGTTCCCGCACCTTGTTGCGCTCGTCGCCCGCGGTACGCCGCACGACGGCGATCAGCCGCGCGAAGCCCGCCTCGGGCTGTTGCCCCGCGACCTCGAGGTCGGCGGCGGCGAGCTGCGCGTCGAGGTCGGCCGGGTTCGCGTCGGCCTTCGCGATGGCGTCCGGGCCGGCGGCCTCGGCGCGGGCGGTGAACTTGACCTGCGCGAGGGCGGTCTTGGCCTCTTCGTTCGCGGGCTCGACGTCGAGGATGCGCTCGTAGGCCGCCTGCGCCGCCTCGAAGTCACCGCGTTCGAAGGCCTCCTCGGCCTCGGTGAACCGCGGGTCCTCCGGCACCTCGACGCCGCCGCCGTTCTCCTCGGCGGCCTTGATGCCGGGGAGGCGGTCGCGCAGCGCGTCGAGCAGCGAACCGAGCCACTTGCGGATCTCGGGTTCGGGCAGCGCGCCCGAGAACGCGTCGACCGGCTGGCCGCCGCCGATGGCGATGACCGTCGGGATCGACTGCGCGCCGAAGAGCTGCGCGATACGCGGGTTCGCGTCGACGTCCACCTTCGCGAGCACCCAGGCGCCACCGGACTCGGCGGCGAGGCGCTCCAGTACCGGGCTGAGTTGTTTGCACGGCCCGCACCATTCGGCCCACAGGTCGACGACGACCAGCTGCTGCATGGATCGTTCGACGACCTCGGACTGGAAGGTCGCTTCGGTGACGTCGATCACGGCGCCACCCGCGGCGGGGGCGCCTGGTGCGGCACCGTCCGCCGGGCGCGGAGGGGGCGGGGGCTGTTTCTGCGGCGCTTCGGCACGCGCCTTGAGCGCGGAAAGGTCGACCGCGCCGGAAAGCGCGGCGGAAAGGGCCGCCGTCTTCGATGCTGATCCGCGTGGGTGTGTCACGGTTCCATCCTGGCACGCATCCCCGAGGGTTTCACCGCATGCCCCCGGCTGCCCGCTTGGCAGGACGGTTCCGTTCCGGCAGGCTCGCCACGAGGGGGTGATCGACATTCCGACCCGCAGGACGGCAACCGTGGCCGTCGCGATCGCCATCGCCGTGGTCTGGGTGAGCGTCATCACGGTGCTGATCGCCCATCAACCCGACCCCGGCGTCGGCAGCCCGGGGCAACTCCGGGACGGCCTCACCGCCGCACTCAACGAGCACGACGTCAAGGCCCTCTCCGAACTCATCGACTACCCGCCCGCGTCGGCTGGCGACTTCGCGAAGTCCTATATCGACGCGCTGGCGGGCCGCGGCGCCCATGACGTCACGGTGAAGTTCGCGCCGGACGATCTCGCGCCGACTTCGGCGACCGTCAGCGGGAAACTGGCCGACGGCAGCGCGTTCGGTTACGCGGTGGCCATCGCGGTCAAGGGCGAACTGTGGCTGGTGTCCTTCACCCCGCCGCTCCCCTGACCTACTCGCTCAAGTGCTTCTCGACACGTTCCACCTTCGCGGTCAGCTGGCCTTCGTAACCCGGCCGGATGTCGGCCTTGAGCACCAGCCCGACCCGTGACGAGCCCTCACCCGCGGCCTCGACGGCGCGTTTGACGACGTCCATCACTTCGTCCCACGAGCCCTCGACGTTGGTGAACATCGCGTTGGTCGAATTGGGCAGGCCGGACTCGCGCACCACTTTCACCGCGCGGGCGACGGCCTCGCTGACCCCGCCGTCTTCCTCGGCCGCGGACGGGCTGACACTGAAGGCCACGATCATCTTCTGCTCCTCGTTCAGACACTTTTCCCACGCATAACACCCGGTCGTGCGGCGTGGCACGGGTACCCGCTGGTAACTTCGACCGCCATGAGCCGTCCGTTGCCGTTCGACCCGATCGCCCGCGCGGCGCAGCTGTGGGAAGCCCGTATCGGGCCGTCCGAAACCATGGCCGCGGTGACCGGGATCATGCGCGTGCAACAGATCATCCAGTCCGCGGTGGACGGCGCGCTCAAACCGCACGGGCTGACCTTCGCCCGGTACGAGGCGCTGGTCCTGCTGACCTTCGCCCGCGCCTCCCACCTGCCGATGCGGGTGATGGGCGAGCGGCTCCAGCTGCATCCGACGAGTGTCACCAACATCGTCGACAGGCTCGAGAAGGACGGCCTGGTCAAGCGTGTGCCGCATCCGACCGACCGCCGGACCACGCTGGTCGAGATCACCGACGAAGGCCGCGCACGGCGCGAAGAGGCCACGAAGGCGGTCACCGAAATCGACTTCGGGCTGACCGGGCTCACCGGCAAGCAGACCGAGCAGCTGACCGACCTGCTCACCAAGGTCCGCAAGGCCACCGGCGACTTCACCGAATAATCCGCAAGTACATGAAGGCCCCCTTCATTGCGTCTAGCGCAATGAAGGGGGCCTTCATGTACTTGCCGAAGATCAGACGGCGGCGGTTTCCGGAGTGCGGTCGAACAGGCCGACGCCACCGTGCGTGAGCCGCTGCGGGCCGTCGAGCTTGCCGTTGCGCAGCGCCCAGGACTCGAACAGCCAGGTGAACAGCGGCGGGATGCTGGAGAGCAGCGCGAGGATCAGGGTCTTCGGGCGCCAGCCGAGCGGCTTCGCCACGGACAGGGAGACCAGCACGTAGAGGACGAACACGACACCGTGCACCATGCCGAGGACGGGAACGCCGCCCTCGCCGAGCTTGACGGCGTACTTGAGGAACATCCCGACCAGCAGCCCGGCCCAGGAAAGGGCTTCGGCTACCGCGGCCACGCGGAATACTAGAGCGGCCTTGCTGGACACTTTCTCCTCCTCATGCGTCTCACCGCTAAGTGTGTGCATAACTACGTCCGACTAGCACTGTCCAAGGCGGACTCGCCAAGAACGTCAACAGCGCTGTCGGACGTGGTAATACCAGTGTGAGGCGTGACGGCCCTCACCGGAACACCGGGGGCCGTGATGCTCCTCACGACCCCCGGAACGAACCGGTCTAAACCACTCGGATCACCCGGCGCAGGGTGATTTCGGCGCCCCTTCGGGCCCCGTCGCCCACGTCGCCTCGGCGGCGTTGTCCGTGAGCTTGAAGTCCAAAGTGGTCCCCCGCGTCAACTGTTCCCAGCCGACGTAGGCCCGCTGCGAGCCAGATCCCAGTCCTTGGACGTACTGGAGCTTCGACGCGTCGGCGCCGTCGGCCTTGATCGTGATGTCACGGCCGTTCTCCAGATGCACCACCGACTTCGCGAACCGCGGCGCGTTGAGCACGAACTGCCCGGTGCCCGGCACCGCCGGGTACAGGCCCAGCGCGCTGAAGACGTACCACGCGGACATGGTCCCGAGGTCGTCGTTGCCGGTGACACCGTTCGGCGCGTTGGTGAACAGCGTGTGCGCGGCGCGCACCACGGCCGAGGTCTTCCACGGCTGCCCGGTCAGCGTGTACATCCACGGCGAGTGGAGGTCGGGCTCGTTGTTCGGGTTGTAGCGGAACTGGTTGTAGTAGTTGTACGGACCGACGACCCATTCCTCGCGCACGGTCTTCGCCGGGTCCTTGACCAGATCCCCGTAGGCGAAGAAGTCGTCGAGCCGCTTGCCGACGTTCTCCTTGCCACCCATACGTTCGACCAGCCCCGGAACGTCCTGCTGGGTCAGCCACTGGTACTGCCACGACGTGCCCTCGTGGAACCCGTCCTGGCTCTGCGGATCGAACGGCTTGCCCGCCGGGCTGAACCATTCGCCCCCTTCGAGCTTGGGCCGGTAGAAGCCGGTGAAGCCGCGGTCGGTCACCGAGGAATCCCACAGCGTCCGATAGCTGCGTCCCTTGTCCGCCAAGGCCTTCGCGTCGTCCTTCTTCCCGAGACCGGCGGCCATGATGGACAGCGAGCAGTCCGCGAGCGCGTATTCCAGCGTGGCCGAAGCGCCGTGGTTCGGGTCGGTGTCCTGCCCCTTCTTCGGGAAGTCCTTGTCGTACTGGACGAACCCGTCCTTCTGGTAACTCGCGTTCCCCGAGCGGCCCTGGAACGGCGAGGACGCGGGCGGGATCTCCCGCGAGTTCTGCAGAAGCGCCTGGTACGCCTCGAGTTCCTGTCCGGACAGCGCGCCGAACCGCCACAGGTCGACCAGGAACGGGGTGACCGGATCGCCGGTCATCGTGTTCGTCTCCTGGTTCGCGTACGCCCAGCGCGGCAGCCAGCCGCCCTGGTCGTGGATGGCGAGCACGGACTTCGCGACGTCCTTCGCCCGAGCCGGTCGCAAGAGGGCGAGCAGCTGGTTCTGCGTGCGATAGGTGTCCCACAACGAGAAGAACTCGTAGTAGGTCCAGCCCAGCGCCCGGTGGATCTTGTCGTCGAAACCTCGGTAGCGGCCGTCCGCGTCGTTGCCGGTCAGCGGCTGCAGCAGCGCGTGGTAGAGCGAGGTGTAGAACACCGTCCGGTCGTCCTTCGACGCGCCCTTGATGTCCACTGAGGACAGTTCCTTGCGCCAGGCGCGCTGTGCGCCGTCGCGGACCGCGTCGAACGAGCGGCCCTTCTCGGCCGCCAGGTTCAGCCGGGCGCCGGAAGCGTCCACATGGGAGATCGCCGTCGTCGCGGTGACCTGTCCGCCGCCGAAGGTCAGCCAAGCGCCACGAAGGCCCTCACCGCCCGCGGACTCCTTCGAGCCCGGCGTGCCGCCCGTCGGGGACCAGGTACCGAAGGATTTGAACGGCTTGTCGAACGTCGTGGTGAACCAGGTCTTGTACGGTTTGCCGCCACAGAACGCCTGCGACTCCACCATGCCTTCGACCGTCCGGTCGCCGACGACGCGGATCTGGCTCGCCGTCACCGGTTCCTTGTCGTTGGCCTGCCCGACATTGACGAAAACGTTTGCGTCACCCGATTTCGCGAAGGTGTACCGCTCGACACCGGTCCGCGTGGTCGCGGTGGTCTCCGCGTCGACGCCGCCGTAGCCGGTGAGCCGCACCTTGTAGTAGCCGGGTTTCCCGACCTCGCCCTCGTGCGTGTACGGCGAGGCATACTTCTTGTGGTCGAAGGTCTCGGGTTTGGTGGTGTCGAACGCCGCGCCGGGCCCGACCGCGCCAGTGGTCGGCAGGGACGACACGAGGCCGCCCTGCTCCCAGCAGCCCGCGCCGGACAGGAAGAAATGCCCGAAGCCGCGGATCGCGGTGTCGTCGTAGCGATAGCCGGCGTAATGCGACGAGATCGGGCTGACCTGCGTCATCCCGAACGGGGCCGAGGCGCCGGGGAAAGTGTTGCCGTCGTCCTTGGTGCCGATGAAGGTGTTGACCGCGTCCACGGGGTCGCCGCCGGGCGCCGCCGCCGCGACGGGCGTGAGCAGCCCGGCGGGGACGACAAGCGCGGTGAGCAACCCGGCGACGCGGGTCGAAGTGCGTGCAGGCATGGGAAAGGCCGCCTCCTGACAACGTTGTCGCTGCCTGCTCACCTTCGACAAGAACGGACCGGTTGGTCAAGAGGTCCGCCAAACCCTGTCCGATTCCGGACAGGGGCCCGGCCGGAGTCCGACTCGTAACGGTTCGACTTCGGAAAACCGGGCTGACGCGAATCGGGCATTGACATCATCGCGTCGCTGGCGTTCAATTCCGGCCACTATGACAACGTTGTCTTCCAGCGGACCGGACAGCGGCCACCGCACCACCGGCCGACGGGCCACGATGAGTGACGTGGCCCGCCTCGCGGGCGTGAGCATCAAGACCGTCTCGCGGGTAGTGAACGACGAGCCCGCCGTCCATCCGGACACCGCGGAGCGCGTCATGGCGGCGATCGAGCAGCTCGGGTTCCGGCGCAATCTCGGCGCGCGGAACCTGCGGCGCGGCTCGACGACCGGGACGATCGGCCTGATCGTCGAGGACGTCGGAAACCCGTTCTACTCGGAGCTCAACCGGGCCGTCGAACGCATCGCGACCTCGTTCGGCCGCCAGGTGCTGACCGGTTCGTCGGAGGAGAACTCCGACCGCGAACGCGAACTGGTCCTCGAGTTCTGCTCCCGCCGGGTCGACGGCATCCTCGTGGTCCCTGCCGGGATGCAGCACGGCTACCTGGTCCCCGAGATGCGCGCCGGCACGCCGGTGGTGTTCCTCGACCGGCCCGCCGGCGACATCGTGGCCGACACGGTGCTCGTCGACAACATCGGCGGCACCGTCGAAGCGGTCGCCCACCTGGCGAAACACGGCCACCGCCGGATCGCGTTCCTCGCCGACAGCCCGGACATCTTCACCGCGGGCGAACGGCTGCGTGGGTTCCGGGAGGGCTGTGTCCGTAACGGGATCCCCTACGACGAGAGCCTCGTCGCGATGCGGACGCCGACCGCCGAGAGTGTCGGCGACGCCGTGGGACGACTGCTCACCGGGCCGAATCCGGCCACCGCCGTGATCGCGGGCAACAACCGGGTCGCCGTGCACCTGCTGCGCGCGCTGGCGCACACCGAGCGGCGTCCCGCGATGATCAGCTTCGACGACTTCGAACTGGCGGATCTGCTGGATCCGCCGGTCTCCGTGATCGCTCACGACGTGAGCGCGCTGGGCCGGGCGGCCGCGGAACTGCTGTTCGCCCGGGTACAGGGAGATCAATCCGCACCGAGAAAGGTAGTTCTGCCCGTGCATCTCGTAGCCCGCGGTTCCGGGGAGGTCGCCCCTTCATGAGCGGCCACCTCGAACCGATCCGCCTGCCGGCGAACCAGCCGCCGCAGTTCTACCGCGGCGGTGACGCCATCGCCGCGTTGCGAGACGCCCCCTCGGAGAGCAAGTTCGGCCCCGAAGACTGGGTCGGCTCGGCCACCACGATGTTCGGCCAGGAGACCACCGGCCTGACCAAGCTGCCCAGCGGGGTCTGGCTGCGCGACGCCGTCCGCGAGAACCCGTCCGCCTGGCTCGGCGCGAAACACGTCGAGGCGCTCGGCGATTCGACCGGCCTGCTGGTGAAGCTGCTCGACGCGGGCCAGCGCCTGCCGGTGCACTTCCACCCGTCGGACTCGTTCGCGAAGCGGCACTTCGACTCGCACTTCGGCAAGACCGAAGCGTGGATCGTGGTCGGCACCTACGGCGAAGACCCGCGCGTCTACCCGGGCTTCAAGGAGACCGTCGACAAAGCGACGGTGAACGAATGGGCCCGCACCCAGGACGCGCCTGCCATGCTCGACGCGCTGAACAGTGTCGCGGTCACCCCCGGCGACACGGTCTACATCCCGGCGGGCCTGCCGCACGCGATCGGCGAGGGCGTGTTCGTCGTCGAACTCCAGCAGCCGACCGACTTCTCGCTGACCCTGGAATGGCGGGACTTCCTGGCGAACCCGGAGAAGGCGCACCTCGGGATCGGGTTCGAGACCGCCATCGAAACCCTGGACACCTCGGGCTGGGACGAAGAACGGCTCGGCTCGATCGTCAAGCGCACCGCGGGCGAGAACGCGTCCACTGTGGACCTGCTCGCCGACGGCAGTGACGCGTTCTTCCGTGCCGACCAGCTGCGCCCTGGCCTTTCCGGTAGGTCGACAACGTTGTCACTCGATCCGTCGTTCGCGGTGCTGGTCGTCATGGACGGTTCGGGGACACTCCGGACCGAACACGGCGGCGAGTACGCGCTGCGCAAGGGCGAGACGTACGTGGTCCCGCATGACGCCGGCCAGTCCACTTTGGATGGCGACGTCACCGTCATCCGCTGCCGGCCGCCCGCACCCGAAAAGAGGGAGCGATCGTGAGCGAACTCCTGCTCGACGCACAGAACCTGGTCAAACGCTACGGCTCGGTGGAGGCGCTGCGCGGCGCGTCGTTCCAGGCGCGGGCCGGTGAGGTCACCGCGCTGATCGGCGACAACGGCGCCGGGAAGTCCACTTTGGTCAAATGCCTGTCCGGCGCGGAACAGCCGACGTCGGGCAAGATCCTGCTCGACGGATCCGAAGTGGTGCTCGAATCCCCCACCACGGCGCGGCGGATGGGGATCGAGACGGTGTACCAGGACCTCGCGGTCGCACCGGAACTCGACCCCGCCGCGAACCTGTTCCTCGGCAGGGAGATCCACCGCAAGGGGATCCTCGGCAAACTCGGGATGCTGGACAAGGCCGAGATGAAGCGGCAGGCCGTGGAGGAATTCCAGCGGCTCGGCGTGACCCTGCAGAGCACCGACGTCCCGATCGGCTCGCTTTCGGGCGGGCAGCGGCAAAGCGTCGCCGTCGCCCGGTCGGTCGTGTGGGCCTCGAAGGTCGTGTTCATGGACGAGCCGACGGCCGCGCTCGGCGTCGTGCAGCGCGAACGCGTGCTCGACGTGATCAAGAAGGTACGGGACAAGGGCATCGCCGTCGTGCTGATCAGCCACAACATGCCCGAGGTGCTGTCGGTGGCCGACCGCGTCGAAGTGCTGCGGCTCGGCAAGCGCGTCGCCCGGTTCACCGGCTCCGACACGAAACTGGAAGACCTGGTCGCCGCGATGACGGGCGCCCTCGTACAAGAGGAGGCGGCATGACCGTGTCCACTCCGGCGAAGAACGATCCCGAGATCCAGACCTCTGTGGACGGTGGCTTCGGCAAGCGTTCGCTGGGACAGCGGATGATCGGCGCGAACACGTTCTGGATCGCGCTGGTGCTGCTGGCGCTGATCATCGTGTTCACCGCCATCGCGCCCGCCGAGTTCGCGACGGTGTTCACCTTCCAGACCCTGCTCATCGAGACCTCGGTGCTGCTGGTGCTCTCGGTCGGCATGACGTTCGTGATCATCACCTCCGGTATCGATCTCTCGGTCGGTTCGGTGCTGATCTTCGCGGGCATGGTGGCGGGCAAGACGATGGAGGCGCTGAGCCCGGACGGCGACGCGACGAAGGCCGGATGGAGCATTATTCTTGCCGGTTTGCTCTCTGCCGTCGTCGCGGGCACGATCTGGGGCCTCATCAACGGTTTCCTGATCGCGGTGGCGAACATCCCGCCGCTGATCGTCACGCTCGGCACGATGGGTGCCGCGCTCGGCGCCGCGTACCTGCTGAACAACGGGTCCGACGTGCGCAGTGTGCCGACCGAGCTCAACAAGACGCTCGGCTACGGGACGTCGTTCGGCGGGGTGCCGAATCTGGTGCTGGTGGCCGTGGTGATCACGCTGATCGGCGCCTGGCTGTTGCACACCACCAAATTCGGCCGCTACACCTACGCCGTCGGCTCCAACGCCGAGGGCGCGCGCCGGGCGGGCATCGGGGTGACCGCGCATCTGCTGAAGGTGTACACGCTCACCGGTTTCCTCGCCGGTGTCGCCGGTTTCCTGTCGCTGGCGTACTACGCGTCGACGACCATTTCGGCGCACACCACCGACAATCTCAACGCCATCGCCGCCACGGTGATGGGCGGCACGAGCCTCTTCGGCGGTGTCGGTTCGGTGCTGGGCACGGTGATCGGCGTGTTCATCCCGGCCGTGCTGAAGAAGGGCTTCAACATCACGCAGGTCCAGGACTTCTGGCAGATGATCGCGGTCGGCGCGGTGCTGATCGCCGCGGTCTGGTTCGACCAGCGGCGCCGTCGTCGCCGCAACTCTCGTTGATTCCTACGCACAAAGAGGTGCTATCCCCCATGAAGAAGACCCTGCTCGTCGCCGGTGCCGCCGTCTCCGCCGCCCTCCTGCTGACCGCTTGCGGCGGTGGCACGGTCGGCGAGTCGCCATCCGGTGACTCCGGCGCCAAGACCAACAACAAGAAGCTGTCGCTCATCCCGGGCGTGCAGGCCGAGCCGTTCTACATCTCGATGCAGTGCGGTGCCGAAGCCGAGGCCAAGAAGGCGGGCTACGAGCTCACCACGCAGGCCCCGCAGAAGTTCGACGCGGCCATGCAGACCCAGCTGGTCAACGCGCTGGGCTCCAACCCGCCCGCCGCGCTGCTCATCGCGCCGACCGACGCGCAGGCGATGCTCGCGCCGATCCAGCAGGTCAAAACGCGCGGGGCGAAGATCATCGAGGTCGACACCGCGCTGAAGGACACCAGCGTGGCGGAGTCGTCGATCTCCTCGGACAACGCCGAGGGCGGCAAGCTCGCCGCCAAGACGATGGCGGAACTGGCCGCGGGCAAGACCGGTTCGGTGCTGGTGCTCGACACCATCGCGGGCACCTCGACCACGAACACCCGCGCGAAGGGCTTCGAGGACGAGCTGAAGAACTACCCGAACCTGAAGTCGGCGGGCGTGCAGTTCACCCAGAACGAGCCCGACCAGGCCGCGTCCAAGGTGACCGCCGCGCTGGCGTCCACCCCGGACCTGATCGGCATCTTCGCGACCAACCTCAACACCGGTGAGGGCGCCGCGACCGGCCTGCGGAACGCGGGCAAGATCGGCGCGGTCAACCTGATCGGCTTCGACGCTTCGCCGTCGGAGATCGAGGGCCTGAAGAAGGGTGAGTACCAGGGCCTCATCGCGCAGGACCCGGCCGCCATCGGGCAGCAGGGCGTGCAGCAGGCCATCGCCGCGCTGGAGGGCAAGCCGGTGACGCGCAACCTGACCGCTTCGCTGCACTCCATCACCAAGGCGAACATGGACGCGAACGCCCAGTACTTCTACAAGCAGAGCTGCTGACGCGCTTCGGTACCGCTAGGAAAGGACCTTTCCTTGCAAAATTTGCAAGGAAAGGTCCTTTCCTAGCATCCGGGAGCGGATCAGTCCCGCAGCTCGACCAGCATCCCTCGCGGGGCCGTGTTCGAGCGCGGTGCCGGTGCCGGTGCCGGCGCCGATCCAGTCCCGCTGCCGGACCGTGCCCGCTCACTCCGCGAACTCCACCACCCCAGCCGGAGCGAAGCGCGTGAGAGCCGCGTACAGCGCAACGCCCCCACCCAGGTGACCCAGCGCGTACACGTACTCGCCGTCCTCCAGAAGGTCCTCCGGCCCGGCACCGGTCCACGACAGCCGGTAGTGCCACCAGTGCATCCACCGCCCCACCCGCCGCTTCTCCCGCCACACGCGCAGCCGCCGCACCTCGGTCCACCCGACGGTGAACTGACCCGCCACCTCGAAGCCCGAAGCGGACACGGTCAAGAAGGTGGCCGAGCGCCGCAGAGCGAGCAGGATCAGCCCCGCGAAACCCACGCTGAGCAGGCTGAACACCACTCCGGACACCGAGCGGGAGAACAGCGACACGACGACGGCCACCACGCCGCCCACGCCGAACACCACGAACCCCGCCCACGCGAGCCGGCGCATCACGACGTCCAGCCGGAGCACCACGGCATCCCCAGTGACCATGCCCGGAGCGTAACCGCCGAAACCCCGCACCGACGTTAGGATCTAGGCCCCGACGTCGCGGAGGAGGCCGGATGACCACCCGTCTGCCCTGGCGTCCTGCCGCGAGCGCGGATCCGGTGCCGGTGCTCGCCGCCGCCCAGCGCGTCTCCGACGATCTCATGGACGGCCTCGCCGGGCCCCGCGCGCGCCACGCCACGCACGGCCTTCGCCGCTTGTTCGGCGTCCCCGGCCTCGGGCTGACCGACCTTTCCGGCTCGCTGATCTGGTCCGGCCGCCCGGCGGCGGACGACGTCGTGGTCTCGGCGCTCGACGAGGTCCTCCACTCCGAGACGCCGGTGTCCGAGCCCGGGCTGGTGGCACTGCCGCTCCACGTCCACGACGAGCTCGCCGGCGTCCTCCTGGTCATCGAGGGAAAGACCGCCGTCGCCCGCCAGGCCGCCGAGCTCGTCGTCCACGCGCTCGAACGCGGCAGGTTGGAGGCGTCCGCCGAGCAGGCCGCGGAGGCGGAACTGCGCGCGCTGCGGGCCGAGATCTCGCCGCATTTCGTCTACAACGCGCTCACCGTGATCTCCTCGCTGGTCCGCTCCGACCCGGACCGCGCCCGCGATCTGATGCTCGACTTCGCCGAGTACACCCGCTACAGCGTCGCCCGGCACGGCGAGTACACGATGCTCGCCGACGAGTTCGGCGCCATCGAGACGTACCTGGCGCTGCAGCGCGCGGTGCTCGGCGAGCGGCTTCGGGTGCAGGTGCGGGTGGCGCCGGAGGTGCTGGCCGTCGCGGTGCCGTACCTCGTGCTGGAACCGTTGGTGGAGAACGCGATCCGGCACGGGATCGAGCCACGCGCCGAGGCGGGGTTCATCCAGGTTCAGGGAATGGCGGAAGGGAACGACTGCGTGATCAGCGTCGAGGACGACGGTGTCGGCATGGACCCCGCACGCGCGGCGGCGATCCTGGCGGGCCGCGGCGAAGACGGCGGCGTCGGACTGGCCAATGTGGACAGAAGGCTGCGCAGCGTCTACGGGCCGTGGTACGGACTGACGGTCGAGACCGAGACCGGCGCGGGCACCAGGGTCGTGGTGCGGGTGCCCCGATTCCAGCCGGGGGTGCTGCCGTGACGAACGGGCTGCGGGTGCTGGCGGTCGACGACGTCCCGCCCGCCCTCGACGAGTTGTGCAGCCTGCTGCGCGAGGCGCCGGAAGTCGCCGAGGTGGTCGCGGCCGGTGACGCGCTGAACGCGCTCAAGCTGTTGCAGGGTGACCATTTCGACGCCGTCTTCCTCGACATCTCCATGCCGGGGCTCGACGGGTTGGAACTCGCCTCGCTGCTGGCGCGGCTCAACCGGCCGCCGGTGATCGTGTTCGTCACCGCGCACGACGGTCACGCCGTGGCCGCGTACGGCATCGGCGCCGTCGACTACCTGCTCAAACCGGTCCGCGCGGAACGGCTGTCCGCCGCACTGTCCAAAGTGGTCCGGATGGCGGGCAACCAGGCCGACGAGCCGAAACCGGCGCCGGACGCGATGTCCGCGCTACCGGTGGAATCCGGCGGGCGCACCCGCTACGTCCGCCGTGACGAAGTCCAGTTCGTCGAGGCGCACGGCGACTACGTCCGGCTGCACACGAAATCCGGCGTCCACGTCACGCGCATGCCCATCTCCCGCCTCGAAGAGTATTGGGAGGGCACGGGTTTCACCCGCGTGCACCGGGGTTTCCTGCTCGCCGTGGACGCGGTGCTCGAACTGCGCAGCGACACCACCGGCGGTTTGCTGGCGCATACCGAAGCGGGTGACGTGCCGGTGAGCCGCCGCCACGCGCGCGACCTGCGCGACCGGCTGCTCGCCGCCGCGCAACGCGGCGAACTGGGCAGGGGAAGCCGCCGGTGAGCCGCGTCAAACGGGTCGCCGTCACCAGCCCGCAGACCCGGCTCGCGCATTCGCGGCGCCGTTCGCGCGGACGCTGGCGGGTCCCCCGGCTGGCCGCGGGCGACGCCGAACGCGCGGACGCGCTCTACCGCGCCCAGCGCCGTCGCGGGCTCCCCGCGCTGGCCGGGATGTTCGGGCTGGTGTTCGGGCTCCCGCTGGTGTTCGGGGTGTTCCCGGGGCTGGATTCGGTGCGACTGCTGGATATCCCACTGTCCTGGCTGATGATCGCGATCCTCCCGTATCCGGCGATGGCGCTGCTTTCGTGGTGGCAGTTGCGCCGCGCGGAAAAGATCGAGGACGACTAGTGGTCGCTGCGCTCTCGGTGGCTCCGGTCGTGCTGATCACCCTGCTGATCGGGTTGCGCGGTGTCGCGGCCATGCGTACGACGTCGGACTTCCTCGTCGCCTCGCGCCGGATCTCGCCGCTGGTCAACTCGGCCGCGGTCTCCGGCGAATACCTGTCCGCGGCGTCGTTCCTCGGGGTGGCGGGGCTGGTGGTGAAGGACGGCATCGGCGCGCTCTGGTACCCGGTCGGGTTCACCGCCGGGTACATCGCGATGCTGGTGCTCGTCGCGGCGCCGATGCGGCGCTCCGGCGCGCTCACCGTCCCGGACTTCGCCGAAGCCCGGCTGGCCTCCCCCGCCCTGCGCCGCCTCGCCGCGGTCGTCGTCCTCGTGATCGGAACCCTTTACCTGGTCCCGCAATTCCGGACCGCGGGGCTGGTGCTGACCGCTGTCGGCGGCACGCCGTACTGGGTCGGTGTCGTCATCGCGGGCGCCGCCGTCAGCGCGACACTGGCGCTCGGCGGGATGCGCGCGGCGACCTACGTCCAGGCCTTCCAGTTCGTGCTGAAACTGCTGCTGTTCCTCGTCCCCGCGATCTGGCTCGTCTCCCAGGTCTCCCCGGAGGAACGGTCGGCTTCGGTGCACCCGGTGGAGTTCACCCACTTCGCCCGCGACACCCGGCTGTCCTTCGAGATCGACGTGACACTGACCCTGCGCGAGCCGACCACCCTGCTCACCCCGGAAAAGCACGTCGTGCCGCCGGGAGAACTGGTGGCCAGGAGCGGGCAGACCCTGGAATTCGCCGAGGGCACACCGGTTCCCGCCGTCCGGGGCGGCGCCCCGCTGGGCGGCCCGGACTGGCAACGGCCGCTGCTCGACCTCGGCGACCATGGCTATCCGCTGCTCGGCACGTGGGCGATCCTGATCGCCACCATGCTCGGCACCATGGGCCTGCCGCATGTCCTGATGCGCTTCCACACCAGCCCGGACGGCCGCGCCGCGCGGCGGACCGCGGCGATCACCGTCGCCCTGCTAGGCGTCTTCTACCTGTTCCCAGGGGTTTACGGCGTCCTCGGCCGGGTGCTGGTGCCAGAACTGTACGTCTCCGGCGCGACGGACACCGTCGTCGTCGCGCTGCCGGCGCAGGTCGACGACGGCTGGGCGGGGTCGCTGTTCACCGGACTGCTGACGGCGGGCGCGTTCGCCGCGTTCCTGGCGACGTCGCTCGGGCTGCTGCTGGTGATCTCCGGCGCGGTCGCGTACGACCTGGCGCCCGGCGGCCTGCGGAGACTGCGCTGGTCGGTGCTCGGGGCGGCCGCGGTGATGGTCCTGCTCGCGCTGCCGTCCGCAAGACTGGACGCGGGTGTCCTCGTCACCTGGGGTTTCACCGTGGCCGCGTCGACGTTCTGCCCGTTGCTGGTACTCGGCATCTGGTGGAACCGGCTCACCGCCGCGGGCGCGATCAGCGGCGTGCTCGCCGGGCTCGTCGCGTCTTCGGGCTCGATCCTGGTGGCGCTGTTCGTCCCGAGCCTGAGCGGGCTGCCCGCGATCCTGGTGTCGCAGCCGGCGCCGTGGTCGGTTCCGCTGGCATTCGGAGTAATGATCGTGGTTTCCTTGCGGGGCAGGCCACCCGCGTGGTCGACGGCCGCCATGTTGCGGCTGCATCTGGACGATCGCACAGCCGAGACCCCTTCGTCGTGGTCGGACCACCGTTCGTCGACCGTTCGTCGTCTCGGCAGACGTTTGAACCGCTGAAGGTTCCGGTCGCCTTGACCTCTCCTTAACGTGTCGCGGAACACATTCGCGGCGCAAGGAGAGCACGATGAGTACCGAAACGAACGCTCCCAGTCCGCCTGAAACGGACTGGGAGAAAGCCCACGACAGCCCCGAGTTCAAGGAGTTGCGTGCGCGGCTGCGCCGGTTCGTCTTCCCGGTCTCGGTGCTGTTCCTCGTCTGGTACCTGCTCTACGTGCTGCTCGCCGACTACGCGCACGGCTTCATGAGCACGAAGCTGGTCGGCAACATCAACGTCGGCCTGGTCTTCGGTCTGCTGCAGTTCGTTTCGACCTTCGTGATCACCGGGCTCTACGTCCGCTACGCGAACAAGAAACTCGACCCCATCGCGGAGAAGATCCGCACGGACCTCGAGAGTGAGACCAAATGACCCTCGCCGCCGGAGTCGAGGGCAGCAGCCCCGTACTCAACATCACCATCTTCGGCCTCTTCGTGGTCGTCACGCTGTTCGTCGTGTTCCGGGCCAGCCGCAACTCGAAGACTGCGTCGGACTACTACGCCGCGGGCCGCGCGTTCACCGGTCCGCAGAACGGCGTCGCCATCGCGGGCGACTACCTGTCCGCCGCGTCGTTCCTCGGGATCGCGGGCGCCATCGCCGTCTACGGCTACGACGGATTCCTTTACTCCATCGGATTCCTGGTGGCGTGGCTGGTGGCGTTGCTGCTGGTCGCGGAACTGCTGCGCAACACCGGCAAGTTCACCATGGGCGACGTCCTGGCGTTCCGGATGAAGCAGCGGCCGGTGCGGGCCGCGGCGGCGACGTCCACCCTGGCCGTCTCGTTCTTCTACCTGCTGGCGCAGATGGCCGGTGCCGGTGGTCTCGTCGCGTTGCTGCTCGGGATCGAGAGCAAGGCCGGGCAGGCCGCGATCATCGTGATCGTCGGCATCATCATGATCGCCTACGTGCTCATCGGCGGGATGAAGGGCACCACCTGGGTCCAGATCATCAAGGCGGCGCTGCTCATCGTCGGCGCGCTCGTGATGACGCTGTGGGTGCTGGCCATGTACGGCTTCAACCTCTCCTCGCTGCTGCAAGGTGCCGTGGACAGGGCGGGCAGCGCCGGTGAAGCACTGCTCGGGCCGGGCAACCAGTACGGCAAGACCGGCACCACCAAACTGGACTTCCTGTCGCTGGGTATCGCGCTGGTGCTCGGCACCGCGGGCCTGCCGCACGTCCTGATGCGCTTCTACACGGTGCCGACGGCCAAGGAAGCCCGTCGTTCCGTGGTGTGGGCGATCGGCCTGATCGGCCTCTTCTACCTGTTCACCCTGGTGCTCGGCTACGGTGCCGGCGCGCTGGTCGGCGCGGACAAGATCAAGGCCGCACCCGGTGGCGTGAACTCGGCGGCTCCGCTGCTGGCGCTGGAACTCGGCGGACCGGTCCTGCTCGGCCTGATCGCGGCGATCGCCTTCGCGACGATCCTCGCCGTGGTCGCGGGTCTGACGATCACCGCGTCGGCGTCGTTCGCCCACGACGTCTACGCCAACGTGATCAAGAAGGGCAAGGCGGCCCCGGCCTCGGAGGTGAAGGTCGCCCGGATCACCGCGCTGGTGATCGGCGCGGTCGCGATCCTCGGCGGCATCCTCGCCAACGGGCAGAACATCGCGTTCCTGGTGGCGCTCGCGTTCGCGGTGGCGGCGTCGGCGAACCTGCCGACGATCCTGTACTCGCTGTTCTGGAAGCGGTTCAACACCCAGGGCGCGCTGTGGAGCATCTACGGCGGTCTCGCGGTCTGCATCGTGCTGATCGTCTTCTCGCCGGCCGTTTCGGGTAAGCCTGTCGACGCCAAGACCGGCAAGAGCGCTTCGATGATCCAGGGCGTCGACTTCCACTGGTTCCCGCTCGACAACCCCGGCATCGTGTCCATTCCGGTCGCGTTCTTCCTCGGCTGGCTCGGCACCGTGCTGTCCAAGGAACACAACCAGAAGAAGTACGCCGAGATGGAGGTCCGCTCCCTCACCGGCGTCGGCGCCGAAAAGGCCGTCGCCCACTAGTCGCCGGGACGGTGCGGCCGGCATCCAACGCCCCCGGCCGCACCGTCCCGGTTCCCACTTCAGTAAGGCAGCTTCCCCGCCGTCAGCTCGGCCAGTTTCGCGCGGAAATCCGCGCGGACCGACTTCCACAGCCCGGTACCCAGCGAGATCCGCGCCACCCCCAGTGCGGCGAGCGCGGAGAGGTCGGGGCCTCCGGGCACCGGGGAGGCGTTGACCGCCCCCGCCGTGACCGCCCGCACGAATTCGCCGAGCACGTCCGGCGACTTCACCAGGATCGGGTAGACGCAGTCCGCCCCGGCCTCGAAGTACGCCTTCGCCCGCAAGATCGCGTCGTCCAGTACGGCTCGCTCGTCGGACGCGCCGAGGAAGACGTCGACGCGGGCGTTGATCACCAGCTCGTCCCCGGCCGCCTCGCGCAACTCCGCGATCCGTCCCGCCTGCGCCGCAGGCGAACGGACTCCACCCGAAGCGTGGTCGGTGTCCTCGTAGTTGCAGCCGACGGCACCCGCTTCGGCCAGCCTCGCCGCGAGTTCTCCCGCTTCGAGCCCGTACCCGCCTTCCACGTCGACGGTCACCGGCACCGAGACCGCCCGCGCGATCCTCGCCGCCGCCGCGAACATCTCGTCGGCGGGCGCGTCCTCCCCGTCTTCGTATCCGAGGACCTTCGCGACGGCGAAGGAACTCGTCGCCACGACAGGGAAACCGGCGGCTTCCACGAGACGCGCGCTGTCGGCGTCCCACGCGTTCGGCAGGAGCAGCGGCGTACCCGCGACGTGCAGTTCCCGCAGCCGAGCCGCCGTCATTCGGCGCGCTCGGGCAGCGGCGCGTGGCTGGTCACGCACATCCGGTTCCAGCTGTTGATCGCGATCGCCTCCCAGACGACGGCGCGGTACTGCTCCTCGGTGAAGACGCGGGTGGCCTCTTCGTAGACGTCGTCCGGGACGTCCTGCACGGTCGCCAAGTTCGTGATCGCCTCGGTGAGCGCGAGCGCGGCACGCTCCTGCTCGGTGAACAGCTCGGTCTCGCGCCAGCCCTGCAGCACGAACAGCCGCCGCGGCGACTCGCCCATCTGCAACGCGTCGTGAGAGTGCATGTCGAGGCAGAACGCGCAGTGGTTGATCTGCGACGACCGCATCTTCACCAGTTCGAGGATCTTCTGGTCGACACCGGCGTTGGCGGCGGCCTTCTCGACTTCGGCCTGCAGTTTCGCCATCGCCTGGTAGATCTCGGGCACTCGCTTGCCCACATGGATTCGCTCGGTCATGCCATCGAATCTAGCGGCGACTGGCCCACGAGTATGGTCCAGTCACATGGCAGATTCATGGTCCAGTTCGGGAATGGACGTCCACCTGGACTGGCGTCCCGAAAGCGGCCGGACCGGGCTCGCCGCGGCGATCCGCGCGGCCATCCGGGAGGGACGCTGGCAGGCGGGCGCCGCGGTGCCCTCGACCAGGGCGCTGGCGCAGGACCTGGGAGTGGCACGGGGAACGGTCACCCGGGTCTACGCCGACCTCGCCGCCGAGGGCTACCTGCGGACGGCGCAGGGCGCACCCACCCGCGTCGCGACCGCGGGCGCGCTGCCCGCGTCACCGCCGCGGCCCGTCCCCCGCGACCCGGCGCCGCGCTGGGATCTGCGCCCCGGCAGGCCGAACCTGTCCGCGTTCCCGCGCTCCGCCTGGCTCGCGGCGATGCGGCGGGCTCTGCACCAGGCGCCGATGTCGGCGTTCGACTACACGGCCGAATCCGGCGCGCCGGAACTGCGGGAGACGCTCGCCGCATACCTGGCCCGCAGCCGCGGCGTGGTCGCCGATCCCGAACGCATCCTGGTGTGCGCCGGGTTCTCGCACGCGATGGCGATCCTGGCGCGGGTCCTGCACGCGCGCGGCGCGGACGAGATCGCGTTCGAGAACCCGTCACTGCACATCTACCGGGACATCGCCGCCCGCAACGGTCCGCGCGTGGTCGGCGTCCCTGTCGACGACCGCGGGATCACGGTGTCCTCTTTGGACAGTCCGGCGGTCGTGGTCACCCCGGCGCATCAATACCCGCTGGGCGTCACCCTCGCGCCGGGGCGAAGGGCGGAACTCACCCGCTGGGCGGAGGAAACCGGCGCCGTCGTCATCGAGGACGACTACGACGGCGAGTTCCGGTTCGACCATCAGCAGGTCGGCGCGTTGCAGGCGCTGGCGCCCGAACGGGTCGTGTACGTGGGCACGACGAGCAAGACGCTCGCGCCGTCGTTGCGACTGGGCTGGATGGTGCTGCCGCGGTTCCTGGTCGAACCGGTACGCGTGGAGATGGCCGCGAGCGGGGCCCGGCCCGCGCTGCTGGACCAGCTGGCGATGGCCGAACTGATCGAATCGGGTGCCTACGACCAGCACATCCGCCGCTGTCGCGCCGAATACCGCTCCCGGCGGGACCGGCTGCTCGCCGCCCTGCCGGATTCCGTGCTGCCGCAGGGGATCTCCGCCGGGCTGCATCTGGTGCTCCAGTTCCCCGGCGACCTGCCTGGGGAGATGGAGGTGCTGGCCGCCTGCCGCCGTCGCGCGATCGGGCTCGAGGGGCTCAGCGGTCACTGGATCGGCGAGCCACAACGCGAAGGGCTGATCATCGGGTACGGCGCCGCCGCGAAACACGCTTTCGGCGGCGCCACCCAAGCCCTGCGCGAAGCCATCTTCGAAGTCACCTAACCCCCGCCCGCAATTCGTCACCTACTTGCGGTGGTCGAGGGTCCGAACTGCCGCAAGTAGATGACGAATTGCGAAGGGGTGGGGTCAGCAGAACCAGGGGCGCGCCCGGAGGATGTCGGTCTTCAGGACGGGAGCGCCGTCGACCGGGGCGGGGTTCTCCGGGGTCGGCTTGATGCCGCCGGCGGCGACGTCGTCGAGGGTTTCGAGGCCTTCGTGGCCGACGGTGCCGAAGATCGTGTAATTCGGGCGCAGCGCGGAGTCGCCGTACACGACGAAGAACTGGCTTCCGTTCGTCGCCGGGCCCGCGTTGGCCATCGCGAGGACACCGCGTGCGTACACCTTGCGCTCGCCGGTCGGGTCGGTCGGCGCGGGCGGCAGGCCGACGGGCAGTTCGTCCTTGTACTTGTAGCCGGGGCCGCCCTCGCCGGTGCCGCTCGGGTCACCGCACTGCAGCACCTTCAGTGTCGGGTACGCGGTCAGCCGGTGGCAGGTCGTGCGGTCGTAGAACCGGTGCTTCGCCAGGTGCAGGAAGCTCTGCACCGTGCACGGCGCCTTCGCCCGATCGAGGGTCAGGTCGATCTCACCCTGATTCGTCTTGAGCTGGACCGGCACCTTGCCCCGATCCGGCGTACGACGGGGGTCCGGCGGCAACGGGACCGGCCGCGCGGCCGGCTCGTCCGGCGTCTGCGTGTACTGGCACGGCCCCTTGGTGACCTTCGGCGGCGCGCCTTCCGCGGACGCCGTTCCGGTACCGGCCGCGAGCATCAGCCCGGCGCCCAGCACTGCAACAAAGACCTTCGCGATCCTCTGCACGGTTCCTGCCTCCCAGCCGTGGACGAAGAGGAGAGCATAGGGTGAATCCCCACCGCTCACACAGGTCCGGAAGTAGGTCCGCGGTTAGGGTCGGAACCGTGGAGATCGCCGAACGACACCAATGGCAGCTGAACGCCCTGACCTTCCTGTACGCGTACACGCAGTACGTCCTCGTGCACGAACGGGTCATGGCGGGCCTGCCGCCGGACAAGCCGGCCGAACTCGACAAACCGCGCATGCTCAGGCTCGCCAAGGTCGTCGACGACATGATCCTCGACTTCCGCAAGGAGGACGGGCTGACCGATCTCGAACGGCGCCGGGTCATCCGCCTCGCCAGGGAGATCAAGTCGCACGTCCGGGAGAAGTGGCCGCCTCGCGACGCGTCGCTCACCGAGTGGATCGCCTCGGCCGCGGCGCACTTCTACTGCGAAGAGCACATCAACAACGGCTACGTCCGGATGGGCCGCGTCTTCGACCCCGACATGGCCGACCGGTTCCTGGAGCGCGTCGAATTCTGCCGGGGCCAGACCGTCACGATCACGAACTACGCCAACAAGGTGGCCGACGGCGAACAGCTCACCTACGGCGAGACGAACCAGCTCGAAGTCTGGAAAGAGGACGCGGTCGCCCATTTGGACAATCTCGACAGCGATTTCGGCGACATCAAGATGTACGTCGAATTCTGACCACGCCTCGTGAGTGGTAAGGACGGTTAGGGCCGAGGGTGGCTTAGGTACCTACGTGGTTCCGGCTACGGTCCGTGGGGATGTCGTGAAGCACTGAACGAGCCGCGAAGGTCCTTGATGAGTTCTTCGGCCGCGGCGAACGGGTCGAGCGTCCGCGCCACCACGCGTTCGGCCAGTTCGGTGAGCCGGTCGCCGGAGCGCAGGTCGACGAGTTCCGCGCGCAACCGCTGCAGGGCGATCGCCTCGACCTCGTCGCGGGCCCGCGCCGCGCGACGGCGGGGCAGTTCGTCGCGCTGGACCAGCCAATCGTGGTGGTCGTCCAACGCCCGCACGACGTCCTCGACGCCTTCGCCTCGTGAGGCCACCGTTCGCACGATCGGCTGACGCCAGCTCGGGCCGCGAATTTCCCGGCGTACCAACGAGATCATCTGTTTGAGGTCGTGCACGGTCGCGTCCGCGCCGTCGCGGTCGGCCTTGTTGACCACGAACACATCCGCGATCTCCAGCACGCCGGCCTTGGCCGCCTGGATGCCGTCGCCCATCCCAGGCGCGAGCAGGACCACCGTGGTGTCGGCCAGTTTCACGACGTCCACTTCGGACTGACCGACGCCGACGGTCTCGATCAGCACGACGTCGAAACCGGCCGCGTCGAGCACCCGGACGGCCTGCGGGGTCGCCCACGAAAGGCCGCCGAGATGCCCGCGGGTGGCCATCGAACGGATGAACACGCCGGGATCGGTCGCGTGTTCGGTCATCCTGATCCGGTCGCCGAGCAGCGCGCCGCCGGAGAACGGCGACGACGGGTCGATGGCCAGGACGCCGACCCTCGATCCCTTCGCCCGCAACGCGGTGAGCAGCGCGGAGGTCGATGTCGACTTGCCGACACCGGGCGGGCCGGTCAGCCCGATGACCCGCGCGTTGCCGGTGTACGGCGTCAGTTTCGCCGCGACCTCGGGCAGTCGCGGATGGGCGTCCTCGACCAGCGACAGCAACCGGGCGATCGCGCGGGGGACGCCGTCCCGCGCGCGATCGACCAGTTCGTCGATGTCCAGCTGTACCGGCAAGGGCTTTACGGGACGCGGAGCAGCAGAGCGTCGCCCTGACCGCCGCCACCGCAAAGGGCGGCCGCGCCGAGGCCGCCGCCGCGACGGCGGAGTTCGTGGATCAGGTGCACGGCGAGCCGCGCGCCGGACGCGCCGATCGGGTGACCGAGCGCGATGGCGCCGCCGTCGACGTTCACCTTGTCCGCGCTGACGCCGAGCTTGTCGCTGGAGACCAGGCCGACGGCGGCGAACGCCTCGTTGATCTCGATGAGGTCGAGCGCGTCCGCGGTCAGCTTCTCCTTGGCCAGCGCGGCGAGGATCGCGTTCGACGGCTGCTCGTGCAGGCTCGCGTCCGGGCCGGCGACCACGCCGTGCGCGCCGATCTCGGCGAGCGGCGTCAAGCCCAGTTCCTCGGCCTTGGCCTTGCTCGCGACGATGACCGCGGCCGCGCCGTCGGAGATCTGCGACGCCGAACCGGCGGTGATCGTGCCGTCGGAGGCGAACGCGGGACGCAGCTTCGCGAGGCCTTCCGCGGTGGTGTCGGCGCGGACGCCTTCGTCCTTCGAGAAGACGACCGGGTCGCCCTTGCGCTGCGGGATCGACACCGGCGCGATCTCGGCGTCGAAGCGGCCCTCCGCGATGGCGGCGGCGGCACGCTGGTGCGAGCGCGCGGAGAACTCGTCCTGCTGCTCGCGGGTGATGCCGTAGCGGCTGTTGTACTTCTCCGTCGACGAGCCCATGGCGACCTGGTCGAAGGCGCAGAAGAGACCGTCGTAAGCCATGTGGTCGACGAGCGTGGTGTCGCCGTACTTGAAGCCCGCGCGGGACTTCGGCAGCAGATGCGGCGACTGCGTCATCGACTCCTGGCCGCCCGCGACGATCAGGTCGAACTCACCCGCGCGGATGAGCTGGTCGGCGAGCGCGATGGCGTCGAGACCGGAAAGGCAGACCTTGTTGATGGTCAGCGCCGGGACGCTCATCGGGATACCGGCGGCCACCGCGGCCTGGCGGGCCGGGATCTGGCCCGCGCCGGCGGTGAGCACCTGGCCCATGATCGTGTACTGGACCGCGTCCGGCGAGACACCGGCCTGCTCCAGCGCCGCCTTGATGGCGAATCCGCCGAGTTGTGCGCCCGAGAAGTCCTTCAGGGAACCGAGCAATCGCCCGATCGGTGTACGGGCGGCACCCAGGATCACGGAACCGGACACGGCGTCCTCCAAGCATCGGCGCAAGGGCAAAGGGGGTCTTCGCGACCATACCCGGGTCGCGGGTCTCTTGATGGAGCCAGTGTGAGGCGGCGCACGCCGGTCCGCCCGCCCGCGCACCTATCCTGCTCTGCATGAACCAGGCGCTGAAACCGTTCGTGACGGCCATCGACCACGTCGGCATCGCGGTACCCGACCTCGACGCCGCGATCGCCTTCCACGCCGAGCATTTCGGCCTGGAGGTCGCGCACGAGGAGGTCAACGAGGAGCAGGGCGTCCGCGAGGCGATGCTGCGCGCGCCGGGCGCCGCCGGGACCGAGACCGCGATCCAGCTCCTCGCGCCGCTGCGCGACGATTCCGCGATCGGCAAGTTCCTCGCGAAGAGCGGCCCCGGGCTGCAGCAGCTGGCGTATCGAGTGTCCGATGTGGACGCCGCCGCGGCGGCACTGCGCGCGCAGGGACTCCGGCTGCTCTACGACGAGGCGAAGCGCGGCACTTCCGACAGCCGGGTGAACTTCGTCCACCCCAAGGACGCCGGTGGCGTGCTCGTCGAGTTGGTGGAGCCCGCGAAGAGCGGTCACTGACCCCGCGTCAACGCTGAGGCGATGAAGAGGACCTCGCGATCGATCTCGGCGGGGTCCTCGTCCTCGGTGTGCCGCGCTGTCGCGTGCCGGTGGCTGACCGCCCGCGCGAGCAGTCCGGACGCCGAATCGATGTCGGCCGCGGCGAGCTTGCCGCCGGTCGCGGCGACGATCACCGCCTTCACCTGTCGGACGAGTTGCTGGAACCGGTCGGCCAGCGCGTCGCGGACCGCGCGGTGCGTGTCGGCCTCGCGCCACAGCAGATGTGACAGCGCCAAGGAGCGGTTGAACCGCCTGTCGAGTTCGACGACGAGGCCGCGGAGGCTGCCCACGAGGTCGCCGGGGACCACCACGACGGCCGGTTCGATCCGGCCGTCCGGCAGTTCGGCGACCAGCGCGGCCAGCAGGTCCGACTTACGCCGGAAGTAGTAGTGCACCAGGCCCTTCGGCACGCCCGCCCGCTCCGCGATCCGCGAAGTGGGCGTGGCGTCGAAACCGGATTCGGCGAACAGCGCCTCCGCGGCTCGCAGGATGCGCTGTTTCGCCGAATCCTCTTTCACGCCGTTCCCTCCCGGGTCAGTGCTGCCCCGCCATCCGGTGCGTCGCCTGGGCGATCGGCATCGCCGCCGCCCCGGCGACCACGGTCAGGACGCCGCCGATCCAAGCGGTCCAGGAGGCGCCCATGAAGTCGGCGTATCCCATCACCCATGGCGAAATGAACAGCAGCGCGCCCAGCACGATCTGGATGCCTTCGCCGTAGACCATGCCAGGCATCGCAAGCGACGCGAGACCGTCGAGGGCGATCAGTGCGCCGAGGATGACGAGCGACCACATGGCGGTGTTGTCCGTGGTCATCCAGAGGGGTGAAAGAGCGACCACGACACCGATGGCCACCTCCGCCCAGTCATGGGGACGGCTCCAAGGGCGCGTCGTGGGTTCGTTCATGCGTGCTCACCTCCGAAAATCGGCTGAACCTGCAGGTCGGAGAGGTCTCCATCGCCCATGATCCGCTTGGTTGGCCAGCCGGTCAAGACCGGTCGATAACACTTCGGGATGTGTACGTGCTCCACGTCTCGTACAGTTGTGAACCCGGTTACCGGTGAGTAATTTGTTGCGCCTACGCCGTCCCCCCAATCGCGGAGGTTTCGATGACGCAGATCGGCGAGATCCAGCAGGCCATTCTCAACGATGACCTCGGCGCCGTGGCGTCGCTCGACGTGCCGGAGTCCTATCGCGGGGTCACCGTGCGCAAGGACGAGGCAGCCATGTTCGAAGGCCTCGAAAGCCGGGACAAGGACCCGCGCAAGTCGCTGCACGTGGACGAGGTCCCGACGCCTGAGCTCGGCCCCGGCGAGGCGCTGGTCGCGGTCATGGCGAGCGCGATCAACTACAACACCGTCTGGACCTCGATCTTCGAACCGGTCTCGACCTTCAAGTTCCTGGAGCGCTATGGGCGGCTTTCGCCGCTGTCGAAGCGTCACGACCTGCCCTATCACGTCGTCGGCTCGGACCTGTCCGGCGTCGTGCTGCGCACCGGACCCGGCGTCCACAACTGGAAGCCGGGCGACGAGGTCGTCGCGCACTGCCTCAACGTCGAGCTCGAGGGCCCGGACGGGCACAACGACACGATGCTCGACACCGAGCAGCGGATCTGGGGTTTCGAGACGAACTTCGGCGGGCTCGCCGAGATCGCGCTTGTTAAGGCGAATCAGCTGATGCCGAAGCCGGGCCACCTCACCTGGGAAGAGGCCGCCTCCCCCGGTCTGGTGAACTCCACCGCCTACCGCCAGCTCGTGTCGCGCAACGGCGCCGACATGAAGCAGGGCGACGTCGTGCTGATCTGGGGCGCTTCGGGCGGCCTCGGTTCCTACGCGACGCAGTACGCGCTCAACGGCGGCGCGATCCCGGTGTGTGTGGTCTCCAGCCCAGAAAAGGCGGAGATCTGCCGGAAGCTCGGCGCGGAGCTGATCATCGACCGCAGCAGCGCCACCGGTGAGGGCTACAAGTTCTGGAAGGACGAGCACAACCAGGACCCGAAGGAGTGGCAGCGGTTCGGCAAGAAGATCCGCGAGCTGACCGGCGGCGAGGACCCGGACATCGTCTTCGAGCACCCTGGCCGTGAGACCTTCGGCGCTTCGGTCTACGCCGCGCGCAAGGGCGGCACGATCGTCACGTGCGCGTCGACTTCGGGCTACATGCACCAGTTCGACAACCGCTACCTGTGGATGAACCTCAAGCGGATCATCGGCAGCCACTTCGCGAACTACCGCGAATCGTGGGAGGCGAACCGGCTGATCGCGAAAGGTCTGATCCACCCGACGCTGTCGAAGACCTACGCGCTCGAAGACACCGGGCAGGCCGCGCTGGACGTCCACCGCAACGCGCATCAGGGCAAGGTCGGCGTGCTCGCCCTTGCGCCGGAAGAAGGTCTGGGCGTCCGGAACCACGAGCTGCGCGAAAAGCACATCGACGGGATCAACGCGTTCCGGAACGTTTAGCGCGCCAGAACGCGCTTTCGCCGCGCGTTGCGTGGGTGCTCACCCTTCCGTGACTCCAGCTCGACTACGGTAGAAGGATGAGCCTTGGCGAGGAACGGGAGCTAGTGCCGCTGGGAGCCGGCTTCGACGTGGCGAAGCGCGGTTACAGCCGTGCGCAGGTCGACGAACATCTCGAACGGCTGGACGCCGATCTGAAGATGCTCACCGCCGATCGCGATGCCGCCATCGGACAGGCGGGCGACCTGGCACGGCAGCTGGAGATCGCGCGCGGCGAGATCGCGGACCTGCGCGGGCAGGTCGACAGGCTCGCCCAGCCGCCGACGAGTGTCGAAGGCCTTTCCGAGCGCCTGCAGCGCATGTTGCGGCTCGCGCAGGACGAAGCCGCCGACACCAAGGCGCGCGCGGAAGCCGAAGCCGGGCACATCCGTGCGAAGGCGGAGACCGACGCGAGCGCCATGCGTGCCCGCTACGAGCAGCTGCTCAACGAGCTCGACCTCCGCCGCAAGGAGATGGAGGCCGAGCACCGCGGTGTGCTCGAAAAGGCCCGCGCCGAGGCGAAGGACATCATCGACAAGGCGAAGGCCGAGCGCGACAAGCTCGACGCCGAGTCACAGCAGCGCCGTACGCAGGTCGAAGAGGACTTCGAGATCGCGATGGCGTCGCGCCGCACCGAGGCGATGCACGCGTTGGCCGAGCAGGAGGCCGCGAGCAAGGCCGAGGCCGCCCGCCGCGTCCGCGAGGCCACCGAGGACGCCGCCGCCATCCGCGCGAAGGTGCTCGAAGAGGAGACGGCGGCCAAGGCCGACATCGAACGCCGTCAGCGGGAGTCCGTCGCCGACGCCAACAAGCGCAAGCAGGACTCGATCACCGAGGCCAACGCCCGGCTCGCCGAGGCGGCCGACGAGGCACGTCGCCGCGTCCGGCAGGCCACCGAGGAGTCCAACCGGCGGATCACCCAGGCCACCGAACGGGTGGAAGCGCTCCGCAAGGTGCGCTCCAGCCTTGCCGAGCAGGTCCGCACCGCGCGGACCGCGCTCGCCGAGGCGACGCACGTGCTCGGCGACGAGCCGCATATCCCCGCGGAGCTCAAGGCGAAGCCGGCACCCGACTCGGAAGCCACCGTGCAGCTGCGGACGGCCGATGTGCCGAAGGCCACATCCGGCGCGAAGCCTTCACCGCGACCTGCGGCAGCGCAGAAACCGACTGGCGAGTAACCTTTCCACCCGACCGCTCTCACGACGGCCTGCGAGCCACTCGCCGAGCGGTTATCGTCGCTGCTCGCACGCAGGTGCGGGCTGTCAGATCGGTGGAGGTTGCGGATGGCTGCATATCGGACCGTGGTCGTGGGCACGGACGGATCGGATTCCTCGTTCGCCGCGGTCGACCGGGCGGCGAGCGTCGCCGGGGACTCCGGAGCGACCCTGGTCGTCGTGTGCGCCTACTACCCCGCTAACAAGGGCGACGTGGAGAAGGCGCAGGACGTCCTCGGTGACGAGGCGTACCAGGTGGTGGGCTCGGCACCGGCCGAGGACACCCTCCTGTCCGCCCGCGACCGGGCCGCGAAGGCCGGCGCGAAGAACATCGAGACCGCCGCTGTCGTCGGCGACCCGGTCGACTCGCTGCGCAAGGTCGTCGCCGAGCGCTCCGCGGACCTGCTGGTGGTCGGCAACCGCGGGCTGAACACCCTCGCGGGCCGCATCCTGGGCTCCGTGCCGTCCGAAGTCGCGCGAAAGTCCGGGGTGGACGTGCTCATCGTCCACACCACCTGATGCCCGAACCCGGCGAGATCCCGGCCGACGCGCTGCAACAGCGCCTCGAACGGATCCTGCTCGGCGGAAAGCGCAAGTACACCCGGCTCGAAGTCGCCGAGAAGGCAGGCGTTCCCGAGGAACGCTCTCGGCGGCTTTGGCGTGCGCTGGGCTTCGCGACCGTCGATGACGACGAGGTCGTCTTCACCGACGCCGACATCGAAGCGATCCGCACCGCGGATCAGCTGATGAACTCGGGGCTGATCGACCCGAGCATCGAACTGGCCGTGACCCGCGCGCTGGGCCAGCACCTTTCGCGGCTCGCGGAATGGCAGGTCCACATGCTGTGGACGATGATCACCGAGAACAAGGAGATCGGCAGCAGCGAACGGCAGATCGGGCGGCTGGTCGAACGGTTGCTGCCCGAACTGGAGAAGATCCAGGAATTCGTCTGGCGCCGCCACCTCGCGGCCTACGCCGGCCGGGCGATGGCCCTTCCCGACGAGGACCTCCAAACGAGGACCGAGGTGGTCGGGTTCGTCGACATGGTCGGCTACACCCGGCTGACCAGGCAGGTCGACGAAGAGCGGCTGACCGACATCCTCGACCGGTTCGAATCCGTCACCACCGAGGTGGTCGCCGATCACCGCGGGCGGATCGTGAAGATGATCGGCGACGAGGTCCTGTTCGTCGCCGATTCCGCCGTCGACGGCGCCGAGATCGCCCTCGCCCTGTCCGAACGCGCCGACGCCGACGAGACCCTGCCCGCCGTGCGCGCGGGCCTCGCGTCGGGCCGGATCCTCAGCCGGTTCGGCGACGTCTACGGCTCGGTCGTGAACCTCGCCGCCCGCCTCACCTCGACCGCGCGGCCGGGCACCATCCTGGTGGACAAGGAACTCGCCACGGAGCTGTCGGACTTCCCGGAATACGAGGTTCGCACGCGACGGCCGGTGTCGGTGCGGGGGTACAACCGGCTGCGGCCTTCTTCCCTGCGCCGGGCGCAGGAACGGCCTTCGGGCATGTTCGCCTCTTCGCAGCAGCTTGCCGCGGAGATGCTGGGCCTGGCTGACGCCACTCCTGCTGCCGCTCCCGTTGCGGACGAGGTCGAGGACGCCACCGCGGAGTCGTTGCCGCCTCGGCCGCGGCCCCGGTCCAAGCGCCGGCGGCGCTGAGCTCCCGCCGGGGAGAGCAGGGGACCTTTGCTATCGCGCTCCGGGTGGTCGTGAGTGGCGTTTCGGGTTAGAACCCGAAACGCCACTCACGACCAACGCGAGGTCAGGCGGGCAGGACGGCGTACTGCCGCACGTAGAGATCGGTGTAGGTGACCGGACCGCGCGGGCCGGGGACCTTGTCCAGGTTGATGCCGGTCTCGGGGACGGCGAGGAGCTTGAAGCCGTCGAGCAGCCGGGTCGGGGCGTTCCAGAAGACTCCGGTGCCGGTGTACGCGTCGAAGAACGCGTCGGCGGCTTCGCTGCTTTCGGTGGCGATGCCGGCGGCCAGGCCCGAAGTGCGCTCGTTGGCGATCTCCGCCGCTTCGCGCAGGCCCGAGACCTTCGCGACGGTGACAGTGGCTTCGCGGTCGGAGTCGAGGGCCCATTCGTAGCCGATGGCGTGCTCGTGCGGGGCGAGCGACGGGGTCACGCCGCGTTCGGCCAGCGCGCCGGAGATGCCGGGCCAGACACGGTCGTAGGCGTCTTCGTGGATCAGCAGCAGGTTCAGCCGGTTGCAGACGCCGAGCCGGTCGAGGCTGTTGAAGACCAGGTCGCGCACCTTGTCGGTGTCGGCGGCCTCGTCGACGTACAGCACGCCGCCGCCGTCGGCGTGGGCCAGCGTGCGGACGCCGTGGACGGCCGCCTCGGTGGCCAGCGCCCTGGTGCTGTCACCGCTGCCGCGCAGGATGACCAGCGGCACGAGCGCCGGGAACCGGACCAGCGCGGAAGCCGCTTCACGTTCGGCGCGCGGCACCAGCTGGATGACGTCCGGGTCGATGCCTGCCTCGGCGAGCGCGGGGGCGATCACGGTCTCGCGCAGGCGCTGGGCCGAGCCGAGCGCGGCGGAACCCGTGCGGAGCACGCCGCCGTTGCGCGACTTCACCAGCTGCGAGGCGACGTCGACCGTGACGTTCGGCCGCGCCTCGTAGTTCGCGCCGATCACACCGACCGGACGGCGGCGTTCCACCAGCCGCAGCCCTCCGTCCAAAGTGGACACATCGACGGACCGCTCCTGATGCGGCGCGCCCGCGAGGAGACGGAGCTGTTCGGCCATGCCGGTCAGCCGCTCGGGGGTGATGGTGAGCCTGTCGAGCAGGCCCGCGCTCATCCCGTCCTCGCGTGCCTTGGCGATGTCGGCCTGGTTCGCTTCGAGCACGACATCGGCGTGCTCGACCAGCTTGTCGGCCATGGCGTTCAGCGCGGCGTCGATCGCCTCGGCGGAGGCGGCGGCCAGCGACGGTGCGGCCCGTTTCGCCGATCGAGCGCATTCCTCGACGGCCTTGGCGACCTCGTCCATCTGGTGACTCCTTCCGCGCGGAACGAGCCATCAGTCTGCCGTACCGCCCCGGTCAGGCGACGGTCGGCTCCAGCAGCCACAACCCGCCCGCGAAGAGACAGCTCACCGTCAGCACGGCCATCACCAGCACCCACAGCACCGCGGGCATCCCGGTGAGCCTGCCGAGCTGATCGGCGTCGGAATCCCGCGCCGCACCCCGGCGCCGCTTGATCTGCAGCTCGACCACCGGCCGGACGCCGCCGAACAGCAGGAACCAGGTCAGCAGGTAGACGAAGATCGCCTGGAACCACGAAGGCGCCACCAGTGCGACCAGCCCGAGCACCACCGAGCTGGCGACCACGGTGAACACGCCGTAGGTGTTGCGCACCATCACCAGCACGCCCAGCAGCATCAGCGCCATCACCACCAGCACGACGGTGATCAGATCCGACGAGAGCAGCCCCGCGAACACCAGCCCGAGCACGGCGGCCGCCGGGTACCCGGCCAGCGCGGTGAACGCCATCCCCGGCCCCTCCGGTTTCCCACGGGAGACGGTGACACCGGAGGTGTCCGAGTGCAGCTTGATGCCCTGCAGCCGTCGGCCGACCAGCACCGCCGCCACCGCGTGACCCGCCTCGTGGACGAGCGTGATCAGGTTACGGGCGATCCGCCAAGGCCTGCCCGAAAGCACCACGAGCAGGGCGAGACCACCGGTGACCAGGGTGATCGTGCCGGGCGGGGTGGACTGGGCGATGTCGGAAAACGTTTCGGCGGGAGACGCGCTCACCGCACCAGCTCACCACAAGCCGGATATGTCCTGTGTCAGGCGGTCATCGAACCCCCGATCTCGCGCGTGCGAAACTCCCGGTCGTTGCGCAGGGCGAAGGCCACCCAGCTGCGGAACGGCCGCCACACCGCGGACAGCTCCTCCAGCTCCTCGGGCGGCGCCATCGGCAGGTCGTACGCGGCCCGCATGGCCTCCTGCAACCGGGGCTCGCCCGCGGGGAAGACGTCCGGATGCCCGGCACCCCGGATCAGGATCAGTTGCGCCGAGAACGGCCCGATCCCCGGCAACCGCTGCAACCAGCGCAGCGCGTCCGGCACCGGCATCGCGCGCAGATACGCGGCGTCGAGCAGACCGTCCTTGGCGGCGTTGGCCACCGCACGCAACCGCTCGGCCTTCACCTCCGGCAAACCACGCGCGGCCTCGGGCCCGGCCAGCACGTCCGGCGCCGGGAACGACCTGAGGACCTTCCCGCCGACGTCCACCGGCCTGCCGAACTCCTCGGCGAGCCGTCGTTTCACCGTGGCGGCCTGCGACATCCGCGCACGGTGACTCAGGATCGCCCAGCAGGCCGCTTCGTAGGGCGAATGGAACAGCACGGGCCGCAGCCCGGGGAACGTCTGCTGCAGGCGGCGCACCACGGGATCCGCGGCGCCGATCTTGGCGAAGCCGACGCCGTCGACGTCCACCGAAAGGATCCGGCGTACCTGGGCGCCGACCTCGACGGCGAGACCTTCCTCGGCGAAGACCTCCACCTCGATCGAGCCGGGCGATCTCTGTCTGACGGCCGCACCGACATGCACCCAGCCCGCTTCAGCGGGGAAGGCGAAGCGCAGGGTGCCGGGTTCGGCGGCGGCGTCCGCGCGGCACGCGGGCGGGAAGTCGGTCAGGAACCGGATGGACTTGTCCAGGTCGAACGGGCCGCGCACCGGGATGCGAAGCGTGGTCGTGGCGGTGTGCTGCAGGATCGAGCCGGTCATTTCGGGCTCCTTCGGCTGGGGAACGGCGACTCCCTCCGACGTTAGAGATGGCCACCGACAGTTTCGGGTCGCGGCGGCGGGAATGTCGCGAACGGGCCGGTCATGGCAGATTCTCCGGTGAAGACCGTGAAGGGAGCAGCCATGCCGGACCATCGCGAACGTCTGAGGAGCCTGCTGCGGCCGGGCACCACACCCACCGCCACTCCGAAGGATTTCCTTGACCTGCTGGGAGAAATCCCGCAGGCGGGGCCGCCGACCGGACTCGCGCAGCGGCTGATGCGCACCTCCGCCGTGCCGATGATCTACGAGCGGTACTGGCGCCCGACGCTGGGCAGGGTCGCGAAAGGACTGAACGGCCCGACCATGGCGGACGAGGTCCGTATCGCGATCGAAGCGCTCGGCCTGCGCCCCGGCCAGGTCTCGCTGGACGTCGCTTGCGGCACCGGCCGGTTCACGCGTGCCTTCGGCGAAGCGGTAGGCCCGGACGGGCTGTCCATCGGACTCGACGGTTCGGTCACCATGCTGGAAAAGGCGCTCTCCGCTCCCAATCCGCCCTCGGTGGCCTACCTTCGCGCCGACGCCGTCGACCTGCCGCTCGATGATTCCACTGTGGACGCCGTCTGCTGCTTCGCCGCGCTGCACATGTTCGCCGATCCGGACGCGGCACTGGATTCGTTCGCCCGCGTGCTGAAACCCGGCGGCTCACTGGTGATGCTGACCAGTGCCCGGCACAGCGATCAGCCGATGCGGCTGGCGGACACCGTCCTCGGCAGGCTGAGCGGGCAGCGGATGTTCGACCGCGGCGAGATCGCGGCGAAACTGCTCCGGCGCGGCTTCGACCACGTCGACGAGCGGTACTCCGGTGTCACGCAGATCGTCACGGCGGAGCTAGGAGTTAACATCCGGAAATGATCCGCTCTGAGCACGCTTCGCCGATTCCCCCCGACGACGGCTACCTCCGTTCGCTGGTCGAAGCGACCGCGGGCGCCGTCGCCGCGGCCGAACCCCTCGGCTCGCCCCACGACGGCGCGGACGCCGCCACGCGAGACGACGTCAGCACCGAGATCCGCGCGCTGACGGCGGAACTGGTGGGGCTGAGCCAAGACCTGCACGCTCATCCCGAAGAGGGTTTCGCCGAGCACCGCTCGGTCCGCGCGCTCGGGGACCTGCTTCAGCGGCACGGCCACGAGGTGACGATCGGCGCGGGCGGACTGGACACCGCCTTGGTCGCGACCACGCCCGGCAGCGGTCCGCACATCGCCGTCCTCTCCGAGTACGACGCCCTTCCCGGGCTCGGCCACGGCTGCGGGCACAACGTCATCTGCACCGCGGGCGCGGGCGGCTTCCTCGGCGCGGCTGCGGTCGCCGAACGGTTGGGCGGCCGGGTCTCGCTGATCGGCACGCCGGCGGAGGAAGGCGGTGGCGGCAAGGAGACGATGGCCCGCGCGGGCGTTTTCGACGACGTCGACGCCGTGGTCATGCTGCATCCGTTCAGCCACGACATCGCCATGCACCCGTTCCTCGGCAGGCGGCAGCTGGAAATGGTGTTCCACGGGGTCGGCGCGCACGCCTCGGCTCAGCCGTTCATGGGCCGCAACGCGCTCGACGCCGCCGTCGCGGCGTACCAGGGCGTCGCGGCTCTTCGGCAGCATCTGCCGTCGGGCGACCGCGTCCACGGCGTCTTCACCGACGGTGGCGCGCGGCCGAACGTCGTCCCCGAACGCGCGGCGCTGCTGTTCTACCTCCGCTCCGCGCAACCGGACACGCTGCGCGACCTCGCCGAGCGGGTTTCGGCGATCGCGCGCGGCGCGGCGGAGATGACCGGCTGCGGGGTCGAACTGCAGTGGGACGCCCAGCCCGCGTATCTGCCGATCCGGTTCAACACCACCCTCGCCGGACGCTGGTCGGTGCACCAGGTCGACGCCGGCCGCAAACCGCTGCCGCCGGGGATCGTGCCCGAATTCCTCACCGGCTCGACCGATCTCGGCAACCTCTCCTACCGGATGCCCGCGATCCACCCGATGATCGCCATCGCCGGACCGACGACCGCCTTACACACCAAGGAGTTCGCGGCCGCGGCCGGTTCGCCGGACGGCGATCGCGCGGTCGTCGACGGCGCGATGGGGCTGGCGCTGACCGCCGTCGACTACCTGGCCGACGCGAAACTCCGCGCCGCGGTGCACGAGGAGTTCGAGGCATCGGGCGGAGCGTTGGACGTGCCGGCTTTCTTCGACTGAGATTCTCAGGAAAGCCCTGGGGATTTCCACAGGCGGCTCACAAGTACGGGCGCGAATCTTGTTCCATGACCGAGAACGAGAGTCGGCCCGGCCCCGCCTCCACCGGTGGGCCCCAGCCGCCGCACCAGCAGCAGTACCCCGGCTACACCCCTTGGCAGGCCGCGCCGAATCCGCTCTTCACCCCGCAGCCTCCCGCACCCCGTAAGAAGGGCGGCAAGATCGCCGTCCTCGTCACCGCGACGGCACTCGCCGCCGCACTCTTCGGCGGGGTCGGTGGAGCGGCGATCGTGGGGCTCGGCTCCACGTCGTCCGCGTCGGGCACGGGTTCGTCCGCGGTCGCCAACGGGCAACTGGTCGGGAACAACACTTCGGGTGACGTCAGCGGCGTCGCCGCGAAGGTGACCCCGAGCGTCGTCCAGGTGAACGTGACCACCGCGCAGGGCGAGGCCGTCGGCTCCGGCGTCATCCTGACGGCGGACGGGCGCATCCTCACCAACGCCCACGTGGTCGCCGACGCCCAGGGCGACGTGACCGTGACGCTGTCGGACGGCAAGCAGTACAAGGCGAGCGTGGTCGGCGCCGACACGAAGGCCGACATCGCCGTGCTCCAGGCGAAGGACGCGAGCGGCCTGACGCCGGCTTCTCTCGGTGACTCGAGCAAGCTCTCCGTCGGCCAGCAGGTCGTCGCGATCGGCTCACCCGGCGGGTTGCAGAACACCGTGACCACCGGGATCGTGAGCGCGCTGAACCGCAAGCTCGACGAGTTGAGCAGTGGCCAGGAACGGCGCTCGCCCTACAGCAGGACCACGAACGAAGCCGGGCCGAGCTACACCGCGATCCAGACCGACGCCCCGATCAACCAGGGCAACTCGGGCGGGGCGCTGGTGGACGCGCAGGGGAACGTCATCGGCATCAACTCGGCGCTCTACAACCCGGCCTCGACCGGCAGCATCGGCATCGGCTTCGCGATCCCCATCAACGACGCGAAGAAGATCGTCGATCAGATCGTCGGCTGACCCTGCCGTCTGGACCGCGTCAGGGGGCGGCCCAGCAGGGGAGCGCGTGAAGGACTCCTTCGGGGAGGAGTCCTTCACGCGCGTTCAGAGTTCGTAGGTGAGGGTGAAGGTGTGGTTGCCCTCGTCGTCCTTGACGATCTCCGCCGTTCCGGTGAGGCCGGCCAGTTCACCGTGACCGGAGCCCGGCAGGACGATCAGGTGATGCCCGTTCTCCCCCGCCGAGTGATGCAGGACGAAGCCACCTTTACGCCCGTCGACGGTGACGGCCAGCCGCTCGAAGGCGACGTACGCCGACGACGTTCCGTTCACCGCCGTCAGCATCTCCACGGCACTGGTCCCCTCGACGTCACCGGTGAAGGTCTTGGTCAGCAACACCCGGGAGAACTCGGTGCTTTCGGGCTTGTCGGTGGCTTGCGGCTCCCAGCCGTCCACAGTGAACGACGCTGTCGCGGTGTTGGTCATACCGCCCAGCCTGCCGGACATACCTGACAGAACGCGTCAGGTATTCCTCAGCGCCTCCGGTTCCCGAACAGGCCGCGCGTGATCTCCCGGCCGAGCGCGCTGGCCGCCGAACGGAAGAACGACTTCACCGCCGGATTCTTCATCGCCTGCTCGACCATGCCCGGGCCTTCCTTCTCCGGTTTCGGCGCCGGGGGCGCTTCCGCCGGTGGCGGAGCCTCGCCCGCGGGAGGCGCGGCCACCTTCGCGGCGAGCTTCTCGTAGGCCGACTCGCGATCGATCGTCTCGGCGTACTTCGCGTGCAGATCCGAAGACGTCGTCGCCGCTGCGATGGCCTCGGCACCGATGGAACCCATCTTCGACCGCGGCGCGCGCAGCCGGGTCCACGCGACCGGCGTCGGCGCGCCCCGCTCGGAAAGCACCGTGACGATCGCTTCGCCGATACCGAGCGACGTCAGCGCCGAGTCCAGTTCGTAGTGCTTCGTCTTCGGGTACGTCTTCACCGTCTTCGTCAGCGCCGCCTGGTCCTCGGGCGTGAACGCACGCAACGCGTGCTGCACCCGCGCACCCAGCTGGGACAGGACGTTGTTCGGGATGTCCGTCGGGAGCTGCGTGCAGAAGAACACACCGACGCCCTTGGAGCGGATCAGCTTCACGGTCTGCTCGATGCGTTCCAGGAACGCCTTCGACGCGTCGTTGAACAGCAGGTGCGCCTCGTCGAAGAAGAACACCAGCTTCGGCTTGTCGAGGTCACCCTCTTCGGGCAGTTCCTCGAACAACTCGGCAAGCAGCCACATGAGGAACGTCGAGAACAGCGCGGGTTTCGACTGGAGGTTGTCCAGCTCCAGCAAGGTCACCATCGCCTTGCCGTCGACCTCGCGCATCAGATCGTGGACGTCCAGCTCGGGCTCGCCGAAGAAGTCCTCGCCGCCCTGAGCCTCCAGATTGGACAGCGACCGGAGGATCACCCCGGCCGTCGCGGCCGAGACGCCGCCGATGCCCTTGAGGTCCTCCTTGCCCTCGTCACTCGTGAGGTGCGTGATGACCGAGCGGAGGTCCTTCGTGTCCAGCAGCGCCAACCCGCGCTGATCGGCCCAGTGGAAGATCAGGCCGAGCGTCGACTCCTGGGTTTCGTTGAGCCCCAGCACCTTCGACAGCAGGATCGGGCCGAAACTCGTGATCGTCGCGCGGATCGGCGACCCCTTGCCGCCGGTGCCCAGCGACAGGAACTGAACGGGGAACGCGGCGGGCGCCCAGGCGTCACCCAGCTCTTCCGCGCGTTTGGCGATCTTGTCGTTGCCCTCGCCCTGCGCGGCGAGCCCCGACAGATCCCCCTTCACGTCCGCCAGCACCACCGGCACACCCGCGGCCGACAACTGTTCGGCGATCAGCTGCAAGGTCTTCGTCTTGCCGGTACCGGTCGCGCCGGCGACCAGCCCGTGCCGGTTCAGCGTCGCCAGCGGCAGCCGGACCGCGGCACCGGCGTCGGCCTTGCCGTCGATCACGACGGCGCCGAGTTCGACCGCCGGACCCTCGCTGACGTACCCCTGCGCGATCTCCTGGGCTGGACCCTGTTCGGCCACTGTCGCTCCCCTGGTCTGTGACATGACTCACCTGAGGGTGCACACGCTGCCAGCAACGCGCCGAACCCGCACGTCGCGCGCCACGAATCCCCGGGTCGGGTTAGGGTTCCGGGGTGAACGACCGCCTAGTCTGGATCGACTGCGAGATGACGGGGCTCGACCTCGGCAAGGACGCGTTGATCGAAATAGCCGCGCTGGTGACCGACGCCGAGCTCAACGTCCTCGGCGAAGGCGTCGACATCGTCATCCACGCCGACGACGAAGCCCTCGACGGCATGCCGGAGGTCGTCCGCGAAATGCACGCCCGCTCCGGCCTCACCGAAGAGGTCCGGCGCTCCAGGGTCACCATGGAAGAAGCCGAGCAACGCGTCCTCGAGTACATCCGCGCACACGTGCCCGAGGCCAACGTCGCCCCGCTCGCCGGCAACTCCATAGCCACCGACCGCGGCTTCATCACCCGCGACATGCCCCTTCTCGACGCGCACCTGCACTACCGCATGGTCGACGTCTCCTCGGTGAAGGAACTCGTCCGGCGCTGGTACCCGCGGATCTACTACGCCAAGCCGGAGAAGGGCCTCGCGCACCGCGCGCTCGCCGACATCAAGGAATCCATCTGGGAGCTCGACTACTACCGTCGCGCCGCCTTCGTCCCGCAGCCCGGCCCGACCACCGAACAAGCCAAGGCGGCGGCCGCTGAAGTGCGGGAACGCCAGGAACGGTAACCCGTTGCGAGCCCCCGAAACGGGCACGCTAATATAGTGCGGCCGAGGTGATGGGGAAGCTTCCCGAGCCCGGCGATGGTGGGCGTAGCTCAGCTGGTAGAGCACCTGGTTGTGGTCCAGGAGGTCGCGGGTTCGAAACCCGTCGCTCACCCCATCACCCCAGTTTGGCCGGTACTTCAGCCAGGCTGGGGTTTCGCATTTTTCGAGGGTCCGGTAACACGGCGTGGCGCTCACGCGAGTTCAGGAAGGAACTCGCGCGGAGGATGCCATGAGACGACGGCCTGTCTTGATGATCTCGGGACTCTTGGCGCTGGCCGGAGCCTGCACGGCCACTCCGTCGAACCAAGTACCCACACCGGCCCTGGTCACGACCGTGACCGCGACCCCGTCCACATCGGTGCCGCCGCCGGTGACCGTGACGGTGAGCCCGCCCAAGCCCACGAAGACGGCCACATCGGCCAAGAAGTCACCGTGGCGCTGCGAACCCGGCTACCCGAGCTGCTCGAAGGCCCAGTCTCAGAAGTACCTCGCCGAACTCGAGTACCAGAAGTGCCGACGCGATCCAGAGAAGATCTGGGACACCGGCACCCAGAAGTGCCGCTACAAGACCAGCGGCGAGACGCAATGGGAGTACCTCTACGGCACCCTGCCGCCCGAAACGCCATGAGGGGTCCTGTCAGGACTGATTCCGTCCTGACAGGACCTCTCATGACAACGGATCAGTTCCGGTCGCCGCCGGTCTTCCAGTCGTCCCAGGACATCTGCCACACCGACCAGCCGTCGGTCGGCTCCAGCACCTGCGGGCCCGAGTTGGTGACGGTGATGATGTCACCCTTCTTCGAAGTTTCCATCAGCCACTGCGCGTTCTCGGTCGACAGGTTGATGCAGCCGTGGCTCACGTTCCGCTTGCCCTGCGAACCGACCGACCACGGCGCCGAGTGGTAGAAGATGCCGCTGTTCGACATCCGCACCGCGTACTTCACGAACGTCCGGTAGCCGGCCTTGCTGTCCGTCGGCACGCCGTAGGTGCTCGAGTCCATCGTGTACCCGGTGTGCTCGCTCATCACCGTGTAGGTCCCGGCCGGGGTGCTGCTCGACGGCTTGCCCATCGAGATCGGCATCTGCTTGACCTCTTGGTCGTTCACCACGACCTTCATCTGATGGGTGCCGCCGTCCGCGGTCGCGACCAGCTTGTCGCCGACGACCACCTTGGCAGGCTTGTCCTCGCGGCCGAAGGTGTTGTTGCCGAGGTTCTTGCCGTAGATCGCGGCGTTGACCGAGATCTTCGTGCCCGCCTTGAAGTACTCCTTGGGCCGCCACATCACGGTCTTCTCGCCGAACCAGTGGAACGCGCCCTCGGCCTGCGGCTCGGTGACGATCTTCAGCGCCTTCTCGGCCGCCGCCTTGTCCGGCACATTGGCGGTGAAGGTGAAGATCAACGGCAGCCCGACGCCGACGGTCTCGCCTTCGACCAGGTTGATCGAGACACCGATCTGACGGCCCGGCTTGGCCGTGGAGAACGTCGAGGTGGAGGTGACCGGCTTGCCGTCGGTCCCGGTCGCGGCCGCCGTGACGGTGTAGGTCTTGCCGTAGCCGAGCGGCTCCGCCGACTCCCAGCCCGAACCGTCTTCCTTCGACTTGCCCGCGACGACCTTGCCGTCGGCGCCGGTCAGTTTGACCTCGCCCACCTTGCCGTCGGCGACGGCAACCATGACCGGCTCACCGGGCGCCACGTTCGCCGCACCCTGCGCCGGGGTCAGCGTCATCACGGCCGGCTTCGGCTCCGGCGCGGGCGCGGGCGCCGCAGTCTGCTGCGAACCCCCAGGCGCACCACCCTGCGACGGCGATTCACCCGACGGTGTACTGCTGCAGGCGGCCAGTGTGAACCCGGCCACCAAAGCCACCAAAGCCACCCGCGACCGCCCCGTCGCTCCCCAGACCCTCATGCACACCGCCCGTTTCGCGTGGTACCAACCCCAACGTCTGGCTATAGTCTGCCTGACCGGCCGCAACGCCCGCGGCCGGATGGCCGAATACGTCCCGGTCCGTCGCAAGGGGACCCCCCTGAAACGGGCCCCAGCAACCCTGTGTTAATGTTTTCCACGTCGCCGAGGGGAACACCAAAGCGGCGGACAAGCAGGCGCCATTAGCTCAATTGGCAGAGCAGCTGGCTCTTAACCAGCGGGTTCGGGGTTCGAGTCCCTGATGGCGCACACTCAAGCCCCACGTCTCCGGTTTCGATGACGTGGGGTTTTGGGTTATGTGGATGCATTTCCTCCACTTCCTTCCTATCCATTGTGGTCAGTTCCGAGCCCGAGACGAGCCCGAGCCGACAGCTGAGTTCCGGGGATAAGACGGCCTGCCGCTGTCTCGGGCGACTTCCGCGTTGCAGTTCCAGAGCCCCGAGTCGAGTCTCCTCGATCGTACTGCCGCTCGCTCCACCAGCGGCACGAGCGCCAAGCACGCGACCGGCGTCAACGCACCGACTGGGATGGACTTCGAAGACGACCAGGGCGCGAGCTGCCGCTCATCGACGACGTCCAATCAAGGCTCTCGCACCACACCGGACCTCGTTCGGGCGAAAACTCCCCGTGTTGCGATTCGCCAGCACCGGCAATCACGGTTCCAGGGTAGAGAGGAAGGAGGCCTCGATGCTTCAGGACACTGCCCCGGAGACGGAGATGATCATGGTCCCGCGGCCACGCACGCTGCTGAAGTTACTGATGGACGTTCTCGTACTGAGGACCCGGCGTCTGATGGCGTATGACCGTGGAAACACGATGGCCGAAGTCACGTTGGCCCTCCGCGGCACCAGCCTTCCGGGCGCTGTCGTCAGCCGTGAGCCCGATGGTGGAATGTGGTCGGTCACGTTCAGCCCCGCTGCGGACCCAACGCAGCCCGTCTCCGTCAAGCCCGTATGACCGGCAAGACCACGGTTACCGATGGAGGAAGCGATGACGATGGAGGTGCGGACAATGCCGACGGCTTCGAGAATCAGGTCGCTATCCCGTACGAGATGGAAGCTTTGATCGCCGTCCGAGACATCGACGTTCCCGCAGCGATCGAGTTCGCCACAAAACAACTCACCGACCGCGGAGCCGCCGAGGAGGCGGTAGCGACCGCGTTTAGCGAACTCACTCGTAAATGGCGCAGAGAGGGTGCCATGAGGAACCCGCGAGCGCTGCTCTTCAAAACAACGAAGTTGCGGATCACCGATGAGCGACGCCGGCGCCAGCGCCATCCAGTGCCGTGCAGCGATGAGGCACTCGCCGCCGAGCTGGAACGCACGGTAAAGGGTGTACAGCAGACTCCGGAGCTGCGCGGTGAGTTGTTCACCGATTCGAAGGTGATCGCAGCGTTGAAGCAACTACCGGCTCGACAACGGCAGGTGCTTCAGCTTCGCTACGGAGACGACCTAGACCTCGATGATGTTGCAGCGCTTATGGCTGAGACGAAGCCTGCAGAAGCAGTACACCTCTGACCTAGACCGGCTGGACGCCGTCGCTGAAGCCGGGACACTGCTCGGCTACTTCAGCCCAGGACGTTGTGTGTTCTGCGGCGCCGACCCCGAACACCAGCACCTCAACGAGGACTGCGCCGACGACACAACTGCGCTCGCCGAATCCGTACGCGAAGAACAGCTCAAGACGACCGCGCTCCGCGGGGACCTGGTCGAAGCCATCGCCGGCCTGCGCGCCGAACGCGACGAGAAGGTTCAGAGGCTCCAGGCCTTCACCGACCAAGCAGCCCAGGCACGGACAGAGATCGCGCGGCTGGACAACCTGCTCAATCCCCAGGAAACCGAGCTCAGCGACCTGCTCGCTAAATCATCTCAACTGGAACGCGACGCCGAAGCCAGACAAAATGGAGCGAACAGCGGGTCTGCAACGCACCGCGGTCGCCAACCTCTCCCGCATGATCGCGGCCAGGCTAAGGGCCTGGGGCTACCAGGAAGCCGAAACCACCAGCTACAACTTCGACAAACAAGACATCATGTCCGGCAACCAGCTGCGCTCCGCCCACGGCAAAGGTGTCCGGGCCATCCTGCACGCCGCCTTCACCATCTCGCTCGCCCAGTACTGCTTCGACAACGACCTCCCCCACCCCGGCTTCGTCATACTCGACTCCCCCCTGGTCGTCTACCGGCCACCGGACCCGAACGACGAACCTGACAACAGCGGCGACATCCTCGACACCACCAGCCTCTCAGCCCGGTTCTTCGCTGATATCCAGACGAACTTCTCCGGCCAAATCATCATCCTGGAGAACCAGAACCCGCCGAACCACCTGGAGTCCGGGACACGGGACATCTCCTTCACCAAGAACGCAGACCACGGGCGCTACGTCTTGTTCCCCCGGACGGGCACCGTCAGCCCAGAAGAAACAAGCGGCAAAACAGCCCTGTAAAGCACATTCACGCCAGCAGGATCCGCGCTGCGCCGAGCATGGCGGCCGCCCGCTACCCGCGGGCGGCCGAATCTGCCGCATTCGATTCAAGCCAACGGATCACCGACGCACTGGCGTGGATGACCATGATCAACCTGTGGACAGCCGCTCGGTGGAGGTGGACGATCCGCGCCATTCCGATCGGACCAACACGTCAAGATTCGGGAGCGCTCCGCCCCAACGCCCAAGGCTCTGCGTCGGTCGGTGTAGTTGTCGAGCAGCTCCAGCTGACGGTGCAAATCACAGGTGTGCCCGGCAGCGCCACACCAGGTGGTGTTGCGGCCGGTTATCAGCCACCGCCACTCCAGGAATATTGCGTCGACCTCGGGCGGGCCGATGTCTTAGGTGTAATGCGCGGAGAGGCCAGGGCCGACCTAGGCATGGTCGCGGTCAGGTTGCAGGAAAACCAGCTGGTGCTCGCGGGAGCGCAGGCCGTCGACCAGCGTGCGGCGATGGCTGCGTCCGCCGTCGGGGTGTCGAGGATTCCGGAGACAAGGAAGCTCAGAAGCTGTATCCGATCTTTACTTCGTGATCCACCAGCTCTCCATCATCAGGCCGTCGCCGCACACTGGCCCGGGACCGGCTTGATCACCACCGCACTGGCCCGCCTGCACCCCAGCTGACCACCGATCACGCGCTGCAGGATATTGTCGAAAACAAGCTCCTTAACTGTCTGAATTTCGAAACCGGGAGGCATCATGGCTAGGTTGAAGCTCGGCATCTTGTTCGGCGGTTCGGGTGAAGAGCACCCCGTCTCCGTCAAGTCGGCGCGTGAGGTAGCCAAGAGCCTCGATACGGCCAAGTACGAACCGTTCTGGATCGGCATCACCCGCGACGGCGCGTGGAAGCTCTGCGACGGCCCGGATGGAGACTGGGAAAGCGGCGACTGCCGCCCGGTCGTGGTGTCGCCGGACCGGGGCACCCGCGGCCTGCTGGTGCTGGACGAGGGTAAGTACGACTCGATCGGCCTGGATGTCGTGCTGCCCGTGCTGCATGGCAAGTTTGGTGAGGACGGCGCGATGCAGGGCCTGCTGGAACTTTCTGGCATCCCCTATGTCGGCTGCGATATCCCGAGTTCCGCGGTGTGTATGGACAAATCGCTGACCTACACCGTGGTCAGCAACGCCGGAATCGCCACCCCGAAATTCTGGATCGTCAACTCCGACGCGGATGTCGACCCCGACCAGCTCAACTACCCCGTTTTCGTGAAGCCAGCCCGGTCCGGTTCCGCCTTCGGGGTCAGCAAGGTGTCCAGCAAGGAAGAACTGTCCGCAGCGCTGACCGCTGCCCGGGAATACGACGCGAAGGTGCTGATCGAGGAAGCCGTGGTCGGAAGCGAGGTCGGTAGCTCCATCCTGGGTAATGGTTCGGAGTTGCTGATCGGCGAGCTGGACCGGGTGGCGCTCACGCACGGATTCTTCAAGATTCACCAGGAAGCCTCGCCGGAAACCGGCTCCGAGAACTCATCGTTCATTTGCCCCGCTGATATCTCCGACGAGTCGCGCGATCTAGTGAAGGAAACCGCGAAGGCCATTTACCGCGCGCTGGGCTGCCGCGGTCTGGCTCGGGTGGACCTGTTCGTCAAGGAAGACGGCAGTGTAGTGCTCAACGAGGTGAACACCCTGCCGGGTTTGACCTCCTACAGCCGTTACCCGCGGATGATGAAGGCCGCTGGCTTCTCGCTGACCGAGGTGATCGATCGGCTGGTGTCGTTGGCGCTGGCCGAAAAGTGACCATGCACGAGAATTTCACCTTCGTTGACGAGCTGGTCACGGGAATTCGCTGGGACGCTCAGTACGCCACATAGCCGTCCACCGGCAAGCCGGTGGACGGCTATGTGGTCGGCCAACCGGATTGTCGGCACGAAAGCGCTGTGCGCGGCCCTGAACAAGGCGCAGGAACACGCTGTCGAGCTCGGTTTCGGACTGCTGCTGTGGGACGGTTACCGGCCGCAGCGCGCGGTGGACAATTTCGTCCGCTGGGCGCAGGAGCCGGAGGACGGTCGCAAGAAGCGGCGACACTACCCGAACATCGACCGCTCCGTGATGTTCGAAAAGGGCCATGTGGCCACCAAATCCGGCCACACCCGGGGCAGCACCGTTGACCTGACGATCTATCACCTGGCTAGCGGTGAGCTCGCCGCCATAGGCGGTGACCACGCCGTGATGGACGAGATTTCCCATCACGGCGCCGCGGGTATCACGACGGAGGAACCCAGAACCGGCAGCGCCTGCGCGACATCATGGAGACCAGCCGCTTCATCGCCTACGACTGCGAATGGCGGCACTACACGTTGCAGGACGAGCCCTATCCCGACACGTATTTCGATTTCCCGATCGAATAGCGAACTCCCTGGGGGGAGCTGATGCAGATCCGACCGGTACGCCCCACCGACGCCGCGGCCGTCAACGGGCTGCTGCACCAGCTGGGCTACCCGCAGGATGACGTCACGGTGACTCGGTGGCGCATCCAGACCTGGACGGAACTACCGACCAGCGCCGCCTATGTCGCCGAGGCCGATGGCAAGTTGCTGGTCAGGTCGCCGTGCACGTGTTCCCGTTCTTCGAGCGCACTGGCAACGCAGGTCGGACGACCCGACCACCACACGGTCGGTCTCGCCCGCACTCGTCGGCTCGATATCATCCGAAAGTTCCGGGACGACTATCCGGAGGCTGAGGGCCTCAATTAGTAACCGGACTACGCGACACGATCCAGCACGTGCGAGCCCGAGACGCGCCCGAGAGATCCGAAACAGTCCGACACCAGGCGACACACTCCGACACAGCAGCTGCCCCGCAACCAGACGAAAAGGTCTTGTTCGGCATCACTCGACACCATCCGACACACCAAGGTTCCGACTCTTAACCAGCGGGTTCGGGGTTCGAGTCCCTGATGGCGCACAGTTCCGATACGAAGCCCACCAACGGTTTGTCCCGGTTTTCCGGGTGCCGTCGGTGGGCTTTGTTGATATGTGAGCCCCGGGGTGGGGTCGCCGTGAGCCCGGTCAAGTGCCCCTCCACGGCGCATGAGGCTCGACCCTCGGCCGCTACCTGACTTCGTTGTCGTCGACCGCGAGTGGCGCGCGACCTGCAGATCTCCTTCCCCGTTCGTAGCCGGCGCGACGAACCAGGCTCGCGGTCGCCCCTCGCCTGCACAGACGAGGGACGGAAGCACGCTGGGGCACATTTCAGCCGTCAGGATGATACTGGCGTGGCCCACAGTCTTCAGGCCACTTCCCTCGGCCAGCGACAGCGTTGCCGCACCATGTCGGAGGTCGTGGAACCGTACCGGCGGCAGCCCAGGTTGATGACCAGCCGACTGAACGAATGCGACACGTAACTCGGGCCGACCCCATCCTCGCCTTGCACCGGTGGTGACCGCACCACATCATGGTCACCACCGATGGCGTTGCCCCAGGCTGTTACCTAGTGGAGCACCCAGAACGGACGACGGCCGCGTCGTTGACAGGCTGGGTCATCGAACGTCGAGGCCGCCGCATGCACCGCGGTGACTATCTGCACAAGGCCTCCGAAAGCGACAATGGTCGGAGGCGCGGGCCCTGCCCATCGAAGTCAGATAGAACCGACGAGTTGTGCCATACGAGCCGTCGAAAGCCGTGGATGACCTCGGCATAGCCGAGGCTGTCAGGGCTTATGGGTCAGCGGCGAAAGCGGCGAGCTGCGCGCTTGTACCAGCGAAGGCATCCTGGTCGCCGGGGAAGTGCCCGATTTGGCCCATTGGTGGAAGGTGTACGCGGTCCAACCCGCAGGCATTCCCGGTGGCCCGCCTGCGTCGGACGCCACCGGTGAGATCCACAACGGCGAACTGGTCGGGATGGTCGTGTTGCCACCGGTTCAGACCGCGACCGAATCCTAGCCGACCAGGCCTACGACGATGTCCTCGAACAGGGTGCCGAGTCGATCGAAGACGCCGGCTTCCGGTTATTGCTTGACGAATTCCCGCGGATCGCTTGTCGACAGGTAGGCGAACGTTCACCGAGAATTGAACGTAACTTACAACGTGACCGTTGCCAGGAACCTGACTACCACTGCGGCTAGTATGATATTTGACCCCTTGGCCAACAGTCCGAAGCCGCACAGTGAGAGACGACAAGGTGCGATTTAGTCAAGATCTCAAAAGGTATGTCAGTCGATCATTGCCTCTATGAACGCCGAACGTCGGACGGGTTCGCCGCTCCACTCATCGTAGTTGATATCAGCTACCCGCAGAGCCGCGCAGTCTGTGGCGACGTCGTTCCACATACACCCTCTCAGCCGAACTTGAACCTGGACTCGTGGTGCGACAGTCGCCCTGATAAAGCATGACGGCACACCAGACCAACCCAGGGTTTCGATTCTTGCGAATCAGATAACCGATCGAACCCTGATCCTCATCTGAGGAATTCCCAAATGAGAATCAGGGTTCGATTGGCTCCCCTGCACGTGCTCAACCTCTAGCTAGGAAGGCAGCGCACCAACGTTGGTTCTGGCCGATAAATACCGTCATCGACGTTGAAGAGCTGGAGCGCGATGAGGCACTCGACGTCCGTTTCCGGCGAGGTGACCTCGAACCCTGCGGCCACGTCGAGATCCGCCCGCGATAGCCCCTGGGATCCGGCTTCCGCACGAATCGCAGCGAAGGCACGCACCAAGCGAGCGTCACCGCCCAAGCCGGAGGCACTGAACAGTTCGTTTCGTCCAGCAGGGGTTTCGAGATGCTTTTCGAGCTGCCGCAGTGCTTCGTATTCGTCCACTCCGGACGAACCTGGCGACGAAAAATCTCCCTTGATCCGCCGCAGTACCGATTCCACGAGCACGGGCCAGCCGCCCGTGACTCGCAGCAGGGTGGCACGCGCTTCCTTGTCAGTGAACATGTTCGTGTCCATCGACCACACTTGCAAGGTCGCGGGAGTAAATCGGCGCAGTACGACCGTTCCTGCGGACTGGCCGTCGACACAGTCCTGCTCGAATACTTTGCGCCACAACGGCATCTGCTCTGGTCCTGCGATAATGACCGCCGAACGGGTCACACCTGCCGCAGTCGGCCGAAGCGTCTGCGCGAGCTCCAGAGCTTCCAAGCAGGCCTCCTCGTTCGGTGCCACGCTGAACAAGTCGTCCAGCACGACCCGCCACTCCCCCGGCTGCCCATCCACGAGCTGCGCCTTGAACTCTCGAATGCCGCCGATGCGCGGGAGCGTGAACCTGGTTCCGACACTGGCGGCCGCCCTGATGGCTTCGCCCGCCATCTCGATTCCGGTGGCAGGCGAGCCGAGCACGACCCGCACCTGGTTGTTGTGGTCGCCGAGCACGTCGTCGGTCTGGGCCGCGGTCAACGGCGATGTCCGGCCGTTCGGAAGCTCCTGCCGTGACTCGAGGGCAAGAAACTCGTCGGGAACGGAATGCTCCGCCGCCAACACCAGCTCGGCCTCGACATCGTCCTTCGTCCCGATCCTACTCAGCACGTTGGCACTGCGCAGATGCCATCCTCTGCCGTCGTTGTCGGGTGCGAGCACACCCAGCCCGGTCATCTCGTGGAGATAGGCGCGGAAGCCCTCGCCGTCGAGGTTGCCGAATCCCCGCGGCCAGTAGTCCAGACACTCTTGGCGCAGCTGTTTGGCTGTCAGCCGGGCATCGAGACCGTTTTCGTACGCGTAGTGCGCCAGCACGTGAGCGATGACGCCGTAGCGGTGATCGAGATTCAGCGTGTCCCGGAAGGCCGTCCGGATGTCGCTTCGAAGATCCGCCTGGTTCTGGACCGCCTCGACGTCAAGGCGAGCGATCACATACGGGGGCTCATCGACGCCGAGGACCCCGCCACGCCGCTTGGCGTGCATCACCTCGACAAGACGGTTGGCGAACATTTGCAGCAGGAAAGGCTGGTACGAGCAGTATCCCAGAATCCGGTTCACCAGATCCGGGTCCTCGAACTCGAATCCCAGCGCGGCCAGTGGCTCCGACAGCAGGTTCGCCGCGTGCTGCGGCTTGAGCGGCCCGATCACTGTTGGCCGCTGTGCCATGTGGCTGAACGGCGCGTTACGTGCTTTTTTGGCGTACCGCTGGACCGAGTGCAGACCGGCGAAGACGACCTTGACTCGTCCGTTGCTTTCCTGGCCGAGCGCCTTCAGCGCGGCCGTCTCGTGGAAGTCCGGCATATCGGCCTCGAAGAACTGGTCGGCTTCGTCGATCAAGACGAGCAGCCGCCGTTGGGTGTTGACCTGAAGCCATTCCCGCACGCCGTGCTCGATGTGATTTCGCGACAACCTACGTCCGGCGTTCTTACGGGGCGCCCGCAGGACCTCTCGAAGCTGCAGTTTGTCCAGCAAGGCGTCCCAAATCGCATTCTGACCCTTTGGTGAATTTGCCCGAATTCCAACGACCTTGAGATCGAGGTAGATCGCGACGCGATCAGCGCCTGCCCGGCTCTGGCTTTCGAAGTGCTCAGCCGCGCTGTGCAGCAGTGCTGACTTGCCAAGGCCTCGACCACCGAAAACCAGCTGGGTACCGTCGGGGTCGAGGACACTGCGACGTTCTTGGTCACGGCCGTAGAACATCTCAGGAGCGACGACACCACGCTTCTGGAGATACGGGTTCACCCCCGAGAACGGCAACAGCACCTTCATCGTCGTGGTCATCTGACCGCCACTGTAGGCCGCCAGGTAGGCAAGAGCCGCGTCGTCCAGCACGACGATGGGCGCGGTTCGGCTCGCGGCCAGCACGGCCAAGTCCCGCCGGGTCTGCATGCTCATCGTGCCGAAATGGGTGATGAGCAGACTCTCGTCGGAGGTATCGCCGTCAGCCCAGCTCATCAGCAGTTCAGCATTCGGCTGGCCCCACACGAGCAGCACTCGCAGCCTGCCTCTGAGCTTCGACCCGAACGCGGGGACGAGGACCCGCCCGACCTGGCCGGTGACGACGACCTCGACGAACCGGCGGTCGCGCCCGCGCGGCCAGTCGGACAACTTGTCGACCTGCCCTGTTTCCAACCCCATCATCCGGAGTACGGGAATGAGGTGGGCTTTTTCGCCGATGTTGTAGCGCTGACCTGGCTCGGTCAACGACAGGTCGCGCCAGCTCTCCAGTGTTTCCGCGGCGAGCTGAGCCTGAGTTGAGCTCAACTGGGTGAAGTCCAAGATGGGACAGGTGCCAACGACTTCACGGTTACGGACCTGCATGACGAGCTCGGCCGTCACGCCACGGGGCAGCGCTTGGGGAACGGCGGGCACGAACTGCCGCAGATGCTCCGCCTCCTCGATCTCCGGGAGCTTCTCGTCGACTTCGAGGAAGTAGATGAGTTCTTCGGCGGTTGACAGCTGTCCGCTGGTCATAAGTTCCGTGACTCGTGCAGACGTGCTCTCGTCCACACGACCATCAAGTTTGAGTTTGTCCAAACGGACTTCGAGCCTTGCCCTCGATTCGGCCCGGTAGTTGCTCAGCTGAGCGTCCAGCTTCCTGAGCGCCAGCCTCACGTCCGCCAGGTTGTGCCCCTTCGCTTGCTCACGCGCGCCATCGAGCAGACCAGTGAGGTCGCCGTCCTGTTCCTCCGCGATCTCGTCGTTCGAGCGGGCTCGCCCCAGCATCACGGCGAACTGCTCGAGCTCGCCGAGGAGGGCCTCCCGCGACGACTGCTCGGCCGCCTCGACCGCCTTCGCCTGGACTTCCCGGTCACTCAGGTCGCCTGCCGGAAGACGCCCGGCCCTGGCCTTGTCCAGCAGGAACCACGCCACCCCGAATCGTTCACCATCGATGTGCAAGGTCAGTGCGTCGTCCCAGCTGCGGTCCGCGGCGTCGCGGAGGTCACCGACACTGACGTCCGATGGCAAGGTGACCCGCTCGTTATCGATCACGGCACCGGGCATCTTCGCCAGTTCGGCCGTGAGCACGTACTCCGGTGCAGGCTCGACAGACGTGAGCGTCCGAGCACCCCGGAGAACGCCGAAAGTCTCCTCAAGCGAGGCTGCCGCAGCCATCGCGGCGGCCGCGACCATCGGGTCGTCGTGCCCAGCGAGCTCCTTGAGCGCCACAGCCACGGCGTCACTTCGGCCGAGCACCGCCGCCCTCATATCGGCAACTTCGCCCGTGCCCCAAGTGGATTGACCGTCGTCATGCCTGAGCGAGCGGACGACCGTCACCCATTCGGCGAGCGGGGTCAGCGCCTCTCGTGCCAGGTCGAGCAGATCGCGTCGCCCAGCCCCCTCGATTGGCTTTCCGGAACTTCCTTGGTACTGACCATCCAACGCGTCCAGTTCGTTCCTGACGAAGGTGCTACTGGCGAGGCGTTCGATAGCCGCGGCGACCTCGTCGACGGCGCGCGTGTCGTTGCGCTCGACTATCCCCAGCGGTCGTCCGAGCATGCCCTGCGAGCCGAGCCACACCTTGCTGATGTCGGTCGCCCGCTTGAACCGGAAAGTGCGATGCCGGACCCGGAACTGTTTCGCCGTGGAAGCCAGACTGAGCAGCGACCGCTCGCCCTCGGCAACGTCGGCCAGTGCGACAAGAGCCCGCGCGTCGGCGAGAACCCCGTGCAGCGCACGACGTCCGACTTCTTCGGCGATCACCTTCAGGTTCGGTTCCAAGCGGGGAGCCAGCTCGGTCAGCAACGCTCCGGTCGTCGGCTCGCCGGTGACCAGCGCTGCACGGATCAGCGCAGGCACGACAAGAAGCAGACTCGGTGTGTCCGCGACAACGCTGTCCGGCTCAAGTTGCGCCAGCTCGTCCCGGAGCATCGCGGCGACGGCACCGTGCTGGAAGCGAACCGCGTCGGCCAGCGCGGCCACCCGCAGTGTGGCCAGCTGCGCCTCCGGTCGCGATTCGGCCGCTCCGATCGCCGCGGCCAGGCCGAACCGTGCGCCGCTCACCAGGCGGGCGACATCACGCACGAGGGGTGCCTCGGTGTCGTTCGGCTCGTCCTCAACGTCTTGGGCATCGTTCTCAACGTCTTGGACATCGTCGATCGCCTGCTCGCTGGGTTCCTCGATGACCGGCACGGGTGCTACGGGCGCGTCGCCGTGCCGAACCTCGGCAGGCTCCGAGGTCACCGAGTCGGCATCGGTCTGGGCAAGCCTCGCAGCGTGGAGCGCCAGGAACGACAATTCCGGCCGAAATTCCGACCAGCGCATCACGAGTTCTATCGGCGCCGGTTTGCCGACGGCCGGCGTGGCGAGGTCGATGAGCAGGCGGAGCGATTCAGCCCGTTTCCGCGCCTGCTCGTCCCAGCCAGCTTGGCTCATCAGCTCAGCCGCTTCAGCGTGCACTTGTGCGAGTTGCGCCACGAGCATCGGCTCCTCCGGCGATGCTGCCAGCTCGCACAGGACCGCGAGGGAGCTCCGCAGGTCGCCGTCGCGCTCCTCGGCGGACGCCTGGTCGATCGCGGCTCTCAGGCTGCCGAGCGTGTCGCCGGGTGCCGGCAATCCCGCGTTGATTAACGAGGAGGTCACTTCGTCGAAGGACTCTCGGGTCCTCACCACGTCGGCCAGATCCTGGCTCGCAGGCACCTGTTTCGCACTCAGCTGCTCGGCAATCCGCCGCGCCGCCACGGCGCCTTTTTCGAAGATCGGTTCGAGGCTGCCCACGGCCGTGTGAAGATCTTCCAGAGGCTCGCCGACAGCGGAAACCACCACCTCTTCGTCCGCTCCGAAGGCCGGCGACGCGTCTATGACTCGCTGAGCCGCGCCTGCGATGTTTTCGCGCTGCGTGACGGTGATCCGCTCGGGCGCGAACCACGGCTGACGGCTGGCCCACAGCCAAACCCTCGCGTCTCGGACCGAGGCAACGCGGTCGGCCCATATCGCAGCCTGACAAAGCGGCGCACCCCAGCTTTCGACGGGATCCGGGCCCGCACCATCGAACACCGCACGGCCTATGTCCGTGGAGACCGTCGCGGTCAACATCCGCGCAGCGTGGCGGACATCGTTGTTCGCGCCTCGAAGCAGCAGCGCTCGCGTGTCTTGACTCATCTGTCTGGTGATCTGACGTGGCTTGATGTTGAGGCCGAGTGGCTTGAACACCGAGCCCCGGTGCTGCAGGGGCACTGACTTCAACGCCTTCATCACGTCAGCCGCGCTAAGCTGCTCGATCGCTGTGGCGAGCATTTCACGGCACGGCGTCAGTACCTGCTCCAGCTGAGCCAGGGCCTCGTCGCGTGCTGGGTCCTGTCCGAGCGTCCAGCCCGGGTCCTCTACTACGGGATATGGACGCCCGGCATCACCGTGCGAACAAGCGGTGCGGGGTCGGCGCTGGGTCATACATCCTCCTGGAAAAGAAGTCACGCTGTGAGAGCTGGCTTTGGGTGGTTCTCGGCTCAGCGCCCGCGAGTGAATGAGGGAACGTAGGTGTAGCCGGGTGGCAGCTCGAGGGCGCCGCGCCCGATGCGCTCCTGCGCGGCCCGATAGGCTGCCTTCTTTTCCTCGCTTGCCACCCGTCCCAGATGGCCGATCCGTCGGAGGTGCCCGGCTACGTCGGTACTACGCAGGAACCGCGCTTCCAAGGTTCGGCGCGACGACGCCGTATCCGGCCGCGCACTCGCAGCCGCCACGGACGGTTCGTAGACGAGTACTTCGATCTCGCGCTGGCCGGGCGCGGCGGGAAACCGCAATACTCCGCGCTCATCCACACCTGCCAGATCCGTGTGCAGGCGTCCGTCGCAGATCAGCTGATCGACCGCCTCGCCGAGCGCGGACTCCGTGTTCTCGCCGTAGACTGCCGCGCCCAGCCTTGTCCTGGTCAGCACCGCTCGCCCGTCACGGTCGAGCAGCCCCAGCCGCCGCACCGCCCGCAAGACACGTTCGGATAAGGTCAGTGCTCCGCCTTCCCTCGTCGAACTGCCCTCCCCTGACGAACCACGCTTGCCCTCACCTGGCGCGGCATCGCGCGTGATGATCGACTTGTCGAAGCGGTGCTCGATGAACTCACCGTCGACGATGACCGGCTCCTCCAGTAACGTCGACGTGGCCCGCACGACGCTGCTCCCCCGCGTCCAGGTGCACGTCAAAACGATGCCCACGAAGAAATCCAGCGGCCAGTCGACTCCGCTCAGCTGTGGCCGCGGTGTGAACAACTCGGTGGTCGTGTCCTGGGTCCTCTGGCAAACCTTCAGCTCGTATCCGTCATGGAACATCATCAACCGCAGCCCCGGCACACGGCCACGCATGGCCGTGGCGGCACCATCGGGCAACGGCAGAGTGCCCTCGATCAGATACTTCAGCCGCATCGGCTGCGACCAGGCTATTTCGCTGTCCTTGACAACAAGGTCGGATGGCTCGAACAAGCCGACGGAGTCCTCGAACTCCGGCTCGGCCAAGAGCTCCACATCGGGCAGAGTCGACGCCCACCCGAGTCCCAGCGGCTGAGTGATGTCGAGCAGAGCTTCCGGGCCACCCGGCGCCTTCGTCCGCCAGACGCCACCGCCCTGCCAACCGTCGTCAAGCCGCAGGCTGACGCCGCCAGGCAGCAACCCGGTCGACTCATCGGAGTCACCGCGGACGTAGTCGCTGATCACGGAGTTGGCATGGCACACCGCCGCGGCGTAACCGACGCCGACCAGGTGCTGCCCAGCATCCCGGACATGCCTGAGCCGAGAGCCGATCGCGATGTGTACCGGTTTCGGCTGCGACGCCCAGCGCGGCGACCGCTCATGGATGGCACTTCGCTTGAGTTGCGACGCGATCATTTCCAGATCCGGGCCACCAAGCGGTCCGTCGTCGGTCAGCCTCGCGCCGAACGCGGCGCGGCTGAACGAGTATCCATGCCACGTCCGCAGCCGGTCATCGAGACATCCGAGGGCATCGCGGACCGTGTTCAGCAAGCCGAGCAAGGCCGCGCGGTACTGCTCCTCCCCAGCGTCGGGCGTGAGCAACGAGCCTAAGGGCATTGGGGCAGAGGCGCTCATCAGCTGATCACGGCCCCGGGTGAGGAGATACCGCGCGTAGTAGGCGACTTCGTCGAGATCGGCGTCTTCACGCGAGGCGTATCTGGCGTTATACACCAGATGGCCGTCCGCGTTCATTGCCCGACCGGCTCGTCGTGCTCTGTCCAGTTGCGAGTGCGTCAGTGAGAAGCCGAGCCCGAACGCTTCGGTATCGATGACCAACAGTTCCCGCAGCAGCGGGTGAGCGTCCGAGTGCGTCTGACCAGGGCCGACCGCTCCGGCGGGTGCACCTGACAACCAGGCAGGCACCGTGCCATCGTCTTGCAGGTCTGGGTGGGCTCCCTCTTTGTAGACGACCTCGGCGAAGAGCGGACGGCCACCGGAGGTGATCTTGACCAAAGCGCCGACCGGTAACGCATCGTTCTCTTCTCCCGCATGGATTTCCGGGAGGGAAAAGAGGTCGTTGGTCGCACCGCCCACGTAGCCACCGACGGTCAGGTCAAAGCCGAAATAGACGGCGTTGAACGCGACGTTGACATGTACGGGAGTGGTCCGAGTGCTGACAAGGGCGGCGAGGTACCGAAACAGTCGCTGCTGTTCCTCGTCCGCCATAACGCCGAGGCCAAGGAGCATGCCCGGTGTCACCAAAGGAGGATCGACATAGGGTTGCCACACGGGCCTCGCGTCGCGCGGAGACGGCTCGTCGTCGAATTCGGTGCCACACGCCCCATCCGCGTCTACCTCCGTCATCTCGTCACCTCCGAAGTCTGAGAAGCACTCACAGCAGTGATACGCGCCTGATCACGCCGCACATGTCCAGCGTCACGCCAAAGCACGCCTGTCTGAACGACCTTCGCCTCGGCCGACAACCGGGCTAGCGAATCTTCGATATCGAACAGCCGAATCGACGGATTGGCGCCGAAGAAACGACTCATCCGGAGACCGGTTCGCAGCTGAACTCGCCTGCGTGCACGGGGATGGAAGTAGGAATCCTCCCCACGAAGTGCTCGGTAAAGGTCACGCGGATGCACGCCCGCGAAGACGTCCCACACGAGACGTGAAATCTGCTCGTCGAGCCGTCGACGGCGGACCTCCGCGTCGACGCGATGGCCGGCCGGGCGTGGCCGCTTCGTCTGGAACGCCTCGACAACTCGAGACACTTCGTCCTCAAGTGGCCAGTTGCCCGCGTTCCAGCATGCCGAGCAGCGGTTTCCCGCATGCGAGCAACAGCCATCCGGCAGCTCCTTGATCCCGAAGTAGTCGGCGAACTTGCGGTTCGCGCAGGTGAGCCTGTCTTCGAAGAAGTCTCGCAGTAGACTGATCTCCTCGGCGGCACGCTGCGCCTTGCCCAACACCGCGGCCAGGAATCCCGGCGGCAGCACGGGATCGACGACCCGCAGACCAGTGACGAGCCGCCGGGACGGGGCGGCGCTCACATCCAGCACACCACGGTCGTGGAGGTCCGAGAGAAGCTGCCAGGTTCCTGCCACGTCGTCGACAAGTGTCCGGAACTCGGGCACCGTCCGCTCGAGATTCCGATCGAGATCGTGGACATCCAGCTTGACGCGGTGCAGACCTTGTCCTCTCGAAGGTAGATCCAGCAGGGCAGCGACCACCGCGGCTTCGACCTCGTCGAGCGAGTCACCTGCCAGCTCATTCAGTTCACCGGCCTTGACGGTGCAGAATGGCGGGAAATCACCGAGATCGACGACCGCCCCCAGTCCGGCGAGCGCTGCGAACGCCCGGACGACGCCGGACTGGTAGTTCTCGGCAGTCCTGCTCCGGCGAGCCTCGTCGAGCGAGAGCGCACCAGCGGCGATGTCCGCGCCGATCAGCTCGTCGGCGACCATCGCCGCGTCGAGGACACCGCAGCTCGCCAATACCGCCTGTCCCATTCGCTCAAGCAGTTCCTTGCGCAGGTCGTTGGCGGTCATGAACGCGACCGTGCGTAATCCCTGAGTCGTTAGCAGCGCCAAGCCGAGGTTCGGGTCGGTCGATGTCGTGGCGGCGTCTCGACCGGCACGGCCGATCTGCTGGTAGAGCGCAGCGAGGTCGGTCGGTGCGCTGACGCAGAACACCGTCCTCACGTCCGGCCGGTTGATGCCGAGACCGAACGCGCTCGTCGCGACTATCACGAGCGGAACGAAGCCTTCTTCGTTCTTCTTGGGTGCCTCACGGAATTCGGTCATGACCGCCGACTTCTCGATCTCGGTCAGCCTGCCGTGGAACCGGCGCACTCGGGTTCCTCCCTCGCCGAGGTAGTTCCGCAAATGCGAGTGGAGCGCGACGACCTCTTTGACCGTCAAGCAGTAGAAGATCGAGTGGTCTTCCAGCTTGCCGACGACCTCCTCAGCGAGGCCGGCCGTGATCGCAGGCCCCGCTCGCTCAGTGGTCTTCCGGAAAATCGCCAGCTCGGGACGAATCGGGTTCTCCCGCACGGTCACCAAGGTCCCGGCCGCCGCCTCCGCCGCTTCACCATCCTGGCCACCCACCGGGTTCTCGGGCAGTCCGAAGACCCCTGCACGCAGCCCGGCGTGCACCGTGTGGTTCGCCGTCGCGGTCAGGGCGGTGACCGGCAGCCCGAAGTCACGACGCAACTCGGCCAGGAACCGCTCGACCCTGCTCATGGCCGGGCGGAAGTCGTCCCACTGCACGAAGGTGTGTGCCTCGTCCAGCACCACGCGGCTGACCCGGCCTTGACTTGCTGCCTGTCTCACCAGCTCACGGAAGCGTCGCTGGCAAAGTCGTTCCGGCGACACGTACACCATACGGATCTTGTGCTCGGCAACGCCGCTGAGCTGCTCGGCGACCTCGGTCTTGCCAGCACGTGAACTCGACTCCCGCATGGGCGCGACCAAGGCACGGACCGCCCCGCCGATGCTCCGGTTCAGCTCCAGCGCCTGATCCTGCATCAGCGCGACAAGCGGCGAGACCACGATCGTCATGCCGGGCAGTACCAGGGCCGGAAGCTGAAAGCAGAAGCTCTTGCCGAAGCCGGTCGGGAGCAAGCCGAGCACATCGCGGCCAGCGGCGACGGCACCGACTACTGCCCGCTGAGCCGGTTTGAGATCTGCGCGCTCATCGGATAGGCGCAATAGCCCACCGACGACAGCGGAGCGTTCGAGTACCTCCGACTCGAGCGAACCGGCCGCGCGATGCCGCGCGACCTCCTCGGCAGTCATCTCCAGGTCGCGGATACGCCGAGTCTGCGGCAGCAATGTGTGCTCGTGCAACGATTGCGACGTGCACAGCTGCTCTGCACGTTCAGTCTTGAGCATTCCTTCGGCAGCGAAGAACTGCCAGATACGGGCCCAGCCTTCGGCCATCGTGACGACGTTCCCGCCTGCCCGTTCGCCGGTGACCGGATCCAGCGCCAGCAAGCCCGGCGATCCCGGTTCCGGATCGTCATCAAGCGAACCCAGGAAGATGTCGCGGTAGGCCCGGCGCAGCGCGGATCTGCCCGCAAGCTTGCGGTCGCTGATCACGACCACACCACGATGCCGCTCCGACCGGGTCATCCTGCCGACCGCCTGCCGGAGCTGAAGTGCAGCGAGCGGGAGGTAGTAGTTCAAGGTCGCGACCGCATCGGGGTCGTCGGCGCGCGCCGCCTCCGCACGTGCTTTGACGGCTTCGCGTCGTGCCGCGATGACCGGCGCGGCGAAGGGCGCGAAAGGGAGTTTGTTGATCCACACCAAGCGCAAGCGGTTCGGGTCATCGATGTCGACTCCTTGCCACAACCCCTTCGTGCCGATCAGGAAGCCGCCACCGTGCTCGGGATCCTTGAATTCGAGATAGCCCCGGTTGTTACCCAAGACCAAGGTGGACAGCACAGTTGTCTCGTCTCCGCGACGGCGCAGCTCGGTCGCGAGATGATCAGAGATCCCGCCGGCCGTCGAGCGCGCTGTCGTGAGAACCAGTGCCCCACCGTCGAAGCCACCGCGACCTGGGTCCTCGGCATCCCCGGACGCGTGGATCATTTCCCGTGCATACCCGGCAAGCTGATGCGCGACGGTGCGCATGGCCCCTTCGGTCTGTTCCGCCCATGATGGGAAATCAGAGAAGCAGACGAGGGCCGCCTGCTTCCCGAGATTGAACGGCGTCGGCAGTGAAAGAGTCGCGACACCCGGCGACAACCCGAGCCGACCGCGTATGAAGTCCCACTTGCCCGCCACGCGCAACGTCGCGCTCACATAGTAAGTCCGGTCGAACGCGGTCAGGAACTGCCTCCATTGTTCGTCAGCCGACAGTTCTACCGGGCTGCTCGCGATCCGGAACCGATAGCGTCGCAAACCTTCTTTCAGCGCACCGACCTCCTCCGCATACACGACCCTGTTCGATGTTCCGGGCGGCAATTCGCTGGACGCCGGGCCCTCGTCGCCCTCTCCGGAGGGGTTCACCTCGCCTTCGAGCGGCAGTTCGTCCTCGGCTTCTTCGTCGGCCGAATTCGCCGGGGCGCCGGATCCGCCCCGCTCTCCGATGATCGAGTTCAGATCGTCGACGACCGCGGTCGCCGACTCGTGAACGTGCTTACACCTGGCGAGCAGGGTCCGCACGCGTTCCCGCTCGAAAAAGTCGAGGACCTGCTCATGGGCTCGTGCATAGGCACCCATTGCCCCGACCAAGGCCTGACAAAGCCCTCCGAGCCGTGTCAGCAACCCTGCCAGCTGTCGTGACTGCGGTATGCCAGACATGCCCATGTAGGCGCTCGCCAGTGTCACCGTCCGGGATCCCACCAAGGTGCCGCTGACTGCACCGCAGGCGTCGAACGCCATGCCCGCGACACGAGGAAGCTGCTCGTGATCAAGCAACGCCTCGAGACTTCCGACTGACTCACCAACGGAGTCCCGTGCGGGTCCGCGCCTGGCCGTCTCGCCCCAGGTTTGCAGCTCGGCCTGCAGATCCTCAACGGAGCGGTAGTCGACCGTTGCAGTCAACGCGGAGGTGGCGGCATCCTCGAGCTGATGTGCTTCATCAATGACCAAGATCGTGTTCGTGCCGAGCGCGTCGAGGTCGTCCAAGTGCGCCAGCAGCAGTGCGTGGTTGGCGAGTATCAGCCGATTTGACGTCAGGGCTTCCCTGACGACATCCGTGTGCGAGGCCACGGCGACCTCGGCGTCAGCCGGATATTCGCCGTTGCTGGCCTGCGACAGCGACTCCAGCCAGATCGGGAGCGCAGATCCCGCATACTCGCCGAAGAACGCCGGAAGATCGACAGCATCGACGGACCGTGCGATCCAGCCGTTTCGCACGTCATCGGCGGCGAACAGACGAAGCAGAAGGTAGATGAGAAGCTCCCGGAACACCGGTCGTTCAAGGAATCTATTACGCGGCCCGGGTCGCGACCGAACTCTCCCTCGCTCCGTTGTAGCGTCGGCCAAGAGCACGGTCAGCCCGCGAAGAGAGAGCCTGTTCGTCTGCCCCTTCACGAGATCGCTGGTCTCGAGCAGCCCTGGCACGACCTGGTCCAGCCTGGCGACGTCGTTGGCGAGCTGCTGCTGCAACTGCTTGGTAAAGGTCGAGATGACGGCGGCCCGGTCAGGAGCGCCAGCCAACCAGTCGAGTGCCGCAGCCAAGATCGCGAAGCTCTTTCCCGTTCCAGTCGGTGCCTCGACGAGAGCAGGTACGCCTTCGTCCACCCAGCGGTGCAGCGCGGTGGTCATTTCCTCCTGCGCGGGACGGCGCCGTGCGTCGGCCCCATGCGCGACCGCCGCCAGCTCGATCGGGTCGATCCGCCCGTCTTCTCCACACAGCTCAGAACCGACCTGAAGCGCCGGACGGGCGCCCACGCCGTCATCGAGCCGCCGCGGGACATGGTTCGACAGCTGTGCGGAGATGACGTTCGTGACGTCACCCTGTCCGTATGCGACGACGTCACCGGACGGATGTCCAGGGCTGATACCGGCCAGGTGCCGCAGAAGTAGCCACGCCGGCGAATCCGGGCACGTGGAAGCGACGAGATCCAGCAAGTCACGATCCCAGCTCGCGATCAGCCGAGCCCCACGTTCGAGTAACCGCTCAAGCAGGCGACAGTCGTCCACCGCGTTGTGCCAGCTCAGCCCAGTGGTATCTACGCCAACTTGACCGGCGAGCGGACCGAGCTGATGGTTCGCCTCCGTCGGCCACAGCGCCAACCCCAGGTAGTAGGCATCGACCGGAACCGGAGCGAGCACTGGAAGGCCCTCCCGCAGGCAGGCCTCCGCCAGCAGTGGAAAATCCGCGACCGTCCCGTTATAGGTGACGAGCATGTCAGCCTCGGCACAGAAGGACTGCAGAGCCAGTAACGCCTCTAACGCCGGGATCGCACATTGTTCGTGCCGTACTCGTACCTGCTCATGCCGAATCTGCCAAGCGCCGTCCTGCGGCAGCTCAACGAAAGCATCAAAAGTGTTCTCCGCTTGCACCCATGCGGAATCCGTTCCCAGTCTGACCGCACCGATCTGGAAGATCCGCTTCTCGAGATACGGCTCGGTCGCGGTCGTACGGACAACCGACTCGACGTCGATGATGACAGCGCGCAGCGGCGCGCCAGGATCCGATATGCTTGACATTTGCTGCAGTGTTGTTGACTTGAGGTCCGGTACCGTGAACCTGTCCTCTGCCAAGACAAGCGCATCAGCCTGGACCGCTTGCACTAGAGCCGCTTCGAGTCGCTTCGCATGCAACCTGGGGAATCTCTTTCTCGCCAGAGCCATCAATTGTTCCCTGGTCAGAGCGACCTCAGCCGCAGCGACGATCTCCACGATCTGGCTTGCCGTCGCGCTGATCCGAGATGAATCCGGTTGCGTCAAGATGATCCTCTCACTCGCGGCTACGGTAGGTAGGCGCAAGCGAGCCGAAAACCGTTACATCGATCTTCGACAGGGTCCCAGATAGCTCCGGATTGTTACATCGAGGAAGTTGTCGCCAAGCCAGCAGCCGCGGCTCTCCGCAAGGCGGCCAGAGCCTTGTCGATCAGGTCGAAGGTGTCCTCGCCGCTTCGCGGGCTTGGATCGTTGCTGGTCATGGTCGTCTGCCTGGGCTCGGCTGTGCGCGAGGTGGTAGGAGTCGGTGCCGGTTTCGATGATGCTGCCGCCGCAGGTGAGGCGCTCAACGATCGCGGCGCAGAGCCGTGGGCCGGTGAAAATCTTTTCCAGCGCCGAAACTTTCGTTGGAGGCGATCGCGACCGACGCTTTTTCCTCTCGTCCGGTGAGGACCTGGAAGAGAAGTCCGGCTCCGCGGCGGTCGAATTCCTTGTAGCCGAGTTCGTCGATGCAGAGGAGATCGACGCGGCCGTAGCGGGCGATGGTCTTGGCGAGGACCATGTCGTCGGCGGCTTCGACCAGTTCGTTGACCAGTTTGATGACCAGGGCGTAGCGGCCCCGGAATCCGGCCATCGCGGCGTCGGTGCCTAGTGCGATGAGCAGGTGAGACTTGCCGGTGCCGGAGTCACCGATGACGCAGAGCGGCAGGCCTGGTCGACGGCGGCCTGCTCGGTCAGGCCGCGGTGACGTTGAGCGATCACGGATTTAACCCCTTCTCTCGGAGTTCGGTGGCTAGGCACTCTGCGCCGCGTCCTGGCCGACCACGACGGCGAGGTGCGCGCGATAACGACGAGCCGCATCAGCTGCAACAGCCACCACGCGCGCCAGCAGGTGTTGTGCCGGATGACGTCACGGCTGCTCCAGGGTGTTCAACGCCCGCTCGATCGGGACCACCTTGGGGTTGCCCTTCCCGAACGTCTCGATCGCCCGGCAGCGCAGGTCGGTCAGCATGTGCATAGCGGCCGCGTGGTCGCCGCCCTCGTGTGCGGTGATGGCCTGCTGGAGCGTCTCCGTTATGTCGGCTTCGGTGAGGAAGTCGCGCCGCCGTCGGGCACGGAATGAGCGGACGGATTCCACGCGCGCCTGGGCTGGCGCCTCGGGCGCACGGACCGCCTCTGGGGTGCGGTAGGGGATCGTCACGTCGGGCCGGGCTACCGGGTTGGGCTCGGGTGCGCCGAGTTCCGGCAGATGCGGCCGCAGTACCGCGCGGACGTCGTCGATTCCCGGCCGGTCGCCGATGTTCTTCGCCAGCAACGCCAAAGTGAGCTCTTCCAGCTCTGGAAGCACTCCGGTGGTGAACCGCGATGGCGGCGCCGGCATATCGTAGAGATGCTGCTTCTCCAGCGTCTTCTCACCGTCCTCGACGAACGGGGACCGGCCGGTCAACAGGTGATAGAACACGCAGCCGAGGCTGTACAGGTCTGACTGCGCGACCTGCTCGCCACCCAGGAACCGTTCCGGCGCCGCGTAGGCGTCGGTCCCGACGAAATTCCTCGTGTACCTCGACGTTTCCTTGTCGAACGACAAGGCTATCCCGAAATCGATCACGTAGACGACACCGTTCTCACCGACCAGAAGGTTCTCTGGCTTCAGGTCGCGGTGCACGATGCCGTTCTTGTGACAAGCCGCCAGCGCGCCCGCCACCGCCGTGCCGATCGCGGCGAATTCCGCGGGCCTGGGGACGGTACGTACGCGGTACTCGGTCAGCTCGATTCCACGGATGCAGGTCATGACCAGGTACGGAACCGAGCCATATTCGCCCACGCCGACCACCGCGGGGATGTTCGGGTGCTCGACCTTGCTCAGGTGGCGACCCTCGCGCGCGAACCTGCGCGTGATCCGCCGCCATGCCTCGGGATCCCGCTCGGCAGTGAACGGCAGCTGCGGGACCTTTACGACTACCCGCTTGCGGGACACGAGGTCGGTCGCGAAGAACGCCGTGCCCATTCCTCCCTTTCCCGCCGGCCCGTTCACCTGAAACCGCTGGCCGAGGACCACGCCGTGCACCAACGCGGACCCGGCCCAGTCCGCCGTACTCGTCATGATCCGAAGGCTAACCCACCGGATATCGCCACACGCACGGCCTTCCCATTCTTTCGGTGATTAGGATTCACCCGCACCGACTAATCCGGGACGGGAAGAGAACGGGCCGACGTGACAAATACTGGACAAGTTGTACGCGTGAGCGCGACCGACACCGGCGCCACAGGCTGCGCCCGTGCACGGGCGCACAAAGCCCGGCATGGACCGGTTTTCCCGGTGACGACCTTGAACGAATTCACCCTAGGCCCGCTCATGGACGCGCTGAACCTGGCCGAATTCACGAACCGGGCCGACGCGGACGTCGTCGATTCACTCGCCCGGACCCGCGGCACATTCGGAGCCGACCGGCCGCCCGCGCACGACGGGCTGATCCGGTGGTCGATCGACGCCTTCCGGAATTACCGCACTGCATGGCGTGCCCGCCAGGCCGCCGTGCCGAACCTGGTTCCGGTCCGGGCCCCGTGGAAGATCACCCATCGCAATGACGCGGTGGACCAGCGCGGGGTCAGCCGGTACGAGCAGACGTGCTGGGGGCGCCGGTACCAGTCGGTCGACGACTCCGTCCGGGAAATGTGGCTGCTGAGCCTGGCCGCTCCGGTGGAGCGACTCGAAATCGTCACCCTGGCCGCCGCCAACGTAGCCGCATTCGGCGGGGAGGGTGTCCCGGAGAAGGTTCGCGTCGTCCTGTTCGGGGCGACGTCTCCGATCGTCGAACCGGTTGTGGAGCTGACGGCCGCGCAGATCCGCGATCAAGCACAGGAAAAAGTCGCACCGAAGCTCGTCGAGATCGTCGATGGCACCGCGCGGCACCCCGGCCGTGACTGTGGTTCGTGCCCCGACGTCCCTGCTTGCCCCGCCCTCGCGGCCGCCGACCTTCTGCCGGGTGTCCCGACCGTGCCGGGTCCACGGCGGACGCTGTCGGTCACCGACCTGCGCTACCACCGGAGCTGCCCGGCGAAATACCATCTGCGGCGGCAGCTGAAGCTCCGCGACACCGGGCTCGTCGAAAGCCGACCGGTACTCGTCGGGCGCGCGGTCGACAGCACCTTGCGGGAGCGGCACACCGGTGGCGCACGCCGCTGCCGGCCGGGTGACGCGCCGGGCGGGGAAGTCGTCGCGCTCCCGGAGGACGATCGGCGGACCGCGCTGGAGATGCTGGCTCGGCACGCGGCGTTGTGCCCGTTCCCGGACGTCGATGAGGTACGGAACGACCGGCATCGGTTCGTCGTCGCCTACGACAAGAGGCTGGACGTGGTCGTCGGCGGTACCCCCGACCTCCTCTACCAGCAGGCCGGGCGCTGGGTGTGGCGGGAGACCAAGACGTCGCGGCGCCGGCTGCGCCGCGACCGGTCGTTGCTGCGCGAAGTACCCCAGCTGGCGCTGGCGGTCTTGATCCTGTCCGCCCGGGCGCCGGAGGGCTCGCCGGGCGGATCGAGGATCGAGCTCGAACAGCTGCGCCCCGACGGGTGCGCCCTCGAAGAGGTGGACCCCACCGACCCGGCTCGGGTGGCGGAGGCCCGGGAAGTCATCGGTGAGCTGGTGGAACCGGTTCTGCGTGACACAACGTTTGCGCCGTCGCCGGGTGACGGCTGCGCGGAATGTGAGGTCCGCCGGTGGTGCGCACCGGGTATCGAGTACCTGACCGCGAATCGGCGATCCGCGTCGTGACCGCCGACAGCGCGGACGAGCAGGTGCTCGGCGCGGTCTCTACGGCCCTAGTGGCACTCGACGAGCTGGGTGACCTGGCCACGTTCCGGATGCCGTACCCGCCGGCCGTGCAGCGCACCATGGATCGACTGACCCTGCATTGTCTGCGCCGCGATGCGCGCCCGCCGTCTTCGGTACCGGGGCTGATCCGCTGGGGCTACGAGCGTCCGCTGGGCCTGTGGCCGCTCGTGCTCCCCGCGGACGTCTACCCCGCGGACGGCCTGCTGATTGACGAACGCTCGGGCGCACCGACCGCGCTGTGCCACGAGATCGCGCTCTGCGCCGAGACGGCCAACCCGTTCCTGGCAGTGTCACGCCAGGTCAGGGCGATGGCGGCGCTCGCCGACGAACACGACTCCGCTTCGGAGTACCGCGCGCTGCGGGATGTGCTGGCGGATCAACCCGTCCTCACGGAGGACGGGTTCAACGAGGTGCGGATCTTATCGTTGATCCGCGTGCTCGACGACCACCTGACCACGTCTTACGTCCCAATCGGGCCCGGCTACGACGTGGGCGGGGAAATCCGTGCCTGTACCGGCTGCGGCGGCCCGCTCCTGCCGGCCGACGAGGACTGGTGGTGCGAACGGGAGGAGTGCGCCGTCGACGGCATCGTGACGCCCGGTGCTCGCTGGGACAGTGATGCCGGGGTCCTCGTCCAAGGTGATCGCAGGCACCGGCAGTTCGTCGCCGGTCCCGGGCGGGCGGCCCGGCGGTTCGGCGCCGAACTGGAGGCGTCAGGAGTCGAAGTCGAGCGCTGGCCCCTGCCCGGACCCGGTGACCTGCGCGTGACGACGGCCGGCGGCCGGGTCCGGACCGTGCAGCTCGTCGACTGGCACAGCCCAGCACTGCTCGGGCGGGCGATCGCCGCCTCCGTGGCCGGCCACGGAACCGACTCCGTGCACTGGATCGTCGCCCGCTACCGGACCGATGCCGATCCCGCCTACCTGCGGATCGCAAGGGAACACGCGATGACCACCCTGGTCTTCTCCGAAGCCGGGTTCACCGGGCTCCTCCGCAACGAGGCGGGTGCCCATGCGTAGCCGGAAGTGGTACGCCGAACTCACCGACGAGCTCGCGCAGAGCGGCCTGACCCTGCCGCTGGACGTGATCTGCCCGGTCGAGCTCGGCCTGACCCTGCTGCAGCGGCTCGACGCCACGCAGCCGCCGACCTCGGTCTGGCCACTGCTGGGCGGATATCCCTTCGCTCGGGCGGCCGGCCTGGCGAGCAATCCGGATCAGGACTGGATGATCACCTGCGTCCGGCACCGGCTCTGGTCCCTTCGCCGCCCGGAAGCCTGGCTGGAAGCTCTTCGCGACTACCAGGACCTCGACTCCGCGCTGGCCGCTTTCCGGCTCGCCGACGACCTCGGTTCGTTCGAGTGGGCCGGGACGACCACGCTGGTCTCACGGTTCGACGTTTACGACCAGGCGTTGCTGACCTTGCCGAGCTTCGTCGACAACCGGCCCGCGCCGGCAGAACCGGGAGAGTTCTTCTACTTCGACCGCGACGAGCGCGTCGAGGTGGAGATCCCGGACGACGTCGCGGGCCGGGCACGTGACGTTCCGGGGCACGACCTCACCGCCCCCACGGTGCTGAACGGGCAACCTCGTGACATCACGTGGGCGGCGCTCGGCGAAGTCGCCACCTGGATGGACGACAACGCACCGGAAGGCGAGCGGAACAACTGGCTGGCCAGTATCGAGTCGACGCGGCTGCTCGTCCGGGACGCCACCGGGCAGGCTTTCGTCGAGGACGAGCCACTGCGACTGGACGGGCTCCTGCACGCGGTCGGGGTCGTCGGGGTCGGCAAGAGCACCCTGATGAAGGTGCTCGCGGTCTGGGCGGTGCGCCAGCCGAAGCCGTTGCGGATCACGCTGGTCGTCGGTGACGTCGCCGAACAACTGGCCACGGCGCGGGAGCTGCGGAGCTACCTCGGGGAGCGGATGGTGACGCCGATCATCGGCTCTTCCAACCGCGAGCAGCACGTCCAGGGCCTGCATCGGCGCCTCGCCGCGAACGGTCACGTGCGGCTGGCCGGGCACCACGAGGACGAGGGGTTCGCCGATCTCGGCACCGCCTGCCCGCTCGACGCGCTCCGTGCCGCGGAAGCACCGGTCCGTGCAGTCGACGCCCCCTGCTCGGGGTTGTACCACGTGGCGGACCTGGTCCCCGGCAGACCTCGGCCGCGTGCGGCGAGCTGTCCCCTGTGGCACGAGTGCCCGCGGCACGGGAACGCGCGTGACCAGGTCGAGGCGCGCGTGTGGGTCGCCACCATGGCGTCGCTGGTGAACAGCCCCGTCCCGGGCCACACCGGCGGGGTGCGCCTGCGCCAGCTCGAGCTGGCCTGTCTGCGCAGCGACCTCATGGTCGTCGACGAGGCGGACCGGGTGATGATGAACCTGGACATGGTCTTCGCCCCGACGGCGACGCTCGTCTCCCGCGAACCCCACTCGTGGCTGGACACCTTGTACACGCACAACATCCGCGAGCTCTCACGGGCGGGACGCCTCCAGCTGTCCGATCGGAACGTGCGCAACTGGGAGGTGGCCCTCTCGGTCGTTTCCGGTGCCACGAACCAGCTCTATTCGATGCTGATCGCGGACGAGGACCTGCGGAACTGGGTGGGGATCGAGTACTTCAACTCCTGGACGCTGCAAGGAAAGCTACTCACCGAGCTGTATCGGCCCGAAGGAGCCGATCACGGGGACGAGGACGAGGAGCTCGCGGTCGACGAGCCGGAGTCGTCCCGGATCGAGGCCGAACAGGTCTTCGACCGGTTCAGGGACGACCCGCTGGGCGACAGCGGCCCCTACGAAAGCCTCGCCGACCGCCTGGCTGCGACGACGCAGGACCTCCTGCACACGCTGAACCGCAAGGTCGCCGCCCGCCGGCTGGCCGAGCTCGTCGGGGCGCTCCGAGTGCTCGGCACCCCAGCCGAGCCGGGTCCGGTGGCCGAGGACGACCCCTTGGTACGCAAACTGGAGTTCGTCCTCCTGCTCTCGGCGCTGCACCACCGGCTGGACCGGCTCACCCACCTCTGGCCGCTGGTCCAGGACGCGATGCGGCTGGACGCCGCGGACAACGAGCTGATCCGCCGGCCGCCGATGGACTACCTGCCGCTCGTGCCCGAGTCGCCGATGGGCAACGTACTGGGCTTTCAGTACGTCGTCGACCGGGATGACGGCGAACGCGAGGGGGTTACCGGGACCCTCCGGTTCTTCCGGTGCACCGGTGTCGGCCGGGAACTGCTGCTCTCCCTGCCTTCGCTCGGCGCCGACCCCACGGCCGGCCGCGGCGGGCCGCACGTGCTGCTGCTTTCAGGCACCAGTTGGGCCGGGACGTCCACCCGCGCGCACGTCGTCGCGCCGGTCGGCGCAATCCTGCGGCCGTCGCCCAAAGCCGAGCGGCGGGTGCGCGAAACCGTCTTCAAGATGCGTTTCTTCCATGACGACAACGGGAAACCGATCAGCCTGTCCGGGAAGCCACCCCGGGTCCGGCCCGCACTTCTGCGCACGCTCGTGGACCGGCTCGGCAAGCCCGGCCCGAGCGGGATTTCGCCGTTGGAGGAGGAGATCCGGGCCGTCGACGACCCGAACCGGCGGCGCGCGCTGCTCCTCGTCGGGAACTACCAGGACGCCCGGGACGTCGCGGACCAGCTGAACGGGATGCGCGGCTGGCACGGTCACGTCAAGGCCCTGGTGCCGGACCAGGCCGAGCTGGACGACGAGGCCGATAACCTCGACCGGGCCGCCGTCGTCCGCCGCGGCAATGTGGCCCTCTTCGCGAACGACGCCATGGCCCGCGTGCTCGTCGCGCCGATGCTCGCCATCGAGCGCGGCTACAACATCTTGAACAGGGACAACGACGCGGCGCTCGGCGTGGCGCTGCTGCTGACCCGGCCGCACCCGGTACCGACCGACATCGGGCTCTCCGTACTCGCCATCAACGACTGGGAAAGCCGGTACACGCGCGATCTCCCGACGTCCGGGGACACCGAGCCGGCGTCGTTCGCCGACCTGGTTGCCGCGCACGACTCGCTCGACGCCGCAGGCCGGGCGTTCCGCGCGCTCGCCCGCAGCAACTGGGGCAGGCTACTGATCCGCAAGTACGCGTACTCGGCTCTGGACGACGACGAACTGCGCTCGTTCGCGTGGGACCAGCTGGTCGTGCTCTGGCAGGTGATCGGCAGGCTCGTCCGCGGCGGGGTCGCCGCCCGGGTCGTGTTCGTCGACGCGAAGTTCGCGCTGGCGACCGCCGAAGCGCAGTCACCGAACCCGCAGCGGCGCCGGCGCCGCGACACCGCCCGATCCAGCTTGCTCCACGGCATCCGGAACGCCCTGCGTCCGTACTTCGCCCCGAGACCGGACGACGATCCGGTCGCTCCCACGGACATGCGGCTCGCCGAGCTGCTGTACGGACCCGTCTACCTCGCGTTGTGCCGGATGCTCGACCAGCCCGAGCTCCCCGACTTGGACCACGCCGCCACCAGCTCCAGGAGGACTTGATCTTGGCTCCGCGCTACACCTCGATCCGCCAGGCCGCCTACGAACCCGCGGCGGACGGCGACGGGCTCACCTCAGAGTTCCACACACTGGAGTTTCCCGAGAATCTCGCCGCGCAGGTACTCGATCTGGCCAACCTCGGCCGGACGGGCCGGGCCCGATTGCTGGCACCGCCGACCCGCCGGCTGGATTCCCTGCTCCAGGCTCTGGACGTACGGCTCGGCGTGCTGCCGCGCTCGGTCGCGGCGAGCGAGGGTCCGCGGACCTGGCTGTACTGCCCGGCCGACGCGGGCGAGCCACTACGGGTCCCGATCCTGCTCCGGCTGCTGGAGTTCTGGATTGAAGAAATCGGCACGGACCATCCGAGAGAGGCGAGTCAGGTCTGCCAAGTTTTGCGCGCCGAGCCTCCGGTGTGGAAGAAACAGCAGGTTTCGCTGACACGGTGCGACGTCAGTGACGGCGGAACCGCTCACCCGACCGCGCTCCAGTACCTGCTCACCACGCAGGACTTCGCCAACCGTCTCCAGAAGCACGAGCCGTACGACTCCGGTGGGCAGGTGCTGCGCTTTCGGTCCGTCGCCCGGCAATCCCGTCAGCAGGGCGCGGAGCTGATGTCCCAGCCGCTGTACCACGACGACGAGCACGGGAGGTGGTGGTACTCGGTCACCGTTGCCGTCACCCTCCAGACGGTGCCGTTCCACGCCCGGCCACGAGTGCACCTGCACTTCGGAGTGCGCCGGTGGGCGACGCATCCCGACCCGGAGACCGGACTGGTGCGCCTAGGGTACCGCCGGGACAGCGCCGTCTACCTGCGTCCGGTGACATCTTGGCTGCCTGGAGTTCCCGTGAGCGAGCGCTTCAGCGTCGCGTACGTGACCTCACGCGAAGACAGCCTCGGGTGGCGACATGGTGATCCGGCGAACCTTATGGCGAAACTCGCGAGCGGCCGGCGGCCATTCCCGGATCCCGCCGGTCTTCTCGGCGAGCCCGAACGGTGGTTCACCGGGGAACGCGGCGCTGACGCCCTGATCGCATACAGCACGCCAATGGGCAAGCACGGCGTCGGCGCCGGCTTCATGTCCCACGAACGGTCCCGCCTGGTCGACTGGGCCGAGCGGGCCCTTCTGCCAGACCTGGCCAGGGTCCCGGACCTCACCCGGTCGAGTCTGCCCGCGAACAAGCCGGCCAATGTTCGCCGGGGTGGCTCCACCGAGCGAACTGCAGCGGCCAAGGTCGAGCTGCACCGTGCCCGGCGGACGTCGTTGGCGACGCTGTACGCGGATTGGTCCGGCACACCGGAGTTCACGGCCCGGCTGCTCTGGCGTACCGAAGCGACGCGCGACCAGGTGATCACCGCACTCGTCGGTGTGCTCGGTCTCGAAGGGGACGGCGGGGCGAGTGAGGTGAGCACCGGCGCCCACGATCGCAGCGGCCGGGGCGAGCCCGTCGTGCTGCGGTGGCAGACGCCGGAGCTGACGGTGAAGGTGAGCTGCCTTCGGCTGGACAACGGTCTGACGGACAGCCTCGGCGTTTCTCGGGAGCCAGTACGGGACCTGGCCGACCGTGCCGCCCGGGCGCTGGCCAAGCGCCGGGCGGACATGGGCGAGTTCCTCGCCAAGAACGGTGCGGACGCCGCGGTTCCCACGGTCGCGCTCGTCGAGATCCACGGCCGCACCGTGTTCCGCGGTCGCAACGATCCCAAGTTCGCGTTGCGTCTCGGCGCGGCGGACAGCGGTGTCGTCACCCAGTTCGTCACCACCCCCGGCACACGGCGCGCCAAGAAAGCCCTTCCCGCTGCGGCCGAGTCGTCGTGGCTGGACGCACTGCGGCAGCTGGGAGCGACGGTGGTACCGCGCACCGATGTCCCAGCCGGTCTGCCCGACGGCATCCAGTACCTCGCAGTGTGGATGGCGACAAAGGCACGCGGTGCGACCGCCCGATCGGCCAAGGGCAAGTTCCCTGTCGCGGTTCTGGTGCGCGCCGGCGCGGGTTCGCCCGATGAGATCCTGGCCTGGGACGCCGAAGCCGTCGAAGGCATGGGAGCGTGGATCGCCTACCCGCGGTACCTGACCCGGTTACCCGCCCTCGCCGCCGTCTCCGCGCACGACCTGACCGGCGTCGGCGACCACGACGAGCCGTGGTTCGACTGGGCACGCACCCGGGACGAGCAACGGTCCGCCACCGAGGAATTCCTGCACCGGCTGCTCTCCTCAGCTGAGGTCAGGGGTACCCCGACGGTGCTCCTCGTCGACGCGCAGAACATCCGGAACCTCTGGACCTGGGTGCAGGACGGCGAGGTCCGGCGGGACCTCATCCGCACCGGCGTCGCGCCGGCCGGGCGGCCGAATCCGTGGCTGCGACTGGTCCGGATCCGCACCGGGGAACGGCGGGAGACCCCACAGTGGTGGGGCCTCGCCGCCGACGAGGACGGAGTGAACGGCCTGCCGGCCAACTTGTGGACGAGCACCGGCCCGGAGCACGAGAGGATCTTCTACAGCACCACGCCGAAGGCCTCCACCGCTCAAACTTCCGCCGTGGAGGCACACAAGCTGCAGACCCGGCCGATCCGCCGGGGCGAGCGGGCCGGCGAGCCGACGATCGATGTCGACCGCCCCGCGTGGAACCCCGGCCTCGTCGAAATCGCGGTACTCGGCTGCCATCCCGATACCGGGGACGCCCCGACTGCCCTGGCCATGGCCGTTCACCAGCTGAGGCAGGCACCCGACTACCGCGACGCGCTCAGCCGGCCGCTGCCACTGCACCTCGCACGGAAGGCGCAGGAGTACATCCTGCCGATGCGGGACGCGAATGAGGAGGACGGCGACCCCGATGCCGGGAGCTGACCGGCTCAGGCGCCCAAAGCGGCTAGCCGACGCTTCACCGCCGTATGCAGCTGCTGGTCCTCGGGTTCCCGCTGCCGCAACCGGTGGTAGCGGGCCACGAAGTCCCGCAGCACGCGCAGTTCGTCCTCGGATCGGCCGCCCGCCTCATACGCTCGGGCCAGCGCTGCCAGCGCGCGGACCTCGTTCGTGGGTGCCCCGGACTCGAGATAGCACGCGCGGGCGGCCTCACCGTGGGCGATCGCCTCGGCCGGATTCCCCAGCCTCAGATGGCAGTCCAGCAAGACGCGGTGCAGTGCACCTCGGTTGTAAGGCGTGCTCGCGCGAGTCATCACCTCAATGGCGAACGGCTCCCGCTCCAACGCCCGCTCCGGTTCACCCAGCTCCAGGTGACAATGGATCTCCGTCGGCAGCGTCGCGGCGACTCCGCGGTCGTCGGCCAGTCCTTCGTACAGACCTCCGGCCACGGTCGCGTGGTGCCGTGCTGCTGCCCACTGCTCCCGATCCTCCAGCAAAACGCCCATCTGCTGGTGACCGTTCGCCGTTTCCAGCGGATCACCGACGTCCTCTGCCAAGGTGATCGATGTAGCGAGGTTGCGCTCTGCGGCTCCGAACTTCCGCAGCTTCCGCTGGATGTTGCCCAGCAGCCGGTGGCATACAGCCTGATACCGCGTGCGGACGGGGACATCCAACTCGTCCTTGGCGATCTCGGCGGCCGAGGCCAGCAGGAGTTCCGCCGTCGGCCAGGGACCGTTGCGGGTGTGGTAACAGCACAGGGCGAGAGGCAGTCGCCACCGGTACTCCGTGAAAGACTTGAAGTCCGGCGAGTCCAGCACGGCAAGCAGGGTGTCGTGCTCGGTCTCGAACCACTGTCGGCCGTCATCCTCCTTTGCCGGCGCAGGCAACGGTGCGTCATCGGCGGCCACGAGGTCGTCCGGTAGCTCCCGACCGGATCGGAGGGCGCGATCGGACAGCCGGGCGGCGGCCAGCAACCACCCGAGCAATAGTTCCCGGACCGCGTGCACTTCTTCTACGGGAAGCTCTTCGTCTGCTCGTTCTCGGGCAAAGGCGCGGACCAGGTCGTGGAGGCGGAATCGCCGGCCGGCGACCGGAATGAGCAGGTTCCCCCGCAGAAGCTCGTCCACAGCGTCCCGCACCGAGGACACCGGCAGACGCGTCAAGAACGGAATCACTTCCAGGGCGATCTCGGGTCCCGGATGGAGCGCGGCGACCTGCAGCACAAGGGCCGCTTCGGCGGACAGTGGCGCATAGGACAAGGCGAGTGAGTTGTGCAACGCTGGCTCTCCTTCGGGTTTCGCGCCCAGCACCGCGGCGGCCGTGCCCAGCCGGGTCAGCAGGTCCGCCAGTTCGACGGTCGGGTTGAGCCGCGCCTGCGCGGCGACCAGCCTCACCGCAAGTGGGAATCCCCCGCACGCCGCCATGAGCCTCACCGCCGCGAACGGCTCCAACGCGGTCCGTTCCGCACCGATGGCTTCGCGCAGGACGGTCAGGCTGGCTTCGCCGGTGATCGGCTGCAGGTTCAGCATTCGCGCACCCGCCACAGCCGGCGAGGTGGCGGCGGCACGCGTCGTGACGACAGTGCGGCTACGTTCTCCTGCAGCCAGGAGGTCCGCCACCTGCCGGACGTCGGGGGCGTTGTCAACGATGACCAGGACGGCGCGGGAGTTCACGGCAGTCCGATAGGCGGCAGGCCCGGCATCACCGGCCTGGTCGGCGAGCGGAATTCCCAACTGCCTCGCGAAGTTGGCCAGGGCGACTTCAGGCCGGACCGAACCGGACGGCGAGAAGCCGCCCAAGTCGGCGAAGAGGACACCGTCGGGAAATCGCGCCGCCGCGCGATGGGCCCATTCGACCACCAGCTCTGTCTTGCCCAGCCCACCGAGTCCGTGGACCGTCACGACGCGGACCCCGCTGCCAGGGTCGGTGAGGGTGTCGAGGAGGGCCAGCTCGGCTTCACGTCCGTGCACCGTCGACCGCACGGGCGGCAACGAGCGCGGCACCTGCTCGGGAATCGCTGCCGACATTCGCCGCGCCTCCGCCACCAGTGCTCTGGCTTCCTTGCGCAGATGCACCAGTGAGGGAGCCCCGAGCTCAGGAGGCAGCTCTTCACGCCGGCGTAGGTCGTCGGCGATCGCGCTCGCTCGGCCGCATTCGGCCCACAAGTGCCACAGCACGGCCCGGATCTCGTCGTCGTCCGGTAGCAGTTCGCCTGCTCGCTGTGCGTGGCCGGCCGCGGCTTCCGGTCCTTCCTGTTCGGCAGCGAGCTTGATCAGCTCCAGGAAGGCCTGGCGTCCTTCGGCCCGTAGCTGCGCGAGCTCGTCACTCACCCAGCGTGGGTCCAGCCCAGCCAGTGGCGGTCCTTGCCAGCACTCCAGTGCCTTGCGCAGCAGCGGGAGCTTCCGGGCGGCGGTCAACCCGGCACAGCCGGCGAGCCCAGTGCGGAACCGCCACAGGTCGACCGAGTCCTGCGCGATCGCCAGCTGCAGAACCGTGCGCTTGTTCTTCTTGACCAGCTCGACTCCTGAGCGAGCCCGCAACTTCGCGCCGTAAGACCGCAGCGTAGCCGGGTCTTTCACCCCAAACCGGTCGGTCAGTTCGCCGAAGCCGACCTTGCCTCCCGCCACAGCAGCGATCGCCAGAACGGTGCCCTGCCGAGGTTCCAGGTGTACTGCTTCGCCATTCACCAGCAAGCGCACCGCACCGAGAACGCACAGGTCGACGCAGACTTCGTCCATGGTTCCTCAGTGAACCAGACCGCTGCTCGTCCGGCTCCGGCCGAACGGGCCACCACGCTTTCACCACGGTTTCCCCCACAACCGGCACGGATAGTGGCGCCGTCGGAACGACCACTCAGGGAGGAAACCATGGGGTATGCGGAATCGGCGGACTTCACACCGCGGTGGACGGCCGGGTACGGCGCACAGACCTACCCGGTACGGCGCGTAATCCTGGCGGTGGTGCACAGTGTGGCAGCCGGCGAGCGTGTGAGCGCGGCAGTTCAGGCGATCGAGCGGGAGCCGGGCTTCCAGGTCGTCTTCACCCAGCCGCCCGGTCCAGCCGAAGACCTGGTCCGCACCTACATCGCCAAAATCGGTGCACTCACCACGCCGTGGGGACGCGCCGTCCGCGAACGCTTCGATCTGGTCGTCACTGCCGACCCGGCTGGGGCAGGCTTGCTGAACGGTCCGCTGCTGGTGCTGCCCGAGGTTTCAGCCGAGGGCGCGATCGTCGACCGCAACGGCCGGTGCTGTATCGCAGCAATCGTGCGGTTGCTACGGCTGCGGCAAGCGCATCCCGAACCGGTACTCGTCGGCCTGCCGCAGCTGCAGGGGTTGGCCCGGCTTTGCGCCGAGGCTCCGCAGCTGGCCCGGCACTCGGTGGTCGTCGGCGACCCAGGGTATGACGAGCTGCTTCGCGCCTGCCGACGGCGGCCTTGGATTCGCGGTGGCCGCAGGCTGGGTCTTGTGCTGTCGGACCGGGGGCCCGGCTCGTTGTTCGCCAGGACCCCGGCTTTCCTCCGAGCTCTTGCCACAGCTCTGCCGGCTCGGGAGACGCGCCTGGTCTGTCGGCTCCACCCGGACGTGTGGGCGCAGCACGGCAGGCGGCAGCTGGAAGCGTGGGCCGGGGAAGTCGTGCAGGAGCGCGTGGAGTTCCTGCGGCCCGGAGATGAATGGCGGATCCTTGCCGCGCAAGCCGATTTCGTGGTGGGCGACTACGGTCGCGACACTGCATGCGCCGCCGCGACCGGAAAGCCGGTTTACCTGGCCCGTCCAAACGAGAAAACTCCCGCAAATTCGCTCGCCAGGGCCATTTCCGAGTACGGGACAGTCCTGAACTCCGGCCTGCCGCTGGCCTCCCAGCTTCGCCTGACGACGCGCCCGAGCCTGCCGGTCGTGCGACAGCTCACGTCCGATCCGGGTCGGTCCGACTCTCTGCTGCGCACTCAATGCCTTCGCCTGATGCGGTTCAGCGGTCAGGCCGATCGCTAGAAGGGAGGATATTCCATGTCGATCATGCGTCGCACGCTTCGATCGGGAGGCGGCACTGGCGACAGAGCCGGGCTGTGCCCGATCGGCTGATCGCCGGTTCCAGCGTCGGAACGGCCTGGCACGCCTCGACGTCGTGTCCAGGCCGTTCTCGGTCTATGAGGTCTTCGCGCGGTTCCGTGACGCGATGCCAAACGCGCCGCCTACTGCCGCGCCGCAATCCTCCACCTCCGATGAAGCTCTCCAGGACCCAGCCTAGACAACTCTCTCGCGGTGACCGGCATGAGTTTGCACTACGATTCCGGGCTCCTTTCAGGTACACACATTTCGTGTGCGTACCCCGGCTTCCAGTCGATCTGTTCGACCTTCACATCCGCTTCGCCACTCCTGCGCCCGACCAGGTTCTACGACTTGAGCGAGTGTTTCAAGACGACGCCAGAGACACAGGAGTGACGGGAGTGCGACTGACGCCAGACGCTTCGGGTGAAGTACACGTCGAGTTCCGCCACCTCACACCGGGATTCGCCTACGGGGTCCGGTGGAGCACCACGAACTCCACCGGCGCACAAACTCACTAGCAAATTTCGGGCGACCGGCAAGACCCGGTCCGGCTGGGACCTCAGCGCCGGGCGAGGACGCGCTTTCCCAGCCAGCCGGCATAGACGGCCAGTCCCGCGAACCCGGCCTTCCGCGTGGGGCTGGCCGCGATCGCCAGGCCGATGGCGAGTTCGGTGGCGCCGTTGCGGTAGGTCCAGGTGCGGATGTCGTCGGCGAAGGCCATCTTCGTCACGGGTTCGAAGGCCGCCGGGGCGGCGAAGTGGGCGAGGCCGGTCGCGGCGATACCGAGGCCGAGGAGCTTGGACATGGAGTGCCTTCCTTGTTCAGTCGAGGACGCCGGCGCGGCGCCAGAGCCGGCGGCTCGGGCCGCCGATGAGGCCGATCTCGGTGAAGTGTTCGACGGCCTTGGCAGCCCACGCCGCCTTGGTCCGGCGCCAGTGCGGGTTCGCGGCGGCGACCTGGCGGGCTTCGCGGGGGTCGAGACCGACGGAGGTGTATGCCTTGGGGTGCAACAACTCCGATGTCGCGACGTAGGCCATCCCGGCGATCGCCCAGCGGATCAGTTCTCGGCCGACGCGGCCGTGGCGTGCCCAGGCGCGGCCCAGTTCGTCCTTGGCGAAGCTGATGTGACGAGCCTCTTCGATGACGTGGATACGCGAGATCATCCGGATCATCGGCTGCAGGCTGTCGTCGCGCATCATCTCGCGTTGCATGCCGTCGGCGAGTTCTTCGACGTAGATGGCGCCGGCGAACAGCAGCGCCGGGCCGCAGATCGCGCCGAACAGCTTGCCCGCGCGGTGCGCCGAGCGGCTCGGGCGCCGGACGACGCCTCCGCTCTTTTCGATCGAGCGGGCGAACATGGTGCTGTGACGGCATTCGTCGGCGATCTCGGTGAGCGCATACTGGGCGTTGTGCGTCGTCGGGTCGCTGTTGTAGACGTGGCGCACGAGGCCCTGCATGAGGATCAGCTCGAACCAGATACCCGACGCCGCCGCGGCCGCGGCTTCTTGGCGACTCAGCTCGGCGCGCTGGGTTTCGTCGAGACGTTCCCAGAGTTCCGTGCCGTACAGGGAACATCGCTCCGGCGCCTTGCCGAACGCCCCGTCGACCAGCGGTGCCTGCCAGTCGACATCGACGTCCGGGTCGTAGGAGAGCCGCGCGGAGGAGCGCTGCAGGCGTTCGGCGACGCGTTCGCTTTCGGTGTTCGCGGTCATGACGACCTCCTCGGATCCTTGTGCTCGGGCAGCGGGCCGCCGCCGTCCGGGATGACCTGCCCGGAATCGCGGTAGGCCACCGCCTCGTGGAAACCATCGCGTTCGGCGAACTCGCGGAACCAGCGGCCTTCGGGGGTGTGCCGGGTGATGCCGTCGAAGAGCGTCGCGAGGGTCTGGGTGCCGGAAAGGCCCATGTTGTCGCAGGCCTGATTGATCATCAGTTTCTGCATCACCAGCTGGTTCGTCGGCACGCCGGCCATCCGGTCGGCCAGTTCCTCGACGGCCGCTTCGAGCGCGAGTCCCCATTCGGCCGCGGTGGCGCCGTCGATGGTGTCGCCGGTGAGCAGCATCCGCTTCGCCCGCTGAGCGCCGACGCGGTAGACCCACATCGCGGTCGTCGGGCAGCCCCACACCCGTGCGGGCGGATAGCCGATGCGCGCGTCGGTCGCCATGATCAGCACGTCGCACGACAGCGCGATGTCGCTGCCGCCGGCGATCGCGTGGCCCTGCACCTGGCAGACGGTGGGTTTCAGCGATCGCCAAACGTCGTTGATCGCGTTGAGCCGCTCGGGGCGGCTCAAGGTCAGGTAGGCCTTCCGGTCTTCGACGCGGTACGTGAGCGTCTCAAACGCCATCGGAACCGCCCAGCGCGCGAAGCGTGAAGGTCACCAACTGCGGGATCGTGTCCGGCCCGCTTTCCCCGGCCAAGGGGCCGACCAGCATTTCCGCGCCCGCGCCGACCAGCGCCGCGGCGGTCGCTTCCGCGTCCTGCGGAGGCAGCAGTCCCCTCGTCACGCCGTCGGCGATGTTCCTCGCGATGACCTCGCGGAACGCGCGGCGGAACACCAGGCGCTCGGCCTCCACCACGGCGTCGACCGGTTCGGCCAACAGCGCGTACGCCAGCCTCGGCGCCTTCAACGCCCGTCCGGCGAAGGTCTCGATCACGGCGACCACGCGCTCGCGGACGTCGCCTTGGGACGCGGCGGCCTCGACGGCGTCGACCTCCCGGGAGACCACCTCGCGGAAGACCTCGACGACCAGGTCGGCCTTGGACGGGAACTGCCGGTACACGCTGCCGGTGCCCACGCCCGCACGCGCGGCGACCGCGGCCATCGAGCAACCCGCATAGCCGGTCTCGGCCAGCAGTGCGATGGCCGCGGCGAGGATCTCGCCTCGTTGCGAGTCCAGCCTGGCCTGCGTCTTCGGGGTCCGGCGGTACGGCATGGCAAGGAGTGAAGCACGGATTCCGCTCTTCAGTCCAGCTCTTCCCGGAACAGTTCGTGATCCACCGCGGTGGCCGTCACGAAACCCATGGCGGCCGCGGTCACCACGAACGTCATGCCCGGCGGGCACGATTCCCGCCGGGCCAGGTCACCCGCGGCGTACACGCCCGGTACGCCGGTGAAGCCGACATCGTCGATCCGCACGGTGCCGTCGTCTTGAAGCACGCAGCCCAGTTTCCCGGCCAGCGGGTCGGCCTGCCGCGTGGTGGCGTGCAGGAACACCGCCGCGCATTCCACCGGGTCGCCTTCGCGGAAGGTGATCCGTTCGACCTCGTTTTCGGGTCCCTCCACACTGCGCACCGGCTCTCGGCGCACCCGGACAGCACGCCTGCCCAGGAGTGCCTTGTCTTCGGCGGACAACGTGAAACCGTTGGCGCACAAGGTGACATCCGGGCTCCATCGGGCCAGCTGGGCGGCGAACATCACGTCCTGCCGCCCCTCGGTGGCCAGGACGGCCAAGGGCCGGTCCCGGAATTCCCAGGCGTGGCAGTACGGACAGCCGAGCACGCTCTTCCCCCAGCGCTCGGCCAGCCCGGCGATCCCGGGCAGGTCCTCGATCACTCCGGTGGCCAGCACGATCCGGCGCGCGGCCACCTGATCGCCGTCCTCGAACACGACCGTGAACCCGCCGCATCCGCCGTCGACGGCGCGGACCCGGCCCTCGCGCAGGCGGACCTCCGGGTACTCCGCCAGTTGCTCGCGACCGGTGGCCCGCAGCGCGTCCGGGTTCATCCCGTCACAGGCCAAGAGCCCGTGCACCCCCGCGGCCGTCGAATTGCGGCCCGCGCCTCCGTCGACCACCAGCGCGCTGCGCCGGGACCGGCCGAGCACCAGCGCGGTGGTCAACCCGGCGGGTCCGGCACCGATGATCACCACGTCATATCCGGCATCGCGCACGGCATGGCCTCTCTTCGGGAATGGGGCAGCACCCGCATACCCGGGCCGCCCGCCGGGAAACCTGCTCCCGGCGGGCGCCACGCACTCAGTTGCGGTTGATCGTGAACGTGCTCGTCTTGTTCCTGATGTCCTCGGCGTTGTCGCTCAGGGTGAGCCCGGTGAACGTCGCCGAGCCGACGGCCGGGCCCTGGCCCGGTTCCGGCAGTTCGTTGACCCAGATCCCGATCCCCGACTTCGCGTCGAACTCGTCACCGCTGCGGTGCGCGCCGGTGATCGACACGTTCGTCAGCACTGTGTCCTCGACCGGGTGCTCCGGCCGGTTGCCGGTGTACTTGGTCTGGAACATGATGCCGCTGTACGTCGGACTCTGGATGTCCACATCGGACACCCGGATGCCGCGGAACTCCTTGGACGCGGAGAACAGCCAGATCGCGGGGAACGTCTGCTGTCCCCAGAAATGGCCGCCGGCGCGAACCAGCGAGACGTTCTGGACGGTCGTCGGCTGCGGGCCGAACCCGAGGAACGGGTAGCCGAAGTCGAGCGAGCTGATCGTGATCCCCGAGTACGTCAGCGTGTCCGCGATGTAGAGGTTGCGGAAGGTGTTGCTGTGCCCGCCGTACACCGCCAGCCCGGCCGCGCGCCACGGAAGCAGTACGGTCAGGTTCTCGAACACGTTGTCGTACTGGTTGCCGGCGTTGAGGTCCGTGGCGGCGAACAGCGCGAAACTGTCGTCACCGGTGGAGCGGGCCTCGTTGTTGGTGACCCGGTTTCCGGTACTGCCGTTGGTGAAGTTGACGCCGTCGGCGAACATGTCGCGGATGCGCGAGTTCTTCACCGTCGTGTTGTCCACATTGGTCGCCCAGAGCAGGCACATCTGGTGCTCCACCCAGATGTCGTCGATCGTCATGTTCGTGACGTTCGTGAAGTTGAAGACCTTCCCCGGACCGTCGATGCGTGAGGTGTAGTTCCCGAACACGGCGAACCCGCCGAACGTCGAACCGCTCGCGCTCGCCTGGGCGTCGAACCCGATGTCGGTGTTCTCCTGTCCGGCGGGCGCGGTGAACCTGGTGAACCAGGGCCCGGCGCCGAGCACCGTGACCGGCTTGCCGTACACGGTGACCTTGCCGCTCATCGGGTACTGCCCCGGCGGAAGGAAGACACCGGTGAGGTTCGGGTCCTGGCGGACCTTGTCCAGCGCGGCCTGCACATCCTGCTGCGTGAATCCGGCCGGGACGGCGTAGCGCGCCGGGTCGGGGTTCGCGGCCGCGGTGGCCAGCTCGAAGTTCACGAAGTCGATCGCGTAGTTCAAGCCGTTGCCGGCGTCCTTCTGCAGCTTGATCCGGTGCCCGGCGGGCACCGTGGTGCCGAGCAGCATGCTGGCCTCGTCGTAGATGTGGCGAGCGGGCCCGGAACCCGGCGAGTTGTTCGGCCCCGCTTCGGGGCCGTAAAGCCAGGCGTGGCGCGAAGTCAGGTCGATGGCTTTCAGGAACGTGCCGTCGACGTAGACGTTCAGCGTCGAGTTCTGCCCGCCGCCACCCGCGGCGTCCGGCATCGAGAACCGGGTCACCAGGGTGTTCGTGGCCGCGCGGGTGGTGAACTCGACCGAGGAGCCGGTCGTGTCCAGCGTCACGGCTTTGCGGCCCGACGCCTCGCCCGCGAGATCACCGATCTTGCGGTTCGGGCCGATCACGGACGCACCGCCCGCGACCACGCCGTCCTCGGCCTCGTACATGTCGTAGGGCATGTTCGCGCCGCGGCCGACGAACAGCGCCTGCGTGCTCGCGTTGTTGCCCTGTTTGGCGGGCAGCTCGTTGGCGTCGTTCGCGACAACAGTTTTGACCGTGTACCGGCCGTTTCCGGCGGTCCAGGTGCCGGCGTTCACCGGCGGCGCGGTGGCCCCGGCGGCGATCGCGCCGGTGTACGAGCCGGTGAGCGTCTTGACGACGGCGCCGTTCTGATCGGCGATCGTCACCGTGACGCCGTGGGCGCCGCCCGCCGAAGCGACCGTGCCCTGGTTGCGCACCGTGGCGGTGAAGGTCACGGTGTCACCCGCCGTCGGGTTGTTCGGCGACCAAGCGGTGGCCACGACGAGGTCGGAGCTCTGCACCGGGCTGACGACGAGTGCCGCCGAACCGGTGTAGGAGTTGTTGCTCTCGTCCTGCTCGATGACGGCGTTGGCCTCGTCCACCTTCGCGGTGAGCTGGTGACTGCCCGCCTCCCTGGTGCCGATGTCCGCCGACACCGTCACCGACGCTCCCCCCGCGAGAGCGCCGACCGGTGCGGTGCCGACCTTCGTCGTGCCCAGGTACAGGTTCACGTCCGTCGCACCCGAGGCCGCCGTCCCGGCGTTGCGGACTGTCGCCGACACGGTGATCGCGTCGGTCTCCACCGGATTCTGAGGCGACCAGGACACGCCCGAGACCGTGAGGTCGGGGTTCGGCGCGGGAACGCCGAAAACCTGGAACTCCGCGGCCTGGCCGCCGGGGGCACCGGAGTTGGCGGTGATCCGCAGGCGGATGTCGGCGGCGCGGCCACCGACCGGGATCGTCACGGTGTTCCCGCTCGAAGGAGTGAAGGTGTACGTCTGCGCGGGCACCAGCGTGGTGAACGCGGCCGCGCCCTGGTCACGCCCTTCGACGGCGATCGTCTGCGTGCGCTGTGCCCAGGCCGGATCCGGGTTGAGCTTGACCACGACCCGGTCGAGGTCGGCGTTGGACCCGAGCGCCACGGTCAGCTGGTTCGGGTACGCCGCGCCCTCCCAATAGGTGGTCACGGAGTCGTCGTTGGCGTTGGCCGCGACGTAACCGTGCTGCACCGAGGACGCCGTGATCGGTTTACCCAGCGCGAGATTCGTCCCGGCCCGAGTACCTGTCCTGGTCACGGTGCCGCTGCTCGCCGACTGATTGCCCGCCGCGTCGCGAGCGCGCACGGCGTACGCGACCGTCGCGCTGTCCGGCTGGTCGTCGGTGTAGGTCAGGACATCACCCGCGACACTGCCGCGAAGCTGCCCGTTGGCGTACACGTCGTAGCCAGTGACACCGGTGTTGTCGGTCGATGCCGACCACGTGAGCCGGATCTTGCCGCTCGAAGGCTCGGTATAGGTGAGATTCCCCGGCGCGGAGGGCGGTTGCGTGTCCCCGCCCGCCGGGCCGTGCACCTCGAACTCCGAGAGCTGGGCGGCGGGCCATCCGGTGTTGGCCGTGATGTTCAGCCGCACGAACCGGGTGTTCCCGGTGACGTCGAGGGTGACCGTGTTGCCGGTCGCCGGGTCGAACCGGTGCCCGGCCGAGGGCACGAGGTCGCTGAAGCTCGTGCCGTTCGCGCTGCCCTGCACCGCGAAGGTCTGGGTGCGGGCTTCCCAGCCGGAGGGCAGTTTGAGCACGAGCCGGGCGATGTTCGTCGCCGCGCCGAGGTCGGCCTGGATCCACTGCGGGAACTGGTTGTTGTTGCTTTCCCAGTAGGTGGCCTGGTTGCCGTCTCCGACGTTCGACACGGCATAGCCGGACAGCTGACTACTGGCGGTGTACGTCGCGTCGGCGGCTTCGGCGGCGGCGGGAGTCACGACGGCGGCCGGCACTGGGGCGCCGTTCGCCGCGATGGCGGGTGGAGCGAGGAGGAGGGACAGGGCGGCAAACGTCACCGCACGCGTCAGAAGGCGCTTCGTTCTCATGACATTCCTCTGTTCCGGGAGGGGACTGAGCGGAATCTTCCTGACTCTTGTCATGTTCTTGCGCTGAAATGTTCAAGAATTACAGCCCAGGAGGCGGCGCAAGTCAACGCCCGGCCCTAAATCGCGTGACCGGCCGGAACACGCTGCTAACGTCCGGCCTGACCAGGTGTTTCCCTCAGAAGATGGAGAACGGCGTGCGCCGAGCTGTCGAGTCCCCGAGCCGTACGGACCTTTCGACAGCCTTGGAGCCGTTCATCCATGGATCACCTGAACATCGGAATTCTCGCCCACGTCGACGCCGGTAAGACGAGCCTGACGGAGCGCCTGCTCCACCACACCGGCGCGATCGGGACCCTCGGCCGCGTCGACGCCGGGGACACCCGCACCGACACGATGGAGCTGGAACGCCGTCGCGGCATCACCATCCGCTCGGCAGTGGTCGCCTTCCGCATCGGCGAGCTGCACGTCAACCTGATCGACACCCCTGGCCACCCGGACTTCATCGCCGAGGTCGAACGTGCGCTGCGGGTGCTCGACGGCCACCTGCGTGCCGTCCGAAGTCGGCGACATCGGCACGGCGGCCGCGAAGATCCGGCCGGTCTCACCGCCGCCCGCGTTGGCCGAACAGCTCGCCGAGCACAGCGACACGTTCCTCGCCGCGTATCTCGAAGACACGGTGACGGCCGAGGTCTACTGGGCCGAAGTCGTCCGGCAGACCCGGCTCGGCGTCGTCTCCCCCGTCTTCTTCGGTTCCGCGCGCAGCGGCGAAGGGATCGCCGAGCTGACCGCCGGTATCCGCGAATTCCTTGCCGGAGCGGCGAAACCGGTGCCGGACGACCGGCTGCGCGCCACCGTGTTCAAGATCGAGCGCGGCCGCGTGCACGAGAAGATCGCTTACGTCCGTGTGTTCTCCGGCGAGATCGGCGCGCGGGACCACGTCCGGTTCCATCGCCGCGGCCAGGACGGGACGGTCACGACGGAGGCGAAAGTGAGCTCGGTGCGCGTTTCCGAGATCGGCGACGAAACCGTCGAGACCCGCGCGCGGGCCGGGCGGATCGCCAAGGTCACCGCAGTTCCCACCGCCCGCCTTGGAAACCGTGGTCACCCCGGCCCGGCCCGCCGAGACGGCGTCCGTGTTCGGCGCACTACAGGAACTGGCGGAACAGGATCCGCTGATCACCGTCCGGCAGGACGACGAGACGCGCCGGATCTCGGTGCGGCTCTACGGCGAGGTGCGGAAGGAGATCATCGCGGAGACACTCGCCACACAGCACGGCCTCGACGTCGAACTCGGCTCCCTCCCGCTCGCCTTCCACAAGGCCATCGAGGAGACCGTCGACGCGACGCTGCGGCGGGGCCCCTCCGACAGGGAGGTGATCGACTGTGAGGTGACCGTCACCCACACCGGTTACTTCAGCCCGGTCAACGCGGCGGGCGACTTCCGCAAGGCCACTCCGCTCGTGCTCGGGGAAGCGCTCCGGGAGGCAGGGACCGAGGTGCTCGAACCGGTCAGCCGGATCGAGGTGGAACTGCCCGCGGGCTCGGTGACCGCGACGCTGTCCCGGCTGGTCGAACGCGGTGGGACCGTCACCGGTTCGGCGGCCCGTGGCGACCGGGCGGAACTGACGGGCGTCCTGCCCGCTGGGGAGGTCACCGAGTTCGAACAGCAGCTGCCGGGGCTCACCCGCGGCGAAGGCCTGATGACCACCGAACCGGCGGGCCACCGCCCACGGGTTAGTCCGAATCGGCCAATGCCCGGCTGACGGGAACGAGTACGTTCTGGTGGTCGGTGAAATCCGCCGTCCGAGGGAAAGGGCCATGATGGATCAGTTTCGCGACACCGCTTCGGCGTTGCGGGAGCTCACCGAGTCGATGCGGCTCGACGAGCCCCGCGACGAGTTGCTGGAACGGGTGGCGAAGAAGGTGGTCGGCCTGCTGCCGGGCGCGGACGGGGCGACGGTCACCCTGTACTCGGGCGACGAGCCGAGCACCGTCGCCGTCACCGACGACTCGCTGCTGCCCCTGGACAAGGCGCAGTACAGCGCGGACGAAGGCCCCTGCCTGAAAGCCGCCGAAAGCGGCACGATCGTCCGGACCCGGCTGGACGGCGAGACCGCCGGACGCTGGCCGGATTTCGCGGCCGCGGCCGAACAGCTCGGCGTGCGGACTTCGCTGTCCTGTCCGCTGTTCGTCCCCGACGACTCCCACATCAAGCGGCGCGAGACCGAGTCGCTGGCCGGCGCCCTCAATGTCTGGAGCTTCGAGGAGAACGCCTTCGACCCGGTCGAGGCGGCACTGGTCGCGATGTTCACCTCGGCGATCTCGGCGATCATCCTGACCGCGTCCCGCTGGGCCGCCGCCGAACGACAGGCGGAGACCCTGGTCGCCGCGTTGGAGACCAGGGACGCCATCGCCACCGCGAAGGGCATCGTGATGGCACGTCTGGAGCTGAACGCCGAAGAAGCCTTCCGCTGGCTCACCGAGGCGTCACAGCACACGAACCGCAAGATCCGGGAGATCTCCGTGCTGATCGCCGAAGACCCGGGCGCGGTTTTCGGCCGTTAGCCCAGCGAGATACGGCGGTTCTCGCGTGACGACTCCAGACCGGCTTCCGCGAGCCGGATGCCGCGCACCCCTGCCATGAAGTCGTAGGGGTGCGGCGCGTCCTCCACGACGTGGCGGACGAACTGCTCCCACTGTGCGCGGAAACCGTTGCCGAAGTCCTCGTTGTCCGGCACTTCCTGCCACTGCGAACGGTACGACCGCGTCTCGGCGAGGTCCGGGTTCCACACCGGCTTCGGGGTGGCCTCCCTCGGCTGGATGACGCATTTGTGCAGGCCCGCGACCGCGCTGCCCTTGGTGCCGTCGACCTGGAACTCGACCAGTTCGTCGCGGTGGACCCGCACGCACCAGGACGAGTTGAGCTGGGCGATGATCCCGCCTTCGAGCTCGAAGATCGCGTACGCGGAGTCGTCGGCCGTCGCGGCGTACCGGTCACCCTTCTCGTCGACGCGCTCCGGGATGTGCGTGACGGCCTTCGCGGTCACGGCGTTGACGGCGCCGAAGAGGTTCTCCAGCACGTAGTTCCAGTGGCAGAACATGTCGACGACGATGCCGCCGCCGTCTTCGGCGCGGTAGTTCCAGCTGGGACGCTGCGCCGCCTGCCAGTCGCCCTCGAAGACCCAGTACCCGAACTCACCGCGCACGGAGAGGATCTGGCCGAAGAAGCCGCTGTCGATCAGGCGCTTCAGCTTGAGCAGGCCGGGCAGGTACAGCTTGTCGTGGACGACGCCGTTCTTGACCCCGGCCGCCTCGGCGTGCCGTGCCAGCGCGAGCGCGCCTTCGACCGATTCGGCCACCGGCTTCTCGGTGTAGATGTGCTTGCCCGCGTCGATGGCGCGGATGATCGACTTCTCGCGGACCGCGGTCAGCTGCGCGTCGAAGTAGAGCGGGAGGTCGTCGTCGCCGAGCGCGGCGTCGAGGTCGGTGGTCCAGCGGGTGAGCCCGTGCCTGGTGGCGATCTCCTCGAGCTTGTCCGCGTTGCGCCCCACCAAAACCGGCTCCAGCTGGACCCGCGACCCATCGGCCAGCTCGACCCCGCCGGCCTCCCTGATCGCCAGGACCGAGCGCACCAGGTGCTGCCGATAGCCCATCCGCCCGGTGACGCCGTTCATCACGACGCCGAGTTTCCGCGTGGTCATCCGTTCTCCTTTGAAAGCGCTTTCCTGCCCACATCCTGAAAGCGCTTTCTCACCCTGTCAAGACCGGAGGGAGCTGAAGGGGACTTTCCCCACATGAGACGCGGTGAAGGGCGCTTTACCCGCATCGGATGCGGGGAAAGTCCCCTTCAGCCCGGCTCGTAGGCGCGGACGGCGTCGAGGTACTCGGTGATGGCGTCCCGGTTGCGCAGCAGGCATTCGGCACGCCGGGTCATCCGGTCGCGTTCGGCCTCCAGGGTCTCGAGCATCTCCCTGGTCGCGTCCGGGAAGTAGATCTGCCGGGGTTTGTCCAGGCACGGCAGGATCTGCTTGATGATCCTGGTCGGCAGCCCGGCGTCGAGCAGCCCGCGCACCTGGATGACCCGGTCCACCGAAGACTCGCCGTAGTCGCGGTAGCCGTTGGCCTGCCGCTCCGAGATGATGAGACCCTGCTCTTCGTAATACCGCAGCAGACGGCGCGACGTCCCCGTCCGCTCCGACAGCTCCCCGATCCGCATGTGCGCCACCTCACCCCGGACGACTTGACCTTCACATCTATGTGATGGTTCGAGCATACGGATCATGACTCCGAAACTCCCGCTCGGCGCCCTACTCGCGCTGACCACGGCGGCGTTCGTCACCGTCCTCACCGAAGCCTTGCCCGCGGGTGTACTGCCCGCGATGAGCGCCGGCCTCGGTGTCGGCGAAGCGGCGACAGGGCAGCTGGTGACGGTGTACGCGATCGGCACCGCGCTCACCGCGATCCCCTTGTCCGCCGCCACCGCGGGCTGGCGCCGCAAACGTTTGCTTCTGGCCGGCGTGGCCGGTTTCGCCGTCGCCAACACGGTCACGGCACTGTCCACGAACTACCCACTGACGCTCGGCGCGCGGTTCGTCGCCGGGATCGCGGCGGGCGTGGTCTGGGCGCTGCTGACCGGTTACGCCCGGCGGCTGGCGCCGGAACCGGTGCGGGGCAAGGCGATCGCCATCGTGATGACCGGCATCCCGCTCGCGCTCTCCCTCGGCATCCCCGCCGGCACCTTCCTCGGCGGCCTCTTCGGCTGGCAGGTGACGTTCTCGCTCATGTCGGCGCTCGCGGTCGTCCTGCTCGGCTGGATCACGCTGGCGGTCCCCGATTTCCCCGGGCAGGCCAAGGGCGGCAGGCTCCCGGTGCGCAAGACCCTCGCCGTGCCGGGCGTGGCCGCGGTCCTGTTCGTGACGCTGACGTTCGTGCTGGCACACAACATCCTCTACACCTACATCGCCGCCTTCCTCCAGCACGTGTCGATGGGCGGCTCGGTGGATCGGATCCTGCTGATGTTCGGGCTGGCCTCGATGGTCAGCATCTGGTCGGTCGGCCTCCTCATCGACCGGCGGCTGCGCCCGCTGACCGTCGCGAGCACGCTGCTCGTAGCGCTCGGGGCGACGATTTTGGCTCTGCTGGGCGAAAGTCCAGCGCTGGTCTACGTCGCCGTGGCACTGTGGGGGCTCGGCTGGGGCGGGATCCCGACACTGCTGCAGACCGCGGCCGCGCAAGCGGGCGACAAGGGCGGCGCGGCGGACATCGCGCAGGCCATGCTGGTCACCCTGTGGAACGCGGCGATGGCGGGCGGCGGGATCGCCGGCGGCGTCCTCCTCGACGGCTTCGGCGCCGGTTCGTTCCCGTGGGGTGTCCTGGCGCTGCTCGTGCCGACGCTGGCCGTGGTGCTGGTGGCGCGTCGGCACGGGTTCACAGCGGCAGTTCCGGATGACTCCGGAGCGCCTCGAGAACCAGGTCGGCAGCGGCGCGAGGCGCGGACCCGCGCCTGATCGCCGCGGTGATGGCGCGGTCGACCGGCGTCGCGAGCTCACGGGTGACGACGCGGTAGCGCCGGTCGACGGCGAGGCCGGGCAGGAGAGCGATCGAATGCCCGGCCTCGACGTGTTGCAAGGTCATCATGTAGTTGCTGAACCGGGCGATCACGCGCGGCTCGAAACCGGCTTCGCGGCAGAGCCGGGTGGCGAGGTTCGCCATGTACGACTGGGGGATGTCGAACGCCCATGGCTCGCTCGCGTAGGCGGCGAGGTCGGCAGGGCCCCGGCCCGCGGCCGGATGACCGGGCGGCACGACGAGCACGATCGGGTCGGTCGCGAGCGGTACGAGCTCGATGTCGGGGCCCAGCGGCTGCTCGACGAAGTCCGTGGTGGTGATGATGACGTCGGCGTCGCCGACGCGGAGCGCGGGCATGCTGACGTGCGGTTCGAGTTCGAGCAGTTCGATCTGGAGACGCGGATGTGAGCGCGCCAGCCGGTTGACCGCGGGGACGGCGATGGTGTGGATCGAACTCTGGAAGGCGCCGAGGCGGACGAGCCCCGCCGGCCCCTCGCCGAGACCCCGCAGCTCGGCCTCGACGGTGTCCATGTGGTCGAGGACCTCCCTCGCGCGGCGGGCGAGCATCCGCCCGGCCGGGGTCAGCCGGACGCGGCGGCCGGTGCGTTCCAGCAGCTGGGTCCGCGTTTCGGCCTCGAGGACCGCGAGCTGCTGGGACACGCTCGAAGCGCTCAGGTTGGCCGCCTTCGCGACCGCGCGGACAGTGCCGAGCGTTTCCAGCCTGCTCAGCAGGCTGAGCCTCCAAGGGTTGAGCATGGACGCCATTGTTGTACGGATCGGCCGAACAGCACAGCCGGAATCGTGAGCTGGACGTGTCGCTCGGATCCGTTTTACCGTCGAGACATGGCTGCTCCCCACACCGACCTGTCCACCGACCGTTTCTGGGCCGACGCCGACCGGCACCTCGTGCGCTATGCCGGGGCCGGCGACTTCACCCGCGAGATCATCGACCACGCCGCCGGGAGCTACCTGTTCACCGAGTCCGGGCGGCGGATCCTCGACTTCACCTCCGGGCAGATGAGCGCGATCCTCGGGCATTCGCATCCCGAGATCGTCGAGACCGTGCGGCGGCAGATCGGCTCGCTCGACCACCTGTTCAGCGGGATGCTGAGCCGCCCCGTCGTCGACCTCGCGCGACGGCTGGCCGAGACCTTGCCGTCACCGCTGGAAAAGGCGTTGCTGCTGACTACCGGGGCGGAGTCGAACGAGGCCGCGATCCGGATGGCGAAACTGGTGACGGGCAAGCACGAGATCGTGTCGTTCGCCAGGTCGTGGCACGGGATGACGCACGCGGCGGCGAGCGCGACCTACAGCGCGGGCCGCAAGGGTTACGGCCCGTCCGCGCCCGGCAACTTCGCCATCCCCGCGCCGAATTCCTATCGGCCGGACTTCCTCACACCGGATGGGGAACTGGACTGGAAGCGGCAGCTGGACTTCGGCTTCGAGATGATCGACGCCCAGTCCGTCGGCAGCCTCGCGGCGTGCGTCGTCGAACCGATCCTCAGCTCGGGCGGGATCATCGAGCCGCCTGTGGGTTATTTCGCCGCTCTGCAAGAGAAGTGTCGCGAACGCGGGATGCTGCTGATCCTCGACGAGGCACAGACCGGCTTGTGCCGCACGGGAAACTGGTATGCCTTCGAGCGCGACGGCGTCGTCCCCGACATCCTCACGCTGTCCAAGACGCTCGGCGCGGGACTGCCGCTGGCGGCGGTGATCACAAGCGCCGAAATCGAGCAGGAAGCACATGACCGCGGCTACCTGTTCTTCACCACGCACGTCGCGGACCCGTTGGTGGCGGCCGTCGGGAACACCGTGCTCGACGTCCTCACCCGCGACCGCCTCGACGAACGCGCCACCGAACTGGGTGCCTTCCTCCGCCGCGGCCTCGACGACCTCGCCACCCGCCACGCGGTCGTCGGCGACATCCGCGGCCGCGGCCTGCTGGTCGGCGTGGAACTCGTCGTGGACCGTGCCACCAAGCAAAGCTCCGACGAACTGGGCGCCCTGGTCACCCGGCGCTGTCTCGAACTGGGGCTGCACATGAACATCGTGCAGCTGCCGGGAATGGGCGGCGTCTTCCGGATCGCTCCCCCGCTGACCGCGACGGAGGACGAACTGGCGGAAGGGCTGGGGATCCTGGACAAGGCGATCGGTGACGCCGGCGCGCGCTGGTCTGGGTCGTGAGTGTTTTCGCAGTCGTGAGGATGCCGTGTCCTTACCACTCACGACCCACTGAACTCGCGAAGTAACCGAGCCACCTCGCCTGGCCGCTCCAAGAACGGCGAGTGCCCGGCGCCCTCGACGACCTCCACACGATCCCCGACCGCCGAGTACCGGGCGAAAGTCTTTTCACAGTCGTAAAAACGGTCCCGCCGTCCGAGAATCACCAAGAACGGCAACGCCAAAGCCGTCGCCTGCGCGGTGACGGCGTGATCGGCCAAGTCCTGCAAGGGATCGTCGAACCAGCTCACCCGCCGGAATCGCGAGGCGAACCGGGTCCACCGCCGATGGGCGACGACTCGCACGCCTGTCCGATCAGGACCAAGGAACCGACTCGCGGGGAAATCGCGGCCAGTGCCAAGGCGACATCCGCACCGAAGGAATGACCGGCGACCAGCACATCCTCGACGTCCAACGCGTCGAGAACGGCTGCCACCATGCGTGCCTGCGACGCCGCGTCGAGACCGGAAGAACCGCCGGTACATCCGTGTCCCAGGCACACCCCAACGTAACTCAGACCGGCGCGCTCACCTTGCTGCGGGACAACAGGAAGGCCGCGATCCCGGCGGGCAGGAACATGAGCACGCCGTAGATCCCGGCCGGTACGGCCATCGCCTTGTCGCCGAGCACGGAGATCGCCACCGCGATGGCGAGTGTGGCGTTGTGGACACCGATCTCCATGGCGGACGCGATCGACTGCCCGCGGTCCACCCGGAACAGCCGCGGCACGTAGTACCCGATCGCGAGACTCAGCACGGAGAGCACCAGCGCCACCGGCCCGAGCGTCCAGATGTTGTCCACCAGCGTCCGGAACTCCTGCGCGATCGCCGCCGCGATCACCAGGACGAGCACCACGGCGGAGCCGATCTTGACCGGTTTGCGCATCCGCTCGGCCCAGTCGGTGAACCGGTGCCGCACCGCCATCCCGATCACGACCGGGATCAGCACGATCGCGAACACCTGCACGAACTTCGCGGGCTGGAGCCCGACAGAGGCACTGCCGTCGAGGAAGTGGGCCATCGACAGGCCGACCACCAGCGGCAGGGTGAACACGGCCAGCACCGAGTTGATCGCCGTGAGTGTGACGTTGAGGGCGACGTCGCCGCCGGCGAGGTGGCTGAACAGGTTCGCCGACGTCCCACCGGGTGAGGCGACGAGCAGCATCATGCCGACCGCGAGCACACCGCCGAGCCCGAACAGCATGATGAGGCCGACGCAGATCACGGGCAGCACGATCATCTGGCACACCAGCGCGATGACGGCGGCCTTCGGGTACTTCAGCACGCGCGTGAAGTCGCCGACGGTCAGGGTCAGCCCGAGCCCGAACATGACCAGCGCCAGCGCTATCGGCAGGAGAATGGAAAACATCGCCGAACCCATCGAGGGCCTCCGTCCGATATGCCCTTTTCAGCTCGGCAATCGTGTCAAGCGGCGTGACCCGGGTCAAGGCACCGACACCCAGCCGTGACCCCGCCCGATCGGCACCGTAAGAGTTCGGTAACCGCCCGAACCGGGCGATCCGGACGGTTCGCGCGGTTGAATGTCCCCATGAGACGCAAGCGGGTGCTCGCCGTACTGGCGGTCGGACTGGTGGTGGCGGTGGCCGCGGGCCTCTACTGGTTCCAGCCGTGGAAGCTCTGGGTGAACGAAACGGTCCAGGAGGCCCTGCCCGTCGCGGCCCAGCCGTCGGCCCAGCCCACGACGCAGACCTCCGGAAGTGCCACGCCCGCCCCGAAAGAGCCCGCGGTCGTGGCCACCGGCGCACTCATCAGTCACGAGCACACGACCAGCGGCGACGTCCGGATCCTGCGCGCGGCCGACGGATCACTGGTGCTGCGCCTGGAGGATCTCGACACGAGCAACGGACCGGATCTGCGGGTCTGGCTCACCGACGCGCCGGTCATCCCCGGCAAGGGCGGCTGGTTCGTGTTCGACGACGGCGCGTACGTGAGCGCCGGGAAACTCAAGGGCAACAAGGGAAGCCAGAACTACACGCTGCCAGCCGGCACCGATCTGGCGCGGTATTCGAGCGTGACCATCTGGTGCGAACGGTTCAGCGTTTCCTTCGGCGCGGCCGAGCTGAAGAAGGTTTAGGCGAGTCTGTCCACTGCGTACTCCATCTCCGCGCGGACGGCACGCAGATCGATGCCGCCGGGATCGATGATCGCCGCCACGGCGATTCCGCGCAGCTGCCCCACGAGCGCGGCCGCGTACGCGTCCGGGTCGCGGACGCCGCTGATGGAGCCGTCCGCGATCCCGGCGGCGACGGTCTGCGCGATGGCGAACCGGTACCGGCGATCGGCCTCGGTCATCGCCGACCGCACCGCGGGATCGCCGACGGTCGCGTCCGTCCACAGCACCACGAACGCCCGGTTCAGCGGCGGCATGTCGGTGAGCAGCTCGAAGAAGATGTCCAGCAGGGCGCGCAACATGTCCATCGGACTCGGCGTCAGCCCGCCGGTCCGGGTGGCGACGGCGGCACTGAAGACGTCGGCGAACTTCTCCGCCGCGAACTCGACGAGCCGCTGGACCAGCGTCTCCTTCGAGCCGAACAGCTGGTAGACGACGCCGCTGGGATAGCCGGTCCTGGCGCAGATCATGCCGATCTTGAGCCGGGCGAAGCCTGCCTCGCCGATGAGGCGGGCGGCGGTGTCGAGAATCCGGGTCCGTGCGATCTCCTGGTCACGCTGGACCTGGCGCTCCTCCGCAGACGAGTCCACGCCGCGATCCTCCCATGACTTCCGGTTCGTCACCCGTCGACGCGGCGTTACGATCCGGACATGAGGATCGCCTTCGCCGCCGACGACCGCAACGCCACCACCGACGCCGTCCAGGCGTATCTCGCCGAGGCGGGCCACGAGGTGTTCCGCCCGGTGACGTCGGACGTCTGGCCGGAACTCGGCGCGGCGGTCGGCAGGGCGGTCGTGGCGGGCGAGGCCGATTTCGGCGTGGTGATGTGCTGGACCGGGACGGGTACGGCCATCGCGGCCAACAAGGTCCCCGGGGTCCGCGCGGCACTGGCCTGGGACACCTGGATCGCCGCCGGCGCGCGCAAGTGGAACGACGCCAATGTGCTGGCGCTGAGCCTCAAGCGGCTGGCACCCGACGTGGCCGTCGAAATCACCGAGGTGTTCCTTTCCGGCGTGCTGCCCGACCCCGACGAATCCGCGAATATCGCCAGGCTCGGCGAAATGGACGAATTCCGCCGCTGAACGGCAGCGAACCAGTGAACGATTAACGCTGTCGAACGTATTAGGCCGTTCGCAGGAAAATCACCACTCTACGTAGTGACGCTTCCCATATTGGTCCAGACCACGTACCGTCTCCCGCAACAAAGCGTTCTCCCGTGGAGGTGGTCGATGAAGACGCATCCCCGCCTGCCCGGCTCCGGCCGCGGCAACGCGATGTCGCCGATTTCCCTTTAGCGAAATCATCTCCAAGATCATTTCCCTGCACCGGGTTGTAAGGAGTGAAATGTCGAGAAAAAGATGGCATCTGGTCGGCCTGTTCACGGCCGTGGCGGCGCTGGTGGTCGGTCTGGTGACCGTGCCGGCGAACGCGGCCGGTGGCGTCGGAGCCACCCTGACCAAGGGCTCGGACTGGGGCTCCGGCTGGGAAGGCAAGTACACGATCACCAATAACTCGGGATCGAGCCTGACCAACTGGACCCTCGAGTTCGACCTCGCGGCGGGGCACTCGATCGCCTCGCTGTGGGACGGCAGCTACACCGTCTCCGGCCAGCACGTGACCGTCAAGAACACCTGGAACGGCAACCTTTCCAACGGCGGTTCCACCAGCTTCGGCTTCAACGTCAAGTACTCCGGCGCCTACACCGCGCCCGCCAACTGCAAGATCAACGGTGGTTCCTGCGACCCGGGTGGCGGCAACCCGACCACGACGCCGACCACACCGACCACCACGACGTCCAATCCCCCGACGTCGACCAGCACGAGCAACCCGCCGACCACCACGACTTCGAACCCCAACCCCGGCGCGAAGAAGAACCTCGGTTACTTCGTGCAGTGGGGCGTCTACGGCCGCAACTATCACGTGAAGAACATTCACACTTCCGGTTCCGCGGCGAAGCTGACGCATATCAACTACGCGTTCGGCAACGTCACCAACGGTTCCTGTTCGGCGAATGACGACACCTACGCCGACTACGACAAGTTCTACGACGCCGGGTCCAGTGTGGACGGTGTCGCGGACTCGTGGGACGCGGGCTCACTGCGCGGTAACTTCAACCAGCTGCGCAAGCTGAAGAAGATGTACCCGGGCCTGAAGGTGCTGTGGTCGTTCGGCGGCTGGACCTGGTCCGGCGGCTTCGGCCAGGCTTCGAAGAACCCGGCCGCGTTCGCGGAATCCTGCTACAAGCTGATCAAGGACCCGCGGTGGGCCGACGTCTTCGACGGCATCGACATCGACTGGGAGTACCCGAACGCCTGCGGTCTCACCTGTGACACCAGCGGTCCCGCCGCGATCAAGAACGTGGCCCAGGCGCTGCGCACCAAGTTCGGTTCCTCGTTCCTGGTCACCGCCGCGATCACCGCGGACGCCAGCAGCGGCGGCAAGCTCGACGTCGCCGACTACGGCCCCGCGTCGGCGTACTTCGACTGGTACAACGTCATGACGTACGACTTCTTCGGCGCTTGGGCGGCGCAGGGTCCGACGGCCCCGCACTCGCCGCTGACCTCGTACCCTGGCATCCCGCAGCAGGGCTTCAACTCCGACGACGCCATCCAGAAGCTCAAGGCCAAGGGCGTCCCGGCGAGCAAACTGTTGCTGGGTATCGGTTTCTACGGCCGAGGCTGGACCGGTGTCACGCAGGACGCACCGGGCGGCACCGCGACCGGAGCGGCACCGGGCACCTACGAGGCGGGCATCGAGGACTACAAGATCCTCAAGAACAGCTGCCCGTCGACCGGCACCGTCGCGGGCACCGCGTACGCGAAGTGCGGCAACAACTGGTGGAGCTACGACACTCCCGCGACCATCAACGGAAAGATGGGCTGGACCAAGAACCAGGGTCTCGGCGGCGCGTTCTTCTGGGAACTCAGTGGTGACACCTCCAACGGCGAACTCGTCTCGGCCATGCGCAACGGCCTGAACTGAGGAGTCTGACAGTGGGCAAGCGGACTTGGATCCAGGCCGTCGGCCTGGCCGCCGCTGCCGCAACGGCCGGCGCGGTCCTCGTGATCGCGCCGGCCTCCGCGGCCGGCGGCGTCGGCGCCGCCTTCAGCAAGGGTTCCGATTGGGGCTCCGGCTGGGAGGGCAAGTACACGATCAGCAACAACTCCGGATCGGGCCTTCCCACCTGGACGGTCGAATTCGACCTTCCCGCGGGACACTCGATCGCTTCGCTGTGGGATGGCAGCTACTCGGTCTCCGGACAGCACGTGACAGTGAAGAACACCTGGAACGGCAACCTTTCCAACGGCGGTTCCACCAGCTTCGGCTTCAACGTCAAGTACTCCGGGGGCTACGTCGCCCCGGCGAACTGCAAGATCAACGGTGGTTCCTGCGATCCGGGCGGTGGTGGCCCGACCACGACGCCGACCACGCCGACCACGACCTCTCCGACGACGACCACGAGCACCCCGCCGCCGCCCGGCGGCCGTGGCGCGCCGTATCTGTACATGGGCTGGGGCAGCCCGCCGAACCCGCAGACGGTCATGAACGCGACCGGGATCAAGTGGTTCACGATGGCGTTCATCCTGTCGTCCGGTGGGTGCAATCCCGCTTGGGACGGCAGCCGCCCGCTGCAGGGCGGCGTCGACGCGAACGCGATCGCGCAGATCAAGGCGGCGGGCGGGCAGATCGTGCCGTCCTTCGGCGGCTGGAGCGGCAACAAGCTCGGCCCGAACTGCTCGACGCCCGAAGCGCTCGCCGGGGCCTACCAGAAGGTGATCGACGCCTACGCGCTCAAGGCGATCGACATCGACATCGAGAACACCGACGAGTTCGAGAACGCGGTGGTGCAGGACCGAGTCCTGAACGCGCTGAAGATCGTGAAGGCGAACAACCCCGGTATCCAGACCATCCTCACCTTCGGCACGACGACCAGCGGCCCCAACTCCTGGGGCCAGCGGCTGATCGACCAGTCGAAGGCGCTGAACGCCGGAATCGACGTCTACACGATCATGCCGTTCGACTTCGGCGGTGGCGCGGACATGTACGGGAACACCATCAAGGCGGCGAACGGCCTGCGCGACAAGCTGAAGTCGACCTTCGGGTGGAACGACGCCACGGCGTACAGCCACCTCGGCATCAGCGGGATGAACGGTCTTTCGGACCAGCGGGAACTGACGAGTCTCGACACCTGGACCCGGATCACCGACTGGTCCAAGACCAACAAGATCGCCAGGCTCGCGTTCTGGTCGACCAACCGTGACCGGGGCTGTCCCAACGGAGGGGTCGCCGAGAACTGCAGTGGCATCGCTCAGAACGACTGGGACTTCACGCGGATCACCGCGGCCTTCTGACGTCCCCTTGAACTGCGGGCTCGCACCGATGCTGCACGGTGCGGGCCCGCTCCTTGCGTCCGCAATTCGCCATCTACTTGCGATGGATGCGCGCGCAAGGACCGCATCCAGGGGACTAATTGCGCGGTGGGTGGTCGCGATCCGGGCCGCACTTTCCGTGAAGGCCTCCTTGAGGGACTCTGGGTCCCTCAAGGAGGCCTTCACGGACCTGCGCAAGTAGGTGACTACTTGCGAAGAGGGCCTTCACGGCGGCGCCGATGGGGTTCTTGGTGTGCCTCGCGGGTCAAGACGTGTTGCGAAAGTGGCTTTCGCAACCGCCTCCTG
>NZ_JAJPWQ010000009.1:0-407140 GCF_046549005.1 Amycolatopsis sp. lyj-108 | reverse complement strand
CGACACCGTGCGCGAGTTCGCGCGCACCGGCGCGCCACAGCTCCTGTGGCGGTTCGAGGATTCGTTGGCTGGACACCCCACAAGAATACCAGCGTTCGAACAGACGTGCGAATGTGAAGGTTGCTCCAGAATTGTTCTCGCATTCTGTTGAAGACAGGGAGGAGTTGTTGAGAGGTAAGGAAAAGATATCGTGGAGACTGTCGGGTCCTATGTCCTCAAGATGGTCGTTAGTGGCAAGTCGTGTTCTGAGCTTCCCCTCACTGGTTCAGACGCAGGAAGGTACTTCGATTTCGGCGTCCCGAGCGGACGCGTAGGAGTTCTCGGTGCCGATGACAGTGAAGTCCGCCTTCTGAGGGCCCCGAAGTGATCTGAGGTCGTCGCTGGTGGTGTGGGCATACAAGGGCCGGACCTCGACCAGGTTGAGGAACAGTGTGAGGGCTCAGGCGGCGACTCCCCGCCCCCAAGCCGAACGGTCGATCCAGTAAGTGGTTTCAGCGTCGCCCGAGTCCGCGACGCACTGTATCGGTGACATCCGACAATCGCGGCCGGAGCCGGCAAGTCATCCCGTCACCGCCGAATCCCGCCTAAAGTGACCAGGACGCCGCAGTCACTCCCGGGAGGCACGCATGTCGTTGTTGGCCCAGCTGAACACCGCGATCACCACGGGCGCGATCGAGGTCGTCGACCTCACCGCCCCGTTGAGTGAGAGCACGCCGATCCTCCAGTTGCCGGAGCCGTTCGCGAACACCATCCCGTTCGGTCTGGAGGAGATCAGCCGGTACGACGAACGCGGGCCGCGCTGGTACTGGAACAACATCCACACCGGCGAGCACACCGGGACCCACCTCGACGTTCCCGTTCACTGGCTGTCGGGAAAGGACGGCCACGACGTCTCCCAGGTGCCCTTGCGGACGCTGGTCGCGCCGGCGGTGGTGCTCGACGCGTCGGCTCGTGCGGCCGAGGATCCGGATTTCCTGCTGTCCATCGACGACATCCGTGAGTGGGAGCGCGTGAACGGTCCGCTTCCCGACGGCGGCTGGTTGCTCTACCGCACGGGCTGGGACGCCCGTTCGCATGATCAGGAGGCCTTCCTCAACAACGACGAGAACGGTCCGCATTCGCCGGGGGTCTCGGGGGAGTGTGCCCGCTGGCTCGCGGAGGAGGCGCCGATCACCGGGTTCGGGGTGGAGACCGTGGGCACGGACGCGGGGCAGGCGCTGGCCATCGAACCCGCCTTCCCCTGCCACGAACTCCTTCTGGGCGCGGGAAAGCACGGGTTGACCCAGTTGCAGAATCTGGCGAGTCTGCCGCCCACCGGCTCTTTGCTGATCGTCAGCCCGCTTCCGATCGTCGGCGGCTCCGGCAGCCCCGCCCGGGTCTACGCGCTGGTCGAGCGGGCATGAACGTCGCGGAACTGGTCGGCCGCACCCTCGCCGAACTCGGTGTGGGTGCGGCGTTCGGGGTGGTGGGCAGTGGCAACTTCGAGGCCACCAACGGGTTGCGGGCGGGCGGAGTGTCGTTCGTCGCCGCCCGGCACGAGGGTGGCGCGGCGAGTATGGCCGACGCGTACGCGCGGATGAGCGGCCGCGTGCCGGTGCTGAGTCTCCATCAGGGCGTCGGGTTGACCAACGCGCTCACCGGGATCACCGAGGCGGCCAAGAGCCGGACCCCGATGATCGTCCTGACCGCCGACACCGCGGCGTCGTCGGTGCTGTCGAACTTCCGGATCGACCAGGACGCGCTCGGAACCGCCGTCGGTGCCGTGCCGGAACGCGTCCACGGCGCGGGGACCGCGGTCGCCGACACCGTCCGCGCGTACCGGACGGCGGTGCAGCAACGCCGGACCGTCCTGCTCAATCTGCCGCTCGACGTCCAAGCACAGGAAGCCACAGAAGCGACCCCGGTTCCGGAAATCCCAGGTCCCGCACCGGTCCGGCCGAGCCACGAGGCGGTCGCGAAACTGGCGGACTTCCTCGTCGAAGCACGGCGGCCGGTGTTCGTCGCCGGCCGTGGTGCCCGGGCAAGTTCCGCGCCGCTGAAAGAACTCGCGGAGGTCTCCGGCGCGTTGCTGTCGACGTCGGCGGTGGCGCACGGCCTCTTCCACGACGATCTCTTTTCGCTGGGGATCTCGGGCGGCTTCTCGTCGCCGCGAACGGCGGACCTCATCAGGAACGCCGACCTCGTGATCGGCTGGGGCTGCGCGCTGAACATGTGGACCACCCGGCACGGCACGCTCCTCGGCGCGGAGGCCCGGCTGGTCCAGGTCGACGTCGAGCAGGCCGCGCTCGGCGCCCACCGGCCGATCGACCTCGGCGTCGTCGGTGACGTCACCAGCACGGCCGTGGACGTGCACGCCGAACTGAAGAGGCGTGGACACCGAATGAGCCGCGAAGCCCTCGAAAGCACACGGTGGAACGACGTGCCGTATAACGACCTATCCGGCGATGGGAGGATCGATCCGCGCACGCTCAGCCGCCGTCTCGACGAGATCCTGCCCGCCGAACGCGTGGTCTCGATCGACTCCGGCAACTTCATGGGCTACCCGAGCGCGTATCTGTCCGTCCCCGACGAGAACGGTTTCTGCTTCACACAGGCGTTCCAATGCGTCGGGCTGGGCATGGGGACGGCGATCGGCGCGGCGCTGGCGCGGCCGGACAGGCTACCGGTGCTCGGCGTCGGCGACGGCGGGTTCCACATGGCCATCTCCGAACTGGAAACCGCGGTACGACTGGGGATCCCGCTCGTGGTCATCGTCTACAACGACGCCGCGTACGGCGCCGAGATCCACCACTTCGGTGACGCGGACATGACCACCGTCCGGTTCCCCGACACCGACATCGCGGCGATCGGCCGCGGCTTCGGCTGCGACGGTGTCACCGTGCGTTCGGTCGAGGACCTGGGCGCGGTCACGGAATGGCTCGGCGGGCCACGGGACGCGCCGCTCGTCATCGACGCCAAGATCGCCGACGACGGCGGCTCGTGGTGGCTCGCCGAAGCCTTCCGTCACTGAGGTCTACACGCCCCAGTCCGGCCTCAGCGGCATGCCCGAGTCCCCGTCCGGACCGACCTTGACCCCGAGCACCTGGTGCAGTTCGATCTCCCGGCGCTCGAAGGCGAGGCGGCACGCGGCCATGTACAGCGCCCAGACACGGCTCCGCCCGGCGCCCGCTTCGGCGACGGCCGCGTCCCAGTTCGCGTCGAGGTTGGCGCACCACGCGCCGAGGGTGGTGGCGTAGTGCTCGCGGAGGTTCTCCGAATGCCGCACTTCGAGCCCGCTGTCGTGCATCGCGGTGGCGATCTCGCCGACGGACTCCAGTTCGCCGTCGGGGAAGACGTACCGGTCGATGAACCCGCGTGACCGGTGCGGGACGGAGGTGTCCGGGTTGGTGATGCAGTGGTTCAGCAGCCGCCCGTGCGGCTTCAGTTTCCCGGCGAGGAAACGGAAGTACGACGGCAGGTTGCGCGCGCCGATGTGCTCGGTGAGCCCGATCGACGACACCGCGTCGAAACCCGTTTCGGTGACGTCGCGGTAGTCGAGATGCCGCACCTCGGCGCGGTCCGCGAGGCCCTTGGTCACGATGTCCTTTTGCGCCCACTGCGCCTGTTCGCGCGAAAGGGTGACACCGAGCGCTTCGACGCCGTAGTGCTCGACGGCGTGCTCCACCATGCCGCCCCAGCCGCAGCCGACGTCCAGCAGCCGCATCCCCGGTTTGAGGTCGAGTTTCCGGCACACCAGGTCGAATTTGTGCGCCTGAGCCTCTTCCAGCGAGGAGTCGGCGGACGGATACGCGGCGCAGGTGTAGGCCATCGACGGGCCCAGCACCAGTTCGTAGAACCGGTTCGAGACGTCGTAGTGGTTCGAGATCGCGTTGCTGTCGCGCGCTTTCGAGTGCCGCAGCCCGTCGAAGACGCGTTTGGCACGGCTCGGCAGTTCCTCGGCGGGCGGGGCGACGCGGCGCAGGTGCCTTGGCCCGAGTTCGCGCAGCAGCCACAACCGGTCCGCGGCGCTGAGCTGATCGACCTGTGCCACGAGGGCGCGCAGCGCCGTGTAGAGGTCACCGTCCACTTCGAGCGCGCCTGCCACGTAAGCCCGCGCGAGACCGAGGTCACCCGGGGAGGACATCAGGTAGGTCAACGCCAGCGGCGAGCGCACCTGGATCGACACAGGCGCGTCCGCGGGCCCGCTCGTGCTGCCGTCATAGGCGGTGATGGACACTTCGGTGCTCGGGCCGAGCAACCGCTCGAAGATCTTGCCGACGGTCGTCGTCTCAGCCATGGTCGTCTCTCTTCTTCGGGCCCGGGTCACCGCCGCCGCACGCATTTCGCGTACAGGTCGAGCAAGCGGCCGTCGGGGTCGTAAGCCGTCTTCAGTTTCCGGTAAGCGTCGCCGTTGTACAGCCGCCAGAACTCGTCTTCGGTATAGAAACTGTCGGAATACAGCGACTTCCGCCCGCCGAGTCGCGTCACTTCGGCCTCGATCAGCCGATTGTGCGTATCAGGTTCCTCGCCAGGGTCCAGTGGGACCGCGGACCAGAACCCGAAATTGACGTACAGCGTTTCGGGGTCCAGTTCGTACAGCGGCGAGTTCACGCCACCCGGCCGCTGTTTCAGCGGGCAGATCCACACCGGGCTGATCGGGATCTCGCGGCGGAAGAAGTCCAGGAACTCCGCGGCACGCGACAGCGGCACCTCGATGTCCTGGACGATCGTCTCTTCGGGCGGGAGCCCGCGCAGCTTGAGGAGCTTCGCGGCGATCCCGAACCGGCGGTCGAGCGCCACCGCCTTCCAGTAGACCGAAGACCGCAGCAGTCGCCTGCCCAGCAGCAGCCGGGGGAGCCGGTGCTGCACGCCGAACGCCCGTGAGCACCAGAACCAGTCCGTGTCCCAGCGCCACAGGTAGTCCCGGACGCTCAGATGGTCCGTCTCGCGGGAGCGGATCGACTTGTAGTAGATGTCGAGCCAGGTGTAGTCGCTGGTCGCGGGCGCCGTGGTGGTGAACGTGCCCAGTGTCAGGTACTGCTCGCCCGGTCCGAAGACCGTTCCGTCCACGAAGTCGGCCGACCCGTTACGGCAGGCTTCACCGAGTGCCGCGAAGTACTCCTCCGTGTCCTCGTATCGCACGTGGTCGAGCCGCACGTACGGTTTGACCGGCTCCAGTTCGATCTTCAGCCGCAGCGCGTAGCCGAGCGTCCCGTACGAGTTCGGGAAGCCGTGGAACAGTTCGCTGTGCTCGTTGTCCGCGTTCGCGACGACGATCCGCCCGTCGCCGGTGAGCAACTCCATCTCCAGCACCGACTCGTGCACGAGACCGTTGCGGAACGAGGACGACTCGATACCGAGGCCGGTGACCGCGCCGCCGAGCGTGATCGTCTTGAGCTGCGGTACGACCAGCGGCATCAACCCGTGGGGCAGGGTCGCGTCCACGAGCTGCTCGTAGGTGACCATGCCTTCGACTTCGGCCGTGCGTGCCAGCGGGTCGACGTCGAGGACATGCGTGAAGCCCGAGACGTCCAGCCCCGGCGTACTGGTCGCCGTCCGAGCCCGGAACAGGTTCGACGTCCGTTTCGCCAGCCGGATCGTTCCGTGGAGATCCGCGAGCTGTGCCCGCAGCGTTTCGGCGCGCGCGTTGTGTTCGGCGAACCGGACCAGCCGCGCCGTCGCTCGGGTACCGCTGTCGTCGCTAGTCATTCCTGATCGCCATCAGTTCATCGTGCCCCACGGAACCGCCTGGCGCAGCCCTTATTCCTACCGGAGTCCGGGCAGCGGGACGGCGTTCGCCATGGCGGTGAAGCCCTTGTCGCCGGGATGGAGGTGATCGCCGGAGTCGTACTCGGGTTTCATCCGCTGCGGGTCGGCGGGGTCGCGGATCGCCGCGTCGAAGTCGATGTAGGAGTCGAAGAGCCTGCTGGTCCGGATGAACCGGTTGACCGCCTGCCGGGTCTCCTCAAGCTGGGGCGTGTACGAACGCCAGCCCTTCCACGGCGTGATCGTCGCGCCAAGCACTCGCAGACCGCGGTCGTGCGCCCTCGTCGCGATCTGTTTCAGCGCCGAGATGATCTTGTTCGGATCAGCCTGGTGCGGGGTCTGCTGGATGTCGTTGATGCCCTCGAACACGATCGCCGTCCGCACCCCGGACTGGTTCAGGACGTCCCTGTCGAGCCTGGCCAGCGCGTTGACCCCGTAGGTGCCGCCGTCGAGCAGCAGCCGGTTCCCGCTGATCCCGGCGTTGAGCACGCCGAGCCGCGTGCTGATCTTGTCGGCGAGCTGATCGGGCCAGCGCAGGTTCGCGCCCCAGGTCGAGTTCGCCCCGTCGGTGATCGAGTCGCCGATCGCCACGACACTGCCCCGCAAGCCCGGGCCCCGGACGTCCACTCCGGACACGTAATGCCAGACCGCGGTCTTCTCCGGGAACGCGGCGGCCGACTCGTCGGCGGATTTGTCGCCGTTCCGGGTGAAGTAGGAGTTCTGCGTCGCGAGCGGGTGGTAGGTGACCGGGCCCGACGGCGTCGGGGTGTACGTGGTGACCAGGAGGTCGCCGTCCCTCGGCACGGCCAGCGCCGCGCCGTCGCTGACGATGTCGGCGCCCGGTGGCACGGTGACCTCGCGATCTCCGCCGAAGGTCAGCGTGCGCATCGTGCCGGGCACGGCCTGCGGGGTGTCCGGGCCGGCGGCGACCGCGACGGTCACCCGGCCGAACAGCACCGGAGTCCGGCCGAAGGCGTTGGACAGCCGGACGCGCACCTCGTGCCCGCCCGCGCTGGTGTGCACGATGTTGCGGATGGAGAAGTTCGGGTAACCGTTGTCGGTCCCGGCGACCCCCGCCGCGGGCGCCGCCGCCCAGGTGCCGACCCAGCCGCTGGTGGCGGTGCTCTCCACCGGTGTCGGCGGAGACGCCGCGGCGACCCCCGGAACCACGCCCAGCAACAGGATTCCCGCGACGGCGAGCTGCTTCACGCGCATATCGGTTTCGCCTCCACCCAGTCGGCTCCATCCATCGTGAGTGAATCACCGACAACCGGTCAACGACCTGGACAGGACAGGTTTCTGTCGGAGGGGGCGGTTAGCCTGAACGCCATGACACCTGCCGCTCTCCGGAAGATCTGCCTCGGCTTCCCCGGTGCCCGCGAGGAGTTCCCGTTCGACGAGGCCAACAGTGTGTTCAAGGTCGCGGGCAAGATCTTCGCGCTCGGCCCGCTCAAGGCGAAGCCGCTCCGGATCAGCCTCAAATGCGAGCCCGATCTGGCGGTCCGGCTGCGCGCCGAACATCCGGCGATCATCCCCGGCTACCACCTGAACAAGCAGCACTGGAACACCGTCGAGCTGGACGGTTCGCTGACCGACGGTTTCGTCCGGGAGCTCGTCGAGGACTCGTACGACCTCGTCGTCGCGGGCCTGCCGAAACGAGAACAGGAGAAACTGAACTGGGTCGCGCTCAGCCGGGAGTGAACGGCCCGGGTTTCATCCGGATTTCATCCGACCATGCTCGTCCGGCCTCCTACCGTGGGCGGAGACGGTTGCCGCCCGCCGCACGATGACTCGCTCATCGGGACTTCCTAGGCTGATGCCGTGCTGAGGATCTTGCGGGACCGGTTCCGGGCACGGGTGCAGGCGAGCCTCACCCGTGCCGGGCTGACCCTGCCGTGGTGGGGGGCGCTGTGCGCCAGTGCGGTGAGCTTCGTGTTCACGGCGGTCGCGCTGGTGCAGCGAGACGCGTTGCTGCCGCCCGAGCCGATCGCGCTGGTGGGCCTGATCGTGATCGCGCCGTCGGTGATCTGGACGATCACGAACTGGATCATGCCGTGGGTGCGGATGACGGCGCTGATCATCGCCGCCTCGGTGCTGCTCATCGAGCCGGTGCTCCCGGATTTCGCGCCGTTGCTGCTGCTGGTCGCGGCCACCGAAGCGGGCAGTGTCCTGCGGACGACGTGGGGGATCGCCCTTGTCACCGTCGCGAGCGAGGCGGTACTGGTCGTGGCCGGGATCTGGGGCGGGCTGATCGGCGGGCCGGTGTACATGGTCGCGATCCTGCTCGGCCTCAGCGGCGGGCTCATGGTCCGCTGGTACACCAGGGTGCTCGACGCCGAACGCGGCAACCGGGACGCCTCCCGTGACAAGGCCCTGCTCGCCGAACGCCAGCGGATCGCGCGTGAGGTGCACGACGTCGTCGGCCATTCGCTCAGCATCACGCTGCTGCATCTGACCGGGGCCCGGCACGCGTTGCAGCAGGACCGCGACGTCGACGAGGCGATCGAAGCGCTCACCGAGGCCGAGCAGGTGGGGCGTGCCGCGATGGCCGACATCCGCCGCACGGTCGGCCTGCTCGCCGACTCCCCGTCGGGCAGCGCCCCGCTGCCGGGCGTGGAGGACATCGCGACGCTGGTGGAACGCACCCGCAGTGCCGGACTCGCGGTGCGCTATACACAGGAAGGCGACCTCGGCCGAGTAGGCGCCTCGGAAGGATTGGGCCTCTACCGGATCGTGCAGGAATCACTGGTCAATGTCGTCAAACACGCCCCCGGGGCGACCGCGGAGGTCCGGCTGAACGCCGGCCGGTCCGGCGTGAAGCTCATCGTCAGCAACACCCTCCCCTCGAATGTCCGGCGCTCGGCCGAGGACGGTTCGGGACTGGCGGGGATGGCCGTCCGCGCGGCCCAGCTCGGCGCCGATCTCAGTGCCGGGCCCAGCGGCAGGCAGTGGATCGTGCAGGTCACCGTGCCGGGAGCCCAACCGTGACCGCCGCCGAGATCCACGTGCTGCTGGTCGACGACCAGGAGCTGGTCCGGTCCGGGCTGCGGCGCATCCTGCGGCGCCGCGACGGCTTCGTCATCGCGGGGGAATGCGGCGACGGTTCGGAAGTGCCAGGGGCGCTGGCCGCGCACGAGGTCGACGTCATCGTGATGGACCTGCGGATGAAGAACGTCGGCGGCGTCGAGGCGACCAGCAGGCTGCGGCGGTCCGGCGGCCATCCGCCGGTGCTCGCGCTGACCACGTTCGACGACGACAACCTCCTTGCCGACGCACTGCGGGCGGGCGCCGCCGGTTACGTCCTCAAGGATTCCCCGGCCGAAGACCTGATCCGGGCGGTGCGGGCGGTCGCCGCGGGTGACGCGTGGCTCGACCCCGGAGTCACCGGCCGGGTGCTCGCCGCGTACCGGCAGGCCGCCGGGAACGGCAGCGGTGGCCGGTCACCGGAACTGCTGACACCGAGGGAGCAGGACGTGCTCCGGGCGATCGGCCGCGGGCTGACCAACGCGGAGATCGCCGCGGCACTCGTCATCTCGGAGGTGACCGTGAAAAGCCATATCGGCCGGATCTTCACCAAACTCCAGCTGCGTGACCGGGCGGCGGCGATCGTGTACGCGTTCGACCACGGGATCGTGGTGCCGGGCTGATGCGCAACGATGGGGGGATCATGCCGGACTCGCGACTTCGCTTCGAACTACTCGGCCCGTTGCGGGCCTGGCACGGGGAGACCCGGCTGGACCTGGGGCCGGTCCGGCAGCAGGCCGTGCTGGCCGCGCTGCTGCTGCGCCCGGACGTGACCGTCAGCCACTACGAACTCACCGACGGGCTCTGGGAAAAGCCGCCGGAGTCCAATGTGCTGCCGGTGTACGTCCGGCGGCTGCGGCAATGCCTGGACACCTCCGGGCAGAAGCCGAGGGACTCGGTGATCGTGTCCGATCGCGGCGGTTACCGGTTCGCCAGCGGCGGGGTGCGCCTCGACGTGGTGCGGTTGGAGGAGATCGCCGTCGTGGCGGCCGCCGCCGAGGAGGCGGGTGACCTCGTGACCGCGGTGGACACCTTCGCCGACGCGCTCCGGCTGTTCCACGGCGAGCCGCTGACGGGGCTGCCGGGCGCGTTCGTCCAGGGCGAGCGGCGACGGCTGGAGGAACGCAGGCTTCTGCTGCTGCGCCGGAAACTGCGGGCCCAGCTGAAACTCGGGCGGTTCGACGAGGTGATCGGCGAGCTGTCGGCGCTGGTGTCGGCCGATCCGCCGAGCGAGCCGCTGGCCGCGTTGCTGATGCGGGCGCTCTACGGCGGCGGGCGGCAGGCGGAGGCACTGGAGGTGTTCACCGACGTCCGCGAGCGGCTGATCGAGCAGCTCGGCGTCGAGCCGGGTGAGGAACTGCGGCAAGTGCAGGAAGCGGTGCTGCGCGGGGACGAGACGCTGCTCGGTGTCACGCCGCGCCGCGAGCCGTCCCGCCGGATCCGCAACGAACTGCCCGCCACCAACGGCGAACTCGTCGGCAGGGACCGGGAACTCGCGCTGCTCGTCGAGGACGGCGATCCGGAGTCGGTCTCGGTCGACGCCGTCGACGGCGTTCCCGGCGCGGGGAAGACCACACTCGCGGTGCGCGCGGCACACCGGCTTCGCGAGTCCTATCCGGACGGTGCCTTGTTCGTGGATCTCCACGGCTACACCGAAGGCCGTGAGCCGGTGAAGCCGGAGCGCGCGCTGCGGCGGCTGCTGCGCGCGGTCGGTGTCGAAGACGGCGCCATGCCGGACGATCTCGACGAACTGGCCGCGTCGTGGCGGGCGGCGACCTCGCAGCTGAGGTTGCTGCTGGTGCTCGACAACGCCGAATCCGCCGGGCAGGTGCGGCCGCTGCTGCCGTCCGGTCCGGGCAGTCGCGTGCTGGTGACCAGCCGACGCCGTCTGTCCGGTTTGGACGCCGATCGACGGGTTTCCCTTGGCGCACTGGGCCTTGAAGCGGCGGAAAAGCTGCTCGGCCGGATCGTGGGGGCGCCGAGGGCCGAGGGCGAACGGTTCGCCGTGCGCGCGCTCGCCGGACTGTGCGGGCGGCTGCCGCTCGCGCTGCGGATCGCGGGCGCGCGGTTGCAGAACCGTCCGATGTGGACGTTCAAGGATCTGGTGGACCGGATGTCGGACGACGAGCGCAGGCTCGGCGAGCTGACCGCCGAGGACCGCAGCGTCGAAGTGGCACTGCGCCTGTCCTACGAGCAGCTCCGGCCTGCCGAACAGAACGCGTTCACGATGCTCGGCCTGTCACCGACTCCCGAATTCGACCGGCTTTCGGTCGCCGCCCTGCTGGGCTCCTCGCCCGCCGAAGCCGAGCGGCAGCTGGAAAGCCTGGTCGACGCGAGCCTCGTGCAGGAACCGGCGAGTGGTCGTTACCGGCTGCACGACCTGGTGGCGGTCTACGCGCGGCATCTCGCCGGCGAGATGCCCGAAGACGTTGCCGACGCGGCGCGGAAACGGGTGTACGGCCTGTACCTCAGCGCCTCTCGCCGGGCGAGCGAATGGGGTGTCGCGCGGTTCCCGCTGGAATCCGGGGGAGCGTTCACCGGGCAACGGGACGCTTCCGCCTGGCTCGACGCCGTCGGCGACCTGCCGGAGGTGGTGACCCAGGCCGCCGAAGCCGGACTCGACGGCCTCGCTTGCTCGATCGCCGAAGGGCTGGTCGACTATCTCGCGCGCCAGCAGCGGTACCACGAATGCCGGACGGCGTTGCAGATCGCGCTGCCACTGGCGCAACAGGCCGAAGACGAACGTCTCGTCTCGTCGCTGCGGTTCTGCCTCGGCTACGCCTATGCCGCGCAGGGGCAGCTGGACCGGGCGCGCGGCTGCTTCGACGACGCGCTGCGGGCGGGCCAGGCCTCGGGCGACCGCGGGGTGGAGGCTCGGGCGCTGGGCGGGCTCGCCATGGCGGATCTGATCGACGGCAGGCACGATCTCGCCATCCCCGGCACGCGGCGGGTGATGATCCTCGCCGACGAGGTGGGGGACCGCTGGCTGGCCGAACGGTCGCTGTCCGCGCTCGGCTACCTCGCGTACCTGCGAGGCGAGCACGAGGAAGCACTCGGCCACCTCGGCCGTGCCCGTGAACTGAGTGAGGAGATCGGCAGTCCGGGGATGCTGGCCAGGGTGCTGTGCCACTGCGGCACCGTCCGGCTGGAGACCGGCAGGTTCGCCGAAGCGGCGCTGGACCTCCGGCGCTCCGTCGAACTCGCCGAGGAGACCACGGACGGCCTGCTGACCGCGACCGCCCTCGCCCGCCTGGGTGCCGCGGAACTGGAACTGGGGAACCTCGACGCGGCGTTCGAACTCCAGCGGCGGGCGCTGACCGCGGTCACCGAGGAGACCATCGCCGGGATGGAGTCCGAGATCCGCAACCGGCTCGGCCGCACCCATCTCGCCGCGGGCGATCCCGTGGCGGCGAGGGAGCATTTCGAGTGGGTGCTCACCACCATCGGATCCGACGGCGATTCCCTGCAACGTTCCCTCGCGCTGGAAGGTCTGGACCTCACCAGACAGTCGGTACGCCGGCGTTGATGATCGTGAAGCGGTGCCCCGTCATGCTCGTCCGCCAGCGCGCGAAGTAGGCGTCGGCGGCGTCGGTCAGATGCACCCCGGCGCGGACCTCGTGCACCACGCAGGCCCAGTCGGCGGCGTCGCACAGCACCAGTTCCCGCGGTGCCCCGCGTTTCCGGAGCACGGACGAACAAAGGGCACCGCGCTTGCCGACGTTGCCGTCGTCGAGGCAGCGGCGGAGGTCCTCGACGGCCTGGGCGGCGGTTTCGAACAACGTCCACCGGTACTTCGGCGACGGGCGGCCGTCGGCCCACGGCATGAAGAACGCCGCCCAGCTCCAGCCGGGTCCGACGACCTCGTCCCGCTCCCCGGGACTCGGCGCGTCTTCCCGGGGCAGCACCATGTTGTACGGGGTCCGGCTCGCCGGGCTCATGCACGTCTCCTCGTGGACCACCGGCCCGCGAACGCGGATCCGTGCCCGGAACCGTAGGGCGGAGCCATGAAATCCCGATGAAACGCTTGCGGCACGGCGGTCGTGAGTGTTTTGGGTCGCCCGGGTATGTGACCAGCGTCGCTCGCCTATACCCATGGGGGGTATGTAAGGTGATGGTGAGAGCGGCGCCCGAGTCCGCTCCGCGATCGCGGGTGGCACCCGCACTAAGGACGCGCACGATGAACACGCACGACGCCCACGGCATGCACGACCACGAACCCGCCGGGCTCGCGTCGACGAAAGGCGGCTACACCCTCGCGCCCACCACGACGATGCTCGTTCCGGGAATGACCCGCCCGTTCACCTTCCGCGTCCTCGGCCCCGATGGGGCGCCGGTGACGGCCTACGACGTCGAACACGAGAAGCGCATGCACCTCATCGTCGTTCGCCGCGACACCGTGGGCTTCCAGCACATCCACCCGGAACTGGGCGAGGACGGCACGTGGACCGTGCCGCTGACCGTTGGTGAGGCGGGGGTCTACCGCGCCTTCGCCGACTTCAAGCCCAGTGGTGGAGTCGCGACGACCTTGGGTGTCGACCTCTTCGCCGCCGGGGACTTCCGTCCCGTCGAGTACACGCCCTCGCGGGTCGCGGAGGTCGACGGATACCGGGTCGAACTCGACGGCGAACTCACGCCGGGCAAGCCGTCGAAGGTGACGCTCACCGTCACCGAAAACGGCCGTGAAGTCACCGATTTGCAGCCTTACCTGGGTGCTTACGGGCATTTGGTCGCCTTGCGCGGCGGCGACCTCGCGTACCTGCACGTCCACCCGGACGGCGAACCCGGTGACGGCCACACCGCGGCCGGGCCTGCGGTCACGTTCTTCGCGGGAGTCCCGACCGGCGGCACTTACCGGCTCTTCCTCGACTTCCAGCACGGGGACAAGGTCCGCACCGCCGAGTTCACCGTCGCCGCTTGACGTCCTGGCCGGTCCTCCTCCACTATGAACACGTGTTCATGAACACGTGTTCATAACGGAGGAGGTTCTGGGATGTCCGGCATCGTCAACACCGCTCAGGCGGAAGCGTGGAACGGCTACGAGGGACGGCACTGGGCCGAGCACGACGAGCGCTACGACGCGGTGAACAGCGGGTTCAACGAGTTCCTGTTCGACGCGGCCGGGATCGGCGAGCGTGACCGGGTGCTCGACGTCGGCTGCGGCAACGGGCAGGTCACCCGGCTCGCCGCCGTCCGTGCCCCGCTCGGCGGGGCGACCGGGATCGATCTGTCCGCGCCGATGCTCGCCACGGCGCGGATCCGCGCGGAGGCCGAAGGTGTCGCGAACGTCGTGTTCGACCAGGGTGACGTCCAGGTCTTCCCGTTCGGTGAAGACGTTTTCGACGTCGCGCTCAGCCGGTTCGCGGTGATGTTCTTCGCCGATCCGGTCGCCGCCTTCACCAACGTGCGCCGCGCGCTGCGACCCGGCGGCAGGCTCGCGTTCCTGTGCATGACCGAACTCGCCGGAACCGATCTGGGTGCCGTTTTCGGCGCGCTGGCACCGTTTCTGCCGACCCCGACCGGCGAAGACGGCACCGGCCCGACGTCCTTCGCCGATCCGGCGCGGGTCCGCTCGGTGCTGAGTGACGCCGGATTCCTCGACGTCGTCTGCACGCGTGTCGAGGCCGATCAGATCTGGGGGAGCGACGTGCCCGACGCGGCCGGTTTCATGGCCGGTTGGGGACCGGTCAAGTATCACCTCGACCAGGCCGGAGCCGAAGCGGCGGCCGGTGCGCGGGAAGCTCTTTCGGCCGCGCTCAGGCCTTTCGACGGACCGGGCGGTGTCCGGCTGCGCGGCGCGGCGTGGCTGGTCACGGCTTCCGCACACGGCTGAGCTCCGATGTCACCGAGGAAAGCGGCGGCCCTGCGTCACACCGAAGACGGCCGGAGCCTGCGCGAGCATCTGATCGCCACGGCCGCGGACCTGATTTCCGCCAGCGGCACCGCGGAACTCACGGTCCGCGCCATCGCGCGTGCGGCCGGGGTCGCCGACGGCGTGCTGTACAACCATTTCTCCGACAAGGAAGAGTTGCTGGCCAACGCGTTGGCCGAACACGTGCGGAGGGTCGAAGCCGGGCTCGACGAGCTGCCCGCGCCCGGTTCGGGTACGGTCGAAGCCAATCTCCGGGCCCAGCTGTCCTACGGTTTGGCTTTGCACAAGGAGATCCTGCCCGCGTTCGCCGGGCTGCTCGCCCGCCCCGCCGTACTCGCGCGGTACGGAGAACTGGGCGAGGGCACCGAGACCTGGCGGGATCGCCTCGCGGAATACCTGTGCGCGGAAAAGGAACTCGGCAGGCTGGCCGGCGATGCCCAAGCGGCGGCGGCGATGCTGGTCGGGGTCTGCCACGAAACTGTGCTCGCCGGCCTGCTCCCGCACGGGCCGAAAGTGACCACGTCGCCGGGTACGGAAGCAGTGGTCACGACAGTGCTGGAAGGTATCGCGGCCCGATGATCCCCGTCACGGGTTGATCCCTGCCCGTTTTGGGTAACCCGATTGTGCGACTTCAGCAGGGAGGCCGCGTGCAACGGGAGGGGTGGCTCCATGATCAGCGTCGCGGAGCATCCGGTGCCGGGGACCTGGGTGCTCGACCTGCGGGCCACCACGCCTCGGGCCTTGCCCGACATGCGAGCCTGGGTCGTCAGATGCCTTCCCGATCTCGGCGAAGGGCATCGTGACGACGTCCTGCTGGCGGCGACCGAACTCGTCGCCAACGCCTACGTGCACGGAGGTGGCGCACGCCACATCCAGCTGTGGCGCGGCGTGACACCGTGCGCCGTCCGCATCGAGGTCGCGGACGTCAGCGTCGAACAACCCCGGGCGCGTTGTTCGCAGATCGAGGATCCCCGCGGGCGAGGGCTGCTCGTCGTCGACGGGGTCGCGGTGCAATGGGGCGTCCGGCGTGAGCCGGTCCGCGGCGGAAAGATCGTCTGGGCACATATCCGCTGCGACGGCGGCTGCCCGGAAGCGCTTCCACGCGTGCGCGGGAAGCGCTCCCGGAGCTGACTCAGGCCGCGCGGCGTGCGGTGAGCAGGCCGAGAGTGGAGATGGCGGCGAAGCCGAACAACAGCCACCTCGCCGACGTGAGCACCGAAGGGCCGCCGAGGTTGACCAGCAGGCCGGCGACCGCCGCGCCGAACGCGGTCGACATCGTCAGGATCGTGGCGATCCCGGCGGCGGCCTTCCCGCCTTCGCCGTCCGGTGCGGAGGTCATCGCCGCGACGGACAGATGGGGCATCGCGATGCCGATTCCCATGCCACCGAAGAAGAGTACCGGCAGCCACGCGAGAACGAGGGGCAGCGACGGCTGTTCTGTCTGCAGCAGACCCAGCACGGCGAACCCGGCGGCGAGACAGGCCGGTCCGGCGAGCACGAGCCGCCGAGTCTCACGAGCCGAAGCGCTGACGAGCTGGCTCACCGACCAGCCCAAGGACAGCGCGGCGGCGAAGAATCCCGCGGCCGCGGGCGGAAGTCCGCCCAGTCGCTGGCCGAAGAGCGGCAAGAACGTCTCCACCGAGACGCCGGACGCCAGCACCATGATGGTCAGGTAGATCCACCGCAGCCGCGAACCCGGCCGGTACACCGAACCGGGCAGCACGCTCGCCACCGCGCGCTTCTCCGTCGCCAGGAACGCGGCCACGAGAACGAGACCCAGCGCGATGAAGGCCGCCATCGCGAGTGTGCCGGAAAGGATCCCGGCCATGCTCACCGCTCCGGTCGCGCCGACGATCAAGGACAGCGACACGACCGGAACCGGCGGCGCCTGCGCCGGACGTCCACCGCGGGGGAGCGCCCGCGGCACGAAGACCGCCAGCGCGGCCGCCACCACGGCAAGTACCACGAACGCGGACCGCCACGAGCCGAACTGTGCCGAGAACCCGCCGAGCGCCGGGCCCGCGAAGTTGCCGACCCCGAACATCGCGGAGATCAGGGCGCTTCCCCTGCTCCACAGCCGGGGCGGCAGCGCCGAATGGATCAGGGCGAAACCCAGTCCGGTCAGCAGGCCGGCGCCGAGCCCCTGTATCCCGCGGCCGACGAGGAGGACCGGCATCGACGGGCTCACCGCGCACAACACCGAGCCCGCGGCGAAGACGCCGAAGCCGATCAAATAGGAACCCTTGCCGCCGAAGCGGAAAAGGGCTTGACCCACCGACATGGTCGCGACGACCTGGGCGACCAAGAACGCTGTCATGGTCCAGGCGTACAACGACCGTCCGCCGATGTCCTGGATCGCCGTCGGCAGCAGGCTCGCCGCCACATAAATGGTGATCGCGCCGACGAGCACACCACCCGCCAGTACCACCGAAGTGCTCGTGTGCCGGCCCAGTTCCCGCCAGGATCCGACGTCTTGCCCGATGCTCACGCGTTTCTCCTCGTTGTCGAAAGGATTGCGCTTCGCATCCTGTCGGCGCGGGGAGCCCCGGTAATCGGACAAATCGGACGTGAATCACGTCACATTTTCGTGCGGCCCTCGATGGCGGCACGGGCCGCCTCGACCGACTTCCGGACGACGACTTCCGTGGAATAGCCCTGTTTCGTGAAGACTCCGTCGAGGTAGAACGTGCCGTAGCCGTGTGCCTGGGTGAACAACTGCTCCATCAGTTCCAGCCCGTCCTGTGGCCGATCGGCGACGGTGAGGCAGAGCATGACGAACTGGTCGGTCAAGCGGCGGGTCTGCTCGTGCAGGTCTGCGTGCTCCGGGCCTTGCAACCCGTCGGCGTAGATGACGTTCATCCCGGCCCGGCGTTCGATCAGGTACTCCGTGTACGCGCCGGCGGCCGCGGCGAGCGCGGCGACGGGCTCGCTCTCGGCCTCGACAGCGTCGTGCACCCTGTCGGCCAGCTGGCAGGCGACGCTCGTCGCGATCGCGGCCATCAGGCTTTCCTTGGTCGGGAAATGCCGGTACGGCGCGCCGGGGCTGACCTTCGCGCGCCTGGCGACCTCGGCGACGGAGAACGCGCCCAGTCCCTGTTCGGCGATCAAGTCGAGCGAGACCCGCACGAGTTCGGCGCGGAGGTCGCCGTGATGGTACTTGCCGCCCATGTCGTGGATCACACCGTCCCGGTCGCGGAATATGTAAGAGCCCTCTTACGCTCGTTGTAAGTGACCTCTTACATGGTCTCACTGTTTCTCGGAGGGTTTCATGACGACGACCACGCACGCCATCGCCGCGCCGTCCCCGGGCGCCGCACTGTCGCCGACGACCATCGAGCGTCGCGACCTGCGTCCGGACGACGTGCTGATCGACATCGCGTACGCGGGGATCTGCCACAGCGACATCCACCAGGTGAAGGAGGACTGGGGCAGCGCGATCTTCCCGATGGTGCCCGGCCACGAGATCGCCGGCGTCGTCGCCGCGGTCGGCTCCGGCGTCACGAAGTACCAGGTCGGAGACCGCGTCGGGGTCGGCTGCATGGTCGACTCCTGTGGCGAGTGCGAGTACTGCCTCGCGGGCACCGAGCAGTTCTGCCTCAAGGGCAACATCCAAACCTACAACGGAGTCGGCTTCGACGGCGAGAACACCTACGGCGGTTACAGCCGCCAGATCGTCGTGAAGGACGGCTTCGTCTGCCGGATCCCGGAAGGCATCAGCCTCGATGTCGCCGCCCCGCTGCTGTGCGCGGGCATCACCACCTACTCCCCGCTGAACCGCTGGGGTGCCGGACCGGGCAAGAAGGTCGCCGTCGTCGGCCTCGGCGGACTCGGCCACATGGCGGTCAAGATCGCGGTCGCCATGGGCGCCGACGTCACCGTGCTCAGCCAGAGCCTGAAGAAGCAGGAAGACGGCCTGAAGCTGGGTGCGAAGGACTACTTCGCGACCGGTGACGCGTCGACGTTCCAGACGCTGCGCGGCCGCTTCGACCTGATCCTCAACACCGTTTCGGCGACGCTGCCCGTCGACTCCTACCTTGGCATGCTGCGGGTCGGCGGAGCCATGGTCAACGTCGGCGCGCCCGGCGAACCGTTGTCCTACAACGCCTTCTCGCTGCTCGGCGGCAACAAGGTGCTCGCTGGTTCGATGATCGGCGGCATCGCCGAGACCCAGGAGATGCTCGACTTCTGCGCCGAGCACGGCATCGGCGCCGAGATCGAGACGATCTCGGCCGACCAGGTGAACGTGGCCTACGACCGGGTCGAGAACAGCGACGTCCGCTACCGGTTCGTCATCGACGCGGCGACCATCGGCGCCTGACTTTTCTGTCCGTGAGTGATTTGGGTCGAGGATTCAGAACGCTCACCGGTCCGTGAGGGCCTCCTTCCCTACTCTGAAGGTACTGAAGGAGGCCCTCACTACCCACCGGCCTGATCCCTGGTGACGCTGGGGCGACCACCTTTCGTCATCTCACATCAGCAGCAGGGGCACCGTGTTCATCGCGGTGTGCGCGGCGATCGGTGCCCACAGGTTGCGGTAGCGCGACCACAGGTAGCCGGTGAACAGGCCGAAGAACCCTTGGAAGGCCACGATCGCGCCCAGCGTCAGCGGCAGTGATCCCTGCCCGTGTGTCGGCAGGTGCAGCCACGCGAACAGCAGCGACGTCAGCAGGATTCCCGGCCACCGCCCGAAAAGCGCCTCCAGTCGGGTTTGCAGCATGCCGCGGAAGAAGACCTCTTCGAGCACGTTCGCGGTGAAGAAGGTCAGCGTCGCGACCACCGCCAGGTACACCGGATCCGGGTAGTCCTCCGCGGTCGGCAGTGGCGGTGCGAACGGGCCGAGGACGTAGAGCCAGCCGAACACGAGTACCGCGGGAATCGGCGCGAGCCATTGCCACGTCTGCCGGGAGCGCCACGTGAGCCGGAACGGATCCGGTTTCCCTTGCGGGCGCAGGGTTCGCAGGAGAATCAGCGGCAGCACCAGGAACACGAGCGGCTTGGCGAGTCCCCAGACGTCGCGGACGAGCGTCTGCTGTCCCGCCATCGACACGAGGAACAACGCCAGCGGCCACACAAAGGCGATGAGCGCCAAGGCACCTGCTTGACGGCGCAAGGCGCGGCGGTCGTCCACCTTGGCGGGCGACGATGGCGCGCGGAGCGGGATCGCGCGGACCAGCAGGATTCCTGCCAGCGCGGGAATCACCGCGCCCCAAAGGGAAAGCCGCTTGTCCGAGTCCGCGGACGGCTGGATCGTGCCGTTCCCGGTCGCCAGCAACAGCGCGGGTGCCGCGAGGAAGACCACGAGTCCGCCGATGAGGGCGATTCTGGCGACTTCCGGGCGTGCACCGGTTTTTTCCATCACCGGGCAAGGATCTTCGAAGCGGGCGCGACCGCGCGTCATCACTTCGTAGGATTTCAGCCGACCGCGATGACCTTTTCCAGGCTGCGCAGGCACAAGCTGAGCGCTTCGTGCTTCGGTGTCTTCCCATCCTGCACCGCTTCCCACCCCGTGTAGAGCAGGGCCCACAGCAGTTGCAGCAGCCATTCCTTCGACATCGCCGGGTCGATCGTGCCCTCGGCGTGCCCGCGTTCGATCAGCCTCAGCAGCGACCGGTCGTCCTCGCTCTCGTCCTGCCATTCGGGGCGGGTCACCAGATCCGGCATGGTGAAGAGCAACTGGAAGACGTCGCCGAACTCGAAGTACTCCTGGCACAACCTCGCCAGCGCGGCCGGGGCCGGGCCTTCGTCGAGCCGTGCCCGCCGCGTGCCTTGGGAGACCTTGTCGAGGGCGTCGTGGCTGATGGCGTCGATGAGGTCGGAGCGTTCCGCGAAATACCGGTGCACCGTGGTGCGCCCGACGTTCGCGGCCGCCGCGATGTCGGCCAGCGTGGCGCTCGGTTGCTTCGTCAGTTTCTCGATGGCCGCGTCCAGGATCGCGCGCCGGGTCCTCGCCCGGACACCCGTCTCGGTGACCACACCCTCACTCATGGCCGGTACCGTACCTCGCTCGCCAATATGGAACTCGCTTGACGATTTTAGAACACGCGTGTTCCATTGGGAACCATGGATACTCCACGATTGAAAGTGCTGTGGTCGTTCGCGCGGCCGCACAAGGGGGCACTCGCGATCGGCCTGGTACTCGCCCTGCTCGGCTCCGCGACCGGTCTCGCGACGCCCATGGTCACGAAATGGGTGCTCGACTCGCTGGGCTCGTCGGCGTCGCTGGCCGGGCCTGTGCTGGCGCTGCTCGGCCTGATGCTGGTCGGCTCGGTGATCTGGCTGACGCAGTGGATCCTGCTCGGCACGGTCGGCGAGCGGGTGGTGCTGCAGGCCAGGGAATCGATGGTGCGGCGGTTCTTCCGCGCGACGATCCCGGCGATCACGAAACGGCCGACGGGGGAACTGGTCACCCGCGTCACCTCGGACACCGTGCTGCTGCGCGAGGCGGCGTCGTCCAGCGTGATCGGGCTGATCAACGGCGTCGTGATGCTCATCGGCACCCTGGTGCTGATGAGCGTGCTCGACCCGGTGCTGCTCGCGACGACGGTGGCCGCCGTGCTCGTGGTGATCGCGCTGTTCGCGTGGCTCATGCCCGCCATCGCGAAGGAACAGGAGAAGGCGCAGGACCGGGTGGGCCGTCTCGGCGGCGTTCTCGAGGGCGCGCTGCGGGCGATCCGCACCGTGAAGGCCAGCCGTGCCGAAGACCGGCAGTCCGAGCGGGTCCTGGTCGACGCCGAAGCCGCCACCGTGCACGGCATCCGCGCGGTGCGGCGGGAGGCCGTCGCCTGGGTGGTGGCGTGGACCGGCATCCAGGGCGCGATCCTGGTGATCCTCGGCTTCGGCGCCTGGCGCGTCGGCGCGGGTCTGCTCGAAGTGTCGAGCCTCATCGCGTTCCTGCTGTACGCCTTCGCGTTGATGGAGCCGATCACCGAACTGAGCCAGAACATGACCACGTTGCAGGCGGGCATCGCGGCGGCGGGGCGCATCCGGGAGATGGACGCGCTGGAGATCGAAGAGGACACGCCGGCCAAGGCGCCGGAGACCGCGGACGGGCAGGACGGCCCGGTACTGGAACTGCGCGGGGTGACCGTGAGCTACGGCGGCGATCCGGCACTGCGGGACGTGTCGCTGAAGATCCCGAGGCGCGGGCACACCGCGATCGTCGGGCCGTCCGGTGCAGGCAAGACCACGATGCTGTCGCTGATCATGCGGTTCGTGCGGCCGCAGTCGGGTTCAGTGCTGCTGGACGGGCGTGAGTACGCGGACCTGCCGTACGCGGACGTGCGGGCACGGCTGGCCTACGTCGAGCAGGAGACGCCGATCGTGCCGGGGACGATCAGGGAGAACGTGCTCTTCACCCATCCGGACGCGACCGAGGAGGAGGTGCGGCGGGCGCTCGGCGAAGTCCGGCTGAGCGACAAGATCGCCGCACTCGACGACGGCCTCGACACCCCGCTTTCGTCGACGTCGGTGTCCGGTGGGGAACGTCAGCGGATCGCGCTGGCCAGGGCGATCCTGCGCACGCCGGACGTGGTGCTGCTGGACGAGGCGACCGCGCAGGTCGACGGCCGGACCGAGAGTGCGATCCACGACTGCATCCGACGGCTGGCGCGCGAAGGGGCTGTGGTCACCGTGGCGCACCGGCTGTCCACGGTGATCGACGCGGACACCATCGTGGTGATGGAGGATGGCCGCGTGCGGGCGAGTGGCAGCCACGAACAGTTGCTCGCCACCGACACGCTGTATCGCGAGCTGGTGGAGGCGCTGCGGATCGCGGGGGAGGGCGCGCCGGTCCCCGGCTGATCCGCTCAGGCGGAGACGGCGCGGACTCCCGGCGGCATCTCGCGGTTGATCTCGTCGAGCCGGGTGGCGACGGTCCGGCAGGGTTCGCAGTCCGCCAGATGGGCGGCGATCAGATCCGCCCGGCGGCCCGGCACGCCGCCGCGGAGCCACGCGCCCATCCGGCGCCGCGCTTCCCGGCAGCACGGCGTGCCCGCATCGGGGACCTGCGCCTGGAGGAAGGCTTGGCGTAGTCCTTCGCGGGCTCGCAACGCCAGGACGGAGGCACCGTTGGGCGACACGCCCAGCAGCGGGGCCACGACCTTCGGCGAGTCTCCTTCGGCCTCGGTCCGCCACAGCACGGTCCGCCAGCGGCCGGGGAGCGCGCAATAGGCGCGCCACACCAGCCGGGCGTTCGAGCGGCGGATGAGCAGTTCCTCCGCGCCCACGGCCCCGGCGGCCTGTTCGACCGCCGGGGTCGTGCCGTACAACTCGACCCGTTTGTGGTGATGGCTCCACTTGGCCGCGAGATTCCGGATGGTGACCGCGAGATAGGGGCGGAGGTTCTCCCGCGGGCCGCCGCCCGCGCGAATGACGCTCAGGACACGCACGAAGGCCTCGGCGACGAGGTCGTCCCGTTCGGCGGGCTCGGCGACCCAGCCCGCCGCGATCCGGCGGAGCGGCTCGGCGTGCCGCCGGAACAACGCCTCACCGGCGGCGATGTCGCCGGCACGGAAGGCGTCGAGCAGCGTGGCGTCCACTGCGTCCTGCCCGGCGTCGTCCCTCATCACGGCCACCGTAGCCCCGGACCCGGGCTGATCGCGACGACCACGATGTCATCGATCCAGGCCCGTAGTGCCCGGGATGTGGGAGCCGGAATGAAAGGCGGCCCGCCGATGTCGGATCCGTCATGGCCATCCCTTTCGACGACCCGGCCTGGGAGTCGCTGACCGGGCCGCACGCCCACTTCGCCGAAGGCTTCGGCCAGGTCCTGCGCTACCAGGTCGACGTCGCCCCGTTCTTCGCCCTGCCACCCGAACCGGACGAGGGCGTGTGGGCCGACGTCGCCGCGTTGGCGGGTCCGGGGGAGACGGTCACCGTCCACAACGCACTGCCCGTCCCGGACGGCTGGGAAATCCTCGGCAGGATCGCCGGGGTTCGGCTGGTCGACGTCGCGCTCGAAGCCGCCGAAGACCCCGAAGCCGTCCTGCTGGGGCCGGACGACGTCCCGGAGATGCTGGACCTCGTCGAGCGGACCAAACCCGGGCCGTTCCGGAAACGGACCATCGAATTGGGGACATACCTGGGAATCCGGCGTGGCGGCGAACTGATCGCGATGGCGGGGGAGCGGCTGCACCCACCCGGCTGGACCGAGATCAGCGCCGTCTGCACCGACCCGGCGTATCGCGGCCAAGGACTGGCGACCCGGCTCGTCCGCGCGGTCGCGGCCGGGATCCGGGGCCGCGGCGAGCGCCCGATGATGCACGCGGCGGCGACGAACACCCCGGCCATCCGCCTGTACCGGTCGATCGGCTTCGAAGTCGTACCGCGGCCGGACTTCGTTTCCGTCCGGGTGCCCGGCTCCTTGTGAAGACACGCTAACGAGGGATTTCAGAAACTCGCGATGGACTGAACAGCACAGGCGGACCAGACTTCGCGCCATGAAGGCATTGGTCAAAGCCGACCGAGCACCCGGGCTGGAACTCACCGACGTGCCGGACCCCGCCGTCGGCCCCGGCGACGTCGCCGTCCGCGTGCTGCGCGCCGGGATCTGCGGTACCGATCTGCACATCGACTCCTGGGACGACTGGGCGGCGCGCACCATCGCCGCGCCGCTGGTCATCGGGCACGAGTTCGTCGGTGAGGTGGTCGAGATCGGCCGGTCGGTGACGACGGTCAAGGTGGGTGACCTGGTCAGCGGCGAGGGCCACCTGGTCTGCGGAAGCTGCCGCAACTGCAAGGCAGGCCGACGCCACCTGTGCGCCAGGACCAAGGGCCTCGGCGTGCACACCGACGGCGCCTTCGCGCAGTACGCCGTCCTGCCCGAGCAGAACGCCTGGGTGCACCGCACCAAGGTCGACCTCGACATCGCCGCGATCTTCGACCCGCTCGGCAACGCCGTGCACACCGCGCTGTCCTTCCCGGTCATCGGCGAGGACGTGCTGGTCACCGGCGCCGGCCCGATCGGCATCATGGCCGCCGCCATCGCGCGCCACGCGGGCGCGCGCAACGTCGTCGTCACCGACGTCAGCGAGCACCGCCTGGAACTGGCCCGCAAGGTCGGCGTCGACCTCGCGCTGGACGTCTCCACCTCCACCATCGCCGACGCGCAGGAGCGGCTCGGCATGGCCGAGGGCTTCGACGTCGGCATGGAGATGAGCGGGCGGCCCGAGGCGCTGCGCGACATGATCGCGAACATGTCCCACGGCGGCCGCGTCGCGCTGCTCGGCCTGCCCGCCTCCGACGTGTCGGTCGACATCGCCGCCGTCGTGCTGAAGATGATCCAGATCAAGGGGATCTACGGGCGCGAGATGTTCGAGACGTGGTACTCGATGTCCGTGCTGCTGCAGGCGGGGCTGGACATCTCGCCGGTGGTCACCCACCGGTTCGGCTACACCGAGTACGAGAAGGCGTTCGCGACGGCCAGGGAAGGCCGCTGCGGCAAGGTCATTCTGGATTGGACGGAGAACTGATGTACGGCGCGATGCGCGACGACCTCAAGGCCGGGCTCGCCGAGATCCGGGAAGCCGGGCTGTACAAGGGCGAGCGGGTGATCCAGGGGCCGCAACGGGCTTCGGTCAGTGTCGCCGGCGGCGACGTCCTCAACTTCTGCGCCAACAACTACCTCGGCCTCGCCGACCACCCCAAGCTGGTCAAGGCCGCGCAAGAGGCGCTGGACCGCTGGGGCTTCGGCATGGCGTCGGTGCGGTTCATCTGCGGGACGCAGCAGCCGCACAAGGAACTCGAGGCGAAGCTTTCGGAGTTCCTCGGCACCGAGGACACGATCCTCTACAGCTCCTGTTTCGACGCCAACGCCGGGCTCTTCGAGACGTTGCTGACCGATCAGGACGTCATCATCTCCGACGAGCTCAACCACGCGTCGATCATCGACGGCGTCCGGCTTTGCAAGGCGAAGCGGATGCGCTACCGCAACCGCGACGTCGCGGATCTGGAAGCCCGGCTGAAGGAGGCGTCCGGCGCGCGGTACCGGATGATCGCCACCGACGGCGTGTTCTCGATGGACGGCTACCTCGCGCCGCTCGACGAGATCTGCGAGCTGGCCGAGCGCTACGACGCCCTGGTGATGGTGGACGACTCGCACGCCGTCGGCTTCACCGGTCCGACCGGACGCGGCACGCCCGAGCTGTTCGGCGTCCAGGACAAGGTCGACGTGCTGACCGGCACCCTCGGCAAGGCACTCGGCGGCGCGAGCGGCGGCTACACCTCGGGTCGCGCGGAGATCGTCGAGATGCTGCGGCAGCGTTCGCGCCCGTACCTGTTCTCGAACTCGCTCGCGCCGTCGATCACCGCGGCCGCGCTCGCCACGCTGGAGCTGCTGGACGAGTCGAGTGAACTGCTGGGCAAGCTGCGCGCCAACACCGAGCTGTTCCGGCGCCGGATGACCGAGGCCGGTTTCGACCTGCTCCCCGGCGAGCACCCCATCATCCCGGTGATGATCGGCGACGCCGCCAAGGCCGGGAAGATGGCGGATCTGCTGCTCGACCAGGGCATCTACGTGATCGGGTTCTCGTACCCGGTGGTCCCGCACGGCAAAGCCCGGATCCGGACGCAGATGTCGGCGGCGCATTCGACCGAAGACGTCAACCGTGCCGTCGACGCGTTCGTGACAGCAAGGTCCATGATGGACGAATGATCGATCCGCGACGGCTGCGGGTACTGCGCGCCCTCGCCGACCACGGCACCGTGACGGCGGCGGGCCAGGCGCTGCACCTGACGCCGTCCGCGGTCTCCCAGCAGCTGGCCGCCCTCGAAGCCGAGTGCGGCCAGCAGCTGCTTCGCCGCCGAGGCCGCCGGGTTTCGCTGACGCCCGCCGGCGAACTGATGGTGGTGCACGCCAACGCCGTCGCCGCCGAACTGGAACGGGCGCGGGCCACGCTGGCCGCGCTCGATTCCGGTGTCCAGGGCATGGTGCGGCTGGCGAGTTTCGCCTCCGCGATCACGATGGTCGTCGCGCCGGCGATCGCCGCGTTGCGTGCCGGTTCGCCAGGGGTCTCCATCCAGGTGCAGGACGTCGAGGGGCACGCGAGCATCCCGCTGCTGCTCGACGGCGAGATCGACCTGGCGATCACCGAGGAGTACCGGCTCTCGCCACGAACGGATGAAAGCAGGCTCACCCGGTTCCCGTTGTACGTGGAGCCGTTCGACGCCGTGCTGGCCACCGCGCACCGGCTCGCCGAAGCGTCCGAAGTGGACATCGACGAACTCGCCGACGACGACTGGATCGCGCCGAAGCCCGGCAACCCCTGCCGCGACGTGCTGATGATCGCGTGCGCCAATCCGGAGATCCGGCACGTGTCCGACGATTTCCACGCGATCACCACCCTGGTCGCCGCGGGCGAGGGGGTGGCTTTGGTGCCGCGCAACGCTTTCACCGCTGTTCCCGGCGCGGTCGCCGTCCCGTTGCGCGGCGAGCCGCCACTGCGCCGCGTGTTCGCCGCGGTCCGGCGGGGAAGCGCGGACCACCCGCTGCTCAAGACCGCGCTCTCCGCGCTGCTGGACGCGGCGCCCGGTCATGCGAATGCGGACCGGACGAGCCGCACTTAAGATCCTCCTCACCTGCCGTCGAAGGAAAGACAGGGTGCGGATGCTCCAGATCGATGCCCTCACCTGGATCGTCACGATCGGGCTGGTGCTCGGGCTCCTGGCACTCGACCTCGTCCTCGCGGCGGTGCGGCCGCACAAGGTCGGCTTCGGTGAGGCGGTGGCCTGGTCGGTCGGCTACATCCTGGTCGCGGTGGCGTTCGGCGTCTGGCTGACACTCGCGCACGGCGGCGACTTCGGGCAGCAGTACTTCGCGGGTTACATCGTCGAGAAAAGCCTGTCGGTCGACAACCTGTTCGTCTTCGTGATCATCATGACGACCTTCGCGGTACCCGAGGAACACCAGCACAAGGTGCTCACGTTCGGCATCGTCGTCGCGCTGATCATGCGCGCGATCTTCATCGCGCTCGGCGCCACGCTGCTTTCGTTGTTCTCCTTCATGTTCCTGCTGTTCGGACTGCTGCTGATCTACACCGGCATCCAGCTCTTCCGGCATCGCGACGAGGATCCGGACGTCGAGAACAACGTGGTGGTGCGGACCGCGCGCCGCCTGCTGCCGCTGTCCAATGAATACGACGGCGGCAAGCTGTTCACCCGCGTCGAGGGGAAGCGGGTGGGCACGCCGCTCGTGGTGGTGCTGCTCGCGATCGGCGGGATCGACCTGCTGTTCGCGCTCGACTCGATCCCCGCGGTCTTCGGGGTCACCGACGAGCCGTATCTGGTCTTCGCGGCCAACGCCTTCGCCCTGCTGGGCCTGCGTGCGCTGTACTTCCTGGTCAAGGGCCTGCTCGATCGGCTGGTGTACCTGTCCGCCGGGCTCGCGATCATCCTCGGGTTCATCGGGATCAAGCTGATCCTGCACTGGGCCCATGTGGACATCGACGCGAGCGTCCCGGAGATCTCGACGCCCGTGAGCCTCGCGGTGATCATCGGCATCCTCGTCGTGGTGACGGTGGCGAGCCTGCTCAAGACCCGCAAGGATCCGTCCGCCAAGGCACATCCGGGCTCGCTGCGCGGCTCCCGCCCCGAAGAGGACTAGCGCCAGCCGTCCGTGAGGAGGTCGAAGATCCGCTCGACGTCCTTCCGTGGATCCCGCCTGCCCCGGGTGAGCGCCGGAATGTCCAGCACGAATCGCGCGAGCGCGTGGCAGGCGATGTCGTCGGAGTCCATGCCGGCGTCCTCGGCGATGGCGGCGCCGAGGGCCTTGGCGTGCCGGGTCCATATGCGCTCGCCGTACTCCTGCAGCGCGGGGGTGCCGCTCACCAGCGCGGTGAATCCGGCGTACTGGGGGTGCGCCGTGAGCGGCAGCCACGTGGCGAGCACGTACTCGCGCAGCGCCTCGACGACGCCTTGGTCTGCTGGCCGTTGCCGCACAGCGGCGATCAGGTTCGTTTCCCGGTCTTCGGACTCGTCGAAGACCAGCGCTTCCTTGCCGGGGAAGTGTTTGAACAACGTCGTGGTCGACACGTCGGCCGCCTCGGCGATGTCGCGGATGCTCACCTCGTCGTAGCCCCGCTCCAGGAACAACTTCAGCGCGGCGTCCGCCAGCGCCTGGCGGGTGGCCGCCTTCTTGCGTTCACGCCGTCCCGGTGTCTCCATGAGCGCACTGTACCGCATGAGTTGTCACAGTCACTAAGTTGACTCGTTGCACTTTTTAACTCGTTCTGCTTTTCTGGGGTCATGACGATCAGCATCATCGGAGCGGGCCCTGGCGGCCTGACCTGTGCCCGGATCCTTCAGAAACACGGCATTCCCGTGACGGTCTACGACCGAGACCCGCATCCCCAGGCCCGTAACCAGGGCGGCACCCTCGACCTGCATGCCGACGACGGCCAACTGGCCCTGCGAGAAGCCGGCCTGCTCGCCGAGTTCTTCGCACTCGCCCGTCCCGAGGGGCAGGAGATGCGCAAACTGGATCCTCTTGGGCGTCTCTTGGAGCACCATGTGCCTGCCGAAGGGGAGATGTTCAAACCGGAGATCGACCGCGGTCAGCTCCGCGGTCTGCTCCTCGACTCGCTGGAGCCGGGCACCGTCCACTGGGGACGGACGCTGGATCGGGCCGAGGCCCCCGGGCGCCTGCGGTTCACCGACGGAACGATCGTCGAGACGGACCTGGTCATCGGCGCCGACGGCGCCTGGTCGCGGGTCCGCCCGGCGGTTTCGGCCGCTGTGCCCGAGTACGCCGGGATCACCTTCCTGGAGGCCTGGTTCGACGACGTCGAGAACGCGCACCCCGAACTCGCCGAACTCGTCGGCCAGGGCAGCGCGATGGCCGCTGATGGCGACCGGTGCCTGTTCGCCCAGCGCAACAGCGGCGACCACATCCGGGTCTACATCATCCAACGCCTGCCGGCGGACTGGATCGGGTCGAGCTCGGAGATCCGCAGCAGGCTGCTCGATGCGTTTTCCGGCTGGTCGCCGTCGATGTTGCGGATGATCACCGACAACGACGGCCCGTACGTCGATCGCCCGTTGTACGTCCTGCCCGTCCCGCACACCTGGGAGCACACGCCATGGGTGACCCTGCTCGGCGATGCCGCCCACCTGATGCCGCCGCTCGGCGTCGGCGTCAACCTGGCCATGCTCGACGCGTGCGACCTCGCTCTCGCGTTGGCAGGCTCCGCCAGTATCGGCGAGGCTGTTCGGGCTTATGAGGCAACAATGGTGCCGCGATCGACGAAAATCGCGCGACAGCTGGAAAACGGTGCTGCCGGCTTGCTCGACCTCGATTGATCTCTCTGCGATCCGAAACTGTCGGTGGTCGGTTGTACGTTCTGTGTGTGGACACTTCTAACGCCATTGTGGCGCTATTGAAGGAAATGACCGAGTCGGATGTGGTGAAGGAGGTCAGCAGTTCGCTGGATGTGTTGGGGGATAAGGATGCTGTGGATGTCGCGGTGGCGGCGTCGGAGGGGATCGCGCGGTTGGAGGCGGTGCGGCTCCGCGCCGACGTCGCCCTGGACCTCCTGCTGGGTGGGCAGGGTGAGCGGGTGGAGGTGTTCCTCTACATGGACTTGGCGACCTATCTCGGTGTGAACGAGGATCCGGCGGAATTGGCCGGGTACGGGTATATTCCGGCGTCGCTGGCGCGGGGGATCGCGGCGGGGCCGGATACGGTGTTGCGGCGGATCATCACCGACCCGCTCTCAGGGCAGGTACTGGACCTGGGTCGGGACCGCTACCGGCCCACGGCAGGGGTGGGCGAGTTCGTACGGGTGCGGGATCGTGAATGCCGAAGACCCGGCTGCCACCGTCCCGCCCAAGCCTGCGACCTCGATCATGTGGTGCCGTGGCAATTCGGCGGCCACACCAACGCCGACGAGCTGATCGATTTGTGCCGCCGCGACCATAGACTCAAAGACGAACCCGGCTGGACCTACCGGCTCGCCCCAGACGACACTCTCACCGTGACCACCCCAACGGGACAGAGCTACGACAGTTCGCCTCCGCCCCTGCACGAACCTCGGGTGACCGACGAACCACCACCGTTCTGAGCTGTTGCCGGAAAACGGCAACGGCCTCCTCCGGTGCGGATCCTTGCACGACAGCCATCTTGAGCCCTGTGGCCGAGTGTCGTTGACGACTCCCCTTTACAGAATCTTTGGAACGGCCACTGTTGTTGTCGGAATTCGGCGATGGGCGGGGTCCGCCAGGAGCTCCCAGCGGGACGGCCGTTGCCGAAGAACTACCACGACTCCCTCTTATTGAGGGGAAGTCAAACGTGTCGGGGTGGGGGGCCAGCGTCGCTCTGCGTACGCGTTCTCCTGGCAGTGAGGGCCTCTTTGCCTACAGATGTGGTCCCCGGTGACAGTGGGACGGCTGTGACCTCGGTGGCCGGTCGTGAAGGAAGGCGTGACTCGCGTGCTTGAGGACGTGAGTCGCGTGTCTGGATGCCGCACTCGAGAGTGCGGAGTCTGAACACGCGAGTTACGTCTCTGAACACGTGAGTTCCGGGTCTGAGCACGCGAGTGCGGTGTCGCGTCACCCAGCCCGCCGTCTCACCCGAGATACGACACGTTTGCCTTACCCCTCAATAGAACCTCCGCGGTCGCGGAGGTCCCTGCGTGCTGCCCCCTTGCGCGTCTGGGCTGCGACGGTTGCCGAAATCCGGCCACAGCCCAGTCGCGCAGCAATGCAAACCGGCCCGAGCAACCACAGACCACCACCAAAAGAGCCTCACCCCACAACAGAATCCCTAGCGGGCTGCACCTCAACCTCCAAAGAGGACCGCCGCGAAGGTTCCCGCACCACCAAAGTCGCCACGAAGGTCAGCCCGATGCACCCCGTGACCCACCAGAAGTACACGCTCTCGTGTCCGGCCTGCTTCAAAGCCAGCGCGATCGGTTCAGAAAGCCCGCCGAACACTGCGGTCGCCAGGGCATGCGGCAGGCCGACGCCGAGGGCGCGGACGTTGGTGGGGAACATTTCCGCCTTGATGATCGCGGAAAGCGCGGTGTATCCGCTGAGGAAGACCATGGCGGTGAGCATGAGCAGGAAGGCGACCCACGGATTCCCGGTCCTGCCCACGAGGGTCATGATCGGCACGGTCAGGAGCATGCCGCCGATGGAGAAGCCGAACATGATCGGGCGGCGGCCCCAGCGGTCGGAAAGGGCGCCGGCGACGGGTTGCATGAAGATGAACAGGAACAGGGCGGCGAAACCGATGAGCGAAGCGGTCGGCTTGGGGATCCCGGCCGTGTTCACCATGTACTTCTGCAGGTAGCTCGTGAAGGTGTAGAACGCCACCGTCCCGCCGATGGCGAGGCCGAGAACGGCGAGAACCTGGCGGCGGTGCTCGCGCAGCAGGACCCGCAGGCCGCCGGGGGGAGGCGAACCGGCGGCCGACGAGCGCTGGAAGTGTTCCGATTCCCTCATGCTGCGGCGGAGGTACATCACCACGAGCCCGGCGATCGCGCCGAGCACGAACGGGATCCGCCAGCCCCACGCGTACATCTGCGCTTCGGTGAGCAGCGACTGCATCACGATCATCACCAGCAGGGCGGAGAGCTGCCCGACGGTGATCGAGACGTACTGGAAGCTCGAGTAGAACCCGCGTCGCCGCGGAGTGGCGATCTCGGACAGGTAGGTCGCGCTCGAACCGAATTCGCCGCCCACCGAGAGGCCTTGCGCGAGCCTGGCGACCACGAGGATCACCGGCGCGAGGATGCCGATCGACGCGTAGCCGGGGGTGACGGCGATGGCCAGCGAACCGAAGCTCATCAACGTCACGGACAGGGTCAGCGCCGCCCGGCGGCCGAACCGGTCCGCGTAGAGGCCCAGGAGCCAGCCGCCGAGCGGGCGCATCAGGAAGCCGACGGCGAACACGACGGCCGTGGACAGCAGCTGGGCCGTCAGATTTCCCTCGGGGAAGAAACTGGCCGCGAAATAGATGCTGAACGAGGCGTAGACGAACCAGTCGTACCACTCGACCAGGTTGCCGAGGCAGCCGCGGACCACGTTCGCCACGACGCCGGATTTCTTGTGCGGCAAGGGAAGCTCCTTCGCTCCGGGATGCCGACCATCATGAGCTGTGATCCCTGCGGTTGAGAAATAGAAATCCGCGATGGACACATACCCGGTCGGCATGGGCTATCCCAGGAAGTCGCCCACCAGGTCGCTCGATTCGGGGCGGCACTCGTCGAAGTACGCGTGCCGTGCTCCGGCGAAGAGATGCATTCGCGCGTCAGGAATGCGCTCCGTCAGCAACGGCGCGTTCGCCACCGGTGCGAGCAGGTCGTCGTCACCGTGCAGGACCAGCGTGGGTGCGGTGATCTCCGGAAGCGCGTCCCAGGCGTCGTGGGTGTTACTCGCGACGAGATGCCCGCGCACCGCGTGCGGCGGCATGCCGTGCGCGCCCAGCACCCGGTACGGGCCGGGATTCGCCGCTCGCCAGGCGGGTGTGTACATGAGATCCTCCAACGTCTCCCGTGCCTCCACAGAGGACCGCCGGGCCAGCGCCAGCCGCACGTCGTTCGACCGCTCGACACCGTGCGTGCCGCCCGGCGACGTGCAGCCGAGGATGAGCCGCCGCACCCGCTCGGGGTGCCGCGCGGCGACCCACTGTGCGACCCGGCCGCCCATCGAGGTGCCGTAGACGTCCGCCTCGGGGACTTCGAGCGCGTCGAGGACCGCGATCACGTCGTCCGCGAAACCCGGTGTGGTGTAAGCGGAATCGGGCGCGTCGCTGGCTCCGGTGCCGCGGTAGTCCATGGTGATCGTGCTCGGGAAGTCCCCGCGCGTGCGGTCCCACCACGTGTGGTCGTTCGCCTGCCCGGCCAGCAGCACGAGCGGCCTGCCCGTGCCGTGCCACTGGTAGGCCAGCCGGGTGCCGTCGGCGGCGACGGCGTGGCCGGTGCGGGGGAGCGTGCTCATCCTTCTCCTGTTCGGTCGTCCCAAAGCCGGGCCGAGGGCCACTCGCCCTCGTGCACGGTCCGGTGGATCTGCTGGACCAGCGCCCGCGCGACGGCGTCGACGGCGGGCGTGACGCGACCGGTCCTGGGCATGCCGAGGACGACGGTGCGCCAGACCTCCGGTTCGCAGACCGGGGCCGCGCTCAGGGTGCCGTCGGCGACGTCCGCCGCGATGCCGATGCCGGGCAGGATCGTCCAGCCGTGCCCGCCGAGCACGAGACGTTTCTGCAGCGTCATGGCGTTGGTCTGCACGGTGACCTCGGTGTCGGCGCCCGCTTCACGGGCCGCGCCGTCGATGAGGGTGCGCAGCGCGTGCCCCTCGGACGGCATCACCAGCGGATGCGCGGCCACCTCGGCGAACGGGACGGGCCGCGCGGCATCCAGCCCGGCCGACGGGGGAGCGACCGCCCACAGTCGCTCGCGCACCAGCGGCCGGACGTTGAGCGACGGCGTACTGGTCAGGTTGTAGAGCAGGCTCAGATCGACGTCGCCGTCGTCGATCCACCGCTGAAGATGGCCCGAGTACGCGGTGAGCAGCCGCAGTTCGATTCCCGGATGCTCGCGCAGCACGGCCGTCGTCAGCGGTGCGGCGAGCCGTTCGGCGGCGCTCTCCAGCAGGCCGACCGTGACGATCCCGGTGACCACACCGGGTTTCGGGGCCAGTTCGGCGCGGGCCCGGTCGAGTTCGGTGAGTGCCCGCCTGGCACGTTCGACGAGGGTCGCGCCCGCCTCGGTCGGGCGCATGCCGTGGCGGGTCCGCTCGAACAACGGCACCCCGAGTTCCTGTTCGAGGGTGCGGATCTGCCGGGTGACCGCGGGCTGGACCAGGTGCAGCAGCTCGGCCGCGCGAGTCACGCTGCCGACCTCGGCGACCGTCACCAACGCCTTGAGCTGCTTGAAGTCCACCGTCGTCCCTTCGCATCGCGGTGCGGTATGCGCCTATCATGATTCGGTATTTCACATACCGTCTCATCATCGCTCATGATAATCACATGACCGAGGAAGAGACCGCGATCGTCGCGCTCGTGGCCGAGTTCGTGGATCGCGAGGTCCGGCCCGTCGCGCGGGAGCTCGACCATGCGAACACCTATCCCGAGAAGCTCATCGACCAGATGAAAGCGATGGGCGTCTTCGGGCTGGCCGTGCCAGAGCCCTGGGGCGAGACCCAGGTCTCCGCCCAGTGCTACGCGTTGGTCACCGAGGAGCTCTCGCGCGGCTGGATGAGCCTGGCCGGCGCGATGGGCGGCCACACCGTCGTCGCGAAACTCCTTGCCACGTATGGCACACAGGAGCAAAAGGACACCTATCTGCCGAAGATGGCGACAGGCGAGATCCGGGCGACGATGGCGCTCACCGAACCCGGCGGCGGCTCGGATCTGCAGGCGCTGCGCACCACGGCGCGGCGCGACGGCGACGAGTACGTGGTCGACGGCAGCAAAACGTGGATCACCAACGCGCGCCGGTCCCAGCTGGTCGCGTTGCTGTGCAAGACCGATCCCGGCGCCGAACCCGCGCACAAGGGGATCTCCGTCCTGCTGGTGGAGAAGGGACCCGGCTTCCAGGTCTCGCGGGATCTGCCCAAACTCGGCTACAAGGGCGTCGAGAGCTGCGAGCTCTCCTTCGACGACTTCCGGGTCCCGGCCACGGCGTTGCTCGGCGGCGTGGAGGGCCGCGGCTTCGCCCAGATGATGCGGGGCCTGGAGATCGGCCGGATCCAGGTCGCCTGCCGGGCGGTCGGGGTCGGCCGGGCCGCGCTGGAGGATTCCCTGCGCTACGCCCAGGAACGGGAGAGTTTCGGCAAGCCGATCTGGCGGCATCAGTCGATCGGCGACCATCTGGCGAACATGGCGACCAAACTCGAGGCCGCCCGCCAGCTGGTGCACCACGCGGCGCGACGCTACGACTCGGGCGAACGCGCGGACATGGAGGCGGGGATGGCGAAACTGTTCGCCTCCGAGGCCGCGATGGAGATCGCGCTCGACGCGGTCCGCATCCACGGCGGCTACGGCTACTCGACGGAATTCGATGTCGAGCGGTACTTCCGTGACGCGCCACTGATGATCGTCGGCGAGGGCACCAACGAGATCCAGCGCGGCGTGATCGCGCGCCAGCTGATCGAACGGCACCGCATTCCGTCCTGAACCGAGGAAGGCAGTATGCGCCACCCACTCGAGGGAATCACCGTCGTCGCGCTGGAACAGGCCGTCGCCGCGCCGTTCGCCTCGCGCCAGCTCGCCGACCTCGGCGCGCGCGTGATCAAGATCGAACGTCGCGGCGTCGGCGACTTCGCCCGTGACTACGACAGGACCGTGCACGGCCAGTCGAGTTATTTCGTCTGGCTGAACCGGGGCAAGGAAAGCGTCGAACTCGACATCAAGGATCCGGCCGATCGGACGTTGCTCACCACGATGATCGGCCGGGCGGACGTGTTCGTGCAGAACCTCGCGCCCGGCGCGGTGGAACGGCTCGGCCTCGACGCCGTGACGCTGCGCGCGGAGCGTCCGCGGCTGATCCACTGTTCGATCTCGGGCTACGGTCCGGAAGGTCCATATCGGACGAAGAAGGCCTACGATCTGCTGGTGCAGTGCGAAACCGGGCTCGTGATGTCGACCGGCACCCCGGAGACCCCGGCCAAGGCTGGGATCTCGATCGCCGACATCGCCACCGGGATGTACGCCTACAGCGGCATCCTCACCGCGCTGTACGACCGCGAGCGCACCGGTGAGGGTGCGAGCCTGCACGTCGCGATGATCGACTCGCTCGGCGAATGGATGAGCCAGCCCGCCTATTTCTCCCGGTACGGACAGGAACCACCGCGCCGGACGGCGGCGGCGCACCCGTCGATCTCGCCGTACGGGCCGTACCGCACAGGTGCCGACCAGGTCTTCCTGAGCGTCCAAAGTGAACGGGAATGGGTCGTGCTCTGCCGGGACGTCCTGGGACGGGGGACACTCGTCGAAGACCCGCGCTTCCGGACCAACGACGACCGCGTCGCCAACGACGACGAACTCACCGCGATCCTGGAAGAAGCCTTCAGCGGCGGGACGGCGGACGAGGTCGGAGACCTGCTGGAGCGGGCCGGGATCGCCAACGCCCGGCTGCGGACGCCTGAGCAGTTCACCCGGCATCCGCAGCTGGCCGCGCGAAATCGGTGGCGTGCGGTGGAGACTCCGGCCGGACCGCTGGAGGCGTTGCTTCCGCCGGTCGAGGTCGCCGGCCGGGAACCGGTCATGGGGCCGGTGCCCGCGCTGGGGGCGCACAACGAGTCGATCCGCGCCGAATTCGGTGCCGTCGAGGAGGTTCGAACGTGAAGGAAGTCCTGCTGCCCGGCCCCGCGGAGGCGCTGGCCTCGTTGCTCGACGTCGAGATGCCGGATCTGGACCGCGACGGCCTGCCCTTGCTGTGGCACTGGTTCTACCTGCTGGACCGGCCGGCGCAGGCCGATCTGGGCCCGGACGGGCATCCCGTGCGCGGAACGATCCCCGCGCCGCCGGAACCCGGACGCCGCCGGATGTGGGCGGGCGGACGGGTGCGGACGCTCGGCCCGCTGCGGTGCGGGCTGTCCGCCACCCGGCATACGGAAGTGCTTTCCGTGCGGGAGAAACAGGGCCGCACCGGACGGCTGACCTTCGTCGTCACCGGCCACAAGATCGTCCAGGACGGCGAGGTCGTGGTCGAAGAGGAGCAGGACATCGTCTACCGCGACGCCGCTTCCCGGCCCGCCGAGGCGGCCACCGGGGAGCCGGAGGTGACGGCGGCCGAAGACGAATGGGCGATCGACGTCTCGCCGACGCTGCTGTTCCGCTTCTCCGCGTTGACCTACAACGCGCACCGCATCCACTACGACCGCGACTACGCCCGCGACGTCGAAGGCTATCCGGGGCTGCTGACCCACGGGCCGTTACAGGCACTCGCGATGGCCGAAGCCGCCAGGCGGCAGGGGGCTGGGGGGCCGCTGGCCTTCGACTACCGCCTCGTCTCGCCCCTGTTCGACCATCAGGGCATGATCGTGCGAGCGGACGGGACCGTCATCGCCGTACGAGATCGCCACGGACGGCGGACCGCGACCGGAACAGTGCGGAGCCTCGGCCGATGAACGATCTCCTCGCGGGTGCGAAGACCTTCCTGTTCGTCCCCGGGCATCGGCCGGACCGGTTCGCGAAGGCCGCGGCCAGCGGCGCCGACGTCGTGATCCTCGACCTGGAAGACGCCGTCGCGCCGGATCGGAAAGAAGCCGCGCGCGAACACGTCCGGACGTGGCTGGCGGAAGGCCATCAGGCGGTCGTCCGGCTCAACGCGGCCGGAACCGGTTGGTATCACGAGGATGTGGCGAGCGTCGGGCGCGCGCTCGCGGTGATGCTGCCCAAGGCCGAGGATCGCGCCGAGATCGATTCACTCGCCGGACGGCTACCCGGAGTTCCGATCCTGCCGCTGGTGGAGACGGCGGCCGGGATCGCGAACGCGCTCGCGGTCTGCGCCGCGGACGCGGTGGTGCGGCCCGCCTTCGGCAGCGTCGACCTCGCCGCACAGCTGGGTGTCGATCACCGTTCGCACGAGGCTTTGCGGTACGCGCGATCCGCGCTCGTCATCGCCGCTGCGGCCGCGGGAAGGGCGGCTCCGATCGACGGCGTCACGACGGCACTCGACGACGAGGCAACGCTCATCGCGGACCTCGATCACGCGAAGACCCTGGGGTTCACCGGGAAACTCTGCGTGCATCCCCGCCAGGTGGCCGCCGCGAATCGTGGGCTCGCCCCTTCGGAAAGCGAGCTCGAGTGGGCGCGGGACGTGGTCGCGCACGCCGGAGACGGCTCAGTGGCCGTGGCGGGCGGCCAGATGGTCGACAAGCCGGTCGAAGCACGGGCCAGGGCGATCCTCGATCGCGCGAGTGCTCCGTTCCGACCAGCCGGATGACGCCGATATGCCCCTGGTAGTGCCCGCCGGGTGGCGGTAGCGTTCCGGCCGGCGGACTTTTCGTTACGGGCGAACGGAAAGAAGGCGTGGTCCCATGCACGAACCGGTACTGACGGAGTTCGCGACCACCGATCCGGAGCAGGCGTGTGCCCTGATCGCCGAGGCGTACCGCGACAACCGGTTGCGGGTCCGGGGCAGTGTCGAAAACTACCGATTCGAGCACAACCGCTGTGATCTCGGGGACGTGCACCTCGATTTTCTGCACAACACGCTGACCACGGAGATCGCCGTCCAGCCACTCGACAGGATGGTGCTGCTGCGGGTGCTGGGCGGGCAAATCGAGATCGACGACGGCATCAACGACCGCAGGCTCGGCCCCGGGGACGTGTTCGCCGGCCCGCATCCCGATCACGGCTATCGGACGCGCATGCACGGTACGCGGCTGCAGGTCACCGGCATCGACCTGGCGTTGTTCAACGGGGCCGACCCGGCGCAGGACGGCGCCGCGATCGAGCGGTTGTGGTACGAGCCGGTGAGTCCGGAAAAGGCACGACGATGGTGTCAGACGGTCGAATACGTGGCCGGGCTGTTCTCCGAACCGGGTGTCGAGAGCGGGCCGCTGGTGCTCGGCGCGGTGGGGAGGCTGATGGCGGCCATGGCCTTGGACACCTTCACAAGGGGCGCGGGTGAAGACCGCCCGTGCGACCGGCGGGACACCGCCCCGGACACCGTGCGCCGCGGTATCGCGTTCTTGGAGACGAATCCGGATCTCGACCTCGACGTCGCCGATATCGCCCGTGCCTGCCGGGTTTCGGTGCGTGCCCTGCAGCTGGCGTTCCGGCGGCATCTGGACATCACCCCCATGGCGTACCTGCGCCGGGTCCGGCTGGACCAGGTGCGAGCGGAACTCCGCGCCGCAGGACCCGGCGACGGCACGACGGTCACCGGGGTGGCGGCGAAATGGGGATTCCTGGACGGCAGCCGGTTCAGCGCGCAGTACCGCGCCGCCTTCGGTGAATCGCCGAGCAACACTCTGCGGAGACCCTGAGGTTCGTTTTCGTCGGTGCGAGTGTGCGTTTTCGCCGCTAGCCCCGCGTGTCCGGATCCTGTTCCATGAATCCTGACAACCGGTAGGCCCGGCCCCCGCTTACCGGTGCGTCATGACCGGGCCGGCCGGCCGGTCGTCTCAGCGGGGCGCCGCCGCGATCCCGTCGTACATGACCCTGCGGACCGCGCGGCTCATCGCGGCCTGCCTTTCCGGTGACGGGTCGCGCAGCTCGGACAGGATCGACGCGAGGATCATCCCGTTGATCGCGCGGGCGGTGGAGTCGACGTCCAGGTCCTCGTGCAGATAGCCGAGGCGGACGCCGTGATGCAGGTAGCCGGCGGTCAGCTCGGCGGCGGTCTCGTAGAAGTCCAGCACCCGTTCGCGCATCTCGGCGTCGATGCCCGCCGCTTCGAGCAGGAGGAAACGGGCCATCCGCGGGTCGCCGCCGAAGATCCGGGCGAGTGCGTCCCCGATCCGCGCGCTCTGCTTGCGGTACTCGGCGAGGCTGTTGACGGCGTCCGGCGCGTTGTCCGCGGCCAGCGCGCCGACCACCTTCTCGACCAGGTCCGTGATGACGTGGTCGACGATATCCCGCTTGTTCTGGAAGTACCGGTAGAAGGTGCCGTGCCCGATGCCCAGCCGGGCGGCGATGTCGGCGATCCCGGTCGCGTGGTACCCGCGTTCGGCGAAGCAGTCGAACGCGGTCTCCACGATCTCGCGCCGTAGTTCCTGCTTCTTCCGTGCGGCCCTGCTGACCGGGGTCTCCGTCGTCATTCCGTCAGCTTATTGCCTGACGCGTTCAATTGACATACCGTTCCAGAAATGACACGTCATTCCGCAAGGGCGCTGGTGCTCGGTTGCGGCGGGACCCTGGGGTTCGCCTGGACGGCCGCCGTCCTCGACGCGCTGCACGCCGAAGCGGGCTGGGATCCCCGCGAGGCGGACATCCTGGTCGGGACCTCCGCGGGCGCCGAAGCGGCGGCGATGCTCGGAGCGGGCATCCCGGCGAAGGCGATCCTCGACGCGGTAGCCGGTGCGCCTGGTGGAGACGCCGTCGTCGCCGCGCACGTCCGGCGGGTGCCGGACCGCTTCCCGCCGCTGCCGTCTCCGCGCTGGCCCGCGGCCGGGCTGGTCCGGGCCGCGCTGCGCCGGGACGTCGACACGCTCGCCGGTCTCGCGGGTCTTCTGCCTCGTGGCAGGGGAGACGCCGGCTGGCTCCGCGAGCTCGGGGACGCGCTGGCGCCCGGCGACTGGGTCCCGCACCCCGCGACCTGGCTGGTGGCCTCGGATCCGGCCGGTGACCGGGTCGCGCTCGGCTCCCCGGACGCACCGCCCGCCCGCCTCGGCGAGGCGATCGCCGCGTCCTGGGCGATCCCCGGCTGGTTCCCACCGTCCGTTGTGGACGGACGGCCGCTGCTCGACGGCGGGACGGTCTCCCCGACGTCGGCCGACCTCCTGCTGGGGCACGACGTCGGCGAGGTCGTGCTCGTCGCGCCGATGAGCAGCGAGGGCGGGGCTCCGGCACGTGGTCCGGCCCGGCTGGAACGCCTGCTGCGGACGGCGATGACCAGGCGCGTGGACGACGAGGCGCGACGGCTGCGCACGGCCGGTGTCCGGGTGGTCCGGATCGAACCGGGACCGGCCGATCTCGCCGCCATGGGCGCCAACTTCATGGACGGACGGCGGCGGGAGCACGTGCTCACCACGGCGTTGCGGACGGCGCCCGGTCTGGTCGCCGACGCCTTCGAACGAGAGGGAGTGCGCGCATGAGCAAGTACCCGGATCTCGACCTCGACGGGGCACACGTGGCGATCACGGGCGCGGGCCAGGGCATCGGTCGCGCGACCGCGGAACGCATGGCCTCCCTCGGGGCGCGCGTGTCCATCGGCGATCTGGACCTCGAAGCCGCGAAGCGCACCGCCGCCGACATCGGCGGGACAGCGCATCACCTCGACGTCGCCGACCCGGCGTCCTTCGCCGCTTTTCTCGGCGACGCCGAACAGGCGAACGGGCCGCTCGCGGTGCTCGTCAACAACGCCGGGATCATGCCCAACGGCGGTTTCCTCGACCTCTCCGACGCCCTGAACCGGGCGACCATGGAGGTCAACGTCTTCGGCGTGGTCCACGGTATGCGGCTGGCCCTGCCCGGCATGCTGGAGCGCGGACGCGGGCATATCGTCAACGTCGCGTCGCTGGCCGGAAAGTTCCCGGTCAAAGGGCTGGCGATCTACAACGCCAGCAAATTCGCCGTCGTCGGGCTGACCGCGGCGACGCGGCTGGAGTACGCGCCGCACGGCGTGAGCGTCTCCGCCGTACTGCCGTCGGCGGTCGACACCGCTCTCGCCTCAGGGCTCGACATGCGGCCGATCCCGAAGGTGAAACCGGGCAGGATCGCCGACGCCGTCGTGGCTTCTGTCCGCACCCGGGCCGCGGAGATCGCCGTGCCCGGTTACGTCGGCGCGCTCGCCACCCTCGCGGCCGTGACACCCGAGCCGGCGCTCAACGCCTTCCGGCGGCTGATCCGGGACGACCGGGCCCTGCGCCCCGATTCACCGGAGCGGGACGGCTACCGCGCCCGCCTCCACCAGGACACCCAGCGGGAGGAAAACGCATGAACGCGCAGTACGACGCCGTCGTCGTCGGAGCCGGTTTCGGCGGGATGGGCGCGGCGATCCAGCTCAACCGGCTCGGCTACGACAACCTGCTCATCCTCGAACGCGAGTCCGACCTCGGCGGTACGTGGCATGTGAACCGCTATCCCGGGCTGGCCGTCGACATCCCGTCGGCCACCTACTCGTACTCGTTCGAGCCGAACCCGCACTGGTCGCGGCTTTTCGCGCCGGGCGCGGAACTCAAGCGGTATGCCGAGCATGTCGCGGACAAATACCGGCTGCGGCGCTACATGCGGTTCGGCTCGGTGGTCACCGGCGCGGTCTGGGACGAGGCGAAGGCGCACTGGACGGTCTCCCTCGCCGAGGGCGGGCCGGTCACCGCCAAGTACCTCCTCACCGCGACAGGATTCCTTTCGCAGCCGAAGAAACCCGACATCGCCGGGATCGACACGTTCGGCGGCAAGGTCATCCACACCACCGCCTGGGACGACGACTACGACCTCACGGGCAGGCGGGTGGCCGTGATCGGCACCGGCGCGACGGCGGTTCAGCTGATCCCCGAGATCGCGAAGATCGCGCGGGAACTGACCGTGTACCAGCGGACCCCGATCTGGGTGAGCCCGAAACTGGACTTCCCGGTGCCCAAGGCCGTCCGGCGCGCCTTCGCCGCCGTCCCGTTCACCCAGCGGGCCGCGCGGCTGACCGGGACCGCGCTGCTGGAACTGATGATGGTCTCCGGTGTCCTGCACTACAAGCAGCTGCCGATGGCGAACCGCCTCGGCAAACTGTGGTGCCAGGCGCATCTGCGCCGTCAGGTGCGGGATCCGGGGCTGCGCGCGGAACTGACGCCGCGCTATTCCTTCGGCTGCAAGCGTCCGACGTTCTCCAACGAGTACTACCCGGCCTTCACCAAGGACCACGTGCACCTGGAGACGACGTCCATCGCGAAGATCGACGAGACCGGGATCGAGACCATCGACGGCGGGCGGCGGGAGATCGACGTCCTGGTGCTGGCGACCGGATTCGACCTGTGGGAGGCGAACTTCCCGGCGATCGAGATCATCGGCCGTGACGGCCGGAATCTCGGGAAGTGGTGGCGGGAGAACCGGTTCCAGGCCTACGAGGGCGTCGCGATCCCCAAGTTCCCGAACTTCGTTTCGCTCAACAGCCCGTATTCCTACTCCGGACTGTCCTATTTCACCACCATCGAGACGCAGATGCGGCATATGGACCGGCTCTTCGGCGCGATGCGGCGGCGCGGCGCGACCGAGTTCGAAGTCACGCAGGAGGCCAACGACGCGTTCCTCGACCGGATGACCGAACGCCTCGGTGACTCGATCTTCGCCCTCGGGAACTGCGCCCCGGCGAACAGCTACTACTTCAATCCGCACGGGGAGGCGACCCTGCTCCGCCCGTCCTCCACGCTGAACGCCATCAAGGAGGCGGGGAGTTTCCCGCTCGAGGACTACACCTTCGCCTGACCGTCCCGGCCGAGCAGAGTGCGGAGGATCTCGACGGCGTGCGTCCACAGGACCGCGCCACCGACGCCGGGGACGACCCGGAGCGCGACATCGGGAAGGCGTCCGGCGAGGGTGGCGCCGTTGTCGGGGGAATGGCTCCGGTCCTGTTCGCCGTACCAGAGATCGACGTGGACCGCGATCGACGACAACGGGAACGGCCAGCGGCCCATGGCGAGTACGGTGTCGCGGGCGTACCCCGCCGGTCCCTGGCCGAACGCCTCCGCCATCGCCTGGCGGTAGGCGGACTCGAACGACGGAGCGGTGTAGACCGTGAGATCGGCTTCCGGCGCGGAGCTGGTCACCAGATGCCACATGGCGTCCTGGTCGAAGCCGGTGAAGACGGCTTCCGCGTGGACGGGATCGGAAGCGACCAGGGCGACAAGGTCCGCCAGCTCTCCGGGCAGCTTTCCGCTGAACTCCGGCCTGCCGATCTCGTCCGCGCCGGACACGATGGCGAGCGGACCCGTCGTGCCCGCCGCGGCGCAGGCGAAGGCGAACGGGGCACCCTGTGAATTGGCGATCATCGGCGGGTGCCCGAAACCTCGTTCTCCGGCGAGATGCGCGATGTCCGCGGCGAAATCGTCGAAGACACGGTTCTCGAGCGGACTGGACGAGCCGAGCCCCGGCCGGTCCACCGTGACCAGCCGGACGTCCAGCGACTCCACCACTCCCGCGGGTAGCCCCAGCCGACGACTCGTCGCCGCGCCGGGGATCATCAGGACGACTTCGCCGTCCGTGGGGCCCCATTCGGCCCAGCCGAGGACGCGTCCGTCGGGCAACTCGGTTTCGCCCAGCCGGGCCGGGGTGTCGATGCGCAAGTCCACGCCGCCATGATCACAGTCGAACCACCGGATACGCATCCGAAAAAACGCGGGGGTGCCGGGACCCCGCGCGGTCCCGGCACCCCATCGCTTTTACTGCCTGCGGAGCCGGAGCGTGACGGCCGCGCCCGCCGCGACGAGGAAGACCGCGCCGAGTGCGTACGGCCACCACGGCACCGAGGTGTCGCCCACCGGGGAGGCACCGTAACCGCCGGCGGCACCGGTGCGGTCGTAGGTCGAGCCGGGCAGCTTGTCGCCGTAGCGGCTCTGCAGGGCCTCGCGGTAGGCGGCGAGCGTCATCTTCTCGCCGGTCTTCGCGACCGAGGAGCCGTCGAGGACGGTCACGGTGTCCCCGTTGACGGCATACCAGGCGCCCGCCTGCGGTTCGCTCAGGAGGTAGCCCTTGCCGACCTGCGCCCCGAGGCGCTTTTCGACATCACCCGAGGCGACGTTGTAGACCGACCAGCCCGAGCCCTCGCGCTGCGACCACACGGTCGCCGCGTCACCGTTGCCGAGGGTGGCGGGTGTGGCGACATAGGCCAGTTCGGCGGGGACGGCGGACGTGCCGGCGATGAAGGCCGCGGTCGGCTGGTAGACCGCCACCGGTGTCCGCGGATCCGCCTTCGCGGTCTTGGCCGCGATGGCCGTGTCCGCCTTGGCGGCGCCGGGGAACACCGCCTTGGCGAGCCGTTGGGTGGTCGCGTCACTGGTGACCACAGTGGACACCGCGGCGAGGTCGGCGGCGGTGGGCGCGCCGCTGGGGGCGTCGGCGGCGGAAGCCTGGCCGCCGAGCGCCAGTGACAGTCCGAGGGCGAGGATCGTGGCGCCGAGGAAGGTTCGCTTCATGGTTTCAGTCCTTGATCCCGTAGACGGTGTGGGTCCAGGTGAACGAGTTGTTGGACCGATAGGCGTTGTAACTCATCTGGTTGTAGCGGGGGCTCGAGCCCCACGGGTCGCCGTAGTAGACCGTCGTCGCGCCGTTCGTGTTGTCGTAGCCGTAGAGCACGTGCATGTGGCCGCCGCCGTTGCGCCAGCCGATCCGGGTGCCGATCGGCTGCCGCGCGTCGACCTGGCCCTTGATGGAGGCGAAGCTCAACGTCTGGCCGGAGGAGCTGTAGGTGCCGACGTTGCTGAACCCGAGCCAGCGGAACACACGCTGCTGGTCACTGAGGTAACCCTGGTTGTTCGCGCAGTCCGTACCGGACTCGTTGTGCGCGACCTGGCAGAACTTCGTCTGTGTCAGGCTGTGCCCCCACCAGGCGGCGATGGTGTTGCCGCTGGCGTCCCAGCACCAGTTGCTCTTCTCCTGTGCCTGCATCCTGATCGGGATCGTGGTGGCGGCCGTGATGGCGGGCGCCGCGGCGGCGGGCGCCTGCAGGGCGACCATCGCGGCGACACCGGCGCAGGCCGTGGCCAGCCCGCGCCTGAATGAGGTCTTCACCGTCGGAACACTCCTAACTGGATGGTCGAACGCGAAACACGCGCGGGTGGCTACCCGACGGAACAAGTGGGGACTTCGGCTACCCGACTGGGTGGCCGACCGGCGCGAGCAGGGGACTTGCGCTGTGACGAAGTGACGGAGGGGCACTGCGAACAGACTGAGATTCACCCTCTGGTGGACCCCGTGGCAAGGTTCGCGGCAATACCTAAGGGTCCGTATTACCGCCGCGCGGCTTCGCGCCACCGCGGGTCGGCGTCGCCCGAACGAGTTAACGACGCGGGAAGCTCGTGACTCCGGTGGTGTGGACCAGGGGAAAGCGCGCGGCCCGTGGTGACTGTTCGTGTTCCCGCCTTTCGGCGGGTGTCCGATCGGTATGGTCCCGAGCATGCCGACGAGCGGTGCGGCATCGGTGTTCGTGGCCCGCGACACCGAATTGGCCGAACTGGTGCGCGTCGCCTCGCGCCCGCCGTCGGTCGCCGTCGTCGAGGGTGAACCGGGTGTGGGCCGGAGCCGTCTGCTCGAAGAACTGGTCGCCCATCCCGGGATCGCGTCGCGTGTGGTCTGGTCCACCCGGTGTCTTCCCTTCACCCGGCCGTGCCGGCTGGCACCGTTGGTCGACGCGTTGCTGGGGAGCGGCGCCGTGGCCGCCGCCCACGCGGCGGAGTTCTCCCCGGTGACCGGCGTCCTGCGGCGGCTGATCCCCGAATGGTCTTCGTGGCTGCCGCCGTTCCCCGAGAACGCCGACGACGGCACCGTCCGGCAGCAGGAGTTCCGGGCCGTTCGGGAAGTACTGACCGGCTGCGGTCCGGCGGTTCTGGTCCTCGACGACGTCCACGCCGCCGACGACGACACGTGGGAGTTCCTGCGCGGGCTCGCGACGTCCCCGGCGACGTCGCTGAGCGTGGTGGTCAGCGCGGTGTCGTGCGGACCGCGGCGGTTCCCGCCGCTGCCGGGAACCGCCGCGCAGTTGTCGCTTCGGGCGTTCAGCGCCATCCAGGTGCGGACGCTGCTGGACGCGTCCTTCGGCCGCTGTGCGCCGGATTTCGCCGAGGCGGCGCACCGGCGGACGTCCGGCATCGCCGTCGATCTGACGGCTCTGGTCCAAAGCTCCGGTGAGGCGCTCCCAGTGACCGTGCCGCCGGCCGTGCGGAGCCGGGTCGCCGGGCTGATGGCGGCGATCGGCCCGGCCGCGCGGGACGTCGTCAGCGCGGCCGCGGTGCTGGGATCGCCCGCCGGGGAACCGGAACTGGACGCTCTCGCGGCGTCACCGTCCGGGGAGATCTCCGGCGCGGTCACCGAAGCCGTGGAAACGGGACTGCTGCGTGATCTCGGCCGCGGCCGGTACGTCTCGGGAAGCCCGCTGATCGGTGAGGCCGTCTACGCCTTGCTTCCCGGGCCTCAGCGGTGCGCGATGCACGGACGCGCCGCCGCCCGGCTCGCCGCGGACGACGAACCCATCGCGTCGCTCGTCGCCCGCCACGCACGGCTGGCGGGCGATCTCGCCGAGTGGACACAGTGGACCGGCGTCGCGGTCGACAACGCCATCGAAGACGGCCGGACCGAGGAAGCGGGTCGTCTGCTCGAAGCGGCTTTGCGGGACGCGGAGCTGCCGCGGGCCGCGCGCGAGTCGTTCGCCGTCAGGCTCGGGAGGGAACTTCCGCGCAGCATCGCCCACGCGGGCACGGTCCGGCTGCTGCGGGAGATCCTGCGCGAATGGCCGCTGAGCAAGGCCGCTCGCGGCGAAATCCGGGTCAATCTCGGACAGGTGCTGATCAATCAGGTGGGCAAGGTCGACGCGGGCAGGCTCGAGATCGAACTGGGCGCGGCCGACCTCGGCAGGCGGCAGGCGCTGCTCGCCAGGGGATTGGTCACCCTGGCGCTGCCGCATATCGGGACCGTCCCGGTGGAGGAGAACCTCCGCTGGCTCGACCAGGCCGAACAGGTGAGCAAAGGGGAACACGACGCGGGAGTGTTGGCCGCGATCGCCGCCAACCGGCTTTCGGCGCGGATGCAGATCGCCGATCCGGGGGTGTGGCAGGACATCGCCGACCTGCCACCCGTGCCGGAGTCGGCCGAGGTCTGCCGCCAGGTCGCCCGCACCTACATCAACCTGGCCGACGCGGTGGCGTGGAACGGGCACTACCCCGTCGCGCGGGCGTACCTCACGACCGCGCGGCGGCTGATCCGCGACGATCACCAGCCCTATCTCGACGCGCTGGCCGACGGCACGGAACTGCGCCTGGACCTCGCGATGGGGGAGTGGGCGAGCGTCGCGGAGAAGGCGCGGGCGATGCTGACCCGGGTCGACAAGGACAGTTCACTGGCGGCCGAGCCGCTGCTCGTGCTCGGCTGGTACGAGTACGGGCAACACCGGCCGGCGGCGGCGCTGCGCAGTTTCGACGCGGCGTTCGCGCTTTCCGCGGGCAGCGTCCCGGTGCAGGCTTCTGCCTACGCTGGCCGCGTCGCGGTCCATCAGGCAGGCAAAGACCTCCATGCGGCCCTGCGCCTGGCCGAATACGGCCTGGAAACCGTGCGCCGCAAGAACAATTGGCACTGGGCGGCCGAACTGATGCCGTTCGCCGTGCGCACCATGCTCGGGCTGGGGCAGCACGTCGAGGCGCGGGAGCTGCTCGGCGAGTACCGGCAAGGCATCGACGGCAAGGACGCCCCCGTCGCGAACGCGTCGGCGCTGCTGTGCCGGGGGTTGCTCACCCAGTCACGGGGCGAGACGCTGCCCGCCGGTGATCTGCTGCTCGGTGCCGCGCAGGCGTACTACGCGCTGCCCCTGCCGTATTTCGCCGCCTACGCCGACGAACTCGCGGCCGGATGCTTCGCCGAAGCCGGAGACCTGGCACGCGCCGTCGCTTCCTTCACCACCGCGGAGACGGCGTACGCGAGCCTCGGCGCCGCCGTGGACGCGCTCCGCTGCCGCCGGTCACTGCGACGCTGTGATCCGGAGATGCCCCGGCGCGGCCGCAAGGGTTACGGCGAAACCTTGTCGCCGAGGGAACTCGAAGTCGCCAGGCTCGCCGCCCGGAACCTCACGAACCGGGAGATCGGCGAGCGGCTGTTCCTCTCGCCGCGGACGGTCGAAATCCACATCGGACGGGCGCTGCGCAAATTGGGACTGCCGTCGCGCACCGTCCTGACCGAAGAGCGGCTTGAGGGGCTGACGGTCAAGGAACCGGGACGTTAGCTGTTCGATTCCCGACACCGTCGCTCAGGCGCGCCGGCTTCGGTTCTTGCAGGTCCGTGAGGGCCTCCTTCCCTACCCTCAGGGTAGGAAAGGAGGCCTTCACGGACTCGGTGATCGCCACGATCGCCCCACAGGCACCAGTGGTCACAACAGTGGCGCGTGAAGGCCCCTTCCCTCGGCTCAGCCGAGGAAACTCGACCTTCACACCTCCCCAAGTACACGAAGGACCCCTTCCTGTACCTAGGCGCAAGGAAGGGGTCCTTCATGTACTCACCCGCCACCAGCCGACGAAACTCGATCTTCGCGCGGCGGAGAGGGCTTGACTTCAAGGTAAGTCTCGGTGAGGGCGGGATGTCCGCCAGGATGAGAGCGCAGGCGAACGCTTCACACGCCCACCGGGTGAGCCTCTCGTCCGGCGCCAGACATGTGATCGCGGAGCGGTCCGGTCACTACATCCCGAAGACCGAACCCGAGGTGATCGTCCGCGAGATCGTCAGGATGACGTCAGCGCCCGTCTGAGCTCTTCATAGGTCGGGGAGAGCTTCCGGAGTGTCTCGGCGGCACGCGCGTCGTCCTCGGTGACGAGGTCGTACTGCAACGAGCCGACCAGCCGAGACTGCGCGGCGAGGACGGCGGCGGCGTCTTCGCGGCCGATCCGGCGCAGGCACGCCGCCGCGTCGGCCTGCCTCCGGGCGCCGACGCGGATCGCGAAGTGGACGAGCAGCCCGCGCAGGTCCGGGTCGGGACCGGCTTCGATCCGGGCGGCCAGCGCGAGGGCCGCTTCGCCGTTGCCGAGACTGCCGGGCGGGAGACCGCCGTCGTTCTCGCCGCCGAGCCGCCTGATGGCCCGGGGGAGTGACGCGACGATCGCGGCTTCGTCGTCGACGACGGTGTGCCGGACGAAATTCGTGCGCATCGTATGCGGTTTGCCGTAGGCCACGGTTTCGGCGAGCCAAGCGGCGGCGAAATCCCGCCGCGGGATCAGCGCGTACGGATATCCCTGTGGGTCGTGGGCGGTGACGGACTCGCCGTCCGCGGCGAGCGCGACCAGGAAATGGTCGGCGCCGATCGGGCCGGTCATCCCCGGCTGGTGGCGCAGATGCCCCATCTCGACCGGGCCGATCAGGACTGGGCCGTCGGCGAGGCTTTCGACGAGCCGTGCGAACGCGGCTTCCGGATCCGGCTCGCTGACGGTTTCCGCGCTCCAGCCGAGTGCGTCGAGAGCCTCGCCGATGCCGAGGTCGGGATCCCAGCCGAAAGCGTCGAAGAACGGCATCGATCCGCCGACCAGTTGCAGGCCGAACGGACTGCCGGTGACGGTTTCGAGCACGTCTATTTCCGGCGAGCCGGAGCCCAGCATCATCGCGAGGGAATGGGCATAGCAATAAGGACCGGAGCCACGGTAAGGAAGATCGATCACGCGTTCGACGATGGCAGTTTTCGCGCGAAAACGCCACCCCCGTCGCTTTCGTCCGTTGTGGACGGTCACCCGGGTTTCATCACCCGTCCGGGGGTTTCGGGGCCACTCAACGGGTTTTATCCAGGCGACACCGCCGGTCCCGGTTGCCGTCGACGATCTTGCCGAACCAGGATGACCATCACTTGGGCTCGCTGTCCCCTTCGTCCTGACCTGGGCCGACGGGAGCGAGGGGTGAGGCGGAGGCGGCATGGCGGAACGTCGTGGGCGGAATCGGTGGCGCCGGGGAATCGCGGTGCTCACGGTGATCGTCGTGGCCTTGCTGATGGGTGCCCCGCTGCCCGCGAACGCCCAGACCCAGCCGCGCGGAGCGGGCACCGAACGGCCGATCGGGCCGGAACCGGTGTATTCCGGCCTGGCGCACGGCGGGATCACGATGGCCGCCAACTCCGTCGTGCAATGTGGCGTCGGCGTGGTCTGCAACGAGTCCACGAGCAACGCGAGCCCGGTGTCGTGGATCAAGACCGACCCGGCCGCGCCGGGGAACACGGCCTCCGCGGCGAGCCTGAACGTCCCGGCCGGCGCGAAGGTGCTCAACGCGCGGCTGTACTGGCAGTTCAACCCGGTCGCCAGCAACGGGACCTCAGGCGACGGGAGCCGGGGGAACCAGGTTTCGATGAAGACCCCGGGCTCGGCCTCCTACCAGCGGATCACCGCCGAAACCTACGACTGGTTCCCCGCGACCACGACGGGCGGTTTCCCGACCCTCTACGCATACGGCGGCGCGGCCGACGTCACCGACCTCGTGACCGGCGCCGGCACCGGGCAGTACACGGTCGCCGACATCCAGGCCTGTCAGGGCCAGTCGATCAGTGGGACGAACCTCGGCTGCTGGGGTGGCTGGTCACTGGTGGTCGCCTACGAACTGCCCAGTGAGCCGTTGCGCTACCTGCAGGTGTGGGACGGTTTGCAGCGTGTCGCCGGCGGTAGCACGCCGAGCTCGGCCACCATCGCGCTGAGCGGTATCAAGGCACCGACCTCGCGTCAGCCCAACGTCGAACTCGGCATCGTCGCGGGTGACGGCGACGCGCCCATCACCGGTGACTACCTCCAGGTCGGCCCGAACGCGGCCGGTCTCCAGACGATCGCCATGCCCGCGCCCGGCGGCGTGGCGACCAACAACGCCTTCAGCAGCCGTATCGACCGTGTCACGGCCACCGGTTCCGGCGCGAACGTCACGTCACGCGATCCCAATCCGGTGAACAACGTCGGCTACGACGCCCGCAGCATCGACATCACCGGCAAGGTTCCCGCGGGGACCACCGCGCTCCAGGTGAAGATCGGCACCGTCGGCGACGCGCTGTATCCGCAGACGATCTGGCTCGTCACCGACGCGCTCGAACCCGATCTGCAGATCACGAAGGCCAACGACCCGGTCGGCAACACCGACGACAACCCGCCGGGCTACGTCGCCAAGGGCGGCGAGGTCACCTACAGCTTCGACGTCGCCAACCGGCACGCCGACGGCAGTGTCAACGACCTCGACACCGCGACGAACGTGGTGCTCACCGACACCTTGCCCGACGGCGTCACGTTCGTGGCCGGGTCCAATCCGGACTGTTCGGCCGCCGGGCAACTGGTCACCTGCAACCTGCGGAACTTGAGCCCAGGGCAGTCGCAGAAGGTCGCCTTCAAGGTCAAGGTCGGCACCTCGGTGCCGGACGGCACCAAACTCGACAACACCGGCAAGGTGACCTTCCGCGGCGAGGACACCGGCCGTCCGCAGGAACGCACGTCGAACACGGTGCGGAACACGGTCGCCTCGCCCGGGTACCAGCTGACGAAGACGGTCGACCTCGCCGAGGCGATCCCGGGCGACACCCTGACCTACCAGGTGACCGTGCGGAACACCGGGGTGATCCCCGTGCCCGCGCTGACGGTGCGTGACACGTTGCCGCCGGGCACGACGTACGTGTCCTCCACTCCTTCGAAGGGCACCGCGTCCGGCTCCGGGCCGATCGATTGGGCCGTGAACGGCCTCGCCGTCGGGGAGACGGCCACGTTGACGGTGCGCGTGCAGGTCGAAGAGGCCGCCATCGGCAAGGAACTGGTGAACCGCGCGACGGTGCCGATCGGACCGCCGCCGGTCGTCCCGCCGGACAACCGCTGCCCGGACGATCCCGCCGCCGCGTGCGCGAAGACCAAGGTGCCGCCGCCGTCGTACACGGTGACGAAGACCGCGGACAAGGAATCCGCGAACCCGGGCGACGTCGTGCGCTACAAGGTCACCATCGCCAACACCGGGAAGGTGACCGCGGCGGACCTCAAGGTCGTCGACGATCTGACCGGTGTGCTGGACGACGCGGTCTACCAGAACGACGCCACCGCGTCACCCGGTTCGGTGTCCTATGTGGATCCGAAGCTGACCTGGACGGGCACACTCGCGGCGGGGAAGAGCGCGGAGTTCACTTACACGGTCAGGGTCAGGAGCCCGAACACGGGCGACAACCGGCTGAAGAACGTGGTGTCGTCGGAGACGCCGGGTGGTAACTGTCCGCCGGGTTCGACGGATCCGAAGTGTGGGACCACGACGCCGGTGTCGGGTCTGCTGATCGAGAAGTCGGTCGACAAGCAGTCGGCGAACCCGGGTGACGTGGTGAAGTACACGGTCACGGTCAAGAACACGGGCCAGACCAAGCTGACCGGGGCGACATTCACCGATGACCTGGCTCAGGTGCTGGACGACGCGGACTATCAGAACGATGGTGCCGCGACGATCGGCGGCGTTTCCTATGCCGCGCCGAAGCTGACCTGGACCGGTGACCTCGACGTGGGCGCGACGGCCACGGTGACCTACACGGTCAAGGTGAAGAACCCGAACACCGGCGACGACCAGCTCAAGAACGTCGTATCGTCGGAGACGCCGGGTGGTAACTGTCCGCCGGGTTCGACGGATCCGAAGTGTGGGACCACTACTCCGGTGTCGGGTCTGCTGATCGAGAAGTCGGTCGACAAGCAGTCGGCGAACCCTGGTGATGTCGTGAAGTACACGGTGACGGTGCGGAACACCGGTCAGACCAAGGTTTCCGGCGCGATGTTCACCGACGATCTCACGCAGGTTCTTGATGACGCGGACTATCAGAACGATGGTGCGGCGACCATCGGCGGTGTGTCTTACGCGGCGCCGAAGCTGACGTGGACCGGTGATCTGGAGATCGGCGCGACGGCGACGGTCACGTACACGGTGAAGGTGAAGAACCCGAACCCCGGTGACAAGAAACTGTCCAATGTGGTCACTTCGGAGACGCCTGGTGGGAACTGCCCGCCGGGTTCCACGGATCCGAAGTGTGGCACCACGACGCCGGTGTCGGGTCTGACGATCGAGAAGACCGTCGACAAGCAGTCGGCCAATCCGGGTGACGTGGTGAAGTACACGGTCACGGTCAAGAACACGGGGCAGACCAAGCTGACCGGGGCGACGTTCACCGACGATCTGACTCAGGTTCTTGATGACGCGGACTATCAAAATGATGGTGGGGCGACGATCGGTGGTGTGGCTTATGTCGCGCCGAAGCTGACCTGGACGGGCGATCTGGAGATCGGTGCCACCGCCACGGTCACGTACACGGTGAAGGTCAAGAACCCCACCACGGGCGACAACCTGCTCAAGAACGTGGTGTCGTCGGAGACGCCGGGTGGTAACTGTCCGCCGGGTTCGACGGATCCGAAGTGTGGGACCACGACGCCGGTGTCGGGTCTGACGATCGAGAAGACCGTCGACAAGCAGTCGGCGAACCCGGGTGACGTGGTGAAGTACACGGTCACGGTCAAGAACACGGGGCAGACCAAGCTGACCGGGGCGACGTTCACCGACGATCTGACTCAGGTTCTTGATGACGCGGACTATCAGAACGATGGTGGGGCGACGATCGGTGGTGTGGCTTATGTCGCGCCGAAGCTGACCTGGACGGGCGATCTGGAGATCGGCGCGACCGCCACGGTCACCTACACGGTCAAGGTGAAGAACCCGGCTCCCGGCGACAAGAAGCTCATCAACACGGTCACCTCGGAGACGCCGGGTGGCAACTGTCCGCCGGGATCGACGGACCCGAAGTGCGGCACCACGACGCCGGTGTCGGGGTTGAAGATCGAGAAGTCGGTCGACAAGCAGACCGCGAACCCGGGTGACGTCGTGAAGTACACGGTGACCGTCACCAACACGGGGCAGACCAAGCTGACCGGCGCCACCTTCACCGACGATCTCACGCAGGTGCTGGACGACGCGGAGTATCAAAATGATGGTGCGGCGACCATCGGTGGTATGGCTTATGCCGCGCCGAAGCTGACCTGGACCGGTGACCTCGGCGTCGGTGACACGGCCACGGTCACCTATACCGTCAAGGTCAAGAGCCCGAACACCGGCGACAACCGGCTCAAGAACGTGGTGTCGTCGGAGACGCCGGGCGGCAACTGCCCGCCGGGTTCCACGGATCCGGACTGTGGCACCGACACCCCTGTTTCGGGCCTGGAAATCAAGAAGGCGGTCGACAAGCAGTCGGCGAACCCCGGCGACGTCGTGAAGTACACGGTCACGGTCAAGAACACCGGTCAGACGAAGCTGACGGGAGCGACCTTCACCGACGACCTGACCCAAGTGCTCGACGACGCCGTTTACCGGAACGACGGCACGGCGACCATCGGCGGTGTCACGTACGCGGCACCGAAACTGACGTGGACCGGCGACCTCGGCATCGGGGAGACCGCCACGGTCACGTACACGGTCCAGGTGAAGAAGCCGGGCGACGGCGACAAGAAGCTCGTCAACGCCGTCACCTCGGACACACCGGGCGGCAACTGCCCGCCGGGTTCGACCGATCCGGACTGCGGCACGACGACGCCGATTTCCGGGCTGCTCATCAAGAAGACCGCCGACAAGAAGTCAGTCGACCCCGGCGACACGGTGAAGTACACGATCACCGTCACCAACACCGGGCAGACCGCGCAGGACGGTGCCACGTTCACCGACGACATGACCGAGGTGCTCGATGACGCCGACTACCAGAACGACGGCGCGGCGACCATCGGCGGTGTCACGTACGCGGCACCGAAACTGACGTGGACCGGTTCGCTGGGCATCGGACAGACCTCGACCGTCACCTACACGGTCAAGATCAAGAACCCGAACCCCGGTGACAAGAAACTGTCCAATGTGGTCACTTCGGAGACGCCGGGCAACAACTGCCCGCCGGATTCGACCGACCCGAACTGCGTCGCGGACGTGCCGTCCCGCGAACTGACGGTCAAGAAGACGTCGGACAAGCAGACCGCGAACCCGGGCGACGTCGTCACCTACACCGTGACCGTCAGCAACACCGGCAAGGTCGACCTGGTCGGCGAAGACGCCGCACGGGTCACGGACGACCTGTCCGAGGTGCTGGACGACGCCGACTACTCCGACGACGCCGCGTCGGCGCCGGTCGCCGGGACGTTCGCCTTCACCGCGCCGAACCTGGTGTGGACCGGCGATCTCCCGGTGGGGGCGTCGACCACGCTGAAGTACTCGGTGAAGGTGAAGAACCCGGTGACAGGTGATCACGAACTGCGGAACACCGTCAGCACCAACACCCCGGGCACCTGCCCGCCGCAGTCCGACGATCCGGCGTGCTCGACCGTCACCCCGGTGCCCGGCATCTCGCTGGAGAAGAAGGCGGACAAGGCCACGGCCAACCCCGGCGACGTCGTCAAGTACACGGTGACCGTGCGCAACACCGGCAAGACGAAGCTGACCGGCGCCACGTTCACCGACGACCTCACCGAGGTCCTCGACGACGCGGTGTTCCAGAAGGACGGTGCGGCGACGATCGGTTCGGTGACCTACGAAGAACCGAAGCTGACCTGGACCGGCGACCTGGAGATCGGGCAGACGGCGACGGTCACGTACAGCGTCAAGGTCACCAAGACCGACGGCGACGGCAAGCTGACCAACGTGATCACGTCCGAAACCCCGGGCGTGAACTGCCCGCCGGGCAGCAAGGACCCGAAGTGCGGCACGACGACACCGCTGTCCAGCCTGAAGATCAAGAAGACCGTCGACAAGACGGAGGCGAAACCGGGCGAGGTCGTCACGTTCACCGTCACGGTGGAGAACACCGGACAGGCTCCAGTGGACGACGCGACCTTCACCGACGATCTGACCCAGGTGCTGGACGACGCCACCTTCGACGGCACCGCCAAGTCCAGTACGGGAGCGGTCACCTATTCCGCGCCCAAGCTGACCTGGAAGGGTGCGCTCAAGCCGGGGGAGAAGGCCACCGTCACCTACGCCGTCACCGTGCGGAAGCCGGCGACCGGTGACCACCGCCTCCGCAACGTCGTCACGTCCGACACTCCCGGCGGTAACTGCCCGCCGGGTTCGGCGAACCCCGACTGCGGCACCGACACCCGGGTCCCGCCGACACCGCCGACACCGCAGCCGCCGGACAAGCCGAACCCGCAGCCGCCGACCACGCCGCGTCCGCCCGGTCTGGCCGTGACCGGCTCGCCGGTGAAGACGATGACGGTGCTGGCGCTGGGCATGCTGGCCATCGGCGCGCTGCTGCTCCTCGCCGGGCGGAGGCGCCGGGAGTCCTGATCGAGCCGCGGTGCCCGGCCTGAGTCTGGGTTGAAGTACATGAAGGCCCCCTTCCTGTACCTAGGCGCAAGGATGGGTTCCTTCATGTACTTGGGCTGGTGTGAAGGTGTAGTGCTGGGGCTCTCAGGGTAGGCAAGGAGGCCTTCACGGACCCGCGATCACGACCCCTCGCGCCTGACCAGGGCCACCAGCCTCACCACGAACACGACACCTTTGACCTTCTTCTCAGTGTCCGGGCACCGCGATCAGCGCTTCGACCTCGACGACGAGGTCCGGGCGCGCCAGTGCCGCCACCACGATCAGCGACTGGGCGGGCCAGTCCGCTTCCGGGTACCAGCGGGTGAAGGTCTCGCGCAGCGCCGTGCGGAAACCGCCGAGGTGTTCGGTGCCGGAAAGCATGCTGAACACCTTGACCAGATGTTCCGGTCCGGCGCCCGCGGCTTCGAGCAGTCGTTCGAGGTTGGCGAGAATGGCTCGGGTCTGCGACTCCGCGTCGGGTCCGGCGAGTTCGCCGTCGGGCAGAACGCCGATCTGGCCGGATACGACGACGAGTTCGTGATCGGCGGGAACGCGGACCAGATGGCTGTACGGGCCGATCGGCGCCGCCACGGTCTCCGGATTCCAGCGCTGGATCATCGGTCCCCATTTCCTTGTGTTCGGCGGAATTCGCCTCCCGAGTATCGGGGACCGATGATTCCGGTCCGCGGCGGGAGTCTCACCTTCGGACGACGATGACCGGAAGGACTCCCGATGACGAACTCAGGATCGAAGACGCGCGCCGCGACGGAGGTCTGGCCGCTGATCCACGCCGAGCGGGCGGCACTGGCGAACGACCTCGCGGAGGTCACCGAAGAGCGGTGGGCGACGCCGTCGCTCTGCGCCGGGCTGACGGTGCGCGAGGTGCTCGCGCATCTCACCGCGGGGGCGAGTCTCACACCGTTGCGGTGGCTGGCCGGCGTGATCCGCTGCCGGTGGGACTTCGACAAGCAGGTCGCCATGCGGCTGGCCGAACATCTGGGGGAGGACGGCGCCGAGACGCTGGAGCGGTTCCGCCGGGTCGTCGACAGCACGACGAAACCACCCCTGCCGAAGTTGGCGATGCTCGGCGAGGCGATCGTGCACGCCGAGGACATCCGCCGCCCCCTCGGCATCCGCCGCGATTATCCGATCACCGTCCTCACCGCGCTGGCCGGGTACTACCAGGGCGCGGACCTGGTGGTGATGGCGAAGGGGCGCATCGGCGGGCTGCGGTTGCGAGCCACCGATGGCCCCTTCGCCGTCGGGTCCGGGCCGCTCGTCTCGGGTCCGACCCTGGCGTTGATCATGGCCATGACCGGACGGGCGGCCTACCTCGCCGAACTCGACGGCGACGGGGTCCCGATCCTGCGGAAGCGTGTCCTTTCTCAGGACTGAGACTCGAGGGGCAGGCCGGCGTCGGCCCAGTCCTCGATGCCTTCCCGGTATTTGCGGACGTCGGTGTAGCCGAGCGCGGTGAGCCGGTCGGCTACCTGTCCGCTGTTGGGGCAGGCGGGGTTCGAGCAGTAGGTGACGATGGCGGCGCCGCGATCGGGCAGCACGGTCGCGGCGCGGGCGTCGACGTCGGCGAGGACCAGGGGGATCGCGCCGGGCAGGTGTTGCTTGGCGTAGTACTCGCCACCCAGTGCGTCGACCACCGTCACGGTCTTCGCTTCGATCGCGGCCTTCAGTTCGTCACGGGTGATGAGTGCGGTCATGTCGCTACCTCCAGTTAATCGGACTATAGTCCGCATGTGCCTCACGACCATAACGGACCGCAGTCCGTTTCTGCAATACCGTTGGAACTCCTGCGCACACCGCCGCCCAAGGAGCGCGCCGACGCCGCCCGGAACCGGGCCGCCATCCTGGACGCGGCCGCGTCGCTGTTCGCCGAACACGGCGTCGACGCCGTGTCGATGGATCAGGTGGCCGCGGCCGCGGGCGTGGGGAAGGGGACGCTCTTTCGCCGCTTCGGCGACAAGGCGGGGCTGGCCGTCGCGTTGCTGGACGAGCGGGAACGCCTGCTCCAGGAAGGAATCCTGCACGGCCCGCCGCCGCTGGGCCCCGGAGCTCCGCCGGTCGAACGGCTCGTGGCCTTCGCCGAGGCGTACGTCGACTACGTGCTCGAACACCTGCCGCTGGTGCGGATGTCGGAGACCGCGGCGCCGGGCGCGCGCTACCGCATCGGCGCCTACCGGTTCTGGCACCGGCACGTCGCGCTCCTGCTCGACGGCACGCCCGATCCCGAGCACGCCGCGCACGCCTTGCTGGCCCCGCTGGCGGCCGAGCATCTGACCGCGCTGCTGCCGGAACTGGGGGAGGACCGCGTCCGCGCCGGGATCACGCGCCTGTGGCGGCGGGCCGGACCCAAGTAGGGTGTCGGCGAGGACCCGGGAGTGTGTCGATGATGGTGGAGAGCCGGAGGTACCGGACGGCCAGGCAGGCCGTGCCGGCGCTGCTCGCCGCCGTGCTGACCGCGCTCGGCCTGTTCCTCGCGCTCCATGCGGCCGATTCCGCTTCGGCGGACGAGTCGCGCGGGGCGAACGCGACGGTCGACTCCTCGGTCTCCAAGGCCGTGGCGCCGGTGCGCGCCGCGGGGAGGCTCGCCGCCGAACCTTCGCTCCTGGGTGTGCACGGTCACGGTGACCTGCCGCTCTTCGGGACCGTCCCCCACGGGCCCGCGTCGACGACGCTGCTCCGCCTCGGCGGACTCCACGACGACGTCATTCCTCCCTCGCGCACGGCGAACCGCCTCGCGACGGGGGATCGCGCTCCTCCTTTCCCGGTAGCCGTCTGAAGCTCACGGGCGCGTCTTCCGCGTGCCCGAACCGGGAAATCATCGAGGAGAAACCTTCGTGCCGCGCGAAACCGCGCGGCGAGGCATGACCGGGCGAGCCGTCGTCTCGCTGGTCGTCCTCGCCGCGACCGTGTACCTGTTGCTGACCACCGCCCCGCGTCTTGGCCTCGATCTGCGTGGTGGGACGCAGATCGTGCTGGAGACCAAGGATTCGCCCACCGTCACCGCCAACGCCGAGACCACCGACCGGACGCTCGAGGTGCTGCGGCGCCGGGTCGACGCGCTGGGCGTCGCCGAGCCCATGCTCGCCCGCTCCGGGGACAACCGGATCATCGTCGAACTGCCCGGCGTCCGTGATCCGCGCGAAGCCGTCGAGGTGATCGGCCGCACCGCGCAACTGTCCTTCCACCCCGTGCTCGGCACCGGCACTGGCTCCGGTGACTCGCGGGTCCTTCCCGACGAGAGCGGCCAGCCGCTCACGCTGGGGCCCGCCGCGCTGACCGGCGAAGGTGTCGACGAGGCGCTCTCGTCGATCGATTCGCAGGGCGGCGGCTGGCTCGTTTCCGTTGACTTCAAAGGGGATGCCGGGCGCGCCTGGGAACGGCTGACCGGGCAGGCCGCCTGTTCGCCGCCCGGTGACCCGGCCCGCCGGGTGGCGATCGCGCTCGACGACAAGGTGATCTCGTCGCCGCAGGTCAGCCCGCAGGTCGCCTGCGGGGTCGGGATCGTCGGCGGCAGCACGCAGATCACCGGCCAGTTCTCCCCGGCCGAAGCGAAGGACCTGGCACTGCTGATCAACGCCGGCGCGTTGCCGACACCGGTCGAAATCATCGAGCAGCGCACCGTCGGACCCACGCTCGGCGCCGAGGCCATCGACGCCAGCGCGCGCGCCGCCGTGATCGGCCTGGCGCTGACCGCGCTGTTCCTCCTCGCGGTGTATCGCCTGGCCGGGCTGATCGCCGTGGGTGCGCTGGTGGCATACGCCGCCGTGTCCTACGCCGCGCTGCTCGCCGTCGGCGCGACGCTCACCTTGCCGGGGCTCGCCGGCTTCGTCCTGGCGATCGGCATGGCCGTCGACGCCACCGTGCTCGTCTTCGAAAGGGCGAGAGAGGAACACACGGTCAAACGGGGCGGGTCACTGCCGCGGTCGGTCAGCCGCGGGTTCAGCGGGGCCTTGTCGGCGATCGTCGATTCGAACGTGACGACGCTGCTCGCCGCGGGCCTGCTGTTCTGGCTGGCGTCCGGCCCGGTGCGCGGGTTCGGGGTGACGCTGTCCATCGGCGTCGTCGTCGCGTTGTTCATCTCGCTCGTGCTCACGCGTTTGCTGCTGCACCTGACGATGCGGGGCGCGGTCGCGCGCAGACCGCGGCTTTCCGGGCTGACCCACGAGGGCCGGGTCCGCCAGTGGGTGAACCGCCGCGACCCCGGGTTCCTCGGCGAACCGCGACGCTGGCTGATGGTGGCGGGAGCGGTCGTCATCGCCGCGATCGCCGGGCTGTTCGTGGCCGGGCCGAACCTCGGCGTCGAGTTCACCGGCGGCAGGGTCGTCGAATACAGCACCTCGGCACCCGCCGACGTCGAGCAGGTGCGGGACGCGGTCTCCGACGCCGGATTCCCGCGCGCCGTCGTGCAGACATCCGGTGAGAAGGGCATCTCGGTCCGCACCGAACCGATCGACGAAGACGCCACCGAACGGATCAGGACCGCCGTCGCGTCGGTCGCGGGTGACGCCACCGAGATCCGCGACGAGCAGATCGGCCCGAGCCTCGGCGCCGAACTGCGCACCAAGGCGGTGATCGCGCTCTGCCTCGCGGTGCTGGCGCAGCTGATCTACCTGGCGGTCCGGTTCGACTGGCGCCTCGGCGTCGCCACGGTGGCGGCGCTCGCCCAGGACGTCCTGATCATCCTCGGGATCTTCGCCTGGCTGGGCAAATCCATGGACGGCGTCTTCCTCGCCGCGCTGCTGACGGTGATCGGGTACTCGGTCAACGACTCGGTGGTGGTCTTCGACCGGGTCCGGGAAGTGCGCGGGCTACGCCGCAAGGAACCGTTCGCCCGCGTCGTCGGCACGGCGGTGCTCCAGACGTTGCCGAGGACGATCAACACCGGGATCGGGGTGCTGTTCGTCCTCGGGGCGCTGCTGTTCCTCGGGGACGGATCGCTGGCCGACTTCGCCCTCGCGCTCCTGCTAGGTCTCGTCGCGGGCACAGTGTCCACAGTGGCCACCGCCGGTCCCGTCGCGATCCTGCTCGACAAGCGGTGGCCCGGGGCCGGACGTCCGGTCAGGAAGGCGTCGCGGACACGGTCGCGCGAAGACAACGGCGCGGTGGTGTGATCGACGTTCCTTTGTGGACCGTCGTGTCGCGCCCGGCCCTATGCTCGTTCCCGGTGGCAGGGGAGTTCCACCGGGAACGAGGGACGGGTAGATGATCCAGAGCGTGCTCGTCGGCGCGGTCGTCGTGCTGGCCTGGACGATGACCGCGGCCCGGCTGGAACGGTGGCAGATCACCGCGCCGATGGCGATGGTCGCGGCCGGGCTGGCGATCGGGTTCAGCACCCGCAACGACCTCGGCAACGGACTCAACACCGAGATCGCCCTCAACGCGGCGGAACTGATCCTCGCGCTGCTGCTGTTCGTGGACGCCACCGCGGTCAAGGGCGGCTATCTCGGTCATGACGCCAAGACCGCGGTGCGGCTGCTGCTGATCGCCCTGCCGCTGACGATCCTGATCGTCATGGGCGTCGGCCTGCTGGTGCTGCCGGGCATCGGCTGGACGGTGGTGCTGCTGATCGCCTGCATCATCGCCCCCACCGATTTCGCGCCCGCGACCTCGGTGGTGCACGACGTCCGGGTGCCCGAACGCGTGCGGCATCTGCTGAACGTCGAAAGCGGCTACAACGACGGCGTCGTCGCCCCGGTGTTCATCTTCGCGCTCACCCTCGCGGGGAGCCACCACCAGGCGAACACGCCGGGCGAGGCGCTGCAGACCGCGATCCCGGCGGCGCTGCTGGCCGTGCTGGCGGGCTCAGTCATCGGCGCGGTGGCCGCCGTGGCGATGAACGTGACCGGCAAGCACGGCTGGTCGACGCGGCATTCCGCGCGGGTCGCCGCCGTCGCGTTGCCGCTGCTGACCTACACCGCCGCCGTCGCGATCGGCGGCAACGGCTTCGTCGCCGCGTTCATCTGCGGGATCGCCTACAAGACCGCCCGGCACCCGAGCGAAGACGAACTCGGGCTGGCCGAGGACGTCAGTTCGCTGTGCGGGCTGCTGATGTGGTTCGTCTTCGGCAGCACCGCGGTGCTGGTGCTGTCCTTCGGCCTCACCTGGGGCGTGGTGATCGTCAGCGTCGTCGCGCTGACCGTCGCCCGGCTGGTCCCGGTGCTGATCACCTTGCTGCGGACGGATTTCCGCTGGCGGGACCGGATGACCATCGGCCTGCTGGCCCCGCGCGGCGCCGCGTCGATCGTGTTCGGGCTGCTGGCCTTCAACTCGCTCGACGGGGACGCGGCGGACGTCGCGTTGAGCGTCATGGCGGTGACGGTGCTGGCGAGCGTCGCGGCACATGGTGTGGGGGCGTCGGCGTTCCTGAATCGCAAGTCGAAGAGGTCTTGACGACTAGGCGCTGTCCAGTAAGTCAGGTTCGCGTTCTTCGCGCCCAGGCGGTCCCTGACGGCACGGGCGGATGCGGCCGACGAAGGCCTACCGGGCGATGCTGTGGACTGACCCGGAGGCGATAGCGACGGCCCTGACAGCGAGTGAGGGGTGTGTGGATATAGGGACACTCAACGTCCCTATATCCACACACCTAGGTGGTTCCCTCGGCTTCCGAACGAGCTACCGGCACGCCACCTCCCCAAGGCCGGTCAGCCGCTCATCGCCTTCCTGACCGCCGCTTCGAGTTCTTTCACGTGCTTGGAGTTCAAGCCGCCGTAGGTGAAGGTGTTCATGTCGACCTTGTCGGCGTACAGGGGCACGTCCTCGACGATCGCCTTGGACGCGCCGGTCACTTCGAAGATGAGCATCCCCGGCTTGAACGCCGTCGGCGGGATGTTCTTGATACCGCTGATCTTCTCGACGCTGAACGTGTGTTTCTTGTCGTTGAGCCCTTTGACGGCGGCCTTGATGGTGATCGTCCGGCCGCGGAAGCTGATGGAACGACGTCTGGCGTGGATGTGCACGAACCCTCCCCTGGGCGCGAAAAAGGCACTCTAGAAGAGGGGAATCAGTCGGACGAGCGCTGTTCCCGAACCGTTATCGCGCCGGCCGGTCGCCCTCTGTCTCGGTGACGTCCGCCGACGGCGGCCATGGCGTGCCGTCCTCCCACAGCCGTTCCGCCTCGTCGGCGAAATGCCGGTACCAAGGCGCGTCCTTCGGTTCCACTGTGAACACCGGCGAGGCTTCACCGGACGGACGGTATTCGTAGTGCTGGACGCAGATCAGTCCGCGTTTGCTGGAGACGTCGAGACAGTTGAAGCCCGCGGACGAGATCCGCGACGACACCCGGATCTCCAGCCTGCCGCTCGTCCTGCTCTTCAAGGACGTCAGTTCGTCCAGGGTCGCGAGGATCCGCTGCCGCAGCCGCCCCTGCCCGAGGCTTTGGGAAATCCGGCGATCGGCGATGGCGACGAGCTCTTCGTCGGACGGATCGAGCACCAGGACCCGGATCCGTCCGCCCGCTTCGAGGATCGACCGGATGTCACTGCGCATGCCCTGCACGGTCCTGGTCATGGAATGGCCGATGAGCAGGATGTCGAAGGCCGTCGCACGCCGGGAGATGAGATCCGCGGGGAATTCCGGTTCGAAGAACGCCGCCGGGCCGCCGCGGTTGGCGTCGCGGACCTGTTCGGTCAGCCGCCGCGAGCGGATCTGGGAGAAGGCGAGCAGGGCGAGCAACGCCGTCACCACGGACGAAAGCGTTTTGACGTCCGAGATCCCGGTCGCGCCGAGAACGGTGAACACCAGTGCGACGGTGCCCAGTACGTACAGATCCAGATTGTCGTCGGTGATCACGCGCGCCAGCGATCGCCGGATCCGTCCATGCTCGTCCGCCACCGAACCCCCTCGTCGTCGTTCCCTGATGACGATATCGGCCGGTGGCCCGCCATGTCCGGGATTCCTGACATCGATGGCATCCCGCGAACCACCCGATACGAAGCCATTTGGCCCACTTGTTTGTCTGGTCCAGTCCAGTTATGTCTACTAACGTAGAGGGATGGAGCTGGAACTGCGCCACCTGCGCATCATGTGCGCGATCGCCGAACTCGGGAGTATCACCAAGGCGGCGAACACGCTCGGAATGGCGCAGCCTGCACTGACAGCACAACTGAAGCGCATCGAACGGACCCTCGGCGGGAAGCTCTTCCTGCGCGATCACACGGGGACCAGGCCGACCGCGCTCGGTCTGCTCGTCCTCGAGCGGGCCAAGATGGTGCTCCCCGCCGTGTCGTCCCTGCACGACGAGGCGGCGCGCCTCGCCCAGCACGCCGGGACCGGTGAGCCGGTGACGCTGAGGCTCGGCTCGGCGACGGGGCCGATGCTGGGGGCGCTCCTGCAGCGCCTCGGCACCACTCATCCCGACATCCACGTCGCCACGCATACGTCGTGGTCGTCCAACAAACTCGCGGACATGACCGCCGAGGGCGCGCTGGACTTCGCCTTCGTCGGCGTCTGCGGTGACGCCGCGCCGCCGCCGGAGCCCGGTCTCCGCTGGCGGACGCTCGCGCATCATCCGGTGTTCGTGCTGATGTCGGCGCGGGACGAGCGCGCGCAGCAGAGCGAGGTGGAACTCGGTGAGCTCGCGGACGAGCGGTGGTGTGCGACGCCGGGCGACGGATGCTTCGGCGACTGTTTCGCTTCCGCGTGCGCGCGATCGGGGTTCACACCGCGTTCGCTGTACGAGACCGATGTGCTGACCTGTATCGAGATGGTCGAATCGGGACACGCGGTGGTGTTGTGTCAGCCGCTGTTCCACGAGATCCCGGGGATCGTCGCGGTCCCGATCGCGGGGAACCCGCTGAGCTGGCGGAATCTCGTCGGCTGGTCGGATCGAGGGGAGATGGGCCCCTTCGCCGCGGAGATGATCGCCCTGTCCCGCGCGGTGTACGGCGAGCTGATCGACCGGCGGCCGACCTACTCGAAGTACCTGGAGTTGAACCCGGGTTATGGCGTCGACTACACGGACGCAGGGGTGCGCTGACCTGCGCGGAAGTCGTTGAAAGGTCCAGTCCACTGACGTGGATATGACCTAAATGGTATGTACCTTTTGCGGCAGGTGCCTCGTACGGTCTGGGACGAGATCTTCTTCCGGAACGTCGGTGAGGAAACGCCTGAAATGAACCGAAAGATCGTAGCGGCCGCCGCGGCGGCCCTTACCGGCGCGGGCCTGGTCACGGCCGTCGCGCTGACACCGAGCGCCAGCGCCGGCCAGACCGCCCCCGCGGCCGACCAGGTCCAGTCGGAGATCGTCGCCGCCCTGTCGCGCGACCTGAAGATCAGCCCGGACCAGGCGAGGACCCGTCTCGCCGTCGAGCAGAAGGCGGCCCGCGCCGACAGCGACCTCAAGACCCGGCTCGGCTCGTCCTACGCCGGATCGTGGCTGGACGCGACCGGGACCACGCTGACCGTCGCGGTCACCGACGCGGCGCTGGAGGGCACCGTGCGTGCCGCGGGCGCGACCCCGAAGACCGTCGCGCGGAGTGCCGCTCAGCTCGACGCGGCGAAGCTGTCGTTGGACGCCAAGGGAACCAGCGCGCCGAAGACCGTGCCCGGCTGGTACGTCGACGCCGTCACCAACTCGATCGTCGTCCTGGCCACCACGGGCACCGAAGCCGCCGCGAAGTCGTGGGCGACCGCGTCCGGCGTGCGTGCCGACGCGGTGCGGGTCGAGACCAGCACCGAGAGCCCTGTTCCGCTGATCGACGTCATCGGCGGCAACGCCTACACCTTCGGTTCGGGCCGCTGCTCGATCGGTTTCTCGGTCGAGGGCGGCTTCGTGACCGCCGGGCACTGCGGCACCACCGGCACGCGGACCTCGAACCCGAGCGGGAGCGTCGCGGGTTCCAGCTTCCCCGGCAACGACTACGGATGGGTCCGCGTGGACGCGGGCAACACCCCGCGTCCGCTGGTGAACCGCTACCCGGGCACCGTGCCGGTGGCGGGCTCGCAGGAGGCCGCGGTCGGCGCGTCGGTCTGCCGTTCCGGTTCAACGACGGGCTGGCACTGCGGCACCATCCAGCAGAAGAACGCCTCGGTGAACTACCCGCAGGGCACCGTTTCCGGCCTCACCCGGACCAACGCCTGCGCCGAACCGGGCGACTCCGGCGGCTCGTGGCTCGCGGGTGACCAGGCGCAGGGTGTCACCTCCGGCGGTTCCGGCAACTGCAGCTCGGGTGGCACGTTCTACTTCCAGCCGATCTCGGAGATCCTGAGCGTCTACAACCTGCGCCTGGTGACCTCGGGATCGAACCCGCCGTCCAGCACGACGCCGACCACCACGACGTCGAACAACCCGCCCGGCGGAACCTGGGCGGCGGGCACCACCTACGCCGTCGGCGCGACGGTGACTTACGGCGGTGCGTCGTACCGGGCCCTCCAGGGCCACACCGCACAGGCAGGTTGGGAGCCGCCGAACGTCCCAGCGCTTTGGGCGCGCGCCTGACCGCCTAGCCGTCCGGGCCACACGCAGGGGTGCGCCCGGACCCGACCGCCCCCGACGTCGTCCGTGCGTCGGGGGCGGTCCCTTTTCGTGAGTGGCGATTCGGGTTCTGGCGAGCCTTCTCTTAGGTATCTACTGCGTGCCCTGTGGCGATTCTTGCGTGGTGCCTGGTTTGGAGTACATGAAGGACCCCTTCCTGTACCTGGGCGCAGGGATGGGGTCCTTCATGTACTCGGGGAAGGCGTGAAGGTCGCTTCATGCAGGGCTGAGCTCAGCCCTGCATGTAGTGAGGGGCTCCTTTCCTACCCTCAGAGTAGGGAAGGAGGCCTTCACGGACCTGGCCTGGGGATCGACCGCAGCCGGAACCCATGTAGGTACTAAGACACCCTGGGCTCTAACCCGAATCGCCACTCACGACCCCTCGCGCCAGACCAGGGCCAGGGCCGAAGGCTCCCTTCGCCGCATCAGACGCGGCGAAGGGAGCCTTCTCGGAAAGTGTCCCGTATGGACAGTCGAGGAGGTGTCGGGTCTCTGTGGTGGGTTCGTTCGCGCCGCAGACACCGGGCGTGCTCGCAACTGTCCACTTCACGGAACGGCGATCCGGCGCCGCCCCACTCGCGACCGGCTCAGTGCAGGACTTTCAGGCCAACCACACAGGCCACGATCCCCACGATCAGCAGAATTCGGGCCACCGAAACGGTTTCCGCGCCCGACCACATGCCGTAGGCGACGGTGAGCGAAGCTCCGATCCCGACCCAGACCGCGTAGGCGGTGCCGACGGGGAGATCCTTCATCGCGTAGGCGAGCCCCACCATGCTCGCCACCAGCGTGACGCCGAAGATCACCGACGGTACCGGCCGGGACAACCCTTCGGATTTGCCGAGGGCGGTGGCCCATACGGCTTCCAGTACACCCGAAACGATCAGGACAAGCCACGACATGACGCGCTCCAAGAGCGCCGTCTTGTCGCTGGCCGGGTACGGCACCCACTCGTCCGGGGACCTCGATCACGAGGTTCCACGTCCAGGATGGCACACCGTCGGCGAGGGCGCCCGCGGGTTTGACGAGGGTCACCACCACGGCCGGTCAGCCGGTCAGCAGGGTCCGGGTCGTCTTGGCCACCAGGTCGACGGTGCGCGGGGGCGGCGCCTCGCCCCGGTCGAGGTGTCGCCGTACCGCGGCGTACGGGAGGTCCACGAGGGCCAGCATCAGTTCGTCCGTGCTCCGGCCGGTCAGCGGCCGCAGCCGTCGCACGACCTTCGTGATCGCCGTTTCGAGGCGGCGGTCGGCGTCTCCGACGCGGGCGCGGTCCTCGGTGCTCCAGTCGTCGACGCCGAGCGCGCCGCGGCCCCCGTAGAGCAGTTTTCCCTCGGCGGGATGGGCGCGGCACCAGCGGACGACCTCTGCCGCGGCTTCGACGGCCGCTTCGGTGACCGGTTCCTGTTCGAGCGCTTCGAGATAGCCCTGCTGGAAGCGGGTCACCGTGCGAAGCCAGACGGCGGCGAGCAGCGCCGGACGCCCGGGAAAGCGATGGTAGATCGACCCGCTCGGCGCGCCGACCTCGCGGGCGACGGCAGACATGGTCACCCCGGCGATCCCTTCGGCGGCGAAGATCCGTACGGCGGCGTCGAGGAAGTCGTCGGCGGTGTGCCGCGGTGGCCGTCCCATTTTCAGAGACTATCCTCTACTATGGTTTTAGGGGAAGGTCTCTAGAACTGGGAGGCGCGATGCGCGTGTGGAACAGGCATCACCGGATCGTCGACGTGCCGCGGGAGCGCGTCGGCGCGCTGATCGACACTCTTTCCGCCGACGGCGACAAGCTCTGGCCCGTCGACGCATGGCCGCCGTTGCGGTTCGACCGGCCACTCGGGGTGGGAGCCGACGGCGGGCACGGGCCGGTGCGGTACCACGTGGAGTCCTACGAACAAGGGAGATCCGTGCGGTTCAGGTTCACCGCGCCCCGCGGCTTCGACGGGTTCCACGAATTCACCTTGCGTGCGACGGAAAAAGGCGAGACCGAACTCGCGCACCTCATGGTGTTGCGGCTGCGGCATCCGGCGTGGTTCACCTATCCGCTGCTGTGGCGGCCGATGCACGACGCGCTGCTGGAAGACTGCCTCGACCGTGCCGAGCGTGAACTCACCGGCACGGTCAAGACGCCCGCGCGATGGAGCTTCTACGTCCGGCTCTTGCGGAACCTGATCTCCGGCAAGAGGCCCTTCCGGTTGAGCACGAACAAAGTGCCGCCGATGAGCACGACGGCGATCAAGTAACCCAGTGCCAGCGACACGGCGCCACCGTTCGCGGGCGGGAGCAGCACGCCGAACACCGCGCTGACACCCGCGAGGATCCAGCGTCCGCGGTCGGTCGTGAGGCTGACGGCCAGCAGCGCGACCGTCCACAGGAGATACCACGGCTGCACGACCGGGCCGAGCACCAGCATCGCGGCGAAAGTCAGGCCCGCGCCGTAGAGCGGGTGCAGCTTTTCCCGGTACGTGAGCCACAAGAGCCTGGCGCCGACGGCGAGACCGAGGATCGCGCCCACGAGCGAGAACACCTTGATCGCGCCGTCGGTGAGGTCCGCCCCGAAGATCTTGCCCACCCCGCCGACGAGGAAGCCGAGTTCGTTGGTGGGCGCCATCCAGCTGTGGACCTGGCCGGAAACCCCGGAAAGCACCCGGACCCAGCCGAAACCGAGCCCGCTGCCGAGTGAGATCGCCACCGTGACGGCGGCGAATCCGGCGGGCAGCCCGAGCGCCACCGCCGCCCGGCCCGCGGGTGTCGCCCGGCGGAACAGGTCGATGCCGACGAACAGCAGACCCGCGACGGCCACGATCTTGATGTTCGCGGCGGCGCTCACCGCGATCACGCCGGCCGCGATCAGCGCCGACCGGGCCGCGCCGGTCTTCGCCGCGCCCATGAGGACGAGTTCCAGCCCGGCGACCATCAGCCCGACCATGAGCCCGTCGTTGTGCACGCCCGTCACGACGTGCCACAGGACCAGCGGGTTGAGCAGGGCGAGCCACAGCGCGATCGACGGCGAAACCCCGGCGCGCCGGGCGAGCCGGGGGAGCGCCCAGGCCATCAGCACGATGCCGATCAGCCCCAGTAGCCGGTGCAGCAGCACTGTCGGCACGAAGGCGTCCCCGGCGACGTGGGCGATCGCGCGGGCCAGCGCGACGAACGCGGGACCGTACGGCGCGGGCGTGTCCCGCCAGTAGTGGCTGACCGCGAGTGTCACCGGCGAATCGGCGCCGAGCGCCTCGGCCGGTCCCACGAGATAGGTGTCGAACCCCTTGGCCGCGATCAGGCCCTGCGCCAGGTAGCTGTTGATGTCGCCGCTGAACAGCGGGCGCGCGACCAGCAGCGGCGCGCACCAGGAGACCGCGATCCAGTACAGCCGCCGCTCGGGCAACCCGGCGGCGAGCCGTCCGATGCCGAGCCAGGACAGCACCAGGGTGGCCATCCCGGCGACACCCAGCGCGACTACCAGCACCGAGGGCAGGCCGATCCCGGACGTGACCAGCACCAGTACGGCGATTCCGAGGAAACCCGCCCAGTGCAACGCCGAGATGTTCAGCCCGGTCTTCTCCGGCGCGGGCAAGACGTTCTGCATGCGGCCAAGCTACTCCAAGTGCGGAATCCGGTTCCGCCGAACGTACGGGAAACCGGTTGCGACGCTTCGCGACCGCGTCCGCCGGGTACCCCACGCGCTGGAGAGGCGGTGGTGGGCGTGAAGAAACGCTGGATGCGTCTCGGGGTGTTCGGCCTGGTCGGGCTCCTGATCGTCGCCGCGGCACTGCAGATCACCGGGGTGCTGCCGAAGCTCGACCCGTTCGGAACGTCCACTGTGGACCGCTCGCAGCCCGCGGTGCTCCAGGCAGTCCGTGACCTGAGCCAGTATCACGCGGCGGTCGGCGACTATCAGGTCGTCGTCGACATCGAGAAGGACGTCAAGTGGGTGCCCGCGAGCATCGCCGGGGAGCGCACCCTGTTCGTCGCGGCGGGCTCTGTCGACGCGTACGTCGATTTCGGGCCTCTGGTGGAGAATTCGCTGACCGTGTCCGAAGACCGGCGATCGGTCGCGGTGCGGCTGCCCGAGCCGAAACTGGCGAAACCCAATCTGGACCACGAACGCAGCTACGTCTTCGGCCAGGAGCGCGGCCTGATCGACCGGCTCGGCGGACTCGTTTCCGTGCAGGACCAGCGGCCGTTCCACCTCGCGGCGGAGAAACGCATCGGTGAGGCCGCGCAACACTCCGGCCTGCTCGAACGCGCCAAGGCCAACACGAAGGCGATGCTCACGCAGCTGCTGCGGGGGCTGGGCTTCCAAGTCACCTTCCCGGCTGAACCGGCCACCTGACCTCGGGTTCCGCGTCCGTGCTGAGCTGGCCGCGCCGGTCTTGACCAGGGGCCCTCGTACTGGTGGGCTGACGAAATCGACCGGGAGGCACGATGGAGACGAAGCCGAAGGACAGCCTGACCTACAGCGAACCGATCGCGACCGGCGAGGTCACGATCGACGTCGCCCCCGAGAAGGTGTACCGGCTCGTCAGCGACCCCGTCGCGATGGCCGAATGCGCCGAGGAACTGCACAAGGCACGCTGGATCCACGGCGCGACCGAGGCGCGGGTCGGGAACTGGTTCGCCGGCAGCAACCGTAATGGACTACGGCGCTGGGTGACCCACGCCGAGATCACCGAGGCCGAGCCGGGGCGCCGGTTCGCCTACCGGGTGCGCACGCCGTTCTTCGTGCCGATTTCCCGCTGGGAGTACGACATCGTCGCCGTCGGCGAAGGCAGCCGCATCACCGTGACGAACTGGCTGCGGGTGCCGCCGTGGTTCGTCCCGTTCGCCATCCTCATCACCGGTGAGCCCGACCGCGCCGGGACGAACCGGGCCAACATCGCCACCACCTTGCAGCGGGTCAAGGCCCGGCTCGAGGGCCGGGAGTGGCGCCACTAGCGGGACTGCGAGTTACGTTTCTGAACACGCGAGTTACGTCTTCACGCACGCGAGTCACGCCTTCGCTCCGCCCGCCATTCCCCGGCCCTCCAGTTTGCGCATCACCGGGCCGGACAGCAGGCCGTGCACGAGGACCGACACCGCGATCGTGAGCGCCGTGACCCGCCAGAGCGAGTCGGCCATCGGGAAATCGCCGTGCCCGAGCGCGTAGGACAGGTAGTAGAGGCTGCCGATCCCGCGGATGCCGAAGAACGCGATCGCCGTCGCCGCCGGACGTGTGGTGGAGCCACCGAGCAAGGCCAGCCCGCCGAACAGCGGGCGCACGATCATCACCGCCGCGACGGCCACCAGGACTTCGACGAGTTTCACCTCGGAAAGGAGTCCGTCGCCCAGCGCCACCCCGAGCCCGAGCAACGCCAGCGCGACGAAGAGCCGTTCCAGCTGATCGCCGAATTCGTGCAGCACCCCGTGGTACTCGTGCGACCGTTCGCTGGCGCGGATGGTCGCGGCGGCGGTGAACACCGCGACGAAGCCGATGCCGCCCAGCCATTCGCACAGCGCGAACGGAAGGAACGCGATGGCCAGCACCACCAGCCCGTCGGAGTATTCGCCGAGGCGCAGCCGCTCGTGTTGGACCCGGAACATCAGCCAGGACATCAGCCGGCCACAAACCAGCCCGACCAGTACGGCGACCGCGAGCGGCACGAGGACCTCGGTCAGCAACCACGGCACGGGTGACGTGCTCGCCGTTCCGGCCAGTACGAGGGCCAGCAACACGAACGGCATCGCCAGCCCGTCGTTGAGCCCGGCCTCCGAGGTCAGCGTGAACCTGATCTCGTTGTCCGAACCCCGGCCGTCCTCGGTATGCGGCGCGGGCACCTGGACATCGCTCGCCAGCACGGGATCGGTCGGTGACAGCACGGCCCCCAGCAGCAGCGCGGCGGCGGGGGACAGGGCGAGCGCCCACCAGCCGAGCAGGGCGACCGCGCAGACCGACAGCGGCAGCGTGATCGCCAGCAGCCGCCACGTCGAATTCCAGGACCGCCAGCCGATCAACCGGTCGGATTTCAGTCCCGCGCCGACGAGCGACACGAGCACGCCGAGTTCGGTGATCACCTCGACGGCGCCCACATGCGACCTCGGATCCAGTACTCCCTGGCCATAGGGGTACCCGAAGGGGAGCAGTCCGAAAAGCAGCCCGCCCACCAGCAGGACCAGCGGCATCGACAGTGGGCGTTCGTGCAGCAGGTTCGGCAGCACCGCGGCGCACAGCGCCAGAACGCCTGCCCCGGCGAGGAGTATCTCCATTCGCGCGGAGTACCCGGCTTGATCCTCCCGCAACCGGGGACGGCTCAGCCTACTTCGAGTCCTTTGTGGATTGTCAGGCCGACGCCGGCGGCCAGCCGGTACGGCCGGGTGTCCACAATGGCGCCGAGCAGCCGTCGCAACCGGGAGACCTCGGCGCGGACGGTGACGAGGTGTTCGGCGTCGCCGTAGAGCGCCCGGCTGAGCGCCTCGGCCGACAGCCCGGACGGGCCTGCCGTGTGCAGGTGCACGAGGATCTCCGCGTGCCGCGGCGTCACGGTGCGGACCCAGCCGACGTCACCCGAGGCCATCCGCAGCATCGGCGCGTGGCCGAGTTCGAGGTCCAGCCGGACCCGGCGCGCGGTGTCGGCCGGGCGCACGAGCCAGCCTTCCGACAGCCGTTCCGGCAGGCAGGCGCCCAGGCCGGGAACGGCGAGGATCCGCCCTTCCGCGGGCGCGGCGATCCGCGCGCCGGAGGAGACCCCGGCGGAGTGGGCCACCCAGCCGTCGTCGTCCACCAGCAGTACCGGGCCGCCCACGCCGGTAACCACCGGTTCGGCGGTCCGGCGCAACCGGTCGAGCCCCTGCTGATGGTGGCGCCAGAGTTGGGATTCGACCAGCCGCCGCCCGGTCTCCACCAGGGCGCCGATCGCCGGGTGCAGGGTCAGCGCGGGACCGCTGACGTCGATCACGCCGAGCAGTTCGCCGGTGCGCGGATCGTGCACCGGCGAGGCGGTGCAGTACCAAGGATGCTGGCCCTGTTCGAAGTGTTCACCCGCGAGCAGTTCCACTGGCGCGGCCTCGGCGAGCGCGGTGCCGATGGCGTTGGTGCCGACCCTGGCCTCGGTCCAGTCGGCGCCTTCGGTGAAGCCCAGCGTGTCGGCCCGGCGCCGCACCGCGGGCGAGCCGACACGCCAGAGGATGATGCCCTCGGCGTCGGTCACCACCAGCAGCATGTTCGCGGTGTCGGCCGTCGCGCCGACCACCTGCCCGAGGTCCTCGATCACCCACCGCAGCGGGGAGGCGCGGCGACGGCGGGCGACCTCGTCGAGCGGCACCGAATCCCGGGTGTTCACCCCGTCGGCGGCGAGCCCCAGGCTCAGCATCCGTGACCACGACCGCGAAACCAGCGGCCGCGGCCGGACCCGAGGACGGCCACCGCCGATCACGGCTTCGTGCATGCGGATCAGGTCCCGGGCGTGCATCGGCAGGTCGACGCCGGGCGGGACCGAACTGTGCACGCCCACAGGCCACCTCCGCACCATCGCGTCGACTGACCAGCATAGGTCCGCCGGTCGAGGCGCGCCAAGGAGCCGGGCTGCAACACGCTGCAACCCTTGCCGCCGTAGCCGCCCGCGGCGTGTGATCGGGGTAACAGCCGAACGCCGACGTTCAGGAGTGGCCATGACACAGACGGTGGACCGGATCGAGGCGACGGGCTCGCCGCAGGCTCGGGTCGATGCCTGGCTGAGCCGGTTCGAATCGGCCCTCGCCGCCCGCGACGCCGAAGCCGCCGCTGCGCTCTTCGCCGTCGACAGTTACTGGCGCGACCTGGTCGCCTTCACCTGGACGATCAAGACGGTCGAAGGTCGCGACGAGGTGGCCGGCCTGCTCGGCGCCTGTCTCGACCGGATCGAGCCGTCCGGGTTCCGCACCACCGAGACGCCGACCGAAGCCGACGGTGTCACCGAAGCGTGGCTGGAGTTCGAAACCGCGACCGGGCGCGCGAAAGGCCACTTGAGGCTGAAAGACGAAGGCGCCTGGACGCTGTTGACGAGCCTGCGGGAGCTCAAGGGTTTCGAGGAACGTCGCAACGATCAGCGGCCGAAGGGTGTCGAGCACGGCGTCGTGCGCGGCCGGAAGTCCTGGGCCGAGAAACGCGAAGAGGAGCGGACTCGGCTCGGCTACGAGCAGCAGCCGTACGTCGTCGTGATCGGCGGCGGGCAGGGCGGGATCGCGCTCGGCGCCAGGCTGCGGCAGCTCGACGTGCCGACGCTCGTCCTGGAACGCAACGAGCGGCCCGGCGATTCGTGGCGCAAGCGGTACAAGAACCTCTGCCTGCACGACCCGGTCTGGTACGACCACCTGCCCTACCTGCCGTTCCCGGACAACTGGCCGGTGTTCGCGCCCAAGGACAAGATCGCCGACTGGCTCGAGATGTACACGCGGCTCATGGAGGTGCCGTACTGGACCAGCACCGAGGTGACGTCGGCCTCCTGGGACGAGGAACAGAAGCAGTGGCTGGTGACCGTCGTCCGTGAGGGCGAGGAACTGGTGCTCACGCCGCGGCACGTCGTGTTCGCGACCGGGATGTCCGGGAAACCGAACATCCCGTCGTTCCCCGGAATGGACGTCTTCGAAGGCGACCAGCACCACTCGTCCCAGCACCCGGGCCCGGACTTCTACGCCGGCAAGAAGGCGGTTGTGGTCGGCTCCAACAACTCCGCGCACGACATCTGCGCGGCACTGTGGGAACACGGCGCCGACGTCACCATGGTGCAGCGGTCCTCGACGCATGTGGTGAAGTCGGATTCGCTGATGGAGCTGGGACTCGGCGACCTGTACTCGGAACGCGCGATGCGGTCGGGGATCACCACCGACAAGGCGGACATGATCTTCGCGTCGATCCCGTACCGGATCATGCCGCAGTTCCAGATCCCGGTGTACGACGCGATCCGTGAGCGGGACAAGGACTTCTACGCGCGGCTGGAGGCGGCCGGATTCCAGCACGACTGGGGCGACGACGGATCCGGACTTTTCCTGAAGTACCTGCGCCGCGGCTCCGGCTACTACATCGACGTCGGCGCGTCGGAACTGGTCGCCGACGGGAAGATCAAGCTGGCCCACGGCCAGGTCGACCGGCTGACCCGTGACGCGGTGATGCTGTCCGACGGCACGGAACTGAAAGCGGACCTCGTCGTCTACGCCACCGGCTACGGCTCGATGAACGGCTGGGTCGCCGACCTGGTCGGCCAGGAGACCGCGGACCTCGTCGGCAAATGCTGGGGTCTTGGTTCCGCGACGACGAAGGACCCCGGTCCGTGGGAGGGCGAGCAGCGCAACATGTGGAAGCCCACCCAGAAGGAAGGCCTGTGGTTCCACGGCGGGAACCTGCACCAGTCGCGGCACTACTCGCTCTATCTCGCACTGCAACTGAAAGCGCGCTACGAGGGCATCCCGACGCCGGTGTTCGGCCTGCAGGAGGTGCACCACAAGGCGTGAGGAACACCGAGGCTTCAGTGCCGGGACCCTGGCGGTCCCGGCGCCGGAGGGCACCGCCTCCGGACCCCGGGCGGTCGACGACGTCGGGCACCGTTCCCCAGACCCCGGGCGGTTCCCGGCGTCGTATCCGTGGTCAGCCGGCCGCCTTCGCGTAACGGCGGGCCAGGACGGCGAAAGCCTCCCGCAGTTCGGGAGGCCCGACGACTTCGACGTCGGCGTCGAACCGGCCGATACTCGCCGCGAGCCCGGCCCACGACCACGATCCCAGCGTCAGGCGGCACCGATCCGGTCCGAGTTCTTCCACCACGCCGTCGCGGACGTAGTGGGAGACGGTGGCCGCGGGAAGGTCGAGGATGACTTCGCCGCGGCACGGCCACTCGCCGGATTCCGAAGAGCCCCGGAACCGGCTCGCGACGAAGGTGGCGACGTCGGGGACAGGCAGCTCACGCGGCGTGAACCGCGGGCCGGTCGGGGTGCGCGGGGAGATCCGGTCGGCGCGGAAGGTGCGCCAGTCCGCGCGATCGAGGTCCCACGCGACGAGATACCAGCGGCCGTGCCAGGTGACGAGATGATGCGGTTCCACCCGGCGCGGCGCGTCCGCGTAGCCGAACCGGAGGATCTCGCGGGCGTGCACCGCCGCGCCGAGCGCGAGCAGGACTTGGCCGTCCACGCGGGGTTCCGCCCGGCTCGCGGGTGATTCGACGGCGGTGACCCGCAGCGTGTCGATCCGGCGCCGCAACCGCGAGGGCATCACCTGCCGGACGGTGTGCAGCGCGCGCATCGCCGCCTCCTCGATCCCCGCGCCGCTGGTGGTGGCGATCTGCAGCGCGACGGCCAGCGCGACCGCCTGGTCGTCGTCGAACAGCAGCGGCGGCAGTTCGGACCCGGCGTCGAGCCGGTACCCGCCGTCGGGACCCTTGATCGTCGCGATGGGGTAGCCGAGCTCGCGGAGTCTGTCGACGTCGCGCCGCACGGTGCGCGGGCTGATGTCCAGCCGCTCGGCCAGCAACGCTCCTGGCCAGTCGCGGCGGGCCTGCAGCAACGAGAGCATCGACAGCAGACGCGCGGAGGTCTTCGGCATGTTTTCCATGATGCCTCCAGTAGAGGCCACAACCTGTCCTCTACCCCTGCGAGAGTCGTCGCGTGCCAGAGAACGACAACCCGGAGGGCCCGATGACCACCACCATCCTCGACGCCGAACGCGCCGACCTGCTCGAAGCCCTCGACACGATCCGCGCCGTGCTGACCGCCACCGTCCAGGGCCTCACGGACGAGCAACTCGACGCGCATCCGACGGTCAGCGAACTGAGCCTCGGCGGCCTGATCAAGCACGTCGCCTCGATCGAGGCGATGTGGCTGCGCTTCGTGGTCGACGGCCCGTCCGCGATCAGTTACGACCTGCCGGAAGGCGTCACCTGGGCCGACATCGGCGCCGGGACCGCCCGTGAGTTCCCGCAGTGGGCGATCGACCACCAGAACAACTTCAGGATGCTGCCCGGCGACACCTTGACGGGAATCCTCGCGCGCTACGAGCAGGTGGCCGCGCGGACGACGGAGATCGTCTCGACGATCCCCGACCTGTCCGCCACGCATCCCCTGCCGGAGGCGCCCTGGAACCCGCCGGGCGCGGTGCGGAGCGTGCGCCGGGTGCTGACGCACGTCATCGCCGAGACCGCGCAGCACGCCGGCCACGCCGACATCCTGCGCGAGAGCATCGACGGCCAGAAGTCGACCTGACCCCGCGCGGCTTCTCCGATCACGTGTGTCCAGGCAACGAACACACGTGATCGGAGCCGTAACACACGTGCTTGAAGGCGGAACACACGTGATTGGAGCCGTAACACGCCAGGCCGGGGTCCGGCCGTGTGTTACGGCTCCAAACACGCGAGTTCCGGGCGGCGGACCTGCCCGAGGTCGTCCGATCATCCGAACTTAAGCTCGCTCACAGCTTCCTGCCGTAGGGTCCCCGCCCGTCGGCGGCCGGTGATCTTGGTGGTGGTTGTGTGCGGGAGACGGAGCGGCGGTTCCGCCCGGAAATCCAGGGGTTGCGGGCGCTCGCGTGTGTGCTGGTGGTCGTCTACCACGTGTGGCTCGGCCGGATCTCCGGCGGCGTCGACGCGTTCTTCCTGATCTCCGGTTTCCTTGTCACCGGCCAGCTTTATCGCGCCGCGGCGCGCGGGAAGATCGAGTACCGGCCGATGTGGGGCCGGATGATCAAGCGGCTGTTCCCGGCCGCGCTCACCGTATTGCTGCTGGTCGTCGCGGCGAGTGTGGTGCTGCTGCCGCAGAACCGCTGGTTCCAGACGATCAAGGAGGTCGTCGCCTCCGCCCTGTACGTGGAGAACTGGCGGCTGGCGGCGGATTCCACGGACTACTTCGCGCAGCACAACTCGGCCAGTGTCGTCCAGCATTTCTGGTCGCTGTCGATCCAGGGGCAGTTCTACGTGGTCTGGCCGTTGCTGGTCGGGCTGGTGCTGCTGGTCGTCCGGCGGACTCGCGGCGACGTCCGGCCGATGCTGCTCGGCGTTCTCGGCGCGGTTTTCGCGGCTTCGCTGGCGTATTCGGTGTGGCTGACCGCGGTCGATCAGCCGCTGGCGTACTTCGATTCGCTGACGCGGGTTTGGGAGTTCGCGCTCGGTGGTCTGCTCGCGCTGGCCGTCGACAAGGTTTCGGTGCCGAGGCCGGCGCGGGTCGTGTTCGGCTGGGCCGGGGTCGCCGGGCTCGTCTCCTGCGGGCTGGTGCTCCAGGTCGGGACGGTCTTCCCCGGCTATCTCGCGCTCTGGCCCACACTTTCGGCCGCGCTGGTGATCCTCGCCGGGCACACCGCGTCCAAGGGCGGAGCCGACCGATTCCTCAGCAGCCGCCCGCTGAAGTACCTGGGAGACCTCAGTTACGCGCTCTACCTCTGGCACTGGCCGATCCTGGTGTTCTACCTCGTCGTCCGCGACCGGGAAGAGGTCGGCCTGCGCGGCGGTGCGGTGATCATCACGTTGTCGTTCGCTCTCGCCATCTTGACCCACCACCTGGTCGAGAAGCCGGTCCGCGTGTCCGCGATCGGGGCCGGGAACCGTTGGGGCGCCTACCGGTTCGGCGTCCTGGCGATGGCCGTGGTCCTCGCCGCGTCGGGCGCCTGGCAGTGGGCCGGTGTCCGGCAGGCGGAGAACTACGCGATCGCGGTCGACGATCCCGACCATCCCGGCGCACTCGCGCATACCGAAGGATTCACCTACTGGGGTGCCACCGACGCCGCGCTCGTCCCGTCGTTCGTCGCGGTGTCCGAAGACTGGGCGGGGATCGATCCCGCACGCTGCGGCTCGTCACCGCGCAACGCCGACCTCGAGGTCTGCACGTCGCAGACGTCGGGGCATCCCCACCGCCGGATCGTGGTCACCGGTGATTCGCACGCCGGGCAGTTCCTCGGCGCCTTGCTCCCGGTCGCCGAGAAGAAGAACTGGGAAGTCACGTCGATCCTCCGCGGCGGCTGCCCCTTCTCCACCGACTCGGACACGGTGCCGGGCGACCAGTCCTGCATCGACTGGAACACCGCCGTGGTGGACGAGATCGTCACGGCCCGCCCCGACGCCGTGCTGACGATCGGCACACGGGACGTCAAGCCGGGTGTCGAGGAACGGGTCCCCGGCGGCTACATCGCGCAGTGGCGCAAGGTCGACGAGGCGGGTATCCCGGTGCTGGCGGTGCGAGACAACCCGCGCTTCGGCCAGTCGCCGTCGGCGTGTGCCGAGAGCCGCGGCGCGGAGGCACCGGAGTGCGCCACGCCGCGCTATGACCTCTACGCGGCGGAGCCGCCGTACGAGACGTTGCCGGATCTGCCGCCGAACGTGCGGTTCCTCGATTTCAGCGACTATTTCTGCACGGCCGAGGTCTGCCCGCCGGTGATCGGCAACGTGCTCGTCTACCTCGACGACAACCACGTCAGCGGTACCTACATGTCGACGATGTCGACCGTCGCGGAGAAGGCGATCACCGAGGCACTCGGCTGGGCCGACGATCACGCCGAGGAAGCCTCGCCAGGAGGGTGATCCAGACAACATATCGCCGCTGAATTGCATTTCGCTGCATCGATTCGACGGTCTGCCAATACTCTGTGCAACAGATCGCCCTTATCGACGCATCGGAACGGCGGATATCGTCGCCGGTATGAAGGTCGCCGTCCATCAGGGCTCGTACGCCGAGCTGCCGTCCGTCGTCGCGGCGTCGGGTGCCGACCTCGTGATCGCCGCCGAGATGATCACCACCGGCTACCACATCGGCGCCCGCTCCCATGCACTCGCCGAACCGGCCGACGGTCCGACAGCGGCCCGGATGTCCGCGCTGGCCAAGGAAACCGGCGTCGCGCTGGCCTACGGATACCCCGAGTCGGACGGCGACCACGTCCACAACAGCGTCCAGCTGATCGGCCCCGGCGGACAGCGGCTGGCGAACTACCGCAAGACCCATCTGTTCGGCGACATCGACCGCGACCGGTTCGAGCCGGGCACCGAGGCGGTCGTGCAGGCCGAGCTCGACGGTCTCCGGATCGGCCTGCTGATCTGCTACGACGTCGAGTTCCCCGAACTGGTGCGGGCGCACGCGCTGGCGGGGACCGAGCTGCTCGTGGTGCCGACCGCGCTGATGAGTCCGTACGAACTGGTCGCCGACACGCTGGTGCCCACCCGCGCCTACGAAAGCCAGCTGTTCGTCGCCTACGCGAACCGCTGCGACACCGAACAGGAACTGACCTACTGCGGCCGATCCTGCGTCGTCGCCCCGACCGGTGAGGTGCTCGCCCGCGCGGGCGACGGCCCGGAGCTGATCAGCGCCGATGTCACCCGTGACGCGCTCGTCGCGTCGCGCCTGGAGAACACCCACCTGGCCGATCGACGGCCCGATCTGTACCGAGGACTTTCCGCATGACCTCCGCTCTCCCGACCGCGATTCACCACGACGAATCCACGGGTCGCCCGATCACCATGTTCGGCCCCGATTTCCCGTTCGCCTACGACGACTTCCTCGCCCACCCCGCCGGGCTCGGCTCGCTCCCCGCCGAGCGCCACGGCACCGAGGTGGCGGTGATCGGCGGCGGCCTCTCGGGCATCGTCACCGCGTACGAGCTGATGAAACTCGGCCTGCGCCCGGTCGTGTACGAGATCGCCGAGATCGGCGGCCGCCTCCGCACGGTGAACTTCCCCGGCTGCCCGGACGACGTCGTCGCGGAGATGGGCGCGATGCGGTTCCCGCCGGCGTCCACCGCGCTCTTCCACTACATCGACAAGGTCGGCCTGGAGACGACGCCGTTCCCGAACCCGCTCGCGCCGGGAACGCCGAGCACCGTCGTCGACCTCAAGGGGGAGAGCCACTACGCGCGGACGGCGGACGAACTGCCCGCCGTCTTCGGCAAGGTCGCCGCCGCCTGGGACAGCACGCTGTCCGAGCAGGCCGCGTTCACCGAGATGCAGAAGGCGATCCGCGAGCGCGACGCGAAGACGATCAAGCGGCTGTGGAACGAACTCGTGCCGCGGCTGGACGACCAGACCTTCTACGGCTTCCTCTGTGCTTCACCCGCGTTCGCCTCGTTCCGCGACCGCGAGATCTTCGGGCAGGTCGGCTTCGGCACGGGCGGCTGGGACACCGACTTCCCGAACTCGATCCTGGAGATCCTGCGGGTGGTCTACACCGGCGCCGACGACGAGCACCGCAGTATCGTCGGCGGGAGCAGGCAGCTTCCGTTGCGGCTGTGGGAACACGCGCCCGAGGACCTCGCGTTCTGGCCCGCGGGAACGAGTTTGAGCTCACTGCACGGCGGAAGCCCGAACCCCGGCGTCGCCCGGCTTCACCGCACGGCGCCGAACAACATCACCGTGACCGACACCGAAGGCCGCATCCGCACCTACCCGGCGGCGGTGTTCACCGCGCAGAGCTGGATGCTGCTGTCGAAGATCGCCTGCGACGAGGTGCTGTTCCCGATCGACCACTGGACGGCGATCGAGCGCACGCACTACATGGAGTCCTCGAAGGTCTTCGTCCCGGTGGACCGGCCCTTCTGGCTGGACAAGGATCCGGCGACCGGCCGCGACACGATGAGCATGACGCTGACCGACCGCATGCCGCGCGGCACGTACCTGCTCGGTGACGACCCGGACGCGCCCGCGGTGATCTGCCTGTCCTACACGTGGGCCGACGATTCGCTGAAGTGGCTGCCGCTTTCGGTCTCCGAGCGGGTCGAGGTGATGTTGCAGTCGCTGAAGGAGATCTACCCGGGCGTCGACGTCCGGCGGCACATCATCGGCGACCCGGTGACCGTGTCCTGGGAGGCCGAACCGCATTTCATGGGCGCGTTCAAGGCCAACCTGCCCGGCCACTACCGCTACCAGCACCGGCTGTTCACCCACTTCAAACAGGACAGGCTCGAAGAACGCCACCGCGGTCTCTTCCTGGCGGGCGACGACGTCTCGTGGACGGCGGGCTGGGCCGAAGGTGCCGTCCAGACGGCGCTCAACGCGGTGTGGGGCGTGCTGAACCACTTCGGCGGCGAGACGGATCCGGCGAACCCGGGTCCGGGCGACGTCTACGACGAGATCGCGCCCATCGAGCTGACGGACTGAGCGCGGCGCCTCACCAGCCACGCCGTGCCGAGCGCCAGGGCCACGCCGAGTACCGCGCCGACGGTGTTCATCAGCCAGTCGTTGGTGTCGCAGGCGCGGCCGATGGCGGGGACGAACGCCTGAAGCGCCTCGATCACCGCGGACAGCGCCGAGCCCGCCGCGAGCATCGTCAGCGGCCGCTTCGCCGCCAGCGTGGCGAAGTACACCGCTGGCAGGAACAGGGCGACGTTGGCCAGGAGTTCGACCGCGCCGAGCGTGGGCAGCGAGAACTGGACGGTGCACAGGATCCCGTCGATCGTGTGCGCGGTGGGCACCAGCGTCAGCGCGAAGACCGGCACCAGGGACGCGCCGGTGAGGGCCAACAGGACCCGCCGCTTGCCCGCGAACAGGTGGCCGAGGACGGCGCAGACGAGCGCGACCAGTGCGATCGCCACCGGCACGAGCGCGGAGTGGTCGAGCAGGAAGTTCGTGATCATGGCGAGCCGATCGTACGAGCAGGCTCGCTCAGCCGGTGAACTCGACCTCCGCCGCGGGCACCACGCGCAGCCTGCCGCCCGGGTGGATCGCGGTGCTCAGCAGCAGATTGTGCCGGGCGATGACCTGTTCGGCGGTCAGGCCCGCGGTGGGATCGCCGTCGGAGGACGGCGCGTGGCCGTCGCCGACCAGCACGACGTCGAGACCGTGGCTCTGCGCGGATCTGGCGGTCGCGTCGACGCAGTAGTCGGTGGCCAGCCCGGTCAGCACCACGGTGTCGACGCCCCGGTCGGCGAGCAGCCCCGCCAGCCCCGTGCGGTAGAACGAGTCCGTCGCCGTCTTGTCGACCACCACGTCGATCGGTTCGAGACCGAGCAGCGGGCTGACCCGGGTGCCCGGTGACGCGGGATCGAAGTCGGTGCCGGGCGCGCCGATCTGCCGCAGGGCGATCACCGGAATGTTGTCCGCCCGGGCCCGGCGCGCCAGCGCGGCGAGCCGGGCCGCCAGCTCCTCGCCGCGCCACACCAGGGGGACGAGCATGTCCTGCAGGTCGACGATCAGCAGCGCGGCCTTCATATCCGGCAGCCTAGTGTCCTGCATCGGAAGTTCGCGCCTGGTCCGGAACCTCGCCATGAAGCCATCCTGGCTACTAGGGCAGTGCGGCGGGCGATTCGGCCTCCGGGATGAGCAGGCGCGGAGTCCCCGAGCCGTCGGCGGACACGGCCCAGACGTCGGAATGTCCTTGGGTGCGGGGGAGGGCGTAGGCGATGGTGCGGTCGTCGAGCCAGGCGGGCTGGTCGTCGACGTTCCGCGTCTCGGCCAGCGGTGTCACGGTGCCGCTCGCCAGGTCGAGGACCGAGATCCGCCAGCCCTTGACGGGATCGCCGTCGATGGCGGCCTTGTAGGCGACGCGGGTCTCGTCGGGGGAGAGCGACGGGCATTCGACGTTGTCCCGCAGCGTTCTCACCGTCCTGGCCTGGGAATCGCCTTCGACGAGGTACCGGTGGGAGCCGGTGGACATGGTGGCGTAGAACCGGTTCGGCTGCCTGGCGAAAGTGACGCCCCAGAAGTTGACGTCGGCCGCTTTGTACGGCTTGCCGTCTACGGTGACTGCGAAGTCCTCGAGCGTGCCTTCGACGTTGTCGGTCGTGAGGTCGAGGGTGCCGGCGCGGGTGGAGAACCGTCCGCCGTTGTAGGAGTCGCCGGTGACGAACACCGTCCACGCGAGACGCCGCCCGTCGGCCGAGACGCGCGCCCGGTTGGGCAACCCGACCAGGGGGATCTCCTGTTCGACCGCGAGAGCGCTGTCGAGTACGGCCAGCTGGTAAGTGGTCAGCCCGGTTTCCGGGCGCAGGCAGATCCCGGTGCCGCCCGCCGCGTACACCCGGCTGCACGAGACGGTGGACACCGCCCGGGCTCCGCCGGGATCGGCCGCGCTGACGCTGGACACGTGCCCGCGGTCGGCGTCGGCGGTGCTGCGGAACAGCAACCGCCCGCCTTCGAGGGTGACGGCGTCGGGGGTGCCCGCCGACGCGGTGCCCTGGTTGCGTGCGCCCGCCACCCCGACGTAGAGCACGGCGGCCGCGGCCAGTGTGAGTACTCCGGTGACGGCGATCAGGACGCGGGTGCGGGTGTTCACGGTCGTGCCTTCCTGCGGGGAGCCAAGAGAACAAAGTCCTTTCCCGCCCGCGGGCGCGTCCACAGTGGACACGCCCGCGGGGTTCAACCGGTTACTGCCACACGCTCGTGATCGGCGGCTTGTTCGCCGCGTTGGCGATGCCCGGCAGGCCGAACGCCGCCTCCATGGTGCGGAGGATCGAGTAGTGGTTGATGGATTCGCTGTAACTGCCCGGCTTCACGTGGGCACCGACGAACGTGGTGAAGATCTGGTTCACCGACGTCCCGCTGTCCTCGTCGAAATTGACGATCAGCAGGCTGTTGTGCGTCTTGGCCCACTGCGCGTACGCGTCGAGGTTGTTCTTCAGCCATTTGTCGCCGGTGTCGACCGGGCAGTCGTGCATGTCGCTGCACAGGTCCGGGGTCACGAAAGCGACGTGCGGCAGCTTGGTGAAGTCGCTCGGGAACGACGAGAACCTTTTGTTCGCCGACGCGGGGACATTGCTGAAGCTGACCCAGCTGTTGTGCTTGCGGGCATATTTGCCCTTCGTGCAGCCCGTGTAGCCGTCGGAGGGCATGCTTTCCGCGTAGCCGACGAACTTCTTGCCGATCCCCGCCAGCTGGGAAGCGATGTTCTCCTTGTTCCCGAGATCCTGGCATTTGTTGCTGTCGACGCCGTGCGTCGAACCCGCGAACTGGGCGATGTAGTTCGGCTGGCTGGGATGTGTCGTCCCGTACGCCTTGGTGAACTTGGCGCCCTGCGAGGCGAGTTTGTTGAGATACGGAGCCTTGGAGCTGCCGCTGATCTCCTTGTAGTCCTTGTTCTCGAACATCACGAGGACGATGTGGCCGAAGGCGGGGACCGTCGCCGCGGCGGGCTCTGTCGCGGCGGCCGGAGTGTCCTGTTGGGACACCACCAGCCCCGTGGCCAAGCCGGTCGCGGCCACGGCCGCGACCGCGATCCGTTTCCAGAACATGCAGAAACCTCCTGGGAAAAGGTTGAAACTTTGACGACCGGCCATCGGGTTCAGCGGCGCTCCGGAGGCGTCGACAGAGTCGAGACATCAGATGTCTCAGCTGCATTTAAACGGCAGGAAAGTCTCAGGCCCATCAAGATCGCCTGACTGGAGCAATCCGCAGGGGTAGAACGCCCCAAAACCGACATTACTTGGCACGAAACCATGTAAACCACCTCTTCGCCTTGTGCGCGGGGCGGCGAACCGATGAACTTATGGCAACTCGCTGATTCAGCCGGCTGGCGGCGGCATCACCATTACGTCGGCTTCGTGGTGTACTGATCCGACCATTGGTTAAGCTGTTCGGCGTGAAGCCCCTTTCGCCGAGACCGGCCGGATACACGATCGAAGAACTCTCGACGATCGTCGGCATGTCGGCGCGTAATATCAGGGCACATCAGACGAGGGGCCTGCTCGCCCCGCCGGTCCGGCACGGCAGGTCCGCCTACTACGGCCCGGCCCATCTGCGGCGGCTGCGGCGCATCACGATGCTGCAGAAGCAGGGCTTCAACCTGGTGTCCATCGCCGCGATACTCGGAACGACCACAGTGGACGGCGCCGAACGGCTGGAGGCGGCGATCGCCGACCTCGCTCGCGACCAGCCCGCCGTCGCCCGGTGCCTGGAACGGCACGGCGTGCTCGGCAAGGACGACGAGGGGGCGCCTGCCGTCGTGCGCCCGTCCGTTTCCCGCGCGGTGGCGGAGCTCGCCGGTGCCGGGATCCCGCCCGTCATGGCCCTGCGGTTCCTCGGCCAGTTCATGGACCGGGTGGCGCCGCTGGCCGGCGAGCAACTGGCCGCCCTGAAAGTCCAGACCGGGGGTGCCGCGGCGGCTCCATGGCCCTGTTTCGCCGAGCTGCTGGTAAGCGCTTTCAGAACGACCGTGGAAAACGCGGCCGAAGTCACTTTCGTAGACGGGGAACCAGGGACGCCGCCACCGAGGTAGCCGCCGTCGCCACGTCGAGGCTCGTGCCTTCGGCGAAACCGGACAAGATGACGACGACGTAGCGGTCGCCTTCGCCGACGAGCCCGGTTGTGGAACGCCGAAGGGATGCCGAAGTGCTGGTCGAACTCGTCGATCACCTGCTTGCCCGACGTGCGGTCGAAGACCACCGGGATCGTCACCGGAAGCTGTTTCTGTCATGACTCTGTAACGGGAGGAAGGCGGGTCAGGAACGCTGCACGATGATCTGATCGACCAGGGTGCCGTCGGCGCTGATCGCGCGAACGTCCATTTTGGGCGGTGTGGTGCCCGTGCCCGCGATGACGTCGACCGCGACCAGGCTGTAGCCGCGGAACCGGACGCGGGACCAGGTGACCTTCTTGGTGCGGTCCTGGCCGTCCCGTTCCGAGTACTTCATCGGGACGGGGGAGTCGTTGCTGGTCTCATGGCCGAGGTAGGTGTCGGAAGCGGGGAATTCGGAGACGCTGCCGCCACCGCCACCCGCCGTGATGTAGGTCGTCCCGTCCTTGACCGGGTCGGTGGTCCCTCGCGACGGCACCTTCTTGATGGCCTTGCCCGCCCGGATGGGGTCGGTGCGTTCGTAGATGTGGTTGTGCCCGTTGAGCACCAGGTCGACCTGGTACTTGTCGAACAGTGGCGCCCAGTCCTTCTGCGCGCCGAGTTCGGCGCCGTTGGAATGGCAGGTGGAGTACGTGCACTGGTGGCAGTAGACGACGATGAAGTCGATCGTGGGATCGGCGCGGAAGGCGGCGAGCGTCTTGCCGAGCCACTTGAGCTGCTTGCCCTTGGTGTAATCCAGATTGGACGGACTGTTGTAGCAGACGTCGTTGCCGTCCAGGCTGATCAGGCCGACGTTCTGGTAGCGCCAGGAGTAGATGCAGGTGGAACCGTCCCAGGCGTTGTCCGGCATGGTGAACCGCGCCCGCACGCCACCGTAACCGTCCGCGGAGTACCAGCCCTCCATTTCGTGATTGCCGAGCGCCATCATCCACGGGATCCCCGCGGTGACCGGCTCGTTCTGCACGAAGAAGGAGTCCCACAGCCGCGCGTCGTACTGGTCCTCCTCCGGATGCCCGCCCTCGCCTTCGAGGGCGTAGCTCAGGTCGCCCATGGCGAGGTGGAAGGCCGGGTCGAGGCCCGCGATCAGACTGCTCGTCGCGACGGCGTTGTAGCCGACACCCTGGTCGCCGAACGCGGTGAAGGAGAACGTGCCGTCGCCGCCCGGGGCGGGCGCGGTGCGGAAACTCGCCATCTCGCCGAGCCTCGCGGCGGGGTCGTAACCCTCGTGGCCGACGACGTAGTAATACGTGGTGTTGGGCAGGAGACGGTCGATCCGGGCGTGGAGGTAGTACTGGGTGATCGTCTTCGGACTGTTCGGCGGCACTTCTTCGACCGGATGCTGCCACGACATCTGGCTGGTCAGCGCCCGGACCTCGGCCGGGATGGGCGGGCTGAAGTCGCCGGGTACCGTGCCGATCCGGACGAACGGGGCGGTCACCGCCGCGGGCACCTGCCAGGAGACCACGACCTGCTGGGACGGGTCGGCCCCGTAGGCGATGTGCCGTCCGAACGGCCGCAGCGCCGACCCCGCGACCTTGTCGGTGTTGAGCAGCACGGTCGGTCCGGGGGAGGCCGCGGCCGAGCCCGGGAGCAGAACGCCGCCGGCGGCGAGTGCCGCGCCGCTCACCGCGCCCACCCGGAACAGGGTCCGCCGCGAGTACTGATTGACGAACTTGTCGTGTTTCTCGGCCAAGCTGAGCCGACGATAGGCTTGAGACCTGCTGTTCCGTGGGGTTTCGGCCATGAACTTGAAGTTAAGAAGGCTTCCTAACTAAGTCAAGACGTGGGTGGTTGTTCCCTGACCGGCTGCATGGAACCGTGCAAGTGACTTCGGGCATAGAGGACTTTGTGCCGATCTCGCGTGAGATCGCCCTGGCCGGCCCCGGCGGTTCGTGTCGCGGGACACCGCCGCCCGAGCGGCCTCCGCGGGCGGTCAGACCAGTTCGGAGGAGACGACCGAGGCCAGCCCGCGCAGCCGGTCCAGCAGGGGCTCGACCTCGTCGGCGTCGATCAGGACTGCGCAGGTCATGGTGCTTTCGCGGACCCCGTCGCGCACGTCGACCGACAGGTCGTGGACGAGGCAGCCGAGCGCGTCGACCAGGCCGGGGATCTGCTCGACGCCGCCGACGAAGTAGGTCGCGATCCGGCGGCGGACCAGCATGGACGAGCGCGGGGCGGGGATCTGAAACGAAACAGCGGACATCGTGGGCTCCAAGGGCGGGAAACGTACAGGCCATGGAGGGCCAGGTCCCGGGAAATGCCCCGTGTCGAGGGGTCGCCGGAATGCGCGCCGGCGACCTGGTTCAGCCGGCGCGCTTGACTACGAGTCGAGTCCAGCGGCGCACGGCGACAGGCTAACACGACCTACCGGCGAGTCACGAGAGCCGTAGCCGGGAGCCCTGCTCGCGGATGTGCGCGGCGGAGCCGCAGTCGAGGTCGAGCTGCCGCTGTCGTTCGGCCACGAACGCGCGGCCGAGGCCGGTGCGGTCCGAAGTGGACAGTGTGCGCCGGAGTTCGTTCAACAGCCCGCGTTCCTCCGCGCGGATATGCGCGTCCACCGAATTCTCCAGTGCCGCCAACGCTTTCTCGGAGTCGCTGGACTCCAGTACGGCCAGCAGTTCGGCGGCGAGCCCGCTCTCTGTCGCATCGGGACGGACGATCCGTTCCGTCGCGGTGGCATGGGCGACCAGCGACGCCGAGAGTTCCGCGATCAGTGCGGGACGGTCGGCCTCGTCGTTGCGGAGGTCGCGGAACAACTGCTCGATCCGGCGGTGGTCGGCCAGGACGACCTCGACCAGGTCGGAGCCGGGGGGAGCGGCCGTCGGGCCCGGGCGCATCCAGCCGAAGGTCAGCTCCACGGCTTGCCGCCAGTGCCCGTATTCGCTGTCGCGGCGGGCGGGGTCCATCGTCGGCAGCCACTGTCCGGCACGGTGCCAGTTCCGGCGCAGGCCCTCCAGATCCGGCCAGTATCCGACCGACAATCCGGCCGCGTACGCCGCGCCCAGCGACACCGTCTCGGCGACCATCGGGCGGACCACCGGCACGTCGAGGACGTCGGCGACGAACTGCATCAGCAGGTTGTCGGCGGTCATCCCACCGTCCACTTTGAGCGTCGAGAGCGCGAGCCCGGAATCGGCGTTCATCGCGTCGACGACCTCGCGGGTCTGCCAGCCCGTCGCCTCCAGGACGGCCCTGGCGAGATGCCCCTTGGTGATGTACGACGTCAGCCCGGCGATCACGCCGCGTGCCTCGCTGTGCCAGTGCGGCGCGAACAGGCCGGAGAAGGCGGGCACGATGTAGCAGCCGCCGTTGTCCTCGACCGTCCTCGCCAGCGTCTCGATCTCGGGTGCGCTGCCGATCAGTTCGAGCCCGTCCCGGAACCACTGCACCAGCGATCCGGTGACCGCGATCGACCCTTCCAGCGCGTACACGGCGGGCTCGTCGCCGATCTTGAACCCGACTGTGGTCAGCATGCCGTGCGTCGAGAGCACCGGTGTCGGTCCGGTGTTGAGCAGCAGGAAGCTGCCCGTGCCGTACGTGCACTTCGCCTCGCCGGGCGCGAAGCAGGTCTGGCCGAACAACGCCGCCTGCTGATCGCCGAGCGCCGCCGCGATCCGGATCCCCGGGACCACCCGCGACGTCGTCCCGTACACCTCGGCCGACGAACGGATATCGGGCAGCATCGCGCGCGGGACGTCGAAGAACTCCAGCAGTTCGTCGTCCCAGGACAGTGTCCGCAGGTTCATCAGCATGGTGCGCGAGGCGTTGGTGACGTCGGTGATGTGGACGCCGCCCTCGGGACCGCCGGTCAGGTTCCAGATCAGCCAGCTCTCGACCGTCCCGAACAGCACGTCGCCGCGCTCGGCGCGTTCCCGCAGGCCGGGGGTCCTTTCCAGCATCCACCGGATACGCGGTGCGGAGAAGTACGTGGCCAGCGGCAGCCCGCACAGCCGCCGGACGCGGTCGGCGCCCGGCTCGCGGGCGAGGTGTTCGAGCATCGCGTCGGTGCGGGTGTCCTGCCAGACGATCGCGCGCCCGACCGGATTGCCGGTGTGCCGATCCCACAGCACCGTCGTTTCGCGCTGGTTCGCGATGCCGAGGCCGACCACCTGTGCCGGTTCGACGCCGGCGTCGGCCAGCGCCTGCGGGACGATCCGGCCGACGTTGCGCCAGATCTCGGTCGCGTCGTGCTCGACCCAGCCGGGCCGGGGGAAGTGCTGCTGGTGTTCGCGCTGCGCGACCGAGACCAGCCTGCCGCGCGCGTCGAACAGGATGCACCGCGTCGAGGTGGTGCCCTGGTCGATCGACATCACGTAGCGCTGGACCACGCGAGCACCTCCATCACCATCGGGACGCGCCGAGATCGCGGGAGACCGCCCGTGCCGCGTCGCGTACGTGGCCGAGCAGCCGCGGGATCGGGCTGCCGTCGGCTTCACAGATCCGTTCCGTCGCGCCGGACACCCCGATCGCGCCGACCACGATGCCGCCGTGGCCGCGGATCGGCGCCGCTATCCCGGCCTCGCCGGTGATCATCTCGCCGTTCTCGCTCGCCCAGCCCGCCTCGCGCACCTTGCCGCAGGCACGTTTGATCGCCGTCTGGGTGACCAGGGTCCGGCGGGTGTAGGCCTCCGGTCCGCCGCTGCGCAACGATGCCACGAGACCGGTGTCGTAGGCCAGAAGTACTTTTCCGAGCGCCGTCGCGTGCAACGGCAGAAGCGTGCCGACGTCGAGGGTCTGCAGGCTGTCGTCGGGCCGGAACACGTGGTGCACCACCAGGACCCGGCCTTCCAGCGGTGCGCCGATCCGGACGGCTTCACCGCTGCGCGCGGCCAGAGCGTCGGCCCAGTTGATCGCGCGTGAGCGGAGCTCGTTGACGTCGAGGTAGCTCGTGCCGAGGTGCAGTAGCGCCGCGCCAAGTTGGTATTTCCCGGTGTCGCGGTCCTGTTCGACAAAGCCGACCCCTTGCAGGGTGCGGAGGATCCCATGTGCGGTTCCCTTGGCGAGTTCGAGGGAATCGGCGATCTCGCCGACCCCGAGACGCCCCGAACCGCGCGCCAGCAACCGCAGGATCGCGGCGGCGCGCTCGATGGACTGGATCGGACCGGGCACGGCCCAACCGTAGCCCGACCGGCCCTGATTCGACAATGTCGAACATCGTCTTCGCACGTTCGACAATGCCGACCGGTGTCCGTTGACCCCGCGTTTCCGCGAACTTAACTTCGGCCTCAACAGGGCAACGGTGTCCTTTGTGGAGGAAGCAATGGTGCGAAACCTCAAAGCTCGCGGACTGGCGGGCGAACTGGCGGCGGAGTTCGTCGGGACGATGATCCTCATCCTGTTCGGCTGCGGGGTGGTGGCTCAAGTCGTCGCCGGGGGCATCGGGGACCACGACAGCATCGCGTGGGCCTGGGGAATCGGTGTCACGCTCGGTATCTACGTGGCTTCACGGATCAGCGGCGCGCATCTGAACCCCGCCATCACGGTGGCGCTCGCGGTGTTCAAGGGCTTTTCGTGGCGCAAGGTCGCCCCGTACGCCTTGGCGCAGACCGCCGGAGCGTTCGTCGCCGCGCTGCTGGTGCGGTGGAACTACACCGAGGTACTCAACGCCGCAGACCCCGGCCTGACGATCAAGACCCAGGGTGTCTTCTCCACCCTTCCGGGTAACGGAACCCTTCCGGTGGGTGACTGGGGCGCCTTCCGCGACCAGATCATCGGGACCGCGATCCTCGCGCTGGTGATCTTCGCCATCACCGATCTCCGCAACACCGCGCCCGCCGCGAACCTCGCCCCGGTCGTCGTCGGCTTCCTGGTGGTCGCGATCGGCATGGCCTGGGGTACCAACGCCGGCTACGCGATCAACCCCGCCCGTGACTTCGGCCCGCGGCTGATGTCCTGGCTCACCGGTTACGACACCGCGTTCACCGATCAATACGGCTATCCGTACTGGTGGATCCCCATCGTGGCGCCGATCATCGGCGCGGTCATCGGCGGCGCGATCTACAAGTTCTTCATCGAGCGCTACCTGCCCGCCGACCCGGCACCGGAAGCCTTGCCCGCCAAGGACATCGAGCGCGTTTCCTAGGGAGAGAAACCATGTCTGACTACATCGGCGCCGTCGACCAGGGCACCACCAGCACGCGCTTCATGATCTTCGACCACGGCGGCAACGAGATCGCCCGCCACCAGCTCGAGCACGAGCAGATCCTGCCGAAGCCGGGCTGGGTCGAGCACGACGCCACCGAGATCTGGGAGCGGACCCGTTCGGTCATCGCCACCGCGCTCAACAAGGCGAAGCTCACCGCCGCCGACCTCGCCTCGCTCGGCATCACCAACCAGCGCGAGACCACCGTCGTGTGGAACCGCCGCACCGGGCGCCCGTACTGCAACGCCATTGTGTGGCAGGACACCCGCACCGACCGGATCGCCTCGGCGCTGGAGCGCGAGGGCAAGGGCGACGTCATCCGCCGCAAGGCCGGGCTGCCGCCCGCGACCTACTTCTCCGGCGGCAAGCTGCAGTGGATCCTGGAGAACGTCGACGGCGTCCGGGAAGACGCCGAAAAAGGCGACGCGCTGTTCGGCACCACCGATTCCTGGCTCATCTGGAACCTCACCGGCGGCCCCGACGGCGGCGTGCACGTGACCGACCCGACCAACGCGTCGCGCACGATGCTCATGGACCTCGAAACCCTGGAGTGGGACGACGAACTGCTGTCGTTCTTCGACGTCCCGAAGCAGATGCTGCCGTCGATCGCGCCGTCGTCGAACAACGGCCGTTTCGGCGTCACCCGCGCGGACGGCCCGCTCGGCGGCGAGGTCGCCATCACCGGGGTGCTCGGCGACCAGCAGGCGGCGACCGTCGGACAGGTGTGCTTCCGCCCCGGCGAGGCCAAGAACACCTACGGCACCGGCAACTTCCTGCTGCTCAACACCGGACACGAGGTCGTGCGCTCGAAGCACGGCCTGCTCACGACGCTGGCCTACCAGTTCGGCGACGAGAAGCCGGTGTACGCGCTGGAAGGCTCCATCGCCGTCACCGGTTCGGCCGTGCAGTGGCTGCGTGACCAGCTGGGCATCATCAGCGGGGCGTCCCAGAGCGAGAGCCTCGCGCGCCAGGTCGAGGACAACGGCGGCGTCTACTTCGTCCCCGCGTTCTCGGGCCTGTTCGCGCCGTACTGGCGTTCGGACGCGCGCGGCGCGATCGTCGGGCTCACCAGGGCGACCACCAACGCGCATCTGGCGCGGGCGACGCTCGAAGCGATCTGCTACCAGACCCGCGACGTCGTCGAGGCCATGCAGAACGACTCCGGTGTCCCGCTCGACGTGTTGCGTGTGGACGGTGGCGTGACCGCGAACGAGCTGTGCATGCAGTTGCAGGCGGACATCCTCGGCGTGCCGGTGTCGAAGCCGGTCGTCGCCGAGACCACCGCGCTCGGTGCCGCCTACGCGGCAGGCCTCGCGGTCGGGTTCTGGAAGTCCACCGACGAGCTGGAACAGAACTGGAACGAGGACAAGCGCTGGGAGCCGTCGTGGACGGACGAACAGCGCGCCGAGGGCTACGCGGGCTGGCAGAAGGCCGTCGGCCGCACGCTCGACTGGGTAGAGGTCGAGTGAGCCCGATGAACAGGAGGAACAGAGTGACACCCGTACCGCTTTCCCCGGTCTACCGTGCCGAGACACTGCGCAAGCTCGCTCGCGAAGAGGTCGAAGTTCTCGTCGTCGGCGGGGGAGTGACCGGTGCCGGCGTCGCGCTCGACGCGGCTTCGCGCGGGCTCTCCGTCGCGCTCGTCGAGGCACGCGACTTCGCCGCGGGCACCTCGAGCCGGTCCAGCAAGCTGATCCACGGCGGGCTGCGCTACCTGGAGAACCTCGACTTCAAGCTGGTCCGTGAGGCGCTGAAGGAACGGAGTCTGCTGCTGCAGACGCTGGCGCCGCATCTGGTCCGGCCGGTGAAGTTCCTGGTGCCGCTGAAGCACCGTGTCTGGGAACGCGGCTACATCGGCGCGGGTGTCACGCTCTACGACACCCTCGGCGGAGCGCGCGCCTTGCCGCGGCACCGGCATCTGTCCAAACGCGGCGCGGGCAAGGTCGCCCCCGGCCTCGCGGACGACGCCCTGATCGGCGCCATCCAGTACTACGACGCCCAAGTCGACGACGCGCGCCACACCATGACGATCGCGCGGACCGCGGCGGAGCAAGGCGCCTCCGTCCTCACCCGCGCTCGCGTGACGTCGCTGATCCGTGACGGCGAACGCGTCGTCGGCGCCAAGGTCGTCGACCGCGAGAGCGGCGCGGAGATCGAGGTCCGGGCGAAGACGGTCGTCGCGGCCACCGGCGTGTGGAGCGACGACATGGCCGAGGCGGCGGGCATCCCCGCGCCGTTCACCGTGCGCGCGTCGAAGGGCATCCACCTGGTGGTGCCGCGCGAGAAGATCGACCTGGACACCGGGCTGATCCTGCGCACCGAGAAGAGCGTCCTGTTCGTCATCCCGTGGGGACGGCACTGGATCGTCGGCACCACCGACACCGAATGGGACCTCGACCGCGAACATCCGGCGGCCAGCCAGGCCGACGTCGACTACGTGCTCGATCACCTCAACGCGGTCCTGCGCACGCCGCTCACCGCCGACGACATCGAAGGCGTGTACGCCGGGCTTCGGCCGCTGCTGGCGGCGAAGGCGACTTCGACGACGAAGCTGTCGCGCGAGCACGCCGTCGCGCATCCGGTGCCCGGTCTGGTGATCGTGGCAGGCGGCAAGTACACGACGTACCGCGTGATGGCCGCCGACGCGGTCGACGTCGCGGTGGACGACCTCGGCCGCCCGGCGCCGTCGTCGTGGACCGAGCGGCTGCCGATCGTCGGCGCGACGGGCTACCACGAGATGTGGGGCGCGCGGCACTCGCTCGTGCAGCGCACGAGGCTGCCGATCGGCCGGATCGAGCACCTCCTCCAGCGCTACGGCACCGCGATCGAGGACATCCTGGAGTCGATCTCGGAGCGTCCCGAACTGGGCGAGCCGATCCCGGGAACGGCGGAGTACCTCAAGGCGGAGGTCGTTTACGCCGTCTCGCACGAGGGCGCGCTGCATCTGGAGGACGTCCTGACACGGCGCACGCGGATCTCCATCGAGGAGCGTGACCGCGGTGTGACAGCGGCGCCGGTGGTGGCGGAGTTGATGGCGCCGCTGCTGGGCTGGGACTCGCACAAGCGGGAGCGCGAGGTCACCAACTACCTCGCGCGGGTCGAAGCGGAACGCTCCGCCCAGGCCCAGCCGGACGACGAAGCGGCGAACGCCAGCCGTCTCGCGGCTCCGGCGCTGCTGCCGAGCTGACCTCCCGGGTCGTGAGTGGCGATTCGGGTTCTGGCGAGCCTTCTCTTAGGTATCTACTGCGTGCCCTGTGGCGCTTCTTGCGTGATGCCTGGTTTGGAGTACATGAAGGACCCCTTCCTGTACCTAGGCGCAAGGATGGGGTCCTTCATGTACTCGGTGAAGGCGTGAAGGTCGCTTCATGCAGGGCTGAGCTCAGCCCTGCATGTAGTGAGGGGCTCCTTCCCTACCCTCAGAGTAGGGAAGGAGTCCCTCACCGACCCGCGATCCCGACCACTCACGAGACGTGAGGATGAGCGCGCGGCTGCTTCAGCGCTTCCGATGGGCCCGGCGTCGAGCCCTTCACGACATCCCCGCGACCGCGCTGGAGTCCTTCAGGTGCTCGGGGAGGCCTTCACGGACCGGGCCTGGGGATCAACCGCAGCCGGAACCCACGTAGGTACTAAGACACCCTGGGCTCTAACCCGAATCGCCACTCACGAGGCGGATCGTTACTTGAGCCAGTCGAGGTAGCGGGTCTCGGCGATGCGGGCGCCGTCCTTTGTGGTGAGGACGTCGCCCTTGACGTCGGCGAACATGCCCGCGGTCTCGTCGACGGTCACCGAACGTGTGTCTCCCTTGGCGGACAAGGTGATCCGGCCCAGTTCGTCCAACGGGTAGACGTCCGGGCCGCCCACGTCGAGGGTCCCGTTCAGCGGCTTCCCGGCCGAAACCTCGGTGACGGCGGCGGCGACGTCCGCCGCGGCGATCGGCTGGATCGGCGTGCTGGGCAGGCGGACCGTGGTCTCGTCGGCGGTCCAGGACAGGACGGCGTCGACGAATTCCATGAACTGGGTGGCGCGGACGATCGAGTAGGGGATGCCGCTGTTCTTGAGGATGTCCTCTTGAAGCGTCTTCGCGCGGTAGTAGTCGAGTTCGGGCACCTGGTCGACGCCGACGATCGACAGGATCACGAAGTGCCCGGTGCCCGCCTTCTTCGTGGCCGCGACGAGGTTGTCCATCGACGTCCGGAAGAACGCGGGGGAAGCGTCGTCGAAGGTCGGCGAGTTCGTGAGGTTGACGACCACGTCGGCGCCGTCGAGCGCGGCGTCCAGCCCGTGGCCGGTGAGGAGGTCGACCCCGGTGGACGGCGAGTGCGGCACCGCCTGGTGCCCGGCCTCGTTCAGGTTCCGCACGACCTGCGAACCGATCAGTCCGGTCCCGCCGATGATCGCGAATTTCATGACCCAGTGTCCTTCCTCGGTGGGCGTCCGTTAACTCGGATACCTCATGTCCGGGATAATACTCGGACATATTGTGTCCGAGTCAAGGGGCGAGTTAGAGTCATCCGGGTGAAGATGTCCGGCGGGGTCGAGTGGGCCCTGCACTGCTGCGTCGTCCTGACCTCGGTCGACGAACCCGCGCCGGCCGCGCGCCTGGCGCAGCTGCACGACGTCTCGCCGAGCTACCTCGCGAAGCAACTCCAGGCCCTTTCGCGAGCCGATCTCATCCGGTCGGTGCAGGGAAAGGCCGGGGGCTACGTCCTCACCCGGCCGCCGTCGGAGATCACGGTGCTCGACGTCGTCGAGGCCATCGACGGGCCCGGCCCCGCCTTCATCTGCACCGAGATCCGGCAGCGCGGCCCGATGGCGACCCCTCCCGAGGCGTGCACGGCGCCGTGCGCGATCAGCCGCGCGATGGCGAACGCCGAAGCGCAGTGGCGGGCGGCGTTGCGCGCGGTCTCCATCGCGGATCTGGCCGACGACGTCAGGGGCGACTACGGTCCGGGCGCCCTCGCCGGAATCGGCGCGTGGTTCAAGGCCGCCGAGGGCTGAGCCGCATCAGCGCCGTGGCCGCCATGGTCGCGACCACCAGTACCGCCGCGAGCGAGAACGCCTGCGCCGAAGAGCGGCCGTGCAGGAAGACGGTGCCGAACATCGCGATGCCCAATGTCGCACCCACTTGCTGCACCGCGTTCAGCAGTCCGGCCGCCGAACCTGTCTCATGTGGACGGACGACGGACAGTGCCGCGGTGAAGAACGGCACCGTGAACAGCCCCAGGCCGAGTCCGCCGATCCCGAGCGCGAGCGGCAGCGGACCCGCGATCGCCAGCAGGATTCCCGCGAGCAGCAGCGTCAACCCGGCGAAGGCCACCCGGGATCCGAACCGTGGCACGAGCACCTTGCCCGCCACCCATGAGGAAATCGCCAGCCCGCCCGACCACGGCAGCAACGTCGATCCGGACGCCAGTACGCCGAGGCCCTCGTCGAGTTGCTGGTGCAGGACCACCACGAGCATCACCCCGTTCATCACCGCGAAGAACAACGTCGACGCCGCCAGCGCCGCGGGGAAACCGCGGTGTCCGAACAAACTCGGTTCGATCAGGGGATGCCGTCGCTTCCGCTGATGGAACCCGAACAGCACCAGCACCACGGCACCGGCGCCGAAGAGGCCCCAGTCCCACTGGCCGATCAGCGGGTACACCAGCAGTCCGACGCCGAGCGAGGCGAGCACGGTGCCTTGCATGTCGAGCCGGACCGGACGCTCGGCGCGGTCTTCCGGCAGCAGCCGTCCGGCCGTGAGCACCGCCATCGAGATCGGCACGTTCACCAGGAACGCCGCCCGCCAGGACGCCAGATCCGTCAGCAGGGCACCGAGCAGCGGCCCGCTCACGGCGGACAGGCCGACCACCGGACCGTTCCAGCCGAGCGCCGCCGCCAGCGCCGGGCCGGTGAACATGACCTTGATCAACCCGATCGTCTGCGGGATCACCAGTGCCGCCGCCATGCCCTGCACCGCTCGCGCGCCGATCAGCGCGCCGGTGCTCGGCGCGAGCGTGCAGCACAGCGACGCGAGGGCGAACAGCGCGACACCGGTCAGGAACACACGTCGGCGGCCAAGCAGGTCACCGAGTCGGCCGCCGGTGATCAGGAGTACCGCGAACGGCAGCGTGTACGCCGCGCCGAACCACTGGATGGCGGAAGGGGCGCCGCCGAGGTCCGCGTGGATCGCCGGGCCGGCGACCTGTGTGATCGTCGAGTCCAGCAGGTTCATCGCCTCGGCCGCGAGCAGCGTCGCGAGCGGGACCGACCCGGTCTTCGTCAGTTGCATGATCGAGAGCGTGCGGTGAAGATGTCTTCTGTTCCATGAAACCCGCCTCGGTTGGACGAAATATTCCATGCTCGACGACATCGACCGCGCTTTGATCCATGCGCTGCAGATCGACGCCCGTGCGGCGTTCAGCCGTGTCGGCGCGGTGCTCGGCGTCTCCACCCAGACCGTCGCCCGGCGCTACCAGCGGCTTCGCGCCGAAGCGGGACTGCGGGTGGTGGGCCTGCCCGATCCCGACCGGACGGGGCTGACGCAGTGGCTCGTGCGGCTCAGCGCACAGCCCGCCACCGCGCGGACGCTCGCCCGGTCGCTGGCCAGGCGGCCGGACACGTCGTGGGTCAAGCTCACCTCGGGCGGCACGGAGATCGTGACGATCGCGCACACACCGAGGCACGCGCAGAGCGCCATGCTGCTGCACGACATCCCGCGCACCGCCAGCGTCACGGCGGTGTCCGCGCATTTCATCCTGCACACCTACCTCGGCGGCCCGACGGCCTGGCGCGGACGCGTCACCGCGCTGACCGAAGAGCAACAGGAAGCGTTGCGGCCGCCGGAATCCCACGCCGGGGAAGCTCAGCTGACCGCAGCGGACCACGCGCTGATCGCCGCACTCCGGCACGACGGCCGCGCGAGCATCGGGGAGCTCGCCGCGGCGGCGGGCCTGGCGCCGGCGACCGCGGCCCGCCGCCTGGCGGATCTGCGCGCACGAGGCGCGCTCTTCTTCGACGTCGAGATCAGCGCCGCCCTGTACGGCATGACCACGCAGGCGTTCCTGTGGATGGCTGTCGCACCGGCGGACCTCGACGAGGTGGCGACGACGCTGGCCACCCACGAGGAGCTCGCCGTCGTCGTCGCCACGACCGGGCCCACCAACCTGGCCGCGCAGGCGCTGTGCCCGGATCCCGCCGCGCTACACCACTACCTCACGCGACGGCTCGGCGCGCTGCGCGCGATCCACACGGTGCACACCGCGCCGGTGCTGGAGATCGTGAAGGCGGTCGGACCGCTCACGGCTTGAACCGGTCGGCGTGTTCGGCGACCCACTGCGCGAAGGTGCGGGCAGGGCGCCCGGTCACCATCTCGATCGTGTCGACGACGGTGCGCGCCTCCACGGGCGGATCGCTGTGCCAGCCGACGACGTATTCGGCGTCCGCCACCGAGACGCCTTCGGCCAGCAGCCGGTCGATCGCCTGCTGCCGCGTGATCCGCTCCAGCGTGATGTCGTGGCCGAGTGCGTTGCCGAGGATCGCGATCCGTTCGCTCGTGGTCAGCGCTTCCGGTCCGGTGAGGTTGTAGACCTTGCCCGAGTGCCCGTCCTCCACGAGCGCGGTGGCGGCGACGGCGCCGATGTCGCCCTCGTGCACCACGGCGCTCGGGAGGTCGAACGGCTCGCGCACCACTTTCCCGGTGCGGATGGAATCGGTCCAGGTCAGCGCGTTGGACATGAACTCCTGGGGTTCCAGCCGCGTCCATTCCACCCCGGACTCGGTCATGGCCTGCTCCGTCGGTCCGACGTAGCCGCCCCAGACGATGGTCATCCGCCGCACCCCGGCGGCCACGGCGCGTTTGACCAGGTCTGCGCCGACGTCGGCGAGCCCCGCCGTGACGGTGATGTGGAGCCGGGTGACGCCGTCGAGGGCGTCGGTCAGCGTTTCCGGCGCGGTGTGCGTGCCTTCCACCAGTTCCACGCCCGCCGGAAGCCGTGCCGCGGAGGGGTTCCTGGTGAGTGCCCGGACGTGTTCCCCACGGCGGACGAGTTCGGCCACCACGTGGCGGCCGGTGTTCCCGGTGGCGCCGGTTACCAAGACGGTCATGAGTGATTCCCTTCGTTTCCAGCGAAGGTAAAAGCTCAAGTAATGTGGAGGTCAAGGGGCCGGCCGGGAATCGATGTTCGGTGGTGACGTTCCGGGTCTTAGTTTATGGCAAAAATTAACAGCTCCCGTACTGGTCCGAAACTCTTGACGCCGCCGCCGGGTCCGGTGAGGATCGGCCGGTCCCCGCCTCCCGCAGAATGGACCAGACCATGGCAAGACGTGCGCATGCGCGCCGAAGTCCGCTGATCGCCTTGATGAGTCTCGCGCTGCTCGGCGGGGCCGTGGTGGCCACCCCTGCCGCCGTCGCGGCCGAACAGCCTGTGATCGGCAAGCCCGCGCTGGGCCGGGACGGCTGTGCCCGGATCGAGAAGAGCCTGCCGACGCTCGCGGACTGGCCGAAGGTCGAGAGCCGGTTCAAGGGCAAGGCGGGTGACGAGCAGCGGATCGCCCAGATCCTCGCGGGGATGACCCTGGAGGAGAAGGTCGGGCAGATGACGCAGCCCGAGATCGCCGCGATCACGCCCGACGAGGTCCGGCAGTACTCGATCGGCTCGGTCCTCAACGGCGGTGGTTCGTGGCCGAACAAGGACAAGCACGCCTCCCAGCAGGACTGGCTGAAGCTCGCCGACTCCTACTGGGAAGCCGCGAAGGGCAGCCGGACGAAGATCCCGGTGATCTGGGGCATCGACGCGGTGCACGGCAACAACAACGTGTACGGGGCGACCGTCTTCCCGCACAACATCGGGCTCGGCGCCGCGCACGATCCGTGCCTGGTACGCGACATCTCCGCGGCGACGGCCCGGCAGATCCGCGCCACCGGCCAGGACTGGGCGTTCGCGCCGACGCTGGCCGTCGTCAAGGACGACCGCTGGGGCCGCACCTACGAAGGATTCTCCGAGGATCCGCGGATCACCAGGGCCTACGGCTACGAGGCGATCAACGGGCTCCAGGACGGCTCGACCAAACGCATCGGCTACAACGGCGTGATCGGCACCGCCAAGCACTTCATCGGTGACGGCGGCACCCTCAAGGGGCAGGACCAGGGCGTCAACCCCGCCTCCGAAGCCGAGATGATCAACGTCCACGGACAGGGCTACTACGGCGCGCTCGCGGCCGGTTCCCAGACCGTGATGGTGTCGTTCAACAGCTGGACCAACGCCGAACTCGGCATCGACGAGGGCAAGCTGCACGGCAGCGACAAGGCGCTGAACCAGATCCTCAAGGGCAAGATGGGCTTCGACGGCCTCGTCGTGTCCGATTGGAACGGCATCGGCCAGGTTCCCGGCTGCACCAACGCTTCGTGCCCGCAGGCGATCAACGCCGGCATCGACATCGTGATGGTGCCGAACGACTGGAAGGCGTTCATCGCCAACACCGTCGCCCAGGTCGGCGACGGCCGGATCCCGGTCGCGCGGATCGACGACGCGGTGACCCGAATCCTGCGCGTCAAGCTGCGGTCGGGGCTGTACGAGTCGCAGAAGCCGTCGGACCGGTCGTACTCCAACTCGGACGAGGCGCTGAAGGAGACCTGGCTGGCGCGCGACGCCGCCCGTTCGTCGCAGACGTTGCTGAAGAACAACGGCAACGTGCTGCCGCTGAAGCCGAAGTCGAAGGTCCTCGTCGTCGGCAAGAGCGCGGACAGCATCCAGAACCAGACCGGCGGCTGGACGCTGAGCTGGCAGGGGACCGGCAACACCAACGCCGACTTCCCGAACGCCACGTCGATCCTCGCCGGGCTCAAGCAGCAGCTGGGCGACGTCAACGTCACCTTCGACGAGAAGGGCGACACCGACCCGAAGGGTTACGACGCGGTCATCGCCGTCATCGGTGAGACCCCGTACGCGGAAGGCGTCGGCGACCTGACCCGGAAGACGCTGGAGGCGTCAAAGCTCTACCCCGAGGATCTGGCCGTGCTGGACAAGGTCCGCGGCAAGGGCGCTCCGGTCGTCACCGTCTACGTCGGCGGCCGCCCGCTGTACATGAACAAGGAGATCAACCGCTCCGACGCGTTCGTCGCGGCCTGGCTGCCGGGCACCGAAGGCGGCGGCGTCGCCGACGTCCTGGTCAAGGGCGGCTTCAAGGGAACGCTGCCGTACTCGTGGCCGAAGAGCGCGTGCCAGACGCCGCTGAACGCGGGTTCGGCGGAGTACGACCCGCTGTTCAAACTCGGCTACGGCCTCAAGACCGGCCAGCGCGTCACCGTCGGGCAGCTGGACGAGACGGCAGGCCCGGTGACCTGTGGCTCGACCGGTGGTGGCGGCACCGCGACCGAGGATCTCGAGGTCTTCAACCGTACCGATGTCGCGCCGTACAAGGGTTTCATCGGCTCGGCGGAGAACTGGGGCGGCACCGAGATCGGCCCGGACGGCGCCGCTTCACACGCTGAGATCGGTGTCGTCCAGTCCGACGTGAACGTCCAGCAGGACGGGCTCAAGGCGACCTGGACCGGCACCGGCCCTGCCCAGCTCTACTTCCAGAACCCTGCCGGTACCAACGATCTGCGGGGCTACCTGAACGCCGACGCGGCGCTGGAGTTCGACACCGTCGTGCACGAGGCGCCTGCCAACCGGACGGTGATCAGCATGCACTGCGTGTACCCGTGCTTCTCCGAGGTGAACGCGACCAAGCTGTTCACCGATCTGGCGGGGGCGCCGAAGTCGACGGTCAAGATCCCGGTGTCCTGTTTCGCCACCGGGCTGGACCTGGAGAACGTCAACACGCCGTTCCTGGTGTACACCGACGGCCGGTTCTCCGCGTCGATCGCGAACGTGCGGTGGGTGCCCAAGGGAGCGCAGGACCCCGATGCGAGGCCTTGCTCGAGTCTGAGCTGATCCTCGTCCCGAGGGGTTCCAGCGCGGCATGATGCGAAAGCCACTTTCGCAACCTTCAAGGTTGCGAAAGTGGCTTTCGCAACGTCGGTGGACGTGGCCTGGGTGACGCGGCACCGCACTCGCGTGGTCAGACCCGGATCTCGCGTGTTTGTAGACGCGACTCGCGTGTTCGGACTCCGCACTCGCGAGTGCGGTATCCAGGCACGTGAGTTACGTCCCCAGGCACGCGAGTTACGCCTTCACGTACTTCCCGACCGGCCGCCGAGGTCACTACCGTCCCATTGTCACCAGGAATCACATCTGACGGTAGCGAAAGCCTCCTTCACTACCGTCAGGGTAGGCAAGGAGGCCCTCGCTACCAGGAGAACGCGTACGCAGGAGCGACACCGGCCCGGCGCCACGACACGTTCGACTTACCCCTCAATAACCCGAATCGCCGCTCACGACCCTCGTGGCGAGGTCCGGGCCGGCACGAACGGCCGGGTTCGGCTCGTTGAGGCGGATTCCGATCAGGCCTTCCTGATGAGGCCGGACGGCTACGTCGCCTGGGCCGCGCCGCAGGGCGAGACGACCGGACTGACCGAAGCACTCGCACTCGTTGCGGGAACGGACGGCGGGCATGTATAAAGTGAAACGAGTGTTCAAAATGTAACGAGTGTTCAAGTTATGGAGGCGTCTTGCCAGGCCAATATCGAGAGCTGTTCTTCGCGAAAGGCTCTCTCGCCTTCTCCGCCGCCGGGCTGGTCGCCAGGATCCCGGTCCCCATGATGGGGATCGGGATCATCACGATGCTGGCGCAGACGCGGGGCGACTACGGGCTCGCCGGACTGGTCTCGGCGGCGTTCACGCTGTCCATGGCGCTGCTCGGGCCGCAGGTCGCGAGGCTGGTGGATCGCCGGGGGCAGAGCCGGATCCTGTTGCCCGTCACCGGGATCAGCGTCATGGCGCTCGGCGCGCTCCTGCTCTGCGCGCGATTCGGGGCACCGGTTTGGACGCTGTACGTGTCCGCGATCCTCGCCGGATTCATGCCCAGCATGGCGGCGATGGTCCGGGCCCGGTGGTCGCGGCTGTACCACGGCTCGCCCCGGCTGCACACCGCGTTCGCGCTGGAATCGGTGGTCGACGAGCTGACCTTCGTCATCGGGCCCGCGTTGTCGGTCGCGTTGTGCACCATCGTCTTCCCCGAAGCCGGGCCGCTGGTCGCCGTGGCGTTCCTCGTCGTCGGAGTGCTGCTGTTCGTCGCGCAACGCGAGACGGAGCCGCCCGTGCTGCCGCCGAGCGGAGATTCCGGGAGTTCGGCGATCCGGCTGGGCGCGGTGCGGGTGCTGGTGCTGACGCTGGTGGCGGGCGGCGTCATCGTCGGCACGGTCGACGTCGTCAGTGTGGCCTTCGCCCGGCACGCCGGGTCGCCGTCGGCCGCGGGCATCGTCGTTTCGGTCTACGCGGTGGGTTCCGCGATCTCGGGGCTGGTCTTCGGGACGCTCAAGCTCGCCATGACCCCGCCTCGGCTGCTCCTGATCGGCACCGCGGGCACGGCCGCGAGCGTGGTGCCGTTGCTGGTCGTGGACGGCGTCGTGAGCCTGAGCGCGGTGGTGTTCGTCGCCGGATTGTTCTTCTCTCCCACGATGATCGTCGTGATGGGGATGATCGAGAAGATCGTCCCGGCGGAGAAGCTGACCGAGGGGATGACGTGGGCGATCACCGGCCTCAGCATCGGGGTCGCGCTCGGCGCCGCGGTGTCCGGTGAGGCCGTCGACCGCTTCGGGCCGGACGGCGGGTTCGCCGTCGCGGTGGTCGCCGGTGCCTTGATCATCCTGATCGCCCTGCTCTCGTATCCTCTGCTGAGCAGGAAGACCACGATCAGCGAGGAGGCGGCACGCTGAACGAGCCGAGCACCGACGGCCGTCTCGCCAAGGGCGAGCAACGCAAACGGGAACTGATCGAGGCCACCCTGCGCATCGTCGCGAGGGACGGCGTGTCGGGGGTCAGTCACCGCACCGTCGCCCGTGAGGCGGGGCTGCCCGCGACGGCGGCCGCGTACCACTTCCGGGGGATCGAAGACCTGCTGACCGCCGCGCTCACCCAGTGCATGGACGAAGACGCCGAGCGGATGCGCGTCCTCGCCGCCGAGGCCGACGGCGGTGTGGACGCGCTGCGGAGATTCGCCACCTTGATGGCCGACGTCGTCGCCAAGCCCGGGCATCTGCTGGCGGAGTACGAGCTGTACCTCTTGGCGGCGCGGGAGCCGAGGCTCCGCGAGTCGACCAATCGCTGGATGGCGGCCTTGGCGGACTTCGCCCGCCGCTACACCGAAGATCCGGTGCGGGTCGAGATGCTGGTCGGGCTGGTGGACGGGTTGCTGCTGCAGGGATTGCTGCGCGACGAACCGCCGACGGCGGAACGGTTCGAGGCCATCCTGCGGACCGCTCTGGCGTCGTGAGTGGCGATTCGGGTCAGAACCCGAATCGTCACTCACGACCGCGGCTCACGTGATCGCGGGTGGTGACCAGGTCAGCCGCGGATCCGTCTGCACGAAGCTGCCCAGCAGCTGGTCGATCCGCGTCAGCGTGTCGAGGTCCAGCACCACCCCGGCCGCCTTCGCGTTCTCGGTCAGCTGGGCGGCGCTGCTCGCGCCGGTCACCACCGAGGCGACGGTGTTGTGCTGCAACGTCCAGGCGAGTGCCAGCTGGGCCATGGTCAGCCCGGCCTCGTCGGCGACGCCGCGCAGCATGCCGACGCGTTCGAGGAGGTCCGGCAGGAGCAGCGGCCGTGCCTCGGCCGACTTGGCCGCCCGGGAGTCCGGTGGGATCTCGCCCGGCCGGTATTTGCCGGTCAGGACGCCCTGCGCGAGGGGGACCGAGGCGAACTGGCCGATCCCGGCGCGTTCGCAGACCGGCATCACCTGTGCTTCGGCGACCCGCCAGAGCATCGAGTAGTGCGGCTGGTTGGCGATGAGCGGGACGCCGTGCCGTTCGGCGATCGGCCGCGCCTCCAGTAGCTGTTCCGCCGTCCATTCCGCGGTGCCCGTGTAGAGGATCTTCCCCTGCCGCACCAGATCCGACAGCGCGAGGAACGTCTCCTCCAGCGGTGTGCGGTAGTCGAACCGCAGCAACTGGTAGACGTCGACGTAGTCGGTGCGCAGCCGCCGCAGCGATCCGTGCAGCGACGTGGTCAGGTGTTTGCGGCTGAGGCCGGCGTCGTTGACACCCGGGCCTTCCGGCCAGAAGACGCCGGTGCAGAGGACGAGATCGTCGCGGCGCGCGGGGGCCAGTGCCGCGGCGAGGTTCTCCTCGGCCGCGCCGCCGTCCCAGGCCGCGGCCGTGTGGAAGGTCGTGATGCCCGCGTCGAGCGCGGCCTGGACGCATTCCGCGCCGTCGCGGTGCGTGAGCCAGTTGCCGTACGAGATCTCGCTGACGGAAAGCCCGCTCGCGCCGAGCCTGCGGTACTCCATGGTCACCTCTTCCGCGCGCCGGTTTCGAGGATGGTGCGGTCGATCCATTCGTCGAGACCGGCCGCCTTGCGGGCGTAGGTCTCCCGCACCGATTCGTGCGGCAGGATCAGGAACTCCTCCGACGCCAGGCCGTGCACCACGGACTCCGCGACCTCCTCCGGTTCCAGCAGCGGCGCGGCGGCGGCGATCGCGAGCGCGGCGGGATGTCCGGCGGCGATGCCCGGTTCCAGCAGCGCGGTCCGCACGCCGAGCGGGCACAGCGCGCTGACCCGCACCCCGCGCGGCCGGTAGGTGATGGCCAGCCATTCGGCGAGGCCGACGGCCGCGTGCTTCGTCACCGAGTACGGCGCGTCGCCGGGGGTGCCCAGCAGACCCGCCCCCGAGGCCGTGATCAGCAGATATCCGTTGCCCCGGCTCAACATCGCGGGGAGCGCGACCTGGGCGGCGTGCACATGCTGCATGACGTTGATCGCCCACGAGCGTGTCCACTGTTCGTCCGCGGCGTGCACGCCCGTCCCGAACGCGGCACCGGCGTTGGAACAGAAGAGGTCCACCGGCCCGAACTCCGTGCGGGCCTCGGTCACCAGCATCTTCAGGTCCTCTTTGGACGACGCGTCGGCGTGCAACGCGATCGCGGCGCCACCCGAGGCCGTGATCCCGGCGACGACCTGCTCCGCGGCCTCCAGATCGAGATCCGAGACCACCACCCCGGCGGCGCCCTCGGCGGCGAACCGCCGGGCCATGGCGGCGCCGATACCGTGTGCCGCGCCGGTCAGCACGACGACTCGTCCTGTCACTTCCACATGCGCTCCATGGTTATCGATTCTGCTTTTGATGACAATTCTTCTGTTTTGTTATGCCGGTGAGCAACGCCTTGTGCAGAACTGCGACGAAGGTGATAAAAGTGCAGGTCAAGGGCTTGTTCTTAGGGTGTCGAAATATTTGTTTCCGGCGCCGGACTTTAGCATGTGATCCCTTGTTTTCCGAGTTATCGTGCGGGAGTATTGCGCTCTCTGCGGCAAGTAGGTTATTTCTTGGGAATCCCGCTGAAAGATCGCCGAACCCGGCGAGGTTCGACCAGCCCCAGCCGAACAGGAGGTCCGCCGGTGAGTCATGCGACGGCGCGCACGCGGGTACTCGGCGTCAACCCGCTCGGACGTCCGGATCCGGGGCTGGCGGCCGCCGTCGCCAGGGGTGGCGGCCTCGGGATCGTGGACATCGGATCCACAGTGTCCATATCGGACGTCAGGTTCCCGTTCGGCCTCCGCGTCCCGGCCGGCCGCCACCGGCGAGACGAAGAGGTGCGGGAGACCGGTGCGGGGCTCGTCCTGCTGGCCGAGGGGGCGGTTTGGCGGGGCAGGGCCGATCTTCCCGTGCTGGCCGAGGTGACCGGTGTCGAGCAGGCCGTCCGGATGCTCGACACCGGCGCCACCGGTCTGGTGGCGAAGGGTGCCGAAGCGGGCGGCTCGGACCTCACCACGTTCGTTCTGCTTCAGTGCTTGCTGGAGCGGTTCGGCGAGGACGTCCCGGTGTGGGCGTACGGGGGCATCGGGCCGCGGACGGCGGTGGCCGCCATCGCCGGAGGCGCGGCGGGTGTGGTGCTCGACGGGCTCGGCCTGTTCCCGGAGGCCGACGTGCCCGCGACCGCGCGGGCCGAATTGGCCAGGGCCGATGACGGGCTCACCGCGTTGTTCGCGAACCGCTTCGAGGACGCGGAAAGCGCCGTCCGATCGGTCGTGTGGTCTCTTGCCGCGCCGTCGTCGGCGAGCCCCTCGGACCAAGGCGTACGGCTGTGCCGCACGTTGGGGACCCGCCTGCCGGTCGTGCAGGGACCGATGACGCGGGTGAGCGACCAGCCCGGTTTCGCCGCCGCCGTCGCCGCGCACGACGGCTTCCCGTTCGTCGCCGTGGCCACCGCGAACGGCGCCAAGACCACCGAACTGCTCGGCCGCACCGCCGAAGCGCTCGGCGAACGGCCTTGGGGCGCGGGCATCCTCGGCTTCGTGCCGGAGGCGCTGCGTACCGAACAACTCGCGGCGGTCCGGGCGGCGCGTCCGCGCTGCGTGCTGATCGCCGGCGGGAAACCCGCGCAGGCCAAGGCGCTGGAGGCCGACGGGATCGCGACCTTCCTCCACGTGCCGTCGCCGATCCTCCTGCGGCAGTTCCTCGACGCCGGGATCCGCCGGTTCGTCTTCGAGGGCGCCGAATGCGGCGGGCATATCGGCCCGCGGTCCAGTTTCGTGCTGTGGGAGCAGCAGCTGGACGTCCTGCGCGAACACGGCGCCGAGGACGTCGAGGTGCTGTTCGCGGGCGGGATCCACGACGCCCGGTCCGCGGCCATGGTCTCGGCGATGGCGGGGCCGCTGACGGGGATCGGTGTCCTGATGGGCACCGCGTACCTGTTCACCGAGGAGGCCGTGACCCACGGCGCCATCACCGAGGTCTTCCAGGACCGGGTGCTCGACGCCGGCTCCACGGTCACCCTGGAGACCGCGCCCGGGCACCTGACCCGCTGCCTGCCCAGCCCGTACACCGACGAGTTCGCCGCGCTGAAGGCCGGGCTCCGCGCGGACGGCGTCCCGCCGCAGGAAAGCTGGCAACGGCTGGAGGAGCTGAACACCGGACGGCTGCGGATCGCGAGCAAGGGCATCCGGCGGGAAGGCGACGCCCTCGTCGAGGTCGACGCGCTCGGCCAGCTCGCCGAGGGCATGTACATGGCGGGTCAGGTGACGGTGCTGCGCGAGCGGCGCACCGACATCGCCGCCCTGCACCGGGAAGTCACCGATGGCGCGGCGGAACTGCTCGCCGGTCGCACCCCGCCCGAGGAGTCCGTTGTGGACGGTGACATCGCCATCGTCGGCATGGCGTGCGTGTTCCCAGGGGCACCCGACCTCCCGGCCTTCTGGTCCAACGTCCTGCGCGGCGCGGACGCCGTCACCGAGGTGCCGGATCAGCGCTGGGACACCGACGTCTACGCGGACCAGTCGACGTCCGAATGGGGCGGTTTCCTGCCTGCCGTGGACTTCGACCCGCTCGCGTACGGCATCCCGCCCAACTCGATGGGCAGCATCGACCCCGCCCAGCTGGTGTCCCTGCAGACGGCTCGGCGTGCCCTCGAAGACGCTGGCTACGGCGACGGCGGTTTCGACCGCGAGCGCACCAGCGTCATCTTCGGCGCCGAGGCCGGGGGAGACCTGGCGAACGCCGGTGTGCTGCGCGCGCTGCTGCCCAGCTATCTCGAAGACGTCCCGGAAGAGCTCCTCGCGCAATTGCCGGAGCTGACCGAAGACTCGTTCCCCGGCACGCTCGCCAACGTCATCTCCGGCCGCATCGCCAACCGGCTCGACCTCGGCGGCACCAACTACACCGTGGACGCCGCGTGCGGCTCCTCGCTGGCGGCGCTGGACCTCGCGGTGAAGGAACTGCGGGCCGGCACGAGCTCGATGGTCCTGTGCGGCGCCGTCGACCTGCACAACGGCGTCAACGACTACCTCATGTTCACCTCCGCGGGCGCGCTGTCGCCGACCGGCCGGTGCCGCCCGTTCGACGCGTCGGCGGACGGGATCGCGCTCGGCGAGGGCGTCGCGTGTCTCGTGCTCAAGCGGCGGGCCGACGCCGAACGCGATGGCGATCGCGTCTACGCGGTGGTCAAGGGCGTCGGCGCCGCCAGTGACGGCAAGGCGCTCGGCCTCACCGCGCCGCGCCCCGAGGGGCAACGGCGGGCCCTCGCCCGGGCGTATCGCGACGCAGGGGTGTCGCCCGCGGACGTCTCGCTGGTGGAAGCGCACGGCACCGGGACGGTCGTCGGCGATGCCACCGAGCTGACCACGCTCACGGAGTTCTTCCTCGACGCGGGCGCCGAGCCGGGCCAGTGCGCGCTGGGTTCGGTGAAGAGCCAGATCGGGCACACGAAATGCGCCGCGGGGCTGGCGGGCCTGATGAAGGCGGCGTTGGCGCTTTGGCACGAGGTCGTACCGCCCACCCTGCACCTGCGCACACCGAACCCCGCCTGGGACGCCGAGCGCAGTCCCTTCACCTTCTCCACCGGAGCCCGGCCGACACCGGTTCGCCGCGGCCGCGAGTTCGCCGGAGTGAGCGCGTTCGGGTTCGGTGGGACCAACTTCCACGCGGTGCTCGCCGCCCCGGGGGTCCCGCCGGGACGGCGGCACGGCCCGCGTGACTGGGACGCCGAGCTGGTCCTGCTCCGCGGGGCCGATGTGGACCGTGCCCGGAAGGCACTGCGTGACCTGCTCGCGGCGAACGAAGGCCGTCCGCTGCGGGAGATCGCCGCGCTCGCCGCCGAACGGGACGCATCCGAGCCGGTGCGGCTCGCGGTCGTCGCGAGTGACCTCGCGGAGCTGCGTGAGGCCGCCGAGAACGGCGGAGGGCTCACCGCGGAGCACACGGAGGCCGGCGCGGTCGCGTTCCTGTTCCCAGGCCAAGGCAGCCAGCGCACGGGGATGCTGGCGGAGCTGTTCGTGCACTTCCCCGAGCTGGCCGACGTGCTGAGGCTCGCCCCCGACGTCGCCGCGACCACCTTCCCGCCGCGCGCGTTCACCGAAGACGCACGTGCCGCCCAGGACGAGGCGCTCAAGGACACGCGGGTCGCGCAGCCCGCGCTCGGGCTCGTCGAGTCGGCCGTGTGCCGGTTGCTGGCCGACCTCGGTGTCCGGCCGGACCTGCTGGCGGGGCACAGCTACGGCGAACTGACCGCGCTGTCGGTCGCGGGCGCGTTCGACACCCCGACCTTGGTGGCGCTCAGCCGGGCGAGGGCCCGCTCGATCGCCGAAGTCGCGGGCGCCGATCCGGGCGCGATGGCCGCGGTGAAGGCGTCCCGCGAGGAACTGGCCGCCGCCCTCGACCACCCGGACGTCGTGCTCGCCAACCACAACGCGCCGGGTCAGACCGTCCTTTCCGGACCGACGGCCGCCGTGGAGGAGGCCGTCCGCGTACTGCGGGGCCAGGGGATCGCGGCCAAGCGGATCCCCGTCGCGTGCGCCTTCCACAGTCCGCTGGTGGCCGGGGCGAGTGACGTGTTCGCCGTCGATCTCGACAACGCCGAGATCGGTGAGCCGGACGCGCCGGTGTGGTCGAACCGCACCGCTCGGCCGTACGCCGGAGCCGTCCGGGCGGAGCTCGCCGCGCAGATCGGGTCGCCGGTGCGCTTCGTCGAGCTGATCGAAGACATGTACGCGGCAGGCGCGCGCACGTTCGTCGAGGCCGGACCGGGACAGGTGCTTTCCCGGCTGGCCAAGGAAATCCTCGGTGACCGGCCGCATACCGTGATCGCCTGCGACCCCGGTGGGCCGGGGCTGCGAGGGTTCCTCACCGCGCTCGCGCGCCTGGCGCTCACGGGTGTCGACGTGCGCACCGAACGGCTCTTCCACGGCCGCGTCCGCGTCGGCCCGCTTCCCGCGCCCGCCTGGACCGTGGACGGCCAGACCGTCCGCGCGCCCGGCGGCGAGGTCCCCGCCCATGGGCTCGTGCCCGCCCGACGAATCCCGAGGACGACCATGAACCAGCCCGTGCCCGGTCGCGACCAAGCCGTCGTCGAATTCCTCCGCACCAGCCGTGAAATGCTGGCGGCGCAACGGGACGTGATGCTGGGCTACCTCGGCACCGCGCCGCTCGCCCCGGCCCCGGTGCAGGTCCCGGTCGTGCCGTCGGTGCTGCCGCCCGTCGAAGCGCCGGTCGTCGAGCCGGAACCGGTCGCCGCGGTGCCGTCGCGAGAAGCCCCGAGCACCGACGTCCTGGCCACCGTGATCGGCGCGATCAGCGAACGCACCGGCTATCCGGCCGAGATGATCGACGCCGATCTCGACCTGGAAGCGGATCTTTCCATCGACTCGATCAAACGCACCGAGATCGCGGGCACGCTGCTCGCGAAGCTCGGCCTCACCGGACGGGTGCACGACGACGCCCAGGATCAGCTCAGCCGCGACCGGACGGCGAGCGCGCTGGCCGCACGGCTGCGGAAGTGGCTCGAACCGGCCGCCCCGGCCGCCGTGGCACCGGCCCCCGCGGGCACCTCGCCCGGCCGGTACCTGCTCAGCCGCGTGTCCGCGCCGCTCCCGACACCCGATCTCGCCAGGGTGAACGGCAAGACGGTATCGGTGAGCTTCGAACCCGGCCAGGAGGAACTGGCCGAGTCGGTCCGCGCGGTGTTCATCGACGCGGGCGCCGTGCCGGGGGAGCGCGCCGAGGCCGACTTCGTCCTCGTGCTGAACCCGTTGTCGGACGCCGAAGAACCAGTCGCGGCCCAGGTCTTCGGCCTGCTCAAAGAAGCCAAGGGCGCGGTGGTCGTGGTGGCGAGGCCGGGCGCCGGGCACACCGCCGGACTGCGCGGTCTCGTCCGTGCCGCGGCGCGGGAGCGGACCGAGCCGACCAGACTGGTCGAGCTGGAGTCCACAGTGGACCTGGCGCGGATAGTGCTGGAAGAGGCGATCGCCGACGGGCCGGTGGCCGTCCGTTACGACACAGCGGGGCGGGCGGCGTTCGAGCCGTCCGCGGGCTCTCTCGGCTCGATCGCGTACGCGGGCGCCGGCCCCGGCGGCGGCGAGGTCAAGGCGCTCGGCCTCGACCAGGATTCGGTGCTGCTGCTGATCGGCGGGGCCCGTGGGATCACCGCGCGGGCGGCGGTCGCGCTGGCGGCGAGCGGATGCCGGATCGAACTGGCCGGGCGCACCCCGTGGCCCGCCGAACCCGGCGACGACGACCTGCCCGCCGACGCGCCGGGGATGCGCTCGGCCTTGGCCGCGCGGGGAGGTTCGCTGGCGGACATCGAACGCCGGGTGCGCACCGTGCTGGCCCAGCGTGAGATAGCGAGAACACTCGACCAGATCGGCGCGGCGGGCGGTGTCGCGGCCTACCGGTCGCTCGACGTGCGCGACGGCGCCGCCGTCCGGCAAGTGGTCAAGGATCTGCACACCCGCTACGGCCGCATCGACGGCGTCGTCCACGCGGCCGGGGTGATTGACGACAAACTGATGGCCGACAAGGACGAGCAGTCGTTCCGCACGGTCTACGGGACCAAAGTGGACGGTGCGCGCGCGTTGCTCGACGCCTTGGAGCACTTCGGGGTGCGGCCTGGATTCGTGACGTTCTTCGGCAGCATCGCCGCGGTGCTGGGCAACCGTGGCCAGACCGACTACGCGGCGGCGAACGACGCGCTGGAAACCCTCGGCGAACAGTGGGCGGAACGCACCGGCTGCCGGGCGCTGACCGTCCACTGGGGACCGTGGGCGCCCTCGGACGACCATGCGGGCATGGTGTCGCCGGAACTGGCGCGCGAGTACGAACGTCGCGAGGTGGCGCTGATCGACCCGGACGAAGGCACGGCCGCGCTCCTGCGTGAGCTCGCCTTCGGCCCGGCCGACGTCCGCTCCGTGCTGTACACGGCGTCACTGTGGTGAATCAGGCCGTGGTGAACCAGGAGCCGGTCGCGATCGTCGGGATGGGTGTCTTCCTGCCCGGTTCGTCCACTGTGGACGAGTACTGGCAGAACATCGTTTCCGGAACCGACGCGATCACCGAGATCCCGCCGCACCGCTGGGATCCGAGCTTCCACGACGGTGACGGCCGCACTCCCGACCGCACCTACGGGCGTCGCGGCGGGTTCGTCGCCGACAGCCTGGACTTCGACGCGACGGCACTCGGCATCGCCCCGAGTTCCGTCGCCGGGATGGAACCCGACCAGCTGGTCGCGCTGGCCGTGGCCGCTTCCGCCGTCGACGACGCCGGTGGCTTGCGGCGGCTGGGCGACCTCGAACGCGTCGGCGTGATCCTCGGCAGGGGCGGCTACCTCTCGCCCGGGCTCCAGCGGTTCGACCAGCGCGTCCGGTCGGTCCGTCAAATCACCGGCGCCGTCCGGGATCTCCTCCCGTCGGCGCGTCCGGAGATGCTCGACAGGCTCCGCGACGCGCTGCTGGAACCGCTCGGCGAGTTCCGGCCGGACAGCGCGATCGGGCTGGTGCCGAACCTCGCGGCGTCGCGGGTCGCCAACCGGCTCGACCTCGGCGGCCCCGCGTACACGGTCGACGCCGCCTGCGCGTCCTCGCTTCTCGCCGTGGACCAGGCGATCGGCGAACTCGCCCGTCGCCGCTGCGACGTCGTGTTGGCCGGCGGCGTGCACCACTGCCACGACGACACACTCTGGTCGATGTTCACCCAGCTCGGCGCCCTGTCGCCGAGCCAGCGGATCAGCCCGTTCTCCCGCGACGCGGACGGTCTGCTGATCGGCGAGGGCACCGCGATCCTGGTGCTGAAACGGTTCTACGACGCACGCCGCGACGGCGACCGGGTCTACGCGGTGCTGCGCGGCTCCGGGACGTCGAGCGACGGCAAGGGTGCGAGCCTGCTCAGCCCGGCCGTGGCGGGCCAGACCCTGGCGCTGCGCCGCGCGTGGGCGTCGGCGGGCCTCGATCCCACCGCGCCCGGCGCGCTCGGCCTGCTGGAGGCACATGGGACCGCGACACCGACGGGGGACGCGGCCGAACTGACCACCCTCGCCGAGGTGTTCGGCCCGCCGGACGGACCGCGCGCCGCGATCGGCGCGGTCAAGGCGATGATCGGGCACACCATGCCGACCGCCGGGGCCGCCGGGTTGATCAAGGCGGCGCTCGCGTTGCACCACGCCGTCCTGCCGCCCACCCTGAACTGTGCCGATCCCAGCCCGCTGCTGGACAAGACCCGGTTCCGCACGCTGGCCGCCGCCGAGCGGTGGCAGGCGGGCGACGTCCCGCGGCGGGCGGCGGTCAACGCCTTCGGTTTCGGCGGCGTCAACGCGCACGTGGTGCTGGAGGAGGCCGACCCGGCACCCTCGCGGCCACAACGGGCCAAGGTGATCGCGGAGCCCGAACGGGTCCTGCGGCTCGCGGCGTCCACACCGGACGAACTGCGCGCGCTGCTCGACCGCCAGGAGCCGGAATCCGGCGGACACGGCCCGTGCCGGATCGGGATCGTCGGCCCGACCGGGAAACGGCTGGAAGTCGCGCGGAGGGTGCTCGCGAAGGTCACGGCCGAGGGCAAGTCCTGGCGCGGACCCAACGACATCTGGTGCGGCACGGAACCTCTGTTGCAACAGAACGGGGCGAAGACCGCGTTCGTCTACCCGGGCTTGGAGGCCGACGCGGAACCGCGCTGCGCGGACGTCGCCCGGCACTTCGGCCTGGAGCGGCCCGAGTGGTCGACGGCGAGCGTGCTCGCGCGCGCTTCCAGCGTGTCCCAGGTCGGGTTGCTGCTCGACACCGCGCTGCGACGGCTCGCCATCACCCCGGATCTGCTCGCCGGGCACAGCGTCGGCGAATGGACCGCGATGCAGGCGGCGGGGATGTACCCGGGACAGTCCACAGAGGACATGTTGGCCCAGTACTGGCCACAGGGATTCACCTTGCCCGACGCCGAATTCCTCGTTCTCGGCTGTTCCGCGGAGCGGGCGGAGGCGCTGTTGGCCGCCGAACCGGAGCTGATGGTCTCCCACGAGAACGCGCCGCGGCAGACGATCGTATGCGGGGATCCGGCGGCCGCGGCCCGGCTCGCCAAGCTGTGCACCCAGCACGGCGTCGTCGCCAGGACACTGCCGTTCCGGTCCGGCTTCCACACCCCGCTGATGCGCTCCCGGCTCGGCCCGTTCACCCGGCTCGCCGCCGAACTGGACCTGAAGCCGCCGCGGATCCCGGTCTGGTCGGCGACCACGGCGCGGCCGTATCCCGCGGATCCGGTGGAGGTCCGCGAGCTGTACCTGGCCCATCTGGTGCGCAAGGTCCGGTTCCGGGAGCTCGTCGAGGCGCTCTACGCCGACGGCGCCCGGGTCTTCGTGCAGGCGGGAGCCGGTCAGCTCGGTTCGTTCGTGACGGACACACTCGGTTCGCGGCCGCATCTGGTCATCCCGGCGTCCTCCGGCACGCGGCCCGGTCTCGCGCAGTTGCGCCGGGTGGCCACCGCGGTCTGGGTGGAAGGCGGACGGCCCGCGTTCGACGCGCTGGAACCACGCCGGACCCGGATCGACACGGCGAGCACGCTGCTCTCGGTCGACGGCGACGTCAAAGGCATGTTCGACGGCGCGGTTCCCGAGCTGGCCGACGGCGTGCCGGACGCGATCGTCGCGGAGTTCACCGCGCTGCTCTCCGAGACCCGCCAGGCGGCGGCGAGTGTCGTCAACGCGGCGGCACGGCGGACCTTCGAGTCCACTGTGGATGTTTCCCTCGCGACGATGCCGTACCTGGTGGATCACCGGTTCTTCCGCCAGCGCGAGGACTGGCCCGAGGAAGCGGACTTCCGCCCCACCGTCCCGGCGACGACGCTGGTCGACCTGGCGTGCCGGGCGGCGGAACGGGCTTGGCCGGGTTCGGTCGCGACCGGCGTGAGCAACGCCGCGTTCTCCCGATGGCTGATCGCCGCGCCGGCGGTGCGCGTGCCGCTTTCGATGACCCGCGAGGGTGACCGGATCAGTGTCCAGATAGGACCGCACGCCAGTATGGACGTCCACTTGGCGCAGCGGTATCCGACGGCGCCCCGGCCGTCCCCGCTCCCGGGGCCGGAGACCGCGCCGCCGCTGAGCGCCGCGGAGATCTACACGCGCCGCGAGATGTTCCACGGCCCCGCGTACCAAGGGCTCGCGAAGCTCATCGGGCTGGGCGAACGGCATATCCGCGGCGACCTCGTCGTGCCGTCGGCGCCCGGCGCGCTGCTGGACAACGTCGGCCAGCTGCTGGGTTGCTGGCTGATGGCCACCAAGGCGGACGCGCTGCTGGCCTTCCCGACGTCGATGGGCCGGATCACCTGGTACGGGCCGGAACCGGCGCCGGGCACCCGGCTGCGGTGCGTGGTCCGGGTCCGGCTGCCTCGACCGGACGTGCTGGAGATGGACGCCGAACTCGTGCGCGAGGGCGCCGTGCTGGCCAGGATCGAACAGTGGCGGGACATCCGGTTCCCGTGCGACCGGCCCGCACACCGGGTCTACGCCTTCCCGGACCGGCACCGGCTTTCCGAGGATCACCACGGCGGCTGGACCCTGGTCACCGACCGCTGGCCGAGCCCCGCCGCGCGCGACATCTACGCCGGCGTCTACCTCGGCGCGGAGGAACGCGCCGAGTTCACCGCCTGCGCGCCCCGGCGCCAGCGCGGCTGGCTGCTGGAACGGATCGCGATCAAGGACGCCGTCCGCGCGAAACTCGGCTGGGACGGCGTGTATCCGGCGGAGCTCCGCGTGAGCGCCGACGGGACCAGGGTGACCGGCCTCCACGGCCGGACGGTGCCGCCGCTGGCGGTGGCCGTCGCGTCGACAGGAGAGGTCGCGGTCGCCCTCGTCCGCGAGCCGGCCGCGACGCCGCCCCGGATCGCGATCCGGGCGGAAGGTGAGCCTGCCGGGCTCGCCGAGGAGATCGGTATCGGGGCGGAATTCGCCGGAATCCCCGGGCACGTGGTGGCCTGGAACCGCGGGTAAGAGCAAGGAGCAGAGCATGACCATCGAACAGCAGAGCCCGGCGTCGGTCTTCGGGACCGTGGCCGAGTTGCTGACGGAACTGGTCGGGGACACCGACGTCCTCGGCATCGAGATCACCCCGCAGACCACCTTCCACGAGGATCTGCAGCTGGAGAGCATCGACCTGGTCACCTTCGCGAGCATCCTCACCGAGTTCTTCGGCGCGGACGTGAACCTCGCGGAGTTCCTGGCGGAGAAGGACCTGGACGACGTGATCGGACTCCGCGTCGGCGACATCGCGGACTACGTCGCCGCCCGCCTCGGCGAACGGGGCTGAAGCGGTGCCGACGATGACCGTCAACGGGCTGCGCACGAACGTGCAGCTCGTGCCCGGCGGGGGCACGGAGACCGTGGTGTTCCTGCACGGCATGGGCACCGACAGCCTCGCGAGCTTCTACCTCACGCTGGCCCCGCCGGTCGCCGCCGCCGGCGTGGACGTGATCAGCTACGACCTGCGCGGGCACGGCAAGACCGAACGCCCCGAGCGCGGGTACACGATCGCGGACTTCATCGCCGACCTCGACGACCTGCTGGACCAGCTCGATCTCGACCGGCCGGTCCACCTGGTCGGCAACAGTTTCGGCGGCACCCTCGCCTACAGCTACGCCGTGGCGAAACCGGACCGCGTGCGCAGCATCGTGTGCATCGAATCGGAGCCCGCCACCGAGCTGTGGGCCGACAAGATGGCGCAGATCCTCGAGCACACCGTGCGGTTCTTGAAGGTCGAGGAGAGCTTCGACTGGATCGAGGCCAACTACAGCGCCCATCACCGGCGGCTCGCGCGAATGGCGGCCGAGCGGATCATGGCGACGTCGATGGCCGAGGAGGTCCCCCTCGGCCCGTTGCTGACCATGGACCAGGTGGCCGGGATCGACTGCCCCGTACTGTCCATTCTGGGCAGTCACGGCTATCAGGCCGACGATCTCACCGCGCTGACGTCCTTGTTGCCCCGCGGGGAGTTGCACGTGTTCGAAGGCCAAGGGCATTCGGTGCTCGTCGAGCAGCACCGGGAAGTCCGGGAGCTGCTGCTGAACTGGATCTCCCGGCACGGGAGGCCACGCGGATGAGCCGGTTCCTGCTGGTCGTCCCGCCGCTGACCGGGCATGTGGCACCGTTGCGCGCGGTGGCCGCCGAACTGGTGGGGCGCGGCCACGACGTCGCCTGGTGCGGCCCGGAACCCACGACGTCCGAGCTGACCCGTGCGGGCCGGGTGTACGCGGCGGGCGACGCGCTGGAGTTCGCCGTGGAGCGCCGTCCAGAAGGCCTGCGCGGGTTCGCGGCGCTGAAGTTCCTGTGGGAGCAGTACCTCGTTCCGCTCGCGGACGCGATGGTGCCCGGCGTCGAGAAGGCTGTCGACGCCTTTCGTCCCGACGTCGTGATCGCCGATCAGCAGGCCTTCGCGGGCGCCCTCGTCGCGAGCCGCCGCGCTCTGCCGTGGGTGACGTCGGCGTCGACGTCGACCGAACTGGGCGATCCGCTGGGCGCAATGCCGAAGATCGCGGCTTGGGTCGACGGCCTGCAGGACGGTCTTCGCGAGCGGCACAAGGTGTCCTGCGGCGACCTGCGCTTCTCCCCGGATCTCGTCCTGGCTTTCACGACCGTGTCCCTGACGGGGCCGATCGCCGACGCGGGCGCGGTCCGGTTCGTCGGCCCCGCGCTGGCTCCCGCGCCCCCGCTGGGGTTCTCGTGGGACCTGCTCGACGGCCGTCCGCTCGTCCTCGCGACCCTCGGCACCGCCAACGCCGCCCTCGGCCGCCGCTTCCTGTCCGAATGCGTCGACGCCCTCGCCGGGATGCCGGACGTCCAAGGTCTGGTCGTCGATCCCACCGGCGAACTGATCAGCGACGAAGTGCTTTTGGCCAAACGGATTCCGCAGCCGGAGCTGGTGCGGAAGGCGGCGGCGGTGATCTGCCACGGCGGGCACAACACCGTCAGCGAGACCCTCGCTTCCGGGCTGCCGCTGGTGATCGCGCCGATCCGGGACGACCAGTCGATGCTCGCTCAGCAGGTCGAGGCCGCCGGTGCCGGGCTGCGGCTGCGCTTCGACCGCGTGAAGGCACCCGACATCCGCCGCACGGTCACCGAAGTGCTGACCGACCCCGCCTACGCCGCGGCGGCCGCGCGAGTCCGGGCCTCGTTCGCGGCGGCCGGGGGAGTCGTGGTGGCGGCGGACCACCTGGAGTCCCTGCCGCACTGAGGGCCGCTAGGCGGATCACGCGTGTCTGGAGGCGTATCTCGCGTGTTTCGGGCCGTATCTCACGCAATGCGCGAGTTCCGCCTTCAATCACGTGAGTTCCGTCTCCAATCACGTGAGTTCCGGCTTCAATCACGCGAGTGCCGGATTTCAGGCCATCGGGGTGACGTCCCGCGGTGTCCGGAAGGTCCTCGCCGCGATCCATCCGCCCGCCAGCGCCGCCACGGCGGCGATCGCGAGCGAGACGGGGATCGACCAGCCCGAAGGCCGGCCCAGCGCGAGCGCTCTCGTCGCGTCGATCGCGTAGGTCAGCGGGTTGAGCGCCGAGGCCACCCGCAGCCAGGCCGGCATCGTCTCGAGCGGCATGTACGCGCTGGAGGAGAACATCAGCGGGAACATGACCACGAAGGACGCCATCTGCAGGGTTTCGGCCTTGCGCAGCCAGGTCGTGATGGCGACGAAGATCCAGCTGAGGCACCAGCCGACGACGAGTGTGAGCAGAAGTGCCGCGGTGACACCGAAAACGCCGCCGGTCGGCCGGAAACCCAGCAGTACCACGCTGGCGAGCGCGGTCACCAGCAGTTGCACGCCGAGTCTGGCGGAGTCGGAGATGGTGCGCGCCACCAGGACGGCGGAAAGGCTGATGGGCATGCACCGGAGACGGCCGGTGAAGCCACTGTAGATCTCCGCGAGCAGTCCGGCGCCGGAACTCATCGCCGTGGTCATCGCGATGTTCACCAGCGTCGCCGGGACGAGGAAGTTCACGTAGCCCTGATAGGCCGCGACCCCGGGCAGCGTGCTGACCCCGTTGAAGACCTGGCTGAACAGCAGGAGCAGCACGATCGGTTGCAGCAGACCGAAGAACACCAGCCGACGGTCGCCGAAAGCGGTCTTCAGTGACCGGGCGGCGAGCACCCGGACCTGGGTGGCGAAGGTGCTCGGCGGCCAGGCCGCCGGATCGGTCAGCACCGACGGCGACGGCGCGCGGTGGCGTGCCTCGGTCATGTCGCGACCGCCGGATTCCGGTGCAGGGAAAGGTAGACGTCGTCGAGCGTCGGCTCGGCGACGGTGAGGTCCTTCATCGGCGCGCCCGCCGCGTCGAGCGCGCGGACCAGCACGGTGATGTCGGCGGGCCCGGATAGCGCGACGCCGACCACCAGCCCGGAGGCCGACGTGGTGCAGCCCATGCCGAGCCGGTGCAGCGCGGCCAGCGCGCGGCGGGCGGCGAGGTCGGTGCCGAAGGTCAGGGTCGCGGTCCGTTCCCCGAGCCGCGCCTTCAGTTCCGACGGCCGCCCGGAAACCGTGACATGCCCCAGCCCCAGCACGATGACGTGATCCGCCAGCCTGTCCGCCTCCTCGAGGTACTGCGTGGTGAGCACGACGGTGGTGCCGCGCGCGGCGAGCCGTTCGACACCGTCCCAGAGCCCGGCCCGGCTGAGCGGATCGAGGCCGGTCGTCGGTTCGTCGAGGAAGAGGACTTCGGGGGAGCCGACGAGTCCGGCGGCGAGATCGAGCCGCCGCCGCATCCCGCCGGAGTACGTCCGCGCCGGACGGTCCGCGGCGTCGTCGAGGCCGAACATGGCGAGCAGTTCGGCCGCGCGGGCCCTGGCCTGGCGCCGGTTCGCGCCCAGCAGCCTGGCGACGAGTTCGAGGTTGCCGCGGCCGGAGAGCGCGTCGTCGACCGCCGCGAACTGGCCGGTGACCCCGATCCGCCGCCGAACGTGATGCCCGGCGCGCACGACGTCGAAACCGCAGACCTTGGCGCTGCCGCCGCTCGGCTTGACCCGGGTGCTCAGGATGTCGATCAGCGTCGTCTTGCCCGCGCCGTTGTGGCCGAGCACCGCGAGCACGGTGCCGCGGCCGACACGAAGGCTGATGCCGGCGAGGGCCGTCACGTCACCGTAGTGCTTGGCGAGGCCGGTCACCTCGATGGCAGCCTGCTCCATTCGCCGAACGTAGCGGCTGTTCCGGCACTGCCGCAATGAACGCGAGCGGACTCCGGGCGCGCGTGACAGTTCCTCGTTCCCGCCTGCTGACGGAGGTGACAAAAACGATTTGGCGAGGATGCCGATGCCAGTGAATTCACCGGCCGACCGCATGCGTATGACAAAGAAAAAGCGACGGATTCGGTGTCCTTGCCGGTGCGGGTGGGCGCGGGTAATTTGTCGATTCCGTGTCCGCGCCGTTTCGGCGGATCACGCAATTCTCCGATTCTCGGGAGTGGCCGTTGTGAAGTTCTCGCTGAAGTCGAAAAGATCCGTGCAAGCCTTGGCCGCCGGCACGGTGGCCGCCGTCGCGGCCACCCTGGCTGTCGTCGGTTCCGGCTTGAGTGAGGCGGCGCCCGCGTCGCTGACGCTGAAGTACACCTGCCCGTTCCCGTTGATCGGCGACCAGACCCTGGTCGTGAAGGTCGACACCGTCCTGCCGGACGACGCCGTGGCCGGGAAGACCTCCACCCCGATCACGTTCGACGTCGATGTCACCGTCCCGGCGGACGCGACAGCGGGACTCGCGCTCGTGGGCGCCACCACCGTCGAAGGCAGCGCGAAGGCCGCCGCGGTGCTGAAGTATCCGGTCGACAAGACGCTGAACCTCGGCCTGCCACTGGTCATCCCGGTCACCCCGGTGGCGGAATCGGGCGAATTCCACGTCAAGACGAGCGGCAAGGCACCCGCGGTCACGTTCCCCAGCCCGGGTACGGCTTTCGTGACGGTCGGGAACTTCAGCACCACCATGACGCCGAAGAACGCGCAGGGACAGCCGACCGATCTCGGCACCTTCACCTCGGACTGTGTCGTCCAGCCGGGACAGAACCAGCAGCTGGGGACGTTCGAGATCAAGCCCGCGGGCGGTGGCACGACGACGCCGACCACCCCGACGACGCCCACCACGCAGCCGACGCCGACGACTCCCACGACGGAGCCGACCCCGACCACGACTCAGCCGACGCCGACGACCCAGCCGACCCCCACGACCCAGCCGACGCCGACCACGCAACCGACCCCCACGACACAGCCGACTCCCACCACGGAACCCACTCCGACCACGGAGCCGACGCCGACGACCCAGCCGACGCCGACGACGGAACCCACTCCGACCACGACCCAGCCGACGAGCCCGACCACCCAACCGACACCCACCACGGAGCCGACACCCACCACACAGCCGACTCCCACGACCGAGCCCACCCCGACGTCGAGCACCCAGCCGACGCCCACCACGACGCCGACGCCGACGACCCGGCCGACGAGCCCGACCACGGTGCCGACCCCGACCACTCCGACGACGCAGCCGCCGGGCGACACCCAGATCACCTACGGCGTCAAGGGCAAGACCACGATCGCCGGCCTGAACGCGAGACTCCCGCTCGGCCCCGGTGAGTTCAGCGCGAAACTGAACGCGCAGTCGGGGAAGTTCACCGGGCGGTTGTCGCTGCCGCCGTCGAACGTGCAGTTCCGTTTCCTCGGCTTCTTCCCGGCCTCGGCGACGGTGAAGATCAACCAGGTCGGCGACGTGACGGGCACCGTAAACGCGGGCGCGGTGAAGGCCGACGCGAAGGTCGACGTCAAGCTGCTCACGGTGCGGCTGTTCGGGTTCCCGATCATGGCGAGTTCGACCTGCAAGACCGCCCGGCCCGCCGACATCCCGCTGGTTTCGTCGCACGGCTTCAACCCGTTGAAGGGCGGCAAGCTGACCGCTGAATACAAGCTGCCGCAGTTCCGCGGTTGTGGCCTGCTGACGCCGATGATCAGTGCGATGGCCTCCGGCGACGGGAACAGCCTGGAGATCACTCTCAAGAAGTAGGTTCGGTCTCGTGAGTGGTAATGATGGTCAGAACCGTCATTACCACTCACGAGCCTCAACGCGAAACAGTTACGCCCATTACAACATTTCCGCGGTTTCGCCCGTCCATTCCCGCATTACTTGTGTCGCTGATCTTCCGCCAGTAGCGTGCTGCACGAGTTGGCCGTTCGGCCGGAGAAAGTCGAAGTGAGGAAGCCCGAATGTCAGTGATGACCGGGCGCGTTCCGCGCGCCTTCCTGCTCCCGGTGGTGCTGGGGCTGGGGGCGCTTTCCTTGGCTTCCGCCTCCGCGGAGCCCGTGCGGATCCAGCAGGCCGAACCCGAAAAGCCGCCCGCCGCCGCGCAGGCCGGATTGAAGTTCGGCTTCTACGTCGGCGACGATAAGCAGCCCACCACGAGCCGCGTCGCGAAACTCGGCTCGGACATCACGTTCCCGCAGGGCCGGTTCGACGGCTCGATCCTCGGTTTCAGCGACACATCGCCGATCACCGGCAAGCTCGCCATCCCGTCGACGTCGAGCTACTTCATCTCCTTCCGGTTCATGCCCGCCACCGGCACCGTCGAACTCATCCCGGACGGCGACGCGACCGGCGTCGTCGACGTGGACACCGGCGCCACGGGCGACTGCAAGGAGGTCGGCACCAACATCTGCGCGCACACCGACGTCACCAACAAGGTGTTCATCAAGCTCTCGAACGTCAAAGTGGACGGCAAGGCCCTCGACGTCGGCCCGAACTGCCGGACCGCGCAGTCGGTGTCGGTGAACATCAAAGCCCTGGTGCCGCTCGCGTTCCCCGCCTCGCCGGCGAAGGTCACCAGCACCTTCACGACGCCCGGGTTCAGCGGTTGCGGCGTGCGCGAAGACCTGAGCCCGTTGCTCACCGGCCTGGTCTCCGGCCCCGGCAACACCCTGGTCACCAACCTCGTGCTGCGGTGCGTCGGCTCGGGCCCGCCCCCCAACGGATGCGGAGCCTGACGATGTCCAATCCTGTCGCCCTGCTCGCCCGCGCGCCGGAGAAGGCCGCCGCGGGGCTGCGCGAATTCGGCCGCATGTGCGCCATGGGGATCGACGTCGTCCTCGCGATGTTCCGCCGCCCGGTGCAGGTTCGCGAGTTCATCCAGCAGTTCTGGTTCATCGCGAGTGTGTCGATCACGCCGGCGATCCTCGTGTCGATCCCGTTCGGTGCGGTGATCTCGCTGCAACTCGGTTCGCTCACGAGCCAGATCGGCGCGCAGCAGTTCAACGGCGCCGCGAGTGTCCTCGCCGTGGTGCAGCAGGCCAGCCCGATCGTGACCACGCTGATCATCGCGGGTGCGGGTGGTTCGGCGATCTGCGCGGATCTGGGCGCCCGCTCCATCCGCGAGGAGATCGACGCGATGGAGGTGCTCGGCGTTTCGCCGATCCACCGGCTGATCGTGCCCCGTGTCCAGGCGGCCATCGGCGTTTCGGTGCTGCTGAACGGTTTGGTCAGTGTCGTCGGCGTGCTCGGCGGCTACTTCTTCAACGTCATCGTGCAGGGCGGCACCCCGGGCGCGTACCTCGCGAGTTTCAACGCGCTCGCCCAGCTGCCCGACCTCGTGGTCAGCTCGATCAAGGCGTTCATCTTCGGTTTCCTCGCCGGCGTCGTCGCGGCCTACCGGGGGCTGAACCCCAGGGGTGGCCCCAAAGGCGTCGGTGACGTCGTCAACCAGTCGGTGGTGATCACGTTCCTGCTCCTGTTCTTCGTCAACACCATCCTGACCGCGCTGTACCTGCAGCTCGTCCCGGCGAAGGGAACCTGATCCCGTGACCAGCGTCCCCGAACGGGCCAAGGAAGCGTTGAAACGCCCCGGCAACAGTCTTTTCGAGCTGGGCGACCAGTTGCTGTTCTACGTCCGCGCGCTCGCGGCGATCCCGATGGCCGTCACCCGTTATTTCCGCGAAGTGGTGCGCCTGCTCGCCGAGGTGACCTTCGGCAGCGGGGCGCTGGCGGTGATCGGCGGCACCGTCGGCGTGATGGTCGGCCTGTGCGTGTTCACCGGGATCACGGTGGGGCTGCAGGGTTTCAGCGCGTTGAACCAGATCAACATCTCGGCGATGACCGGCTTCCTCACCGCGTACTTCAACACGCGCGAGATCGCGCCGCTCTCGGCGGGGCTCGCGTTGTCCGCGACGGTCGGCGCCGGGTTCACCGCGCAGCTGGGCGCCATGCGGATCTCCGAGGAGATCGACGCGCTCGAAGTGATGGCCGTGCGCAGCATGCCGTACCTGGTCACCACCCGGATCGTGGCCGGGTTCATCGCGATCATCCCGCTCTACGTGATCGGCCTGCTGATCTCGTACCTCGGTTCGCGGGTGACCACGGTCGTCTTCTTCGGACAGTCCGGCGGAACCTACGACCACTACTTCTCGCTGTTCCTACCGCCTGAAGACGTCCTGTGGTCGTTCGTCAAGGTCCTCGTGTTCAGCGTCGGCGTCATTCTCACGCACTGCTTCTACGGCTATCGCGCCGCGGGCGGCCCGGCGGGCGTCGGGGTCGCGGTCGGCCGCGCGGTGCGGACGTCGATCGTGCTGATCAGCGTGCTCGACCTGTTCCTCAGCCTGGCGATCTGGGGCGCCACCACGACGGTGAAGGTCTCCGGATGAGCGCGCGGGCACGGACACAGGCGGCAGGGGTGATCTTCCTCGTCATCCTGGTGCTGCTCGGCTGGCTCTCCGTGGCCATCTTCAACAAGGACTTCGACCGCGCGGAACTGGTCACGCTCAAGACCGACCGGGTCGGCAACCAGCTGGCCCCGCCGGCCGAGGTCAAGGTCCGAGGGGTCCCGTTCGGCGAGGTCAGGGCCGTCCGGGGCAGTGCGGACGGCGCGGAGATCGACCTCGCGATCGACCCGGCGAAGATCGATCAGCTGCCACGCAACATCTCGGCCCGGTTGCTGCCGAAGACGGTCTTCGGTGAGCGGTACGTCAATCTCGTGCTCCCGGACCGGCCGGAAGGGGGCTCGCTGCAGGACGGCGACGTCATCGGCCAGGACCGGTCTTCCAACGCGATCGAACTGGAACGCGTCCTCGGCGATCTGCTGCCGCTGCTGCGGGCGGTGCAGCCGCAGAAGCTGAACAGTTCACTCGGCGCGATCTCGCTCGCCCTCGACAATCGCGGGAAATCCTTGGGGGACAGCATCGTCCAGCTCAACGACCTGCTCGGCCAGGTGAACCCGCTGATGCCGCAGTTCAAGGCCGACATCAGCGGGCTCGCCGACGTGGCGGACCTGTACACCGGGGCGGCGCCGGACATCCTCAAGGCCCTTTCGGATCTCTCGACGACGGCGAAGACCATTGTGGACACTCGTGCGGATCTCGACAAGCTGTACAGCAGCGTCACCACCGCCAGCGGTGACATGAACAAGTTCCTGGTGCAGAACAAGGACAACATCATCGGCGTCAGCGTGAAGAGCAGGCCGACCCTGGAGCTGCTTTCCCGTTACTCACCCGAGTTCCCCTGCCTGTTCGACGCGGTGAACCGGCTCAAACCGGTGATGGAGAAGGCCTTGGGCAAGGGGACCGGCGAGCCGGGGCTGCACGTGACGCTGTCCGTCCACGACCCGCGCGACAAGTACGTGCCCGGCCGGGACGATCCGCGGTTCGACCAGAAGGGCGGCCCGCGGTGCTACGGCGGCGGCGGGACTTCGGCGGCGGTGGCGTTCGCCGCCGATGGGGACCTCGGCCCGGCCAATTCGAAGGGGGAGCGGGGGCTGGTCGCCGAACTGCTGGCGCCGTCGCTCGGGATGAAGCCGGCCGAGGTTCCGGACTGGAGCAGCGTGCTCGTGGGCCCGGCCTTGCGCGGTACGGAGGTGACCGTCCGATGAGGGGTGTCGCGGGGCCTGCGATCAAGGGCCTGATCTTCTTCGTGATCACCGTGGTGGCGACCGGGATCCTGGCCATCACCATCGCCAACTCCGGGGTCGGCACGACGGTCGGTTACACCGCCAGGTTCACCGACGCCACGTCGGTCAACCCCGGCGACGAGGTCCGCATGTCCGGTGTCCGCATCGGCCAGGTGGATTCGGTCGGGGTGGTCGAACGGCGGCTGGCGGACGTACGGTTCTCGATCGAGAACAAACGACGGCTCACGTCGGGTGCCACGGTCACCATCAGGTACCGCAACCTCGTCGGCCAGCGGTACCTCTCGATCGATCCCGGCCCGGACGGGCCGGGGGCAATGGACGAGGGCGCGCTGATCCCGCCGGAGCGGACACATCCGGCACTGGATCTCACGGCGTTGTTCAACGGGTTCAAACCACTGTTCCAGGCGCTGTCGCCGAACGACGTCAACCAGCTGTCCTTCGAGATCGTCCAGGTGCTGCAGGGCGAGGGGAGCACCGTCGACAGCCTGCTCGAACACACCGCCTCGCTCACGAGCACCTTGGCGGGCAAGGACGAGCTGATCGGCCAGGTGGTCGGGAACCTCAACACGGTGCTCGACACGCTGAACTCCCAAGGCGATCAGTTCGACAAACTCGTCGACGTCACGGCGCAGCTGGTCTCCGGGCTGGCCGGTGACGCGAAACCCATCGGGCAGGCGATCGGCGGGCTCGGTGAGCTCACCACCGCCACCGCGGGCCTGCTCCAGGACGGCCGCGCGCCGTTGAAAGCCAGTATCGACACCCTCGGGGACCTGTCGAAGAACCTCGCCGACAACACCCCGGTGTTCGAGCAGTTCCTGACGAACCTCCCGAAGAAGCTGGACCGCATCGGCGCGATGGTCTCGTACGGCTCGTGGTTCAACTTCTACCTGTGCTCGGTCAAATCGGACGCGCCACCCGCCCCGGGCGGCCCGCCGGTCGGTATCCCGTCGACCCAGGGACGGTGCCGGTGAAAGCGCCGAGGATCAAACCCTTCCGCAGCCGCAACCCGATCGTCGTCGGCACCGTCACGGCGGTGCTGATGGCCGCGGCGGGCTCGGCCGTGTTCTTCTCCGACGACCTCCCGCTGGTCGGCGGCGGCACCACGTACGCGGCCGAGTTCACCGAAGCCGCCGGGCTCAAACGCAACGACGAGGTCCGCGTCGCCGGGGTGAAGGTCGGCGAGGTGTCCGACGTCCTGCTGGACGGCGGTCGCGTCAAGGTCCTGTTCCGGGTCAAGGACACCTGGATCGGCAACCGCACCACCGCGGCGATCAAGATCAAGACCTTGCTGGGGCAGAAGAACCTTGTCCTCGACCCGGTCGGCAACGGGGAACTCGATCCGGACGAGCCGATCCCGGTGCAGCGCACCAGCTCGCCCTACGACGTCACCACGGTGTTCAACGACCTCGCGAACACGGTCGGTGCGATCGACACCGACCAGCTGGCGAAGGCGTTCGGGACGATGTCGGAAACGCTCGGCGCCTCCACCCCGCAGGAGGTCCGGACGGCCTTCGACGGCATCACCGCGCTGTCCAAGACGCTCGCGTCGCGCGACGAGGAGCTGGTGAAGCTGTTCCAGAACACGAACAAGGTGTCCCAGACCCTCGGCGAGCGGTCACAGCAGATCGAGGCGCTGATCCGCGACGGCAACACGCTGCTCACGGAGCTGAACGCGCGCAAGGACGCCATCGCGAAACTGTTCAGCGGCGTGAAGAACCTGTCGGTGCAGCTCAAGGGACTGGTGGCGGACAACCAGAAGACGCTCGGCCCCGCGCTGGACCAGCTCGATCGTGTGGCCACCGTGCTGCTCCGCAACCAGGACAAGCTCACCGAGAGCCTGCGGCTGGCAGGCCCCTTCTACCGGTTGCTCGGCAACGCGGTCGGCAACGGCCGCTGGATCGACACCTACATCTGCGGGCTCGTCCCGACCGGTGGCACACCGGGCAGCTGCATGCCGTCAAGGAAGGGGGGACGCTGATGGGGCGCCACTTCACGCTGGCCGATCTCGGCGGACAGGCCCGGCGACGGTCCTGGGTGCGGCGGCTCGCGTTCGCCGTCGTCGTCGGACTTCTCGTCACGGCCGCCTGGCCGCTGCTGACCCGGCAGGCCGACCGCGTCGTGACCGGATTCTTCACCGCGACCGTCGGGGTGTACCCGAACACCGAGGTGCGCGTGCTCGGGGTCCCGATCGGTTCGGTGACCAAGGTCGAGCCGCGGGGCACGAACGTCGAGGTGACCATGACGGTCCGGGCGGGAGTCAAACTGCCCGCCGACGTCGGCGCCGTCGTGATCACGCCGAGCCTGGTCGCCGACCGGTACGTGCAGCTCACGCCGGTGTACGTGGGCGGGCCGGAACTGGGCGGCGACGCCCGGATCCCGCCGGAGCGCACCGTGACCCCGGTCGAGGTCGACGAACTCCTGGGCAGCCTCAACCAGCTGATGACCGCGCTGGGGCCGAAGGGTGCCAACCGGGACGGCGCGGTCAGCGACGTCCTGACCAAGGCCGCGGCCTACCTCGACGGCAACGGCGGCAAACTCGGCGAGGCGATCAAGAACCTCGGCGAATTCGCCCGTACGGCGAGCGATTCGAAGGAAGACCTGTTCAACACCGTCGACAACATCAGCAAGTTCACCGCGATGCTCGCTTCGAACGACGGCCAGGTGAAGCAGGCGATCCAGCAGATCTCCTCGATCAGCAAGATCCTGGCCGATCAGCGGGACCAGTTCTCCGGCGCGATGACCGAACTCACCGAGGCGCTCGGCGTCGTGCAGGGCTTCATCAAGGACAACCGCGGGAAGGTGAAGTCCGATGTGGACAAACTCGCCGAGATCACCAAGGTGCTCAGCCAGCAGAAGGCTTCGCTGAGCGAGGCGCTCGACGCGGCGCCGAACGCGCTGGCGAACGTCCTCGGCGCGTACAACCAGGGCGCCGGAACACTGGACGGCCGAGGGAACCTCACCGAATTCTCGGGGGCGAAATGAAGACCCGGCTTGCTGCAGTCCTCGTCCTCGTGCTGGCCGCCACCGGCTGCAGTGGCGGTGTCGACGTCTACGACATCCCGCTGCCGGGCGGTGCCGCGCTGGGCGAGCGGCCGATCCACGTCACGGCCAGTTTCAGCAACGTGCTGGATCTGGTGCCGCAATCCGGGGTGAAGATCAACGACGTCCCGGTCGGTCAGGTGCGGACCGTCGAACTGGCGCCGGACGGCCGCAGCGCGGTGGTCGGGCTGCTGCTCAACGGGGACGTGAACCTGCCTGCCAACGCCGTCGCCCGGCTGCGGCAGGCGAGCATCCTCGGCGAGAAGTTCGTCGAGCTCGCGCCGCCGGACGACGGCACCCCGAGCGGGCGGTTGGCCGACGGCGCCGTGATCCCGCTGGCGCGTTCGTCGCTGACCCCGGAGATCGAGGAGGTCTTCGGCGCGCTTTCCCTGCTGCTCAATGGTGGAGGCGTCGCGCAGGTGCAGAACATCACCCGCGAACTCAACGACGCGCTCGGCGGCAAGGAAAGCGCGGCCCGCAGCCTTCTGTCCAATTTGGACAAGTTCGTGCGCGGGCTCGACGAACACAAGGCCGAGATCACCCGCGCCATCGAGAGTGTCAACAAACTCGCGGTGACACTGAACGCGAACACCGAGGAGATCAAGGCGACCCTGAACGGGCTCACCCCCGGGATCGAGGTGCTGAACCAGCAGCGTCAGGCGCTGGTCGGGATGCTGAAGTCGCTGGACGGCCTCACCTCGGTCGCGGTCGAGACGGTGAACCGCAGCAAGGACGACCTCGTCGCGGATCTGAAGGCACTCGAACCGCTGCTGCGGAAACTGGCCGACTCGGGGGACAAGCTGCCGAAGGCGATGGAGATGATCTTCACCTTCCCGTTCCCCGACGCCGCGCTCGAAGCCATCCGCGGTGACTACCTGAACACGTTCCTGACCTTCAAGAACAGCGGTGGCCGCTGATGCTGACCAGATTCGTCCGCGCCCAGCTGGTGGTCTTCGTGGTCATCGCGGTCCTCGGTGTCGCGTATGTCGGCGCGACATACGCGGGGCTGGACAAACTGGTGCTGGACCGCGGGTACACCGTGAAAGTTCGGCTCGCCACCGGCGGCGGGATCTTCGGCAACGCCGAGGTCACCTATCGGGGCGTGCCGATCGGCAGGGTCGGCGAACTGCGGCTGACCGCCTCCGGGATGGAGGTGGATCTCGAAATCGATCCGGGCGCCCCGGAAGTGCCGGCGGACACCGAAGCCGTCGTCGCCAACCGGTCCGCCGTCGGCGAGCAGTACGTCGACCTGCGGCCTCGGCGTGGCGACGGCGCGATGCTGCAGGACGGTTCGGTGATCAGCGAGGCGGATACGAAGATCCCGCTGCCGGTGGACGTCGTGCTGTCCAGTGTGGACTCTTTCGCCAACTCGGTGCCGAAACCGGCCCTGCGGACCGTGGTCGACGAGCTGTACAACGCGACGTCCGACGCGGGCCCGGCGCTGGACCAGCTCGTCGGGCGGGGGATCGAGTTCGTGCGGGAAGCGAGCGCGCACGTCGGGCCGCTGACCAGGTTCGTGACCGACGCGCAGACCGTGCTCGACACACAGATGTCGCAGGCGGACGCGATCCGCTCGTTCGGCGCCAACGCGAAACTGCTCGCCGCGACACTGAAGAGCTCCGATGGCGACCTGCGACGGCTGATCCCGGCCGTCCCGGCGGCCGCGAACGAGGTCAGCACGCTTCTGCGGGAGACCGGCCCGAGCCTCGGCATCCTGCTGGCGAACCTGCTGACCACCGCGGACGTACTGGAAACACGACAGGACGGCCTTGAGCAGCTGCTGGTCACCGCGCCGAAAGCGGTCGCCGCGGGGCACGCGATCATGGGGCCGGACGGCGCGCGCGTCGGCCTCTCGCTGACATTCTTCGATCCGCCGCCGTGCGTCACCGGCTACGGAACCGGCTACCGTGACGGACTCGACACGTCGCCGCGCCCGTTGAACACCGCGGCGCGCTGTGCCCTGCCCAAGGGCAACCCGACGAACGTGCGCGGTTCGCAGAACGTGCCGGGAAGGTGAAGGCCATGACTCGAATCGCCGCACTCCTCGCAGTGGTCGCCACGGCGTTGGCGGCCTGGTTCGGCCACTCCTGGTGGGACGCGAGCCGGGACGACGGCGTCGCGCGGGCCACGGTCCGCGAGGAGGCGTTGCAGGTAGGCAGGCAGGCGGTCACCGCACTGACCACTTTGGACTATCGGCAGGCGGAACAGGGCTACCAGAACTGGCTGAACCTGACCGGCGGCGCGTTGCACGAAGAGCTGGCGCGCGACCGCGAGGGCGGACTCGGCCGGATCAACCAGGCGAAGACCGTCACCACCGGCCGGGTCGTCGACGCCGCTGTGACCGAAGTGGACAGTGGCGGCGGGACCGCCGAGGTGATCGCCTCGGTCGAACTCGAAGTCCGGCCCGAAGGCGGGGAAGCCGTCACCAAGCACAACCGGTTCCGCGCCGGCCTGAACCGCACGCCGGACGGGTGGCGCGTCACGTCGCTCGGCCAAGTGCCGGTGACCGACACCGGAAAGCCCTGACGGAGGACGGGATGACCACGAAACGAGCCGTCAAACCGGCGCGGCGCACCGTGAAGGTGGCCGGGAAAATGGGCGGGAGCACCCGGGTTCTGGATGCTCCCGTCGAGTCCGTCGAGTCCGTCGAGTCCGTCGAGTCCGTCGAGTCCGCCGATCCGGGCGCCGAGCCTGCCGATGAGGTTGTCGAGCCGGTGCGACGTCGCCGTCTCCCGCTGGTGTTCGGCGCGGTCGCGCTGGTGATGGCGGGCCTCGCGGGGTGGTTCGCCATCGAGGCGCGGGACACCACGGCGGTACTGACGCACAACACCGCGCTGACCGATGTCGCCACCACCGCGGAGGTCAGCGACCAGATCGGCAAGGCGCTCGGCACGGTGTTCTCCTACCGCTACGACGACCCCGCCAAGAGCGAACAAGCCGCGAAAGAGGTCCTCACCGGGCCCGCGCTTGGCCAGTACGACCAACTGTTCGCGCAGGTCAGGGGACTGGCGGCGGAGCAGAAACTGGTCGTGACCTCGACTCCAGTGGTCTCGGGGGTCAAGGTCCTCGACGGGGACCGGGCGTCGCTGCTGGTGTTCCTGGACCAGACCGGCGTGCGCGGGGACGGGCAACGCAGTACGGGTGCGGCTCAGCTGAGCGTCACCGCTGAGCGCTCCGAGGGTCGGTGGCGGGTGACCGCCCTGGCCGCCGCCTAGCGCTTCCGCAAGTAGTCGCCTACTTGCTTGGTGCGGTCGTTCCGTGAAGGCCTCCTTTCCTACTCTCAAGGTAGGGAAGGAGGCCTTCGCTACTTCGGCCGCACGTCGGCATGCCTCAGGAGGGCGCGGCCCGCAGGGCCAGGATCATCTCGAACCGCCGCTCAGGGTCACGCAGCCCGTCGGCGAACAGCGTCTCGAGCTCCTGAGCACGGGACCGCACCGTCTGCGGGTGGACGGCGAGCCGTTCCGCCACTTCGCGGACGTTCCCGCAGGTCTCCAGCCACGCCAGCAGCGTCCCGGCCAGCCGCGAATGCTGCTTGCCGGTCAATCCGGTCAGCGGCCCGAGCCGTTCCCGGACCAGCTCCGCGGCCAGGAACGGTTCCTTCAGCAGCCACAGGCGCGAAAGATGGTCGACGCACCACGTCACGGGTTCGTCGAGGAGCGCGCCGGAGTCGACGAGCCGCAGGGCTTCTCGCGCGGCTCGCAAGGAGCGCGCCGCGAAAGCGGGTGGGACGGCGGGGCCGATCGCGGCGCGCCTGCCCGCCAGTGCTTCGGCGAATCGCTCCCGGTCGTCCGGTTCCGGCGCGGGGAGCAGCAGGCAGGGAGAGGTGGTCTCGAAGTCGGCCAGCGCGGTCGACGCGACCGCCGGGGTTTCGTCCGGCGACTGCTCGAGCGCGACGGCGACGAGCAGGTCGGGGAGTTGCCAGCGGGCGAGGTCGGCGGCGTGTTTGATGACGTCGGGCGGCGTCGGCGGTTCGGCGAGCAGGAGTTCCATCAGCCGGTGCCGGCGGCGTTCGAGTGCGCCGGCGGCCTTTTCCCGCGCCTCCGCGTGGCCCTCGACGGACAGCGCCGACAGCTCGTCGATGTAGGCGAAGATGGCTTCCGCGAGCAGGCACAGCGTCGCGGAAGGCACCCCCGCGCGGCGGCCGGCTTCGGCGACGCGGCGCCAGGTCACCCTGGCGCCGACGCGGTACGCCGCCTGGAGGACGTCGACGTTGCGGCCCTGCTGGAACTCCTGGACACCCAGGCTCAGGAACACGCTCCGGCGGTCTTCCGACGGCGCCTCCGGGTTCCCGATCCGCTCCACGAACTGCAGGAACGCCATCTGGACACCGGTCTTGAGCGCCTTCCCGAAAGCTCCGTCCAGTGGTCGCGCGTAGTCGGGGATGGTCCGCTGGATCTCACGGACCACCTCCCCGGCCACGTCGGCCAGCACCGGCCGGAACACGGTCGCCAGCTCTCTCGGCAGCAGCGCCCAGAGCTGGACGGGGCGCCCGCTCGACCCGCCCGGCCGAGCGGGCGTGAGGAGCGGGCCGTACGTCGCCTCGACCCCGCTGCGGGCATCCTGCGGTCGGGTCACCTCGTCACCTCGTTGTGAGTGGGAAACGCTGATCTGTCAGTCCTCCGCGAGCAAGGCCTCCGCGCGCAGCGCGATCTCCATGTCGAGCCGATCGTCGGCGTTGTTCAACCGGTCGCCGAAGAGATCGATGAGCTGGTGCATGCGGTAGCGGACGGTCTGCGGGTGGACCTTGAGTTTCTTCGCGATCTCCGGAGCGCTGCCCCGGGACTGGAGCCAGATCAGCAACGTCTCCCCGAGCCGCGCCCGCTGTTTGGGCGTGAGGTCGTCGAACGGGGCGAGGCTGCGCGTGCACAGCTCACGGACCAGGAACTCGTCGGCGAGCAGCCACAGGGTGGACAGGTGATCGCTGTACCGCGTGACCGGATTGTCCGGCAGGATCCCCCGCTGGACCAGCCGCAGCGTGCGGCGGGCCCACAGCAGGGAGCGCGGCGCTTCGGTGAGCCGCACGGCGGGGCCGATCACCGCGCGCCAGCCGGGGAGCCGTTCGGCGAGGTCCTTCAAGTGCTTTTCGGGGTCGCCGGTGACCAGGCAGGGCTTGGGACCCTCGAAGTCGACGAGGACGTCGGCGTCCAGGTCGGCGCTGTCGGGGTCCAGTGGGCCGAGCCGTCGCTCCAGCGCGACGACCGTGATCTCGGTGGGCAGCGCCCACTGGGCGTTGGCGGCGTGGGACGCGATCGCCTGCGGTGAGGACGGCGGATCGGAGAGCATCAGTTCGAGCAGCCTTCGCCTGCGTCTCGCCCTGGTGCCAGCGGCCCGTTCCTGCGCGGCCGTGTAGCCCTCGATCGAAAGTGCGGAAATCTCGTCCACGTAAGCGAAAATCGCTTCGGCCGCGGTGCACAGGAGATCGGCGTCCGCTCCGATCGCCTGCCCGAATTCCGAAACGTGCCGCCAGGCGACGCGGCCGCCGACGCGGTAGGCCGTCTGGAGACAATCGAGACTGCGGCCTTCGTTGAACTCGACCTTGCCGAGGTTGCGGAAGACCGCGGACCATTTGTCGAGCGCCGTTGTCCCCTGACCGATGGTATCGAGGCAGTGCAGGATCGCCTGCCGGATACCCTGCGTGATGATCTGTCCGAACGCGCCTTCCAGCGGCTGCGCGTATTCGGGGACGGCTCGTTGCACCTCCTGAAGGATGGCTCGTGCCAAGGGGTCGGCCCGCGGCCGGAACCGCTCGCCCAGGTCTCTGGGCAGTGACGCCCACAGTCCATTCGCGCCGGTGCTGCGCACAGGTCGGTTCTCCACTGGGGTTCTCGGTGCCGGCGTGAAGGCGCGCGGTCGCTGGACCGGACCCGGTGGCTGGCGGTGCGGGGTGGCGGGATGACGCACGTCGGGGTCTGGCCGTGCGGTCCGCAGATCGTTCCGCGAGAACCCGGTATCCAAGTCGGTCATGTTTTTATCCTTGTTAGCAACAAAATCAGCCTCTTCAACGGTGAAGCCGATCCAGATTTTGTGGCTCACGCAACATAAAATCCGGCCGAGAGAACTGTCAACGGCTGGCGGGACCTTGATCGGCCACCTGGATGGACTACACCCGAACGGGTGGTCCGTTCCGGCGGTGAGTGACATTTAGGCGGGCCTGAGATGGCGTCCGGATGACAACTTTTCCGGGGCGTTTTCGGGCTCTTCCGTCGCCTCGCTGGCGCGGATGAGCACCTCGACGACCTCGTCCAGGGTCAACCGGGCGGGCGCGGTCTCGGCGAGGAAGCGTTCGAGCTCGCCGCCGAACCGGGCCGGGTCGGCCACATGTGGAAAGTGTTTCGCATTTTCGAACACCGTCAAGCGGCTGTCCGGCAGCACTTCGGCCGTCTTACGGCCGTGCGCGACCGGGATGAGCGGGTCGTGCGCGCCCCAGACGACGAGAGTGGGCACTTCGCGGGCGAGGTAGAGCTTGTCGATCGCGCTCGCGCGCTGACCTCGGAGGTCGATCAGGCTGCGCGCGATGAACAGGAACGCCCGCCGCCTGCCAGGGTCGGCCAGTGACGCAAGGTGACGGGTCAGCTCGCGGGTTTCGGCGGAGAACCTCCCGCCGAGTGAGCGGCCTGCCGTGGCGAGCCCGCGCGCGATCGCGACGGTGAGCGGGTTGACCGCGAGGGTGAGTGTCGCGTTGGCACCCGGCAACGCCGTCGCGCGCAGCACCGGGGTCACCTGCGGGCCGAGTCCGGCACTGCCCACGAGCACCAGCCGGGCGCACATCTCCGGGAACTGGTAGGCGAACTGCATCGCGATCCCGCCGCCGAGGGAATGCCCGACGATGGTCGCGTGCCGGTTCCGGGTGAGCGCGAGGACGTCGCGGATCACGCTGGCCATCGCGCCGAGGCCGTAATCGGCCCGAGGGGCGGCGGAATCACCGTGGCCGGGGAGATCGGGGACGAGGACGCGGCGCCCGAACCCGGTCCGCTCGAAATGGTCGAGCAACGGCGCCCAGGTCTCACCGCTGCCCGAGATCCCGTGCAGCAGCACGAGCGGCTCGCCCTCGGCATCCTTTGTGGACGGAAGGTATTCCCGCAGCCGGATTTCCCGCCCGTGCAGGGTCAGTGTGCGCGCTTCGAGGGCCATGTCCCGCCTTTCGGTTGTCAGGCATCAAAATAACGTGAAGAAAGGCCGGCCCGTCAGCGTGTCGTGGGACACGTCCGGCATTTGCGACCGGGGTGACAAGAATGCCGGGGCAGACCCCGAGACGGATGCCAAAACCGGGACCGCCGGGCACTCGCGCATCGACATTTTCCCACCGTCCCGGTATTCAGGAAAGCGTCGGTAAACACCCGTCACCACGGGGAGAAAAAGCGATGGCCTGCCGAGCGGACTTCCACGTCGATCAGCCGAGGGCGAAGCGCGCCCGCCGCGGCCTCCGCTGGGTGCTCCCCACTGTGCCGTTACCGGAACGACGGGTCCGGCGCGTCAGTTCCCTGGCGGCCCTTCGTCGCGGCGGTGGGCGCGCATAAGCCGCTGCGCGCGCAGCGCCAGTTGCATGTTCAGCCGGTCGTCGGCGTCCCTGAGCCGGTCGCCGAACAGTTCCTCCAGTTGCCGGAGACGGTTGCGCACCGTCTGCGGGTGCACGCCGAGCCGTCGCGCGATCTCCGGTGCCCCGCCGCGGGTTTCCAGCCAGGCAAGCAAGGTCTCACTGAGCCGCTCCTGCTGTTTCTCGCTCAGCGAGGTGAACGGGTCGAGGCTCTGTTTGGCGAGTTCGGCGCCGAGGAAGTCCTCGGCGAGCAACCACAGCGTGGCGAGGTGGTCGCGGCACCAGATGACCGGGCCGGGTGCGTCTTCGTTGTTCAGCAGCAGGGCGCGGCGGGCGGTGCGGAGCGCGGCCGGGGCGTCGGCGAGCGGCACGACGGGGGACACCGCCGCGCGCCAGCCGTCCAGCGCGTCCTTCAGTGGCGCGAGGTCGGCGTCGGGATCCGCGGTGAGCAGGTACGGCTCGGCGGTGTCGAGGTCGGCGAGCACGGTGTCGTCCAGCAGGTGGACGGGGAAGGCGGGCGCGCCGGGAGCGCGCTGTAGCGCGATCATGGCGGCCGTCCCCGGCACCCGCCAGCCGGCGCCGTCGGCCAGGCTGGTGATGCTGCACGCGGACCCTTCCGGGGCCTGCGCGATCAGTTCGAGCAGACGGCGGCGCCGGAGCGGGATCGCGCCCGCCGCACTGGCCTCCGCCTCCTGGTAACCCTCGATCGTCGTGGCGCACAGTTCGTCGACGTAGACGAAGACGGACTCGGCCGCGAGCGCGATGACGTCGAGGCCGACGCCGAGCCCGCGCACGATGGGCCGCATCGCCCGCCAAGCCGCCCGTGCGCCGACCGTCACGCTGTCGTGCAACGGTTCCAGGCTCCGGCCCTCGGTGAACTCGATCCGCCCGCGCATGCGGTAGAAGTCGATCCAGCGGTCGTGGGGCACGTCCGGATCGCCGATGCAGTCGACGTAATGCCGCACCGCGCGATCGCACGAGACGACCAGGACGCGGCCGAAGACGCCGCGCAGCGGTTGTGAATACGCGGCGACGGACCGCTGCACCTGTTTGACCATGGCCGCCGCGGCGTGCCCGGTATACGGACGCAGTTCTTCGCCGAGCGAACGCGGCAACGTCGCCAGCATGTCGAAACCGCGGTACTGGACCACCGAGACCACCTTTGATTTTCTTCGAACCGGGGACGGGAAACGTGAATCCCTTTGCACAACCGCGTCGGATCGACGGGAACGGGTGCCGCAGTGTTTCTACTGGATCGGCCGACGGCGTGTACCGCGAATGTGACGTTGAATGGGCAACGAAAAGTCGCCGATGTGGCGGCTTTTGACACGGATGTGGCGACGGTTCTACGCTCCGTGCATTCGAGTGCGCCGGTGGCGCGCGGACGAAAGGGAATTCGTGCCCGGAATCGTCGGCCTACTTCACTACGGGGGATCACACACGTGAGCTGGCAGCCCGTCGGCGCGTTGTGGGCCCGCCTGCCGAGGGAACTCGGTGACGCCGTCCGCCCGCGGATCCCGGCGATCGCCCGGCACTGCGTCGAAGGCGTGGCGTCCGAGATCGGTGAATGCGCCGAAGTGTTCAGCGACAGCGAGGCGCGTGCCGCCGCCGTCGAGCTGACCAGGCGCGGTATCGAACGCGCCATCGACCGGATCGGCGTCCCCGAACTGCTGCAGAACGACCTGCTGGCGGATTTCCGTGCGCAGGGCCGGATCGCCTTCCACCAAGGGCTCAGCCGGGAGGCCGCGCAGGCGGCGTTCAGGGTCTCGAGCCGGGTGCTGTGGCGTTCGATCGCCTCGGCCGGCCGCCAGCTCCAGCTGCCGGGCGACGTTCTCTATGGCGCTGCGGAGTGCTTGTTCGGCGACGTCGTCGAGGTGACGATGGCGCTGACCGACGGCTACAACGCCGCCCGGGCCGAGGCGACGGGCCCCGCGGAGCAACGGGCCCGGCTGTTCCGGCTGCTGACCGCCGGCGCCGGGTACACCCGGGCCGACGCCGGCGCGCTCGCCGTCGCCATCGGCTGGCGGATCCCGGAGCGGATCACCGCCGTCGTCTTCACCGCGGCGCCCGGCGCGCCCGCGTTCCCCTCCGGTCTGCTGCCCTCGGCGATTCCCGTGGACCTCGTCTCCGACGCGCCCGGTGCCCTCGTCGCCTGTCCGGAAGCCGACCTCGGCGGCCTGCGGGAACTGCCTTCCGGCTGGTCGGCGACGGTCGGGGTGTCCGTCCCGACGGCGCAGGCCGCCGAATCGTTCCGGATCGCGCGCCGCGCGTCCGAACTGGCCCAGCGGGGGATGATCACCGCGGTCGGGCCGGTGCTGTGGTGCGAGGAGCACATCACCACGCTGCTGCTGCTCGCCGACGAGTTCCTGCTCGACAGGCTGGCCGTCGAGGCACTGGAGCCGTTGTCGGGGCTGGCGCCGCGCCAGCACGACGAGTTGTCGGCGACCCTGCTCACGCAGGTGCAGACGCGGGGGAGCGCGCCCGAGATCGCCCGGCAGCTCGCCGTGCACCCGCAGACGGTGCGGGCCCGGCTGCGGCGGCTCACGGAGTTGTTCGGCGAACGGCTGGACGATCCGGATCAGCGGCTGCGGATCGAGCTGGCGCTGCGCGCCGAACGGCTGCGACCCGCCGAAGCCTGACCCTTACAGCGGGCTACGCGGCGAGTCGTCCCTCTGGACACGCGTGCCGTCCCGCTGATCACGCGAAACCGCCACCGGCGCACCGCGGTAGGTACCTGAATCTCCCTTGGCCCTAACCCGAATCGCCACTCACTACCACCTCGCGGACGCGCTGACGGGCGTCGGCGACGGGGAACACCCAGCGGCGGTAACCCCACCAGCGGAACGCCGAACCCGCCGCGGTGCCGAGCAGCATGCCGCTGACGAAGTCCGCGATCTCCTGTGCGAGGAAACTGACTTCGGGGGCCTCGAACCGCAGGACGTAGCGCGAGATCAGCGGCGGGCACAGGTTGATCGTCACGGCGATGGCGTTGACCGCGAAGAACAACGCCGCCTCGGGGAACCGGCGCCTGCCGCCGCGGGTGTGGAACGACCAGCGCCGGGAGAGCAGGTACGCGAACGCCGTCGCCATGACGGTGGCGATGGCCAGCGCCGTGACCGGTTTCTCTTGCAGGACGGTGAGTTTCAGCCCGTAGTTGACGCCGAGGGTGAGGCCGAACGCGGCGAGGCCGACGGTGGCGAACCGGAGCAGCTCACGCCGCTTCCCGGCCCGCGCACCGCCGGCGGCCACGCCGTCCACAAAGGACGATGGCGCGGTTCTGAGCACCGTGGGCTCAGCAGTTCGACGTCGCCGGAGCGCCCGCGACCCGGTCCTTGAGGAAGGCGAGCACGTCGGCGTTGCCGGTGTAGACCGCCGTGATGTGGTCGGTTTCGAAGGTCTTCCAGGTCGTCTTGACCCCGGCGGTGCAGTAGGTCTTGTGTAACGCGTCGGCCTGGGCGAACTGCACGAGCTGGTCCTGGGTGGCGTGGTAGAGGAGCACCGGGACCTCGGGCGGTGTGCCGCCGAGCTTGTTCTCGTTGAGCCGCTTCACCCATTCCGGCCGCACGTAGCCGGCGCTGGTCGTGTAGTCGGCGATCTTCTGGTTCGCGTAGGTGGTGAGCAGTTCGAACGTGCAAGCGCTCTTCTGCATCTCCGCCAGCTTCACGCGGCCGTTGTCGCTGAGGAACGAGTCCAGCTTCAGCTCGGGATAGGCGTTGTCCAGGCCGATCAGGGCGTAGGCGAAGACGCCGAAGCCTGCCTTCCCGTCGAGTTGCAGGGTGACCTGCACGAGGTCGGCGGGCACACCGCCGGCGGCGACGCCGACGAGGTTCATCTCCGGCGCGTAGGCCGGTTGCAGTTCACCGGCCCAGGCCGCCGCCCCGCCGCCCTGCGAGTACCCGCGGAAGAGCACCTTGGCGTCGGTGGACAGCTTCGCCTCCGGCAGGCGTTGCGCGGCCCGGACCGCGTCGATCACCGCCGGGCCCTCCGAACGGCCGACCACGTACGTCGTCTTCGGATCCTGGCGGTAGCCCTCGTAGTCGGTGAGCGCCACGGCGTACCCGGCGTCGAGCGCGTCGTCGAGGCCCGACTGCTCGTAGAACGCGCCGATGTCGATCATCTTCGAAGGCGTGCAGTCGAACGCCGGACCGTGTGTACCGGCGGCGAACGAGACGATCGGCGCCTTCGCCGGGTCGGCGTTCTTCGGCACCAGCACGGTCCCGGTCACCGCGTCCGGCCGCCCGAGTGCGTCCGTCGACAGGTACATGACCTGCCAGGCGTTGACGGAATCCTTACGCGGACCGGCCTTCGAAATCCGCGAGCGGATGATGTCGCCCGGTTTGCCCGCCGGGAGCGGGGACGGCGGGGTGTAGAACGCATCGTCGGACGCCGCCGTGACGGCGGAGCTCGCCGGGCTCCCGGTCAGCACGGTCAGCAGACCGGCGGACAGGACGATCGCCAGCGCGGCGGCGAGTATCCGGCGGGACGGGCGGGGGAACGGGGTCGGCACGGCCGGGCCTCCAGAGCGGGTGGGCAGGTTGAGGTGCGGGAGAGCGTCACTCAGGCGTTGCCGCCGTAGACCTGGCGGCAGGTCTTGGACTCGGCGAACGCGAGATCCAGTTCCGGGTTGGCACGCAGGTGCTTGATCGGGCCTTCGGGCTCGCTCAACCCGCTCATCGTGGTGTCGGCGTCGGCGACCACCTTCTGCAGGCTCGCCTGGTCGGTGACCTTCGCGTCCTGCATCTTCACCAGGGTCGCGGACACCTTCGACTTGGTCTCGTCGAGCGTGGTGGTGGCCTTGTCCACAGCGGACTGTCCATCCGGGACCGGCGGCACCCCGGCGTTGCGGATCCCGCCCGCCATGTCGTCGAGCGCCACGGTGAGCGAGTTCAGAAAGCCCACCATGGCGGTCTTCGCACCCTGCGGGTCGTTGGGGTCGAACGCGGGCGGCTGGGTCAGCTTCGCCGAGCCCGTCGCGACTCCGGAGCACACCTTGTCCGCCCAGGCGAGCGCGGCTGGGTCGGCGTGCCTGCCGGTGTCGGCGGGCTCGTCGGACCCGCAGGCGCTCAGCAGGACCGCCGCGGCGGTCAGGGAGACGGTGGCGAACGCGATTCGCGCTGCCGGGCGGCGCATTCTTTTCATGGTTTCCCCGTCGAATTCGGCGAAAGAGGGCCGGCCGTGGCACGAGGAGCGGGATTCCGCGGTGGTCGGCGGTGACCGGATTGCTGAAACGCGAGGTTACTCACGAAAGATTCCGGCAGGCAAGGAGGGTGGTGCCCGGAAAAGGGCGATTGGCATGCGCGAGATAGTTTCCCGCCGCACGATTGTCACCCTCGTCAGCGGTTCGGCGTGGGACGCGATATGGCTTCGTGCTGGGAAAACCCATGTGCCGCTACTAGGAACCGGCCGGACGCACCGTGCCAGGGTGACAATTTACCGGCGGCGCGTCAACTTTTCCGGGGAACCACTTGATAGCGGGACTGCCGCGTCGTTAGTTTACTGTTCGGTTGCGATCCGTCAGACATCGTCGCTACCCGGAGAATTCTCTCGGGCCGATATTCATTGCTCTGGGGAATTGTACGCCGTTTCGTATCATCGTTGATACCACGGAAGGACGATCGTGAGTCACCGTAGAGGAACCAAGAAGGCGGTCGCCGCCGCCGCTGCCGGTGCCGTGGGGCTTGCCGCCGCGGTACTCGTGGTCGGGGCACAGTCCAGTGTCGCCGATCCGATCTCGCTGCCCCTCAACTACCACTGCGACCTGCCGCTCGTGGGGTCACAGTCGCTGAAGGTGGTGATCAACACCGATCTTCCGCTGTCGGTCAAGACCGGTCAGCCGACCGGCACGTTCGACATCAAGGCCGTCTCCACGATCAACGCGGACACGGTCAGCGGGCTCAACCTGATCGGTGCGACCACGCTGGAAGGACAGGCCATCGCGGCGGCGACCGTGGCGGCGCCGGGGCTCAACCTCCCGGTCAGCGTCCCGAACGACATCGCCAAGCAGAACATCCCCACCTCGGGTGAGATGACGGTCAACGCGGCGGGCAAGACGCCTTCGCTGACCTTCAACCAGCCCGGCGAAGCGAAGATCACCGTGGGTGACCTGCGGTTGAAGGTCACCCCGCGCAAGGCCGACGGTTCGGTCACCGGCATCACGCCGGACGGCACGATCGACGCGCCGTGCACGCAGGATCCCGGTCAGAACAACACCCTGGCCACGATCAAGATCGGTGACGGCGGTGGCGGCACGACCACGCCCACCACCCCGACCACGCCCACCACCCCCACGACGCCGACCACGCCGACGACCCCGCCCACTACCACCACCACCCCCGGTGGCGGCGGGATCAAGTACGCGTTCGGCATCAAGGGACAGACCGCGCTGAAGTCGCTCGGCAGCACGGCCGCGATCAACGGTGGCTTCGACGCGAACGTGGACCTCGCGTCGAAGACGTTCACCGGTGACCTGAAGCTCGACCCGTCGTCCACCCAGTTCAAGCTGTTCGGGTTCGTCGACGGACGTTCGGAGATCAAGGTCGAGCAGGTCGGCAAGCAGACCGGTGAGCTCGTCGGCACCGGGTTCAAGGCGCACATCAAGTTCAACGTGTTCCTGCCGAGCGTGCAGGTCTTCGGGATCCCGATCAGCAGCGACCCGAAGTGCGGCACGGTCAGCCCGTCCACCAGCGAGATGACCACCGGTCCGGACTTCGACCTGCTCAAGGGCGGGAAGCTCTCCGGTACCTACTCGCTGTCGGCGCTGCAGAACTGCGGTTCGTTCAACGACATGATCAGCATGTTCGCCAAGAGCGACGGCAACACGCTCGATCTGAACCTCACCAAGAAGTAAGTCAGGCAGCCGGTCCCCGTCGCGTTCCGTGACGGGGACCGGTGCCGTTTCCGTGCCGTCCAGGAAGGCGACCATGCCCCTTCGCATCAACGTCCGGATGCTCCTCGCGGCGGGCCTCATCGTCCTGCTCACCGCCGGCAGCCTGCTGTTCGTCGCCGTCCGGAGCGCGGCGGCGGGCACCCCCGTGGCCAAGAAACTGTCGTTCACCTGCCCGTTCCCGCTGATCGGGCTGCAGAAGCTCGACGTGGACATCAAGGCCGACTTCGAGGTCCCGACGGCGCCCGGCGGCACGCTCACGACCTCCGGGCTGACCATCACCGTGACCGTGCCGGACAAGGCCGCTCGCGGGCTGAACCTCGTCGGCGCCGCCACCATCGAGGGCACCGCGGCCGCGGGCGTGACACTGGTCAACGGTGACGCGAACCCCCTCCCGGTGCGCCTCCCGTTGAACGTCGCCAAGACCGACCTCCCGCCGTCCGGCACGTTCAGCACGGTGGCGACGGGTTCCGTGCCCACGATCACGCTGGCGAAACCGGGCAAGACCACGCTGACCATCGGCGACTTCACCACCCGCCTCACCCCGAAGAAGGCCGACGGCTCGTTCACCGGCATCGGTTCGTTCACCTCGGACTGCGCGCTCGACCCCGGCCAGGATCCGGTGCTGCTCTCGTTCGAACTCGGCGACAAGCCCGCGGGCCATCGGTACACGGTCGCAGGCAAGACCGGACTCAAAGCACTCGGCGCCGCCGCGCCGCTGGCCGGCTCGTTCGACCTGAGCCCCACCGCGGCCACGGTGTTCAGCGGCGGCCCGGTGTTCGACAAGGCGCACGCCGACTTCCGGCTGTTCGGCTTCCTGCCGGGCTCGGCGGATCTGGAGTTCGTCGCCGACGGACCGCAGGGCGGCGATCTCGCCGGGACCGGTTTCGTCGCACGGCCCCGGTTCACCACCGTCCTGCCGCTCGTCACGCTCGTCGGCATGCCGGTCAGCACCGGGCCGGGCTGCCGGACGTCGGCCCCGTCGACTGCGGAACTGCGCACCGGTGACGGTTTCACCATGGCGGCAGGCGGCACGCTCACCGGAACCTATTCGCTGGCGCCCCTGACCGGCTGCGGCGCCTTCACCTCGTACGTGAGCTCGCTCGTCCAGGGCGACGGCAACACCTTCGACCTCACGCTGACCCCGCGCTAGTCACGCACCTGCGCTCGGGTGAAGTACATGAAGGACCCCTTCCTGTACCTAGGCGCAAGGAAGGGGTCCTTCATGTACTGAGGAAGGGGCCTTCACGCAGAGGTTTCGCGTGACTGATGGGACGACACACGCGAAACCTCCGTCGGCGCACCGCCACCCGAACACTCACGACCGGCTCCACCGGCACCTGTTTCCACCACCATCGCAGTAGTCGGGCCGGAGGCGGGTCCGGTTCCCGGCGGCGGTAATCTGCCTCGCGACACCACCCGGACACCTGTTCCACCACCAAGCAACCATTGGTGAACCCGGGAGTGCCACGAAATGACGATTTCCGCGCCGGAGGCCGCCGTCCGCACGGTGGAACTGACCGTGTCGGGGATGACCTGCGCCGCTTGTTCGGCGCGGGTCGAACGCACCTTGAACAAACTGGACGGTGTGCGCGCGTCGGTGAACTACGCGACCGAGCGCGCCACCGTGCAGGTGCCCGAAGCGCTGGCCGACGAAGTGCTCATCGAGCGGGTCCGCAAATCCGGGTACACGGCGGAGGTTCGCGGGGAAGAGGATCCGGACAGCGGTTTCGCCCGGGTGCGGGATCTTCGTCGGCGGCTGGTGGTCGCCGCGTTGCTGGCGATCCCGCTGGGGAACCTGTCGATCACGCTCGCGCTGGTGCCGCGGCTGCGGTTCCCCGGCTGGGAGCTGCTGTGCCTCGCGCTGGCCGTTCCGGTGGTGTTCTGGTCCGCGCTCCCGTTCCACCGGGCCACGTTGCGGAACCTTCGCCACCGTTCGTCCAGTATGGACACCCTGGTTTCGCTGGGTGTGCTCTCGTCGTTCGCGTGGTCGGCGTGGTCCGCCTTCGCGGGCGGCTCCGAACCCGGGTACTGGATCGGCTTCGGCCCGACGGCGGCCGGTGCCGACGCGATCTACCTCGACGTCGCCGCCGGGGTGACCACCTTCCTGCTGGCGGGCCGGTACTTCGAAAGCCGGTCCCGGCGCAGTGCCGCCGGGCTACTGGCGGCACTGGACGCCTTGGCCGCCAAGGACGTCCGGGTGCTGCGGGACGGAGCGGAGCGGATGGTGCCGATCGGTGAACTGGCCGTCGGCGAGCTGTTCGTGGTCAAGCCGGGGGAGTCGATCGCCGCCGACGGCGTCGTCCACAGCGGACTGTCCACTGTGGATATCAGCGCGGTGACCGGAGAGCCGGTGCCCGCGGAGGCCGGCGAAGGAGACCGGGTCATCGGCGCTTCGGTGAACCGGGACGGCAGGCTGGTCGTCCGCGCGACCGCGGTCGGCACGCACACCCAGCTCGCCCAGATGACCGCGCTGGCCGAACGCGCGCAGGCCCGCAAGGCCGCGGTGCAACGCCTGGTCGATCGGATCTGCGCGGTGTTCGTCCCCGCCGTGTTCGGCGTGGCCGCGGTGACGCTCGCGGTCTGGCTGCTCGGCGGGGCGCCCGTCCGCGAAGGGTTCGCGGCCGCCGTCGCCGTCCTCATCATCGCTTGTCCGTGCGCACTCGGGCTGGCGACGCCGACCGCGCTCATGGCCGGGGTCGGCCGCGGCGCCCAGCTGGGCATCCTCATCAAGGGACCCGACGCGCTCGAGGCGAGCCGCACGGTGGACACCGTCGTGCTGGACAAGACCGGCACCGTCACCACCGGGAAGATGACCGTCACCGCGTTCCGCCCCGCAGACGGGTTCACCAACGGCGAGCTGCTGCGGTTCGCCGGAGCGGTGGAGTCCGGTTCGGAGCACGCCATCGCGGCGGCCGTGGTGACCGCGGCGAGGGCCGAACTGCCGGACCTGCCCCCGGTCGAACGCTTCGGCGCCCTGCCGGGGCTCGGCGCGAAGGGCGAGGTCGAGGGGCACGAGGTCCTCGTCGGTAACGCGCGGCTGTTCGCCGATCGGGGGATCAGCGTCCCCGGCGACTTCACGTCGGAGGACGGAACCACGGCGATCCTCGTCGCCGTGGACGGCCGGGTCGCCGGACAGCTGGCGATCCGGGACGTCGTGAAGCCGTCGGCACGGGCCGCCGTCGACGTCTTGCACGCGCTCGGCCTGCGGACCGTGCTCCTGACCGGCGACAACGAAGCCGCCGCCCGCGTGGTCGCGGACGAGGTCGGCGTCTCCGACGTGCGCGCCGGCGTGCTGCCCGCGGAGAAGGCCGCGGTCATCGAAGAACTGCGCGCCGGGGGAGCGCGGGTCGCGATGGTCGGCGACGGGATCAACGACGGCCCGGCGCTGGCCACCGCGGATCTCGGCATGGCGATGGCACAGGGCAGTGACATCGCGTTGCGCTCGGCCGACATGGTGCTGGTCCGCGAAGACCTGCGCGTGGTCCCCGACGCCATCCGGCTCGCCGACCGGACCCTGCGGATCATCCGGGGGAACCTGGTCTGGGCGTTCGGCTACAACGTCGCCGCGATCCCGCTGGCCGCGCTGGGCCTGCTGAACCCGCTGATCGCCGGTGCCGCGATGTCGCTGTCCTCCGTGCTCGTCGTGTCCAACAGCCTCCGGCTCAAGGACTTCGGCCGTGCGGACCGACGCGCTGCGTGACACTTCCGGGTGGTTTTGTACCATCGCCCCGGACAAGGGGGCCTTCGTGAAGCCGTTGAACACCGGCGAACCCACCGGCGTGGGGCGCTACCGGGTGTTCGCCGCGCTCGGTGAGGGCGGGATGGGCCGGGTGCTGCTCGGGGTCTCCGCCGACGGGCGCCTGGTCGCGATCAAGCAGGTCCACCCGGGTTTCGCGCACGATCCCGGCTTCCGTGAGCGGTTCCGCCGGGAGGTCGAAACCTCCCGTCTGGTGTCCGGCGCGTACACCGCCCCGGTCATGGACGCCGATCCGCACGCGCCGACACCGTGGCTGGCCTCGGTGTTCGTCCCGGGACCGGCCCTGTCCGACGCGGTCTCCGCGGGTGGGCCGCTACCGCCGATGGCGGTCCGGCACCTCGCCGCGGGGCTCGCGCTGGCGCTGGGCGACATCCACCGCGCCGGGCTGATCCACCGGGACCTGAAGCCGAGCAACGTCATCCTCGCCGGCGACGGCCCCCGGGTGATCGACTTCGGGATCGCCCGCGCGGTCGAAGGCGACTCCGAACTCACGCACACCGGCGCCGTCATCGGTTCGCCCGGGTTCATGTCGCCAGAGCAGGCCGAGGGCAAGCCGCTGACCGCGGCGAGCGACATGTTCTCGTTCGGCGCGTTGCTGGTGCTGGCCGCGACCGGGAAGAGCCCCTTCAGCGGGACGTCCACTCCGCACACTCTGTACAACGTCGTGCACGTCCAGCCCGATCTGCGGTATCTGGCGCCGGAGCTGCGGCAGATCGTCGAGCCGTGCCTGGCGAAGAACCCGGCGGACCGGCCGTCCCCGGCCTGGGTGCTGGAGCGGCTCGGCCCGATCCCGCCGGTGACCAGCCCGTGGCCCCCAGTGGTGTCGCACCTCATCGAGAGACAGCAGGCCGAGGTCCGGCGGCTGCTGAACCCGCCTCCGCCGAAGCGATCCCGGCGCGGCCTGTACGCGGGACTGGCCGCGGCCGCCGTGGTGCTGCTGGCCGGTGGCACCGTCGCGGCGGTCTCGCTGTCCGGGGAAGACCCGCCTCCGGCCGCCATCGCGCCGAGCTCCTCGCCGCAGCCGGACGAACCGGTCGCCACCCCGGTCAACCAGGATCCGCTCGGCCCGGACAACCTGCGCCGGGTCGACCTGTGCAAGGTGCTCGCGGGCCGGGATGTGCCAGGGTTCGGCAAGCTGAGCACGGAGATGGACATCCATTTCGACTCGTGCACGTACTCCTCGCCCACCGGGAAATGGCTGGACCTGCAGATCGGCGGCGATCTGGTCGAAGGCGTGGCGGGCGGCGAGCTGGAAGGGCTTCCGCTGCGCATCAAGGGCTCCGACGACGCGTGCGCGGTCGCCGTCCCTGTCGCCGGCCTGCCGAACACCAAACTCAGCGTCGACGTCAACTCGATGTCCACAAAGGACGAGGCGTGTTCGGTGGTGAAGGCCGCGCTCTCCGACGCGGTCAAGCGGATCCGCGCCGGAGGCCACGAGCGAGCGCTTCCGGCGGGCACCCTGGCTCCACTGGACCCGTGCGCGCTGCTCGGACCGGCGACCACGGACCGGCTGATCGGCCCCGTCGTCGAAACGATCCGCGAACATCTGCACCAATGCCGGTACGACGCGGCGGGCAGTGTCCGGGTGAGCTTCGTGCGGGCGTACCCGCCGGTGCAAGCGAAGGATTCGTACTACACGGAGACCGCCACCCTGGATCTCGGCGGTGCCAAGGTGTACCTGGCGAAGAAGGACGACGGCGTCGCCCGGTCCCTCTGCTCGCTGACCTGGCAGCACCGGTCGGTCAGTGATCGAGACGGGGAGAACGTCGAGCTGACCGTCGGCACCAGCGGTACCAAGATGACCGCCGACGAAGCCTGCGAGAAGGCGAAGGGCTTCGCCGGGGCGCTGTTACCGAAACTTCCGAAACCCTAGGGCTGAGCATGAAACCGTTGAACCCCGGGCAACCCCGGCAGATCGGCCCGTACCGGATCATCGCCGAGATCGGTGAAGGCGGTATGGGGCGCGTCGTGCTCGGCCTTGCCCCGGACGGCAGGCTCGTCGCGGTCAAGCAGCTGCACGCCCAGTTCGCGCACGATCCCCGATTCCGTGAGCGGTTCCGGCGTGAGGTTGCCACGTCGCGGCTGGTTTCCGGCGCCTACACCGCCGCCGTCATGGACGCCGACGCGGAAGCGGAAACCCCGTGGCTCGCTTCCGTCTTCGTCACCGGTCCGTCGCTGAAGGAGGCCGTGGACGCCGCCGGACCGCTACCTGTCGAGTCGGTCCGGCTGCTGGCCTCCGGACTCGCCGCGGCGCTGACGGAGATCCACCGTGCCGGGCTGATCCACCGGGATCTCAAGCCCAGCAACATCATCCTGACGAGTGACGGACCCAGGGTGATCGACTTCGGCATCGCGCGGGTGGCGGAGGAGGCGCAGGAGCTCACCGGGACGGGCGCGATCATCGGGTCACCCGCCTTCATGTCGCCGGAACAGGCGGGCAGCGGGCAGGTCACCGGCGCGAGCGACGTGTTCTCCCTCGGTGCGATCCTGATCATGGCGTCGACCGGACGCGGCCCGTTCACCGGTCCGACCGCACCCCAGACGCTGTATAACGTCGTTCACGCCGCAGCGGATTTCAGCGCGGTTCCGGACGAGATCCGGCGGCTCGCCGAACCCTGCCTTGCCAAGGACCCGGCGCGACGGCCGACGCCGGAGCAGATCCTGGACTTCCTCGGCCCGGTCCCGCCCGGCGCGGCGCCATGGCCGCCCGCCGTGCACGCCCGGATCCAGCGGCAGGACGCCGAGGTGCGCTCGGTGCTGGCGCTGCCGTTGCCGTTCTTGCGGCCGACGCCGAAGAAGATGGCACCGAAGACGAAGAAGATCCTGTTCGGCGCCCTCGCTGCGGTCGTCCTGCTCCTGATGTCGGCGATGGTCGCGCTCGGTCTCACCATCGCCGACCACGCCAAGCCGGAGAACCCCGGAACGACTTCGCTGTCGGCGACCGACGCACTCGGCCCGGAACGTCTGCGGCTCGTGGACCCCTGCAAGGTGCTCGCCGGCCGGTTCGTACAGGAGTTCGGCACCCTGAAACCGGATACGCGGCTGACCCACCCGGCCCGCTGCAAGTACACCGGCCTCAAGGGCGTCACCTTCGAGGTGCTGCTCGGCGAAGGCGTGTCGACCCGCAGCCCCGAGCGGACCGATCGCACTGCTGAGGGACTTCCGTTGCTGCGCAGCACGATCAGCGGAGGATGCGACTCGGTCGTCCAGCTGCCGGCGGACCGGCGGCTCGGTGTCGTCGTCTCCTACCTGGGCCGGGACGGCGATCGCTGCAAGGCCGCCGACGACATGCTCTCCGCCGCCCTGACCCGGCTGCGCACCCACGAGGTCGACCGCGCCGGAGACCCGGCGAGCATCCTTCCGCTCGACCCGTGCGCGGCCGCCGATCCGGTGGTGCTCGGCAAGAACATGACCGGCGCGCAGGCGGCCCCGCGGATGTTGCGGATCTGCGAGTGGGAGGGCCGCGGGGACACGCTGACCGTCGAGTTCCAGCAGGGTTGGTACTCGCCAGAGGGTTCGCCGGTGGACCTCGGCAACGGAGTCACCGGCGGCGTCCACGAGTTCGGCGGCTCGAACTGCGCCGTGACGTGGCAGCACCGTCCGCTGCCGGACCGCGAGGCCGAACACGTCGCCGTCCGGCTGCTTGCGCGCGAAGGCGGAAGCCCCTGTGACCGGGCGAAGGAGATCGCGGTCTCGGTCGCCTCGAAGCTGCCGAAACCCTGAGCCGACCGAGTGTCGATCGAGAAGGGGAACCCCTGTGCGCGCCCGGAAACGGGTCCGCTAAGCTAGCTTCAGTACGAACAACTTCACCACGCGCGTTTAGCTCAGCGGGAGAGCGCTTCCCTGACACGGAAGAGGTCACTGGTTCAATCCCAGTATCGCGCACCAGGTTCACTTCCCCGGTGAACCGGAGTTCGTACCGCGGGCGATTAGCTCAGGGGGAGAGCGCTTCGTTCACACCGAAGAGGTCACTGGTTCGATCCCAGTATCGCCCACCGCAGTGAAGGCCCCACCCGGCTCGGGTGGGGCCTTTCGCGTTGCGGGGCGTTGGGCCTCGTGAGCGGTCGCGGTCGTGGGGACATAAGAGCTCAGCGCAGCGACTCGATCATCGGCGTGAGTGTGTCCATCGTCGCGGCGAGGTCGGCCTTCGGGTCGGGGGAGTGGGCGAGCCAGACGGCGGCCTCGTTCATCGCGCCGGAAAGCAGGCGTACCAATGGTTCCACGGGCCGCTTCGCGAGGACGCCTTCGGTCATCAGTCCGGTCAGCGCTTCGGCGAGGTGCCGGGCGGAGGACTCCGCGTCCAGTTCGCGCCAGTCCTGCCAGCCGACCACCGAAGGACCGTCCAGCAACATGATCTGCTGGATCTCCGGATCGGTCGCCGCGGCGAGGAACGCGCGGCATCCGGCCAGCAGTCCCGCCCACGAGTCCGCCGCGGCGTCCGCGGCCCGCGCGATCTGCTCGCCGACGTCGTGCTGGACGACGCCGAGCACATGCCGGAACAGGTCCGCCTTGCTGCTGAAATGGTGGTAGAGCGCGCCTTTGCTCACGCCCGCGGTCTGCGCGATGGTCTCCAGTCCGACCTTGCCGTATCCGTGCTCGGCGAACAGTCGCCGGGCGGTGGCGGTCAACGCCTCCATCGTCTCTTCGCGTTGCTGCTGTTTCGTGCGGGCCATGACCCGAATCTTGACATACCGACCGTCGGTTGGCTAACTTCGACAAAACAAACCGACGGTCGGTATTGTTCACGAGGCAAGGTGGCATCATGCGTCTGACCAGCTTCTATCCCGTTCTCATGACCGAGAAGATCGCCGAGACGCGGGACTTCTACTGCGGCCACTTCGGCTTCGAGCTCACCTTCGAGGCCGACTGGTACGTCAGCCTCAAACGCGGCGAGTGGGAGCTCGCGATCCTCGCTTCCGGGCACGACACCATTCCCGCGGGGGCGGGCAAACCCGTGCAGGGACTGTTGCTGAACTTCGAGGTCGAAGACGTCGACGCCGAACACCGGCGGCTGGTCGTGGAGGCAGGGTTGCCCGAGGCACTTTCCTTGCGCAGTGAGGAGTTCGGGCAGCGGCACTTCATCGTCGCCGACCCCAACGGCGTGCTGATCGACGTGATCCAGGAGATCCCGCCGACCGGGGAGTTCGCCGAGCAGTTCATCGACGACGCCCGCCCGCGCTGACGAGGACGGCCACCACGAACAGTCCACAAGCGACGGCCGCCGACACCTGCAGTCCGGTGGTGCAAGCGATCCGAGCGGCGTCGAGCACTTCGCCGGCCAAACGCGACGTAAGGCCCGAGGCGGCCGCTTCGGCCTGAGCAGGTCCCGACAAGGCAAGCGCCCGCGCCGGTTCCGGCACCCCGGCCGGAACGGACAGGTGACCCGCGTACACCGTGGCCGCCAGGGAACCGAAGACCGTCGTCCCGAAACCGGCGCCGAGTTCGTAGCCCGTCTTCTCCACCGCCGCGGCGCCGCCCGCCTGGTCCGCCGAGGTCGCCGAAAGGAGGGTGTCGGTGCTCGAAGTGAGCGCGAGCGCCATACCCAGTCCCAGCCCCGTCATCCCCGCGCCGAGCAACACCGGCGACGTCAGCGCGGCCGGGCCCGCCGCCGGGACCAGCAACGACACCGCCGTCACCGCGAACCCGGCCGTGCGGACCCGCGCGTTGCCGAACCGTCCCAGCAGCGAAGGGGCCACGACACTGCCGACGGCCGACGCGCCCAGCACCAGGAGCAGCCGGGCCGCCGCCGCGGTCGGCGAGAGACCGAGCACCACTTGGAGGTACTGGGCGAACAGCAGGCCGAGCCCGACCAGCGTGCTCATCACCAGCAGCACCCCGCCGACCGCGGCCCGCACTCCCGGCCGCCGGAACAGGGTGAGGTCCAGCAGTGGCGGATCGGTCCGGCGCTGGCGGCGCAGGAACAGTCCGATGAGGACACAGCCGGTCACGCCCGAAACCGCGGCCGTCGTCCAGGAACCCGGCTGCCCGACGGCGAACGCGATACCGAGGACACCGCCCGCCGCGAGGGCGGCGCTGAGCGCGTCCCACGGCCGCCGCCCCGGCGGGTTGCGGGGGAGCCACCGCAGCGCCAGTACCACCGCCGCCAGGATCACCGGCGGGTTCAGCAGGAACGTGGCCCGCCAGCCCCACGCCTCGACGAGCACCCCGCCGAGGATCGGCCCGAACACCGAGCCGGTCCCGGCGATCCCGCTGCACACCGCGATCGCCGTGCGGCGGTGTCGCTGCTCCGGGAAGAGCTCGCGGAGCAGCGACATCGTCACCGGCATGATCATCGCGCCGCCGCAGCCGAGTAGCGCGCGGAAACCCAGCAGCACCGGGACGTTCGGCGCGAACGCGCAGCCGAGCGACGCGACCCCGAACACGACGTACCCGGAGACCAGCACCCGTCGTCGCCCGTACCGGTCGCCGAGGGTGCCGAACGGCAGCAGCAGCGGCGCGGCGGTCAGCGGGTAGATCGCCACGATCCACACCTGCGCCGCCGCGCCGGGCCGCAGCCGCCGGACGAGGTCGGGTAACGCGACGTGCAGCACGGTCGCGTCCACCGCCACGAGGAAGAGCCCGGCACCGAGCACCGCCAGCAGCGGCCAGGCGCGGATGGCCGCTCGCTCGGCCCGGGCCGTGGTCACAGGAGTCCCGCCAGATGCCTCGCGACGACGTCGACGTGAGGCGGGTCGACCACCGACAGGTGATGTGCCTCGACCGGCACGATCTCCAGCCCAGGGCACAGCTCCGCCCAGCCCGCCGCGAGATCCGTGCGCGAATACCGGGGTTCCATCGCCAGCCCGGCCGCGTACTGCTCGATCGCCCGGTAGAGCACGACCCGGCCGTCGTAGCGGCGGGGCGTACCGCGTTCGGCCGCCAGCGTGTCCAAAAAGGACTGACGCTGGTGCCGGAGCACGCCGGGGCTGAGCAGGCCCGCTTCGGCGACCCGCCGCATGGTCAGCTCGATCTGCTCCTCTTCGGGCAGCGGCGCCAGCTCCTCGTGCCCGAGTCGGACTTCGCGGCCGTAAGTCCCTTCGACGTAGCCGGTGAATCGCAGGAACCGCCGGGCGGACGACGCGCGCGGATCGAGATCCGGCTCCGGAAGCGGGAGCATGGTGTCGATCAGCGCGACGAACTCGACCTCTTCGCCTTCCTCGGCCAGACGCGCGGCGACGCCGTAGGCCAGCGCCCCGCCGAACGACCAGCCCGCCAGCCGGTACGGCCGGTCGCGCCCCTGTTCCCGTACCAACGGCAGGAGCTGTTCGACGCGTTCCTCGATGCCGACACCGGGAACGCGTTCGAATCCGACGCACGGCACCGAGGCAGGCAGCCGGTCCATCAGCGGCCGGTACACGGTGCAGGTGCTGCCGCCGGGGTGGAACAGCAGCAGCGGCGCGACCCCGGTTTCACCACGAGCGAGGACGTGGACCGGCCCCCGCTCCTCCCTCGTGTCGAGGACGGCGCGGGCGACGTCGGCGATGGCCGCGAGGGAGTCGTGCCGCCGGAGTTCGGCGGCGTCGACGGGCGTGTCGAGTTCGGCGCTGAGCCCCTCGGCGAGCAGTTCGGCCAGCCGGTCCGGGGAGCCGGTCTCGGTCAGCCGGACCTGCGTGCCGCCCGCGTCGGTCCCGGTGTGCTCCTGCCACAGGCGCAGGACCAGTCGGTCGGCCGCGTCCCACGCACGGCCGCGGGCCGGGAGTGGTTCTTCGTCCTCGCGCGGCGTGAGGTCGCGGCTGAGATCGGCGAGAGTGGCACCGCGAAGCACGCTGACGGCGTCGGGTTCGGTGCCGAACTCCCGGCGGACGGCCTCCCGGATCCGGTTCGCCATCAGGGAGTCCAGTCCGAGTTCCACCAGCGGGACGTCGGCGTCGATACGGTCGGGCCGCAGCCCCATGACGGCGGCGACGATCTCGGTCAGCCGGTCACCTCCGCCGCTTCGTACGGGTTCGGGTTCCGGTGTGCGCGCCGCGAACGACGGCGGCTCCCCGGCGGCGGTGTACCAGTGCCGTTCGTGCCGCCACGGCATCGGCGGGACGTCGACCAGGCGGGCACCGTCGTCCGGATCGGCGGGGGTGATCCGGGTACCCGCGCAGTACAGTTCGGCCGCCGCGGCGCCCAGCGCGCGGACCTCGTCCTGGCCCCGGCGCAGCGTTCCGGTGACGACGGCGTCGTGGATCCCCTCGGCTTCGAGCGTCCTCGCCACCGAACCCCGCAGGATCGGATGCGGCGACACTTCGAGGAAGACGCGGTGACCGTCCGCGGCGGCGGCCGCCACGGCCTGCCGGAACCGCACCGGACGGCGCAGATGCGCGGCCCAGTACCCGGCGTCGAAGTCCGGCAGCTCCCGCGGATCGGGAAGAACCGTGTCGTACCAAGGCACCGTCGGGCGGCGGCCACCCAGTTCGTCGAGCGCCTCCCGGAGCGCGGGCAGGATGGGGTCGACGCGAGCGGAGTGCCCGGCGACCTCGACCGGCAAAAGCCGTGCGGTCAGCCCGGCGGCTTCGAGTTCCGCGACGAGCAATTCGAGCACGGTCGCGTCCCCGGCGACGGTCAGCTGCCCCGGCGCCGATTCGACGGCGAGTTCGATGTCCGGGTACAGGTCGAGTTCCTCCGGCGCCAGTTCCACCGCGGCCATCGCCCCTCCCGGGCCGATGGTGCCCAGGAGCCGGGCGCGGGTCGCGACCAGGTGGACGGCCTCGTCGGGAGTGAGCACGCCGCTCACCACGGCGGCCGCCGCGGAGCCGAGCGAGTGCCCGACGACGGCCGCCGGCCGGACCCCGAGCGCCTCCCATTGCGCGGCCAGCGCGATCTGCGTCCCGAAGATGGCGGCCTGGGTCCCGGGCAGCGAAAGCGGCTTGGCGCTGGTGAGCAGGGCGCGCAGCGATCGGCCGGTGTGCTCGGTGAACAGATCGTGGAGCTTGTCGACCTGGGCGGCGAAGGCAGGCTCGGCGGCAAGCAGCCCGCGTCCCATCCCCGCCCACTGGGAGCCGTGGCCGGAGAACACGAACACCGGGCCGTCGCCGCTCCGCGTGGTGCCGGCGACAGCGCCCGCGGGCAGCGGATCGGCGCCGGTGCCGACGGCGCGCAGCAGCACCGCGAGCTCGGCGGTGTCCCCGGCGACGACGGCGGCGCGATGCGGTCCGCCGTTGTCACGCCGGAACAGCGTGTGGGTGACGTCGGCGAGGGAAAGCGACGGCGTGGCCGAGGACTCCAGCCAGTTCGCCAGCTGGGTCGCGCGTTCGGTGAGCCGGTCGCGGGTACGGGCGGACAGCAGCCCGATCCGGACGTCCTCGCGGTCTGGGGCTGGTTCCAAGGCAGGGGCCTGTTCGAGGACGACATGCGCGTTGGTCCCGCCGAACCCGAACGCCGACACCCCGGCCGTGGCGCGGCCGGACAGGCGCGGCCACGGCGTCGGTTCGGTCACCACCTTCAGGCGCAGGTCGTCGAACGGGATGTGCGGGTTGGGGGCGGTGAAATGCAGCTGGGGCGGCAGTTCGTCGTGGGTCATCGCGAGCACGACCTTGATCAGCCCGGCGATCCCCGCCGCCGCCTCCGCGTGCGCGATGTTCGTCTTCACCGAGCCGATCAGCAGCGGGGCGTCGGCCGGGCGGTCCTTGCCGAGGACGGCGCCGAGGGAGCGGGCCTCGATCGGGTCGCCGAGCAGCGTGCCGGTGCCGTGCGCCTCGATGTAGTCCACAGTGGACGGATCGAGCCGGGCGCCGTGGTACGCCGTGCGCAGCATGTCCTGCTGGGCGACGGGGTTCGGTGCCGCCATGCCCTGGGATCGGCCGTCGGAGTTGACCGCGGTCGAGCGGATCACCGCCAGCACCCGGTCGCCGTCGTACTCGGCGTCCGCCAGCCGCTTGAGCACGACGACGCCGCAGCCTTCGGCACGCGCGATCCCGTCGGCGCCCGCGGCGAAGGTCTTGCACCGGCCGTCCCCGGCCAGCAGTCCCGCGGCGGCGAACGCGGCCGTCGGTCCGGGCAGCAGCATGAGGTTCACCCCACCCGCCAGCGCCAGATCCGCCTCGCCGTCACGCAGCGCGCGCACCGCGTGGTGCACCGCGACCAGCGACGAGGAGCAGGCGGTGTCCACCGCCATACTCGGCCCGCGGAGGTCGTAGACGTAGGAGAGCCGGTTGGCCGAGATGCTCCCGGCCGCACCGGTCGCCGTCCACAGGTCGACCCCGCCGCCTGCCATCGTGAGGTGCCCGTAGTCGTGGGTGGAGATCCCGGTGAACACGCCGGTCCGGCTGCCGCGCAGGGAGGCCGGGGCGATCCCGGCATGTTCCAGCGCCGCCCAGGCCACCTCCAGCAGCATCCGCTGTTGAGGGTCCATTGTGGACGCTTCACGCGGGGTGATGCCGAAGTGCTCGGCGTCGAAACCGGCCACGTCGTCCAGGAAACCGCCGACGATCGGCGCCGCGTCGGCGTTCCACCGGCCCGGCGGCGCGGTCCGGACGGCGTCCCGTCCGCTGCGCAGCAGTTCCCAGAACTCGTCGAGACCGTCCGCTCCCGGCCAGCGGCAGCCGAGGCCGACGACGGCGATCGGGTCGGTCCGGCGCCGGTCGGTGCCCGGCGATTCCGGCTCCGGTTCGGTGCCGCCGGTCAGGGAGCGGGCCAGGTGGTCGAGGGTCGGGCTTTCCCACAGCAGGGTCGCCGGGAGCGGGGTGCCGAGCAGGTTTTCGAGATCGCCGGCGATACCGACGGCCTGACGGGAGGACAGGCCGTAGTCGCTGAGCGGGCGATCGGCTTCGAGCCGGGCCGGGTCGACGCCGAGGTGTTCGGCGACGGTGTCGAGCAGCCAGCGGCGCAGTGCGGGGGTGTCGAACGTCGGGTTTCTCATCGCACCAAGGCCTTTCCGTAGTCGCCTGCGAGGTAACGGTCGCGGCAGGCGGCGCGCGCGATCTTGCCGCTGGAGGTCCGCGGGACCAGTCCCGCCGGGACGAGCACGACGTCGCGCAGCGCGAGGCCGTGCGCGTCCGAAACAAGTCGCCGGATCACCGCGGCGAGCGCCCGTTCGTCCTCGGTGGTCAGTGCGGTGTGACCGCGGTGCTCGGCGACGATGACCGCGGCTTCGGTGTCGGTGCCTTCGACGGCGAACGCGGCGACACTGCCGGGGCGGATGTCGCGGTCGGCCGACGCCGCTGTCGCTTCGACGTCCTGCGGATAGTGGTTGCGGCCGTCGACGATGAGCAGGTCCTTGATCCGGCCGGCGATGTAGACCTCGCCGTCGTGCCGCACGCCGAGGTCGCCGGTGCGCAGCCACGGCCCGCCGGGCAGTCCACTGTGGTCCCCGGTCAGCCGCGCGCCGAAGGTTTCGGTGCTCTCCAAGGGCTTCTGCCAATAGCCCGTGCCGACGTTGGGCCCATGGACCCAGATCTCGCCGACCGAGCCGTCTTCCAGCGCGACACCGGTTTCCGGGTCGACCAACGCGACGTGCTGGCCCACCGGGACGCCGCAGGCGACCAGCCGGAGACCGGTTTCCGCCTGGCGCGCCGTCCCCGCGCCCAGCGCGGCACGGTCGAACGTCGTGACACGCGGGGGAGCGGCGGGGCCGGTGGTGACGAAGACCGTCGCCTCGGCCAGCCCGTACGCGGGACGGGTCTTCTCCGGCAGGTAACCGGAATCGGCGAAGGCCGCGTGGAACCGGTCGAGGACTCCCGCGTTGATCGGCTCCGCGCCGTTGACGATCGCGGCGACCCGGTCGAGGCGGAGTTTGGCGCGGTCCTCCTCGCGCACCCGGCTCGCGGCGTAGTGGAACGCGAAGTTCGGGGCCGCGCTCCAGCTCCCGTTGTGGTCGCCGAGCAACTCCAGCCAGCGCACCGGGCGCTCGATGAAGGCCAGCGGATCCATCAGCACCGACCGCATGCCCAACGCCAGCGGCGTTATCAGGCCGAGCACGAGACCCATGTCGTGGAACAGTGGCAGCCACGACACCGTGGTCCCCGACGCGTCCATGCCGAGCCCGTGCACCGCCTGGCTGACGTTGGCCAGCACGTTGGCGTGGGTCAGCACCACTCCTGCCGGGCTGCGGGTCGAGCCGGACGTGTACTGCAGGTACGCCACATCGTCCGGTGCCGGTGCCGGGGCGGGCCACGCGCGGACCGGGCCCGGTTCGGGCTTGTCCGCCGCGACGACGGCGACGCGTTCGCCGCCGGGCAGACCGGCCAGGAACTCGCGGACCGCGCCCTCGGCCGCGGCGGTGGTGATCACCGCGGTGGGGGAGCAGTCGGTCAGCACCGCGGCGAGCCGTCCGGCGTGCCCGGGCAGCCCGGGGTCGAACAGCGGGACGGCGATCGCGCCCGCGGTGATCGCGCCGAGGAACGCGACGACGTACTCGGTGCTCTGCGGGCACAGCACCGCCACCCGGTCACCGGGCCGGACCGGCAGCGCCCCCGCGACGGCGTCGACGCGCTCCTGGAGCTGCTTCCAGGTCAGGGTCCGTCGCCGCCCGGCGCGGTCGGTCGCGAAGTCGGTGAAGGTCACCGCGGGCCGGTCGCCGTCGGTGTCCGCCCAATGCCGGAGGCAGGCGGGGAGGGTGGGGCCGGCCGTGGCGGGCAGGTTTTCGGGGGCCAGGGACATGGCTTCTCCTCAGGGGTCTTCAGGGTTCGGGGGTTTCAGCGGCCGAGCGGTCCGGCGGCGTGCCGCCAGGCGGCGACGGCCAGGGCGTCGAGATCGAGGCCGGTGGTCCCGGCGTCACGAAGCACGACCAGTACGTCGTCGGCGGCGATGGCGACGGTGCGCAGACGCAGTCCCGGCAGTTCGGGGGGCTGTCCGGGGAGCGTCAAGAGTTGTTGGTAGGAAAGGGTTTTCGCGCCCGGAACGGCGGGAGCGGGATGGACGGTGACGGTCGACACCGCGGTACCGGCCGCGTCGTCGACCGTCACCTTCGAGCACCGCCCGGCCTGAGCGGCCCATGCCGTCAGATCGGGTGGGTTCGTCGTGCGCGCGACGAGTTCGGAGACCTGCCCGCCGGGTACGGCGGACTGGAAACCCTGGCCGGTGGCGTCGGTGCCGACCAGTCTGCCGTGGACGACGTCCTCGCAGCCGTCGACGTCGATCCGGCTCTCCTTCCGAGCCTTCGAGTCCGAAGTGGATAGTGCTGCGCGGAGGTCGAAGCCGTCACGCGCGGACGCGTGCGGGACGGCTTCCGGCGGCAGGACCGCTGCGGGCGGAACGGCGGGCGCGGGCGGCGCCGCGGCCGCCTGTATCGATTCTCCCGGTGCTCCGGAAATGGTCGCGACCGCGGCGGCGGAGACGATGAGCGCGCGAATTCGGGCAGCCATGAATAGCCCTTTCGGAAGGGTCCTGATGGAGTCGCGGTCCCCTCGGTGGGACGCAGGCGCCGGGGTCACGTCAGTGGACGCCGAACCCGGGCGGCACGACGAAGGCTACGACGGGAAATCGAATACCGGAAGGTGTCAAGAGAACGTAAATGTCCTTCGTGTACAGGCGGTGACCTGCGGCTTCACGGGTTTTCGCTGGTGTACCGGCCAGTTTGGTACCACCGTGCCACAGTCGCTCACTGTCCGTGAGTGACGGGTCACCCTGATGGGGGAGGTGGACGCATTTCTTGTTTCCCTGGCATTCACATTGTCCTCCCGGATTGTGGGCAGGACAATTGCCTGGAAGGGTCCCGTCCGCTTAATGTGACGGCACCTCTGGATTTCATTTGCGAGTAATCGCCGTCACATTTTCGAATTCGATCGAACGACCGGGACAAAGGATTACGTATGCGCACTACTTCGAGGCGGCTGCGGGCCGTCGCGTCGCTGGCGGCCGTGGCGTGTTTGCTGCCTGCCCCGGCGCGGGCCGAGAGCGGTGTCCCGGACGTCCGCGCCGACGACGGCTCGCACGTCGTCGCCCAGACCACAGTGGACGGTGACCCGCGGACGCTGGATCTCACCGTGCGCTCGGTCGGCGTCGGGAGCTACGCGATGGTCCGGCTGATCCTGCCGTCGCGGTGGGCCGCCGAACCGGACCGCAAATGGCCTGCCGTGTACCTGCTCGCCGGGGAGACGCGGCTGCAGGACTATCGCGGCTGGACCGCCAACACCGACATCCGGAAACTCGCCGACGACTCCGGCGTGCTGGTGGTGATGCCGGGCTCCGGTTCCGCGGGGTTCTTTTCCGACTGGTGGAATTACGGCAAGGACGTCGTGCTCAACCAGTGGGAGACGTTCACCGCGGTCGAGATCCCGCAGCTGATCGACCGCGGCTATCGCGGGGACGGGCGGCGGGTCGCGGCGGGCCTCTCCCTCGGCGGATACGGCGCGGTGGAACTCGCCGCCCGGCGGCCGGGGGTGTTTCGTTTCGCCGGGTCGTTCAGTGGCAATCTCAACCCCACCGGTCCGTACGGCGAGTTGCTGACCAGCGCGATCGTCGCTTCGGCACGGCAGGATCCCGAAGCGCTGTGGGGCGACCGGCGGCGCGAGGCGTCCCGCTGGGACGCGCACGATCCGCTGGTGAACGCCGACCGCCTGCGCGGCACCGAGCTGTACCTGTCGACGGGCAATGGCCTGCCGGGACCGTTCGACGGGAAACTCCCGGTCGACGTGCTGCCCGGCGCGATGCTGCTCGAATTCCTCTGCGCCGGCCAGACCACCGCGATGGCGGACCGGCTGAACCGCCTCGGCGTCCCGGTCAGGACGGATTTCTACGGGCCGGGAACGCATCACTGGGCGTACTGGCAGGACCAGCTGCACAAGACCTGGCCGAGGATGCTGAGCGCGCTCTCGGCGCCGGTGAAGACGGGGGAGGCGTCATGACTCGTCCGTCCTTTGTGGTCACCGGTGCGTCGAGCGGGATCGGCCGCGCCTGCGTGACCGAACTCGTCCGGAGGGGCGCCCACGTCTGGGCCAGTGTGCGCACCGATGCGGACGAAACGGAACTTGCTCGTACGTACGGCGAAGCGGTCACCGTGCTGCGAATGGATCTCCGGGACGCGGCGTCGATCACGGCCTGCGGGGAGAAGGTCGCGGCGGCGGGGCCGCTGCGGGGACTGGTGAACAACGCCGGGATGGCCAGGCCCGGACCGCTGGAACACGTGCCGCTCGACGATTTCCGGCAGCAGCTGGAGGTCAACGTCACCGGTCAGCTCGCCGTCACGCAGGCGATGCTGCCCGCGCTGCGTGCCGCGTCCGCCGCCAGGGTGGTGACCGTCGGATCGATGGGTGGGCGCATCGCGGGGCCGATGGTCGGGCCGTATCACACGTCGAAGTTCGCCCTGGTCGGCTTGACCGACAGCCTGCGCGCCGAACTGGCCCCGTCCGGGATCGGCGTCGTCCTCGTCGAGCCCGGCGCGGTCGCCACGTCGATCTGGCCGCGCGCCCGCGCCGCCGCCGAGGAGGTGCGCGCCGCCCTTCCGGAGGCCGCGCGCGAAAGGTATGGGGCGCAACTGGAGGAAGCCGAACGCAGCGCGGAGCGATCCGCTCGGAACGGTGTGCCGCCCGAGCGGGCGGCGCGGGTCGTGGTCCACGCGCTGACCGCTCGTCGTCCCGCGCCGCGATACCTGGTCGGCAGGGACGCGCGTGTCGCGGCGGTGCTGGCGAACCTGCCGTTCCGCCTCCGCTACCGGTTGACGGCGGCGAAGCGGTGACCCGGCTCGTGGTGATCGTGGCTCCCGGTTCGCGGGGCGACGTCCAGCCGTGTATCGCCTTGGGGCGTGGTCTCGACGGTGATCGCGTGCGAGTGCTGGCGGCCGAGCGGTTCCGGACGCTGGTGACCGGGCACGGCCTGGACTTCGCGCCGCTCTCGGCCGACCCCGGCGAGGTCCTCGGTTCGGCCGGTGGACGCGAATGGACCGAGGGCGGGCGCACTCCCGCGACCTTCCTGCGCGGACTGCGAGGTGCGCTGGCCCCGGTGCTGGAGCGTCTGCTGGCCGACGTCCACCGAGGAGCGGAGGGGGCGGACCTCGTACTCGCCCCGACGCTGGGCTTCCTCGGCGCGCATCTGGGCGCCTCGCTCGGCGTCCCCGACGTCGAACTGCACTATCAGCCCAGCGTGCCGACGGGGGCGTTCGCGCATCCGCTGCTGCCGTGGGCGGCCAAGACCGGGCCGTGCGGCCGTCGGTTGAGCTTTCGCGCCGTCGACACCGTCGCGTGGCAGGTGCTGCGTCCCGAAGTGGACCGGTGGCGGGAACGGTCACTCGGCCTGCCCGCGGCAGGCATACGCGGACCCCGGCGGACGGAAACCCCGGTGCTGTGCGGATTTTCCGACGCCGTGGTGCCCCGGCCGAACGATTGGCCCGCCAGGGTCCACGTCACCGGGTACTGGTTTCTCGACACCCCCGCCGAGTGGCGGCCGGACCCGCGCCTGCGGGACTTCCTCGCCTCCGGGTCACCGCCGGTGTACGTCGGTTTCGGCAGCATGCGGCCGTCGGAGGCGGAGCGGACGTTCGCCGCCGTCCGCACGGCGTTGCGCCGCGTGGGGCTGCGCGGCCTGCTCGGCACCGATGCCGTGGCCGACGAAGACGATCTGCTGACGATCGGGGACGTGCCGCACGCGTGGCTCTTCCCGCGCACCGCGGCGGTGGTGCATCACGGAGGCGCGGGCACGACCGCGGCGGCGTTGCGCGCCGGCGTCCCGTCGCTGGTCTGCCCGGTCTTCTCCGACCAGCCCTACTGGGGTGACCGGGTTTCCCGGCTCGGCGCCGGACCACGTCCGCTCCCGTTGCGGGAACTCACCGAGGACTCCTTGACCGCGCGGCTGCTGGAGCTGTCCGGCAATCTCCTGTTCCGCCGCGGCGCGCAGTACGTCGCCGGCCGGTTGCGCGAGGAGGACGGGGTGGCGCGAGCCCGGGAGGTGCTGCGGGAAGGTTCCCCCCTCCTGCGCCGGAAGGCGTGATTCGCGTGTCCAGACACGTAACTCACGTGATTGAAGGCGTAACTCACGAGTCTTCCGTCTTGGAGCACGCCGCCGCGGGGGATTTCCTCGTACGGTCGCAGGCATGAACCTGCGCTCAGCACTCTGGCTGCCGATCTTCGACGAACTGGCCGATCCGGTGATCATCGCGCGCCTCGCCGCCGAGGCCGAGGAAGCGGGCTGGCACGGTCTGTTCGTCTGGGACCACGTCCGCTGGCGCGAGCCGGTGCGCGCCGTCGCCGATCCGTGGATCACCCTCGCCGCCGTCGCGTCCGCCACCGAGAACCTCGTCTTCGGTCCGATGGTCACGCCACTGGCCCGCCGCCGCCCGGTCAAACTCGCCCGCGAGACGGCCACCTTGGACCGGTTGGGTGACGGACGGCTGATCCTCGGCGCGGGGCTCGGCAGCGACCGCTTCGGCGGGGAGTTCTCGAAGACCGGCGACGAGCCGGACGACCGCAAACGCGGCGAGATGCTGGACGAGTCGCTCGAGATCCTCGCCGCCGCCTGGTCCGGCGAGCCGGTGCGGCATCACGGCGCGCACTACACGGTCGACGACATCACCTTCCTGCCTCGCCCCGCGCGCCCGATCCCGGTCTGGCTGGCGGGTTTCCCCGGGAAGACGAAGCCGATGCGCAGGGCCGCGCGGTACGACGGGTTCTTCCCGGTGCACCTGCCGCACGCGGACGAGTTCGCCGAAGTGGTCGAGACGATCACCGGGTGGCGCGAGGACACGGAGAAGCCGTACGACTTCGCCATCGGCGTCCCCGCTGGCACGGATCTCGCGCCGTACGAGAGGGCGGGGGCGACCTGGTGGATGGCCGAATTCCCGTGGGACGACCTGTCCGTAGACGCGGTGCGCGGCGTGCTGCGGGAGGGCCCCGCTTGACCCAGTCTTTAATAACTCTTTACCAAGTGCGATACTGGACCGGCGAGGGGAGTACTTCCCAAGGGTCTGCCCGGTCAATACGGACACTCCGCGGTGTCCCCGGGAGGCCGCCCATCGGGTGAAGGAGACCTCGAACTTCGAGTTCGAGGAGGCTTCATGCCCGAGTCCGTGGCAACCGTGGGATCGCCGGGGTTGTGGGCGATCAGCATCGCCGTCCTGCTTGGACTGCTCGTCGCCGACTTCGCCGTCACCCGCCGCCCGCACGAGGTGTCGATGCGGGAGGCCATCGGCTGGTCGGTCTTCTACCTGGCGCTCCCGGTCGTGTTCGGGCTCTGGCTGTGGCTCGAGTTCGGTGGCGGCCAGGCGCTCGAGTTCATGACGGGTTTCGTCGTCGAGAAGTCCCTGTCGGTGGACAACCTGTTCGTCTTCATGCTGCTGCTCGCCGCCTTCGCGGTCCCGTCCGCCGTGCAGCAACGCGTGCTGCTGTACGGCATCGTGGGCGCGCTGGTGCTCCGCGGCGTGTTCATCGCGGCCGGTGCCGCGATGCTGTCGGCCGGCACCTGGGCGTTCCTCGTTTTCGGCGTGATCCTGCTGGTCTCGGCGATCAAGATCCTGCGTGAGGCCATGTCCGACGGCCCGGCCGAGATGGATCTCTCGAAGCTGCGGTCGGTCCGGTTGCTGCGCAGGCTGATGCCGGTCACCGACGACTATCGCGGCACCCGGCTGACCGTGCGTGAACACGGGCGCCGCGCGCTCACCCCGCTGGCCGTCGTGGTCGTCGCGGTCTTCGCCACCGACGTCGTGTTCGCGGTCGACTCGGTGCCTGCCGTCTACGGCATCACCGAAGACCCGTACCTCGTGTTCGCCACCAACGCCTTCGCCCTGATGGGTCTGCGCGCCCTGTACTTCGTGCTCCATTCGGCGCTCGCGAAGCTGATCCACCTGAACCACGGCCTCGCGATCATCCTCGCCTTCATCGGGGTGAAGCTGGTCCTGCACTGGGCACACGGGATCTGGCCGGGCGTGCCGCAGGTCCCGACTCCGGTCTCGCTGGGCGTGATCGTCGCCGTCCTCGTCACGGTCTCGTTCACCAGCCTGTACGCACGACGTCGCGAAGCCGTCCGGACGGCAAAGGAGTGAGCGATGATCACCGGACTCGTAGTCGGCTTCCTGATCGACGTGGCGGCTGCCGCCCTCTTCCTCGCCGCGTTACTGCTGGTTTTCGGGGCGATGCGGCCACCGCGCTGAGGGTCAGGGGAATCGGATCACGGTGATCCCGGCCAGCACGAAGAACACCAGCACCACCATGGTGCCGCTGTGCCCGCCGGACGAACTGGTCACGACCTGCTCGACGGCGCCGGTCAAGCGCACGCCGCAGTCCGCGACGACGGTGTGCTTGCCCGCCTCGATCCGGGTGAACTCCACGTCCGCGGTGAAGGCGCCGGTGCCGTCGGCGTAGGCACCGCCGACGCGCTCGCCGTCCGACGTCAGGGTGACGCGTTCGCCGGGTGCGCAGCCCTTGCCCGTCGCGGACAGCCTGTCGCCGGGCTGCACGCTCGGGCGGTCGAGGACCAGGTCGTTCGGCCCTGGCGGCGTACTGCCGCTCGACGACGGGACGCCGGTCGGCGGGGGAGTGTCCGTTGTGGACGGTGGTGGCGTCGTGGGCGGGGTCGTCGTGGTGACCGGGGTGGTCGGCCTGGTGGTCGTCCCCGGCCGGGTCGGTGTGGTCACCGGGACGGTCGGCTTGGTCGTCGGAGGCACCTTCGTCGTCGGCGGCGCCGTGGTCACGGTCCCGGTCACCCGGAAGTTCGCGGCGCCGGTCAGCGGCTGACCGGTCCGCGCGTTCGTGCAGGTGCCCGAGACCGTGTGACTGCCGGGCGTCGCGCTGCCCGGCACCGTCGCCGCCACCTGTCCGCTGGCGGCGCTGACCGACGTAATGGCCGCCCCGTCCCACGAGAAAGAAATCGGTCCCTTGCACGGGGAGAAATTCCAGGAAATGGTGAAAGAACTCCCCGCGGGGCCGCTCGAAGGTTTCAAACCAACCGTCGACTGATAAGGCGACTGCTGCGCGTTTCCCACTCCCACCTGGGAAACCAGGAACAACAACCCGGTCACGGTGCCGAATATCAGGCGAACCACGATACGCATTGGGACGTCCCTCTCCGGTAAGTACTCGCTGTAGCATTCCGGACCAGTCGGAATACGCAAACAGGGGATGCGCAAAATGGGACGTGTCATCGCGGCAGGGGTTGCGTTGGGTCTTTGCGCGGCCCTCCTTGGCTCACCACCGGCCAGTGCGGGCAGCGCCGACAGCGGCAGGCTCGACCTCGCGGTCACCCTCGACGACCGGCCGATCACCAACGCCACGGTCATGATCGATCCGGCGAAACAGATCGAACTGACCGTCACGGCGTCCAACAGCGGCGGGACCTCGGTCAGGGTCCGCAGTGTGCGGGTGTCCGGCGTCGCGCTCGCTCTGACCTTCTTCGCCTACGACACCACGGCCCCGTTCGAAGTCCCCGCGCACAGCCGGGTCACCCGGACCTTCGTGCTGGACATGGCCGACCTGTCCGGCCAGGCGATCGGGCTGCTCCCGTCGACGGTCGAACTGCTGGACGCCCAGCGGGGCACGCTCGGCGAGGCGTCCACGGTCGCCGACATCCGTGGATCCTTCTGGTCCGTCTACGGCGCCTTCGGGCTCGCGATGCTCGTGCTCACCGTGCTGGCGTGGCTGACCGCCCTGCTCGCGCTCGCCCGCCACCGCCTCCCCGCCAACCGGTGGCGCCGCGGCCTGCGCTTCCTGCCCGCCGGTTTCGGGACCGGACTCGTCGCCGTCGTCTCGCTGTCTGTGTTGCGGCTCGTGCCGCCGGAGCCGTCGATCGAGATCCCGGTGGTCCTCGGCGCCGCCGTCCTCGCGTTCCTGCTCGGCTATCTGACCCCGCATCCGGCGCCCGGTGCCGACGAGACGGTGCGCTTTCCCGATGCCACCAAGGAATTCAACCGATGAGCGCACCCGCCGAGGTCGTCGCCGCACTGCCGCAGTACGAGATCGGGGCCGCGATCGGCCAGGGCGGGATGGGGGTCGTCTTCGCCGGTGTCCACCGTTCGCTGCGCCGTGACGTCGCCATCAAGCAGCTGCCGTGGGACGTGCTGAACCACGCCGTCAGCAGCGAGCTCTTCGACCGCGAAGCGCGGGTGCTGGCCAGCCTCGACCACCCGCACATCGTGCCCGTCTACGACTACGTGCGCACCGGCCGCGAGCACCTGATGGTGATGGAACGCCTTGACGGCGGCACGGTGCACAGCCGATTCCGAAGCGGGGCGATCAGCGGGGAACAGGCCTGCGCGATCGGGCTGGCGACGCTCGCCGGACTCCACGCGGCGCACGAAGCGGGCGTGCTGCATCTGGACGTCAAGCCGAAGAACCTGCTCTTCACCACGCAAGGCGTGATGAAGGTGGCCGACTTCGGCATCGCGAAGGTGATCAGCGAGGGCGCCACCCTCGTCACACACGGCGGCGAAGTCCTCGGCACACCTGCCTACATCGCACCCGAACAGGCGATGGGCAACGCGCTGAGCCCGGCCGCCGACGTCTACTCGACGGGCACGGTGCTCTACGAACTGCTGTCCGGGAAACTGCCGTTCGACAACACTCGCGGCGCGATCAGCATGATGCGCCAGCACATGTTCACCGATCCGCGCCCGATCGAGGGCGTGCCGTCACCGCTCGCCGACGTCGTCATGCGCGGCCTCGCGCGCGAACTCGACTCCCGTTACCGCGACGCGGAGACCTTCGCGGCCGACCTCGCGTCGGCCGCCACCGCTGTGTACGGACCGGGCTGGCTGGAACGCTCCCGGGTGCCGGTCCGGCACCTCACCCCGCGGGTGATCTCCGCACTCAGCACGCCGGCCCCGGCAGCGGACGGCCCGACACGGCCGGTTCACCGCGCCACCCCGGATCCGACGCTGTCGGCGACCCGCGCGAGCTTCCAGCCCGAGTCCCGGCCCGGTGCGGTGCTCTGGTTTCGGCTGGCCGCGGCGGCCGCCGCGATCGCGCTCGTGGTGCTCACCCTGCTCACGCCGGAACGGCTGCCGCACGAGGCGACAACGGTGAGAATCGACGGTGTCGCCGCCTCGTCGGCGCCGGTGGACCTCAGCAAGACGGTGACCGTGACCGGTGAGGGCAGCCCGAAACAGGTCACCCTGGATCTTTCGGCCGCCGGGATTCCGCTCGGATCCGCGTCGGCGGTACCGAAACCCGACGGTGACGGTTTCCGTGCCGACCTTCGGTTCCCCGGGCTCACCCGCTGGATCGTCGGTGGTGCCGTCACCGCGACGATGACGGCGGACGGCGTCCCGCGGGCGTTCACGGTCGTCACCCGGCAGCATCCGCTCGCGAGCGCGCTCGGCGCGGGCAGCCTGATCCTCGCCCTGTTCGCGTTGGCGTACCTGGAATCCGGGCTGCGGACCATCCGCAACGGCCATCGGTGGCGGGGCGCGCTCGTCGGCGGGCCGGTCCTCGGCCTGCTGTTCGGCGCGACGGCGTGGCTGTGCGTCTCGGTGCTGCGAGTGCACGAGCCCGCGGTGTCGTTCGGCGTCGGCTGCTCGATCGCGGGCGCGGTGGCGACGGGTTTCGTGGTCGCGGCGGCCCGCGCACGGCGCCTGCGTTGAAACCCCAAGGGGGCGGCCATCGACGGCCGCCCCCGCTCCGGGGTCACGACTTGCGGTGCTTGCCCTCGTCGTCCGTGACCTCGAACTGTTCCTTGCGCACCTTGCCGGAGATCGTCTGGTCCTCGGTGACGGTCTCGGTCTTGAGCCTCGCCCGTTCGACCGCGACGGTTTCCTTGTTCACCACCGGTTTCTCGGCGTGCAGCACGACTTCCTGTTCGTCCTCGGCGATCTCCGCCCGCTCGCCGCCGGGTTTCGTGATCGGTTCCCGTTCGATCCGCACTTCTTCGTGACTGACCGGCACGGTGACCTGCTGCTCCTCGGTGACGACGTACTTGCGCAACCGGACATGGCCGGTCTCGACCTGCTCGGTGCCGACGTTCAGCCGCTCCTCGGAGCGCGTCATGGTGGGCTCGGTGTCCCGATCCTTCATGCCGGCGCCCGCGTTCATCGCGGCCTTGTCGCGACCGGTGCCGCCCGGTCGAGGCGCCTGCGCACGGTCGTCCATCCGGCCGTCCGGCGACGTCCGCGGCATCGGCAGCCCGTAGTGCTTGTAGAGCTGCTCGCTCTCCTCCGCGGACAGATGCCCGTCGGCCTCGATCCGGGGCGCGTCGGTGACGGCGTCCTTGTCGACGCGGACGTGCACGCCGTCGCGGTCCGCGTGGGCGCCCGAGAGCGGGACGAAACTCTCCTTGGTGCCGAACAGACCCGTTTTGACGGTGATCCACTCCGGCTGGCGGGTCGCGTCGGCGAGATAGACGTTGCCGACCTTCCCGAGTTTGTTCCCGGTCGGGTCGACCACGGCGCTGTCGATGAGTTCCTGCGGCTGCATGGTCTTAGCCATCGGCCTGCTCCTCTCGAACGATGCTGCTGAGAAGGCCACCGTCAGCCGGACCGGTGATCATGGCAACCGACGTGGTGCACCTGTGGGTGACCCCCGAAAGTGATGGTTTGAAGGCGCTCTCACCGGCTAGGAACGGCGTGTCGTCGCAGGTGGAAGGGGGTCTGCACGGGGTGACCGCCGGGTCCGGATTGGTGCGAAGGTGTGGATCTCCCGCCCGCCCGAAAACCGGGTGCGGGGAGCTCCGGACGTGGCTTACCCTGGTGATCGTGATGCAGCAACTGCTGTTCCTCTGAGGAACGACGCCTCCACCGGTACCGCGAGCCGCGGTACCGGAGTTCGTTCTTCCTGCTCATCACTTTTCGCTGGAGGCAGTTCCTTCATGTCATCCCCTCTTTCGCCCGCGCCTGTGCGCGCGGCGCACGTCCGCCTGTCCGGCGTCCACCTCTCCTTCGGGGGACGGCCCGTGCTCTCCGGGGTCGACCTCGTCGCGGCCGCCGGTGAGCGTGTCGCCATCGTCGGGGAGAACGGTCGCGGCAAGACCACCCTTCTCCGGGTGCTCGCCGGCGACCTCGCCGCCGATCGCGGCGAGGTGCACCGCTCGGGTTCGGCCGGTGTCGCCGACCAGCAGATCCCGCTCGGCGCGAACGACACCGTCGGCGCGCTGATCGACCTCGAACTGGCCGCCGTCCGCGCCGCGCTGTCTCGTCTGGAGGCCGCCACCGAGGCGCTCAGCGACGGCCGTCCCGGCGCGGACGACGCCTTCGCCGCCGCGCTGGAGGAGGCCGAGGCCCTCGACGCGTGGGACGCCGACAGGCGTGTCGAAGTGTCACTGGCCGCCTTGAACGCCGTCGACGACCGCGACCGTCCACTCGGGACACTGTCGGTCGGGCAGCGGCACCGGGTGCGGCTGGCCTGCCTGCTCGGCGCGGGACATCCCGTCCTGCTGCTGGACGAGCCGACCAACCACCTCGACGCCGCCGGACTCGACCACCTCACCGAACGGTTGCGCGCCCATCCCGGTGTGGTCGTCCTGGTCAGCCATGACCGGGCGTTGCTCGCGGACGTGGCCACCACGGTGATCGACCTCGATCCGTCGAGTGACGACCGGCCGCGGGTCTACGGCGGTGGCTACGCCGCCTACGTCGAGGCCCGTCGAGCCGAACGTGCCCGCTGGGAAGCGGCGCACGCCGAACAGATCGCCGAGCGGCAACGGCTGGCGGACGATCTGTCCGCGGCGCGGAACCGGCTGCGCGACAACTGGCGGCCGCCCAAGGGCACCGGCAGGCATGTCCGGGCCACTCGCGCGCCGGGGCTGGTCCGCGCGGTCCACCGGCGGCAGGAAGAGCTGGCCGGGCACGTGGTGGCGGTTCCGCCGCCGCCCGCCCGGTTCGCCATGCCCGAACTGCCGTCGCACGGCGGCGCGACGCTGCTCCGTGCCGCCGGGGTGACGGTGGCCGGGCGGCTCACGCGACCGGTCGAGCTGGCGCTGGAAAGCGGCGCCCGGCTGGTGATCACCGGCCCCAACGGCGCGGGCAAATCGACGCTACTGGCCGTGCTGGCCGGAGAACTGGAGCCGGGGACCGGCACGGTCATCCGTTCCCGGTCGGCGCGGATCGGCAGGCTGGGACAGGAGTCCGACCTGCCTGCCAGGCGGACGGCGATCGAGCTGTACGACGAACAACTCGCCAGGGCCGGGATTTCAGGGCCGGGGCTGGGCGAGCTGGGTCTGCTCGGCGGCTACGACCGGCGCCGTCCGGTGGCCGAACTGTCGGTCGGTGCCCGGCGGCGGCTGGACCTGGCACTGGTGCTGGCCCGCCGTCCGCACGTGGTGCTGCTGGACGAGCCGACCAACCACCTGTCCGCCACGCTCGTCGACGAGCTGACCGCCGCACTCGAGGTGACTCCGGCCGCGGTGGTGATCGCCACGCACGACAGGCAGCTGTCGCGGGACACGGAGTCCTGGCCGAGGCTCGCGCTGTGAGCCGTCAACCGCGGTGGGCGAGGGTGTAGCGCACGGTCTGCGCCAGCACCACGCTCCCGTCGGGTTCGCGTAGCGGCTCGAGCTCCGCGAGCACGGCCCGGCGCACGGCGTCGAGGCGGTCTTCCGGGATCAGTTCCCAGAACATCCGCTGGCCGTGCGACCAGGACCAGGTGATCCAGTGCCCGGGGTCGGCGAACTTCACCGGATAGACACGTTCCACGGACGTGATACCGGTGAAGCCCGCCGACTCCACGGCCTGGCCGAAACCCTCGACGGTGGCGAACAGGCCGGACCTGACGGCCAGGGTCCAGGCCAGCTCCGGCGGTACGAACGGTTTGAACACCTCGCGAACGGCCGCCCACCGCGGATCGTCGGCGCCGAAAGTGGTCACCCCCATCCGGCCGCCCGGCGCGAGCAGACGATGCCACGACCGCAGACCGGCGACCGGATCCGGCAGGAAGAACACCACGAACGACGCGAGGAGGACGTCGAACGCGGCCTCGTCCAGCGTCGGTTCTTGGGCGTCCATAAGGGAAACCGAGGCGTTGGCTCCGCGCGCCTCGATGTCCTTCGCGGTGCGCTCGACCATTTCCGCGGAAAGGTCGATACCCAGCACTGATCCTTCGGGGCCGACCCGCTCGGCCGCCGGGAACAGCACCGCGCCCCGTCCACAGCCGACGTCCAGCACCCGCTCATCGGGGACGAGCCCGATCCGGTCGAGCAGTTCCGCGGCGAACACGCCGAAGAAGTCGACGCCGAGCGCGTCGTAGGTCTCCGCCGTCCGGTCGAACAGCCGCGCCATCGCCTGCCGCGTGTAAGCGCTCATGCGCACGACGATGACCCGGCGAAAACGGTGTTGTCAAACGGATGCCGGGGTTTTGTCATCTCGCCCCGGTCGGCGGTGCCGGGAATTCGTTCCGGGGTCTCAATTCTTCACGACATCCCCACGACCGCGACCACTCATGTGAGCTCTAACCCGAATCGCCACTCACGACCCCCGCGCCTGACCAGGGCCGAAGGCGTCTTTTGTCGCATCAGACGCAGCGAAGGGGCCTTCACCCCACCACCAGCTCACCCGCGAACCCCAAAGTGGCCTCACGAGAACGCGCGGGAGACCTGCGAAAGAACGATGAGCCCGCAGAAGACCAGGTTCTTGTACTTGTGTTCGACCAGGATGGCGACGAACTCGCGGATGGTGGCGCTCGGCCAGAAGTACCACGCCGTCGGCGACCCGATGACCTGGCCGTTCACCTTCGCGCGGCGGGCAATGAGGGCGGCGCGGAGCACGTGGAAGTTGTTCGTGACCACCGTGCACCGGTAGTCCGGCTTGCGCTGCTCCATGATCTCGGCGCTGAAGGTGAGGTTCTCGAAGGTCGTCCGCGACCGGTCCTCCAGGAGGATCCGTTCCCTGGCCAGCCCGTTCTCGGCCAGATAGCCGGCCATGGCGTGGGACTCCGGCAGGTCCTCGTCAGGCCCTTGCCCGCCCGAGGTGACCACCATCGGCTCTCCGCCGCGGCGGGCTTCCGCCTCCACGACGCGTTTCGCCCGCTTCAGGCGGCCGGCCAGCAGTGGCGGCACCTGGTGACCGTCCAGCAGTCCCGAGCCCAGCACCACGACGAAGTCCACGCCCTTCTCGGTGCGGATGCGGCCGTAGACGATCGAGTACAGGAGAAAGCAGACGAAGAGGAACGAGACGTAGACGACGATTCCGTTGAGGCTGCCGCGAAGGATGTCGAGAGGCTCCCACGCCAGTTGCGTGACCGTCGCGTTGAACACGATCAGCACGCAGATGCCGACCCCGGTCAGCAGCGACAGCACGTTGGCCAGCCTGCGTCCTTCGCGGCGGAGCATGGTGATCCCGTTGCAGATCAGGAAGACCGTCAGCGCGAGGACCGTCGGGATGATCAGCAGGATCACGCCGACCGCGACGAAGCCCGCCGCCTCCGGCGACACCGAGGCGAGCAGCGCGATGAAGGTCACGCCGAGGAACAGAAGCGCGAAGAAGAGGTAGAAGCCGTTCCGCAACCGGCGCCGGTCGCGAAGGAAGCTCACGAGGAAAGCCGCGCAGCACAAGGCCGCGATGGCGAAGGGAATTGCGGCGGCCCTCACGAGATCTCCAGCCTTCGGACGATGCGGCGGCATTGAACCATATGACGCGGACACCGGTGGTGCCGTCGGTGGGTGTGTCGCCTTTCCTTGCCCGACAGGGTGTTACCGCGCCCGCTGCACCGGCCGCTCGTCCCACACCGGTTCCGGCGTCTCCCGCACCTGCCCGTCCGAGCCGAACACGAGGAACCGGTCGAACGAGCGCGCGAACCACCGGTCATGCGTCACCGCGACAGTGGTGCCTTCGTAGGCTTCGAGCGCCAGTTGCAATGCTTCCGCCGAGGCGAGGTCGAGGTTGTCGGTCGGCTCGTCCAGCAGCAGGATGGTGGCGCCGCCGATCTCCAGCAGCAGGATCTGGAACCGCGCCTGCTGCCCGCCGGACAGCTTCTCGAACCGCTGGTCGCCTTGGCCGTCGAGTTCGTAGCGGCGCAGGATGTTCATCGCGGGCCCGCGGCTTCGCGCGTAGCCGGTCCAGAGGATGTCGACGAGTGTGTGCCCGAGCAGTTCGGGGTGAGCGTGTGTCTGCGCGAAATGGCCGGGGACGACGCGGGCACCGAGTTTCCACAGTCCGTCGTGCGCGACGTCCTCGCCCGCCAGCAAGCGCAGGAAATGCGATTTGCCGGAGCCGTTCGAGCCGAGCACCGCGACCCGTTCGCCGTAGAAGACCTCCAGGTCGAAGGGTTTCATCAGGCCGCGGAGTTCGAGCCCTTCGCAGGTGACTGCGCGGACACCGGTGCGGCCGCCACGCAGGCGCATGGTGATCTTCTGATCACGCGGGGGAGCGGCAGGCGCCCCGGCCTCCTCGAACTTGCGCAAACGTGTCTGTGCGGCGTGGTAGCGCGAAGCCATTTCGTCGCTGCGCGCGGCGTACTGACGCATGTCGGCGACGAGCTTCTTGAGCTGGGCGTGCTTTTCGTCCCACCGGCGGCGGAGCTCCTCGAAGCGTTCGAAGCGTTCCGCGCGTGCCTGATGGTAGGTGTCGAAGCCGCCGCCGTGCACCCAGACGTCGCCGCCGGCGGGCCCGGGTTCGACACTGATGATCTTCTTCGCCGCCCGCGCGAGGAGCTCCCGGTCGTGCGAAACGAACAGGACGGTCTTCTGGGTCTCACGCAGCCGCTCTTCCAGCCACTGTTTGCCGGGGACGTCGAGGTAGTTGTCGGGCTCGTCGAGCAGGAGGACGCCGGAACCGCCGAGCAGCAACGCCTCCAGCACCAGTCGCTTCTGTTCGCCGCCGGACAGGGTGCGCACCTCGCGCCAGCGTGCCTTCTCGTACGGCAGGTTGAGCGCCGCCGTCGTGCACTTGTCCCACATGACTTCGGCCTCGTAGCCGCGCGCGTCACCCCAGTCGCCGAGCGCCTGCGCGTACGCCATCTGGCTCGCTTCGTCGTCGCGTTCCATCAAGGCGAGTTCGGTCTCGTCGACGGCGCGGGCGGCGGCGCGGAGCGCTTCCGACGACACGGACACGAGCAGGTCCCGCACTGTCCGTTCGTCGCGCACCGATCCGACGAACTGGGGCATCACGCCGAGCCCGCCGCTGATGGTCACCGAGCCGCCGTCGGGCGTGATTTCGCCCGAGATCAGCCGCAGCAAGGTCGTCTTGCCCGCCCCGTTGGCGCCCACGAGCGCGCAGACACTGCCTTCCCCGACCCGGAACGAGACGTCGTCGAAGAGCAGGCGCCCGTCGGGTAGGTAGTACTCGACGTGCGCGACTTCGACGTGGCCCATTCCGACAGACTGCCCGCGGCCGCGGGAATCACGCAACGCAATATCTCCGGTAATGTCGGTGACGTGGAGCGAACCTACTTCGGCGTGCGGCTCAAGCTGATGCTTGCGCTGTTCCTGCCGGAGTTGTTCCTCATGTTCCCGGTCGTCGGTGGGGAAAACCCGCTGAGCATGGCCGCCGCGCTGACGGCGTCGGTGGCGCTCGCCAACCCGCTCGGGCTGGCCGCCGCCCTGACCGCTTCCCTCGCCGTCGTCCTCCTCGCGCTCGCGGCGCACTTCGGCCTCGAACCGGCGGCCGCCGCGATGAAGGTGCGCGCCATCAGCCTGCGTGAACGCGCGCAGCTGTACTTGAGCCTGCGCGATCCCGACGCGCGTGGCCGCGTCCGGCCCCGTGCTCCGTCACCGGGCATCGTGGCTGCCTGATCTCTCCTCGTTCGAAGGTGAGGCAGTCACTCCTGCCCACGCACCTTCAACCGACGGAGTGACCTGGTCATGTTCGATGTCTTCCTGTACCCCGTTTCCGCCATTCTCTGGTTCTGGCACAAGGTTTTCGGCGCTGTTTCCAGTCCCGACTCGGGCGTGGCCTGGGTGTTGTCCATCGTGTTCCTCGTCTTCACCCTGCGCCTGTTGCTGGTCAAACCCGCTCTCAGCGCGCTGCGGGCGGGCCGCCGCATGCAGGCGCTCGCGCCGCGGATGCGGCAGCTCAAGGAGAAGTACGGCAAGGATCGCCAACGGATGGCGAAAGAGATCCAGAAGCTGCACGCCGAAACCGGTGTGAGCCCGCTGGGCGGTTGTCTCCCGGCGCTGATCCAGCTACCGGTGTTCCTTTCCCTGTACTGGGTTCTGCGCGATTTCACCCCGGGAGCCGCGTCGAACCACGTCTTCGACCGGGCCGGGGTGGAGTCGTTCTTGAACGCCGACCTGTTCGGCGCCAAGCTCGGCAACTGGCTTTCGCAACCGGCGGCGGAGCTGGCCGCGTTCGGCACCGACCATGTCCACATGATCACCGTCGGGGTGCCGCTGATGCTGATCGCGAGCCTGGCCACGTTCTTCTCGCTGCGCTCGGGACTCGCCCGGCAGACCGCGACCGCCCCGGAGACGGCGGGGATCACCAAGCTGATGATGTACCTGGCGCCGGTCGGCATGCTGGTCTCGGGATCGTTCTTCCCGGTGCCGATCGGTGTGCTGCTGTACTTCCTGGCCACCAACGTGTGGACGCTGGGGCAGCAGCATTTCCTCACCAAGGTCGTCGACAGGGCGGCGATCGAGTAGCGGGGACCGGTCCCGCGTGACCGGTTTACCCTCGGCCGGATGAAGAGCCGGGCGACAGCGCGCATTCGAGTGACCATGGCGCTTGCCGCCGGCTGCCTGCTCGCGGCATGCGGTGCGAATCCGCCGGAGCCGGCGCCCGCCCCATCGACGGCGGCGCCGTCCCCGACCGGCCCGGATCCCGCGCTCGTCTCCTGGGCGGGCGGCTACTGCGGTGCGGTCAAGGACATGCAACTGATCGTCTACACCCTGGCCAAGGGGCACGAAATCAAGACCGAGGCGGATCTGCCGAAGGCGGCGGCTTCGCTGACCAAGCTGGACACCACGCTGGCGGCGGCGATCGGGGGACTGGAGAAGCTGCCACCGGCCGCCCCGCCGGCGCAGGAGGCCAACACGCTCGCCGCAGGGGAGCTGGCCTTCTACCGGAAGCTGCGGAAACAGGTCACCGAGTCGCTGGCGCTGCTTCCGAAGGGCGGTGTCGACTACGCCCAGTCGTCCCTCCACGTGATCGGGATCGACCTGGTGTCGCACAGGTCCGTCGTCGAGACCGGCAAGGTCCCCGGCCTCGACCCGGCGATGAAGGCCAACAAAGCGTGTGAGCTTGTCGGCTAGATCACGACGAATCTGGCGAAGAACTGTTCGGTACCGGCGTGTCGGGCAAAGCAGGATCGGGAATCATCGCGCTCGCCCGGGAACTGTTCCCGGGCGGGTGGGTGTTCCCGGCGCCGTCCGGCGCCGGGAACGCGTTCGCAGATGACGGCCGGTGAACGACGCGGAGTCCTCGGCCAGAGCCGACGGCGTGCCCTCGAACACGACCGTCCCGCCGTCGGCGCCCGCGCCCGGTCCGATGTCGATGACGTGGTCGGCGTGCGCGATCACCCGTTGGTCGTGTTCGATCAGGACGAGCGTCGCGCCCCCGTCGACCAGCTCGTCGCAAAGGGTGAGCAGCCGGTCGACGTCGCTGCCGTGCAGTCCGGCGGTGGGTTCGTCGAGGATCAGGCGCAGTTCGTCCGCGGGACCCGCGTCGGCGAGGTGACGGGCGAGCAGCAGCCGCTGCCGTTCGCCGCCGGACAAGGTGTCGAGGCCCTGCCCGATCGTCAGGTAGCCGAGCCCGACCCGGTCCAGCCAGCGCAACCGCCGCGCGATGGGAGACCCCTCGCCGAACAGGGCGGCGGCGTCCGCGGGGTTCATCGCCAGGACGTCGGCGATGGTCCGGCCGTTCAGGCGCGCGTCGAGTGCGGCCGGGTTGAACCGGGTGCCGCCGCAGGCGTCACAGGCGGTCTGGACGTCGTCGAGGAACGCGAGATCGGTGACGATGACGCCCTTTCCCTTGCAGACCGGGCAGGCTCCCCGGCCGTTGGCGCTGAACCACGACGGATTCTTCCCCGTGGCCTTGCCGAAGGCTTCGCGGACGGGTTCGGCGACGCCGAGCACCGTGGCGGGGGTGGAGCGGATGCCGCCGCGCAGCGGAGCCTGTTCGACGACGAGGAAATCGGGATGCCGCCGGGGGAGTTCGCCGGTGATCAGGGTGCTCTTTCCGGATCCGGCGACACCCGAGACGACGGTCAGGACACCGAGCGGAATGTCGACGGTGATGTCACGCAGGTTGTGGCTGCGGGCGCCGGAGATCGTCACGGCTCCGCGGGCGGTGCGGGGCCGCTCGCGGAAGTGAAGCGGGGCAGCGAGAATCCGTCCGGTTTCGGTGCCGGCCGCGGTGAGTTCGCGAGGGGCTCCTTCGAACTGGACGCGTCCGCCGCCGTCGCCGCCGGACGGTCCGAGATCGATGACGTGGTCGGCCGCCGCGATGACCGCTGGATGGTGTTCGACCACGAGGATCGTGTTGTGCGCGTCGCGGAGTTTGGCCAGCAGTTCGAGCAGCCGGTGCACGTCGTGCGGATGCAGGCCGGTGCTGGGCTCGTCGAACACGTAGCAGACGTCGCTGAGCGCGCTGCCGAGATGGCGGACGATCTTGACGCGCTGGGCTTCGCCGCCGGAAAGCGTCCTCGATTCCCTGGAGAGGCTGAGGTAGCCGAGGCCGACGGAGTCCAGCGCGTCGAGGCGTTCCTTGATCGCCTGCACCAGCGGCGCCACGGACGGATCGCGTACCGCCGCGACGACGTCACGCAGATCGCCGACCGGCATCGCCGACCAGTCCGCGATGGACCGCCCGTCGATCAGGCTGCCGCGCGCGGCCTCGGAGAGGCGGGTTCCCTCGCACTCCGGGCAGACGCCGCGGCTGACGACGCCGGCGAGTCCCTCCTGTTCCTCGGCGGTGAGGCGCGACGGTATCTTGCGCAGGTACGAGTCCCGCAGCCGCGGGACGATGCCGTCGAAGACGCCGTGCTTGGGGTAGTCAGAGCCCGGATCGTTGAGGCGCAGTCCTTCAGCGTGCAGCAGGGTTTCGATCTTCGCCGCCGGTAGCCGTCCCAACGGGACATCGGGGTCGACGAGTCCGGAGTGGACGAGCCGTTTCCACCGGTAGGTCCCGGGGGCGAAGGTCGGGAAGCGCACGGCGCCTTCGCGCAGGCTCCGCGAGCGGTCGAGCAGCCGGTCGAGATCGATGTCGTCGACCATGCCGAGCCCTTCACAGCGCGGGCACATCCCGGCGGGATCGTTGAACGAATAGGCGGGCGAGAACCCGGCGCCCGGCTTGCCGAGGCGGGAGAACAGCAGGCGCAACAGCGGTCCGATGTCGCTCGCCGTGCCCACGGTGGACCGCGCGTTCCCGGTGAACCGCCGTTGATCGACGATCGTGGTGAAGACCAGCCCGTCGATCCGGTCGACGTCGGCGGGCGGATGCTGGGGGAGCCGGTTCCGGACGAAGGCGGGATAGCTCCCGGTGACCAGGCGCTCGGCTTCGGCCGCGATCGTGTCGAACGCCAGCGACGACTTCCCCGACCCCGACACGCCGGTGAACACGGTCAGCCGGTGTTTCGGCACCCGCACCGACACGTCGCGGAGGTTGTTCGTCCGGGCTCCTTCCACCGTGATCCACCGGCCACGCTCATCTTGAACTTTCGCCATGAACCGAGGCTACGATGAGATGTGGCCGGTTTACGGCCACAATTAACGGGAGGCGTGATGACGGCACCACGGGAACGGATGTTGCGGCTGTTGTCGCTCCTGCAGTCCGGCCGCCAGTGGCCCGCCGCCGAACTCGCGACGGCCATGGAAGTCCCGCCCCGCACGCTTCGCCGCGACATCGACCACCTCCGCGGCCTGGGCTATCCCGTCGAGAGCAGCCGTGGCCCGGGCGGCAACTACCGTCTCGTCGCGGGCACCGCGCTGCCGCCGCTCATGCTGGAACACGACGAGGCCATCGCCACCGTGCTCGGGCTGCGGCTCGCCGCGGCCGGCGGAACCGGCGTCGACCTGACCGCCGAATCGGCGGACCGCGCCGCCGCGAAACTCCGGCGTGTCCTGCCCGCGGCGCTGCGAAAACGGACCGACGCGATGCTCGCCGCGGTCGAGTTCGGGACCGGTGAACCACCGCGGGTCACTCAGGACGTCCTGAACGTCCTCGCCGCGGCGATCGCGGCTCGCAGGTGCCTTGAGTTCGCGTACACGGCGAAGGACGGCCCGTCGTCACGGACGGTCGAGCCGATGCGCCTCGTCCAGCTCGGGAGGCGGTGGTACCTCTACGCGTGGGACCTCGGCAGGCGGGATTGGCGCAGCTTCCGCCTCGACCGGATCGCCGAGCCGAAGACGACCGAGGCGGCCTTCGAGCCCCGCGCCCTGCCCGTCGACGACGTCGCGGCTCATCTCCAAGAACGCTTCCACAGCCCGAAATCGCTCCGGGTCACGCTGACCCTGGACGTCGGCGCGGAGGAGGCCGCGGCCCGGCTCCACCGGATCGACGGGAGTTTCGAAGCCCTCGGCGACCACCGCTGCCGCTATGTCGCGTACGTCGATTCCTTCGAATGGCTGGCCGTCGTCCTCACCCTCACCGACATCGAGTTCACGGTGGAGGAACCGGCGGAGTTCGGCGAGTACCTCGCGCGGACCGGGGAACGGTTGGTCCGGGGAAGCAAGGGCCCCGGCGGCGATCACGCGTGATCAGAGGGCGATCACGCGTGATTGGAGGCGGAACTCGCGTGATTGGAGGGCGAACACGGCGGCTCAGGTGTCGCCGGGGTGCGGCCACTGCTGCCCGCGTGTCCAGGAGTCCAGGACCATCAGGGTCTTCGTGCCCGTCACCTGGTGGTGCCGCCGGATCTCGTCGATGGTCTGCTGCAGGTGGCCCATGTCCCGCACCCGCAGCCAGACGAGCGCGTCGGGGTCGCCCGCGATGGTGAACACCGCCTGGGCCTCCGGCATCCGGGTGGTGGTGCGGACGATCTCGCCGACCTTCGTGGTCCCGGTGAAGCGCAGTTCGGTGAACGCCTCGATGGCCCAGCCGAGTTTGGCGTGGTCGATCTGGACGGTGTAGCCGACGATGACGCCGGCCTCCTGCATGCGGTCGATGCGGCGTTTGACCGCCGCGGTCGAGAGCGTGACGCGGGCCCCGATGTCGCCGAGGGTGCGCCGGGCGTCCTCCCGCAGCAGTTCGAGGATTTCGCGATCGGTCTCGTCGATGAGCTGGTCCGCCATGAGCCAGGATGGTACGCAGACGCAACAGATATCGGCCAGTGGTGAGGATAGGCCGGATTTTTTGCGTGCTGAGGGTCAATAGACTGCCGCTTGTTGCGACGGCCCGCGCGGTCGGGTCTCCTGTCGTGACGTCGCACGGGGGTGCCGAAGGAGGCAGGTCTGGTGGAGCAGTTCACGTTGGAGGACCGGTATCTGCGGGAAGACGGCACCGTCTACCTCAGCGGGGTCCAGGCACTGGTCCGGATGCTGTTCGACCGGGTGCGGCACGACCGCGCCGCCGGGGCGTCCCCCGCCGTGTTCGTCTCCGGCTACGAGGGTTCCCCGCTGGCGGGGTACGACCTCGAGCTCGGCCGCCGCTCCGTCCTGCTGGAGAAACACGACGTCGTGCACCGCCCCGGCCTCAACGAGGAAATCGCCGCGACGGCGGTGATGGGCAGCCAGCTCACCGCGTCGGTCGGCTCGTCGCGCGGCGGGGTCACCGGCTTCTGGTACGGCAAGGCACCCGGTCTCGACCGGGCGACCGACGCCCTGCGGCACGCCAACCTCGCGGGTACCGATCCGGCGGGCGGCGCGGTGGCGCTGGTCGGCGACGACCCGAACGCCAAGTCCTCCTCGGTGCCCTGCGCCTCCGAGCTCGCGCTGGCCGACCTGGCCATGCCGGTGTTCTTCCCCGCCGACTCGCAGGACGTGCTGGACTTCGGCCTGCACGCCGTCGAGCTGTCCAGGGCGAGCGGGCTGTGGTCGTCGATGAAACTCGTGGCGAACGTGGCCGACGCCGCGGGCACCGCGCACGTCCGGCCGCGGTGGACGGCGCCGGAGCTGGCCCTGCCCGCGTACCGGCACAAGCCCAGCTCCCGGCTGCTCGGCACCACGTTGATGGCGCTCGAACGCAGCCTGTACACCGAACGCCTGCCGCTGGCCGTCGAGTACGTGCGCGCGAGCGGGGTCAACCGGATCGTCCAGGAAGGACCTGCGGACCGCGTCGGCATCGTCACCGCCGGAAAGTCCTATTTGGACCTGATGCAGGCGCTGCGGCTGCTCGGCCTGGACGCCGGCGCGTTGTCCCGGCACGGGATCCGGATCCTCAAACTCGGCGTCATCCACCCGCTCGAACCGTCGATCGTCCGCCGGTTCGCCGACGGCCTGAGCGAGATCGTCGTGGTGGAGGAGAAGCGTTCCTTCGTCGAGTCGGCGATCAAGGAGGTGCTGTACGGCACCGCCGGAGCGCCCGCCGTGCACGGCAAGACCGGTCCGGACGGCCGCACCCTGTGCACCGAACTCGGCGAACTCGACCCGGACGCCATTGCCAGGGTGCTGGCCGCGCGGCTGAGCGAGCACCACGAGATCCCGTCGGTCACCGCGTGGCGGCAGCGACGACGCCGTGAGCGCATCTCGGTGCCGTTGCTGACCAGGACGCCGTACTTCTGTTCCGGCTGCCCGCACAACTCCTCGACCAAGGTGCCGGAGGGCACGGTGGTGGGCGGCGGCATCGGCTGTCACGCGATGGCGTTGTTCATGGAACCGGAACAGGTCGGGGACGTGGTCGGCCTGACCCAGATGGGCGGCGAGGGCGCGCAGTGGCTCGGGATGGAGCCGTTCGTCGACGCTTCGCATTTCGTGCAGAACATCGGCGACGGCACGTTCACCCATTCCGGCAGCCTGGCGGTGCGGGCTGCGGTGGCCGCCGGGGTGAACATCACCTACAAGATCCTCTACAACGCGACCGTCGCGATGACGGGCGGACAGGACGCCGTCGGTGGGCTGCCGGTGGAACGGCTCGCGTCGCTGCTGCTGGTCGAAGGCGTCGCCAAGGTGGTCATCACCAGTGACGAACCGAAGCGGTTCCGCGGCGTCCGGCTGCCCGACGGCGTCGAGGTCCGGCACCGCGACGAACTGCTGAGCACCCAAGAGGAACTCGCGCGTGTTCGCGGGGTGACCGTGCTCATCCACGACCAGGAATGCGCCGCGGAAAAGCGCCGCAAACGCCGTCGCGGCAAGCTGGAGACCCCGGCCGCCAAGGTCGTGATCAACGAGCGGGTGTGCGAGGGGTGCGGCGACTGCGGTGAGAAGTCGAACTGCCTGTCCGTGCAGCCGGTCGGCACCGAGTTCGGCCGCAAGACCGCGATCCACCAGTCGTCGTGCAATGTGGACTATTCGTGCCTGGCGGGCGACTGCCCGTCGTTCATGACGGTGCTGCCCACCGGGCGCAAACACCGGGCGCGGCTCGCGGAGATCACCGCGGCCGAACTGCCGGAGCCCGCGACCACCGGCACCGACTTCACCGTGCGGATCACCGGCGTCGGCGGGACCGGCGTGGTCACCGTCGCGCAGATTCTCGCCACGGCCGCCGTGATCGAGGGCAGGCAGGTCCGGACCCTGGACCAGACGGGGCTCGCGCAGAAGGGCGGCGCCGTCGTCTCCGATCTGAAGATCACCGCGGAGCCGACACCGCAGGCCCCGAAACTCGCGGCCGGGGAATGCGATCTCTATCTGTCCTGTGACGTCCTCGTCGGCGCGGACCCCGCGAATCTGACGGTGACGGACCCCGGCCGGACCACCGCCGTGGTCTCCACGACCGAGGTGCCGACCGGCCGGATGGTCGTCGACACCACCGTGTCCTTCCCCGACGCGGCGGCCGTGCGGGGCGCGATCTCCGAGAGCGCGGCGCGCACCGTGGCGCTCGACGCGCGGGCACTGGCGGAAACCCTGTTCGACGACGACCAGTTCGCCAACATCCTCCAGCTCGGCGCGGCTCACCAGACCGGCGCCATCCCGCTGGACGCGGCCAGCCTGGAACGCGCGATCGAACTCAACGGCGTCGCCGTCGCGGGCAACCTCCAGGCGTTCCGCCGCGGCAGGCAGCTCGTCGCCGATCCCGACGGGCTGCACGCCGCCGTCGCCCCTCCCGCCGTCGCGGCGACCCCGGCCCCGTCGGCGGCCACCCTGCGTGCCCGCGCGCTCGTGCACGCGGAACCGGGTTCGGAACTGGCGCGCCTGCTGGACATCCGCGTGCCCGAACTCGTCCAGTACCAGGACGCTCGCTACGCGCGGGAGTACGCAGGGTTCGTCGAGCGCGTCCGGGTACTGGAAGGGGAGTCGACCGCCGTCACCGAAGCGGTGGCCCGCAACCTGCACAAACTGATGGCCTACAAGGACGAGTACGAGGTCGCGCGGCTCTCGCTCGATCCCGCCGTGCTCGCCGGGATCGAGGCGGAGTTCGGGGTGGGCAGCCGCTACGCCTACCGTCTGCACCCGCCCGTGCTCCGCGCGCTGGGAATGAAGCGGAAGATCGCGCTGGGCCCGAAGTTCCGCCCGGTGTTCGTCGCGCTGCGTGCCGCGCGGAAACTGCGCGGCACGCGCTGGGACCCGTTCGGCAAGGCCCACGTCCGGAAGGTGGAGCGGGAACTCGTCACGCAGTACCGGGAAACGATTCTCGCCGCTTTCGGTACCGAGGACGCCGATCGCGGCAGGCTCCTGGCGCTGGCCGAGCTGCCTGATCTGGTCCGCGGCTACGAAGACGTCAAACTGGCGAACGTCGAGGCGTACCGCCGGGAACAGTCCGCGCTCCTCGCCGAGCTCGTGCCGGGGGACCGGCTCGGCGTGAGCGGCTGACGGAATCAGGCCGTGCCGCCGACGCCAGCGGGAGCAAGGGGGCGATGTGGCTGTAACCCAATGCCACGTACTTTCAGATGTGATCCTTGGTGGTAGTGGGACGGCGGTGGCCTCGGCTGCCGGTCGTGAAGTACATGAAGGACCCCTTCCTTGCGCTAGACGCAAGGAAGGGGTCCTTCATGTACTTCGGCAAGGCGTGACTCGCGTGCTTGGGCGCCGCACTCGGGGGTGCGGAGTCTGAGCACGCGAGTGCGGTGTCGCGTCACCCAGCCCGCCGTCTCGCCCGAGACACGACACGTTTCCCCTACCCCTCAATAACCCTCTTTGCTGCTCACGGCCCCTCGCACAACTGCGCAAACCGCCCAAATCGGGCACAATGATCCGAACTGGCGTCCCTTGTGGACAGTTGCGCCCCTGGGCCGCTGCCGGTGACTTGTCCAGCTTGATCGATCGGACCTGGCAGTCACTGAAGATCCGGCGGAGAAGAACAGACGCATAATCGAAGATTGAGGAAAATCGCGGACTTTGTCACTGTTTTATGTTTTCGGCAGCGTTTTCCGGGTTCCCCGCGCTTCTTGTATCACGAACTTGCGTGGTTTTCGAGGGCGAGGCACCCCGGATAGCACTTTTCGCATACAGGCCACAAGGGTTGACTTCCCGACGGAATCGGTCGGCTGTTCGTGTGTAACGACATCGCGACGCGAGCAATTCGTGAAGGAAATGCATTACTGTCGCATCGGGGGCTGCACATCGCACACCACCGGATCGGGATTGGGGAGTCATCGTGCTGAGAAATCGTGTGCCGACGGGTCGAAGACGGATGTTGTCGCTGGTAGCGGCAGTTGTGGTGATCACGGGCGCGGTGACGGGGACCGCGCAGGCCACCACGGTGGGGCCGGTGGATCTCGGGACGTTGCCCGGCGACGACGAGAGCACGGTCCTGGCGGTCAACGAGGCGGGCGAGATGATCGGCCTGTCGTTGTTCGGCCCGACCCCGAAGCGCAGTCATCCGGTTCGCTGGAGCGCGGACGGCCAGATCATGGCGCTGCCCACGCCGGGCGGCACCGAGGGCCAGGTGCGTGACATCAACAGTCACGGGGTTTCCGTCGGTTATGTGCTGACAGCGACCACCGCCGTGCCGGTTCGCTGGGACGCCGCGGGCCAGGCGACCGCGCTGCAGCTTCCGCCGGGCTACCACAACGCCACCGGGTGGGCGATCAGCGACACGGGCGTCGTCGTCGGCAACTGGCTGACGCCGGACAACCAGTATCACGGCTTCCGCTGGGATCCGGACGGCGTGGCCACGGATCTGGGTACGTTGCCCGGTGAGACCTGGAGCATGGCCGAGGGTATCTCCGCCGACGGCACCATCATCGTCGGCAGCGCCGTCCGCTCCGCGGCGAACCAGGCCGTGCGGTGGGTGAACGGAGGGCCGATCACCGAGCTGGCGCCACTGGGCGCGAGCAGCGGGGCGAGCCGGATGAACGAGGACGGGGTCGCCGCTGGAACCATGCGCCAGGTCGGCGGGACGCCGATTCCGGCGAAATGGGATCGGGACGGCGTGGTTCACCCCATGGAATGGCCCAGCCCGCACTCCGTCTGGGTCTACGGGGTCAGCTCCACCGGTTACGTGGTCGGCACCGGCTACCTCAATCCGCCTCGCCGCTCGGCCGTGATCTGGGATCCCGCCGGTGACGTCGCCATCCTCGCCGACGACGGCCTCGGCGCCGACGTCGAAGCGGTCAACGCGCAGGGCACCGCGGCGGGCACTTTCCGAAGTCAGGCGACGGTCTGGTTTCAGAACGGGGAACGCAGGCAACTCGGCAAGCTGCCCGGCGGCACGCGCAGCCAGGCGTATCGGATCAGCGACAACGGCCGCGTCGTCGGTGTCGCCGGCACCGCTGCCGGAAAGTCCCACGCGGTTTACTGGACACTCGACTAACGTCTCGGCGATCCCGGTCGCGCCTGCCGAGCGGCGCGACCGGTCAAGACCTCGTCGAACAAGGATGTCGTGTTGAGCAGTACGCCGGATCTCGGTCCGATGCCGCGGCGAGTCGCCGTCGATATGGCGCAGGTGCGCGGATTGGTCGCCGAGCAGTTCCCGCGGTGGGCGGGGCTCCCGATTCGAGCCGTGGCCGAATCCGGTTGGGACAACGTCACTTTCCGGCTCGGCGAGAAAATGGTGGCCCGCCTGCCGAGTGCGGCCGAGTACGCACTGGCGGTGGACAAGGAACAGCGATGGCTTCCTGCTCTCGCGCCCCGGCTGCCGCTGCCCATTCCCGTGCCGCTGGCGAAAGGACGGCCCGGCGCGGGCTATCCCTTCCCGTGGTCGGTGTACCGGTGGCTCGACGGCGAACCCGCGAGCGCGGGCCGTATTTCCGACCCTGTCCGGTTCGCTCTCGACCTGGCCGGTTTCCTGGCGGCGTTGCGGAAGGTCGATGCCGCGGACGGCCCGCGGCCGGGCAAGCACAATTGGTTCCGGGGCGCCACCCTGCGCACTTATGACGCGTCGGTCGAGCGCGCACTCACGGCGCTGGACGGCGACATCGACGTCGGTTTGGCCCGCGAGATCTGGCAGACGGCGCTGGACGCTCCTTGGGACGGAGTGGACCTTTGGTTCCACGGCGACGTCGCGCCGGGGAACCTGCTGCTCGACGGCGGGAAGCTGGCGGCCGTCATCGACTTCGGGACCTGCGGTGTCGGCGACCCGTCCTGCGATACGGCCATTGCCTGGACGTTGCTGGGCGCCGACGGCAGGCAGGCGTTCCGCGACCGGCTTTCGGTCGACGACGCGGCGTGGGCGAGAGGGCGGGGTTGGGCCCTGTGGAAGACGCTGGTCGCCTGCGCGCGGACAAAAGGCCGCGCCGACGAGGAAGCCGCGGACGCGCGGCGCGTTCTGGGCGAGATCGTCACGGAGAGCTGAAGGGGACTTTCCCCTCGCTACATGCGGTGAAGGGCGCTTCCCCCGCATCGCATGCGGGGAAAGTCCCCTTCAGCCGCCGGTAGGCGCGCCGACCCGCTCTCAACCGTCGACCCGATCGCGCTCCTGTTGGCGAGTAACCACCTTCGGCGACGTGATGACGGACGTTTTGGACGCGCGCCTGACAGATTCGCGAAGGGCGAATCGATCGCGTGTGACAAAGACATCGAATGGTCTCACGGGCTTTGTGATTTTGCTTGCCTGGCGTGCCCGGCGGGTGTGTTAATTCCCTGTGGCATAACCGTAAACGTGCACACGCGCCCGCTGAAGAAGAACCCCGCGGAAGCGGGTGACATTCGTTTTCGGCGATTTCGGCGAGCGTGGTCTATGTGTTGGAGAGGGACCTGTGAAACACAGAAGACGTAGTCGAAGACTGGCCACTGGGGGTATCGCCGTCGTCAGCACGGCGGCCTTGGTGGCGCTGGGTCTCACGATAGTCTCGGGCACCAGTGCCGCGGCTCCGGGTGAGCTCACCCAGAATTACTCGTGCCCATTTCCGTTGATCGGTGATCAGAACGTTTCGGTCACCATCAAGACCACCCAGCCTTCGACGATCGAGGCCGGGAAATTGACGCCCGCCATCGAGATCACCGCCGTGTCCAACGCGGGCAAAACGGCGACGGAGGGCCTTCGTCTCGTCGGTGCCGAAACCATCAAGGGCACCGCGAAGGCGACCTCGACCGTCACGATGCCCGGCAACCAGGGCACGATGACGGTGAAGGTCGACTCCGACGTGCCGAACCAGCCCATTCCGCCGGTGGGCAACGACCTCGTCGTCAACGCCACGGGCAGCGCTCCAGCGCTGAGGTTCGACCAGCCGGGCACCGCGTCGCTCGCCGTGACCGGCCTCCAGTTGGTGATGACCCCGCTCAAGGCCGACGGAACCCCGACGGGCCTCGGCACCTTCACCTCGGACTGCGTCCTCGCGCCGGGGCAGGAGACCGTCCTCCAGACCTACACGGTGACCGGTTCGCCGGTCGCCCCGGAAGCCGTTGTCGGCACGGGAAATCACCCGCCGCTGCGGCAGATCTACAGCTGCCCGTTCCCGTTGATCGGCAACCAGGACGTCACGGTCGACGTCAACGCGACGCTGCCCGACACGATCCCGGTGGGCCAGTTCACCCCGAAGATCGACATCACGGCCGTGTCCAACGCGGGGAAGACCGCGACCGAAGGGCTGCGGCTCGTCGGCGCCGAAACCCTCAAGGGCTCCGCGCTGGCCACCTCGCTGGTCTCCAGTCCGCAGGGCCATCTCGCGGTCGGCGTGCCGACGGCCATCCCGCAGCAGCCGATTCCGCCGAAGGGCAACGACCTGATCGTCAACGCGAGCGGTTCCGCGCCGGCGTTGCGGTTCGACCAGCCGGGAACGGCGACGCTTTCGGTGCACGATCTGGTGCTGACCATGACGCCCTTGACGGCTTCGGGTGCGGAGACCGGACTCGGCACGTTCGTCGCGGACTGCACCCCGGCGAACGGTCAGGCCAACGTCCTGCACACCTTCACCGTCACTCCGGTCGGCGACACAACCGCTCCTTCGGCGCCTGGTGCCGTGACGGTCGGTGAGGTGACCCAGAACAGCGTGGCGTTGTCCTGGGGCGCCGCCACCGATGCCGTCGGCGTGACCGGCTACGACGTCTACGCGGGCTCCGATCTCGTCAAATCCGTGACCGGCACGTCGGCCACGGTCGACGGCCTGACCCCGGACACGGAGTACGCCTTCACCGTCAAGGCCAAGGACGCGGCGGGCAACGTCTCACCCGCCACCGCGCCCGCTACCGCCAAGACCGCGAAGGCTCCTGACACGCAGGCGCCGACGACACCCGTGAACGTGCACTCGACCGGAACGACCCAAACCAGCGTGACGCTGGCCTGGGACGCTTCGAGTGACAACGTCGGTGTCACCGGCTACGACGTGCTGAAGGGCGCCGAGGTCGTCAAGTCGGTCACGGAACCCCAGGCCACGATCGACGGTTTGACGGCCGATACCGAGTACGCCTTCACCGTGGTCGCGAAGGACGCCGCCGGTAACGCGTCGGCCTCCAGCGCCGCGGTCACGGCGAAGACGCAGGCCGCGCCCGACACGCAGGCGCCCGGTGTGCCGGGCAACCTGCACGCGACCGGCACCTCGGCCTCCAGCGTCGGCCTGGCGTGGGACGCCTCGAGCGACAACGTCGGTGTTGTCGGTTACGACGTCTACAACGGCGGCACGGTGGTGAAGTCGGTGACGGAGGCCAACGCCACGGTCGACGGGCTCACCGCCGACACCGAGTACAGCTTCACCGTCGTCGCCAAGGACGCGGCCGGGAACAAGTCGGAGCCCAGCGCGCCGGTGACCGCTCGGACGGCCACGGTCCCGGACACCGAAGCACCCGGTGTCCCGGCAGGCCTCACCGCGGCCGACGTCACCCAGTCCAGCGTCGCGCTGTCCTGGAACGCGTCGAGCGACAACGTGGGCGTCGTCGGTTACGACGTCTACAACGGCACCACGGTGGTGAAGACGGTGGCCGGGACTTCCGCGACCGTGGACGGTCTGGCGCCGGACACGGAGTATTCGTTCACCGTGGTCGCGAAGGACGCCGCGGGCAACGCGTCGGCTCCCAGCGCCGCGGTCACGGCGAAAACGCAGGCCGCGCCCGACACGCAGGCTCCTGTCGCGCCGGGCAACCCCCGTTCCACCGGGACCACGCAGACCAGCGTGAGCCTCGAATGGAACGCGGCGACGGACAACGTGGGCGTCACCGGTTACGACGTCTACAACGGCGGCACCTTGGTGAAGTCCGTGACCGGGACTTCCGTGACGGTGGACGGTCTCACCGCGAACACGGAGTACTCGTTCACCGTGGTCGCGAAGGACGCGGCGGGCAACTTGTCGACCCCTAGCGCCGCCCTCACCGTCCGGACGCAGGCCGCGCCCGACACGGAGGCGCCCGGTGTGCCGGCCAACCCGCGTTCCACCGGGACCACGCAGACCAGCGTGAGCCTCGCGTGGGATGCCGCGACCGACAATGTCGGCGTCACCGGTTACGACGTCTACAACGGCAGCGCCTTGGTCAAGACGGTGACGGGGACGTCCGCGATCGTGGACGGTCTCGCCTCCGACACGGAGTACACCTTTACCGTGGTCGCCAAGGACGCCGCGGGGAACAAGTCGGCCGCGTCCTCGCCGGTCACGGCGAAAACCCAGCCGAACACGTCCCCGGTCGTCAAGTACAGCTACGACCTGACCGGCAAAACGCAGCTGAAGAAGCTCGCCGGCCCGATCGACCTGCGTGGCGGTATCAACGCCGCGATCACGCTGGCGAACGGGACCTTCGACGCCGACCTCACGCTGAACCCGACGAGCGCGAACCTCACGCTCTGGGGTTTCGTCCCGGTCAACGCGAAGATCGAGTTCGCGTCGGCGGGCAAGACCACCGGCACGCTGGCGGCCGGGGTGCTCAAGTCGACCTCGGCGGTGACCGTCAAACTGCCGCGGATCAGCGTCTTCGGCTTCCCGGTCTCGGCGAGCCCGGCCTGCCAGACGAAGACGCCGGCCCAGATCCCGCTCCAGTCGAAGGCCGGTTTCGACCCGCTGGCCGGTGGCAAGCTCACCGGTTCCTACACCCTGCCGCCGTTGCAGGGCTGCGGATTCCTCAACGACATCGTCAGCGGTGTCGCCTCCGGTCCTGGCAACACGGTGGAGGTGAACCTCAAGCCGCGCCCGGTCGGCTGATACCCCGGAAACCCTGATCCGGCCCCGTCGCATCTCGCGGCGGGGCCGGATCCATGACCGGACCACCCTCGCGATTGGTCCGGGTTACTCCGATCGGCCCTGCCGGTGGAGACGGCCAGCGAATAAGTTGCCGCTAACAACAAATCCTGCCGTCGATGAAGCCTGTGGGAAGGATCGACATGAAATCTCCGAAGCGGCGTCGCGCGACAATCGCGCTGGTGACCGCGGCAGCCCTCGTGGCACCCGTGCCGGCGAGCGCCGCGCCACTGGCGGACGCTCCCGGCGCGCCGGGCACCGGAGCGGCCTGGACGACCGGGGGGAAAGAAGGTTTCGGGACCGCCACCGACGCCGCGTCGAAGGTGTGGTTCACCCTCGGCCAGGGCATCAGCCACGAGATCTACTACCCGACCGTGGACGTCGCCAACGTCCAGGACCTGCAGTACGTGGTGTCCGACGGCGCCGGTTTCACCCAGCTCGAACGCGATCACACCACCAAACAGCTGGTGCTCACCGATCCGCGTTCGCTGAGCTACCGGCAGATCAACACCGCCACCAACGGCCGTTACCGGATCACCAAGACCCACACCACCGACCCGGCCCGGTCCACCGTGCTGATCCAGACCCGGTTCGAGGTGCTCAGCGGAAGCCCGCTGCAGTTGTACGCGTTGTACAACCCGTCCCTGAACAACAGCGGAATGGGGGACACCGGCGCCACTTCCGGCGGGCAGCTGGTCGCTTCGGACGGGCCGGTGTCCAGCGCCTTGGCCGCCTCCACCGGTTTCGTCAAGGCGACCAGCGGCTACAGCGGGTCCGCGAGCGACGGCTATGTCGACCTGAACGCCGATCACGTCCTCGGCACGCAGTACGACTCGGCGTCCACGCCGGGGAACCTGGTGCAGCTGGGGCAGATTCCCGTGGGCACCGACACGACCTTCACCCTCGCGGTCGGTTTCGGAGGCGATCGCGGTGCAGCCTCGGCGAACGCGTCCGCCTCTCTCGCGGGTGGTTTCGCGGCGGCGGAAACCGCGTACCGGTCTGGCTGGAACGGCTACCTGTCGTCGCTGGCCGCGGTGCCTCGTTCGATCACCGGAGCCGGCTTGACCACGCAGTACAACGTCGCGCTCATGACCCTCAAGGCCCACGAGGACAAGACGTATCCGGGAGCGAACGTCGCGTCGCTCACCAATCCGTGGGGTGAGGCGAAGAACGCGAACACCACCGGGGACTGCGGATACCACGCCGTCTGGTCCCGCGATCTCTACCAGGTTTCGACCGCGCAGATCGCGGCAGGCGATTCGGCTGCGGCCAACCGTTCGGTCGACTATCTGTTCACCGTGCAGCAACGGCCGGACGGCTCGTTCCCGCAGAACACCCGGCTCGACGGCACCAACTGCTGGACCAGCCTGCAGATGGACGAGGTCGCCTTCCCGATCGTGCTCGCGTGGCAACTGGGCCGGTTCGACGCGGGGATGTGGGCGAAGGTGAAGAAGTCCGCGGACTTCCTGGTCGCACGCGGCCCGTCCACCCCGCAGGAACGCTGGGAGGAGAACGGCGGCTACTCGCCGTCCACCATCGCCGCGGAGATCGCCGGGCTGATCTGCGCCGCCGACATCGCCCAACGCAACGGGGACACCGCCGGTGCCACTCGCTACCGCGAAACCGCCGACCGATGGCAGTCGCAGGTCAGCGCCTGGACGTTCACCAAATCCGGGCCGCTCGGTGACGGCCGGTACTTCCACCGCATCGACGGCAACGGCAATCCCGACGACGGCCAGAACATCTTCCTGCAGAACGGGGGCGGCACCCACGACGAGCGCGCCATCATCGACGCAGGCTTCCTGGATCTCGTGCGCCTTGGGGTGAAACCGGCGGCGGATCCGGACGTCGCCGCCTCGCTGCCCGAGGTGGACTCGACGCTCAAGGTGAACACCCCGAACGGTCCGATGTGGTACCGGTACAACTACGACGGTTACGGCGAAACCGCTTCCGGCGGGCCCTACACCGGTGCCGGTGTCGGACGGCTGTGGCCGCTGCTCACCGGTGAACGCGGCGAGTACGAACTGGCCAACGGCCGCCAGGCGACAACGCATCTCGCCGCCATGGCCGCCGCGGCGAATCCCGGCTACCTGATCCCCGAACAGGTCTGGGACCGGCCGAGCACGGGCGGCTTCACCTTCGGCGAAGGCACCGGCGGGGCCACACCGCTGGCTTGGTCGATGGCGCAGTTCGTCCGGCTGGCGCACTCGATCGACGCGGGCGCCCCGGTCGAGACACCGTCGGTGGTCAAGCAGCGGTACAGCGCCGCTTGCACCGGTGTGGCGGCGAAGTTCACGGTGAACGCCACCACTTCATGGGGCCAGAACATCTTCGTCGTCGGCGACCGCGCCGAACTCGGCGCGTGGAACCCGGCGAACGCCGTCCCGATGGCCTCGGCCGACTATCCTTTGTGGACGGCGAGTGTCACGCTGCCGAAGGATGCCGCCTTCCAGTACAAGTACATCCGCAAGGAAGGCGGTACCGTCGTCTGGGAATCAGGGGCTAATCGCGCCGGCACCGCTTCGGGTGGCTGCACACTGGCGCTGAACGACACCTGGCGGCCCTGACTCTCGCGGTCACCGGGTAGCTGATGTCCCCAATGCATCAAGCCGGATAAGTCACCGACAGTGGACCCGGCGCGCGACTGTCCACGCGGGACGCTAGTCCGGATCTGGGTGCCCGATGTGGGTGCTTTGCGCAGCTGCGAGAGGGGGTCGTGAGTGGCAATGAGGGTTATTGAGGGGTAAGGCAAACGTGTCGTGTCTTGGGCGAGACGGCGGTCTGGGTGACGCGACACCGCACTCGCGTGCTCAGAGACGGATCTCGCGAGTTACGTCCCCAAGCACGTGAGTTACGTCCTCAAGCACGCGAGTCACGTCTTGCTTCACGGCCGGCCGCGGAGTCGCAGCTGTCCCACCGTCACCAGGGATCACATCTGACGGTAGCGAAAGCCTCCTTCCCTGCCGTCAGAGTAGGCAAGGAGGAGGCCCTCACTGCCAGGAGAACGCCTAGGCAGAAGCGACGCCGGCCCCGCGCCACGACACGTTTGACTTTCCCCTCAATGGAACGACCTTTGCCACTCACGACTCCTTGACAGAACCGCCCATTTCATCATCAATCGAACATTCGGTCATCGAAGGTGTCCACAGTGGACGCTAGGAGCGTGCCCGCTCCCGTCGGCCAGGGCAACTGAGCGCTTGACCTGCGGCAACCGTTGCCCGTCCAAGATCAACTTGAGCTACGTGGCATTGGGGGCGCTGACCGGTTTCCGCTTACCCTTCGGTGGGGTCGGGGTCGTTGGGCGGGAGCATCTTGACGCAGTCCGCGGGGGACTTGATCTCCTCGTCGGCGGCGTCGGCCACCTGCTCGAAGTTCTTCACGAAACTCCGGTAAATCCCGTCGTTGTCCAAGATCCGGATGACGTTCTCGTCGTTCTCGTGCAAGGACGGGTTGTTGAAGTTCTGGCTTCCGGTGAAGACCACCTTGGTGCCCGGCTTGAGGTAGTCGCCCTCGATCATCATGTTCTTCTCATGGATGCCGTGCTCGTTCCCCGCTTTGAAGCCGCGAAGCCGCACTCGATCCGGCTGTCCCTTCATCAGCGTTTCACAGGCGCCCGCGGTCATCCGCAACGCGACGATGTCCACGGTGCACCCCATGGCGGCCAGGAGCCGCAGCCGTTCGATGATCTTCATCCGGGTGAGTGACCACACGCCGATGCGGATCTTGCTCATCTCCGACAAGCATCCGACCTCCTTCAAGGAGTTCTCGACGGTGTCGTTCCCCTCGTCCTTGAGCCTCGGGTAGAAGTAGCTCTTGGTGTTCCCGGTGATGACGGGCGGGTTGGCTTCGTAGTAGTCGGGGTTCGCCGTGGCACCGTCCGCGACCTTGCGCAAATCCGTGAAGTAGTCGTTGTACCTGGCGAACAGGCCGGCGTTCCCGACGTCGGTGTAGTAGCTGTTCCAGCCGCCCTTGCCGCCCGTCGTGTTCTCGCTGAAGTTGGCCGATCCGGTCGCGACCACGGCCGCCGCGCCCAGCGTCCGGTCGAACAGGAAGAACTTGTTGTGCATCGCGTTCCCGCCGTTGCACCCTCGGCCGTCCGCGCAGCTCTTCGCCCACGATTTCTTGTCGCCGGTCTTCTTCAGCCGGTTCTTCAGGTCCTGGTAGTTCGGATGATCCGTCGCCCGCCCGTCGACCAGGACCTGGACATGGACCCCACGTTCCGCCGCTTCCGCGAGCGCGTCCGTGATCGGCTCGTCCCGCAGAAGGAACTGCGCGGTCCTTATGGTCGAGTTCGCGGGTGCGCCATCGATCAGCTTTCGCAGGTGCTCGACGATCTGCCCGCCGCCCGGAGTGTTGAAGTCCGCTCTGGTCGTCAGTGGTGGCGGCGCGGACGCGGCGGCGGCCGGGACGCCTGCCGCGCCCGTCATCAGCAGCGCGGCCGCCAGCGCGCCGATCCGTTTCCCGTGCGATTTCATGCCGATTCCTCCCCTGTCTTGCCTCCGGCTCCACGCTGCTCAGCGCGAGGTGTCCAGGCAAGCGAAAACGCCAGGAACGAGACGGTGGGACGAAAGTCGGCCGCTGACCTGCGGTGACGCCGGAGCCGGGAGATGCGATCACGTGAACCCACGGCGATGGGAGGCAGGCGGTGGGACACTGTTCTCCGTTCAGGGGCTCCCGGCAGGCGGCTGAATCGGGAGACCGGCACGTAGCGCGGAGGGGGCTCAGCGGTATGGCGAGCGAGGCGGTTGCCGCGCTGACGGCACTTCTCACCGAGCGGAAGCAGCGGAGTGGCCTGAGCTACGAACTGCTCGGACGGAAGGTGCACCTGAGCCGGTCGACCGTGCACCGCTACTGCACCGGGCGGAGTGTTCCGACGACGTTCGCGCCGATCGAGGCGATCGCGACCGCGTGCGGGGCGAACCGGGAGGAACTCGCGAAGCTGTACCGGTTGTGGGAGCGCGCGGACCTGGGTGACGCCGCCATCCCGGAGACCGTCGTCCGGCACGCCGACGCGCCGGCGGACACCCGGACGTCGCCTGGTCGCAGGCGGCCACTGGCGAACCTCGCGCTCGTCGCGGTACTCGGGGTCGTCCTGCTCGCCGGGGGCGCCATGGCCACCCCGACCGATCGAGAGGCGCCCGCCGCGATCCAGGCGTCGATGTGGACGAACGCGCCACGCACGCTCGATCCGGAATTCGTCGGGGTGACGGCGAATTCGAACACCGGGCAGATGCCGTCCTTCGAGGTCGGGTCCGTCCGGTTGTGGAACACGCGCACCCGGTGGCAGAACCTGGAGCCGACTCGTGGCCGATACGACTGGAACACGCTCGAACGGCTCGTGACCGGCGCCCGCGGCGCAGGTCTCCCGGTGACCCTGACCTTCGGCGGCACCCCGTCGTGGGCGAGCCCGAACAGCCCGAAATCGGTCTACACCGACGACTCTCGCTCCGGCCCGCCCGACGACCTCGCGGATTGGGAACGTTTCGTGCGCACCGTCGTCGAGCAGTATCGCGGCCGGATCGACGCCTACGAGCTGTGGGACATGGCCAATCACCAAGACTTCTTCAGCGGTTCGACGGCGCAACTGGTGGAGATGACACGCCGGGCGAGCCAGGTGATCAAATCCGTCGACCCGGCCGTGACGGTGGTGTGCCCGTCCATGGGCGAGCTCTGGGATCCCGTGGCGTTCGACAAATTGCGGCAGTTCGCCAAGCTCGGCGGCTACGACCATTGCGACGCCGGCGCGGTGAAGCTGGCTCCCCGCAACGACTCCGACCCGCCGGAGACGATGCTGCCACTGGCGAACGAGATCGAGAAGGCACTGCACGAGGCCGGTGCCGGCATCAGGCTCTGGAGCACCGGCTCGGCGTACGACGTGAACAGGCAGCGGCCGGTGGACGCCGATCGCGGCGCGCAGCACGCGGTCCGGTTCTTCCTGTCCGGGCTTTACGCGCAATACCGCCGCATGTACTTCTACAACTGGGGCAGCGCCAAGATCCCCATCGTGTTGCAGCCCGTCGGCGGCCCGCACACGAAGGCGGCGCGCCACGTGGAGCGCCTGCACCGGTGGCTGGCGGGCAGCCGGATCCATTCCTGTGGACAAGGTCGCCCGGCGGGGCTGCCCGACGACCTGTGGCAGTGCCGGTTCGATCAGGGCGGCCGGACGTTCCTGATCTGGTGGACCATCGACCGGTCCGCGCGGATCCCGGCGGCCCACGGCACCACCTCGGTCGAACAACTCGACGGGACGAGCGCGCCGGTCACGCCCGGTGCCGACGTCACCGTCACCGGGAGCCCGGTCCTGCTCCGAGTCGCTTGACCGGGTACTCCATTCCAGTGATGTGACATTTCGCGGCAACCTGTCAAACTTCAGCTACGTCGAAGGGGTACTTCGGAGCAACAGGGGGACGAATGGGGCAGGGGTTCTCGGTCGAGCCGGCCGCGGTGCGCGCGCTCGGAGACCTGGTCCTGCGGGCGGGCGCGGGCGTCGACACCTATCGCCAGTGGTTCGACCGCTTGGTCGGCGCCGGTGCCGGATTCGACACCGAAAGCGGCGAGGGTTTCTTCGCCGCCGCCTGGCCGAAACTGGACGAGTGGCAGCGCACGGCGCTGAGCCAGACGCGGTTCGCGGCCGACCTCGCCGCGGGCGGCGGACACGAACTGCGCTGTGTGGCGCACTGGTACGGCGTGGTGGACGCGCGTGCGGCGGAATTGCTGGACCGGCTCAACCCGGAGCCCGACGCCGCGCGGGTCCCGGTGGACGAGGTGCGTGACCCGGCCGGTGCCGCGGCGTTCCGCGACGCCGTCCCGGTGGGTTACGGCGGGCCCGATCCGGCGGCCGTCGCCGACCCGACATGGTGGCCGGTGAAGGCCCAGGCGGAGCGCGAGAAACTGCTCGATCTCGGCGGATCCCTCGGCGACGTCGCCGAGGTGATCAAGATGCTCACCGGTTCCGACAAGGACTTCATCACCATGATCGCCGACCTGCTCGTCGGTGACTGGACCGTGCTGCAGCGGCAGGCGGTGCTCTACAACGACGCCGCGCTCGGCCTGGAGAACACCGCGGTCAACATCGACCAGGGCCGGTTCGGGATCCAGGGCGCGTGGGAGGGGGAGGGCGCCGATCGGGCCAAGAACTGGCTGGTCACCTACCGGTCCAGTCTGCTGCAGCTGGCTCGGTACTTCCGTGGCGCGAGCCTGGCGATCCAGGCGCTGGCGAAGCTCGCCTACCACCTGATGCAGGAGATCCGGCACGGCTACAGCTCGGCGATCGACATCGCGTTGCTGATCCTCACCAAGGGCAAGAAACTCGGCCTGGAAAAAGGGATGCGCGTCGTGGAGATCATCAGCGAAGCGCTGTCCCAGCTCGGCCGTCGCGGCAAGCTCGTCGAAGTCGTGAAGGAAGGCGAGATGCTGGACATCATCCATCTCGTGCTGTCCTTCAACGAGATCGTCGGGATCATCCAGACGCTGATCAGCGCCGCGTACGGGCTGGCGCACATGTTCGCGGGGGAGAAGGCCCTCGACGAGGTGCTGGAAACCACCATCGCGATGGGCGATCCGCCGCAGTGGCCTGAGGGCTACGAGCACCGGGACGCCGACTGCCCGGCCAAGCGTAAGAGTGTGCTGCTGTGACAGGAGAACGCACGATCCACGATCCGTTCGACTCCGCCGACGGGGACCGGGCACGGCAGACGGTCATGCGGCTGCTGGCGGCGACCGGTGGTGCCGCCGGGGACTTCGCGGGCGAGGTCGTCGCCGGTCGACGGCAACCGTACGAACTGCTGGCGCACGGCCCGGTGCTGGACGAGTTCGTCCAGGAGGCGCGAGGCTGGTGGCAGGTCATCGACGCGCTGCCCGCCGAGGACCGCCGACGGCTGGCCGCGGAAGCCTGGACGTCCTTGGAACGGCAGGTCGGCGAACTGGCCACTATGGACGTCGACGCCGTCGTCGCCGAACTCGAGGGGCTTTCCGCGGTGGCACAGGATCCGCCGGCGCCGAGCCGTCCGCCTCGCGACGACGAGGACGACGATTGGTCCGAGAGGTCTTATCTGGAGCCGCTCTGACAAAGGATCGGTGCCCTTTCGTGCAAGGAACGCTGTCCCTTCGCACAGAGCTTTCTCACGGGCGGGAGCCCGATGGCATCGTGGCCGCGTGAACTCCCCGGCCTCCCGACGGATGACGAGCGTTTTCCGTTACGTGCCAACGTCGAAGGCCGGGTTACGATGGTCAAGCGGAAGCGGCGTGCCCGGATACGGGACGTCTCGAAGGGGTGACGGATGAACTTCCAGGTCGTACCGGCGGAAATCGGGAAACACGCGGCGAACGTCGACGGGATCGCCGAGCGGCTGGACACCGTGCTGGCGGCGGCGAACACCGCGGCCATGTCCGACGAGGCCTACGGTCTGATCTGCGCGTTCGTCCCGCCCTTCATCAATCCGGCGGAGGAGAAGACGGTCGACTCGATCAAGGCCGCGATCGACGGCGTGCGGGCGACCGCCGCCAACCTGCGCACCGCCGAACAGTCCTACGCCGGGCAGGACGCCGCGGGCGTCGACATGTTCAAGCAGTACGAGGCCGCGATCCCGGCGACTCCGATGGAGAAGGCCTCGCGATGACCAACCCCCTTGTCGCCACCCCGAAGGATTCCACCACCGCGGTGTCCGGCGTTCCCCTGCTCGAATCCGCGACCGAACTCAAGGCGTCCATCGAAAGCGGTGACTGGGCGTCCGTCGCGGTCGGCGCGTTCGGCACCGCCATGGACGCGGTGTCCGCCGCCCTCGACCCGTTCGGCACCATCCTCGCCGCCGGGGTCGGCTGGCTGATGGAGCACGTCGGACCGTTGAAGGAAGCACTCGACGCGCTCGCCGGAGACCCGGACGAGATCGCCGCGCACGCCGAGACCTGGCAGAACGTCGCCAAGGAACTCGGGACGATCAGCGCCGACCTCGACGCGATGGTCGTCGCCGAAACCGCGAACTGGGCAGGCGACGCCGGTGACGCCTACCGCACCAGGGGAGCGGATGTCGCGGCCCTGATCGGCGCCTGCCAGCAGGCCGCCGGCGGCGCGTCCTCCGGCACCCGGATCGGCGGTGAGGTGGTCACCGCGGTCCGCACCCTGGTCCGCGACACCATCGCCGAACTGATCGGCAGGCTGATCAGCTGGGCGCTGCAGGTGCTGGCGACGCTCGGCCTCGGCATGACCTGGGTGCTGCCGCAGGTCACCGCCGCCATCGCGAAGACGGCTTCCAAGATCGCCACCGTCGTCACCAAGCTGGTCAAGGCGATGAGCGCGCTCGCTCCGCTGATGAAGAAGGCGAAGAACATCTTCGCCGAAGCGGAGAAGGCGCTCCGCAAGATCGACACCGGCAAGACCGGACCAGCCGGGAAACCCCGCGGCCCGAAACCGGGCGGCGAGTACAGCAGCACCCGCGGCGGAGGCGGTGGTGGCAAGGGGAAGAAGCCCCAACCCCAGCCGCAACCCGATCTTTCGCCGAACCTCGGGAATTTCGACGAGCTCACCCAGGCGCAGAAAGACGCCGCGCTCAAGATGAAACGGTGGATCCTCGACCACAAGGACAGTGGCCAGTTCGGTGCCTGGCACAACAGCGTGGACAACGACAAGCTCAACTCGCTGGGCTTGGGGAACAAGCCCACCCCCGGCCCCGGCTCGACCTGGGGCGGCAGGATCTACGGGAACCACGGTCAGGCGGGCGGCAAAGTCGGGAACGAAGGCAGGCTTCCGCACAACGGCAAGGTGAGCGGCGGCAACAAGCCCGCCGATCAACCGTACGGTCCGGACGGCAAGCCCACGAAACCCTACGACGGCAACTACTACGAATTCGACGTCCACCCGACACCGAAGTACGAAAACAAGAAACCCATCAGGGACGCCGACGAGTACACGGACTTCAACGGAAAGCCGCTGCCGGAGAACCAGAGGCCGAAGCCGGACCGCATCGTCAAGGACGACAACGACAAGTTCTATTACGCGCCGGGTCACTACGACAAGTTCTACGAGGTCCCTTGAGTCCTGCCGCGTACCCGCTGGTCGAGTGGGTCTAGTGGGTCGTGAGCGGACTCGCCACAGTGCCTGACGCTTTCTCGACTGTCCACAAGGGACACTTTTGGGGTGGCAGTGCCCAGGGCGGGCGTTTTGCGAGGGGTCGTGGGCGACCGTGCCGCGAAAGCCACTTTCGCGACCCCAGGCGTCGCGAAAGTGGCTTTCGCGACGCGTCTCGACCATGGGTTTCAGCGACAGCACGGCGTAGCGAAAGCCCCCTCCTCGCTACCGCACCCTGCACCCGACGTTGCGAACTTGGCCTTACCCCTCAATGACTCGCGTGTTTGGACGCCGGACACCCGAGTGCGGCATCCAGGCACGCGAGTGACGTGTTCAAGCACGCGAGTCACGGCTTCGCTCCGCCCGCCACCCCCGGGGAGAACGGGCTCGCACCGCACATCAGGGGCGAAGGCGCCCTTCACTGCATCGGACGCGGCGAAGGACGCCTTCACCTCACCGCCGGCCCCACCCCACGACCACGACACACCTTGGAGCCGCTCCAAAGAGCGTCAGTGACGCTTCGTCGTGAAGCAGACGCGGATCGTCGTACCCTGCGGGCCGGTGTGGACGCGCACGAGGTCGGACAGATGGTTGACCAGCAGGAGCCCGCGGCCGCGTAGCTGGCCGGGGGAGGCGGGCCGCCGTCCGGCCAGCGGGTCGGTCAGGCGGCCGGTGTCGTGGACCTCGCAGACCAGCCCGCCCGCCTCGGACCAGATGCTGAGCCGTCCCTGTCCGCCGCCGTGGTCCACGCTGTTGGCCAGGAGTTCGGCGACCACGAGCTGGACGTCCGCCACTTGATCGTCGGTGAGGCCGGCACGCCGGGCCTGGTCACGGGCCATGGCGCGGGCGTGAGCCAGGGCAGCGGCCTCGCCGGTGACGGCGTCGAGGATGCGGTACCCGCCCGGTTCGGTCGGGGCCGGTTCGGGCAGCGGGGTGTTGTAATCGGTGATGATGCGGTCGGGGTCGTAGCCGGTGCTGGCGCGCTCTCCGGTGGAGTCGATCAGGACCGGGTGGGTGGCTTCGGCGTCGGACAGGGCGCGGGCGTCGAGGCGGGTGACGTCGTAGGGGCAGAGAATGGTGACTTCGCGGCCGGTGAACGCGTGGTTGATCAGGGCCTCGTGCTGGGCGCACGCCGGGTACTCCAGCTCGGACCGTTCGGCCCAGATGGGCTCGCCGATGATGCGGACCCGCCGCGTGGTGTGGTCGTCGGCGAAGGCACGGAGGACGCCGGGGATGATCCGGCCGGGGTTGCGGCCTTCGTCGGTCATGTCCAGCAGTCGTACCCGCTCGGCGTCCCGGCCCAAGGCGGTCCGCAGCAGCTCCAGGTTGGGGCCGGGCACCGAGACCGCGACCGGCTCGCCGCTCTCCAGCCCCCGAAGGATGAACGGGACGGTGCCCGCCAGGTAGTCGTCCGGCCCCCGGTAGAACAGCGCCGGGTGAACGAACGGGTCGGTGCCCGCCGCTGTCGTGGTCGCCTTCACCATGACCGGGTACCCCCGTTCAGGAGGTTGACGCATGGCGCGCCACCGGCATGTCCCAACCCTGCACCCACGCTGACCCCGTACTGCCGACTTCTTCGTACCCAGTCTAGTGACGGCGACACCGGGGCACGTCCGCCCTCGGCTCATTCACTACGTGCCCTGACTTATTGCGCACAAGCTGGCGACCACTGTGGTCCGGGGTGATGCTTGCCGAGCCGGGGTCGTTCACACTGAAGTAAGGGGCGCCGTGGTGGAACTGTCGTGGGTGGAACGGGAGATCGCCAAGCCGTTCGCCTTCGTCGTGATCGAAGGCGAACCCGGTTCCGGGAAGACGGACCTCCTCCGCCGGGTGGCGCGTTCCGCGGCTGCTCAGGAGCGGACCGTGATCGAGCTCCGCTGCGTGCGGGAGCCCGATCCGGCGCCGCTCGCACCGCTGCTCGACGCGCTGGGAACCGCCGCGGACAGGTGGACGGGGACGGCCGGTCGCCTGTCGCCACTCGCCGGGGTCCTGCACCCCTTGCTCCCCGAACTCGGCGCCGTCCTGCCGGAGCCGATCGGCTCGGATCGCCACCTGGTGCACCGTGCGCTCCGCGAACTGCTGACCTTGCCGGAGCGCACCGTCCTGATCGTCGACGACGCGGACGAGGCCGATGAGGAGACTCAGGACTTCCTCCGTTTGCTGGCCGCCCGGCCGTCCGAACGGCTGGCCGTCGTGACCGGCTCCGCGCTCCGGCTGCAGCAACGGACTCTTCGCGATGCCTGGTGGCCTCCCCGCTCCGGGGTGACGGCGCGATGCACCCTGAAACCGCTGCGGATCGCGGACGTCGTGGCGAAGGCCGGTTCGCGTGAGCTCGCCGAGCGGGTCCATCGCCGAACCGGCGGGGTGGCCGCCGCGGTCACCGCGGTACTGGAAGCGATCTCCGGACTCGACGCGCAGGCCGCCATGAAGCTCTCGGAGAAGGTCGTCCCCGCCGCTTGGGCGGCGGAACTCGCCGCGAGGTTCGCGGTGCTGGAGCAAGGCGCCGCGGCGGTCGTGGCGGCCGCGGTGATCCTCGGCAGGCCGGCGGGTGGCAAGGCGCTCGCCGCCGTGGCGGGCTCGGACGGCGCCGGAATCGTCGACGACCTGCTCCAGGCGATGGCCGCGGGGTTCCTGCGTGACCTCGGGAACGATCGTTACGCGGTGCGCAGTCCGCTGGTCGCGGACGCGGTCCGCGCCGCCATCCCGGGCCCGCGACGGTCTCAGCTGCACTCCGGCGCCGCGCGGCTGCTGGCCTGCTCGGACGAGCCGGAACCGCGGAGGGTCGCGTACCACCACCGGGAGGCCGGTGAGCTCGACGAGTGGGCGCGGTACGTCTCGGAATCCGTGGACCAGGCGGCGGCGGAGGGCAGGCCGGACGAAGCCGTGCGGCTGCTTGAGGCCGCGCTCGGGGACTCCGCGCTTTCTCGGGCGCGCAGGGAGAACTTCGCCGTCCGGCTGAGCCGGGAGACCGCGTACGGACTGATCGGCGAATCCACGCTGCGGCTGCTGCGCACGGCGGCGCACGACTGGCCGATGAGCAAGGCCGCTCGCGGCGAGATCCGGATCAACCTCGGCCGGGTCCTGATCAACCAGATCGGGCAGGTCGACGCGGGCCGTTCCGAGATCGAGCTGGCCATCGCGGATCTCGACGGCCGGCGTGCGCTCCTCGCCCGCGGGCTGATCACCTTGGCTCTCCCGCACGTCGGGCCGGTGCCGGTCGAGGAGAACCTGCGCTGGCTGGACCAGGCCGAACAAGCCAGCAAGGGCACCCGCGACGTCGAACTGATCGCCGCGGTCACCGCGAACCGGGTGTCCGGACGGATGCAGGTGGCCGATCCCGGGGTCTGGCAGGACGTCGGCACGCTTCCGGCCTCGCCCCGGTCCGCCGAGGTTCGCAGGCAGGTCAGCCGGACCTACGTCAACCTCGCCGACGCGGCCGCCTGGAACGGGTACTACCCGGTGGCGAGGACGTATCTCGCCACCGCCCGTCGGCTGGTCCACGACGAGGAACAGCCCTACCTGGAAGCGCTCGCGGCCGGGACGGACCTCCGGCTCGACGTCGCGATGGGCATCTGGCCCGAGGTGGAGGCCGAGGTCCTCGGGCTGGTGGGCCGCGTCGGCCGAGACAGTTCGCTCGCCGCGGAGCCCTTGCTCGCGCTGGCTTGGTACCAGCTGGGCAACGGACGTCGCAAAGAGGCGTCACGGAACTTCGACACCGCCTTCGCGCTCGCGGCCGGGAACGTGCCGCAGCGGGCGTCGGCGTTCGCGGGGCGGGTGGCCGTCCTCCTCGCGGCCAAGGAACTCCCCGCCGCCGCGCGGCTCGCGGAGAGCGGACTCGAGAGTGTGCGCCGAAAGAACAACTGGGTCTGGGCGGCCGAACTCCTCCCGCCCGCCGTCCGCGTTCTCGTCGACAGAGGGGAGACCGACGCGGCGGAGCGCCTGGTCGCCGAGTACCAAGAGGGGATAGCCGGACGGGACGCGCCGCTCGCCCATGCGGCGGCTCTCTTCTGCCAGGGGCTGCTCGCCAGGGCCCGGCCCGCCGACGCGGTCGAATCGTTCAGCCAGGCGGCGTTGTCCTATCAGGCTTTGCCGCGCCCCTATGCCGCTGCCGGTGCGAGCGAACTCGCCGGTGAGTGTTATGCCGAACTCGGCGACCACCGGAAACTGCTTGGCGCGTTGACCTCGGCCGAAACCATTTACCGTTCCCTGAAGTCGGTCGCCGACGCGCAGCGATGCCGCCGGATCCTGGCGCGCCACGATCCCACCACTCCGTCGCGTGGTCGCCGTGGCTACGGCCAGGCCTTGTCGCCGCGCGAACTCGAAGTGGCGCGTCTGGCCGCGCAGAATCTCAGTAACCGTGAGATCGCGGAACGGCTTTTTCTGTCCGCGCGGACGGTCGAGGTCCATATCAGCCGGGCGTTGAACAAACTCGATCTGCCTTCGCGCGCGGTGCTCGGCGAGCATTTGTCTCGCTCCTGAACCGGCGAACGGCTCCGATTTGGCCTTGCCATGTGCTTTTTCTTTGATGAGGTCACTTATTTAATGGGCTTACGGCACTGATTATTGACGCGTTGATATTTAATTGAGTAGTGCGCCGAGCCCAATACTTATTGTTCCTGTCCGGTGGAGAACTCACTGTTGTCACAACGTCTCCCGGTGTTGATTCCCCACTTTCAGGAGTGACTCGATGCGTGAAAGTCTCCGTCCAAGAAGGATCGTGGTCATTGCCGGCCTGGCACTCGCTCTGGGCTTGGCGGCAGTGCCCGCCATTGCCTCGCCTGCCGGGCCGATTGTCCGGGCGTGGCTGCCGGACGCGATTCCAGGTTCCTATCTCGTCACTTTGAAGACCGGGCCGTCACCCGCCGCCGAGGCTCGGTCGCTGGCGGCGGAATACGGCGGGCAGGTCACCCGCACCTACGACGCCGCGCTTCGCGGTTTCGCGGGTCGGATGACCGAAGCGCAGGCTCGGCGGCTGGCCGCGGATCCGGCCGTCGCCTCGGTCGAACCGGACGGCCTCGCGCACGCGACCGACACCCAGAACGATCCCACCTGGGGCCTGGACCGGGTCGACCAGAAGGATCTGCCGCTCGACAAGAAGTACGACTACGCCAACAAAGGCGACGGCGCCACGGTCTACGTGCTCGACACGGGGACGGACTACCGGGAGTCCGGGTTCGGCGGGCGCGCGAGCAGTGGCTACGACTTCGTCGACAACGACAGTGACGCCTCGGACTGCCACGGCCACGGCACGCACGTCGCCGGAACCGTCGGCAGCACGACCTACGGTGTCGCGAAAGGCGTGAAGATCGTGGCCGTCCGCGTGCTCGGCTGCAACTCCAGCGCGCCGTGGTCGACGATCGTGTCGGGAATCGACTGGGTCGCCAAGAACGCCAAGAAGCCCGCGGTGCTCACGATGAGCATCGGCGGCGGTGCGACGTCCACTGTGGACCAGGCGGTCCAGGGCGCGGTCCGGGCCGGGATCACCGTCACGGTCGCGGCCGGCAACGAGGGGCAGGACGCCTGCAACGTCTCGCCCGCCCGGACGCCGGAAGCGATCACGGTCGCCGCGAGCGACATCCAGGACAAGCGGTCGATCTTCAACTCCTCGCAGTCGTCGAACTATGGGACCTGCACCGATCTGTTCGGACCGGGCAGCAACATAACCTCGACCCGCAACGGCGGCGGCACGCAGCAGATGAGCGGCACGTCGATGGCCACCCCGCACGTCGCCGGCGCGGCCGCGCTCTACCTGACCGCCAACCCGTCGGCCACCCCGGAGCAGGTCACCAAGGCACTGCTCGACAACGCCACCCCCGGCAAGATCTCCGACCCGAAAGGGTCGCCGAACAAGCTGCTGTACACCGGTTTCCTCGGCGGAGGCACGCCGTCCTGCGCGGGTGGCACCAGCACCGACGACGTAGCCGTCCCGGACGCCGGTGAAGCCGTGGGCAGCACCGTGACCATCGGTTCCTGCGACGCGAAGGGAACCGCTGGCACCTCGGTGGCCGTGGCGATCAAGCACCCGTACACGGGCGACCTCAAGATCGACCTCGTCACGCCGAGCGGCAAGGTCGTCAACCTCAAGCAGGCGGGCGGCGAAAGCACCGTCGACCTCTCCAAGACCTACACCGTCGACACCTCGGGCGAGAACCGTTCCGGCGACTGGAAGCTGCGTGTCCAGGACGTCTACCGGTTCGACACCGGCGTGCTCGACAGCTTCGGCCTGACCTTCTGATTTCCTCCCTGCTGAAAGGAAATACCGTGAAAAGGAAAAGAGTCCTCGGACTGCTGGCACTGGGTGTGGCGGCACTGTCGATCCCCGTGGCAGGCGGAACCGCCGGGGCCGCACCCAAGCCGACCGCGTCGGCGATCGCTCCCACCGGTGACGTCCAGGTTCCCGGCGGTGCCCATGCCCTGGGCATCGGCGGCGTGCCCGCTTCGGTGAAGGACTATCCCTTCGCCATCGCGGCCCTGCGTGAGGGCGGCTCGCGTCCCAAGGGGCAGAGCTGCAGCGGTTCCGTCGTGGCGCCCCGCAAGGTGATGGTCGCGGCGCACTGCAAGGAACTGGCAGGTGAGAAATCCGTCCTCTATGGACTGGACGATCTGGTGAGCACCGGCGGCACCCAGCTCAAGGCCGTCGACTACCAGCTGCACCCGAAGTTCACCCAGCCCTGGAACGGCTACGACGTCGCGATCATCACCACCGACGGCGACATCCCCGTCCCCGCCGGCGGCTACGCGAAGGTCGCCACCTCCGCCGACACCGGCCTCGAGGCGCCGGGCAAGGACGGTTTCAGCCTGGGCTACGGCAAGAAGAGCTACAACGACAGCCCCGCCGACGTCACTTTGCAGAAGCTGACGCTGCCGATCGTCAACGCGAACCAGTGCACCGGGGTGGAGAACGGCGTCGACCCGGCGACGATGATCTGCGCCGGGTATTCCGACGGCCGCAAGACCGTGCTTCCCGGTGACAGCGGTGGCCCGTTCATCGTCAACGGTGTCGTCGTCGGCATCACGTCATGGAGCCGCAGCGACTTCCGGTGGTACAGCGTCTACAGCCGCCTGAACAACGAAATGGGCGACTGGGTCAAGCAGCAGATCGGCGAAGTGCCCAGCACCGACAAGTTCACCCTCGCGGCCTCGCCGGGTTCGGTGAAGGCCGACCCCGGCAAGTACGTCTCGGCGTCGATCACGAGCAAGCCGGGTAAGAACGGCGTCGAGGACGTCGCGCTGACCGCATCCGGGCTGCCCGACGGTGCCAAGGCGACCTTCCAGCCGTCGTCCATCAAGTCCGGTGACACCGCGAAGCTCACGATCGAGACCGCGACGGGCACACCGGAACGGGACTACACGATCACCGTATCCGGCAAGGGAACGACCGACACCGCGACCACCACGCTGACGCTGACCGTCGGCAAGGGCGGCACCGAACCGGGTGATCTCAAGGTGACGCTCAACCCCGCATCGGGCACCGCGCGCGCCGGCTCGCCGGCGAGCGCGACGGTCTCCGCGACCGGCGGCAGTGGCTCCATCACCCTGTCCGCCACCGGTCCGGGCCTGCCGATCGCTCCGTTCTTCAACCCGCAGACCATTTCCAGCGGCGGCAGCTCGACGATGCAGATCTTCGCGCCGTTCCAGGCGGGGACCTATCCGATCACCGTGACGGCGAAGGACGGCTCCGGCAAGACCTCGACCGCCACGTACACCCTCACCGTCCAGTGACCGTACTCATCAACGAGGTGGCAATCCATGCGTAAATTACTGCTGACCCTGGGCGCGTTGACCCCCTTACTGGCGCTGAGCATCGGAAACGCCGTCGCGGCGGAAGCCGAAGGTGTCGTGGTGCAGGCGAAACAGCACTACGGCGACCAGTACATCGTGGTACTGAAGGACGGCCTCGCGACCGCGCAGGCCGCGTCGGTCTCGCTGACCGAACGCTTCGGCGGCGAGGTGCGGTCCACCTGGTCCGCGGCGCTGAACGGCTTCTCGGTCAAGAAGATGACCGAGCAGCAGGCTCGGCGGCTGGCGGCGGACCCGTCGGTCAAGGCCGTCTACCAGGACGGCACGGCTCGCGGCACCGACACGCAGGCCAACCCGACGTGGGGTCTGGACCGCGTCGACCAGAAGGCCCTGCCGCTGGACAAGAAGTACACCTACAACAACAGCGGTGAGGGTGTCACCGCGTACGACCTCGACAGCGGCATCAACCCCGACAACCCGGAGTACGAAGGCCGGGCCAGTCTCGGCAAGGATTTCATGGGCGGTGACGGCAAGGACTGCAACGGACACGGCAGCCACACGGCAGGCACCATCGGCAGCAAGACCTACGGTGTCGCCAAGAAGGTCAAGATCGTCGGGCTGAAGGTGCTGGGCTGCAACAACTCCGGGCCCGACTCGGGCATCATCGACGCCGTCGACTGGGTGACGGCCAACGCGAAGAAGCCGGCCGTGGCGAACATGAGCCTCACGATGGACGCGCCCGGTGTGGGTGACGACGCGCTCAAGAAGTCGATCGCGTCGGGCGTCGTCTACGGCGTCGCGTCGGGCAACGCCTCGACCGACGCCTGCAACACCAGCCCCGCCAGGGTTCCCGAAGCCATCACGGTGAACGCCACGGACTCCAGCGACAACCGGTCGTCGTTCTCGAACTACGGCTCGTGCACGGACATCTTCGCGCCAGGCTCCAACATCACGTCGCTGAGCCCGAGCAACGGCGGGTCCGCGGTCATGAACGGCACCTCCATGGCGACGCCGCACGTCGTCGGCGCGGCCGCGCTCTACCTGGCGGCCAACCCGTCGGCGACGCCGAAGCAGGTGCGTGACGCGTTGGTCAACAACGCGTCCGACGGTGTCGTCAAGAACCCCGGCAGTGGCTCGCTGAACAAACTGCTGAACGTGTCGTTCATCGGTGGCGGCGGCCCGGCGCCGACGTGCGGCACGAAGTCGAACACCACCCCGGTGGCGATTCCGGACGCCGGCGCCGCGGTGACGAGCTCGATCACCCAGGAAGGGTGCGACGGGAGGGCGTCCTCGGCGTTGCCGGTCAAGGTGGACATCAGCCACACCTACACCGCCGACCTGGCGCTGGACCTGATCGGGCCCAGCGGCAAGACCTACCGCCTCAAGAACTCGGGCGGCACAGGCAGTGCTTCGGGAGTGCACGAGACCTACACGGTCGACGCCTCCGGCGAGAACGCCAACGGGACCTGGAAGCTGAGCGCCCAGGACGTCTACAGGTTCGACACCGGTTCGATCGACGGATTCACCCTCACGTTCTGACCAGGGTGGGGTGAGAGGTGGGGTCGGTCTCGATGCCGGCCCCACTTCGTCGCGTGTGGCCGGCTTTCGCAGTGTGACCGGTCAGTCGTGAGTGGTGCCTTGGGCTGGGCCCAGCACATCATCGGAAGGTAGTGAGGGGCGCCTTCCTTACCCTCAGGGTAGGGAAGGAGGCCTTCACGGACCGGCGTGACCGGTCAGCAGGCTCTCCGCGTGCCCGGCGTCCTAAGTGGATACAAGAAGCTCCTTTGCATGCCCCTTGGGGTAATGCTACGAGCGGTCGTGGCCGATGGCGGCGGCGATGCTCGCGGGATGGCGTCACGCACGAGCGCGCCGATGACGGGAGCGAGCTCGGGCAGAACCGGCGCCCACGCCGCTTCGATACCGCCGGTCCGGACACGTTCGGCGAACGCGTCCATGAACGCGATCTCGGCTTGTTTCGCTTCGTCGTCTTCGATGTCTTCGACGCTGATCAGGATGGCGGCGCGAACCCTGCCGCTGTTCGCCGAGGTGGTCGAGAAGTGCCGCGACATCGTCGGAGTACTGGGTCCAGGTGTGCCGGGCCGGGTCGGCGCATACCGATCGGCCGTATCCGCGCACGTCGGGGAGAACGATCGTGTGGCGGTCCGCCAGCCGTTCGGCCAGCGGGATGAGGCTGTGATGGTCAGGGCCGCCTCGTGCGGAAGCACAAGGGGCGGCCCTGATCCGATGGAGATCGCGTGGAGCGGGCAGCCGTCACCGCCGTGGTACGTGATTCCATTGTGGACTTTTCTCAGTGGTGGTAGGCGTGCACGACCGCGTGTCCGGAGCCGCGGCCGATGAGCCACTTGTTGACCGGGGTGGTGAGCAGGAAGACGAACGCCAGCGCGACGGCGAGTACGATGGTCGCGACGTTGCCCCAGCCCAGTGCGGTGCCGATCACCATGCCGAGCACCTCGCCGATGGCGCAGCCGGGTTCGAGTCCTGCGACGAGATTGAAGGAACCAGTGAGCAGGTTGAGCGACACCAGTCCCACCGTGTCGGCGATGATCTGATCGCTCCAGCCGTGCTCTCGCAACTCGGCGATGTCCTCGTCGCCGAGCGAAGACGGTTCGGCGAGGACCCGCACGGCATACGCCATCAACGCCGCCTCACGCCGATCGGTCGACGTGCCTTGCCTGGCCAGGGAGATGTCGGTCTCGCTGAGCCCGGCCTTCAGCGCGGCCTGGGTGTGCGCGTCGAGGCTTGACCCGCTTCATGGCCCTCGAGAAGTCGAGGTAGCCCTGAAGGAGCGCGGGGGAGTGGGCCGTCGCGGTCACCATCGGGCCCGTCGAGCCGCGCCGTCCGATGATCTCGTCGAGCAACTCGGCCGACTTGGCAGGCGCGTCCGCCGGGGCGAGCGAACGAAGACGCTGCACGGCTCCTCCTGATGCTGTCGGTCGATCGCCAGGAACAGTATACGGGTAGGGGGTACGAGTCCAGATGTGACCTTGTCGTGCAAAGGATTCACTGCTCACCGAGGCGAGTGGGCCGCTTGACCGCGGGCTCCGAGCGCGGCACTCCCGCGAACCGGGCCGGGCGGAAGGCGGCGAGGGCGTCCTGCGCGGTGTCGGTGACGATCTCCGCCGCGGCCAGCCGGGCGAGGATCGGGGCGAGCGTGATCCCGCTGTGGGTGACGAGAAAGTAGATCCGCGAGGTCTCCGGCGGGTATCCGGCGATGGTGTGCCCGTCGGCGGGCATGGACCGGATCGCCACCCGGAAGTCGATTTCCGGGGACGGACGACCGGTCAGGGCCGTGAACCGCGCGGCGACGGCGGCGCTGATATCACCGTCGACTTCGCCGTCCGCGGGGTCGACGGAGGAGCTCAGGTCGAGCGCCTGCACCACGGTGGCGCCGTCCGCATCGGGGCGGAGGTTGAGGTCCGGGGTGTGCAGGACGCAGCGGAGGTCGATCGCGGGGGAGCGTACGTACCCGAGCAGGCCGACGATCGGGGAGCCGCGACGGGCGTCGGTCACCATGGGGATGTCGAAGCCGCTGCGCGCGGCGAGCCCGTCGGTCCACCGGCCGGTGGCGACCACGACCCGGTCGGCGCCGAGGACCGTTCCGTCGGCGAGCGTGACGGACGCGCCCTCCGGCCCGTCGCCGACAGCCACGACCTCCCCGATCGTCAGCGTCGCGCCGTGTCTGCGGGCATCGTCGAGTATCGCGGCGAGGAGGTGTTCCGGGAGTACGTAACCCTCGCTGGGGAAGTGCGCGATCGCCGTGGTGGTCTCCGGAATCCGCACGTCGCCGGCGATCCGCCGGGCTTCGTCGCGATCGACCCACTGTGCGGGGTAGTCCCGCGACCGCAGCCGCTCGACGTTCTCGGTCAGCCACGATTCGCCGCGCGCGTCCGCGCAGTGCAGGCCGCCACCGCGGAAGTACGCCGGCGTGCCACCGAGTTCCTTGGCGAGCTTCTCGTGTTCTTCCATTCCGGCGACGTTGAGCCGTTGATAGGCGGGATCGGGTTTGCGGTTCGCATTGGTCCACGCGAACGTCGTGGCGGTCGTCCCGCGTCCGGGGCCCCATCGGTCCAGCAGCACCACGTCCGCCCCGGCGACGGCGAGTGCACGTGCCATGCTCACGCCGACGATTCCGGCGCCGACAACGATGATCTTCATTCGCTCTCTCCTCCCGAGCCTGCAAATGACCGTACAAAACACGAATCAACCGGTCAATGGTCCGATTGACCGATCGAATCGCGATTTGTATGGTTCGATCATGGCCACGCTGTTGCATCTGAAGATCCGGCGTGAGCTGGAGGAGAAGATCCAGCGTGGCGACCTCCCGCCCGGCGCGCGGTTGCCCACCGAAGCGGAACTGCAAAGCCAGTACGGGGTCAGCAGGGCCACGGCGCAGCGAGCGCTCAACGAGTTGGCCAATGCCGGGCTGGTCGTGCGAAGGCGACGGCACGGAACGTTCGTCGCCGACGTCCGGCAACAGATCAACCTGCTGAACTTCGCCGCCCCGGGCGCGGCCGAGAAGGGCGTACCCGGCAGGCACGAAGTGGTGTCCCAACGGATCGTGCGGGCAGGCGACGCGGTCGTCGAGATCCCCGGCGCGGACCCGGATTCCGCGGTCGTCGAGCTGGTGCGCGTCAAGCTCGACCTCCAGGAGCGGCCGCGCACTCTCGAACGGCACGCGATCCTCTTCTCGGTCGCGCCGAACCTGCTCGACGAGGACCTCGCCGACTTCGTGAGCCTGCGCTATTTCGCCGCGAAGAAGATTCCGCTGGGCCCGCTCCGGGTCTACCTCGAACCGGTCGTGCTCGGCGCGCGTGAGGCCGAGCTGCTCGAGAGCGAGGCCGGTGTGCCAGCCATGCAACGCCGCCGGGAAACCCGGACGGAAGACGGGACCGTGATCGAGGCCGTCGTCACCGTGGTCCGCCCTGGTTCCGCGCAGTTCTTCGTGGAGTTGCCGCCTCCCGCGCCGTGACGCGGCGGAGAGCGATCAGCCGGTCGGCTGCCGCTCGGTCTCGTAGTCACCCTCGTCGTTCCGGGTGGGGTTCTCCCCAGGGTGCAACCAGGGTGGCAGTGTCGTCGGCTCGATCTCGTCCCGGTCCGTCCGGGCGGTGTCGGCACCGGAACCGGGTGCCGGACGGTGCGGGACGGGATTGCCCTGCTTCCCCACGCGCTCCCAGTCGGCCAGGATCCTGTCCGACGCCTCCTTCGCGGCCCGGTCGGTCTTCCCGTAGGCCTTGGCGGCGGCCACGGTGTTGTCTCCCGCCAGTGCGTAGCGGGCGCAGGTGGTGCTCAGGAAGCCTTCCAGCGCGTCCCGGATATCGGCCAGCTCGATATCCGCCCAGGTCTGTTTCCCGTCCTCGTCCGCGAGATGCTTGTCGGCCACCTTGGTGTGCTTGATGATCCGCATCAGCGGCTCATAGAGCTCGGCCGTGTCATAACAGCACTTCGCCATTTCCAGCACAGTGCTGATGTCGACGGTGAAATGGCCGCCGTGTGTCTTCGGGTCGCCGGTCGCCGTGTTCAGGCTGAGATCGTACAATTCGAGGTTGAAGCTTTTGATCTGGCTGATCCGCGACCGCAACTCGCCGACCTTCGCGGTGTAGTCACTCTCCAAGACGGTCAATTCGTTGTTGAGTTCGTCGATATCGCCGCCGAGCCGGAACACGACCTCCCGCACGCCGTGCGCGTACCCTTCCCGTTCGCCGGGTTTCAGCAGGTTCTCGCCGAGGAAACCGACCAGCCCCACCACGGCGCCGACACCGCCTGCCGGCGGGAACCAGATGCCCGCGACACCCAGGACCGCGCCTGCTCCGGCCACCACCTTCCAGGTGCTCGCCAGATCGGTGGTGATCGTCTCGGTCTCGCCGAGTGCCTTGGTGGCCTGTTGGATCGCGAACAGCGCGTCGTTACGCGCCATTTCCACGATCGCGGCGCGCAAGGAATACAAGTTGGCCAGCGCGCCGGTGATACCGGACTGATTTTGCAGTGTCGGCCCGACGGAGGCGAAGAATCCGTCTTTCGCCCGGTTGGCGGACAGACCGGTCCAGCTCGCCCACCAGTCGGTGTAATGCGTGCGCTCGCTCCAAAGCGCCTCGACATTGCTTCCCAGTTCGCGACCGTCGGCCTTGCCGAGGTTGCTGACGGGGGAGCCTTCCTCCGCTTCCAAGCCCAAACCCTTGCCGAGGCTGAGGAAGTCGTTGTGGGCGGCTTCGAGGAGGCTCAGATTGTGGGCGTCGAACATCGGCAGCTTGGTGAAAAGGGTGGTCCGCTCGTCCCATGCCCAGGTCTCCACCTGAGCGAGAATGGAACCGACGCCGCAGACGATCGGCTCGTCCTTGGGCGGATTCCGGTCACCGAGCACGACGAGGTGACCGGTTTTGCCCTCGCAGGTCACCGCGCTGAGTTCACCCTGCTGCCCGTCTTCCACCCAATCGAGGTAGGAGCACGTGCCGTAGTCGATATGCGCTCGCGCGGAGGGCGACCTGTAGTCCCAATGCTCGTTCGGCCCGGGCGCGTAGCAGCGAAGGATTCCCTGCGTCAGGTCACTCTGCACCTCGATCGCCGTCGCGGCGTCTTCCCGCCAGCGCTTGGTGAGAGCCTTGTGGAAAGTGTTCATGGCGGCGGTCAGCCGAGCGGTGTGACCAGGCCCGAGATAGTCGACCACGGTCGTCCCCCTTCATCTCCCCGATTTCGTCGAGCCTAACGCAGCGCCGGACGACCACGTGGTGAATGGGGATTCCCGCTGAGGCAACCACGGGTCGGTGCCACGCGTACATCCCGTACGCGGACGAGAGGGACAGGGTACGGGAACCAAACGAGGCGAACCCACGCCTGAGGAGATCGAGGCCACCCGCGCGTGTCTGGGCGAACGTGGTGTCGAGGTGGAAACGCCGGCCAGGCTGATCGCCGTCCGGGTCGGCGCGCGCCAGACGACGAACACCACCAGCAAGATGATCTTGACTGCTTGGGGGTCCCCTCCCCAGCTACCCAAAGGACTCCAGTCACGACATAGGAGTTCGACGCCGGGCCGGTGGAAGCGCTGAAGAGTGGGGAAGGGGGCCTTCGCACGCAGAACCCGAGTACATGAAGGACCCCTTCCTTGCGCCTAGGTACAGGAAGGGGTCCTTCATGTACTTCAACCCGGCATCACGCAAGAAGCGCCACAGGTCACGCAGTAGGTACCCAAGGGGAAGCTCGTTAGAACGATCATTGCCATTCGCGACCCCTTCACAAACGCCCGAATCGGGCACAGCTACCTGGAAAGTGTCCCTTGTGGACAGTCGAGAAGGTGTCAGGCCACTGTGACGAGCCCCCTCCGCCACCAGAACCCGAATCTTCACCAGCAGTTATGCGACTTTACCGGGACCCTGACCTTCAGGTAGGCAAGGAGGCCTTCACAGACCGGTGAGCGTTTCGGTCAGTCTCCGAGTGTCCTGTCGTCTTTGTGCGCGCCGTAGAACCGGGTCTGCCGGGACATGATCTCGCGCATCGTGGTTTCTCTCGGGACGCCGTACACCGTGCCCGGCAAGTCCAAGGTGCGCTGTAGTTCCCATAGTTCGTCGTGCCGATCCGGCGAGAACAGCGTGGCCGGATTCCCGGCGGCGATCCAGCCGATGGGGAGCACGGCGCCGGGTTCCAGCCGGGAATTGACGTGCAGCACGCTGTTGATCCGCAGTTCGGCCCCGGCCCCGGCGCCGGCGACCCGTCATCCGGAGGAGCGAGACACCGCCGCGCTGGTCTTCGCCCACCCCTCGGCTCGGCAGTTCGCCCGCGGATGGCTTGAGCGGTAAGGCGAAGACGGATCACTCTGGCACGGGCAGGCATTCGGCGAGCAGGCCGACGACGTCGTGCCAGGCCCGCTGCGCGTGGCGCGCGTGGTAGCCGACGCCGGGAAGCACCGCGTGGTCGACCGTGGGGTGGTGGAAGGCATGCAGGGCGCCGCCGTAGACCACGAGCCGCCAGTCGACGCCCGCCTCCTGCATTTCGGCGGTGAACGCCTCCCGTTGCGCGGGCGGCATGATCGGGTCTTCCGAGCCGACCCCGGCCCAGACCGGGCAGCGGATGTGCGCCGCTTCGCCCGGCCTGCCCGTGGTCAGCGCGTTCACCGTCGCGATCGCACGCAGGTCGACGCCGTCCCGCCCGAGTTCCAGCGCGATCGCGCCTCCGGTGCCGTAGCCGATGGCGGCGATCCGGTCCGGATCGGTCCGCTGCTCGGCGCGCAGCACGTCGAGGGCCGCGTGGCCGATCTCCCGCATCCGGCCGTGGTCGTCGAGCAGGGGCATCACGTACGCCAGCATCTCGTCGGGATCGTCGAACCAGCGCCCGCCGTTGATGTCGAAGGCCAGCGCCACGTACCCCAATTCGGCGAGAGCGTCGGCCCGGCGACGTTGGAAATCGTTCAGCCCCGGCCCCTCGGGCCCGATCAGGACCGCGGGCCGGCGGCCGGCACCGGCCGGGAGCGCGAGGTGCCCGATCATCGTGAGTCCGTCGGCGGGGTATTCGACCGTGCGTGTGGTGACCGGCATGAAACGGACTCTAATGATCGTCGAGCCCGGACGGGCGGGTGTTCACGGACAGCGGAACCGCGTCGCGATGTCCGTCCATTGTGGATTCAGGGGTGCGGGACGGGATCAGCCGGAACAAGGCCATCGCGCTGATCATGCTGACGCCGCAGATCGCGGCCAGGTACCAGGTGATGCCGGTGGTCGAGCCGGTGGCGTTGAGCACCGCGGTGGCGATCATCGGAGCGAGCCCGCCGCCGAGGATCGCGCCACCCTGCAGCAGCAGCGACATACCGGAGAACCGGACGTTGACCGGGAAGGTGTCCGCGATGATCGCGCCCTGCACGCAGTGGGTGATCGGGACGACCAGGCCCATACCGGCCAGTGCGAGCATCGCGAACCCGGTGTTGCCGGTGTTCAGCAACGGGAAGAAGGCAAGGCACCACAGCAGGAGCGCGGCCGACCCGGCGACGAACATGGTGCGCCTGCCGTGACGGTCGGCGATGCGCGTCCAGATCGGGATGGTGGCGAACCACAGCACGGCCGATCCGGTCACCGACAGGATCAGGAACTGCCGGTCGTAGTGCAGGTTCTGGGTTCCATAGGACAGGGTGAAGACCATGAACACGTAGGCGACCGCCGAGTTCGCGACGCCGACCAGCAGCGTCAGCGCGAGCCTGCCGAAGCCGACCTTGAGCGCCGCGCCGAGCGGGAACCGGACCACCTTGTCGTTCTTGGCTGCGTGGGTGAAGGACGGTGATTCGGTGATCCGCAGCCGGATCATCAGGCCGATCGCGACCAGCACGAAGCTCAGGAGGAACGGGATCCGCCAGCCCCACGCGGCGAACGCGCTCACGGGCATCACCGCGCTGCTGCCGAGGAACAGCAGATTCGCCAGCACCAGCCCGGCCGGGGTGCCCATCTGCGGGAACCCGGCGTACCGGTTCCGTTGATCGGCCGGCGCGTGTTCCATCGACATCAGGGTCGCTCCCGCGCCTTCGCCGCCGAGCCCGATGCCCTGCACGATCCGCATCGCGACCAGCAGGATCGGCGCCCAGATGCCGATCGCCTGGTAGTTCGGGATCAACCCGATCAACGTCGAGCCGATGCCCATCAGCATCAGCGAGACCACCAGCGTGGACTTGCGGCCGATCCGGTCGCCGAAGTGGCCGAACACCAGACCGCCGAGCGGGCGGGCGATGAAGCCGACGGCGAAGGTGCTGAACGCGGCAAGGGTGCCGACCGTGGGGCTCAGCGAGGGGAAGAACTGCTTGTTGAAGATCAGCGCGGACGCGGTGCCGTAGAGGAAGAAGTCGTACCACTCAAGGGTGGTCCCGGCGAGCGTGGCGGCGGCGATTCTGCGGGGCGCGGGTGCGTTCATCTGCGAAAACCCAATCGACTCGGGCGACAGCCGAGCGCGGCTGCCGGCGATTGGGCAGAAGCCTGACACCGTGAGGCATAGGCCACAAATGCCGAATTCCCGGTCTGCTATGCCCAAATTGGTATAGCTCGGGAGGTGGCGACGCGAGCCGGTCCCGCGACACGCTCGCTGGACCGTCGTGAGTGGCGATTCGGGGTTCTATTGAGGGGTGAGTCAAATGTGTCGCGGTCGTGGGGTGGGGGCCGGTGCGAGTCCGTTCGTCCCGGGGCGGAGCTAAGCCGTGACTCGCGTGTTTGGATGCCGCAGTCGGGTGTCCGGCGTGCGGTAGTGAGGAGGGGGCTTTCGCGCGCGGCCGCTGTGGCTGAGACCCATGGTCGAGATGTGTCGCGAAAGCCACTTTCGCGACGCCTGGGGTCGCGAAAGTGGCTTTCGCGACACGGTCGCCCCACGGCCCGCGAGCGAACACCTTTGCGTTACCCCTCAACAACCCAAAACGCCACTCACGAGGCGTTCGGTGGGCTCGGTGCCGGCGCCTGTGCCCACCGGGGCCAACCTGCAGCCGGAATCGTGTCGTCCGTCTGATCACGCGAGTCCCCCCTTGTGGCCCGTGAACCGACGCCAGGAGATCCACTCCGGTATGCCTTTTCAGGTATACCTAACGAGCAGATACGCATTTGTTCCGCATGGCGCGGCCGGTCAGAGTGAACGGCATGACGCAGTCAGTGCGGTGGATCCGCAACTTCGTGGACGGTGAGTTCGCCGAGCCGGACGGGCCGGGGTTCCCGGCGGTCGATCCGGCGACCGGCGCGGAGTTCGCCAGGGTGCACGAGGCCGACCGGGAGCTGGTGCACCGCGCGGTCACCGGTGCGCGCGCGGCGTTGCACAACGGCTGGGCGGACACGCCGGTGCGGGAGCGGACCGCGTTGCTGCGCCGGGCTGCCGACCGGATCGAGGCCCGGTTCGAGGAGTTCGTCGCGGCCGAGGTCGCGGACACCGGAAAGCCGGTCACCCAGGCCCGCGAGCTGGACGTGGCCCGCGCGGTGGCGAACTTCCGCACGTTCGCCGACGTGATCGCGGCCGCCGGCCAGGAATCGTTCGTCACCGATCTGCCCGGTGGTGCGCAGGCGCTGAACTACGCGGTGCGCAAGCCGCTCGGCGTGGTCGCGGTGATCGTGCCGTGGAACCTGCCGCTGCTGTTGCTGACCTGGAAGGTCGCGCCCGCGCTCGGCTGCGGCAACGCGGTCGTCGTCAAGCCGAGTGATCAGACCCCCTCCACCGCGACCCTGCTCGCCGAGGTGCTGGCCGAAGTCGGCTTGCCCGCTGGTGCCTACAACGTGGTGCACGGGTTCGGCGGCGACTCGGCGGGGCAGTACCTGACCGAGCACCCCGGCATCGACGGGGTGACGTTCACCGGCTCATCCGCCACGGGAACCCAGGTGATGCGCACGGTCGCGCCACGCGTCCGGCCGGTGTCGTTCGAACTCGGCGGGAAGAACGCCGCCATCGTGTTCGAGGACGCCGATCTCGACGAGACGCTCGCCGGGCTGACCCGGTCGGTGTTCGCGAACACCGGGCAGGTGTGCCTGTGCACCGAGCGGGTGTACGTGCAGCGTTCGGTGTTCGATGACGTGGCCGCCGGGCTGGTGGAGCGGGCGCGTGGGTTGCGGCTCGGCGACCCGTCGGCGGAGCGGACCACCACCGGCCCGCTGATCTCGCCGGAGCACCGGCGCAAGGTGCTGGACTACCTCGCGCTCGCCGAGGAGGCCGGCGCCAAGACCCTGACCGGCGGCGGGATTCCCGAGCTCGGCCCGGAACTCGACGGCGGCTCGTGGCTGGAGCCGACCGTGTGGACCGGCCTGACCAACAAGGACCGGCCGGTACGGGAGGAGATCTTCGGCCCGGTGGCCGCGCTGATCCCGTTCGACACCGAGGACGAGGCGATCGCGTTGGCCAACGACACCGAATACGGGCTCGCGTCCTCGGTGTGGACCCAGGACCTGCGCCGGGGACACCGGGTCGCGCAGGCCATGCACGTCGGCATGTCCTGGGTGAACACCTGGTTCCTGCGCGACCTGCGCTCGCCGTTCGGCGGGATGGGGCTTTCCGGGATCGGCCGGGAGGGTGGCGCGTCTTCGCTGCACTTCTACACCGAGCCGACGAATGTGTGCGTGCGGCTGTGACCGCGCCGATCGAGGCGGCCGCCGCCCGGCTCGCGACCGCGGCGAGCACCGCGACCCCGTGCCCGCCGGTGCGCGAACTCCTTGGCGCGCAAGATGTCGACGCGGCCTATGCGGTGCAGCGCAGACTGCGTGACGAGCGGGTCGCGGCGGGCGCCAGGGTCGCCGGGGCGAAGATCGGGCTGACCGCGCCTTCGGTGCAGCGGCAGTTCGGCGTGTACCAGCCGGACTTCGGCGTGCTCTTCGACGACATGCTGTGCGCGCACACCGAACCCGTTCCGTATCGGCGGTTCCTGCAACCCCGTGCCGAGGGCGAGATCGCGTTCGTACTCGGCCGCGATCTGGACGTGCCGGGCGCTTCGGTCGCGGACGTGCTGCGGGCGACGGAGTTCGTACTGCCCGCGATCGAGATCGTGGACTCCCGGATCGACGCCTGGGATCTGTCCATCGTGGACACGGTGGCGGACAACGCGTCCAGTGGCGCGGTGGTGCTGGGGTGCACTCCGTTCTCGTTGACCGGCCGGGATCTCGCCGCGACCGGGATGACCTTGGAGCTGGACGGGGAAGCGGTGTCGTTCGGCGCGGGTCATGCCTGCCTCGGCTCGCCGGTGGTCGCGGTCGCGTGGCTGGCTCGCGAGCTGGCCGCCCGCGAGCAGCCGTTGCGCGCGGGTGACGTGGTGATGTCCGGGGCGCTCGGCCCGATGGTGCCGGTCACGGGAGCGGGCCGGTTCCGGCTGCGGCTCGACGGACTCGGGGAGGTCGACGCGGTGATCGAGGAGGAGACTCAGTGACAGCAACGGTTCCGGTCGCCGTCATCGGCTCCGGCAACATCGGCACCGATCTGATGATCAAGGTGCTGCGGTTGTCGAAGTCGCTGCGGATGGCCGCGATGGCGGGTATCGATCCGGCCTCGGACGGGCTGGCCAGGGCCGCCAGGCTCAAGGTGGCCACCACCCACGGCGGTATCGACGGCCTCGCCGCACTGCCGGAGTTCGCCGACGTGCGGGTGCTCTTCGACGCGACCTCGGCAGGCGCGCACCGGCGGCACGCGGAGGTGGCCGAGGCACACGGCAAGCTGATGATCGACCTGACCCCGGCCGCGCTCGGCCCGTTCGTGGTGCCGCCGGTGAACCTGGACGAGCACCTCGCCGCGCCGAACGTGAACATGGTGACCTGCGGCGGACAGGCCACGATCCCGATCGTGGCCGCGGTGTCCTCGGTCGCGCCGGTCGCGTACGCGGAGATCGTCGCGTCGATCTCGTCCCGCTCGGCAGGGCCGGGAACCAGGGCGAACATCGACGAGTTCACCGAGACCACCGCGGCCGCGATCCGCGAGGTCGGCGGCGCCGCGATGGGCAAGGCGATCATCGTGCTGAACCCGGCCGACCCGCCGATCGTCATGCGGGACACGGTGTACTGCCTGGTCGAGGGGGAGCCGGACCGGGAGAAGATCGCGGCGTCTGTCCGGCTGATGGCCGAGCGGGTGCGCGAGTACGTGCCCGGCTACACACTGAAACAGGAAGTGCAGTTCGACCCGGTGTCCCGGCAATGGGTGCCCGAGCTCGGCAGGGAGATCTCCGGGCTCAAGGTCTCGGTGTTCCTCGAAGTGCTGGGCGCGGCCCACTATCTGCCGGACTACGCGGGAAATCTCGACATCATGACCTCGGCGGCGCTGCGCACGGCCGAGCGGATCGCCGAACTGAGGGGGTGGCTCGGATGAAGGTCTACCTCCAGGACGTGACCTTGCGCGACGGTATGCACGCGATGGGGCACGCGTACACAGTGGACCAGGTCCGGCGGATCGTGTCCGCTGTGGACAAGGCGGGCGTGGCGGCGATCGAGGTCGCGCACGGCGACGGGATCGGCGGGTCCAGCGCGACGTACGGATTCGGCGCGCACACCGATGAGGAGTGGATCACCGCGGCCGCGGAGGTGATCGAGAACGCCACGCTGACCACGTTGCTGCTGCCCGGCATCGGCACCATCGGACAGCTGCGCCGCGCCCACGACCTCGGGGTGCGCAGCGTCCGGATCGCCACTCACTGCACCGAGGCCGACGTGGCCGCGCAGCACATCGCCTGGGCTCGCGAGCAGGGCATGGACGTGTCCGGATTCCTGATGATGAGCCATCTTTCCCCGCCGGCCGCGCTCGCCGAACAGGCCAGGCTGATGGAGTCCTACGGCGCGCATTGTGTGTACGTCACCGATTCCGGTGGGCGGTTGACGATGAACGGGGTCGCCGAGCGGATCGACGCGTACCGGCAGGTGCTCGGCGAGCACACCGAGATCGGCATCCACGCGCACGAAAACCTTTCCCTTTCGGTGGCGAACAGCGTGACCGCTGTCGAGCACGGCGCGTATCGGGTGGACGTCGCGCTGGCCGGGCAGGGCGCGGGGGCGGGCAACTGCCCGGCAGAGCCGTTCGTCGCCGTCGCCGACCTGCTCGGCTGGGAGCACGGCGCGGACCTGTTCGCGTTGCAGGACGCGGCGGACGACCTGATCCGCCCGCTGCGGGAGCGGCCGGTGCAGGTGGACCGCGAGACGCTGACCCTCGGTTACGCCGGGGTGTACTCGAGCTTCCTGCTGCACGCCGAGCGCGCGGCCGCCCGCTACGGACTGGACACCCGGCGGATTCTCACCGAGGTCGGCAGGCGGAAGCTGGTCGGCGGGCAGGAGGACATGATCGTGGACATCGCACTCGACCTGGTACGGAGCAGCACATGATGGCCACCGCGGAGATCTCGGCGCTCGCCGACCGGCTGGACACCGCGCAGACGTCGCGTGTGGACACCCCGAGTCTCGCCGACGATCACGAGTTCGACATCGCCGACGCGTACGCGATCCAGGCCGCGCTCGTGGCCCGCCGGGAGAGTCGTGGCGAGCGGGTGCTCGGGGTCAAGCTGGGACTGACCAGCAAGGCGAAGATGGCGCAGATGGGCGTGTCCGAAGTGATCGCCGGCAGGCTCACCGACGCGATGCGGGTCGCCGACGGCGGCGAGGTCTCGCTGGCGGGCTTCATTCATCCGAAGGTGGAGCCGGAGGTCGCGTACCGGCTGGCCCGCGACGTCGACCTCGCCGACCCCGCGTTCGACGTGGAGTCCGCTGTGGACGCGATGGCACCGGCGATCGAGATCATCGACTCCCGGTACCGGGATTTCCGGTTCACCCACACCGATGTGGTCGCGGACAACACCTCGGCCGCCGGGTTCGTGCTCGGACCGTGGCGCGCGTTCGGCGAGGTGGCGAACCGGGCGGTGCGGCTGCGGTCCGGGGACCGCGAGGTGACCGGCTCGACGGCGGCCATCCTCGGCGATCCGGTGCGCGCGCTGCACGCGCTGGTCGAGCTGTGCCGGAAACGGGACATCCCGTTGCGGGCCGGGCAGGTGGTGCTGGCGGGAGCGGCGACCGAAGCGGTGCCGTTCGCGCCCGGCGTCGCGGAGGCGGACATCGCCGGACTCGGCCGGGTTTCGATGCGGGGGCTGGCATGAGCGGGCGAGTGATTTCCGGGCTGGCCAAGCCGAGGGGCCGGTTCCCGCATGTGAAGGTCGCGGGAGACCTGATCTTCGTGTCCGGGACGAGCTCTCGACGCCCGGACAACACGTTCGACGGCGTCGAGGTGGACGAACTCGGCACCACGAACCTGGACATCCGGGCGCAGACCCGCGCGGTGATCGAGAACATCCGCGGCATCCTGCACGAGGTCGGCGCCGACCTCGCCGACATCACCCAGATCACCACCTTCCTGGTTTCGATGAACGATTTCGGCGGCTACAACGAGATCTACGGCGAGTACTTCGACGAAACGGGCCCTGCCCGCACCACGGTCGCCGTGCACCAGCTGCCGCATCCGCATCTGCTGATCGAAATCCAGGCAATCGCTCATCTACCGAAAGACACGGAGGTCCCGCGATGACCCGCATTCCCGACGTCGTCAATTTCCAGGCCTGGATCGCCGAGCACGAGCATCTGCTCAAGCCGCCGGTGAACAACCGGACCATGGCGCTCGGCAACGATTTCATCGTGCAGATCGTCGGCGGGCCGAACCAGCGCACCGACTTCCACGTCGACCCCTATGAGGAATGGTTCTACCAGCTCAAGGGCAACATGCACGTGAACATCATGACCGACGAGGGCCAGAAGACCGTCCGTATCTCCGAAGGCGACACCTGGTTGCTGCCGGGCGATATCCCGCACTCGCCGCAGCGCCCGGAAGCCGACTCGATCGGCCTGGTCATCGAACGCGTCCGTGAGGAGGGCACGCTGGAGAAGTTCCAGTGGTACTGCCTCGAATGCGCCGCGCTGGTGCACGAAGTCGAACTCCAGGTGCGCGACATCGTCGAGGATCTGCCGCCGGTCTTCACCGCGTTCTACGGCGACGAGAAGGCCCGCACCTGCGGTGGCTGCGGCGCCCTTCACCCCGGGAAGGGTTGAGATGACCGGGCTGATCGACATCCACACGCATTACGTGCCGAACGGCTGGCCGGATCTGCGCGCGGACGCCGGGCCGGACGCACCGTGGCTGCGCGCGGAGACCGAGTCCGAGGCGATGATCATGATGGGGGACAAGGAGTTCCGCCGGATCGCCGCGGACTGCTGGAACGCGGAGACCCGGCTGCTGGACATGGACGCCGACGGCGTGCGCACCCAGGTGGTCTCCCCGACGCCCGCGTTCTTCAACTACGGCCGGACCGGCGAGCAGGCGGGCCGGATCGCCCGGATCTTCAACGACCTGGCGCTGGAGATCGTGGCACCGGCGTCGGACCGGCTGATCCCGTTCTGCCAGGTTCCGTTGCAGGACCCCGATGCCGCGTGCCGCGAACTGGAACGCTGCCTGGCCGCGGGGCATCGCGGGGTGGAGATCGGCAACCACGTCGGCGACCAGGATCTGGACAGCGCCGGGGTGGAAACCTTCCTGCAGCACTGCGCGTCGCTCGGGGTTCCGGTGTTCGTGCACCCGTGGGACATGGCCGATTCGCCCCGGCTGGACCGGTGGATGGCGCGGTGGCTGACCGCGATGCCCGCCGAAACGCATCTGTCGATCCTTGCGCTGGTGCTCGGCGGGGTCTTCGACCGGATCGACGCGAGCCTCAAGATCTGCTTCGCGCACGGCGGCGGTTCGTTCGCGTTCTGGCTCGGCCGGATGGAGAACGCCTGGCATCGGCGGAACGACGTGATCGGCACCTCGGAGTTCCCGCCGTCGCACTACCTCGACCGGTTCCACGTCGACTCGGTGGTCTTCGACGAGCGGGCGCTGCGGCTGCTCGTGGACACGCTCGGCGCCGAGCGGGTGATGGTCGGCAGTGACTACCCGTACCCGCTCGGCGAACGTCCGGTCGGCGAGGTGGTGCGCAAGAGCGGGTTCCTGAGCGAGACCGAGCGGCAGCTGATCACCAGCGGGAACGCCGAGCGCTTCCTGTCCTTGTCGTGACCGTCCTAAGGGGACATTCCGGCGGCGACGTCGGTCAGGCTGCGGATCAGCGCGTCCACCGATGGGCTGAGCGTGCGCTGGGCGGGCAGGGTGAGCCCGACGCTGTGCCCGATGGGTTCCAGCGCCAGCGCGACCCTGGTGATCCTCGGATCGTCCTTGGTGATCAGGCTGGGCAGGGCGGCGATCACGTCGGTTTCCAGCAGCAGTTGCCGCACGGTGAGGAACGACGTGGTCTCCACCCGGTTCGCCGGGAGCGGGAAGCCGTTGCGGGTGAACAACTGTTCCAGCTCGCGGCGCAACGCGGTCTCGGCTCCCGGCAGGATCCACGGATACTCCGCGAGGTCTGCCAGCTCGACGCCGGTCGCGCCCGCCAGTGGATGCGCGGTGCGCACCACCAGATCCACCGACTCGTCGTACAGCTTGCGCCGTTCGATCCGCTCGTCCGAAGGCGCGGTCAGCCTGCCGATGATCAGGTCGACCCGGCCCGCCTCCAGCTCGACCAGCAGCGCTTCCGGAGAGCCCTCCCGGACCACGATGGTCAGGTACGGCCGCTCGGTCTTGATTGCCGCGATGGCGCGCGGCAGCAGCATGTTCGACCCCGCGAGATGGGTGCCGACCACCACCGTGCCGCGTTCGGCGTCGGCCAGCTCGGCGACGTGCCGCCCGGCCTGCTCGAGCTGGGCGAGCACCGCGCGGGCGTGCCCGGTGAACGCCTCGCCGAACACGGTCGGGGTGATGCCGCGCGGGCCGCGTTCGAACAACCGCACGTCGAGGATCTCTTCGAGTTCGTGCAGACTTCGGGTCGCCACCGGCTGCGTCACGTGCAACTCGGCGGCGGCCCCGACCACGGTGCCCTGCCTGGCCAGCGCGTCGAGCAGGACGAGATGGCGGAATTTCAGTCGGCCGTCCAGCAGGCGAGGCAAGATCACCAGCCGATCCTACCCGCGAGGTGCGTATGACCACGATTGTCCGAACCGGACCGATTCGCTATGCCACAGCGGCGCGGTTCGCGCCGCCGGTCGCCGTTTCGGCGCAGGCGCCGTCCAGCGGGGAGATCAGTCCGCAACCGCCGTCCCGGCTGGACCGCGTGATGGGACCGCCGCGCGATCGCCTGCCGCAGGGCGAGGACTGTCTCAACCTGACGATCAGCACCCCCGGCCTGGATGACGGACGCAGGCCGGTGCTGGTGTGGCTGCACGGTGGCGGATTCTCCAGCGGTGGCGGATTGCTGGACTGGTACGACGGCGGTGCGCTGGCGGCCGAAGGCGACCTGGTGGTGGTCGGCGTCAGCTACCGGCTCGGCGCGCTCGGCTACCTGTATCTGGACGGGGTCAGCCCCGGCAACCTCGGGCTGGCCGACCAGGTCGAGGCGCTGCGCTGGGTGCGGGCCAACATCGCGGCCTACGGCGGCGACCCGGACAACGTGACGGTCGCCGGGCAGTCCGCGGGCGGCATCTCCATCCGGCTGCTGATGGATCTGCCCGAGGCACGCGGCCTGTTCCGGCGGGCGATCCTGCAGAGCGCGCCGCTCGGCCTCGGCTCCCGTTCGCCCGAGCGGGCGGAGAAACTCGGCCAGGTGTTCGCCGACGCGCTCGGCACCGACCCTCGCACCGCCGGAATCTCGGAAATCCTTGCGGCGCAGAGGGAAACCGCGCTGACCAACCTGCGGCTCACCGGCGACCCGATGGAGCCCGCGTTCATTCCGGTGGACACGCTCGACAAGGCGTCCTTCGCGGACAACGTGCGTGACCTCGAAGTGCTGTACGGCTGGAACGCCGACGACATGACCGCGTTCCCCGGCGCCGCCGGCACCGACGAGATCTACGTCGAACCGCTGGCCGCTTTCGGCGACCAGTTGCGCTCGGCCGGAGCCGGCGTCTGGTCGTATCGCCTGGACTGGCGGCCGGAGGGGTCCGAGTTCGGCGCCACCCACTGCCTGGAACTGCCGCTGCTGCTCGGCACCCAGGGGGCCTGGCAGGACAGTCCGATGCTCGGCAAGGTCCCGTGGCCCGAGGTCGATGCCTTCGGCGCCGCCCTCCGCGCCGTCTGGGCGACCTTCGCCCGCACCGGCACCCTCGACCCCGCTCCGGTCGCGGGCCGCCCCATCCGCTTCGGTCCCGAACTAGCGTGATCAGAGCCGTAACTCGCGTGATTGGAAGCGTAACTCGCGAGATACGCCTCGAAGCACGCGAGTTACGGCTCCAGGCACATTCACAGGCCTGGTGAAAAGGCCCTGACAGTAGAGGTGGGAGCGCGCCCGGTCAAGACGTTGTGCTGACCGGGCGCGCGGTCCTATCGTGTTCATCGAAGCGCTTCGACAGTTCGGATCACCGCGGATTCCGAGGAGGCCACGATGGCCGGCGAGCATCACCACTTCTCTGGAGGGAACCTCTGATGTCGAAGCGAGTACTGGCCGCCGCGATGGTCGCCATGCTGGCCGTCGCGGGCTGCGGGTCCGGATCCGGCAGCGGCGACCCGAAGACCCTGAAGCTGTGGCACTACGAGCCGCCGGACAGTGCGATGGGCGTGGCCTGGGCCGAGGCGATCGAGCAGTTCGAAGCGACCCATCCCGGCGTCAAGGTCGCCTTCGAGGAGAAGGGCTTCGAACAGATCCAGAAGACGGCGCCGATGGTGCTCAATTCGGGCGACGCGCCGGATGTCCTGGAATACAACAAGGGGAACGCCACCGCCGGGCTGCTGTCCAAACAGGGGCTGCTGACCGACATCAGCGAAGAGGTCGCCAAACGCGGCTGGGACAAGCAGCTCACCCCGGCCCTCCAGACCACCGCCCGTTACGACGAGAACGGCGTGATGGGATCCGGCAACTGGTACGGCGTCCCGAACTACGCCGAGTACGTGAAGATCTTCTACAACAAGGACATGTTCGCGCAGCAGGGCCTCGAAGAGCCGCGGACCATCGAGCAGCTGACCGCGGCCATGGCGAAGTTCGCCGGTGCCGGGGTCACCCCGCTGGCCGTCGGCGGCTCGGAGTACCCGGCGCACCAGGTCCTGTACCAGCTCGCCCTCACCAAGGCCGACCGCGGCTGGGTGGACCGCTACCAGCGCTACACCGGCAAGGTGGACTTCCACGACGCCGCGTGGACCTACGGCGCGACGACCTTCGCCGACTGGGTGAAGAAGGGCTACATCAGCAAGGATTCGGCCGGGGTCGACGCCGAGGGTATGGGCATGTCGTTCATGCAGGGCAAGTACCCGATCATGATCAGCGGCAGCTGGTGGTACGGCAGGCTGGTCCAGAGCATCAAGGACTTCCAGTGGGGTTCGGTCCCGTGGCCGGGGATGACCTCGGGTTCCGCGGGCAACATGTGGGTCATCCCCAAGGGTGCGAAGAACCGCGACCTCGCGCTCGACTTCATCGCGATCACGATGTCCCAGCCCATCCAGGACAAGCTGCGTGAGGCCGGCGGTGTCCCGGTGGTGAACAGCCCCATCCCATCGGCCGAGCCGCGGCTGAAGGACCTGGTGGAGGACTTCACCGCTCTGTCCACACAGGACAGGCTCGCGTTCTATCCCGACTGGCCCGCCCCCGGATACTACGACGTCCACGTCTCCGCGACGCAGAAACTCATCACCTCGAGCGCCGAGCCGTCGCAGGTGCTCGACGAGCTCGCCAAGCCCTACGAGGAGAATCTGGCGAACGTCGGCAAATGACCAGGGGACGGGGAAACTACCTGCTCTTCCTGATCCCCGGCGCGTTGCTGCTGATCGCGGTGATCCTGGTGCCGTTCGCGATGAACATCGGTATCAGCTTCACCCAGTGGTCCGGCGCCGGCGATCCGAAGTGGACAGGGCTGGACAACTACCGGCGGTTGTTCGCGGACGACGTCTTCTGGGCGTCGTTCCGCCACAACCTCGGGCTGGTGGTGGCGATGGCCATCGTGCCGACCGTGGCGGGACTGGTGATCGCGGCCGCGCTGTTCGATTTCGTGGCCAAGCGGTTCGGGACGCGAGCGGCCAGCGTGCTGCGAGCCTGCGTCTATCTGCCGCAGGTGCTGCCGATCGCGGTCGCGGGCATCGTCTGGAGCTGGATACTCGCGCCAGAGGGCGCGGTCAACGAACTCCTCTCCGCCGTCGGGCTCGGCTCGCTCGGCCAGAACTGGCTGGGCGACCCGGATTTCGCGCTGTGGAGCGTGATGGGCGTGATGGTGTGGATCCAGGTCGGCTATCCGGTGGTCATCTTCATGGCCGGGATGCAGCGTGCGGATCCCTCTCTGCACGAGGCGGCGGAACTGGACGGCGCGTCGTGGTGGGGCCGGTTCTGGCATGTGACCGTGCCACAGCTGCGGCCCGAGGTCTTCGTGGTCCTGCTGACCTGCACCATCGCCGCACTGAAGGTGTTCGGGCCGATCTACGTGCTGACCAGGGGAGGCCCGGGAGGGTCGACCAACGTGCCGTCGTACTACTCGTTCCAGAACTTCTTCGAGAAGACGCAGGTCGGCTACGGCGCGGCGATCGCGACCGTGCTCACAGTGCTGATCCTCGTGCTCACCACGGTGTTCCTCCGTATCCAGAGGCGAGGTGAGCACGCGTGAAGCGGCATGTGACGCTCTGGTCGTTGATCGTTCTCGCGGTCGTGATGCTGGCGCCGTTCCTGGTCGTGGCGTTGAACGCGCTGAAGTCCCCGGCCGAATACGCGGCCGACGGTCCTCTGTCCTTTCCGGACGGGGTGTACCTGCAAGGGCTGATCGACTTCTGGGTCCGGGTCGGGTTCGGGCAGAAACTGCTCAACAGCGTCGTGATCAGCGGGTCGGTCGCGGTGCTCGCGGTGGTGATCTCGGTGCTGAACGCCTACGCGCTGGGCATCGGCCGGGTCCGCGGCCGGACGTGGATCCTGGTCGCCTTCCTCATCGCGAACACGCTGCCGCAGGAAGCACTGGCGTACCCGCTGTACTTCCTCGCCAACGAGACCGGTCTCTACGACACCCAGCTCGGCGTGATCATCATCTTCACGATCATCCAGGCCGCGTTCGGCACCTATCTGCTGTCCTCGACGTTCGTCGGATTCCCGCACGAACTGCTCGAGGCCGCCTATCTCGACGGTGCGAACAAATGGCAGACCCTGGTGCGGATCGTGGTGCCGATCAGCAGGCCGACCCTCGGCGTGCTGTTCGTGTTCTTCTTCATCTGGACGTGGAACGAGTTCTTCCTGCCGCTGATCCTGCTGATCTCCAATGACACCCAGACCGTCCCGGTCGCACTGGGTGTGCTGCAGGGCCAGCGGATGATGGACGCGACCATGACCAGTGCCTCGGCGTTGCTCGGGGTCATCCCGGCGATCGCCTTCTTCCTGATCTTCCAGCGGACGTTGACACGTGGCATCACGGCAGGGGCGGTCAAATGAAGTTCAGCAACGGCTACTGGCTGCTGCGCGACGGGGTACAGGCGGCGCATCCGGTGGAGGTGTACGACCTCACCGCGGGGGACGGCCGGATCGTGGTGCACGCGCCGACCCATCCCGTCCGCCATCGCGGCGACCTGTTGAAGGGGCCGGTGGCGACGGTCGGGTTCTCCTCGCCGATGCCGGACGTGATCGGGGTGAGCGTCACGCATTTCGAGGGTGGGCTGCCGCGAGAACCCCGCTTCGGGCTGTCGGCCGTCGACGAGGAGGCGAAAGTCTCCGAGGACGGGCACACGCTCACCGCGGGCGCGTTGTCGGTCCGGCTACATCGCGGCGAGGGGTGGAAAGTCGACTTCGTCGCGGACGGCAAGGTGCTCACCACCAGCGGGGCCAAGGGCATGGGCTTCATGAGCCTCGACGGCGAGCACCATGTCCGTGACCAGCTGGACCTCTCAGTGGGGGCCCAGGTCTACGGGCTCGGCGAGCGATTCGGGCCACTGGTGCGCAACGGGCAGGTCGTCGACATCTGGAACGCCGACGCCGGCACGAGCAGCGAACAGGCCTACAAGAACGTCCCGTTCTACCTGACCAACGCCGGGTACGGCGTGTTCGTCAACCATCCGGGGCACGTGTCCTTCGAGGTCGCCTCGGAAGCGGTGTCGCGGGTGCAGTTCAGCGTCGTGGGCCAGTCGCTGGAGTACTTCGTGATCTACGGCCCGAGCCCGAAGGAGATCCTGCGCAAGTACACGGCGCTGACCGGCAGACCGGCGCTCCCGCCCGCGTGGTCCTTCGGGCTGTGGCTGTCGACGTCGTTCACCACGTCCTACGACGAGGAGACCGTCTCGGGTTTCGTCGACGGCATGATCGAACGCGACCTGCCGCTGAGCGTGTTCCACTTCGACTGCTTCTGGATGCGCGAATTCAACTGGTGCGATTTCGAATGGGACCCGCGGACGTTCCCGGACCCCGTCGGCATGCTGGAGCGGCTGAAAGCGCGCGACCTGCGCATCTCGGTGTGGATCAACCCGTACGTGGCGCAACGGTCGCCGTTGTTCGCCGAGGGCGTCGCGGGCGGGTACCTGCTGCGGAAACCGAACGGTGACGTGTGGCAGTGGGATCTCTGGCAGCCGGGGATGGCGCTGGTCGACTTCACCAACCCGGCCGCGCGCGAGTGGTACGCGTCCAAACTGGACGCTCTGCTCGAACAAGGCGTGGACTGTTTCAAGACCGATTTCGGCGAGCGGGTGCCGACGGACGTCGTCTACTTCGACGGATCCGATCCCGAGCGGATGCACAACTACTACACCTATCTCTACAACCAGACCGTCTTCGACGTGCTGCGCAAGCGGCGCGGGGAGGGCGAAGCCGTGGTGTTCGCGCGCTCGGCGACCGCGGGCTCGCAGCAGTTCCCGGTGCACTGGGGCGGCGACTGCGAATCGACGTACGAGTCGATGGCCGAGAGCCTGCGCGGCGGCCTTTCGCTCGGTCTGTCCGGTTTCGGGTACTGGAGCCACGACATCGGCGGCTTCGAGGGCACCCCGGATCCGGCGCTGTTCAAACGCTGGATCGCGTTCGGGATGCTGTCCTCGCACAGCAGGTTGCACGGCAGCTCGTCCTATCGGGTGCCCTGGCTGTTCGACGAGGAGGCCGTCGACGTCCTGCGGGTGTTCTCCAAGCTCAAGGCGCGGCTGATGCCGTACCTGTGGCAAGCGGCGGCACAGGCGGCGGCCGAGGGCACGCCGATGATGCGGGCGATGGCGCTGGAGTTCCCGGCCGATCCGGCGTGCGCCCACCTGGAGCGGCAGTACATGCTCGGCGACTCGCTCCTGGTGGCACCGGTGTTCTCGGACGAGGGCGAAGTGACGTACTACGTCCCGGACGGTGTGTGGACCGACTTCTTCACCGGCGACGAGATCCAGGGGCCGAGGTGGGTGACCACCGTCTGCGACATGCTCACCGTCCCGCTGCTGGTGCGTCCCAACACCGTTCTGCCGCTGGGCGCCGTCGACGACCGGCCGGACTACGACTACGCCGACGGCGTCACGCTGCGGCCGTACCGGCTGGAGGACGGCGCCAGGATCACCACCACCGTCGGTGGCTCGACGTTCCGCACCCGCCGGGAGGGCGACAGCGTCCACATCGATGTCGACTCCGCGCCCGACGGCTGGCAGGTGGGTTTTCCAGGGGGTGACGAGACGATCGTGGCGACGGGAAGCGCGTTGACGATTCGCGGCGCTGTCTCGTCGGAAGGCCGTGTCCTGTAAGTCATGTTCGCGGTCTTCGCGCCCAGGAGGTCCCTGGCGGCACGGGCGATTCCAGCCGCCGAAGGTCTACCGGTCGATGCTGTGGACTGGGGCCGGGTGGACCGGCCCGGAGGCGAGAGCAAAGATCCCTTGCTCCCTCTCCCGGCGACCGTGTGGATTTCTGGTCATCCAACGCACCAAAATCCACACAGTCAGCGACGGCCCTCCCGCGACACCAAAGGTCCCCCGCTCCCTTTCCACAGATCAGCACACCAGGCGATACTTACCGGACAGCGCCTAGGGCACCGGGAGTGCACGGCACGCGGCACCTAGGAAGGGGCCGGGCCGGTGCTGCCCCGCTCGGTCAGGCGGGGCGACAGCAACCGGACCTCGGCCTGGCCCCCGTCGTCGAGACGGCGCATCGCCATTTCGACGGCGAGGCTGCCGAGTTCGGCGGCGGGGATGGCGATCGACGTGAGCTGGACCGATTGCGCCTCGGCCATGTCCTCCGGGCAGACGGCCAGTACCGAGATGTCCTGGGGAACCTGCTTGCCGCGACGGTTCAGTTCGGACAGCAACGGGCCGAGGATGGCCTCGTTGTGCACGACCAGCCCGGTGACGCCGGGGTGTTTGGCGAACACGTCGTCGAGGCAGTCACGCAGCGCGTCGTAGGAAGGCGCGCAGGGGAACGAACCGGCGCGCACCTTGCGTTTCGTGGCCGTCTGGCGGAAGCCGCGCAGGAAACGTCCCGCGTAGCTCGTGCCGCGTTTGTAGACCGCGGGGGAGGGGCCGATCAGCGCGACCTCCCGATGGCCGAGGTCGGCCAGATGCGTGACGCTCGCGGCGCCGGCGGCGGTGAAGTCGAGATCGACGCAGGTCAGGTCGCCGGGGTCGGAGGGGACCCCGATCAGCACCACCGGCCGGTGCAAGGATCTCAGCACCGGGAGGCGGGGCTCGGAGGTCTCGACGTCCATCACGATCAGCGCGTCGGCGATGGCGGACGCGGCGATCCGGCGCAGGCCGTCCGGGCCTTCGTTCTTGGTCAGCAGGAGGACGTCGTGGTCGTAGGTGCGTGCCTCGGTGACGGTGGCCGCGACGAACTGCATGACCACCGGGACGTTCAGGTCCGTCCGCAGCGGGACGACGAGCGCGAGCACGTTGGTGCGGCTGCTGGCCAGCGCGCGGGCGCCCGCGTTCGGGTGGTAACCGAGTTCGCTGATGCTGTGCTGGACGCGGCGGCGGGTGTCCTCCGAGATCGAACGCCGTCCGGACAGCACGTAGGACACGGTGCTCGGGGAGACCCCTGCCGCCCGGGCGACGTCTGCGATGGTGACCATCAGCCGATGATAGAGGGAGTCGAATCGATTCGACGGGTTCAGCCCTTGCTCAGCTCGATCAACCGCGGCAAGGCGTCAGTGGGCAGCTCGACACCCCGGTAGGCCATGAGTTTGGTGAACTGGCGCATCGGCATCGAAGCGACCATGCGCATCCAGTCCGCGCTGCTCTCAGCCCGGTTGCTCTGTCCGGCGAGCAGCTCGCCGAGCTTCGGACCCACGATCGGGTGACCGAACCACTCCTCGACCGTCGAGTCGATGGACAGGACCGGGACGATGACGTCGCCGGCCAGCGTGATGGGCGCTTCGGCGACGATGTGCGCGGCGCTCCGGCCGATCTGGACGGCGTACTCGCCGGGCGAGACCACCCATCGGCTCAGTTCGATGTCGTACCAGGCGAAAGCGCGGCGATCGAGGGCGAGCTCGACCCGCCGGGTCTCGCCCGGTTCGAGCGAGATCTTGGCGAACGCGCGGAGCTCCCGTGCCGGGCTGCGGACGGGAGCCGCACCGGTGGCGACGTAGACCTGGACGACGTGTTTACCGGCGCGGGTTCCGGTGTTGGTGACGTTCACCGCGACGGTGGCGGAGTCGTCGCCCGTCGCCGTGACCGTCAGTTCGCCGGTTTCGAAGGTCGTGTAGGACAGGCCGTGGCCGAAGGGGTACCGGACAACGACCTCGGCGGTTTCGTAGTAGCGATAGCCGACCATGACCCCTTCGCCGTATCGGACGTGGCCGGACTCGCCGGGGAAGTTGAGATAGCTGGGGTTGTCCTGCAAACGCAACGGAATGCTCTCGGTGAGATGCCCCGACGGGTCGGTGACGCCGAAGAGGAGGTCGGCGAGCGCGCTGCCGCCTGCCTGGCCGAGCAGCCAGCCGTCGAGAATGGCGTCGACGTCGTCGTGCCAGCCCTCCAGTGACACCACGCCGCCGTGGGAGAGGACGACCACGGTGCGCCTGCTCACCGCCGCGACCGCCTTGATGAGCTCGACCTGTGCCGCGGGGAGGTCGATGGTGTCCCGGTCGAAGCCTTCGGATTCGTCCTTTTCGCCCAGACCGGCGAAGACCACCGCGACGTCCGCCTCACGGGCGATCTCGACGGCGTTGTCGGCAAGGTCGCTCGCGTAAGTCACGGATTCGCCGAGTGCCCGGATCGCGTCGAGCGCGGTGTCGACCCGGGTGGGATTGACGTGGGAGCTGCCCCCGCCCTGGAAGCGGGGGTTCGCGGCGAACTCGCCGACGACCGCCACCGCCGATCGCGTGGTCAGGGGGAGCGTGTCCCGGTCGTTCTTCAGCAGGACGGCGCAGTCGGCGGCGACCTCTCTCGCCACGCGGTGCTGCTCGTCGGGATCGACGTCGCCACCCGCGGGTACCGCCCGGCCGACGAGGTCGAGAACGCGGCGGACACTCCTGTCGACGAGGGCCTCATCGAGTTCTCCGCTCCGGACCGCTGCCACGATCTCGGCGTCGCCGCTGCCGCCGGTGCCCGGCATCTCGAGGTCCAGCCCGGCCGCGAGCGCGGCGACCCGGTCGTTCACCGCGCCCCAGTCCGAGACGACCAGCCCGTCGAAACCCCATTCGTCACGCAGGACGTCGGTGAGCAGACGGCGGTTCTGGGCGGCGTAGACGCCGTTGACCCGGTTGTACGAGCACATCACCGTCGCCGGACGCGCTTCGGTCACGACGCGTTCGAACGCCGGGAAGTAGATCTCGCGCAGGGTCCGTTCGTCGACCTCCACGCTGACCCGCATCCGGTCGGTCTCCTGGTTGTTGGCCGCGAAATGCTTCACCGACGCGCCCGCGCCTTCGGCCTGCATGGCCCGCACGTAGGCGCTGGCGAGCACCCCGGTCAGCAACGGGTCTTCGGAGTAGTACTCGAAGTTGCGGCCGCACAACGGGGACCGCTTGATGTTCACGCCCGGGCCGAGTACCACCGAGACCCCGGCCGCGCGGGCTTCCCTGCCGATGGCCGCGCCGATCCGCGCGGCGACCTCGGGATCCCAGCTGGAACCCACCGCGACCGACGGCGGGAAACACGTGGCGGACACGCTGTCGTGCACGCCGAGATTGTCGGCCTCGCTGTCCTGCCGTCGCAGGCCGTGCGGGCCGTCGGAGAGCATGATCGACGGAATTCCCGCCGCCTCGATCGCCTCGGTGTGCCAGAAGTCGCGGCCGGACAGCAGTGACGCCTTCTGTTCGAGCGTGAGGCCGACGGGTTCGATCTGGGAGGTCAAGGGGATTCCTTCCGGCCGGCAACTGTCCACTGTGTTCGAGAGTGCCAGACGGATACACCGGTGGCACGGCGCGGCAGAGAGCATTGTCTCGTCGTGTCCTGTCCGCTAACATCGCCGTAACGCGACTGTCGAATCGTTTCGACACTCGGATCTCTCGCTCGATCGCCACCCGATCACCACCGTTCGAAACTCGCCGAATATCGCCGCCCGTTTCGTCGAAGCGCTTCGATTACTTGCGATGGAGTCTTCATGAGCAGAGCAGCTCTCCCCGTCCGCCTCCGCCGGATAGGCATGTTCGCCACGACGATCACCCTGGTGCTGGGCCTCGCCTCACCCGCGGTCGCGGACGAGCTGAACGCTCTTCCGTTCCGCGATCCTGGCCTCCCGTTGACCACGCGCGTGGATGATCTGGTGCGGCGGCTGACCCTCGCGGAGAAGGTGTCGTTGCTGCACCAGTTCCAGCCGGCGATCCCGCGGCTGGGCATTCCCGAGTTCAAAACGGGAACCGAGGCGCTCCACGGTCTCGGCTGGACGACGGAGCGCACGAACGGCGCCGTCGTGACCGCGAACGCCACGGTCTTCCCTCAAGCGATCGGGCTCGCTTCGACCTGGGATCCGGCGTTGATCAAACAGGTCGGCGCGGTCGTCGGTGACGAGGCGAGGGGTTACCACTCGCAGGATCCCGGATTCTGGGGACTCCAGCTGTGGGCGCCGGTAGTGAACCTGCTGCGCGATCCGCGATGGGGGCGCAACGAGGAGGGGTACTCCGAAGATCCTCTGCTGACCGGGGCCATCTCGACGGCGTACGGCAAGGGGATGACCGGCGACCATCCGGAGTACCTCAAAACCGCGCCGGTACTGAAGCACTACCTGGCCAACAACAACGAGATCCGCCGCGACACCACGTCGTCCAACCTGCGCCCGCGAGTGCTGCGCGAATACGACGAGCAGGCGTTCAAACCGGCCATCGCGGCCGACGCGGCGACCGGCGTGATGGGGTCGTACAACCTCGTCAACGGAAGGCCCGCGACGGTCAACCCCGATCTCGACGACGTCGTGCGGACCTGGACCGGCAAGACGCTCTACAACGTCAGCGACGCGTCCGCCCCGTACAACCTGACAGGCTCCGAGAAGTACTACGGGACCAATGAGGAAGGCTTCGCGGCCACCCTCAAGGCCGGTCTCGACGGCTTCACCGTCGACAATCAGAATCCCGGCCCGACCGTCAAGATCATCACGTCCGCGCTCGCCAAGGGGTTGCTCGCCGAGGCCGACATCGACAAGGCGGTGAAGCACGTCCTGAGCGTCCGCTTCCGGCTCGGCGACTTCGATCCGGACGGCGGCCCGTACGCCAAGATCGGCAAGGACGTGGTCAACAGTCCGGCGCACCGGCAGCTCGCCCGCAAGTCGGCGGGCGAGGCCATGGTGCTGCTGAAGAACGACCGCGGAGCCCTCCCGCTGGACCCGAAGCGCGGTGTCGCGGTCATCGGGCCGCTGGAGAAGACCCTGTACACCGACTGGTACTCCGGCGGACTGCCGTACAAGGTGACCCCGCTGGACGGGATCCGCGCGCGGCTCGGCGACGGGGCACAGGTCACCGACACCGAGGCCGTCGACAGGATCGCCTTGCGTGACGCCACCACCGGCAAGTACCTCAGCGGTGGCGCGGGCGATGCGGGCGCGGTGCTCAAGACCGGCGCCACCAGTGTCGGGGCCACGGAACAGTTCGACGCGTTCGAGTGGGGCGACGGCGTGCTGACCTTGCGCAGTGTCGCGAACGGGAAGTACGTCGAGCGCCAGAATCTCGCCGATGCCACCAGCCCGTTCCTCAACCAGGCGCCGCAGCCGCGGGACTGGTTCGTCCACCAGCAGTTCAAACTGGAGGACGCGGGTGACGGCACGGTCGTGATCAGGTACGCCGGTTACGAGCTCCCGAACGACTGGGACGGGCCGAACAGCTACCTCACTGTCGCCGCCGACGGCACGCTGACCTTGGGCTCGCCGAACGCGGCGGGAGCGACCAAGTTCCGCAAGGAGCAGATCACCTCGGGCATCGACAGCGCGGTGAAGGCGGCGCGATCGGCCGAAACGGCGGTCGTGGTCGTGGGCAGCATGCCGTTCATCAACGGCAGGGAAGACCACGACCGCACCTCGACGGCGCTGGCGGCGAGCCAGAGCGAGCTGATCAAGGCCGTGCGCGAGGCGAATCCGAACACCGTCGTGGTGGTGGAGAACAGCTATCCGACGACCTTGAACTGGGAGCAGGAGAACATCCCGGCGATCGTGTGGACCTCACACGCCGGTCAGGAGACCGGCAACGCGCTCGCCGACGTGCTGTACGGCGACGTGAACCCGGCTGGCCGTCTCACCCAGACCTGGTACCGCTCGGACGCCGAACTCCCGGACATCCTCGACTACGACATCATGAAACGCGGCAGCACCTACCAGTACTTCACCGGTGATCCGCTCTACGCCTTCGGACACGGCCTGTCTTACACGAACTTCCGCTACAGCGACCTGCGCCTCGGCAAACCGGGTCCACAAGGGACGTTCGAAGCGATGGTGAAGGTGACCAACACCGGGAAACGTGCCGGCGACGAGGTGGTGCAGCTCTACACACATCAGCTCGTCTCCCGCGACAAGCAGCCGAATCAGCGGCTCCGTGACTTCGAACGGGTGCGCCTGGAGCCGGGTCAGACCAAGACGGTGCGCCTGTCAGTGCCCGACCTCCGGCATTGGGACGTCACCCGGGGCAAATGGGTGCTGGAATCGTCCGTCCACGACGTGATGGTCGGTGCGTCCGCTTCCGACATCCGGCTGCGCTCGGTGCTCCCCGTGCGTGGCGAACAGATCCCGCCGCGCGACCTGACCCGGGACACCAGGGCGATCGACTTCGACGACTACTCGGGTGTCGAACTGGTCGACGAAAGCAAGGTCCGCGGCGACGCGGTCGGTGTCGGCGCGGGAGACTGGCTGCGCTTCAGCGACGTGGACTTCCGTTCCGGGGCAAGGACATTCACCGCCAAAACGGCTCGCGCCGAAGCGGGAACGTCCACTGTGGAAATCCGGCTCGGCGGCCCGCGCGGCAGACTCGCCGGAACCGCGCGGATTGCCAGTACCGGCGACAAGTACACATACTCGACGACCACCACGACGTTGTCCGGGCTGAGTGGACGGCACGACGTCTACCTCGTCTTCACCTCCGATTCGAGAATCAGCACGTTTTCTCTGCGGTAGCGGTCCATTTGGTGAAAAGACACGGAAGGAACCCGGCTATGCGTAGGCAAACACGATCCTTGATGGGCAGTGTCGTCCTGGCGTTGGTCGCCACACTGGTGCTGGGAGGGACGGCGCAGGCCGCCACCTGGAGCTCTTCGGACAAGTGGGGGAGCTGGTCGAACGGCGGCTACACCGTCCGCAACAACGTCTGGGGCGGAGGCGCCGGCCCGCAGTCGATCTGGGCGAACTCCTACAGCAACTTCGGCGTTTGGGCGAGCCACCCGAACACCGGCGGAGTGAAGTCGTATCCGCATTCGGCGAAGAACGTCGGCCGCCAGTTGAGCGGACTGCGGAGCCTTTCCAGCAGCTTCAACGTGTCCAGGCCGGGTGGCGGCGCCTACGCGACGGCGTACGACATCTGGGCGAACAACAACGCCTACGAGATCATGTTGTGGATGAACAAGCAGGGCGCGGTGGGCGCGATCGGCTCGAAGGAGACCACGGTCTCCGTCGGCGGCCACACCTGGGACGTCTACCGGGGGAGCAACGGCGCCAACGCGGTGTTCTCATTCCTGCGCACCTCGAACACGAACGCGGGTTCGGTCGACGTGCTCGCCGTGCTGAACTGGATCAAGAACCGGGGCTGGTACGGCGACGTGACGGTCGGTGAAGTGCAGTTCGGCTTTGAGATCACGTCGGCCGGGGGCGGGATGAACTTCTCGTCGAACAGTTATTCCGTTTCGTTGTCCTGATCGGCCAGCGAGTGGGGTGACGCGGTACCGCACTCGCGAGACCCGTTTCTGAACACGCGAGTCACGCGTTCGCGCCCCCCGCCTCCTGATGAACGGGCTCGCCACCGTGGCCGTGGGTCCAGGGTGAAGGCGTCCTTCGCTGCATCGGACGCGGTGAAGGGAGCCTTCACCTCACTAGCCCCCCGCCACCGGCCGGCGTCGTTCAGCCGCCCTCGGCCACCAAGGGCTCCAGCGCCAGGTCGGGATTCGCTCGCATCACGAGCCGCAGGGCCAGTTCGTCGGCGAAGAGGGCCAGGTCGGCGCCGTCGAGGCGGGTGAGGACCTCGCTGTTGCGGCCCTTGTCCACGAGGGGACGCTGGCTGGGGTCGGTGAGGCGCCGGGCCACCTGGTAGGACAGCTGGTCCAGTCGGATCGGTGAGCCGAACTCGGCGGCCATGCGGTGGGCGGCGACCTCGAACTGCATCGGCCCGACCGCGGCGAACACCGGTGCGGCGTCACCGCGCAGGTCCGACCGCAGCACCTGGACCACGCCCTCCGCGCCGAGCTGCTCGACACCCTTGCGGAACTGCTTGGCGCGGCCGAGATCGGTGGGCCGGGCGACGGCGAAGTGAGCGGGGGCGAAGCTGGGCAGACCGGGGAACCGCACGGCGGGCTTGCCGGCGTGCAGCGTGTCGCCGACCCGCAGCGCGGTGGCGTTGACCAGCCCGATGACGTCCCCCGGATAGGCGGTGTCCACTGTGGAGCGTTGCTGGCCGAACACCTGCTGCACGTATTTGGTGGCGAAGGGTTTGCCGGTGGTGGCGTTGGTGACGACCATGCCGCGTTCGAACACCCCGGAGCACACGCGGGCGAAGGCCACCTGGTCTCGGTGCGCGGGGTCCATTCCGGTCTGGACCTTGAACACGAACGCCGAGAAGGGCGCGTCCAAGGCGCGGATCCGGCTCTCGGCGTCGGCGCGCGGGGCGGGCCGCGGCGCGAGTTCGACCAGCAGGTCCAGCAGATGGCGGACGCCGAAGTTGCGGACGGCCGCGCCGAACAGCACCGGGGTCGCGGTGGCGGCGAAGAAGCGGGACGCGTCGAACTCGCCGTCGGCGGCGCGCAGGAGCTCAGATTCCTCCTGGGCCTGTGTCCAGTCGGCGCCGAGGTCGGCCTCCGCCTCCTGGGCGCCGAGACGCTCGTCCAGTGCGAGGGTCGTCCCGTGCGCGGTGGGCAGGTAGCGGACGAACTCCCCGCTCGAGACGTCGAGGACGCCGCGCAGGTGTCCGGCCGTCCCGACCGGCCAGGTCAGCGGCATGGGTTGCAGGCCGATCCGGTCGGTGAGCTCGTCGCACAACTGCAGGGCTTCCCGGCCCGGCCGGTCCCACTTGTTGATGAAGGTGATCACCGGGATCCCGCGGTAGCGGCAGACGTCGAACAGTTTCAGCGTCTGCGGCTCCAGGCCCTTGGCGGCGTCGAGCAGCATGACGGCGGAGTCGACGGCTGAGAGGACCCGGTAGGTGTCTTCGGAGAAGTCCGCGTGCCCCGGCGTGTCCAGCAGGTTGATCACCGTGTCGCCGTAGACGAACTGCAGCGCGGCGGAGGTGATGGAGATCCCGCGGGCGCGTTCCATCTCCATCCAGTCCGAGGTCACCCCGCGTCGTCCTGCCTTGCCGTGCACGGCGCCGGCCTGCGAGATCACCTGGGCGTGGAGCGCCAGCGCCTCGGTCAGCGTCGACTTGCCGGCGTCGGGGTGGCTGATGACGGCGAACGTCCGGCGACGGCTCGCCTCGGCGATCACCTCGGGCCGTTCGGCCTGGACTGTGTTGCCTGCCGTCACACTCGACTCCTCCGGACTGCGATCTTCAGCGTCTGCCGCTGGGTCCAGTTCACCTCACCGGCCTTCCTCGTCCGAAACCGGGGTTGCCCGGCCGCCGTGGCCGCCGACGTGATCACGGCCTCATTCGGCGGGGGAGGTTCGGTGCCGGGGCGATTCGCTCGACTAACGTCAAGCGCTCATCAAGCCTTCAGCGCGCCGTGGCAGTGATCGCGCCAGAGAAGTCAGGTCGTCGGTCTGTGTCGAGTCTCGTGACCCAGTTGTTCACGCGCCCGTCGTGGTTGTCGCCCAAGGTCGCTCGTACTGAGATCCTCGCCGGTCTCGTGGTCGCGCTCGCGTTGATCCCGGAGGCGATCTCCTTCTCGATCATCGCCGGTGTGGACCCGAGTGTCGGGTTGTTCGCGTCGTTCACCATGGCGGTGGTGATCTCGGTCGTGGGCGGTCGTTCGGCGATGATCTCCGCCGCGACCGGTGCGATCGCGCTCGTGGTCGCGCCACTGGCGCGTGAGCACGGGCTGAGCTACCTGATCGCCACGGTGATCCTGGGTGGTCTGTTCCAGATCGTGCTCGGCTCGCTGGGGGTGGCCAGGCTGATGCGGTTCGTGCCGCGCAGCGTGATGGTCGGGTTCGTCAACGCGCTGGCGATCTTGATCTTCCTGGCGCAGGTGCCGGAGCTGATCGACGTGCCGTGGCCGGTGTACCCGCTGTTCGCCGGTGGGCTCGTGCTCATGGTGCTGTTCCCGAAGCTGACCAGGGTGGTTCCGGCGCCGCTGGTGTCCATCGTGGCCTTGACGGTGCTGACGATCGCCGCCGGTATCGCGGTTCCGACCGTGGGGGACAAGGGCGCGCTGCCGTCGTCGCTGCCGTCGCCCGGCGTTCCGGAAGTGCCGTTCACCCTCGGCACGCTCGCGTTGCTCGCGCCGTACGCGCTCGCGTTCGCGCTGGTGGGGCTGATGGAGTCGTTGATGACCGCGAAGCTCGTCGACGACATCACCGACACGCGTTCCAACAAGACCCGTGAAGCGATCGGACAGGGTGTCGCGAACATCGTCACGGGTTTCTTCGGCGGTATGGGCGGTTGCGCGATGATCGGTCAGACCATGATCAACGTGAAGACCGCCGGTGCCCGGACTCGGCTGTCGACGTTCCTGGCCGGAACTTTCCTGATGATCCTGTGCATCGTCTTCGGTCCGCTGGTCTCACAGATCCCGATGGCCGCGCTGGTCGCCGTGATGGTGCTGGTGGCCTTCGGCACCTTCGACTGGCACAGTGTCACCCCGGCCACACTCAAGCGGATGCCGTGGGGCGAGATCATCGTCATGGTCGTCACCGTGGCCGTCGTGGTGGCCACCGGCAACCTCGCGATCGGTGTGGTCGTCGGCTCGATCACCGCGATGGTGATCTTCGCGCGCCGGGTGGCGCACCTGGTCGACGTGACCGCTGTGGTCGACCCGGACGGCACCCAGGTCGTGTACGCCGTCACTGGAGAGCTGTTCTTCGCCTCCAGCAACGACTTGGTCTACCAGTTCGACTACGCGAACGACCCGGAGAAGGTCGTCATCGACCTCACCGACGCCCACATCTGGGACGCCTCCACCGTCGCCGCACTCGACGCGATCACCACCAAATACGAGTCACGGGGCAAGACCGTCGAGATCGTCGGCCTGAACAAGCACAGTGCCCGCATGCACGCGAAACTCACTGGCGGTCACTGACACGCCCTCCCGGACAGGCGGGCCGGCCGATCGGCGAGCGGGCCGCCTGAACGGAGCAGGCTTTCGAGGGTTTCGAGCGGTTCGGGGACGACGGTGTACCAGCTCCAGGTGCCGCGCCGCTCCCGGTCGAGGATGCCGGCGGAGACCAGCACGCGCAGGTGATGGCTGAGCGACGGCTGGGGCATGTCGAACTCCTCGGCCAGGTCGCAGAAGCACGCCTCGCCGCCGGGGGAGTACCGCACCAGCGAAAGCAGACGGATTCGCACCGGGTCCGACAGCGCCTTGAAGAGTTTCGCCGCCGCCTCGGCGTCGCCGGGGTCGACGACCGCGGCGGGTTCGGCCATCAGGAGGGTCACCGCGACCGGTTTCCGGGTACGGCCGTTCTCGCTCGCCACGGGGCCTCCTTCGCTGCTGACGTCAGCCGAAGCCCACCATACCCGTTGAATTGACAAAGCTCGATCCAAGCCCTTCAATTGTATCGGCATACTTCGATTCAGTCAGGGACCGGCGAAAGGAAACGGGTATGACCCGCACGCCTGAGGTGTTGTTCGTCTGCGTCCACAACGCCGGCCGGTCGCAGATGGCCGCCGCGCTGTTGCAGCACTACTCGCTCGGCCGGATCGCCGTCCGGTCCGCGGGTTCCGAGCCCGCGGAGAAGGTGAACCCGGCCGCCGCCGCGGCGCTGGCCGAATGGGGCCTGGACATCACCGCCGAGGTGCCGAGCAAACTGTCCACAGAGGACGTCGAAGCCTCCGATGTGGTGATCACCATGGGTTGCGGCGACACCTGCCCGGTGTTCCCCGGCAAGCGGTATCTCGACTGGCCGCTGGAGGATCCCGCAGGTCAGGGCGTGGAGGCCGTCCGCCCGATCCGCGACGAGATCGACCGGCGGGTCCGCGGCCTGGTCGCCGAAATCCTCGACGCCTGATCCTCGCTTCCGACTTCTGGAGACCAGCCCCGTGACTCGAACCGCCGACAAGGCCGACGCCGACGTCCTGCACAAACTGTCCTTTCTGGACCGGTTCCTCCCGGTCTGGATCATCGTCGCGATGGGTGCCGGGCTCCTGTTGGGCAGCGTGATCCCCGGTCTGCAGGGTGTGCTGGACGCGGTGAAGATCGGGCAGGTCTCGCTGCCGATCGCGCTCGGTCTGTTGCTGATGATGTACCCGGTGCTGGCGAAGGTCCGCTACGACAAGCTCGACACCGTGACCAAGGACAAGCGCACGATGGTGCTCTCCTTGGTGCTGAACTGGATTCTCGGCCCGGCGCTGATGTTCGCGCTCGCCTGGCTGATGCTGCCCGACCTGCCCGAGTACCGGACCGGGCTGATCATCGTCGGCCTCGCCCGCTGCATCGCGATGGTGATCATCTGGAACGACCTCGCCTGCGGCGACCGGGAGGCGGCGGCGGTGCTGGTCGCGCTGAACTCGGTCTTCCAGGTGATCATGTTCGGCGTGCTCGGCTGGTTCTACCTCGACCTGCTTCCCGGCTGGCTGGGCTTGGACACGACGACGCTGGACTTCTCGCCGTGGGAGATCGCGCTCAGCGTCGTCATCTTCCTCGGCATCCCGCTCGCCGCCGGATACCTTTCCCGCCGCATCGGGGAGCGGAGCAAGGGGCGCGACTGGTACGAGGGCGAGTTCCTGCCCAAGATCGGCCCGATCGCGCTCTACGGCCTGCTGTTCACCATCGTGATCCTGTTCGCCCTGCAAGGCGACAACATCACCTCCCGCCCGTTCGACGTCGCCCGGATCGCGCTGCCGCTGCTGGTGTACTTCGCGATCATGTGGATCGGCGGCTACCTGCTGGGCAAGGCGGCCGGCCTGTCGTACGAGCGCACCACGACACTGGCGTTCACGGCCGCGGGCAACAACTTCGAGCTCGCGATCGCCGTCGCCATCGGTGTCTTCGGCGTGACGTCGGGGCAGGCGCTCGCCGGGGTGGTCGGGCCGCTGATCGAGGTGCCGGTGCTGGTCGCGCTGGTCTACGTGAGCCTCTGGCTGCGGAAACGCTGGACCGCGGAGTGACCGGGGCCGCGCGGGTAGTGGTCATCGGCGGCGGACAGGCCGGCCTCGCCGCGGGCTACTATCTGCGCCGCGCGGGCCTGGACTTCGTCATCCTCGATGCCCGGACCGAGCCGGGCGGTGCCTGGCTCCACGGCTGGGACTCGCTGCGCCTGTTCTCCCCGGCGCGGCACAGTTCCCTGCCAGGGTGGCCGATGCCGCCCTATCCAGGGCCCGGGTATCCGACCGCCGAGCATGTCGTCGAGTACCTCGCCGCGTACGAGAAGCGCTACGAACTCCCGATCCGCCGAGGGGAGACGGTGAACGCCGTTTCCCGGGACGGCGACCGCTTCCAGGTGAGCACCGATACCGGGGACTGGAGCGCCGAGACGGTCATCAGCGCCACCGGAACTTGGTGGCGTCCCTTTCTGCCGCTGATGCCCGGCGGGTTCACCGGTCGTCAGCTGCACACCGTGGACTACCGCTGCCCGGACGAGTTCGCGGGCCAGGACGTCGTGGTGGTCGGCGGCGGCAACTCCGGCGCGCAGATCGCCGCCGACCTCGCGGGTACGGCGAACCTGACCTGGGTCACCCGCCGTCCACCGCGCTACCTGCCCGACCACATCGACGGCAAAGCCCTCTTCGACGTCACCACCCGGCGCCGCCAAGCGCTGGAGACCGGGCAGGCCGACACCGCCGGAGTCGCCGGGCTGGGTGACATCGTCGCCGTCCCGCCCGTCCGCGAGGCCCGTGACGCGGGTCTGCTGCGGCCGCGTGAGATGTTCGCACGGCTCGACGGCGACGGTCCTGTGTGGACAGACGGCACCCGTCGGCACGCCGACGCGGTCATCTGGTGCACCGGGTTCCGCCCCGCACTGAGCCATCTCGCCCCGTTGCGGTTGCGTACCACCCGCGGCCGCATCCCCACCGAAGGCACCCGCGCCGTCGCCGAGCCCCGGCTGCACTTTCTCGGCTACGGCGACTGGACCGGCCCGGCGTCGGCCACGATCATCGGTGTCGGCATGACCGCGCGGGCCGCGGTCGCCGACATCAAGGCCGCGCTGGACTAGCGTCGCCCGGGTTTCAGGCGGCGAGGAAGTCGCAGATCTTGCCGCTGATCGACGGCCAGTCGTGGCCGAGCCAGATGAAGTGGCTGTCGGCGTTGCTCTCGATCAGGCTGGCGTGCTGGATCGTCGACGCAAGCCTCTCCGCGTGGGCAAAGGGTACGGAGCCGTCGTTGCGGCTGGCGATCACGAGGGTGGGCTGGGTGACGTCGTCGACACCTTCTCTGCCGGCGGCGAGGTCGTTGCGGAAGCCGCGACCGGACCGCATCCGGGAGAACAGCTCGATCAACGTCTTGCGTTCTTCGGCAGACAGCGCGGTCATGACCTGCCGGGCAGGCAGAGCGGTGAGGTCGCCGAACAGCATGCGCAGTCCGACGTCCGGAGCGGTGCGCATGATGGCGCGCACCGCCGACCAGGTGAGGCGTTCGGTCGCGGGGCCGAAGGCGAGTCGAGCGGCCAGGCGGGTCCGCGTATCCGGCCAGGGAAGAGGGCCCACCGCGCTTTGGAGGATGACTCGCTCCACGAAATCCGGGTGGCGGGCCGCCGTCGCCATCGCGGTGCGTCCTCCCGCCGAGATGCCGACGACGGCGGCGACCCGGGTGATGCCGAGGTGGTCACACAGCGAGCGGACGACATCCGCGAATCCACTGGTCGTTGTGCCGGTGGACAAGGGTGTGCGGCCGTAGCCCGGCCGCGAGGGCACGAGTACCGAGTAGCCGGCATCGACGAAGGTCTCTTCGCCGAGCGCGAGTCCGGCGTGCATGTGTCCACCATGGAACATCACCACTGTGGGACCGCCACGCTGGTCGAACCGATATTCGAGCTTCCCGAGATCCAAGGCTGCGGTCGTGGTGAGACGTGCGATGGTGGCCATGCCGGCCATGATGCTCTATCGGCGCGGAAGGCGTTTCGCCACGTAGCGGGCGTCGCGGCCGACACCGCGCAGGGTGGCGGAGGCGAAGCTGCGTTGCCATTCCAGCCCGACGTAACCCAGACCCGGATGGGTGGTGGACAGGCCGCGATCCTGCAAGGGGCGTCCATCTGAGGCCAAGGTGCCCAGTTTGTCCAAATAGGACAACCCGGGGCGGAAGCCGGTGGCGAGCAGGATGGTGTCAACGCGTTCGCGGGTTCCGTCCGGCCACCGCACGGTGTCGCCGTCGAGGGTGGTGAACATGCGCCGCTGGTCCGGCTTTCCGTTGAGGATCGCGGCCTTGTAGCTGCCAGGATCGTTCACCGCGGTGGTCGGCGGGTGCTTCAGCAGGTGCCCGATCGGCAGGTGGTCGAAGCCGACGGCGGCCGACCAGAAATGCACGTCCTTCCCGAACTGCCGTTGCGGCGCGAACTTCACCGGTGCCCGGTTGGCGAGGGTGACGTGGGCGTGGCCGGCGAGTTCGGCCGCGATCTGGACGGCCGAGTTGCCCGCGCCGACGACGATCACGCGCTGCCCGGCGAACGGTGCCGGGACGCTGTAGTCGCCGCTGTGCAGGACGTTTCCGGTGAAGGTGTCCAAACCGGACAGGGCCGGGCGGTAGGGGCGGGAGAAGCCGCCGGACGCGGCGATGACGATCGGCGCGGTCAGCGCGGTTTCTCCCTCTGCGTGCACGGTGAATACGTCGTCGTGGGTGACGGCGTCCACCCGGTGTCCGGTGCGGATCTCGGTGCCGAGGCAGTCGGCGTAGCGGCGCAGGTAGTCGACGACTTCGTCTCGGTGCGGGTAGTGCTCGGGGTCGCCGGGGAAGGGCAAGCCGGGGAGGCTGCTGTAGCGGGCGGGGGAGAAGAGGGTCAGCGAGTCGTAGTAGCGGGGCCAGGAGCCGACCGGTTCGGCGCCTGCTTCGAGGATCACCGGATGCAGGCCTCTGGTGCGCAGGGCCTTGGCGGCGGCGAGACCGGCCTGGCCGCCACCGACGATGATGGCGTCGTGGTCGTTCATGAGTTCCTTCCAGAATGAGGTGTTGCCGCCAGGGCGAGGACCGCGGCGGCCACCGTGACGGCGGCGAGCATGAGGAAGGTCGGCGAGTAGCCGCCGATGCCGCTCGCGATGGCCGCGCCCGCCCAGGGGGCGAGTGCGACGGTGATGGTCAAGGGCGCTTGCAGGAGGGCGTTGAGGCGCCCGTAGTGGGTGGTTCCCCAGCGGTCGGCCACCGCGGTGGCCTGCAGGAGCGTGAACACCCCGCGCGCCATTCCGGCCACGACCGCGGCGACGATCAACCCGGCCGTGGTGGTCAGCAACCCCAGCACGGCCGTGGTCGCGGCGGCGGCGAGGAACACGATCGCGGTCCGGGTCCGGACCGTCGTCAGCCGGGTGAATGTGGTGTAGCCGAGCCGTCCCAAGACCTGCCCGGCGCCGCCGAGGCCGAGGGCGATCGCCGCCGTCGTGCTGCTGACGCCGCGTTCGGTGAGCAGCGGCACGAGATTGATCACTCCGGCGTAGACGGCGAACGCCGCCAGGCTGAACGCGATCACCAAGCCCCGGAACGGGATGCCCCGGGCGATCCGTGCGGGGTCGCTGTGCGTGCCGGACTGCGGCTCGGCCGGTGGCCACGGCCCCCGTAGGCCCCACAGGTGCGCCGGGATGGTGACGACGGCCAGTACGGCGGCGAGGACCAAATAGGTTTCCCGCCAATCCAGGTATGCCGTGAGCAGCGCGGTCAGCGGGGCGAACACCGTGCTCGCCAAGCCCGCGGCCAGGGTGAGCACGGTCAGCGCGAACACCCGCCGCTCGCCGTACCAGCGGGTCAGCGCGGCGAACGCGGGCGGATACAGCACCGCACCCATCGCGACCCCGGCCAGCAGCCACGCCACGGTGAACCACACCAGGTTCTGCGCCAGCGCGACGGCCACGACCGCGGGCACCGCCACTACCGACCCGGCCGTCATCACCGAACGGGGACCTCTGCTGTCCAGCCATCGTCCGACCGGGATCCCGGCCAGCGCGGCGACCACCTGTCCGGCCGAGAACGCCGCGACCACCCAGGCCGTCGACCAGCCCGTGGTCTGGCTGATTTCCGGTGCCAGCACGGGAAAGGCGTAGAAGAGGATGCCCCAGCTGGTGATCTCGGTGACGCAGAGAACGGCCAGCGCGCGGCGTCGCCCGGACGCGGTCAACCCGGGCGACGCCGCGGCTGTCGTGACCGGCACAGCCGTCAGCGCACCGCGGCCGATGGCGCGGACAGCGTCAGGACTTCCGGCTCCGGTGTCGCGCAGCAGCCACCGGCGGCCGGTGCGTCGTCCGGCTCATCGAACAGGCCGGCACCGCCGCAGACGCCGGTCTCGGCCATCCGCAGCTCGACCCGTGCGGCCGCCTCGTGGTCTCCGGCCAGCTGGGCGGCGATGCTGCGGACCTGCTCGTAACCGGTCATCGCCAGGAAGGTCGGCGCCCGGCCGTAGCTTTTCATCCCGGCCAGGTAGAAGTCCTTCTCCGGATGCGCGAGTTCCTTGGCGCCGTGCGGATACACGGTTCCGCACGAGTGGACGTTCGGGTCGATCAGCGGCGCGAGGGCGACCGGTGCCTGCAACGTCGGGTCCAGCTCGAGCCGGATCTCCGACAGCCAGCTCAGGTCGGGCCGGAATCCGGACAGGGTCACGACCTCGTCGACCTGTTCGATCCGCTGTCCGCCAGAGGAGATCAAGGTCAGCCGTCCGTCGGTGTCGCGTTCGACGACCTCGGTGCGGAACCCGGTCACCACCGTGATCTGCCCGGACTCGACCGCCGCCCGCGCCCGCAGGCCGAGCGCGCCCCGCGCCGGGAGCTGGTCGGCGTCGCCGCCGCCGAAGGTGTCACCGACCGCGCCGCGGCGCAGCACCCAGCTGATCCGCGTGCCGTCGTCCGCCAGACCGGACAACGCGACCAACGCCGTCAACGCCGAATGCCCGCTGCCCGCGACCACCACATGCTTGCCCGCATACCGGGCCCGCACGGTCTCGTCAGCCAAATCCGGGACACGGTAGCCGATCCGGTCCGCCGCCGACCGTTCGCCGACGGCGGGAAGTCCTTCCCCGCCAAGGGGATTCGGCGTCGACCAGGTCCCGGAGGCGTCGACCACCGCCCGGGCGGTGACGCGCTCTTCCGAGCCGTCGGCGGCGCGAACGTGGACCGTGAACGGTTCTTCGTCCCGGCCGCTGTCCACGACCCGGTCGCGTCCGCGGCGTGCCACCCCGATCACCTCGGCGTCGAAACGCACCCGGTCACCGAGCGCCGCGGCGAGCGGGCGCAAATACAAGCCGGCCCACTCCGAACCCGTCGGATACGTGTCGCCGTCGGGCCGGGTCCAGCCGGTCTTCTCCAGCAGCCGCCCGGCCGCGGGAGCGACGAGTTCGGACCACGGCGAGAACAACCGCACGTGGTTCCACTCGGCCACATCCGCTCCGGCCCGCGCGCCACGCTCCAGCAGCAGCGGCTCGAAACCCCGCTCCACCAGCTCGGCGGCGGCCGCCAGCCCCACCGGCCCCGCTCCGATCACCACGACAGGCAGCTCATTCATCCCCATGCACCTTTCATCGATCCGGCTCGATTGAACCGATGCGGGGAATGTATCGACCGTCGTCGATTGACGCAACCATCGATTCTGGTCGATACTGGGCGCATGACGACGGTCGTACCCGTTCCCCTCGCCGGTCTCCTGCCCGAACGCGAAGCCGCGACCTATGCCGGGTGGTTCGCCTGTCTGGCCGAGCCGACGCGGGTCAAACTCCTGCACGCCGTCGCGACCTCGCACCGCGGCCTGACCGTCGGCGCGCTCACCGAAATCCTCGGGACCAGCCAGTCCACCTGCTCCCACCACGTGCGGAAGCTGGCCGAGGTCGGCTTCCTGCATCTGCGGAAAGAGGGCACGGCCACGGTCGTGACGATCAATCAGGCGTGCTGCAGCGGCCTTCCGCACGCGGCCGACGCGGTGATGGGCCTGCTCGCGCCGCGTCCGTGCTGCCCGGACAACGTGCCGGAGGACGTCACCATCCGCGCCCTTCGTGACGACGATTGGGACGCGATCCGCCGGATCTACGGTGAAGGCATCGCGACCGGGCTCGCCACCTTCGAAACCGAGGTTCCCGATCGCGAGGCGCTCGAAGCGAGCTGGCTACCCGGACATCGTTGGGTCGCCGAGATCGACGGGCAGGTCGCCGGCTGGACGGCGGCCACCCCGGTCTCGGCGCGCGAGTGCTACCAGGGGGTCGCCGAGACGTCGGTCTACGTCGCCGAAAGCCATCGCGGCCGCGGCGTCGGGAAAGCCCTGCTCTTCAAGCAGGTCACCGAAGCCGACGCCGCCGGGCTCTGGACCTTGCAGACGTCGATCTTCACTGACAACCGTGCCGGCATCGCCTTGCACCACAGCGCCGGTTATCGCACTGTCGGCATCCGAGAACGCATCGCCCAGCGCGACGGCGTCTGGCACGACACCGTCTTCCTCGAACGCCGCAGCCCCGTCAACTAGGCGTCGAGGAACCTCAGGGCTTCTTCGACGAACTCCGCGTGGTACTGGAAGATGCCGCCGTGCCCGGCGTCGGGGTAGAGGACGAGCCGGCCGTTCGGCAGCCGCCGGGCCAGGTCGGCGGAATTGCGGCTCGGCACCATCCGGTCCTGGTCACCGTTGGCCACCAGGACCGGCTGCCGGATGACCGTCAGATCCGACGGCCGCCGGCGTCCCCAGCGGTGGATCGCCTTGAGCTGGTTGCGGAAAGCCGTGACGGAGATGGGCTTGTCGCGGTCTTCGGTGCGTTCCTTCAGCCGGTTCACGAACTGACGCGCCTTCGCTTTGCCGTCGGCCGTGCGGGTGAAGAACAGGTACTCCTTCGGGTCCTTGAAGGTCAGGGCGGCTTTCAGCGTGTCGAGAAGGGTGATCGGAGTGACTTTGTCGATGCCCGCGCCCCCGGCAGGGCCGGTGCCGGCGAGGATCATTCTGCGGACGAGCCGCGGTTCTTCTTCGGCGATCACCTGGGCGACGAAACCGCCCAGCGAGAAGCCGAGCAGGTCGACCTCGTCGTGGCCCGATGCCCGGATGAAGGCGATGGCGTCGCGTGCCATCTCCGCCACCGAGCGTGGCGTTTTACCTTGCGAGGCACCGATTCCGCGGTTGTCGAAGGTGATCACGGGCCGCTTCGCCGCGATGCCGTCGACGACCAGGGGGTCCCAGTTGTCCAGCACCGCGGCCAGGTGATTGAGGAAGATCACCGGAGTGCCGTGGTCCGGGCCGAGCCGGCGGTAGGCGAAGGTCGTTCCGCCGACGTCGACGGTCTTGGTCGGTGCGTTCCGGTAGCCGGCGAGCGCGGTCATGACGTCTCCTTCTGGTTTTCTCGGACGGCGATGACGACCTTGCCCTTCGCTCGTCCTTTTTGGACATACGTCAGGGCCTCTTTGGTCGCTTCGAAAGGGAACACCCGGTCGATGACCGGCTTGATCACGGCGGAGTCGACGAGCGAGGTGATTTCGGTCAGCTGGGCGCCGTTGGCCCGCATGAAGAGGAACGAGTAGGCGACTTGACGGCGGCGGGCGGCTTTCCGGATCCGGTGGCTCAGTACCCGCATCACCGGTCGCAGGATCCACGGCCTGCCGAGCTCCCGTGCGAAGGCGGGATCCGGCGGGCCGGAGATCGAGATGAGCTTTCCGCCGGGTTTCAGCACGGTCAGGGACTTCTTGAGCGTCTTGTCGTCCAGGCTGTTGAGCACCACGTCGTAATCCCGCAGGACGGACTCGAAGTCCTCCTTCCGGTAATCGACGACGACGTCCGCGCCGAGGCGCCTGACCAGATCGACGTTGGCCGTGCCGGCGGTCGTGGCCACGGTGGCGCCGAGGTGTTTCGCCAGTTGGATCGCGAACGTCCCCACGCCGCCGGAGCCCGCGTGGACGAGGACCTTCTGGCCCGGCCGCACGTCGGCGATTTCGACCAGTGCCTGCCAGGCCGTCAAACCGACCAGCGGAATCGAGGCGGCTTCTTCCATCGTCAGCTGCTTCGGTTTGATCGCCAGATCGTTCTCGTGGACGGCGATGAGCTCCGCGAAGGTGCCGATCCGGTCCTTGTCCGGACGCGCGTAGACCTCGTCGCCCGCCTGGAACTTCCGCACCAGCGTGCCGACCCGGACCACGACGCCCGCCACGTCGTTGCCCAGGATGAACGGCGGCCGGTAGGGGAGGATGAGCTTGAACTCGCCGTCCCTGATCTTGAGGTCGAGGGCGTTGACCCCCGCGGCGTGGACGCGGACCAGTACGTCGCGCGGGCCGACGTCGGGCTCCGGCATTTCGGCCGCCCGGACGTTGCCGTCGCTGCTTCCGTAGCGGTCGACGATGAATGCCTTCATGACTTGCCTTTCCCCGTACGGAAAATGTCAGCCGGTCATCCGGTTGAGCTTGCGGACACCCCGGTCGAAGAAGCGGGCAGGCGCGACGCGGCGGAGTACGGCGACGCGGGCGGCGGTCGAGCCGGCGAGGTACCGCGACTTCGGCTTCACGTCGGTGGCCGCCTCGCCGCCGCGCATCGACTCCCGCATCACGTCCTCGAAGACACCCCGTTGGTGCGCGTAGACCTCCAGCTGGGCGTCGGCCTGCGCCACGTTGGCGTCGAACGGGGTGTTGACGGGGCCGGGCTGGACGCGCAGCACCCGGACGCCGTGTTCGCGGACTTCGTGGTCCAACGACTCGGAATAGCCCTCGACCGCGTGCTTGGTCGAGACGTACACGGCCATGAACGGGTTGGGGACGAAACCCCCGACGGACGAGACGTTGACGATGCGGCCGCCACCCTGTTCGCGCATCCGCGGCAGGACTGCCCTGGTCATGCGCATGAGGCCGAAGACGTTGACGTCGAAGACCCGCCGCGCCTGGTCGGCCGAGATCTCCTCGGCGGCGCCGTTCGCGCCGACATCGGCGTTGTCGAGGGCGAGCGTGGCCGCCTTGCGGATACCGGACGATGCGCCGGTCACCAGCGCCACCGGCTTGGTCGTTGTCATGGCCACTCCTTTAGATTATGGTCGTAATACCATAAGCACGGGTTGAGTCCCGACGCAAGAGCTCGGCCTGATTTGGATTATGATCGTACTAACATGGGTGACGGTCGCGGCGAGTGGAGAAGCGCGTGGTGCGGTACGGGAAAGAGCACAAGCTGGAGACGCGGCGCCGGATCGTCGAGACGGCGGGCCGCCGGTTCAAACGCGACGGTATCGACGGCTCCGGGGTGGCCACGCTCATGAAGGACGCCGGGCTGACCAACGGCGCCTTCTACGCGCACTTCGAATCCAAGGAAGACCTGGTCGCCACCGCGGTCTCCGAACAACTACGCGAACAGCGCGAGTGGCTCGACTCGATCGCGCCGGGCCGCGCCGGAATCGAGCAGATGGTGCGTGAGTACCTCTCGCCCGAACATCGCGACAATCCCGAGGGAGGCTGCCCGTCCGCTGCCCTGCTCGACGAGATCACCCGGTGCGCCGATCCGACCAAACAGGCCTACACCGACAGCGTGCTCGCGTTCATCGACGACATCGCCGCTCGGCTGGCGCCGCACGATCCGGCGTCGGCGCGCGTCAAGGTCCTCAGCGTCTACGCCTCACTGGTCGGGACTCTTCAGCTCTCCCGCGCGCTGGCCGACCGGAAACTCGCCGACGACATCCTCGAGCAGGGCGTGCGAAACGCCTTGATGGCACTGGACAGTGCGGCGCATTGAGTGCACCGCACTGCCCAGATTTCAGGTGGAAGTGATCAGTACGGCAGGACGTACGCGTGGCTCATGTCGGAGGCATGCGTGGTCGTCGAGCCGCGCGAGTCGGTGAGCCTGAGCGCCGTCCCCTGGATGCCGGCGGTCTCACCGCCCAGCCACTCGGCCTTGACGTAGGCGTTGAACCGGGGGACGCAGCCCGGCGCCTTGCTGACCGTGAAGTCCGGCTTGTTGAGCGGCACGTACTTGTGGTGCACCCAGTACGGCACGTCGTGCGTGACCTCGACACTGCTGTCGGTCTTGCAGAGGGTGCCGTCCGACTTCCATTGGTTGATGAAGAGCGTGAACTTCACCAAGGCCGTCTTCTGCTTGTCGCATGGCGTGTTCGGCACGCAGACCTGCAGTTCGACATCGCCGACCACGTTCAGGCCCTGCACGGTCGACGGCAGGTCGAAGTAGTCGAGCGCGGGCTGCCGCACCACCGGGGCACCGGAGTTGAGGGGCGCGCCCGCCGCGCTCACGCTGGACTGCACCGGCTGCCCGTCGGTGGCGTTCGTGACCGAGGTGTCGGCGAACGTGATGTACCCGCTGACCAAGCGATAGGTGGCGTCGTTGGCGTTGAGCGAATTCCCCCGCACGTTCGCGGTGCAGGTCACCGTGCCGGCGACGCCGGGATGGACGAGGAAACGGGTGTAGAGCGTCGCGTCCTGCAACGGGGAGCCCGAGTTCACGTCGTAGACGTTCTGCCCGATCACCATGTTCTTGCTCCAGCCACCCGGACCCCGGCAGACGACCTCGTTGTCGAAGAGGCTGCGGATGGTGGCGTTGTTGACCCGCATTTTCGAGACCACGTACGCGGTTTGCGTGGCGGTCATGTTCAGCGAGATGGTGCCCACGGGAGTGACGTTCTGGTCGACCCCGCCTCCCGCCGGTAGCCCGGGCGCCAGGATCGTTTGCGGGGTGAAGGTGGCGGAATTCGCCGCCTGTGCCGGTGTGGCGGCCAGCAGACAGGCGATCAGTGCGAGCACCGCCGTCGTGGCCAAGGTGCGGACGTTCAAAGGGGATCTCCTCATCGGTGCTATCCGTTCTGGATTCGTCACGGCATTCCCACATAAGGACCGGCGCACAAGCCGTAGCCGCGAGTGCAGACGAAGTATTCGAGGCCCTTGGAGGCGTTTTCGGTGGTCATCCAGACATTGACCTTGGTGGCCCCGCCGTCGACGTCGGCGTTGAGGTGAAGGGGCGCCGGTCCGGATTCGTCGCACCAAGTGCTGGAACTCTGCCAGTCGAGCCATCTGGTGCCCGCGATGGCCTCCGCGTACACCCGGCGGCATCCGGAGGCCTTGAACGCTCCGTTGACGCTGACCGAGCGGTTGTACCAGGTGACCGTGCCTTTGTAGTAGCTCGCCCCGACCTCGATCGAGAAGTCGCTGGTGGGGTACGCGGCGACGGTGGCGGAGGCGGGTGCCGCCGCGAACACCATCCCGGCGACCGACGCCGCCGCGGCCACGACCGCGCCGGCCTTGTGCTTGAGCCTCAACATGACAACCACTCCCAGGTTCTTCGGGTATCGGATGCGAAAGAACGTTGCCGCCGTTGTCCGGCTCCATCACTCAACCCCACGCGGACCTCGGGCCGGAAAGGATTCGAGCCGGTTCAAATCCTGCTACCGTCGAGGTGGTGCTCACGCTACGTGTAGATGCCGACACGGTGTCCAGAACGCGGTTGGCCCCTTCGCCCGCGGCGGAGTCCATGGCGTGGCTGAAACTCACCGCCGCGTCGGGACGGCATCCGGTGTTCGGAGATCCCGGGCCGCTCGCCCGCTCGGCACTCGCCCATCCCGACGTCGCTCTGCTCGCGGATCTGTTGCCACAGGACGGCGACACCTACGCACCCGACCTGCTCACCCCGCAGCCGGGGGCCGGCGCGCAGCATCGTGACGTGCTCGACGAGCAGATCGCGCGGATCGAGGCCGTGCCGCAGGAAGACCTCGAAACCCAGATCTTCACCTTCACCCGCACCCACTGGAACAGGCCGCTGCTCGCCACGACCCGCCGGATCGCGGAATCGGGGCGGATGCAGCGACGTCTCGCCAACGGCTTCGCCCGGTTCTGGCGGGACGCCCTCGCCGAGGGCTGGCCCGAACTGCGCTCGATCATCGACCAGGACATCGCCCACCGCGCGACGGCCATCGCCACCCACGGCATCGGCCGGGCGCTCGGAGCACTCCACCCCGACATCGCGTGGGCAGGCGACGCCGTCACCGTCGCCAAGTCGTGGGACGGCGAAATCGATGTCACCGGCCGGGATCTGGTCTTCGCCCCCGGCGTGCTCAACTGGCCCGACGTCATCATCCAGGTCGACACCCCCGGGCAGTTCGTCCTCTACTACCCGGCCCAGGGGATCGGCACCGTCCGCGACCGCCGGTCCGAAACGATCGCGCAAGTGGTCGGTAACGCCCGAGCGGCCCTGCTGGCGGACCTCGAAACCGCCCGATCAACCACGGAACTCGCCGCCCGGCTCGGATACGCGCCTGGCACCGTCTCCTACCACCTCGCCGCACTGCACCGGGCGCGTCTCGTCACCAAGGCCCGAGACGGGCGCTACGTGTTGTACCAGCGGACCGCCCAGGCGGCGGGTCTGCTGGAAGAAGGCCGCTAGTACGCGGAGCGCAAGGCGGTTTCCCGCGCGGGCCGAATACGGTCCAGCTGGATGAGGCTGAAGCCGAACAGCACGACACCGAGTGGAACGTGGACGGCCGTCACCTGCGCCAACCCCAGGAACACCTGGGCCAGCGTGAGCGCGAGGAACACGGCCGCGGGCACGATCGGCTTGGGGGAGCCGCCGCCCGGTCGCCAGACGAGAACCGCGGTGAGCACGTGCAGCACCGCCACGACGAACAGCGTGTAAGACGTGGCGCTGTGCAGTGCGTGGCCGTACGGCACGGTCAGCAGGAGCCCCGCCGTGATCGGGGTGAGGAAGACGGCGAGGGTCTGCACGACGATCGCGACGCGCAACGGTTTCGGCATGGAGGTTCTCCTTCGGTGGACGTGTCCCCGGTCGGACGAGAGAGCCGCCGGAAACGTGACACCGAGGGAGGCCGCGCGGCGCGACCTGCTTGCCCGGGCCGAGCACGAACGACGGGCCGTTGCACGAGGAGCCGTTGTACATCCGGATGCTGTACCCGGTGCGGCTGACCGCGGAGTTGTAGTGCTTGTCCGGGTAGCAGTGGGTGTTCTTGTCGAAGTAGCCCGCCGAGCTCTTCGTGCCGGTGTGGTCGGTGCCCGACCACAGGCACAGATCCGACGTGCAGTTCGGCGCGGCCACAGCGGTCGCGGGAGAGACCACCGTCGTCGCGACGGCGGCCAGCAGGGTCATCAGGCGATACTTTCGACTCATCGTTTCCCCTCCGGAACGGGCACCTCGCCCGGTTCGGCAGGAGCGGAGCGACGGGATCTTCGGCGGGTCGGCGTAGTTGCCCAACGGTGATCTTCTGTCGTGGCGAGGGCGTTTCAGGTGGCCGCTGGACCGATCGTTTGCTTGCGGTGCAGGCATGGTTGGCGGGCTTCGCCGTGTGGCTGGCGAGTGTCGGCTGTGTGGATCTTGGTGCGTTGGATGACCCGAAATCCACACAGTTGTGCAGTGACCGGAACGGAACATCCCCACGAGTCTCAGTGGCACCGACAGTCACAACGGGGGCGCGTGAAAGTCCCCTTTCCTCGACTCAGCTGAGGAAACTCGACCTTCACACCTTCCGAGTACATGAAGGACCCCTTCCTGTACCTAGGCGCAAGGAAGGGGTCCTTCATGTACTTCGAGCGGGCGAAGGTGGGGCTCGCGAGCGTTCTGTCGTGAGATGAGGGCACGCAGGTGCCCAAGCAGGCCGCCAGAACACGCTCCCTTGACCCACGGTCGTCCCCCGGGCATGCCGAGGGGCCCGTCGCCGGTGTGGCTGGCGGGCTCCTCGGGTCACATGTGGTGGAGGGTGTTGCGGCGGGGTTGTCGGAGCGGATCTCGGTATTGGGGCGGGATGAACTCCGGTAACCCATCGGCGGCCATTCGGACTTCCCAGTCGCCGTGGTGGATCAGGCGGTGGTGGAATCCGCACAGCAGCACGAGATTCCGGAGATCCGTGGGGCCTCCGTCTGCCCAGTGATGAATGTGGTGTGCGTGACAGTTCTTCGGCCGCCGATGACAGCCAGGGAACGCGCAGCCGCCATCGCGGATGTTCAACGCTCGTCGCTGGCCGGGGGTCACGAACCGTCGCAACCGTCCCACATCCAGCGGCTCACCGGCGGCGCTCATCACGACCGGCAGCATCAGACAGTCGCAGGCGGCGAGCCGGGCCTCGCGAGCCGTCATGGTCCCGACAAAGTCCAAGCAGGCGGTCCCGAGACCGGACTTCAACTCGTCGAGCCCGATCGTGACATGCAGCAGAGTGCGATAGCCACTGGTCCCAGGCTGATCCGGGCAGGCGATCGCCAAGTCGAGAATGTCGACCCACGCATCACCCATGCGCTCGCACTTCATCCGCAGATCCGCCCGGCCGAACTCGTCCACCGGCCGCGGCGCCGCGTACGCCTCGAGCGCGGCCGCGGTGCGAGCACCGGTCTCGTCATCGAGGAGGCCGGTGAGTTTCCAGAAGCCGTCTTTGCGGCGCTCCAGCGTGATCTCCCGGCGCGGCTGAGCGGGTTCGGGATCCTTCGGCTCATTGCCGTCCGGATCGAGCCACGCGAGCAGGTTCGCTTCGGCGTCCGCGAGTTGGCGAGGACCCGCGTCACGGGCGAGGTCGGCGAGGATCTTCTCCGCACTCGCCCGATCCTCAACAGAGGTATCGGCCGGGAGCTTCTTCAAGATCCCCAGGATCTGGTCGATCCGCTCATCCCCGACCAACCCCTCCGCGGCGACAGCAGCGGTCGCCGGGGCAACGGCCGGAACCTCCGTGCCGTCCAGAGCACGCGTGGGATTCAGGGCGATCGCCCGATTCACCACCGCACCCGCCTCACCAACCGACAACCCCGCTACATCAGCGAACCAGTTCGCCGTACGGCCATACCCGTACAAGTCTTTGACACCACGAGACTCGACCTCCGCCAAGAACCGCCCCAAACCGGCGGTGGCCATCCTGATCACCTGCAACGACTGCTGCACACCACGAGCAAGCTCCAGCTTGCCGGCACGCCACAGTTCCTGCGGCAACTCGGGAAGGAAAGTATCGGACACCGCACAAGAATACCCCAAACAATCGAACAATCGTTCGTAATTTTAAGCAACAATGAACGAGCGAATTTACCACTGGCGGGTGATTTGGGGGCGTGAACAAAGAAGCAAGTAGCCGACGAATTGCGAAGAAGCCTGGATCACGAAGCTCAGCGAGCGGGCTTAAAGGACAGTCCGGAATTCGAGGCGGCCAGCCGGTTCAGCAGGCGGATCCGTCCGTGGTTGGGGACCGAGCGGATCGGGTGCCCGGCGAGGCCCCAGTGCCCGAGAAGGGTGTTCGCCGCGGTCCAGCCGGTGTCGGCCTCGCGTCGGGCTGACAGGTTTCCGCGATCACCCGGCCGGGTAAGCGCAGGCTGTGCGCATTGTGATCACCGGGGCGACCGGAAACGTCGGGACGGCGCTGCTCGACGCCCTCGAATCCGGCGACGACGACCTGATCGGCGTGGCGAGGCGGCTGCCCGACACCACGGCCGAGCCGTATCGCGCGGCGGGCTGGTCGGCCATGGACCTCGGGGACGACGTCGGCCGCGCGAAGCTGACCGAGCTGGTGGAGGGAGCGGACGCGGTCGTCCATCTCGCTTGGGCGATCTCACCGGAGCGCGCGGATCCGCCGATGTGGCGGACCAACGATCACGGGACCCGCAACGTGCTCGCCGCGGTGGCGTCGGCCGGGGTGCCGCATCTGGTCGTCCTGTCGTCCGTCGCCGCCTACGGGCCGGCGCCGCGGTGGGAGAAGGTCACCGAGGATTGGCCGTGCGACGGCGTCGCGACCAGTGCGTACAGTCGGGGCAAAGCCGGGCTGGAGGCCTTGCTCGACCGGTTCGAGGAGACCCATCCCGGGACCGGGGTGGCGAGGTTGCGGCCGTGCGCGATCCTGCAGCGACAGGCGGCGGGGGAGTTCGAGCGCTGGCTGCTGGGCCCGGCCGTACCCGCCGGTGTCGTGGGCCGCCGATGGCTGCCTGTCCCGCTGTGGGCGGACCTGCGGGCGCAGGCGGTGCACAGCGCCGACGTCGCCGAAGCGATCCGGCTGGTGCTTGAGAAGCGCTTCACCGGTGCGGTGAATCTCGCCGCCCCGGGTGTGCTCGACGCCGACGCGCTGGCCGGTCTGCTCGGAGGCATGCGCCTCCCGGCGCCGCGAGCACTCGTCCGGGTGGCCGCGCACGCCGCCTGGCGAACGGGCGCCTTCCCGCTGCACCCCGGTTGGCTGGATCTCGCCGACCGCGCGCCGCTCGTGGACACCACGCTCGCCGAGACCGTGCTGGGCTGGGAACCTCGGTACGACGCCGCCGGCGTGGTCGCGGAACTGGTCGCCGGACTGCGGTCGGGTAAAGGCGCCGCGAGTCCGCCGCTCGCCCCACCGCGGGGGCACGGCTTGCTGCGACGGCTCCGCTCGCTCGCCCGTGGCAGGCCCAGCCACCAATCGCAATCCTGACGATCGGGAGGCTCGGATGAGCACGGAAGTCTTCGACGCGGTCGTCATCGGCGCCGGCCACAACGGCCTGGTCGCGGCGAACCTCCTGGCCGACGAAGGCTGGTCGGTCCTGGTGCTGGAGCAGGCGGAGAAGCCGGGCGGCGCGGTGCGGACCGACGAAGTCACCGCGCCAGGGTTCCGGAACGACCTCTGCAGCGCGTTCTTCCCGCTCACCGCGGTATCGCCGGTGATGCGGGGACTGCGCCTCGAGGACCACGGGTTGAGCTGGCGGCACGCTCCCGAAGTGCTCGCGCACGTGCTGCCCGACGATCGGTGCGCGGTGCTCTCACGGGACATCGAGCGGACGGCGGCGTCGGCCGACGAGTTCGCGCCGGGCGACGGCGCCGCGTGGCGAAGCTTGTTCGCGCAGTGGCAGGACCTTCGCGAGCCGCTGCTGAACGCGTTGTTCACGCCGTTCCCGCCGGTGCGCCCGGCCGTGCGGCTGCTGCGGCGGACGGGGACCGCGGAAGCACTGCGGCTGGCTCGGATGCTCACGTTGCCCGCCCGCCGGCTGGGAGAAGAGCATTTCGACGGCGAGGGTGCCCGATTGCTGTTGGCCGGGAACGCCGCGCACAGCGATATTTCCGTGGACAACGCGGGCAGTGCGGTCTTCGGCTGGCTGCTCGCGATGATCGGGCAGGACGTCGGCTTTCCCGTGCCTGCCGGCGGAGCCGGTGAGCTGGTCGCGGCACTGGTGCGACGGCTGGCCGCCCGCGGCGGCGAGGTCCGATGCCGTTGTCCCGCAACGGAAGTGCTCGTCGCGGGCGGGCGGGCGATGGGCGTGCGAGACGGCGACGGCAACCCGATCCGGGCCCGCAAGGCGGTGCTCGCGGACGTCCCGGCGCCGACGTTGTACGGCGAGATGGTCCAGCGGGATTGGCTTCCCTCACGGCTGCTCGCCGATCTCGGCCGGTTCCAATGGGACAGTGCCACGGTGAAGGTGGATTGGGCGTTGTCCGGTCCCGTCCCGTGGACGGCCGAAGGCGCTCGCGGGGCGGGCACCATCCACCTCGGAGCGGATTTGGACGGCCTGTCGGCGTTCGGCGGCGACCTGGTCCGCGGCCGGAGCCCGCGGCATCCGTTCCTGCTGTTCGGGCAGATGACGACGAGCGACCCGCACCGGTCGCCGCCCGGGACCGAGGCGGCGTGGGCGTACACCCACGTTCCCCGCGGGCTGATGGAGAACCGGGAGGCGCTCGACCGGCAGGTCGCGCGGATCGAAAAGACGGTCGAGGCGAACGCGCCCGGGTTCACCGACCTGATCCAGGGCCGGTACGTGCAGGGTCCGCTCGAACTGGCGGCCCACGATCCCGGCCTGGTCGGGGGCGCGATCAGCGGCGGGACCACGGCCATCCACCAGCAGCTGTTCTTCCGCCCCGTCCCCGGCCTCGGCCGCGCGGACACGCCGGTGGACCGGTTGTTCCTTGCGGGCGCGTCGGCGCATCCGGGAGGCGCGGTCCACGGCGGCCCCGGCGCCAACGCGGCCCGCGCCGCGCTGGCCAGGGCGGGAGTGCTCGGCAAGGGCTACGCGGCGGTGATCGCCGCGGCGAACCGGGCGGTCTACCGCTGAGCGCCCTTGCGGCCGGTGTACTTCCCGGTCGCCAGATCCGCCAAGCGGGCGAGGGCCTCGGTGTTGCGCGGCTTGGCGACGAGCGCCTGAACCGCCTCGGGCAGCACCTTGGCGGGACCACGCACGACGCTTTCCCGCATTCGGACCTCGGTCTTGGCTTCGCCGTGGGGGAGGAGCGTGACCTCGACCGCCGCCGCGCCGAGCGGCCAGCCCCTCGCCTCCAGCGACAGGGAAACGCCGGGCTCGACCGCCTTCACGACCGTGACGTCCTGGATGTGCACGGGCCACGGTCCGACGCTGTGGTGGATCCGCGAACCGACAGCAGGCCAGTCCTCGTCGACATCACGGATATGGGAGCTGCCGACGACCCAGCTCGCGTACGACCAGCCGTCGGCGAGCACGGCGAAAACGGCGTCCGGCGGCACGTCGACGACACGACTGACTTCGCTCACGGCGTCCTCCTGTTCTGAGTGGCACCGCATGGGTACCCCGCCGGAGCGACTTGAAGCCTGTGAGATGTCGTCCCATCAGTCACGCGAATCCGCACCGCGACAGCGCGTGAAGGCTCAGCCGAGGAAACTCGACCTTCACGCCTTTCCGAGTACATGAAGGCCCCCTTGCTTGCGCCTAGTGTCCCGAGTCGGAAGTTCATGTGGTAATTCGGGTGGTGCCGAAGGACCTTGTTTCTTGTTTCGTGCGGTGAAGATGCTGTCGGCTGAGGCCGTGAGCATTTCGCTGACTTCAAGGTAGCCAGAGGCCTTCATGGCGAGGTTCCGGACCGGCCACGGGAGTGCCGGGGGTCACGCCTGACCAGGGACGAAGGCTTCCTTCGCCGCATCAGACGCGGCGAAGGGAGCCTTTAGCCCACCGCCACCCTCACCCACGAACAAGACACGTTCGACCTTCTCCTCAATAGAGCTCATTACCACTCAGGACCTCCGCGCAATACCCAAAATGGAAAATATTGCCTGCCCGGCGTCCCTTGTGGACGGTCAAGAGCCTCATCTTCACCTCATGACCCCCGGACCAGGCGCGAAACGGCCGGATGTCGATACGGATTTACGGCGCGAACTTCCGGTGCAGGACACTAGGTACAGGAAGGGGGCCTTCATGTACCTAGAACGCCGCCCTGCCCCGGCCGACAGTGTCCAGACGTCGTTCTCGGGCTAGATGTTCTTGCAGTAGTTGTACAGAAATGTGCCGCCGGGGGAGGGGTTGTCCTGGGTGATCCAGATGCAGCCGGTGTACACCGGCTTCCAGAGGCCTCCCCAGCTGGTGTTCGCGTACAACCAGTGCCACTGGCCGTCAGCGGGGACAAGGCTGTAGCCGCTGCCGCCCGCGATCTGTGCTCCGGCGGAGTCGTAGAACGCGGTGACGGCCCAGACATGTCGGGCATGGCCGCAGTAGGCATGGAAGCCACCTGTGGAGCCCCAGTTGTCGAAGTTGAACTGCACGTTCGCTGTATGACAGTCCGCCAGTGCCGTCGCGCGGGTCTGGGCGGCGTTCGCCGGTGTCGTCCCGATGGTCAGACAACCCGCGAATAGGGCGATCGCTGCGAAAAACTTGCGCATGGTCTGCCTCGACTCGTTGTTGTTCGGTTTTAGCTGAATTCGGAGCGTCCCACTCCGCGACCACGAACGGTTGGACGGTTGTTCCGTCACAAGGGCGGTAGTTCCTGCCCTTGTGGCCACCTGTGTGCCGGTTATCGCCCGCACGGGCCTTGTTCACGTCCTGGTCACCTGGGTGTGCCGTTACTTTCGGGTAACTTGTCACTCGGTGACTTCATAGTGGGCTGTCCGATTCGCTCCAGGGAAGGAACACTTTGATGGCTCAGGCCTCCAGAGCCCGCGTCGTCGTCGGCGGTCTCGTGCTGATCACGGCATTCGCCACGGTCTTGCCCCCTTCGGCCGTGGCCGCTGATGCTCTGCCCAGCGTGAAGCCGACGACCGAAACCCCCGCCGTGTACGACGACGAAGCAGGCGGCAACGCGGACGCTGACGACCCGGCGATCTGGCGTAACCCTGCGGCTCCGGAACGCAGCCTCGTCGTCGCCACGGTCAAGGAGGGCGGTCTGCGCGTTTACAACCTCGACGGCCGCGAAGTGCAGTCGGTACCGGCGCCGAAAGCGCCCGGCCCGGATGATGCCCCCGGCCGGTTCAACAACGTCGACCTCGTGCACCGTATGAAGGTCGGCTCCGGTGTGAGCGATCTGGCCGTCGCCAGTGATCGCGGCCGTGACCGGCTGCGGATCTACCGCATCGACGGCGGCAAGTCCGGTGCCCCTCTCACCGACGTCACCGATCCGTCGGCGCCGGCGATCTTCTCCTCGTCGCAGGAGGAGATCAACGAGCAGCGCACCGCTTATGGCCTCGCCACGTGGACCGATCCCTCCAGCGGCCGCTCGTATGCGGTGGTCAGTCAGCGGGAACGTACCGCTCTCAGCCTGCTGGAGTTGACCGCGGGCCCCGGAGGCACGGTCACCTACCGCAAGGTGCGCACCCTCGCGTTGCCGTCCGAGTTCAGGCTGCCGAACGGCAAGTCGTGGACTCCGTGCGGTGAACCGGGTGAACTGCCCCAGGTCGAAGGTATGGTCGTCGATCCCGCGACCGGCACCCTCTATGCCGGGCAGGAGGATGTCGGTATCTGGCGGGTGGAAGCCGACCTCGAAGGCACTCCGAAGCTCATCGACAAGGTCCGCGAATACGGCATCCCCGGAACCTACGACGAGGCGACCGAGGAATGCGTACCCGGACCCGACCCTGGCTACGGTGGCACGCGCCTGTCGGCCGACGTCGAAGGCCTCACCCTGCTCAAGCAGAAAGACGGTGACGGGTACCTGCTCGCTTCCAGCCAGGGGGACGACACCTTCGCCGCCTACGACCGCGAACTCAGCGACGACAACGAGTACGAAGGCGGCTTCCGGGTGACCGCCGCGTCCGCGACCCTCGACGGCACCGAGGAAAGCGACGGCGCCGCCGTCCTCAACGAGCCACTCGGAAGCAAGTACCCGAATGGCCTGCTCGTCGTCCAGGACGGTGACGACAAGCCGGGAGAGCCGGGCCGGGACGCCACGAACTTCAAGTTCATCGACCTCGGACGCGTACTCGACGCCCTCGACGACTGACCGGACTCGCCCGAGCGGCGAGACTGGCCATGATCCGGTGCTCTCATGCCGAAGAGTGGAGGTCTTGGCCGGTTACGGCTCCGGTGGCCTGGTTCCGCGGGGGACCGGCCACCGGCAGCGTGACCGTCACGATCAGGCCGCCGCCGTCACGAGGCTGTGCGTACACGTGGCCGCCGTGGGCGTCGGCCACCGTACGCACGATCGACAGGCCGAGCCCGGCACCCATCCGGGCGGCCTGCCGGTCCGTCGTGAGCCGCCGGAACGGCTCGAACAGGCCTGGCAGTTCATAAGGCGGCATTACCGGCCCTGTATTGGTCACCACCAGCTCGACCAGCCCGTCCGGCCGGGTGTCGCTGGTGACCCTGACCCAGCCGTCCGGCACGTTGTAGCGCACGCCGTTCTCCACCAGGTTCTGCACGAGTCGTTCGAGCAGGACCGCGTTGCCCATGGTCGGTGCTTCGTCGGCGGACGCGGTCACGGCCGGATGTTGTGCGGCCACGTGCGAAACGACGTCTGCTAGGTCCACATAGGACAGTTCGCCCAGCTCGCGGTCCGATTTGGCCAGCGTGAGCAGGCCATCGATCAGCCGCTCGTGCCTGCCGTTGATCTCCAGCAGTGTCTCGCCGAGTTGGCGGACCTCCACCGAGGCATCGCGACGCTCCACCGCGACTTCGAGCAGTGTGCGGTTGAGCGTCAATGGGGTGCGTAGCTCGTGGGAGGCGTTGGCGATGAACCGCCGCTGCCCGTCGAAGGAGCGGTCCAGCCGTTCGAGCATCAGGTCGAACGTGTCCGCGAGCCGCTTGACCTCGTCCGGCGGCCCGTCGAGGGCGATGCGTTCGTGCAGGCCGCGGTCGCGGCCGGGGGAGTCGGCGATGCGCCGCGCGGCGCGGGTCATCCGGTCGATCGGCTGCAGCATCCGGCCGGCGATGAGCCAGCCGATCGCGATCGCCGCGGCCGCGACCAGGCCGAGTGCGAGGCCGCCCTGGACGAGCAGAGCAGTGAGCGCGTCGGTCCGGGTTTCCTCGGCGACCTCGTTCAGGGCGTCGGCCTCTGGCGTGAAAGTGCCCTTGATCACGGTGGTCGATTCGCGGTTGGACAGCTGCCTGGACACCAGCACGTACGTCGCACCGAGCAACAGGATGCCGGCGAGCAGGAACAAACCGCCGTACACGAGCGTCAGGCGGGTCCGGATGGTCAGGCGTTTCACGGAATGCGGTACCCCGCTCCCGGCTCGGTCACGATGACGGGTGGGGCGCCGAGCTTGCGGCGCAGCTTGAGGATCGCCATCCGCACGGTGTGGGTGAAGGGGTCGGCGTGCTCGTCCCATGCCTTCTCCAGGAGTTGCTCGGTGGACACCGCGCCGCCGTCGGCGCGCAGCAGTTCGGCGAGGACCGCGAACTCCTTTCGGGACAGCGGGACGTAGCGGCCGTCGCGATACACCTCGCGGCGGTGCGGGTCGAGCCGGATTCCCGCTCGGGCGAGCACCGGCGGCGCGGCCGGCCGGGAGCGACGGCCCAGTGCGGTCACCCGCGCGGCCAGTTCACGGAACGCGAACGGCTTGGGCAGGTAGTCGTCGGCGCCGAGGGCGAGGCCGGCGACCCGGTCGTCGACGTCGGCGGCGGCGGTCAGCATCAGCACCCGGGTCTCGCCGCCGCGGGCGACGAGCATCCGGCACACCTCGTCGCCATGGATGACCGGCAGGTCCCGGTCGAGCACCACCACGTCATAGTCGTTGACGCCGGTCCGCTCCAGCGCGGCGGCGCCGTCGTGCACCACGTCCACCGCGTGTGTGTCCGCCCGCAGCCCTTCGGCCACCGCGTCCGCGAGGAGTGGCTCGTCCTCGACCACCAAGATCCGCATCGGTCCATGGTGCGCACGGTCGTGTCACTTCCGCGTCAACGTTTCCGGAGACGGCCGAGTGACATCACGCTCGCTGTACTTCGCCGCATGAAACGACTTATGTGCGTGCTCGCGTCGTTGCTGCTCGTCGGACTCGCCGGCTGCTCGTCGGCCACCGATTCCGGCGCGGCCACGGCGGAGGACAAGCAGGCGGGGCTGAAGTTCGCCCAGTGCATGCGGGAGAACGGTGTGCCGGACTTCGAGGATCCGTCGTTCGACGAGAACGGCGAGATGGAGCTGCGCTTCCCGCCGGGCACCGACCCGAACGCGGTGAAGCCGACGCAAGAGAAGTGCAAGAGCCACCTGCCCAACGGCGGTGAGCCGGAGAAGATGAACGCGGAGGATGTGAAGAAGTTCCAGGCGTACGCCAAATGCATGCGGGAGAACGGCATGCCGGACTACCCGGACCCGGACGCGGAGGGGCGCAGCCGGTTCGAGAGCGGTAAGGAGCCGGACCCGAACGACCCAGACCTCAAGACGGCGCACGCGAAGTGCGGCGAGCACCTGCCGGGCGGCGGTGGGGGTCTCGTGATCATGGGGGGTGGCAAATGAGGCGGCGCGGGGTCGGCCGGGTGGTGATCGTGCTCGTCGCCGTGCTCGCCACCGGAGCCGCGGTCACGGCCGCGACCGGCTTCTGGGGTGGTGAGAAGCCTGCCGAGACCGGCGCGGATCTGCCCGCGGCGACCGCGAAGGTGACCAGACAGACGCTTGTCGACACGCGGACCGAAAACGGCGAGCTCGGCCACGGCGCCCCGGTCGAGGTGATCGGCAAGCTCGCCGGGACGTTGACCGCGTTGCCTGCCGTCGGGCTCACGGTGGAGCGTGGGCAGGCGATCTACTGGGTCGACGACACGCCGGTCGTGCTGCTGTACGGCACGCTGCCGGTTTATCGTCCGCTCGGGCCGGACACCGAGGGCACCGACGTGGAGCAGTTCGAGAACAACCTCGCCGCGCTCGGCTACCGCGGGTTCACGGCGGACAGGAAGTACACCGCGCAGACGGCCACCGCGGTGAAGAAGTGGCAGAAGGACCTCGGCCTGCCGGAGACCGGCACGATCGAGCAGGGCCGGGTCCACTACGCGGCCGGGCCGGTGCGGGTGGACGGCCATAAGGCGGCCGTCGGCGCTGACGTCGCGCCGGACGCGCCTCTGCTCTCCCACACCGGGTCGGCGCGGCTGATCACGGTCGAACTGGGCGTGGCCGACAAGCGGCTCGCGGTGAAGGCCGCCCCGGTGACCGTCATACTGCCGGACGACAGGACCACGCCGGGCTCGATCACCGGCACCGCGACCGTCCTCGTCCCCGCCAGTGGGACCCCCGGCAGCCAGGCGACGACCATCATCGAGGTCACCGTCGCGGTCGCCGACCAGAACGCGCTCACCGGGCTCGACGAGGCGTCCGTGAAGGTCGTGTTCAGCGCCTCGCGGCGAGAGAACGTGCTGACCGTGCCGGTGGCCGCGCTGCTCGCGCGGTCCGAGGGCGGGTACGGCGTCGAGGTCGTGAACGGGACGGCCACCAAGATCGTCGCGGTGGAGACCGGACTGTTCTCCGGCGGCCGTGTCGAGATCTCCGGCGAAGGGCTGGACGAGGGCATGACGGTGGGGATGCCGTCATGAGCGGGGCGATCGTGGAACTGGACGGGGTCGGCAAGTCCTACGCCGGCGGGGTCGCCGCGCTGCGCGACGTGTCGCTGTCCGTGGGGTACGGCGAGCTGGTCGCGATCGTCGGGCCGTCCGGGTCGGGCAAGTCGACCATGCTGCACCTGATCGGCACACTCGACCGGCCGTCGGCGGGCACGGTACGGATCGACGGCCACGACATCGCGGCCTTGACCGACCGGCAGCTGTCCGCGTTGCGGGCCACCCGGATCGGGTTCGTGTTCCAGCAGTTCCACCTCACACCCGGACAGTCCGCTGTGGACAACGTGGCGGACGGCCTGCTGTACGGGGGCGTGCCTGCCCGCGAACGGGCGCGGCGGGCCGAGACGGCGCTGATCCGCGTCGGCCTCGCCGAACGGCTCGACCACCGGCCGCACGAGTTGTCCGGTGGGGAGCGGCAGCGGGTGGCGATCGCCCGAGCGGTCGTCGGCGAGCCGGCGCTGCTGCTGGCCGACGAGCCGACCGGGAACCTGGACTCCGCTTCCGGTGCGGGCGTGCTGGACCTGCTGTGGGAACTGCACGAGGGCGGCACCACGGTCCTGGTGATCACGCACGACCGGGAGATCGCCGGCAGCCTGCCCAGCCAGATCCGGCTGCGTGACGGGGTGGTGGTGTGATGCTGTCGCCAGCGCGCCTTCGCCCGCGTGACGTGCTCCGTGTCGGGGGCGCCGGCCTGCGGACCCGCCCACTGCGGGTTTTCCTTTCCGCGCTGGGCATCGCGATCGGGATCGCCGCGATGATCGCGGTGGTGGGGGTGTCGTCGTCGAGCCGCGCCGAGCTGGACCGGCAACTCGCCGCGCTCGGCACGAACCTGCTCACCGTCGCGCCCGGCAACACGATGACGGGTGGCACCTCCACGCTGCCGGCCGAGTCCGTCGACATGATCCGCCGCATCGAGCGGGTACAGCAGGTGGCGGCGCTCGGCGAGGTGCCGGACACGAAGGTGTACCGCACGGACCGGATCCCGGAGGTCGAGACCAGGGGCCTGTCGGTTCAGGCCGCACACCTCGACCTGCCGGAGACAGTGGGCGTGACAGTGGCCGACGGCACGTGGCTGAACGCGGCCACTGCCGAACACCCGGCCGTGGTGCTCGGCTCGCAGGCCGCGTCGCTGCTCGGCGTCAGCTCGGCACGCGAGGGTGTCCAGGTCCATCTCGGTGGCCAGTGGTTCACCGTGGTCGGCATTCTCGACACGGCACTGCTCGCGCCCAAGCTGGACACCGCCGCACTGGTCGGCTGGCAGGCCGCGGAGTCCTATTTGGACTTCGATGGTCACCCGACGACCGTCTACACGCGAGCGCCCGACGCGTCCGTCGAAGCGATGCGCGGCGTGCTCGCCGCGACCGCGAACCCTCAGGCGCCCAACGAGGTCCGGGTGTCCCGCCCGTCCGACGCGCTGGCCGCCCGCCAGGCGGCCGACCGCGCGTTCACGGGGTTGCTGCTGGGACTCGGTGCGGTGGCGCTACTGGTCGGCGGGGTCGGGGTGGCCAACACGATGGTGATCTCCGTGCTGGAGCGGCGTGCCGAGATCGGCTTGCGCCGCTCACTCGGCGCCACCCGCGGCCAGGTTCGGCTCCAGTTCGTGGCCGAGTCACTGCTGCTGTCCGCACTCGGCGGTGTCGGCGGGGTGCTGCTCGGCGTCGCGGCCACTGGCGGGTACGCGGCCACCCAGAACTGGCCGACCGTAGTGCCGGCGTGGGCGATGCTCGGCGGCGTCGCCGCGACACTGGTGATCGGTGCGCTCGCCGGCCTCTACCCGGCCATCCGCGCCGCCCGCCTGCCACCGACCGAGGCGCTCGCAACGCCATGAGCCATTCCGGCGCCGGTGGCCGGGGTTACGGGACCCGGCCACCGGCGCATCGGTTGATCTGCCGTACTCGGCGCAAGTTCCCAAGCTCAACGATTTCGACTGGACCTCCACCAAGGTTCAGGTATGAGAATGAGCCCATGACGACATCGATGACCGACACGCCGACGCGGTGGATCCGCCAGTACGCGCATCCCCTGGTCACCTCCGATCCCGAAGGGTCACTCGCCGATCTGGAGCCACTGCGCGGAATGGTGCGTGACTCGAATCTGGTCGTGCTCGGGGTTTCGGCCCGCGACACCCGCGAGCTCTCCGTTGTTTCCCATCGGATAGTGAGGTTTCTTGTCGAGGAACTGGGATTCCGTTCTCTTGTGCTCGAAGGTGACGACGTCACGAGCATCGCGCTCGACGAGTACGTGCGAACCGGAATCGGCGACCCTCGAGCGTTGCTGGCCGGTGCCAGGTCATTCTGGCGAACCAGGGAACTCCTTGACGTCGTCGGCTGGATGCGTCGCCACAATGAGCGAAACCCGGCAGACCCGGTCCGCATCGCCAACATGGCCGGGATGTCGTCGGAGGTGGCGTCTCTACCAGGCGATCTCGCCGACATCGAACGGTTGCTGGCCGAGAATACGATCCGGTGGCACGAACACACCGGACACAAGATCATCTATTGGGGTGGCATGGCGCATATGGTGAACGGCAGGACGCGCGCCGTCTCCACCGAAGCGCCGCAGGAGGTCCATCGCAGTGCGGGCAGCTACCTCAGGGAGCATTTCGGCTCCGGGCACCTTTCGGTGGGGCTGACCTTTCACCACGGGTCGGCGTCCTACGCCGTCCCCGCGCCGCCGGCCGGGTTCGCCGAGGCCACACTGGGAAGTACCGGCATGGACGCCTATCTGCTGGATCTTCGTGCCACGAGCCCTGAACCGGTCCGGACATGGCTGAGCCGACCGGCGAAGACCCGCTTGGTCGGCCCTGCCTACGACCCCGCCGACGATGACGTCCACCACCTCTCCGGTGGTTCGCTCGCCGAATGGTTCGACGTCATCGTTCACTCCCAAGAGGTGTCCCCGGCCTCTCCGCTCGACGTCTGAGACCAGCCGCCGCAGCCGGACTATTGAGGGGTAAGGCAAAGGTGTCGGGTGGCGGGGATTCGCTCGCGGCCGTGGGGCGGCGGTGTCGCGAAAGCCACTTTCGCGACCCCAGGCGTCGCGAAAGTGGCTTTCGCGACGCATCCCGACCATGGGTCTCAGCGACAGCACCGGCGTGGCGAAAGACCCTTCCTCGCTACCGCACCCTGCACCCGACGTTGCGAAAGCCACTTTCGCAACCTCCCAACTTCGCCTTACCCCTCAATAACCCGCGTATTTGGACGCCGGACACCCGAATGCGGCATCCAAACACGCGAATTACGTGTCCAAGCACGCAAGTCACGGCTTCGCTCCACCCGCACCCGGGACGAACGGGCTCGCACCACAGACCCAGGAGCGAAGGCGTCCTTCACCGCATCGGACGCGGCGAAGGACGCCTTCACCTCACCGCCGGCCTCACCCCACGACCACGCCACCCTTGACTTACCCCTCGATAATTTCCTTGCGAGCTCAAGGCCCCGGGCGTGTCCGGCCAACGGATTGCTTCTTGCTCATGCGCAGGATCAAGGCGACCGCGTCCTCCGAGTGGGCCCCCGGCGTCAGGACCTCTTGGAGGAGCAGGCCACGGATCGCGGCGATGGTGACGGTGGCCACGGTCAGCGCTTCCTCGGCGTCGAGCCCTTCGCGTTCCGCGAGCGAGGCCAGCATCTTGGTCAGGTCGTCGAGCGAGTCGATGAACTCACGAAAGTCCTGTGGGCTGTACGCGGCCAGTCCTACGACGTGAAAGAAGCTGCGGACACGCGACAGTTGCTCCGGCCGGGTGTAGGTCCGCCAGATCGCCGCGACGAGGTCGTCGAAGGTGCCCTGCCGGGCGGCCTCGAAGAGCGCCTCGTTGTCCCGAGATCGCTGTGCCGTGAGCATGGCCGCCAAGACGCCCGAGAGTGACCCGAAGTGGTATCGCAGGAGAGCGTGGCTGGTCTCGGCCCGGGCGGCGATCTCGCGGAGCGACACCTCCGGTGAGGGAAGTGCCTCGTCGAAGGCGTCGAGAAGCCGAGCCAGGAGACGCTCGCGTGCATCGCCTTTGCGTTCCGTGCTTGACAAGATCACTCCCACAGTTTATCCATTGGAAAAGAAGCACTGATGACGCCGTGTCGCCTCGCACATGGTCGCAGTCGGCTCGCAACGGTGGAGGGAACGACTCGTGGGACGTGTTCAGGTAGTCGGCGCGGCGGTCGTCGACGGATCGGGTCGCGACCCGGTCAACGTCGACGTCGGCATCGAAGACGGGCATATCACCCAGGTCGGGGCAGCCGGCGCACGCGGCGAACGCCTTGACGCCGACGGGCTGACGATGACGCCCGGCCTGATCGACGCTCACGTCCACTTGGGCCTGTCGAGCCCGATCGGGCCGCAGTTCTCGTTTGGGATAAGCGCCGCCGAGATCGCGGCGGACATCTTCGCCACGGCCGGTGCGACGCTCGATGCCGGCTTCACGACCGTTCGCGACACCGGCGGGGTCGACGGCGGACTCGTCACGACGATCGCGAAGGGCAAGGTCAGGGGGCCACGTGTCCTGTCGTGCGGACCGGTTCAGTGCCAGATCGGTGGGCACGGCTACTACGGAGCCGACTGGGAACCCACCGAGCTGTGGAGCAGCCACCACCTACCCGGTCTGTGCGCCCTGTCGACGATGTCCGGCAACGCGGACGAGCTGCGGGCCAACGTGCGCGAGGCCTTCCGTCGCGGAGCCTCCTTCCTGAAGCTCTGCGTGACCGGCGGAGTGGTCGGCGCCCACGACCGGCTGACCGACACCCAGTTCACCGTCGAGGAGATCGCCGTCGCCGTCCAGGAAGCCGCGGCCCGGGGCACCTACGTGACGGTTCACGCCCACAACAGCGACGGCATCCGGAACGCGGTCGAGGCCGGGGCGCGCTGTGTCGAGCACGGCACCGACCTCGACGAGTCCACGGCCGCCCTGATGGCCACTCGCGACGTCGCCCTCGTGCCCACGTTCGCCGTCGTCGAGCAACTGCTGCACGACACCGCCGGAGCCGGCCTCGGCGAGTCGACCCGCGATCGGGTGCTGGGTGTTCGTGAGCGGATGGCCGAAGCGCTCGCTGTCGCCAAGGAGGCCGGGGTGCGGATCGGGCTGGGTTCCGATCTCATCGGCCCGGCCCAGAGCCGCCGAGGCGAAGAGCTCAGGTTGCGCGCAGAGCTCGAGACGCCGATGGAAGCCCTCGTGGCAGCCACCAAGACCAACGCCGAGATCCTCGGCCTGTCCGGCCAAATCGGGGTCATCGCTCCCGGCGCGCAGGCTGACCTCGTGTTGTGGAACGGCAACCCGGTGGAAGACCCGGAGCTGTTCGCTGATCCCGCCAATGCCGTCCTCGTTCTCAAGGCCGGCCGAGTTGTGAAGGACCTTCGATGAGCACGATATGGCAGGGCTGCCTCGCCGACACCGACTATTTCGAGCTGCGCTCCAGCGGAGGGCACGACTACGGCGTCTGGGTCACCACACCGCCGGGTTACGACCCCGCCACGACGCAAGCGCCTGCCGTGTACGTGCTCGACGGCAACTGGGCCGTGGGCCTGACGGCTCCGCTCATCGTCACCCAGGCGGACCCCATGCAACAGATACAGCCCTACATCCAGGTCAGCGTCGGCTACGCGGGCGAGGACGCACAGCACTGGGATCGGCTGCGCAACAGGGACCTCGTGCCACCCGGCGAGCCCATCGCCAAGGAGCTCATCGACGCCGTGGAGATGGGAGTTCGAGCGGGCGCGAGGACACGCGAAGAATCCGACGCCTACCTCGCCGAATTGCGCGACACCCGCGCCGATGCGTTCCTGGGCTTCCTCACCGCGGAACTGCACCCGCGGATCGAACGCGATTACGGTACGGCCGCCAGCGGTCACGGCCTCTTCGGCTACTCCTACGGCGGACTCTTCAGTCTCTACACCTGGCTCACCGGAAGCACTCTCTTCGAAAGCATCGGAGCGGGCAGCCCCGGTGTCGTCAGTGAAGACAGTCAGGTCTTCGCGCTGCTCGACGAAATGGGCGACAGTCTGCCTGCCGCCAAGCTTCACCTGACCATCAACGACCGAGAGCTTCTGGGAGACCTGGCCGTCTACCAGAACCTCACGAAGAGCGCGGCCACCGTCCTGCACCGCTTGACCGCTCGCGGCGCGGCCGTCACCAGCGCGGTCCTGCGCGAAACGCACGTGACCGGCCTGCAGGCGTCGTTCCTCAGTTACCTCAGGACCAGCCGTGCCCGGTAAGCGCCCGAATGCCGATGTGGTCGTGATCGGGGCAGGGGTGATCGGTTCGTCGATCGCCCTTGAGCTCGCGCGGGCGGGGCACCGGGTGCTCGTGCTCGATCGAGCCCCAGGAGCCGGACAGGGGTCGACCTCGGCATCGAGTGCGATCGTTCGGTTCAACTTCTCCACCACCGCCGGGGTGGCGACGGCGTGGGAGGCGCATTTCGGCTGGCTCGACTGGGCCGGCCACCTCGGGCACGATGTCGGCGACCTCGCGACGTTCCGCAAGAGTGGGCTGGTCATGCTGGACGTCGAGGCGGCCCCGCGTACGTCGTGGCTTCCGTTGTTCGATGCGATCGGTGTTCCCTACGAGGAATGGGACAGCGCGACCTTGGCCGAGCGCGTTCCAGGTATCGACGCCGGTCGCTATTGGCCGCCGAAGCGGCTCGACGACGAGGACTTCTGGGAGGACGCGAAACACTCGCTCGGCGGCGTGTACACCCCGGATGCCGGTTACGTCTCGGACCCGGGCCTCGCCGCCGTGAACCTCGCCTCCGCGGCCTCGTCGTGTGGGGCGAAGTTCCGCTTTCGCAGCACGGTGACAGCGGTGGAGAAGGCCGGCGGGCGCGTGACGTCGGTGCGACTGTCGGACGGCACCCGGATTCCCTGTGCCGTCGTGGTCAACGCGGCCGGTCCGTGGTCGGGCGCGGTGAATCGGCTGGCCGGGGTGGGTTCCGACTTCACGGTCGGTGTGCGCCCGATGAGGCAGGAAGTTGCGCACGTGCCGGTTTCGGAGGGCTATGCGGGGCCAGTGGTGGCGGACATGGATCTGGGCACTTATTTCCGCGGTGAAGGAGGAGCGGGCCTGCTCGTCGGCGGAACGGAACCGGAGTGTGATCCGATGCAGTGGACCGACGACCCCGACGCCGTCGACATCCACCCGACGGCCGCGGTCTTCGAGGCTCAGGTGACGCGGGCCGCGCGGCGCTTGCCCGACCTGGCGGTGCCCAACCGGGCGCGTGGCGTGGTGGGCGTCTATGACGTCGCCGACGATTGGACTCCGATCTACGACCGCACCGAACTCGATGGTTTTTACCTCGCGATCGGAACGAGCGGCAACCAGTTCAAGAACGCGCCGGTCGTGGGGCAGCTGATGACGGAGCTGATCGACCAGGTGGAGAACGGCGTCGACCACGACGCGTCGCCCGTCCGGTTCCGGGCCCCGCACACCGGCCTGGAGATCGACCTGGGTGCGTTCTCTCGTAAGCGCAGCCGGAACACCGCGAACTCGGGCACGGTGCTGGGCTGAGCGTCTCCTGCCGGTAGGGTCGCGGCGTGATGGCCAACCCCGGTGCCGGGTTTTCCTCGGAACGCGGCGATGGACGTGGCCGCATCCGATAGGCCCGCGTTGGCTCATTTGCGGCGAGATCGGTTTCGATGATTCCGAGGACGACGTCCCGTTGGCGGTGGCTCCAAAAGGGCTCGGTAAGCGCGGATCCGGTTGAAGCGGTCCACCTCGGTGCGGAGTCGCACCACGACACCGGCGGGTATTGTCGTTGCGCATTGTGTGTGGGGGGAACGAGGTGGCGTTGAGCGCGGTGACGGAGTTCGATGCGCTGCACAGCACGCTACGGAGGCGTGTCGAGGGCGGAGATGGCCACGAGGTTGTAGCTGATCTCGCCGCTGTGCTGGCGATGGCGCGGGCGGGGTTCGATGAGGATCCGGGCTTGTGGGTGATGCGGCTGCGTATGGCGCAGCGGGATGTCGAGCGTGTTCCCGCGAACGCGCGGCTGAAGACGGACAGCGAGGACGCGACGCGCGCGATCATCGCGTATGCGCGGGCGGGGGCAGCCGAGGATCCTGCGCGACGGGACCTGCTCGGTACCACCCTGAACAACTACTCCATGCAGCTCGAAGCGGAGCAGCGGCTCGAGGAGAGCATCGTCTTCGCGTCCGAGTGTCTTGACCTTTTGCGCACTGAGTCGGCAAGCAGCGAGCTCGCGCATGCGCGAACGCGTCTTGCGGAGCTTCGCCTCAGGGTCGGGGACCACGCCGGGGCTCTCGCGCTTGCCGAGGAGCTCGTCGACGCCGCGCACCGGAAGGGCGAGAATCCGGCGGAGGGTCCCAGTGGTTTGCCTTCGTGGTTGCGGCTCCGGGCGCGGGCGCACGCGGCGCTGGGCCGGGAGGTCGAGGCCCGCGCTGATTTCGAATCCTCGCTCGACTGGGAACGCGCTCGCGTTCGCGCCGGAAAGTTCCTCGCCCACCTCGATCTCGCCGACGCCCTCGACGAGTACGCCGAGCTCCTCAGCGGTCTGGGCGCGGCGGACGACGCTCGCGCGGCGGCGGTGTCGGCGGCCGAGACACGCGAGAAGCGCCACGACTGACGGAATATCGCTCCACCTGCCCTGTGGCCCGCTTTCGCCAGCGCGGAGAAGCCCTGCTATTGAGGGGTAAGTCGAACGTGTCGTGGCGTGGGGACGGCTGTGGACTCGGTGGCCGGTCGTGAAGGCGTGACTCGCGTGCTTAGGGACGTAACTCGCGTGCTTGAGGACGTCACTCGCGTGTCTGGATGCCGCACTCGGGAGTTCCGTCTCTGAACACGCGAGTTACGTCTGTAAACACGCGAGATCCGGGTCTGAGCACGCGAGTGCGGTGTCGGGTCGCTCAGAGCCGTCTCGCCCGAGACACGACACGTTTGCCTTACCCCTCAATAACCGGCCGCTCCCGGCGGAAACACGCTTTTCGCCGGGAGCGGATACCGATCCTGCGCGCTCAGGTGTTGTAGTTGATGGTCTTGCCGGACGCCAGGTCGCCGGAGTAGCACCAGATGGTGCTCTTCTGCAGTCCCGGGTGCGCCCAGATCCCGGTGCGCGGGTAGGTGTTGGATTGTCCCGGCTTGCGGCAGTCGATTCTGATCCGGAAGGTACCGGTGCCGCCGGTGCACGTGGCCTCCGCGCCGGTCCCGTTCGTGATGTACTGCGACGAGCACCCGGTGGGCGCGGCGGTCGCTACCCCCGGTGCCGCGACAGCGGCGCCTGCGATGAGGAGCGCGCCCACGCCCAAGAGCCTGGTTGTCCGGTTCATCATGGAAACTCCCTGGATTCGGTGTCCGATGTCGGCTAGATCATGGCAGTGCTCGCCGCGCCGGCGCCGCAGTTTCCTGAAACGACTCATCGTCGACCGGCACGCACAGACACCGACCCGGTTCCCGAAGGCTTTGTTTTCTCTTTTTTTCGCAGACGTTTACGACATTTGGCGTGCCGCTGAACGGCGATCGCCAGACATTTCGGTGCTCGATCGCACTGAACACCACACCGGAGCCAATGCCTCATTGCGATGGCTTCTCAGCTCCAGGCGAACAGGTCCTGCGTGAGGTTCATCGCCGCGAAGAGGTGATCGCGGGACGTTTCGAGTGCCCGGCGCAACCGGGCCAGGTCCGCGTCGAGCAGCTGCCCTTTCCACTTGCGCACCTTGCCGGCGACGATCACCGTCTCGACGTTGGTGCGGTCCATCAGCGACACGATCGCTCCCGGCACGCTGTTGAGCGGGGCCACGTTGAGTGCGGTGGCGTCGAGCAGGACGAGGTCGGCTTCCTTGCCGGGCGTCAGGGTGCCGGTCTTGCCGTCGAGTCTGAGGTGCTTGGCACCATTGACGGTCGCGTATCGCAGCACATCGCGGACGGTGAGCAGGTCGGGCGTGCCCGAGGCCGGCTTCGGCCAGTTGTTCGGCGGTACGAGGTCGCCTTGGTCCAGGATCATCTGATTGACGATCATGCGCTGCATGGTCATCGCGGAGCGCATCTGTGTGAACGGGTCCGCGGCCATCGTCGTCTCGACGTCGGAGCTCAGTGAGGGCTCCATGCCGAGTTGCTGCATCTTGAGGATGGGCGGCGTGCCGTGCCGCATGCTCATCTCGATCGGGAAGGCCAGCGAGACCTGCGCGCCGGCGTCCCGCAACCGTAGCCAGGTCTGGTCGGACATGCCGGTCATGTGGATGAACAGGTTGTCAGGCCCCACCTCGACCCCGGCGGCGCCCTGGGCGAGGTCGTCGAAGACCGGCCGCATGCCCCACGAGCCGACGGAGTGCGCGGCGATCTTGAGACCTAGCTCGCGGGCGATCGCCCAGGCGCGGGTGTACACCTGACGGCCGAGGTGGAGCTCCCCGCCCATGACCATGCTCACCAGTTGGTCGCTCGAGGAGAACCACCGGTCCTTGATGCGGTAGGCGTCCTGTGGATACCGGGCTCCCGTGCGGCCGTCGCCCTCGAAGAACCCGAACGCCGAACGCCGCCCGGTGTCGACAAGCGCCTGGATCGCCGCATCGGTGTGCTCTGGAGAGTGGTGGATCTGCGACACGTCCAGCACCGTCGTGACACCGGTGTCGAGCTGCGAAAGCCCTGCGAACAACGAGTTGATGTAGACGTCTTCCGGCCGGTAGGCCTGCGCGAAACCCCGCAGGATGTGCTCACCGTAGTTCGGGTACGCGCTCGGCGAGCCCGAGTGATCGTCGAGGAGCAGACCGTTGGCGAGAAACGCACGCTCCGCGGTCTCGAACAGGTGGTGGTGCGTGTCGACGAAGCCCGGCAGCACGATGCGCCCCCCGCGCGTCGATCACGCCGGAGTGCGGGGCGTGGATGCCTGGCCGGATCTCGACGATCTTGCTGCCCTCGACCAGAACGTCGGCGGACGCGAAGTTGCCGACGTTCGGGTCCATGGACATCACCGCGCCGCCACGGATGACGTAGCTGCGTCCCCGCTGCCCGCTGTCCTTCGGCGGCCGTCCACCGGCATGTGCCTCGGCAGCGGCGGCCGGGCCTGCCGTGAACAAGCTCGTTCCCGCGGCCACCGTGGCCGTCTTCAGAAAGTCGCGCCGCCCGGTTCGCGGAGCGATCCGCTCACCATCGTCACGTCGTTCGGTCATGGTTTGCCTTCCTGCGTGGAATGGCAGTGAGTTGATGTGTCAACCGAAGGCTACGCCGGGGAGTTGATTTGTCAACTCGCGGGATATAGTGACGCCATGAAGCAGCAGGGATTGACCGGACACGAACTCCGCGCGTGGCGGGTGTCCTTTCAGATGCTGGAGCTGCTGCGGACACGCATCGAGCAGCAGCTCCAGGCCAGCAGTGGCCTGTCCAACGCCGATTACACCGTGCTCGCGTTGCTGTCCGAGGCGCCGGATGGGCGGATGCGCGCCTACGAGCTCGGCCGGGTGGCCGGCTGGGAGAAGAGCCGCATGCACCACCAGCTCACCCGGATGTGCAAGCGAGGCTTGGTCACGCGGGAACGATGCGGCTCGCGCGGCATGGAGGCGGTGATCACGGCGAAAGGCCTCACCGCGCTCAAGCAAGCCGCGCCCAGTCACGCCCAGGAGGTCCGGCGCCTTGTCATCGACCGGCTCACGCCTGAAGAACTCGACCAGTTCGCCGACATCGCCACCACTATCCTCGAGAACCTGCGAGCGGACCAGCCGCCCGTCTAGCGGCGTAGGCCGGGCACGTGGATTCCGTAGCAGGCGCGGTCGACCGGATGGTCCAGCGTGGATGCGACCTCGTCGAGCTGATCGAGTTCCTCCGAGCACACGAAACGTTCCGGCTGTCTCCGCTGACCCTCATGCGGATCCTGGATCACGCGGTGGGGATCCCATGGAAGACCACCCTGCACGAGTTCGGGTCGATGTTCGATCCCGACCTCCGCCCCCTCACCTCACAGACGGAGATCGAAGCCCGCTGGCAAGCCGTCCTCCACGCGCGACGGAATGGACTTAATCCTCCTGCAGAAGCTGTCGCAGTAGATCCGGGGTGAACGGAATCCTGGGTTGTATCTGAACAAACCGTTCGACTTGCCATCGCTTTGTTCGAACCGCCTGTTTGGACTCCACCTGAACCCAAGGCGCGTAGACCCTCATCGCACGTTTACCCCCTTTCCCTTCGACCGACATGATGCCGCGACGCACCAGTTCCCGGCTGTTGAATATGAAGAGCCCGCGATGATCCTTGGTGAAGGCCGCGATGACGATCGAGCTGATCGAGTCAGTGGTATCGAACGGTGCGATCTCACTGTCCGGGTCGGCTCTCGTCCAAATCGTCACGAACTGTCCGACCTTGGTAGGCGTTGTTTTGGCGACACGGAACGCGATACTTCGATCGTCGACAGCAAGTCGGCATGCGCCGTATTCCGCACTCTCGACTTCCCGGACGGCGGGACGAGTCACCGCGAGTCCTGAATCTTCGAACACTTCACGAACCGACTCGACCAGTTGAACAGGAACGCCGCCGAGTGCCGGATCGGTGGCCCATCGATGAGCGGCGCCGTCGCCGGTCTCGTCGATCGTCACACCTGGAAGATCCGTCAAGAGCACACTCCTTGGCTTGAGAACGAATTCGAGACAGCCCCCCGTATCGTGACATCGAGCCTGCGGCACGTCTGCCGCGGTGACGGCAGGGTGAAGAAGGGCCGGGTCAAGGCCCCGGCTGGTGCGCGAAGCGTGGAGCTGCCGCCGAGCATCGCGGTCCTGTGACGGGCGAAGGTCACCCGCCGGCGCTGCCGCACCGGTCGCCTTGATGCGCCCGAAGTCGGCCATCGCCGGTGCGTTGCCGAGCGAACGTCGATGTCGTTTGTGCCGGGTCAGCGGGCGGCACGGTACAGCTGGGTGGGAAGAAGAAACCGGCCGACGGCGAAGTGGTGGTGAAAGCTGACAGTCGACGGGAAGGATCCACATGTCAGAGGCGGACCTATGACAGCGAGAACGGGTGACCAGGTGACCGAGGCCGACCTGGCCGCCCGGTTGCCGCGGGACCCGGAACTGTTCACCGAAGTGCACGATCGCTACTTCGCGGCCATCTATCGATATGTGGCAGGCCGGCTGGACGCCCAAACCGCGGAGGACATCGCCGCGGAGACGTTCCTCGTCGCGTTCGACCGGCGCGGCACGTACGACGCCGAACGTGGTGATGTGCGGGTCTGGCTGTTCGGCATCGCCACGAATCTGGTGTCCAGGCACCGCCGCCGGGAGGCTCGCCACTATCGGGCGCTGGCACGGGTGAGCGTCGCACCAGTGGTCGAGGGGCACGAGAGCAGGGTGGTCGCGTCGGTGGCCGCCCGGCGGCTGCTTCCTCAACTCGCGAACGCGCTGTCGCGGCTGTCCGCCGGGGAACGGGACGTGTTGCTGCTCGTGGCGCTCGGCCAGCTCGGGTACGAGGAAGTGGCCGCGGCGCTCGGTATCTCCTCCGGCACGGTGGGTTCCCGGCTCAACCGTGCACGCAAGAAGCTCAACTTCGTTCTCACCCCGGAGGCACTCGATGAATGACCTGCAGACGCTTCGCGCCGCGCTGACCCCGGAGGAGCCGTCCCAGGACGTGGTCGACCGCAGTCGGCACCAGCTCCAGAACCGGATTCGCGGTGGCCGGGCCGCCCGGCGGCGGACCGGATGGCTGGTCGCGGGGGCCGGGCTCACGGCGGCGGCCGCGGCCGCCGCCGTGGCGATCGCGGTCATGCCTGCCGCACCGGTCGACGGTCCGCCGGTACAAACGTTCAGTGGGCAGGAGATCCTGCTCGCGGCCGCCACCGCCGCTGAGCGTTCCCCCGAGGGCACTGGTACCTACTGGCACGTGAAGGTGGCCGAGGCGGACGGCGCTGCCGCTTCGACTGACTACGAGTACTGGATCAAGCCGGACGGTCAGTTGTGGATGCGGGGGGCGAAGACGGGCGGCAAGGTCATGCCGTTGAAGGCGAATTCGGCCACCCCGTTCTCGCTGGTCGCAGTCGATCTGACGCTCGAGCAGTTGCGTGCCCTGCCGACGGACCCGGACGCGTTGAAGGCCTGGATCGCCGAGGCCCACGAGCGCAGCGACGCCAGGACGAGCGCGGGCGAGTTCACCGCGAGCGACCGGGAACAAGCCAGCTTCCAGTCGTTGATCTCACTGGTGTCCACACTGCCTGCCACGCCGGAGGTGCGGGCCGCGGCCTTCCGAGCGATCGCCAACCATCCAGGTGTCGAAAACCTCGGCACGGTGCCGGGCGGGCATGGCCTGTTGCTGCCAACGGGGGAGCGGCTCGTCGTCGATCCGGCGACCGGACGGGTGAACGGAACGTCGGTCTTCGTCACCATGGACGGGGCGGTGTACAAGGTGGCGAACCCCGCCGGCGTCAAGATCAACGCCGAGTGGACTGACACCCTGCCCGCGTAGCGGATCGGTGGCCGGGAGCGTGTCCCGCTCCCGGCCATTTCCGCGCCCCGGGTGCGCATGAGTCGACGTCGCCACTCACGACCCCCTCACGCCGGGCCAGACCACCACCAGCCTCACCCACGAACACGACATCTTTGACCTTCTTCTCAAAAACCGGCATCAAGGCGGAGGCCGTTGCGGGTTCGGTAGCGCTGTTCGAAGTCTGCCTGGAACGCGGCGGGAACCGCGTTCAGGGGGCGGCGTTCGATGAGGTGGTCGTCGGAGACGTAGAAGTTCCGGTCGCCGAAGTCGTCCGGTTCGCCGGGGGCCGGGGTGCCCGGCGGGTAGTGCAGCACCCAGCCGGTGTCCATCCGGACGGCCTTGATCCCCTTGGTCGAGCCGCCGAGCTGTTCCCGTCGAAGGTGGTAGTGGACCATGGCGCGGGCGTTGCTCTCGCTGATCTTTCCCGGCCCCAGTCCCAATCCGGTCAGGGTGAGGGCACGGTCGGACCGGTCGACCCAGCCGTCGACCACCAGGTCGGCCGGCCGCGCGACTCGCAGCGCGGTCTGTAGCGCGGTGGTGACCTGCCGTGCCAGTTCGGTGCAGCCTTCCGGACCGCCCGCGAAGATGCTCCTGTTCCATTCAGGAAGGCCATCGGAGGGCGGCGTCCATCCGGCCGCGACCAGGTTCTCGTGGTCGGCGGGCGACATTCGCCACCGCTTGTCGATGAACTCGTTGCTCACCAGTCCCGCGTAGATATCGGTGACGAGGTCGGGGTGCTGCGGGTCCTGCTCCGCCGAGAACTGAACGAAGCGGTTGCCCTCCGCGTGCATGATCAGTTTCGCCGTCGGCGGCAACTCGTACAGCAGTTCGCCAAGGTTCACGGCGAATTCGGCCCAGTTCGGGCCTTCCGGGATGCTCACGGGTCAACTCTTCCTCGGTCGGGCAGTTCGGGGCGAACCGGCTCGGAGAGGTGACCTTGTCGAAGCACCCGCCCCGGTGCCGGCCGGGTCGTCAAAGACCCTAGTGCGTCACCGCCAAGCTCGATGCCGGAGCCGCCCCGGCATCTGGTGCATCAGGGAGCCTGGTCGAGGCCGAAAACGTCGTCGCCGAGATGGAGGCGTCCGCCCGTCGCGGCGGGTGGAAACTGAAGGAGCCTGCCGAGGCTGCGCCCGCGCCCGCCGAGCCGCCGACGAGGTTCTTGCTGACCGGCGCGATGTGGCCGGCGACCTGGCCGCGCTCCACCTGGCTGCGTCCACTTTGGACAAGCTGGGCGACGGTTCCGATTCAGTGTGGGCTATGGGCTCGCCCTCGTCGGCCCTGCCGCGTGATCCGAACGGTCACAATAACGACCAGGCGCTGGTGAGGGCGTCGCGGAGGATCTGCTCCATCTCGTCGAACTCGGCCGGTCACAGATCAGCGGCGGGCGAGCTGGATGGCCGATTCGGCCCGGTCGTCGGCACGGCAGTACAGGCCCGAGTCGAACAGGGCGGCGGAGACGTGGCCGCGCAGGATGCGTTCCGACTCCTCTGATGTGAAGGTTTCCCTGGTTCCTTTGTCCTTCACCAGTTCGATGCCGTAGAAGAAACCGGCGCCGCGGACATCGCCGACGATCGGCAGATCCCGCAGCTTGTCCAAAGTGGACCTGAAGACGGATTCGCCGCGCCGGACGTGGTCCAGCAGGCCCTCGCGTTCGATGAGGTCGAGATTGGCCAAGGCCACCGCACAGGAAACCGGGTAGCCGCCGTAGGTGGAGCCGTGCATGAACGTCGCGTCGCCTCGGTGGAAGGGCTCGGCGAGGCGGTCGCTGATCAGCACCGCGCCGAGTGGGGCGTAACCGGAGGTCAGGCCTTTGGCGGTGGTGATCATGTCCGGGGCGTAGCCGTAGCGCTCGGCCCCGACATCGGCGAACTGCTCGGCATCGACCCGAGTGCCGTGGTGTCCATCGTGGACGACCTGGCGAGGTCCGGGCTGGTCCGCCGTGAACCCCACCCCGCTGACCGGCGCAGCCGTCGCATCGTGGCCACCGAGGCGGGGCATACCCGGCTCGCCGAGCTGCGTTCGCTGGCGAAGGCGATCGACGAGGAACTGCTCGGCAACCTCAGCGCGGCGGAACGGCGCACCCTGCTCGACTTGCTGCGGCGGGTCGCCCATGACTGAAGTTCCGGCTCGGTGCCCGAGCCGGGAACGGGTTCAGGTGCCGACGGTCCGCATCCGCTCGGGCGGGCGATCCGCCTCGGCGACGTTTCGATCACGGCGGACCGGAGGTTGCCGGGCTGTGCTGCCGGGGCGATGGTGGCGGTTTCGCGTGACTGGATGGACGACTCGCGGCGGAAGCGAGGTCCGATCGTTTCAGTCCGTGGTGGATACCGGGCCGATCCGGTAGGCGAGGACGACTGCTTGTACGCGATGAACATGAAGCCAAGCCCGATGCCGAGCAACGCCAGGATCCCGGCCCGTGCCCTCGCGATCTCCGGCGTGTTTCGCCGCGCGACGTAGCGCATCACCGCCCAGTAGACGGCAGCCGCGGCGATCGCACCCACGACCGCCGGCACCGGCGACCCACCCGAGGACAGTGCCGACACCCCGCCGACACCGACAAGCGTCCAGACGAGCGGAAACCGCAAGATGCGGCCCGCTCGCCCTGGCTGGTGATCCGCAGGTGCGATCGAGCTCGTGTGCATAGTGACCTCCAGAAGAACCACGGCCGCACGGTTGGGCGACGCACTGGAAACGCCAGAAGCGCGCCGACGCCGGCGAATCACCTGCGAGCGGACGATCCGGGTAGCTCTCACGGGGCATGGGGCAGCACTGTCCCGATTCGGCGGCCACCGCCCCGCATCGTGACCGCGTGCAGCTCTTCTCGCGCGGCGACCCGGATACACCCTGCCGTCACAACGAGACGGCGTTATCCCGTAGCCGACCGGCTGTGGTGTAGTCGAGCAGCGCACCCGGATGGCCGTCATCGTCCGGCAAGGCGTCGATCACCGTGATCCCTCCCGCGGCATCGCTTTGGTGAGGCATACGGTCCCTTCCGGTCCGGCCGCCGGAATCCGGCGGTAGCCCTCACTTTCGTAGAGCTCGACGTTGCGCGTGCTTTTGGCGCCGGTGAACATCAGGACCCGCCGCGTGTCCGCGCCCGCGACGGACTCGGCGCCGCGCAGCAGCCAGCGGCCGAGTCCCCGGCCGCGCAGATCGGGCACCACGGCGAGCCTGCCGATATGCCAGTCACCGTCGACGGCACGCGCCCGCACCATCCCCAGCAGCCGCGCGTCGAGCCACACGCCTGTGACGTGCCAGTCGGCGAGCCACTCTCGCACCTCGTCGAGAGACTCGTGCAGGGCCGGGATGTCGAGGGTGTCGTTGAGCAGGGCCTCGTCCACCCAGCAGCATCGCTGCAGTACGGCCACTTCTTCGGCATCGTCCGGGGTCAGCCGTCGCACGTAGGATCCCGCGAGCGGGCCTGCGGACGTCGTGTCGCGCAGCCGCTCGCGCAGCGGCCGCAGCGCGTTGGCGACACGGACGAGTTCGTCGAACAGGGCGACGCCCGCCTCGTCCCGGGATGCGTCCGCCCGCAGTCGGCCCGCCGTCACCGCCTCGCCGATGCGGATCGCGACGGTGGCCCCGAGGGGGACCAGCCGCAGCGTGGTCACGATCTGCTTGGCGTGCTGCACCGCTCGCGTGCCCGCCGAGGTGTTGCCGTAGCTGACGAACCCGATCGGCTTCCACGCCCATTCGGCGCTCAGATAGTCCAGTGCGTTCTTCAGCGTCGCCGGCATGCCGAAGTTGTATTCCGGCATGACCGCGACGATCGCGTCCACCGAGTCGACGAGCGCGCTCCACCGCCTGGTGTGCTCCTGCCGGTAGATCCCGGAGGACGCGTGCTCCTCTTCGTCGAGGAAGGGCAGGGCGAGGTCGCCGAGCGCCACCGGCACCAGCTCGGCGCCCGGCTCCGTGGCCCGCTCGGCGACCGTGTCGAGCCACCACCGCGTCACTACCGGGCCCAGCGCCCCGGGTCGGGTGCTGCACGTCAGGACGAGGACCCGCGTCGATTTCGTTGACATGGAAACGAACCTAGATGCTAGGTTGTTTACATGTCAACGACAGTGCGCTGGCTCACCGCCGATGAAGAACGGGCATGGCGGGCTTTCCTCCGGATCACGGTCGCGGTCAAGACCGGAACAGCCCGCGACCTGGCTGAACGGGGTCTGTCCGAGGCCGACTACGAGGTACTCAGCACGCTCTCGGAGCGACCGGGGAACACCAGCAGCCTGGGGGAGCAGGCGGACAAGATGGGCTGGTCGCGCAGCAGGCTTTCCCGGCACGCGACGAGAATGGAGACGCGCGGGCTGCTGCGCCGCTCCCCGGACCCGGAAGACGGCCGGGGCTGCCTGCTGACGCTGACCGACCATGGTCTCACCGTGTTGGAAGAGGCGGCGCCCGCGCACCTCGCCTCCGTCCGGCACCACTTCATGGACCACCTCACCCCTGACCACCTGAACACTCTGGAGGACATCGCGCGCCGACTGGACGAGGCGAACAACACGCCCGGGAAGAGCTAGGAGTGTCTCACTGCCCGGAACAGCGCCTGCAGGCCCATTAACCGGCAACGCGCTCGCGACGCCCGCTCGGCGGCGTCGTCGAGTACGCGGGCCTGCTCCGCCCACGCGCCGCCACGGTGGCCGCCGTCACCCGACCCGCCAAAGGAAACGTCGCAAACGCACGACGGGCGACCGCTCCCGAGCAGGCCGATGTGGGTGAACGGCGCGTTCCTGTTGGTGGGCGCGATGAACGCGCCGTTCACGACATGCTCGGGCGAGACGTCCGGATCAGTGGTGCTTAAGTGAGGTAGAAGCCGCCGTCGTTGCGGAGGACCGTCGCCACGATCGGGAACCGGCTGCTGCCGTTCCACCAGTGGTAAACCGCGTGGTACTGGCCGTTGGCCGCCTGGAAGAAGTCCATCCCGCCTGGGCCGGGGTGGTTGCCGGGCAGGCCGCGGTATGGGTTGAGGCCCCCGGTTCCGGTGTACCCGAAGTACGGCCGCTCGGCCCCGTTCTGCCGTGGTGTGCAGCGCGTCGACGGGATCGGGCCGGTGCCGCACCTGGCGATGCCGGTCGAATACCGTGCACTGTCCCAGTTGTTGCCGGAGTAGGCCAGGTACCAGTAACCGTCGGCGGATTTGAACATCGACGGGTTCTCGATCACGTGCGTGCCGCCGCTCATCCGGGTGGTCTCCCAGCCGATGTCGGTGCTCTTCAACGCGTCCCGGCGGGTGGCCCAGTCCGCCATGCCGTTGGAATGGGTGCGCACGACCGAGATGCCGGTCTCCGGGTACGAGGTGATCGCGTCGTCCCGGTAGGCGACGTACATGGCGCTGCCCGAGACGAACGGGTTCGCGTCGATGGCCCAGCGGCCGCTGCCCGGGCACGCCCACTCGACGGGGTTGGTGAACGGCCCCCGTGCACTGCCCGAGACGGCGCGGCCGAGGCATTTCTGGCCGCTGCCCCGCTTGGACGCGGTGTAGTACATGAAGTAGGTGTCGCCGAAGCGGACGACGCCGGGCGCCCAGACGTTGCCCTCAGCCCAGCTACCGGGCCCGTTGGGCAGTGCATCGGCCGACGCGCAGGTGCCCACGCCGACGGTGTTGCCGGAGCCGTGCGCGAGCACCGGCACGAACAGTTTGCCGGTCACGCCGCACCGGGCACCGACACCGGCGCCGACCGTGGTGCCGTAAGTGACGTACGTGCCGTCCTTCGCCTGGACGGTGTCCGGGTCGGCGAGTGGGAACGTCGACTCGGCGGCCGCGGTTGAGACACCGTCGGCCGCACCGGCCGTATTGACCGCCATGACAGCGGTTGTGGCGGTCACGGCGAGCACGCCCGCCACAAGTAATCTGGTCCACTTGCGCATGCTGAATCCCTTACTGGGCAAGGAGTGGGGTCGGTCAGGAGGAGCACCCGGCCACCCACGGTCGAGGCGGCAAGCCCTGCCGCTGCGATGCCGAGCACGATTCACCGGGTGACCGGCTGCTCTCCCCGGTTACTTGTGGACGGACAAGTGCGCCAGTTGCAAACTATGTGACCCCCATCGCCAACGCGACTGAAAGCGCCGAAACTGCCGGTCGATGCGCCCGTACGGCCTATCGGTGGTGCCGTTCGACCTGCCGCGCCGCACCGGCCACCTTCGCCACGGCGGTTGGTCTGGAGTGTCCGTGAGGGCCTCCTTCCCTACTCTCAGGGTAGGGAAGGAGGCCCTCACGGACTTTTGACTCACGTCAGGCGCCTCGAACCGGACGGTCTTTTCCCAACTGATCGGATAGTCCGTCACCTCTGTTCTTAATTCACGACGATGGACAGGCGTTTCATCAGAATTTAATGGGCTGCCGATAGCGTCGCCCGAGATCGATTGTCTTGTCTTTTCGCAGGAATCGCGAGCTGATCCGAATGGAGCAGTTCGGCCGAATGCGTCACCGCTCTATCCCGTGCGCAACAGAAATCGTTGTTCTTCGCCGGGACCCGACAGCCGAATTCATGGATCCAGAGGGGGTCGAGGGCATGTCTGCCTTCGCGTGGGCTCGTCCTGTTCGTCATCGCCACAAAGCCATGGTGGTGGCGTTGTTCCTGGCGTTGGTGGCGATGGCGGTCCCGAGCGCGGGCCCGCCCGCGTCGGTGCGGGCCTCGGGCGAGGGCGGGGCGTTGACGGCTCCGGAACATCCGGAGGGGACGGCCTTCGATCCGAACCAGATCAAGGACATCAAAGCGGCTGATCCGGGGGCCGGGGTGAACCTGATCGGGCCACCGGCGGCGAACGCCATGGGCGATGCCCGGTTGTCGTATCCGCTGGAGGTGCCCAAGGGGAGAGCGGGCCTGGAGCCGAAGCTCGAGGTCAAGTACGGCTCCGGAGGTGCGAACGGCTGGCTGGGTGTCGGATGGGACGTCGCCCTGCCGTCCATCACGGTGGACACCCGCTGGGGTGTGCCGCGGTATGACGCCGGCCTGGAGACCGAGACCTATGTCCTGAACGGTGAGCAGCTCACCCCCGTCGCGCATCGGGGCGAGTTGCAGAAGCGGACGGCGGAGAAGGTGTTCCACGCCCGCGTGGAAAGCCGGTTCGACCGGATCGTGCGCCATGGCGACAACCCTGCCGGTTACTCGTGGGAGGTCACCGACAAGGCGGGCACCCGCATGCTGCTCGGCGGGACCGCCGATACGACGTTGACCGACAAGGCGGGCCGCATCGCCACCTGGGCGGTACGCGAGGTCCGTGACACCCACGACAACGTCATGCGTTACCGCCACGCCAAGGTGAACGACGGCGGGACCGCGGAATCGAAGGTGCCGGGCGGCAACCTGTATCCGCAGCGGATCACCTACACCGGCCATGGCGACGTCGAAGGCAGATACTCGGTGACGTTCCTGCGCGACAGGGACCGGGGCGAGCCGCGCCGCGCGGATGTGCAGATCGACGCCCGCGGCGGCTTCAAGAAGGTGACCGCCGACCTGCTGCGGCGGGTCGAGGTGAAGCTGGACGACCAGCTGGTACGCGCCTACGAGCTGAATTACCGGACTGGTGCGTTCGCCAAGACACTGCTCGCGTCGATCTCGCAGTTCGGTGAGGACAACCGCCTTTTCGCCACGCACTCCATGGACTACTTCGACGATGTCCGCGACAAGGACGGCAATTACCGCGGATTCGCCGAGGCCGCGAAATGGGCGGTCGCCGATGACGACCTCGGGGTGAACGTGCGCGAGGGGGAGGCGTCCGCGTTGTCGGCGAGTACGTCGGTGAGCGCGGGCGGGCACCTGTACACGGGCTACAACCCGGTCGCGCCGATCAAATCGGGCTCGGCCGGAGTGAAGATCGGTGCCAACGCCGGTGTCTCCGACGGGCTGCTCGCGCTGGCCGACGTCAACGGCGACAACCTGCCCGACAAGGTGTTCCGCAAGGGCGGCGAGGTGTGGTACCGGCCGAATCTGGCCGCACCGGGCGGGCAACCGCGCTTCGGTGACACCGCGCTCAAACTGCCGGGGCTGCCCGCCATCTCCTCGGAGTCGACGTTGTCCGGCACGATCGGCGTGGAGGCCTTCGCCGGGGTCGCGGCCCAGCTGGATCTGGTTTCCACGATCACCACGTCGGACCGCTACTTCTCCGACGTCAACGGTGACGGGATCACCGACCTGGTCAACAACGGCGGTGTGTTGTTCGGGTATCTGGACTCGAACGGTCAGCCGGCCTACAGCGAGGACAGCAGGCAGACCTCGGTCCCGGTTGGCGGGGGAGTGGCGTCGGGTGAGTTCGTCGGCGACCAGCGGGCGGCGTTCGACCGGGCGGTGGACACCGCGCCGTTGCTGGACAGCGTGCGCCGGTGGGTCGCGCCGTTCGACGGGACAGTGCGCGTCGACGGGCGGGTCCGGTTGGAAAAGGACACGTCACCGCAGCGTGCCGCCTATCAGAAGGCCGACGGGGTGCGAGTGACGATCCAGCACAAGGGCACCGAGTTGTGGTCGCAGCGGATCGGCCCGGACGACCATATGGAGTTCGCGCCGACGGGGGTCAGCGCGATCGGAGTGCGCAAGGGCGACGCGATCTACTTCCGCACACAGTCCATTTTGGACGGGATGTACGACACCGTCGCGTGGGACCCGACGATCACCTACGCCGGGGGCGCGAGTACCGATGTCAACGGGTTGAGCAACTCCGTGTTCTCCGCTTCCAAGGACTTCACCCTTTCCGGACGGCAGTCGCAGGTCACCGCGCCGGTGACCGGAACCTTGAAGCTGACCGGTGATGTGGTCAAGGACAAGGTGACCTCCGACGACGTGAGCGTGGTGATCACCCGCAACGGCAAGGACGTCCTCAACACGAAGTTGCCGGCCTCCTCGACCGGTACCACCCCGATCGACGTGAGCGTTCCGGTGACGGCGAAGGACAGCTTGTCGTGGCGCTTGCGGGCGGATTCCGCGATCGATCCGAGCGCGCTGAAGTGGGTGCCCCAGGCGCACTACACCCAGGCCGAAGGGGTGGAGACGGTTGTCGACGAGAACGGTAAGCCGACGATCGTGATCAACCCGCCGTACGACCTCGACATGTATCCGCTGTCGAATGGCGCCACCCCGCAGAAGGCTTGGACGGCGGGCCAGACCGGTCAGCTGTTCGTGCAGCCGTTCATCACCCCGATGATCATGGATACGGACAAGCACACATTCGTGTTCACGATCAAGAAGCGCGGCGGCCAGTTGCTGGGCAAGCAGGTCATCGAGATTCCCGGGGGACTGACCCCCAAGCCGACGCCGCCGCGCATGACAGTGCAGGTCACCCAGGGCGATGAACTGTTCTTCGACTTCGCCACGCAAGAGGAGAAGGCGCCCACGCTGATGAACGCGTCGGCGATGGTCGGGTTCAACCCGTTCTTCCTGCCGCAGACGTCCGCCACGGTGTCCGCGTCCGCGACGCCGGGCGCGTTCGCCCAGCCATACCGCGGGTGGGGAGTGATCGGTTACCAGGCTCAGGGTGATCGGGCGGCCAAGCCGATCGTGGAAACCGATCTGGTGCTGGACGAGAGCTTCCGTGACTCCCTGCCCGAGGCGCCCAAAGAGGAGGACGTGCCCGGGTTCAAGGCGGATCCGAAGGTGACCATGCCCAGGCTCGCGGTGCTCGTCCCGATGCCCGCCGAGGGCAGATGGGCGGGCGCGGACGAGAACACCTGGGTCGGGCCCGGCACCACCGCCAGTTCCCGGTACGGCATGGACACCATCGACGTCGTCTCCGACGCCGACGTGGCCGGGGCGAAAGGTGTGCCGCGCCGGGGGATGACCGTGCAGGTCTCCACCACACTCGGCGCCGGCCCGGTCGGCGGCAGCCTGGCGGGCGGTATCACCGCCGGCGGTGTCGACTTCCTCGATCTCAACGGGGACAGGTTCCCCGACGTCGTGGGAAGCAGCGGGATCCAGTACTCCGACATGACCGGTGGGCTCGGCGGGACCCGGGGGTCGCTGAACGGGACCGTGCGTGACACGAACTCGGTCGCGGTGTCCGTGTCCGCGGGTGCGGGCAGCCCCGCGCGGACGATGGGCACCGCTCGCGGTACCGACGCGCCTGAAGCGGACGCCGCTTCGACCACGGCCAGGGCGGGGTTGGAGATGCCCGCGCTGGGAATCGGCGGCAGCGTCGGTGGTGGTGAGTCGGCGACGTTGCGGGATCTGCTCGACATCAACGGTGACGGCCTGCCCGACAAGGTCCACGCCGACGGCAAGGTCGCGCTGAACCTGGGTTACTCGTTCGCCGAACCGGAGCCGTGGCCCGCGGGCGCGGTCAACACCGCCCAGACCGGGAACGTCGGGGTCAACCTCGGGGTCAACCTCGACAACTACGGCTTCGCGGGTGGCGTGTCGGCGACGCTGGGCGCGACGACGACCAAGGCCGGCATGGCCGACGTCAACGGGGACGGCCTGGCCGACCGCGTGTTCGCCGGCGATGCCGGGCAACCGATCTCCGTGGCGGTCAACACCGGTAGCGGTTTCGCCGCGCCCGCGCCGTTCCGCGGCGGGTTCAGCGAGGTCGCGGTCGACAAGAACGCCAACCTCGCCGGCGGTGCCTACTTCACCTTCGGCTTCCCGATGCCCTTCGGCGGCTTCCTGGTGTTCAATCCCGGCGCCGACGCCTCCACCGGCATCGGCCGCAGCGAGGTCGGCCTCCGTGACGTCAACGGCGACGGGCTGGCAGACCACGTCAAATCCACCCGTGACAACGAATTGCTCGTCGCGTCCAACCAGACAGGCCGCACCAACCTGCTCCGTACGGTGACGCGGCCGATGGGCGGGCGCGTCGATCTGGACTACACCCGCACCGGCAACACCCAGGCCATGCCCGAATCCCGCTGGGTCCTGTCCCGTACCGCGGTGTCCGACGGCCATCCCGGCGACGGAGCCGACACCCAGCTCACCACCTACCGCTACGAACACGGCAAGTACGACCGGCTCGAACGCGCATTCCACGGCTTCGGCAAGGTCGTCACCGAGCAGCGCGACCCCGGCGCGGCCGACGCGCTCTATCGCTCGACCACCGACGAGTACCGCACCGACGGCCCGTACACGGCCGGGTTGCTCGCCCGCACCCTGACCGCCGACGGCGCCGGACGGCCGCTCACCGAAACCGTCAACACCCACCGGCTCCGCGACACCACCGACGGCGGGGGCGCGGCGAAACCGGCCAGTGTGTTCCCGCAACTGACCAGAGTGGACAAGCACTTCTACGAAGGCGCCGCCGAACCCGGTAAGTCCACCCATGTCGAGATGTCCTACGACGAGTACGGGAACCTGATCCGGTCGTTCGACGCGGCCGATGACGGCGCCGCCGACGACGTGGAAACCACCTACGGCTACAGCGTGTCCGACCCGGCCTGCCGGGACCGCAACATCGTCGGTGTCGCCAACCTGGTCAAGCAACGCGGTACGGCAGGCGACGCGGTGTCGCGGCGCAGTGAATCCACAGTGGACTGCAGATCCGGGGCGATGCGGCAGATCCGCCAGTACCTCACCGACGGCGTTTCGGCCGACACCGACATGGAGTACCACCAGGACGGCAACCTGAAAGCGGTCACCAAGCCCGCCAACCGGACCGGTCAGCGCTACCGGCTGGAGTACGGCTACGACACCGTCGTCGGCGTCCACATCGAGTCCATCGTGGACAGTTTCGGGCTGCGATCGGGCGCGACCCACAACCTGAAGTACGGACAGCCGGAGCGCACCACCGACCAGAACGGCCAACAGGTACTGCGCGGCTACGACAGCGTCGGGCGGCTCGACACCGTCACCGGGCCGTACGAGATCGGGTCCGGCAAGGCCACGATCGACTTCGACTACCACCCCGAAGCCGCCGTCCCCTACGCCACCACCCGGCACCTCGACCGCGACGCCGCCGGCGTGCGCGAGGACACCATCGACACCGTGACCTTCGCCGACGGCCTCAAGCGTGTCCTGCAGACGAAGAAGGACGCCACTGTCGCGGAGAAGCCCGGTGACGAACCGGAACAGGTCATGACCGTGTCCGGGCGCATCAAGTTCGACTTCGCCGGGCGGGCGGTGGAGCAGTACCACCCGGTCACCGAACCCAAATCCGACGGAAACAGCACCTTCAACACCGCTTTCGACACGGTGACACCGACGCGCGTGTCGTTCGACGTGCTGGACCGGCCGGTCAAGACGGTCGAGCCGGATGAGGTCACCAGCACCACGGCCTACGGATTCGGACCCGACCGGGCCGGCGCGACCCGGTTCGAGACGACGGTCACCGACGGCAACGGCAAACAGAAGCGCACCTACCAGGACGTCCGCGAACTGACGACCGCGGTGAAGGAGTTCAATCCGGCCGGCGGGCAGCCGGTGATCTGGACCGGCTACGGCCACGATCCGTTCGGTCAGCTCACCACCGTGGTGGACGACAAGAACAACACCATCCGGTCCGAGTACGACACCCTCGGCCGCCGCATCGTCCTGGACAGCCCTGACGCCGGTCGCACCGAGACCCGCTACGACCTGGCGGGGAACACGACGGCGAAGACGACCGCGAACCTGAAGGCGGCGGCCAAGCAGGTCGAGTACGACTACGACCACAATCGCCTCAAAGCGGTCCGTTATCCGACCTTCCCGGCCAACAACGTCACCTACACCCACGGCGGACCAGGCGCCCCCGACAACGCCGCGGGCCGGGTCACCGAGATCCGCGACGCGGCGGGCACCGTCACGCGCGGCTTCGGCCCGCTCGGGGAAACCGTCCGCGAGACCCGCACCATCAAGATCGCCGGACAGGCGGACCGCGCTTACACCACCCAGTGGCGCTTCGACGCGTTCAACCGTGTCCTGCAGATGACCTATCCGGACACCGAGGTCCTCACCTACACCTACGACAGCGGTGGTCAAGTCGTTCGCGCCACCGGCACCAAGAACGGCACCGGCTACACGTATCTCAACCGGCTCGACTACGACAAGTTCGGCCAGAAGGTCGTGCAGGAGGCCGGTAACGGGGTGCGTACCACCTACACCTACGACCAGGCCGACCGCAGGCTCGCCACGTTGGAGTCGAAAGCGCCGGGCGGCACCGAATTCCAGAATCTCGGCTACACCTACGACAAGGTCGGCAACATCACGAAGCTGGCCAACGAGGTACCGGGGAACGGAACGATCGGCGGCCCGAGCAGCCAGACCTACGGCTATGACGACCTCTACCGGCTCACCAGCGCCAACGGTCAGTACACCACCAAGAACGACCAGCAGGACAAGTACTCTTTGGCGCTGGGATATGACTCCGTCCACAACACCACCACCAAGACCCAGCACCACGAGATCACCGGCATCCCCGCCCCGGCAGGGGTGGAGAAGGCATCGCTGAACCAGGGCACGGCGTCGCCGGTCGGAGGCGGCGGGGGAAGCCCTGCGTCGTCGGGCCCGATGTGGTCCGGCCCGATCGAGCCGGTCGAGGATCCGGCCAACCCGGCCGAGGTCCAGGACAAGACCAGCTACGACTACCGGTACGACTACGGGAGCGGGAAACCGCACGCGCCGAGCAAGGTCGGCCCGATCACCCAGGCCTACGACGCGAACGGCAATCTCACCGACACGGTGAACACCGCGGCGGGCGGAAAACGACGCCAGTACGTGTGGGACGAGGAAAACCGCCTCGCCTGCAACTCCGACGACGCCACCACGGCGGTTCCCCAGACGCCGGCGGGCTGCACCGGCGCGGCCGTCACCTACACCTACGACGCCGCCGGTGAACGCGTCATCAAGAACGGTGACGGTCGATCCCTCTATCCCAACCGCGGCTACAGCGAACGGGACGGGACCGGCTACAAGCACATCTTCATCGGCGACAACCGCCTCACCACCAAGACCGTCGCGGCCGAGGGCGTCGAGAACGCCCAGTCCTTCTTCCACGCCGACCACCTCGGCTCGTCCGGCTACGTCACCGACAACCAGGGCACCGTCACCGAACATCTCGAGTACATGCCGTTCGGGGAAACCTGGGTGGAGGAACAAGCCGGTCGCGGTGGTACTCCGTACAAGTACACCGGGAAGGAATTGGACGACGAGACCGGCCTTTACTACCACGGCGCCCGCTACTACAACCCCCGAACCCAACTTTGGGCAGGCACCGATCCCGCCCTCGCCGAATTCATGTCGGGTTCCAAGACCGCGGGAGGTATCACCGATTCACGTAACCTCGCCGTCTACACCTACACCCACAACAACCCGGTGATCTTGACCGACCCCGATGGCAGGGAGCCTCGACCGGCCATGCCGTCGCCGCCGCCGAGGCCGACGACGAACCATGAGAACGCCAACAAGGACGGATCGGGGCCGAAGAACTACGACACGTGGAAGCCCAGCTTGCTGGAGAAATCGACGCTGCAAACACTCAGGGCGCAAGCGCTGACAGGAGCCGGGGCGGCCGGTCAAACGGCGGTGATCGCGGCCGACATGTTGACGCACTTCCTCGGCAATTCCGGGAGTGATTACACCGTCAATGTCGACACGATGCTGAAACAGATCGACGGATTCCAAGCCAAGGTCGAGAGCGTGGCACTCGGGGCGGCCATGGAGGTGTGGAGTGGTTTTCCGTCCGGTCATCGAGAGTCCTTTGCCTTCGAAACCGGCTACACGAACAATTATCGAGCGGACTACAAGTCCAACCCGGACTGGTATGCCGCGCTCGGCACGTTCGACTTCCAGATCAGCGGTGTCGTCACGCCGACCAGCGACGGCGGCTACGACATCACCTATCAGGTGAGCATCTACGACTACTACAACTGGGAATCGACCGGCTGGCGCCCGTGGCGGCAGCCATCCGATCTGAATGATCTGCATCGCGCCGGGTGGGCGCAGAATTTCGATGTCATCGGAAGGTCCAGCCCGCGAACCTTCCATGTCCCGCCCTCGTGATCCGGATAGGTGAGGCACCGGCGCCTCTCTGCCGGTACCGCGTTGGGCCGGGGTCGTGGCGAGTGGCGTCCAGGTTGCCGTGAAGGGCTCCTTGAGGGACCCAGAGTCCCTCAAGGAGCCCTTCACGGCCCTCGGCTGTCGTTGCGGTGACTCCGCCATCATTTGCTGAGTCAGCGAGCTCGGTGTGCTCGGAGATCGATCCCGACCAGCTGTCGCCGGTGGACAGAGGCGGAAGGATGACCAGAGTGTCGACGGCTCCGCCGCCGTAGACGGCCATAAAGGCCTGGTAGTCGCTGGGCAGGGAGGTACCCAGGTGAGCCTCGACCGCTGCCCAGTCAACGCGCTCGTCGGCGCCGTGATCGTTGGGCATGATGCGCAGCAGCGCGTCAATGTCGGTGCGACCTGTCATCTTTCCTCCTGGTTCCGCAGGAGCCGCATCGTATCCGGCTGCACCGACAAGGCCATCGGTCGTGCGAGAAGGGGCAGGAATAGCCATGGTGCGCGCTGAACGAGGACGGTGCACGAAAGGTCGACGGCATCGACCTGTTTGAGAGCAACGAGGCATTCGCCGGCGTGCTTTTCGAACGTTCCGATACCTGGCCGCCCATCGACGGCTTCCGCCGCATCTTTCTCGGTAGGGCAATGGGGACTACGGACGTTCTCGCGAGGACCGGCATCCGTCAGGCTTGTCCTGACCCTGCTTGGCCAGGCCGTCGAGCATGAGGGTGATGAGGCCGTCGGCCTCGGTTCGCTCTCAAAACCACTGGGAATTCGGCGATGTGGGTACATTGACCGTCAAGTGTGTCGTCGCGGCCGCCAATGACTCTTATCCGTACGGTTTCGGGAACGCGCAGTTCAGCGATTGACGACCACTGGTGAGCAGCGGTTCTGCCGCCGGGAGATCTGCGGTTGTGCGGCGGCGCCTTCGGCCATCACCAGACCGGTCAGCAAGGTCGTGGTCATGATGGCTCTGTGGTGGCTCGTGAGGTCGAGGCGGCGTTTTGGAGGGCTTTGGTGAGATCGTCGGGCTCGACGCCGAGTTCTGCGCGGGCGATGTCCGGGTCGAGGACCATGGTGGTGGCGTGCAGATTGCTCCATTGCGTCGGGTCGAAACCGATGGTGAATCCGTGACGCCGTTGCCGGATGCCTTCCTTGCGGATCAGAAGGCGGATGGCGCTTGGACGGAGTTTCCAGATGCGTTTCGGAGGGTGGCCGGCAGCGGTTGCGAGGCGGGTGAAGAGGTCGGCCCAGGGGAGGTTCGCGGTGACGATCGGATAGTTGCCATTGGCGCGACGGTCCAGCGCCGCTACGGCTGCTTGCGCGACTTGGGTGACGGTGACGACGGCGGTGGTGCCAGGGTAGGCGAGTATGCCCGCGTTGCCGATGGACATGCTGTGCAGCATGGGTTCGAGAGGTGATCGCCGGCCGGGGGTCGTGCCTGCGACGTAAGGGAGTTCGAGAACGGCCACGGAGGTTTCCGCGTTGACCGCGGCGCGTGCGCGCTCGGCTTGTTCGATTCTGCTGGCGATGTACGGGCTGAGTTCAGCCAGGCGGAGTGCCGGCCGTTCGCGCTGCAGGGTGGCGTAGAAACTGCCGAGGATGACAGCGCGGTCGCACTGCGCCCGGCAGCCGGCGGTGAGCAACCTGACCACGGGGGCGACGTTGGTGTCATGGAAGAACGCGGTGATGTCGACGTTGCGCGGTGCGGCGACGGCGGCGGACGATGCGACGACGATGCCCGTGTGGCCGGCGACGATCGTGTCGAGCCGCTCGTCGGACAGATCGGTGAGGTCGCCGAGTTGGACTGTCACGGCGGCGGGGAGGTTCGTGGGTGGCGTGCGGACCAGCACCGTGACGTCGTGCCCGCGTGCCAGTAGTTCACGCACGATGTGCTGTCCGATGAAGCCGGTTCCGCCTACTGCCAGGACCTTCATGGGGCTGTCCTTTCATCGGCTGAGAGGTCCGGAGCGGGACTTCCCGATGCTGATCGACCTGTATCTGCAGGGCCGGTTGCCGCTGGAGCGGTTCGTGACCGAGCGGATCCCGCTCGACGGGGTCGAACCAGCTGTGGCGATCACTGCGGTGGCCGGTACTTCCGGGTGAACCGGACACCGTTGAAGGTGTGGGTGCAGCACGGGCAGGCCGGCTCCAGGTCGCAGGCACCCAGTTCGGGGTTGACGACCTGCAACCGGTTGTCGTCGTCCACGTAGAGGCCGCTGTAGTAACTGGCTTCGCCGAGCCGCACGTATTCGCGTCGTTCGTGCGGCTGCCGAGCGACCAGCCAATGGATCGGGTCGGCGGAGTCGAGCCGGGCGGCGGCCTCGTCGCGCACCTCGTCCCAGTCCGCGCCGATCTTGCCCAGCAGGAACCGGAACAACGGCGTGTAGTCCAGGCCCCGGCGTTCCCGCCGTCTCATGGACCCGCGCGTCAGGTCGGAGCCGCGTTCGGTTTTCGTGTTGCGCTGGTGCCGGTAGTCCCCGCCGTGGTCGTGGTGGACGGACCTGGCCCGGGTGTTCACGCGGCGGTACAGCGGCTCCTTCACCACTCCAGCCTGCCACATGGTGCTCCTCGTCACCGGCTGTCGGAGTTCAGGTCGGTGCCCCGGGTTTCGGTGCTGAGGAGCAGTGCGACGAGGGTGACGGCGATTGTGCCGACGAGGTACAGCACGACCGCCGTGGGGCCCTGTTTTTCGGCCAGCCACACGGCGATGAGGGGCGCGGGCGCGCCGGCGATGATCGAAGAGCCTTGGAACACCAGGGAAGCACCGGCGAAACGGCGTCGGGTCGGGAAGAGTTCGGCGATCCAGGCGGCTTCCGGTCCGGCCAGGAGTCCGTGCAGTGCCGCGCCGACACCGACGCCGAGATAGAGCAGAGGCAGATTGTCGGCTTGGACGACGGCGAAGAAGACCGGTGCCCACACCGCGAGGCCCGCCGCCGGGACCAGCATGGCGATACGCCGTCCGACGAGGTCCGACCAGTAGCCGCCGGCCAGCATCCCCGCGAACTGCAGCAGTGACCCGACGGCCACCGCGAGGAGGACGTCGGGCTTGTCGTAGCCGAAGGTCTTCGTGGCATAGGCGACCACGAAGACGGTGTAGACGTAGAAGGCCACGTTCTCGCCCAGCCGCACGCCGAGACCGCGGAGGACGGGACCGGGGTGGGCGAGTGTCTCGAGGATGCTCGACCGCTCCCGGACGGCGTCCGCGGATGCCGTGGCCCGTGCCTGCGCCTCCTGGAACACCGGCGACTCGTCGATGCGCCGCCGGATCCAGAAGCCGATGACCAGAAGCGGGATCGCGAACAGGAAACCGACGCGCCACCCCCATTGGTCGAAGGCGTTTTCGGGCAGTACCAAGGCGATCCCGCCGACCACGGCCGTGGCCAGCACCGTGCCCAGCGGCGCTCCCGCCTGCGGCCACGCCGACCAGAAGCCGCGCCGCTTCGGGCTTCCGTACTCGCTGACCATCAGCACCGCCGCGCCGAACTCGCCGCCGAGGGCGAAACCCTGGATCAGCCTCAGCACGACCAGCGAGATCGTCGCCCCGATGCCGGCCTGAGCGTAGGTGGGGAGCAGCCCGATCGCGGAGGTCGACAGCCCGAGCAGCAGGAAAGTGGTCACCAGCATGGGTTTGCGGCCGAGTCGATCGCCGAGATGCCCGAAGACGATGCCGCCGATCGGGCGCGCGACGAAACCGAGTCCCTGCGTCGCCAGCGCGAGCAGCAACTGGGCGAACCCGTCGCCACCGGGGAAGAACAGCGGGCCGAGCACGGTGGCCGCCAGGATTCCGTAGAGCGCGAAGTCGTACCACTCCAGCACCGCGCCGGCGGTACTGCCCGCCAGTACCCGCCTGAACGCCGACCGGCTGACACCGGACCTCGGACCGGCCGTTTCGTGCGAGGCGGGCACGTTCGTCACTTTCGCTCCTCGTCGAGTCGGCCGGAAAAACGCACGGCGTCCGATATGCGGACATAGTGGATCGCCTATCGGACACGTTGGAAGATAGACCGCGGTGGCGGGATCGCGCAAACAAAAAAGGGACCGGGGGCGCTGTCCCCGGCATGAGCGGGTGACCGCCGATAGGCTCCCGGAATGAGGGTGAGGCGGCAGAGCTTCCCGAATCGGTGATGCTCGAGCTGCGCGGCCTCACCGCCGGACCGTTGGGGAATGTGGCGTCGTACGCCGACGACATGTTCGGCTACATCCGCGAACGCATCCCGGAGGCCGCCATCGAGCACGCTCGCGCCATGGCGGCGCGCGGCTACAGCGTCGCGGATGACGGTTCTGCCCCTTCGAGACCTCGGCCATGGCACGGGCCGGGCGGTGCGGCGCCCGGCCCGTGCGTGCCGTCAGGCCAGGCGGACCTGGAAGACGGCGACCCGGGCGTCATGCCCGTCCACGCGCATGTCCACGGTCTTGGTGTCGATGAACTGCTCCTGGACGACGCCGTTGCCTGCCAGCCAGTTGATGCGGTCGATCCCGGTGCCGAAGCACCGGCGCTCCGTGTCCAGGCTGGTGGCCCTGTAGTAGTTCGGGTTGTTGGTATCCGCGGTCCAGAAGACCAGGCGCCCGACGTTGTGGTGCGCGAGCACGCGACTGGCGTGGATTCTCTTGTGCTCGTTCCACTCGTCGCGCAGGTCGGTGCGCTGGTCGCCGTTGTACGCATTCGCGATGTAGTGCGAGTTGATCAGCGCGAACTGGAGCGTCGGGTGGCTCTGGTGACGCACCACGACCTCGTTGATCCAGCGCGGCGGGGTCACCCCGGTGATGCCGCCGTGCACATACGTGGTCTTCGCGCTCGCCACCTCCCACGGCTGCGGGATCGAGATCGGGACCCGGAACGACGAGTTGTGCCGCAGGAACGCGTTGTTGTACAGGGGCCCGAAGTAGTGGTCGATCATCGCGGGCTCACCGGTGTCGCCCTCGTTGATCTCCTGCCAGCCGACCAGAGGCCGCACCAGGGGGTCACAGTTGCGGACGGCGTCGATCGCGGCCTCGCGCGCCCCGAGGTTGTCGCGGCCGATGTTGGCGGTGACGATCGGCAGCCGGATCCATCCCGTCGCGGCGGAAGCCGTGCCGGCACCGGCGGCCATGATGCCGAGCGCGGCACCACCACCGAGAGCGAGCGCCTTGCGTCTGTTGAGCATTCCGGACACAGCAGATTCCCTTCTCGCGCTGTCACTGCGGGACACAGCCCGTCAAAGTGTCACAGAATGCGGTGCGGTTGTGACCCCCGCGCGCCAAAACTGCCGGTTGCCGGTCAGCCCGGATACGGTGCTGCGGTGGCATCGCGAACGCCCGCCACACCGACAGAATGCTGATCAGCAACGAACGCCACACCATCGCGGTGCTCGATGAGTGACCAACGAATGCCACGCGCAGCCTCCGGGCGATGAGTGTATCGAGTGGACACCCAGGATCCGTTCGAATCGCTCAGAAAACGACGAGAGCTACGTCCGGCAAGCCGGTTCCGACCACGAGGGATTCTTCCGAGGCCGGCAAGAGCACGTCCTCCCTGAGTTCCACTGACAGGTGCGTCGCCGGAGCAGATGATGTGTGCAGGCAGCCATGGGAGAAGTGTCAGTGCGACCAGGTGACGATGGTGATGAACTCGTCGGCCGCGACTGCGAACCGGGTGCCGTCCTGGTGCACGGCCACGGCGGGCTGATGCTCGGGCCCCCAGCCGATACCGTCAGTGCGCTCCCCGGTCGCCAGGTGCGGCCACGCTTCGAGCACGGCGCCGGTCGCGGGGTCGACGAGTTTCGGGTGCCCGTAGAGGCTTAGCAGGTACTTCCCGAATCGGTGGAGGGTGCCGAGATGACCTTGGACGGGCACTTTGCTCTCCCAGGTGCCCGTCCGCATGGACCACACGCCGAGGTCGCCTGGGCAGAGCTGCTGCGGTTCGCGGCCGCCGGTGCCGGGTTCGGCGCAAAACGCGACGCGATCGTCGTCAAGCCAGCATGCCGACTCGAGCTCTCCCTGAAAGAGCCCGCTCGGGAGTACGCCGTTCGTGTCGAGTGAGGCCGGATCCGTCAGTGCGAGCCGGAGATCGTAGGCCTGGGGGACTTTGAAAGGGTGCCAGATCCAACCCGCGCTGAGCAGCCACCGGTCGCCGGGGCTGACGGCCAGCCGGGAGTGGTAGTAGTCGTCCGCCGCACCGTCGCGAGCGGTCAGGCGCTCCCCGGTCTCGGCTTGCTCGATTTCGAGCCTGCCGCGATGTTCGGGGCAGGAGATGAGGGCTTCCCGCCCGTTCGGAAGCGTCGTGAAGGCGACGGGGAAGAGGAAGGCGCCGGGATCGTCGTCATCGCGGGTGACTTCGCGGACGGGCTCGCCCCGGTCGAGCAGCTGGGCATCCAGCCCGTACTCGCTGTAGACGACCTGGTAACGCCCGGACGGTGACACGGCCGCGCCGTCGTAGGGGGCTGGGAAGGGATACTGAGGACTCTCACCCACGGGGCCGTCCGGATACCAGGTGTAGCCGCTCACCCAGTCGGCGAGGCCGTCGCCGTGCCAGGTCAGTGTCTTCGGCGCCCGGCCGGTCGTCGGCCATTTCACTTCGCTTTTCATCGCGTCTCGTATGGTGACAGCCTGCCGCGGAAGCCGCGCGCGAATTTCGGCGACGCCGGTGTCGCGCTGCTCGAACAGTCCGGGACGCGCCGACCGACGCCGCAACGACCGGCAACGCCGTCCGCCCGGCCAAGCGATGCGGGCTCCACTCCATCCAGCGCCTGCTTACGGGTCGGATGTTTGAAAGACTATTTCATGGGTATATGACACTGTTTGCGCAGGTCGCATTTCGGCTCAGTCTTTTTGTCACGTGCTGTTCAGGTGAATTTCGCGGCGAGGTCGAATTCATGATCTTTCTTCGATGTGTCCGCTTCCTGAGCCGACCGTGGCGGTGAGATACCTCAGGTGGAGCCAGGTTTCAAGGTTGACCGGACCACGGTTCCACGGCATGGAATTGACAGATCGCCAATTTTCGGCGACGCGCTCGAATTGCGATCTTGGCAATTCTGTGCTTTTGATTGCGAGCCGATATGATCTCCGATTGTTTTCGGATTGGTCCACTTGGTGGTGTCGAAATCGGAGCCAGGTTGGCAACGTGTGAGGCGTCTCTTGGCGAGAATGATGCGCGGCGACCTTCTCGGGACGCCACAGCGGTCATTGGTACGTGCGATCTACTCCTGTGGCAGTTGAAGTGTTCGGAAGGTCTGTTCAGTGTTTTCGTCAGTGGCAGATTCGTGTGTTCCCGCGACGTCCGGAAGGCAGTCGGTCCGCCCCATCCCGCCAGGCAGGCTGGCCGGGGTCCTCAGCTCTCTGATCCAGCGGCACCAGGTGCGGGGAGCCCAGCTCGCGGTGTGGCACCGCGACGAACTCTCGGTGGCCGAAGCCGGTGTGGAAGACGGTGACCGCCCGATGAGGCCGGATTCGACGGTGCCCGTCGGGTCCATCACCAAGGCCTTCACCGCGACGCTCGCGATGCTCCTGGTGGCCGACGGCGATCTCGAGCTCGACACGCCCATCGGCGACTTTCTCCCGGAGCTGCGCGACAGCGAGCTCGGCGGCCTGCTGACCCTCCGGCAGTTGCTCGGGCACACCAGCGGCCTGCCCTCCGACCCCGCCGAACACTGCTCCAGCCGTCGCGACCTGCTTGGCTGGCTGCGCCCGGACCTGCTGGTCTGCGCCCCTTCCACCGCCTTCTCCTATTCCAGCGTCGGCTACGCGCTCGTCGGCATGCTCATCGAAGAAGCGACCGGCATGCCGTGGCAGGAGGCCCTCGAAACGATTTTGATCCGCCCGCTGGGCATGGACGCCGCCTTCATCGGCTGCGCGGGCCGGGAGCCGAGCGCCAAAGGACACGCCGGTCGTCCCGGAGCCCGGCCCCGGGTGGTCGAGCAGATGCTGGCCCCGGTGCTCGCTCCCGTCGGCGCCCTGGCGTTGAGCGCCCGTGAACTGATCAAGTTCGGGCAAGTTCATCTGGGCAATCCCTGTCTGCTCGACGAGGCGACCGCGAGGGAGATGTACGCCCCCGGCGACGCCGAACCCTTCGGCCTCGCCGACGGCTGGGGGCTGGGCCTGTCGCGTTTCCAGGGGAAGCGCACCACCTGGCTGGGCCACGACGGCACGGCCGACGGAACATCGTGTCACCTGCGCATCGACGGCGAAGGACAGACCGTCGTCGCGCTGACCACCAACGCCGTCGGAGGAGCGGCGCTGTGGTCCGCGGTACTGCGGGAGCTGCGCGCGCTCGGCCTGGACATCCCGGACTACCGGGCGCGCGGTGAGCGTGCCCGGCGGGTCACCATGCCGGACGAGAGCCGCGGCGGCTATCGCAACGGGGAGCTGGAGTACGTCGTGGAGACCGACACCGAGGGCGTCGTATGCCTCACGGTGGACGGTGAGGTCCACCGCGACCTGGCCCTCTACGACTGCGGGACGATGTCGGTCCCGGACCCCGCCACCGGACTGCGGGCCGACTGCGGCCGCATCGTCCGCGATCCCCGCACCGGACGCGTCACCGCCTTGCAGGTCGGTGGCCGTCTCGCCGAGCGGGTGAGTCACTGAAGGCGGTCGCACCGCCATACGGCCCGAGAGGCCTGTCTTCTTCCCCTCTGTCTCCGTCCACCCGTCTCCCTTGAGGCGGTCCTCGACGCGCGCTCGGAAGGTTCGACGTTTCATGACATCGCAGGACATCGCCAGAGCCCACCTCCCCGGACTGTTCGCGCGTCAAGTGGCGCGCACCCCGGACGCGATCGCCGTGACCGGGGATTTCGCGCCGTTGACCTATCGGGAACTCGACGAGCGGGCCAACCGGCTCGCGCACCGCCTGAGGCGGCTCGGCGTCCGCGCCGAGCACCCCGTCGCCGTGAGCCTGACGCGGTCGGCCGATTTCGTCGTCGCCGAAGTCGCGATCGTCAAGGCAGGCGGTGTCTATGTCCCACTCGACGCGCGGGCCCCCGAAGCGCGGTCGAACCGGGTGCTCGCCGAGATGAGGGCCTCGGTCCTGCTCACCGACCGGGAGCACCCGCTTCCCGGCGTCCACGCGCAGCGCCTCGACGACCCCACCCTGGAACGCGAACCCGCCGGTTCACCCGGCACGGTGGTGGATCCGGACCAGCTCGCGTACGTGATGTACACCTCCGGTTCGACCGGTGTGCCGAAAGGCGTCGCCGTGACGCACCGGGACGTCGCCGCACTGGCGGCCGACAGCCGGTTCGGCGACGCGCACGAGCGGATCCTGCTGCACTCGCAGCCGGCCTTCGACGCGTCGACCTACGAGTTGTGGGTGCCGCTGCTGAGCGGTGGCACCGTCGTGGTCGCGCCGCCGGGCGACCTTGGCGTCGAGACGTTGCGCCGGATGATCTCCGGACATGGGGTGACGGCGTTGTGGCTGACCGCCGGGCTGTTCCGGGTGGTGGCGCAGGAGGCCCCGGACTGTTTCCGCGGCGTGCGGGAGGTCTGGACGGGCGGGGAGGCGGTCCCGGCAGGCCCGGTCCGTCGCGTCCTCGAACACTGTCCTGGCCTCGTCGTGGTCGATGGGTACGGGCCCACCGAAACGACGACTTTCGCCACCGCGCACCGCCTGCCGTCGCGCGATTCGGTGCCGGAGCGCCTGCCCATCGGGCGGCCGCTGGACGGGATGCGGGCGTATGTGCTGGACACCGGGCTGAACCCGGTCCCCGACGGAGAGGCGGGGGAGTTGCACCTCGCCGGGGCGGGTCTGGCGCGCGGCTATCAGTCGCGTTCGGGGTTGACCGCGGAGCGGTTCGTCGCCGACCCGCTCGGCCCGGACGGCGATCGCATGTACCGCACGGGTGACCTCGTGCGCCGGAACGACCGCGGCGAGCTGGAATTCCTCGGCCGCGCCGACGACCAGGTCAAGGTCCGCGGCTTCCGCATCGAACTCGGCGAGATCGAAGACGTGCTGTGCCGGCACGACGACGTCAGTGAGGCCGTGGTCGTGGCCCGGGAAGACCGGCCGGGCGCCAAACGGCTCGTCGCATACCTCGTCACCCGCGGTGACGGCGGAGAGGAACCGGACGGTCTGCACGCGTTGCTCACCGAGACGCTGCCGGATTACATGATCCCCTCGGCGTTCGTCGTCCTGGACGGCCTGAAGCTGAACACCAACGGCAAGATCGACCGGCGTGCCTTGCCCGAACCTCCGGCGGAAACGGCGGAGTACGTCGAACCGCGGACCGTCGCCGAGCGGCGGGTCGCCGCGATCTGGGCAGACGTGCTGGGCGGCGGCCCGGTGGGCGCCACTGACGACTTCTTCGCCCGGGGCGGTGACTCGATCCTCGTCGTGCAGGTGCTTTCCCGGCTGCGCACGGCGTTCGGGACGGAGCTGACGGCGAAGGCGCTGTTCGACGCCCCCACCGTCGAGCGGCTCGCCCGGCTGCTGCCGGAGACTCCGGACCCGGCCCCGGCCGAGCCGATCCCGGTCGCGCTCGACGGCCGTCCGGTGCCGATTTCCCCGGCACAGCAGCGACTGTGGTTCCTCGACGAGCTTTCCGGAAACGCCGCCACCGAGAACAACACCGGCGTCGGGCTGCGGCTTTCGGGCTCGCTGGACGTCGACGCCCTGGCCAACGCGCTCGACCTGCTCTGCGCACGCCACGACTCCCTCCGCACCACCTTCGACGTGGTGGACGACGAGGGCGTCCAGCGGATCGCCGAGACCGCCGCCATCCCGCTCCAGGTCCGTCGACTGTCCGATAAGGACGATCTGGACGGCGAACTCACCACGGAGTTGTCGCGGCCGTTCGACCTCCGGAGCGGCCCGCTGACCCGGGCCACCCTGTTCGAACTGGCGGACCGGGACCACCTGCTGGTGCTCTGCCAGCACCACATCGTCACCGACGGCGCGTCCATCGGCATCCTCACCGAGGAGCTGATGGACCTCTACGCAGGGAAGACACTGCCGGAACTCCCTGTGCGCTACGCCGACTTCGCCGCCTGGCAGCGTTCCCGTCTGACAGGCCGGGCGCTGCGCCCGCACCTGACGTACTGGCGGCAGCGGCTGGACGGTCTCGAACCGCTCGCCCTGCCGACCGACCGGTCCCGCGCCGCGCAGCGGTCCACGGCCGGCGCGGTCCACCGGCGGTCGCTGCCCGCCGTGCTGGTCGAGCGGCTCACCGAACTGGGCCACGAGCACGGCGCGACGCTGTTCATGACGCTGACCGCGGCCGTGCAGATCCTGCTGGCCCGCCACAGCGGGCAGCAGGACGTCGCGGTCGGCACGGCCGTCGCCGGCCGGGACCGCGCCGAACTGGAGAAGCTGACCGGCTTCTTCGTCAACACCCTGGTGCTGCGCTCGCGGGTGGAAGACAACCGGTCGTTCACCGGATTCCTCGGCGAATTCCGGGAAACCGTGCTGGCCGCCTTCGCACACGCCGAGGCGCCGTTCGACCGGGTCGTCGATGCGGTGCGCCCCGAACGTGATCCCTCCCGGACGCCGCTCGTTCAGGCCGTCGTCGTCCTGCAGAGCCCGCTGGTGCGGCCGCGCGACGTCGCCGGGCTGAGGGTCACCGAGCACGACCTGCCCCGGCCGTCCGCCCGCTTCGACCTCGTGATCGAGTTCTGGCCGCGCAACGGCACCTTCGAGCTCGCGATCGAGTACAGCACCGGCCTGTTCGACGCCGTCACCGTGGAACGCCTGGCCGCCCGGCTGGAGACCCTGCTGACCGGGATCGCCGCCGATCCCGCCCGGCCGCTCGGTGACCTGCCGCTCACTACGGACGCGGACCGGCGTTTCCTGCTTCCCGACGGCAGACCCGTCGCCGCGGGCGACACCGTCCCGGCTGCCTTCGACCACCAGGTCACCCGGACGCCCCACGTCCCAGCGGTGACCTGTGGGGACACCTCACTCACCTACCGCGAACTGCAGGAGCGCGCCGATCGGCTCGCCCGTCACCTGAACGAATTGGGTGTGCGGGCGGAGGACCGCGTCGGGATCCTGATGGACCGCTCGGTGGACCTCGTCGTCGCCGTCCTCGCCGTCCTCAAGGCAGGCGCCGCGTACCTGCCGCTCGACCTGCGTGCGCCCGCCGCACGGATGCGGCGGATCCTCGAAGGCTCGGCGTTGCTGCTGACCGACTCCGCCTGGGCGGACGTCGCCGCGGACGTGCACCCGCGGCCGCTTCGGGTGGTCTTTGCCACGGAGCCCGGTGACCGGCCGTTCGTCGACCTGGATCCCGAGAACCTGGCGTACGTCGAGTACACCTCGGGTACCACCGGCGTGCCGAAGGGCGTCGCGGTGCGTCACGCGGACGTCGTCGCGCTCGCGTGGGACAGCCGGTTCACCGGCGGCGCGCACGAGCGGGTGCTGCTGCACTCGCCACTGGCGTTCGACGCGTCGACCTACGAGCTGTGGGTGCCGCTGCTCAACGGCGGGGAAGTCGTCGTCGCCCCGCCGGGAGACCTCGACGTCGACCGGCTGCGGCAGCTGATCACCCGGCACGGCGTGACCGCGCTGTGGCTCACCGCGGGCCTGTTCCGGCTTGTCGCCCAAGAGGAACCCGACTGCTTCACCGGTGTCCGCGAAGTCTGGACCGGCGGCGACGTGGTCCCGGCGGAGACGGTCCGCCGGGTGCTCGCCTGCTGTCCCGGGCCGGCCGTGGTCGACGGTTACGGGCCCACCGAGACGACCACGTTCGCGTCCGCCTTCCGGATGACTTCAGCGGAGTCGGTGCCGGACGTCGTGCCGATCGGCACTCCACTCGACGGGATGCGGGCGTTCGTACTCGACGCCCGGCTGAGGCTGGTGCCGCGCGGAGTGGTCGGCGAACTGTACGTCGCCGGACCCGGCCTGGCCCGTGGCTACGTCGACCGTGCCGGGGCCACCGCCGAACGCTTCCTCGCCAACCCCTTCGGCGAGCCGGGGAGCCGGTGCTACCGCACGGGTGACCTGGTGCGCTGGCGTTCCGACGACACGCTGGAGTTCGTCGGCCGAGCCGACGACCAGGTCAAGATCCGGGGCTTCCGGGTGGAGCCGTCGGAGATCGAGGCCGCGCTCACCGAACGGGCGGACGTCGCGCAGGCGGCGGTGCTCGCGCGGACGGACGCCGGACGCAAGCGGCTCGTGGCCTACGTCGTCCCGGCGCCGGGCACGGCACCGGACGCGACGGCGGTACGCCGCTCGCTGGCGGAGGTGCTGCCGGATTACCTTGTGCCGTCGGCGATCGTGCTGCTCGACGCGCTTCCCTTGAGCCCCAACGGGAAACTCGACCGGCGCGCGCTGCCCGAACCGATGCTCGACCCGACGGCCGTTCGTCGCACGGCGCCGCGGACGGAACCCGAGCGCGTGCTGGCCGGCATCTGGGCCGAGGTGCTCGGCCTCGACGAGGTCGGCGTCGAGGACAACTTCTTCGACCTGGGTGGTGACTCGATCCTGAGCATCCAGGTCGGCGCCCGGGCGCGCCGGGCAGGGCTCGCGTTGAGCACCAGCGACCTCTTCCGGCACCAGACCGTCGCGGCGCTGGCGGGCACGGCCACCGAGACGGGCGGAACGACCGCGCGGGGCCCGGTGTCGGGTGAGGCGCCGTTGACCCCGATCCAGGAGTGGTTCTTCGCCACCCAGACCCGGCGTCCCGAACGGTTCGACCAGTCGCTGTCGATGGAACTCGCCGCGGATGTCGACGAGGCCGCGCTGCGCACGGCTCTGTCGGCACTGGTCGAGCAGCATGACGCGCTGCGGATGCGGTTCGAGCGCGCGAACGGGCGGTGGCGTCAGGTGAATCCGCCGCCCGGCCCGATGGACGTACTGGCCGGACCGTCCGAAGTGGACCTGGGGCGCGGGCCGTTGCTGCGGGCATGGCTGTCCGAAGAGGACGGTCGCAAGATGCTTCGGCTGGCCGCCCACCACCTCGTCGTCGACGGGGTGTCCTGGCGAGTGCTGCTGGAGGACCTGGACCTGGCCTACCGGCAGACGGTCCGGGGCGAGGCCGTCGACCTCGGACCGAGGTCGACGTCGTTCCTCGAGTGGGCCCGCCGCTTGGCCGACCACGCCGAGGCGGGTGGGTTCGCCGGAGAATCGGCCTACTGGCAGGACTTCGACGGTGACACGTCGGTGCCGGTGGACGGTGCGGGGACGAACACCGCCGGTGCCGCCCGGTCGGTGACCGTGCGGCTGACCGAAGCCGAGACGACCGCGCTGACGCGTGACGTGCCCGCCGTGTACCGCACGCGGATCAACGACGTGCTGCTCACCGCGCTCGGCCATGTCCTGCGGGACTGGACCGGTCACGACCGCGTCGTGGTCGACCTCGAAGGCCACGGCCGCGAGGATCTGTTCGAGGACACCGACCTGTCACGGACGGTGGGCTGGTTCACCAGTCTGTTCCCGGTGGCACTGGAAGCCGGCGATGACTGGGGCCGGGCGCTCAAAACGGTCAAGGAGCGATTGCGGGCGGTGCCCAGCCGCGGCATCGGCTACGGCGTCCTGCGCTACCTCACCGGGACGGCGCCGGAGATCACCCCGGCGGTCAGCTTCAACTACCTCGGCCGGTTCGACCCGCCGGTCGCCGACGGCGGCCTGTACGCCGCGCCGGGCAGGGAACTGACCTTGGACGTCGCCCCGGAGGAGCTCCGGCCGCATCTGCTCGACGTCGTCGGCCGCATCGACGGCGGCGCGCTGGAGTTCGACTGGTTCTTCGCCGAGGGCGTACACGAAAAGTCCACAGTGGACGGTCTGGCGAACGCGCTCCTCGGCGCGCTGCGGGAGATCATCCGGCACTGCGCCGAGCCGGAGGCGGGCGGCCGGACACCGTCCGACTTCCCGCTGGCCGCGCTGGACCAGCGGCAGGTGGACGCGCTGGCGGGCGACGGCCGTGCGGTCGAGGACCTCTACCCGCTGACCCCGATGCAGGCCGGGATGGTCTTCCACGCCCTGGCGCCGGGTGGCACCCGGGTCTACTTCGAACAGCTGACCTTCGTACTGGACGACGTCGCCGACCCGCGGCGGCTCGGCGCGGCCTGGCAGCGGGTGGTGGACCGGACGCCGGTGCTGCGCAGCCGGATCGTCTGGGAAAACGTGCCGGCCCCGCTGCAGCTGGTCGAACGCGACGTCACCCTGCCGATCACCCACCTCGACTGGACCACACTGTCCACTGTAGAGCGTGAGGAGGCGCTGCGGCGGCTGCTGGAGGCCGACGCCGAGGAAGGGCTCGACCTGGCACGCGCGCCGTTGACGCGGCTGGTCGTCGTCAGGCTGCCGGGTGACGTCGTGCGGGTGGTGTGGACGTTCCACCACGTGCTGCTCGACGGCTGGAGTGTCTTCCAGGTGCTGTCCGACGTCATCGCGCTGGCCCGTGGCGATGACGGGGCGGTGCCCGAACGGCGGCCGTTCCGCGACTACCTCGCCTGGCTGGCTCGCCAGGACGACCGGGCCGCCGAGGAATACTGGCGGGCGGAACTCGCCGATCTGTCCGCGGCGACACCGTTGCCGTACGACCGGGTGGCCGCCCGCGGGCACCTGACCAGATCCGCCGACCGGGTGGCCGCCGAGCTGGACGAAGCCGCGTCCGACCGGCTGTACGCGTTCGCGAAACGCCATCGGCTGACGGTGAACGCCGTCGTACAGGGTGCGTGGGCGCTATTGCTGTCGCGCTACAGCGGTGAGCAGGACGTCTGTTTCGGCGCGACCGTCTCGGGCAGACCGCCCGAGCTGCCAGGGGTGGACGACATCGCCGGCATCTTCATCAACACCCTGCCGGTGCGGATGCGCGTGGACGGCGGTGCCGGGCTGGTCGACTGGCTGCGGGAGGCGCAGGCCCGGCAAGTCTCCTCACGCCGGTTCGGGCATCTCGCGCTCACCCGGCTGCAGGGCTGGAGCGGTGTCCCGGCGGGGACGAACCTGTTCGACAGCATCGTGGTGTTCGAGAACTACCCGATCGACGAACTCGCCGATGGGCCGCGGGTACGGGAGCTGGAAGCGGCCGAGCGGACCAACTACCCGCTCAGCGTCGTCGTCTACCCGGGACGCCGGCTTTCACTGGTGCTCGGCTACGACCCCGCCCTGTTCGACGCGGGGACGGCCGAACGGCTCGCCGCCCATCTGGGCGTGCTGCTGCGGAGTATGGCGGACGTAGGAGTCTCGGCGATCACGATGCTGACCGAAGCCGAGGAAAATCGCGTGGTCCACGAGTGGAACGCCACCGGCACGGCGTTGCCGGACGACGCGCTGACGCCGCTCTTCGAAGCTCAGGTGCGGCGCACTCCGGGCGCCGTCGCGGTGGCCACCGACACCGGGTCCCTGACCTACGCCGAACTCGACGAACGGGCGAACCGGCTGGCTCACCTGCTGCTGCGGCACGACGTCCGTGCCGAGGAGCGGGTCGCGGTGCTGATGGACCGCTCGGCCGACCTGGTCGTGGCGGAGCTGGCGATCATCAAAGCGGGCGGTGCCTACCTGCCACTGGACCTGAGGGCACCGGCGGACCGGTTGCGCCTGCTGCTGACCGAAGCCGAGGCGAAGATCGTCGTCACCGACACGGCACGGCGGCCGCAGGCCGAGGAGGTCCACTGTGGACAGTTGCTGACGGTCGACGACGCCGCGGGCGAATCGGTGACGCCACCGGGTGTCCCGGCCGATCGCGACCAGCTCGCCTACGTCATCTACACCTCGGGCTCGACCGGCTCACCCAAGGGTGTCGCCGCGCGGCAGCGGGACGTCGTGGCGCTGGCGTGGGACCGGCGGTTCCGGACCGGAGCGCACGAGCGGGTGCTGCTGCATTCACCGCATTCGTTCGACGCCTCCACCTACGAGATGTGGGTGCCGCTGCTCAACGGCGGATGTGTGGTCGTCGCGCCGCCACGGGAACTGGACGTCGCGACGCTCCGGCGGGTGATCGCCGAGCACCGCGTCACCGGTGCGTTCCTGACGACGGGGTTGTTCCGGCTGGTGTCGCAGGAGGATCCGCGGTGCTTCGCGGGAATGCGGCAGGTGTGGACCGGCGGTGACGCCGTCCCGGCCACCGCGTTGCGCCGGGTGCTGGAAGCCTGTCCGGACACCGTGGTCGCGGACGTCTACGGGCCGACCGAGACGACCACTTTCGCGACCGTCCGGTCGATGTCGTCGGTCGGCGAGGTGCCGGACGTGGTGCCGATCGGCGGACCGCTGGACAACACGCGGACCTACGTCCTCGACACCGGGCTGTCCGTCGTGCCGCCTGGGGTCCCCGGTGAGCTGCACATCGCCGGTGAGGGCGTGGCTCGCGGGTATCTGGCCGACCCCGGTCTCACGGCGGATCGGTTCGTCGCCGACCCCTTCGGCACCGGCGAGCGCATGTACCGCACCGGGGACATCGTGCGGTGGACCCCGGAGGGGCAGCTGGAGTTCGTCGGCCGCGTCGACGAGCAGGTCAAGGTCCGCGGCTTCCGCGTCGAGCTGGGGGAGATCGAGGCGGCGCTGGGCGCGCATCCCGCGCTCGCGCAGGCCGCGGTACTCGCGCGGGAGGACAACGGCGTCAAACGACTGGTGGCCTACGTCGTCGGGAAGAACGGCGTGCCGGATTCCGCCGAACTGCGGGAGTTCCTCGGCCGCACCCTGCCGGACTACATGACCCCGGCGGTGTTCGTCCCGCTGGAGGCGCTTCCGGTGAACGTCAACGGGAAACTGGACCGGCGGGCGTTGCCCGTACCCGACTTCGCCGGTCAGCGCGCCACCGCTCACGTGGCGCCGCGGCCGGGCCCGGAGACCGTGCTCGCGGACATCTGGGCCGAGGTGCTCAGGGTCGGACGAGTCGGCGCCGAAGACGACTTCTTCGCGCTCGGCGGAGACTCGATCCTCAGCATCCAAGTGGTTTCCCGCGCCCGGCAGGCCGGACTCGACCTGTTGCCGGGTGACCTGTTCACGCACCGCACCATCGCCGAACTGGCCGCTTCGGCGGGCGACGTCCACGAAACCGTCGACCGCGGCCCGATCAGCGGCGACGTCGCGCTCACCCCCATCCAGCGGTGGTTCTTCGCCACGCAGACCGACGATCCCGGGCACTTCGATCAGCGCGTCGAGATCGAGCTACCGGCTCCGGCCGACCCCGGTGCGGTGCGCACCGCGCTGGCCGCGCTCGTCGAGCACCACGACGCGCTGCGGATGCGGTTCGAGCACGGCCGGCGGCAGGTGAACGCCCCGGTCGATCCGGCTGCCGACGTCCTGGACACGCCGGTGGATCGCGACCTGGCCACCCGGCCGATGCTGCGTGCCACCCTGCCCGCGCCCGGAAGGCTCACCCTGTCCGCGCACCACCTCGTGGTCGACGGCGTGTCCTGGCGGGTGCTGTTGGAGGACTTCGACAAGGCTTACCGGCAGGCGATACGCGGAGAAGTCGTCGACCTCGGCCCGCGCGGAACCTCCTTCCAGGAATGGGCGGAACGGCTGGCGGAGCACACCGCCGCGGGCGGGTTCGACGACGAACTCGGCCACTGGCGCGCCACGGCCGCCGAGCCCACCGTGCCGGTGGACGGCGAGGGCCCGAACACCACCGCGGCGATGCGGGAGGTCGCCACCCGCCTCGGCGCCGAAGAGACCGCGGCACTTCTGCGCGCGGTGCCCGACGTGTACCGGACGCAGGTCAACGACGTGCTGCTCACCGCACTGGGCCGCGTGCTGGCCGACTGGACCGGCCGGGACCGGGTGCTGGTGGATCTGGAGGGACACGGCCGGGAGGAGCTGTTCGACGGCGTCGACCTGTCGCGGACCGTCGGCTGGTTCACCACGCTGTTCCCGGTCGCGCTCGACGTCCCGGACGATTGGGGCACGGCGCTGAAGTCGGTCAAGGAGCAGCTGCGAGCGGTACCCCGGCGCGGCATCGGTTACGGCGCCCTGCGTTACCTCGCCGGGACGGCGCCGGAGATCGCGCCGCAGGTGAGCTTCAACTACCTCGGTCGTTTCGACGCGGATTCGGGACGGCTGGAGTCGGACGACAGTCCGTGCTCGGTTCGTGCGCACCTGCTGGACGTCGTCGGCCGTGTCGAAGGCGACGAGCTGGAATTCACCTGGTACTACGCCGAGGGCGTGCACCGGGAGGAGACGGTCGCCCGGCTGGCCGGGTCGCTGGTCGCCGCGTTGCGTTCGATCATCGCGCACTGCGCCGAACCCGGGGCCTGGGGCCGCACGCCGTCGGACTTCCCGCTCGCCCGGCTCGACCAGGCGACCGTGGACCGGCTCGCCGCTCCCGAGGTCGAGGACATCCACCCGCTGACGCCGATGCAGTCCGGCATGGTGTTCCACTCCCTGTCGCAGGGGGAGGAGCGGGTCTACTTCCAGCAGGTGGCGTTCGTCCTCGACGGCGTCACCGATCCGGAGGTTCTCGCGCGGGCCTGGCAGCGTGTGGTCGACCGGACTCCGGTGCTGCGCACGCGCATCGTCTGGGAGGGCGTCGACGAGCCCGTGCAGGTGGTCGGGCGTGAGGTCACCGTGCCGGTCACCCACCACGACTGGCGCGCACTGTCCGAAGTGGAGCGTGAGACCGCTTGGCGGGACGTCCTCGACCGCGACCGGGACGAGGGAATGGACCTGACGGCCGTGCCATTGCTGCGGCTCACGCTCGCGCGGTTGTCCGGCACCGAGGTCCGCGTGCTGTGGACCTTCCACCACGTGCTGCTCGACGGGTGGAGTGTGTTCGGGATCCTGTCCGACGTCTTCGCCTGCCACGGCGCGTTCACCCGCGGGGAAGCAGAGGAGCTGCCTCGCCGCCGGCCGTTCCGCGATTACGTCGAGTGGCTCGCGAAGCAGGACGACCGGCTCGCCGAAACGCATTGGCGGACCGTGCTCGGCGACCTCACCGCACCCGCGCGACTGCCGTTCGACCGGCCTCCCGTCCAGGCGCACACCACCCGCTCGTCGGAATGGCTGACCGTCGAACTCGGCGCGGACGAGACCATACGGCTGCGGGAGACCGCGCAGAGTGCCGGGCTGACGTTGAACACGCTCCTGCAGGGCGCGTGGGCGCTGCTGCTCGCCCGGTACACCGGCGACCGCGACATCTGCTTCGGCACCACGGTTTCCGGGCGGCCGGTCGACCTGCCGGGAGCGGACGACATCGCCGGCATCTTCATCAACACCCTGCCGGTCCGGGTCACCGTGGCGGGCGCTGTCAGCGCGTCGGCGTGGCTGCGGGACCTGCAGGCGGGCCAGGTCGAATCCCGCCGGTACGGGCATCTGCCGCTGACCCGGCTGCAGGGCTGGAGCGGGGTGCCGGCCGGGGCGAACCTGTTCGAAAGCCTGGTGGTGTTCGAGAACTACCCGATCAACGAGGAGGCGGCCACCGCGCACGGCCTGCGGCTGCGGGCACTGGACGCGGTCGAGACGACCAGCTATCCGCTCAGCGTGGTCGCCTCGCCGGGCGACCGGTTGTCCATCGACCTCGGCTACGACCCGGATCTGTTCGAGGTGGCTTCTGCCCGGCGGATCGCCCGGCAGCTCACCAGCGTCCTGCGGAGTTTCGGCGAGGACCTTGGACGGCCGCTGGACGAGATCGACCTGCTCACCGACGCCGAACGGCGGCAGGTGCTCGTGGAGTGGAACGACACGGCGAACCCGGTTCCCGAGCGCACGCTGGGAGAACTGTTCGCCGAGCAGGTGCGGCGGACGCCGGACGCGCCGGCGCTGACCGCCGACGGTGTCGAGCTGAGTTATGCCCAGCTGGACGCTCGCGCGGACCGGCTGGCACAACGGCTGGACATCGGGGTCGAGCAGCTGGTCGGCGTGTTCATGGAACGCGCGCCCGAGCTGGTGATCGCCGAACTGGCCATCGTCAAGGCGGGCGGGGCGTACCTGCCACTGGACACCCGCGCGCCCGAGGCACGGCTGAAGAGCCTGCTCTCCGAGGTTTCCGCGCTGGTCACCGACCGGGAGTGGGAGCCGGTGGCCCGATCGCTCCATGCCGGGCCGGTCCTGATTGCCGAGGACACCGAGAACACTGCGCCGTCCACGCACCGTCGCCTTTCGACGCCCCATCGGGACAACCTGGCGTACGTCATCTACACCTCGGGCTCCACGGGAACGCCCAAGGGTGTCGCCGCGCGGCAGCGGGACGTCGTGGCGCTGGCGTGGGACCGGCGGTTCCGGACCGGAGCGCACGAGCGGGTGCTGCTGCATTCACCGCATTCGTTCGACGCCTCCACCTACGAGCTGTGGGTGCCGTTGCTGGCGGGCGGCTGTGTCGTGGTGGCACCACCCGGAGACCTCGACGTCGACACACTCGCCCGCGTCATCGCCGAACATCGGGTCACCGGGGCGTTTCTGACGACGGGATTGTTCCGGCTGGTGTCGCAAGAGGCGCCGGCCAGCTTCGCCGGAATGCGCGAAGTGTGGACCGGAGGCGACGCCGTACCCGCCACCGCGTTGCGCCGGGTGCTGGAAGCCTGTCCGGGCACGGTGGTCGCCGACGTCTACGGCCCCACCGAGACCACGACCTTCGCGACCGTGCGCCTGATGTCGTCGGTCGGCGAGGTGCCCGATGTGGTGCCGATCGGCGGGCCCTTGGACAACACGCGGACTTACGTCCTCGACAGCGCGCTTCGACCGGTGCCGCCGGGGATTCCCGGCGAACTGCATCTGGCGGGGGAAGGGCTGGCTCGCGGCTACCTGGGCAGCGCCGGGCTGACCGCGGACCGGTTCGTCGCCGACCCCTTCCTGGCAGGCGAGCGCATGTACCGCACCGGCGACGTCGTGCGGTGGACGGCGGAGGGGCAGCTGGAGTTCACCGGCCGGGTCGACGAGCAGGTCAAGATCCGCGGCTTCCGCGTCGAACCCAGTGAGATCGAAGCGGCGCTGGCGGCGCACCCCGACCTGGTCCAGGCCGCTGTACTCGCCCGCGAAGACCAGGGCGTCAAGCGGCTGGTGGCCTACGTCGTAGCCGGGAGGGACGTGCCGGACGCGGCCGAGCTGAAGGAGTTCCTGGCGCGTGACCTGCCGGACTACCTGATCCCGGCCGCGTTCGTCCCGCTCGAGGGAATTCCGTTGAACGTCAACGGGAAACTCGACCGGGCGGCACTGCCGGCGCCGGACTTCAGCCGGCCGGTGACCGCGTGGACGGCCCCCGGCACGGACGCCGAACGCGCGCTCGCCGAGATCTGGGCCGAGGTGCTCGGGGTCGAGGAAGTGGGCGCGGAAGCCGACTTCTTCGAACTGGGCGGCGACTCGATCCTCAGCATCCAGGTGGTGTCGCGTGCCCGGCGGGCGGGACTGCGGCTGCTGCCGAAGGACCTGTTCCGGTATCCGACGATCCGGGCGCTCGCCGCGAGTGCGCAAGGCCCGGCACCGACCTTGGCCGAACAGGGCCCGGTCACCGGCGACGTTCCGCTCACCCCGATCCAGCACTGGTTCTTCGCGACACAGCCCGAGCAGTTCGATCAATCCGTCCTTGTCGAACTCGCCGAGGACGTCGACGAGGCCGCGCTACGCGCCGCACTGACCACTGTCCTGGACCACCACGACGCCTTGCGGATGCGGTTCGAGCGCACCGAAAGTGGCTGGCGCCAGCACAACGCGCCACCGGAGCAGATGGACGTGCTGCGCATCGGTGAAGTGTCCACAAAGGACTTCGACCTGCGGAACGGTCCGCTCTTCTCGGCCGTCCTGTCAGGGTCGCTGTTGTCCCTGGCCGCGCACCATCTGGTGGTCGACGGCGTGTCGTGGCGGATCCTCCTGGAGGATCTGGAAACCGCGTATCGCGGCGGCAGCTTGGGGCCGAAGACGACGTCGTTCCGTTCGTGGGCGTGCCGGCTCGCCGAACACACCGCGGCGGGTGGCTTCGACGACGAACTGGCGCACTGGCGGGCCGTCGCGCGGCCTGTCGAGCTGCCCGCCGACCACGACGGTGAGAACACGATCGGCTCGGCCCGCGCGGTCACCGTCCGGCTCGATCCGGACGAGACCAAGGCGTTGCTGCGGGACGTGCCCGAGGTCTACCGCACCCAGGTCAACGACGTGCTGCTCACCGCGCTCGGCCGGGTGCTGGCCGACTGGACCGGGCAGCGGGAGGTCGTGGTCGACCTGGAGGGCCACGGACGCGAGGACCTGTTCGACGACGTCGACCTCTCGCGCACGACGGGCTGGTTCACGAGCATGTTCCCGGTCGCACTCGACGTCCCGGACGACTGGGGCACGGGGCTCAAGGCGGTCAAGGAACGGCTGCGGGCGGTGCCCCGACGCGGCATCGGCTACGGCGCTTTGCGGTACCTCGCCGGGACAGCGCCGGAAATCGACGCGCCGGTCAGCTTCAACTATCTCGGCCGGTTCGACTGGGACCTCGGCGGCCTCTACCACGCCATGCGCGGGGGACTGGACGCCGACCTGGACGCGGCGGCGACGCGGACGCACGCGTTCGACGTCGTGGCCAGGGTGGAACAGGACACGCTCGAAGTGTCCTGGTCGTATTCGGCGAACTTGCACGACGAGTCCACTGTGGACGCGTTGGCGGCCGGACTGCTCGCCGCGCTGCGGGGCATCATCGAGCACTGCGCCGAACCCGGCGCGGGCGGGCGGACGCCGTCGGACTTCCCGCTCACCACACTCGGCCAGTCCCAAGTGGACAGGCTGGTGGGTGACGGTCGCGCCGTCGAGGACGTCTACCCGCTGACCCCCATGCAAGGCGGGATGGTCTTCCACGGGCTGTCGCAGAGCGAGCAGGGCCTGTACTTCGAGCAGGCGACGTTCGTCCTCGACGGCGTCACCGACCTCGACGTGCTCGCCCGGACATGGCAGCAGGTGCTCGACCGCACCCCGGTGCTGCGGACCGCCTTCGTCTGGGACGGCCTGGCGGAACCGGTCCAGGTCGTGCACCGCGACGTCACCCTGCCGATCCGGCGGCTCGACTGGACGGACCTGTCCGAAGCCGAACGCGCGAAACGGCTGCGGCGCTTGCTGGACGAGGACCGTGAGGAAGGCCTCGACCTCGCCCGTGCACCACTGATGCGCGTGGCGCTCGTCCGGCTCTCGGACACCGAAGCACAGGTGCTGTGGACCTTCCACCACGTCCTGCTGGACGGCTGGAGCGTGTTCGGTGTGCTCGCCGATCTGTGCGCGGCACATGCCGGAGGCCCGCTGCCGTCCCGGCGTCCCTTCCGGGACTACCTGGAATGGCTGGGCGGACACGACGTTGACCATGCAGCCGAGGCCGAACGGTTCTGGCGGCGCACTTTGGACGGCGTGGCGGAGCCGACACCGCTGCCCTGCGACCGGGTGCCGTCGGAGACCCACACGACCTGTTCGTCGACCTGGCTGCCGTATTCGCTGGACGAAGCGGACACCGCCCGGCTCGACGGCTTCGTCAAGCGGCACGGGCTCACGCTCAACGTCATGGTCCAGGGAGCCTGGGCGCTGCTGCTGTCGGTCTACAGCGGACGCCGTGACGTAGTGTTCGGCGCCACCGTGTCCGGCAGGCCCGCGGAACTGTCCGAAGTGGACGGAATACTCGGCATCTTCATCAACACCCTGCCGGTGCGCGCCGACGTCGACCGGGCGGCCGGGGTGGCCCGATGGCTGAAGGAGCTACAGAACGCCCAGGCGGAGGCGCGCGGATTCGACTTCGTGCCGCTGAGCAGGCTCCAGACCTGGACAGGGTTGCCCGGAGGCGTGAACCTGTTCGACAGCCTCGTGGTGTTCGAGAACTATCCGATCACCGGCGACGCGGCCGCCGAGCACGGCTTGCGCGTCCGCGACCTGGCGGCCTTGGAGACGACGAACTTCCCGATCACCGTGGTCTCGTCGCCGGGACCGCGGCTGGCGGTGGAACTCGGCTACGACCCCGAACTGTTCGACCGGGCGACCATCGAAGGCATCGCCGGGCGGCTGCTCCTGCTGCTGCGCGAACTCGCCGCCGACGGCGACCGGCCACTGGGCCGGGTGCCGGTGCTCGACGCCATCGAGGAGCGCCTCGTGGCGCGGGAGTGGAACGACACCGGCGAGGAGCCGCCCGCGCGGTCTCTGCCGGAGTCGTTCGCCGAACAGGTCCGCGACCGTCCGGACGCGCCCGCGGTCGCGTCCGGCGGCGAGATCCTGAGCTACGCGGAACTGGATCGGCGGGCGAACCGGCTGGCGAACCGCCTGCTCGCGCTCGGGCTCCGGCCGGAGGACCGGGTCGGTCTCGCGGCCGAGCGGACGAGCGCGTTCGTGGTCGCCGAACTCGCCATCGCCAAGGCGGGCGGTGTCTACGTGCCCCTGGACACCCGTGCCCCGGACGAGCGCCTGCGGCTGCTCCTGACCGGCGTCGAGTACGCCGTCACCGACGAAACCTGGTTGGACACCCTTTCGCGTGTGCACAAGGGACACGTCGTGGTCGAGCCGGAGACAGGGCCGGACCACGACCCTGGTGTGACGGTCGATCCCGAGCAACTGGCGTACCTGATGTACACCTCAGGCTCCACCGGGACGCCGAAGGGGGTCGCCGTCCGGCACCGCGACGTCGCCGCGCTGGCGGCGGACCGGCGGTTCGCGGGCGGTGCGCACGAGCGGGTGCTCCTGCACTCGCCGCCCGCCTTCGATGCCACCACCTACGAGCTGTGGGTGCCGCTGCTCAACGGAGGCACGGTCGTCGTGGCGCCGCCCGCCGACGTCGACGCCCACGCCGTGCGGCAAGCGATCGCCGAGGAGGGCGTGACCGGCCTCTGGCTCACCGCCGGCCTCTTCCGGGTGCTCGCCCAAGAGGCGCCGGACTGCTTCACCGGTCTGCGTGAGGTCTGGGCCGGCGGCGACGTCGTCCCGGCCGCCGCGGTCCGGCAGGTACTGGGCGCGTGCCCGGGCCTGCGGGTCGTGGACGGCTACGGGCCGACCGAAACGACCACCTTCGCCACGTCGTTCCCGATGTCCACTGTGGACGAAGTACCGGCCGTGGTGCCGATCGGCCGTCCGCTGGACGGGATGCGCGTCCAGGTGCTCGGTCCCGAGCTGACGCCGGTTCCGCCAGGGGTGCCGGGGGAGCTGTGCGTCAGCGGAGCCGGGCTCGCCCGTGGCTACTTCGCCCGTCCCGGCCTGACGGCGGATCGCTTCATCGCCGATCCGTACGGGCCGCCGGGTACGCGGATGTACCGCACCGGGGATCTCGCCGCCTGGACCGCCGACGGCCAGGTCCGGTTCCTCGGCAGACTCGACGAGCAGGTCAAGCTCCGCGGCTTCCGGATCGAACCGGGCGAGGTCGAAGCGGCGCTGGCCGCCCACCCCGCGATCAGGCAGGCCGCCGTGATCGTCCGCGAGGATCGGCCGGGGGCGAAACTGCTCGTCGCCTATCTGGTGGGCGACGACCTGCCCGCGGAAGAACTGAAGGCCTTCCTCGGCCGGACGCTGCCGGACTATCTGATTCCATCCGCGTTCGTCCAGCTCGACACGCTTCCCTTGAGCCGCAATGGAAAGCTCGACCGACGTGCGCTGCCCGCACCGGACCTCGCCGATACGCGACCGGCGTACACCGCCCCCGAGACCGACACCGAACGTGTCGTGGCGGGGATCTGGGCCGAGGTGCTCGGGCTGGAGCGGGTCGGCGTGGGGGACAACTTCTTCGACCTCGGCGGGGATTCGATCCGGAGCCTGCACATCGCCTCCCGGGCGAGCGCGGTGTTCGACATCCGGCTCACCCCGCGTGACGTGCTCACCGCCCGCACCGTGGCCGTACTGGCCGAGACGGTCGAGGAGATGATCCTGCGGGATCTCGAACTCCTCGCCTCCGGTGACCCCACCACCGAACTGTGAGGACCCACCCATGACGTCATCCAGATCCGATCGAATCGCGGCGCTTTCTCCCGAACTGCGGGAGAAGCTGCGCACCAGGATGGCCGGTGCGGCCGGGCGGGCGGACGTGCTGCCCACCGCGGATCGTGACCGCCCGCTGCCGCTGTCGTTCGCCCAACGGCGGCTGTGGTTCCTCGACCGCCTCCACCCGGACGACGCCGAGTACAACAGCGCGCTGGCCTTACGGCTGACCGGAGAACTCGACGTCCCGGCCCTGGCGGAAGCCCTGCGGGCGCTCGTGGAACGGCACGAGTCGTTGCGGACCACGTTCGACGAGGTGGACGGCGAAGGCGTCCAGATCATCCACCCGCCGGCGGGCCTGCCGCTGCCCTTGGTGGACGTCGACGCCGAAGCGCTCGACCGGGTGCTGCTCGAGGAGTACTCACGGCCGTTCGACCTGCAGCGCGGGCCGTTGGTGCGGGTGTGGCTGGGCAAGACCGGGCCCGAGGAGCACGTCCTGCTGCTCTGCGTGCACCACATCGTCACCGACGGCTGGTCGATGGGTGTGCTCACCGGCGAACTCGCCGAGCTGTACAACGCCGGTGTCCGCGGTGAGCGGGCCGTGCTCCCGCCGCAGCCGGTGCAGTACGCCGACTTCGCGGCGTGGCAGCGGAAACGGCTGTCGGACGACGTGCTCGCGGAACGGCTCACCTACTGGCAGCACAGGTTGGGCGGGCTCGCGCCGCTGGAACTGCCCACCGACCGGCCGCGGCCGGCGACCCGGTCCACCGAGGGCGCGGTGCGCGAATTCAGCCTGCCGCGGGAGACCGCCGCGCGGCTGGCCGAGCTGGCACGCTCCTGTGAGACCACGCTGTTCACCACCGTGCTCGCGGCGTGCAAGGTGCTGTTCGCGCGCTACGCCGGACAGGAGGACGTGGCCGTCGGCACGGTCGTCCAGGGCCGTGACCGGCCGGAACTGCAGCGGGTGGTCGGGTTCTTCGTCAACACCGTGGTGCTGCGGTCCACTGTGGACCTGTCGCGGAGCTTCCGTGAGCTGCTGGGCGGAGTGCGGGAGACGGTGCTCGATGCCTTCTCCCATGACGACGTGCCTTTCGAGCGGCTGGTCGACGCCGTGCACGCGGACCGCGATCCCAGCCGGAACCCGCTGTTCGACGTGATGGTGCTGCTGCACAGCGCTTCCGGGGCGAAGCCGTCCTTCGACGGGCTCGCGACCGAAGACGTCGGTGTCGCGCGGAAGTCCTCGAACTTCGACCTGACCGTCGAGTTCGAGGAACGCGACGGCGCGCTCGCCGGGCTGGTCGAATACAGCACGGCGCTGTTCGACGCGGACACCATCGACCGGCTGATCGCCCATCTGGCGGTGCTGCTGGACGCCGTCACCGCCCGGCCGGACCGGCTGCTGGCGGAGCTTCCGCTGGCGACGGCCGGCGAGCTGCGCCGGATGCTGGTCGAGTGGAACGGCACCGGCATCGACGTACCGGACACGACCGTCGTGGACCTGCTCGACGCCCAGGCCGCGGCGACGCCCCACGAGACCGCCTTGGTGTTCCGGGACGAGTCGCTGGACTACGCGGAGCTGATCCGGCGCGTCGGCGAACTCGCCGGTGAGCTGGTGCGGCGGGGAGCCGGACCAGAGCGGATCGTCGCCGTCATGCTGCCTCGGTCGGCCGAGGCCGTGGTGGCGTTGTTCGCCGTGCTGAAGGCGGGCGCGGTGTACCTGCCGGTCGACCCCGGTCTCCCGGCGGAGCGCATCGAGACGCTGCTGCGTGACGCGGACCCGGTCGTAGTGGTGGACGAGAACTTCGAGTGCACAGGGCACACGGCGGTGCTCACCGGCCCTCGCCCCGATCAGGCCGCGTATGTCATCTACACCTCCGGGTCGACGGGCAAGCCGAAAGGCGTCGTGGTCGAGCACCGCGCGCTGGTCAACCTGCTGGCCGACCACCGAGGGGTCTTCGGCACCGGCCGCCTGCGCGTGGCGTGCACGGCGGCCTTGTCGTTCGACACCTCCTGGGAGGGGCCGCTGTTGCTGGCCGACGGCCACGAGCTGCACCTCGTGGACGACGACACCCGGCTGGACCCGGACGCGCTCACCCGGTACGTCACCGGGCACCGGATCGACTTCCTCGACCTGACCCCGTCCTATCTGCGGCAGCTGCTCCCCGCCGGGCTGCTGGACGGACCGCACCGGCCGAAACACCTGATGCTCGGCGGTGAGGCGATCGGGGAGACCCTGTGGCGCGAGCTGACGGAGCTGCCCGGGACGATCGCCCACAACTACTACGGGCCGACCGAGACCACCGTTGACGCAGTCCGCACGCCGGTGTCCGGTGACCGGCCGTTGATCGGCCGCCCGCTGGGCAACTTCCGCGCCTACGTCCTCGACGAGACGCTCTCACCCGTACCGCTCGGAGTACCGGGACAGCTCTACCTCGGCGGCGCGCAGCTGGCTCGCGGTTACCTCGGCCGCACTGGGCTGACCGCGGACCGGTTCCTCGCCGACCCGTTCGGTGCACCCGGCACCCGGATGTACGCCACCGGAGACCTGGTCCGCTGGACCGGTGACGGAGCGCTGGACTATCGCGGCCGGTGCGACGAGCAGGTCAAGATCCGCGGGTTCCGCGTCGAACCCGGCGAGGTGGAGGCCGCCCTGCTGCGTCACCCCGCGGTCGCCGAAGCCGCTGTGGTGGCGAGGGAGGACCGCAACGGCAAGCGACTCGTGGCCTATTTCGTGCCAGGCGGCGCAAGTCCGGACCTCGGCGAGCTCCGGCGCTTCCTGGCCGGGTCGCTGCCCGACTATCTGGTGCCCTCGGCCTTCGTCCGGCTCGACCGGCTGCCGCTGACCCGGCACGGCAAACTCGACCAGGCCGCCCTGCCGACGCCGGACTTCTCGGCCGCCCGCGCGCGGTATGTCGCCCCGCGCGACGACGTGGAGCGGCTGGTGACCGGCGTCTGGGCGGACGTGCTCGGCGTCGAGCGGATCGGGATCGAGGACAACTTCTTCGATCTCGGCGGGGATTCGATCCTCGGCATCCGTGTCCTGTCCCGTCTTCGGGCCGCGCTCGGGGCCGAGGTCCCGGCGCGGCTGCTGTTCAGCGCGCCCACTCCCGAGCGCCTCGCCGCCGCCCTGCCCGGTCCCGCCGGGCGCGAGGTCGCGATTCCGGTGCTGGACCGGACGAACGGCGCGTTGACGGCGCCGCTCTCGTTCGCTCAGCAGCGTTTGTGGTTCCTCGACGAGTTCGAGCCGGGCAGCACCGAGTACGTCTCGCCCATGGCTTTGCGGCTTCGCGGGGAACTCGACACCGGGGCACTGGACCGGGCGTTGACCTCGCTCGTGGCCCGGCACGAATCCCTGCGTACCACCTTCGACACCGTCGACGGGCACGGAACACAGGTCGTGCGCCCGCCGTCCGACGTCCGTGTCCCGCTCACCGACCTCAGTCGACTGTCCGAAGAGGACAGAGAACGGCGGCTGGCCGCCGCGCTGGCCGGGGCGTCGACGGCGCCGTTCGACCTGCGAGGCGGTCCACTGCTGCGTACCGGCTTGATCCGGCTGGCACCCGACGAGCATGTGCTCACGCTGGTGCTCCACCACATCATCACCGACGGCTGGTCGTTCGGCGTGCTCATGGGCGAGCTGAGCGCGCTGTACACCGCTTTCGTCCGCGGTGAGCGTGTCAGCCTGCAGGACCTGCCGGTGCAGTACGCCGACTTCGCGGTGTGGCAACGCGAACGGCTCGCCGGGGCGATGCTGGACGAGCAGTTGGCGTACTGGCGTCATCGTCTCGAAGGCGTGCCGCCGCTGGAGCTGCCCACCGACCGTCCCCGGCCCGCGGTCCGCACCAACAACGGCGCGCTGCTGGAGTTCACCGTTCCGGAAACAACCACCGCGCGGCTGAAGGAGCTCTCCCGGCGTCAGGACGGCACGCTGTTCATGACCCTGCTCGCCGCCTGCCAGCTGCTGTTCGCGCGCTGGTCCGGACAGGACGACGTCGCTGTCGGCACGGTCACCTCCGGCCGGGAACGCACTGACCTGGAAGGACTGATCGGCTTCTTCGTCAACACATTGGTGCTGCGGTCCGAAGTGGACCTTTCCCGGCCGTTCGACGCGTTCCTCCGCGACGTCCGCGAGCTGACCCTGGACGCCTTCGCGCACCAGGACGTCCCCTTCGACCGCGTGGTCGACGATCTGCAGCCGGTCCGCGACACCAGCCGCACCCCGCTCTGCCAGGTCATGGTGGTGCTGCAAAACACTCCCGAGGGCGACGCGGCGCTGCCCGGGCTCGTCGTCGAGGAACTGGCGCCGCCGGTGGTGACCGCGACCTCCGAACTGATGATCCAGTTCCAGGAGGTCGCCGGGCGCCTCGACGGAGTGGTCAACTACAACACTGACCTGTTCGACACCGCCACGATCGAGCGGTTGACGGGTGGGCTGCGGCTCGTCCTCGAAGGCGTCACCGCCGCCCCGGACCGCCCGCTCGGCGAACTGCCGCTGCTGACCACCGGTGAACGGCACCATCTCCTGCACACGCTGAACGACACCACCCGGCCGCTGGACGAGGCGACCCTGCCGGAACTGGTGCGGGCCCAGGCCGGGCGGACCCCGGACGCCCCCGCGGTCACCGATGGCGGCGTCACTCTTTCTTACGGCGAGCTGGAGCGGCACGCCAATCGGCTGGCTCACTGGCTTATCGCGGCCGGGGCCGGACCGGAACAGCGGGTTGCCGTCGTCCTGCCGAATTCGGTCGAACTGTTGGTGGCGTTGCTGGCCGTGCTCAAATCCGGTGCTGCTTATGTGCCGATCGATCCGCTGTACCCACCGGAACGTATCCGGTTCATGCTTGACGATTCCGGGCCGGTGGTGGTGTTCGACAGCCGGGAGGCGGTCCTGGACACCGCGGGGCTGCCGGAAACCGACCCGGGAGTGCGACCGCTGCCCGGCCTGCCCGCGTACGTGATCTACACGTCCGGGTCGACCGGCAGACCCAAAGGCGTGGTCACCACCCACGGCGGACTGCTGAACTACCTCCGCTGGGCGGCCGGCGCGTATCCGGGCCTGGGCGGCACCGCTGTGCTGCACTCGTCGGTCTCCTTCGACCTCACGGTGACCACGTTGTACGGCCCCCTGCTCACCGGCGGCCACATTCGGGTGGAGGGCAGCCCCTCACCGCGGCCGCCCACGTTCCTCAAGGCCACCCCGGGCCATCTGCCGCTCTTGGGCGCGCTGGACGAGGACGACCTGTCCCCGACGGGTGAGCTGGTGGTCGGCGGCGATCAGCTTCTCGGGCCGGTGGCCGAAGACTGGCGCGCGGACCATCCGGCCGCGGTGGTGGTGAATGAGTACGGGCCGACCGAGACCACCGTCGGCTGCATGGAGTACCGGGTCGAGCCGGGGCAGGAACCGTTCGACGGCGCGGTTCCGATCGGTCATCCGATCTGGAACACGCGGCTGTATGTGCTCGATGGGCTGCTGAACCCGGTGCCCGCCGGGGTCGCGGGCGAGCTCTACGTCGCCGGTGCCGGGCTGGCCCGTGGGTACTTCGGGCGGCCGGGACTGACCGCGGCAGGGTTTGTCGCGTGTCCCTTCGGCGCACCGGGGGAACGGATGTACCGGACCGGGGATGTGGTGATCCGGCGGCACGACGGCGAACTGGAGTACCGGGGCCGCGCCGACCAGCAGGTCAAAATCCGAGGCTTCCGGATCGAGCTCGGCGAGATCGAAGCCGCACTGGCCGCGCATCCGGACCTTGGCGAGGTCGCCGTGGTGGCCCACGAGGCGGACGGCACCCGGCGGCTGGTCGCGTACCTGGTCCCGGCGCCGGGCGCCGCGGTGCCGGGGACCACCGTGCTGCGGGAGTTCCTCGGCCGCACCCTGCCTGCGCATATGGTGCCCGCGGTGTTCATCGGTCTCGACGCACTTCCGTTGAACGCCAACAGGAAGCTCGACCGCCGGGCACTGCCCGCACCGGACGGGTACGTGTCGGCGGGCCGCCGGTACGTGGCACCGCGGACGCCGGTCGAGCGTGAGCTGGCCCAGGTGTTCTCGGCGGTGCTGGGCGTCGAGCAGGTCGGCGCGGAGGACAACTTCTTCGGCCTCGGCGGCGACTCGATCCTCAGCATCCAGGTCGTGTCCAAGGCACGTAAGGCCGGGCTTTCCCTGTCGTCGAAGGACATCTTCCTCCACCAGACCGTGGCCGAGCTGGGTTCGATCGTCGAGGCGCGGGTGGTGCCCGAGTCGGCGGTGCCCGCCGAACCGTCCGGGCCCGCACCGCTCGGGCCGATCCAGTCGTGGTTCTTCGCAAGCGGCCTCGACACCGGCCACTTCACCATGTCCGTCCACATCGGACTGCGGGCGGACGTCGGCCTCTCGCGCCTGTCCGACGCCGTCGGCCGGGTGATGGCGCACCACGACGCCCTGCGGATGCGGTTCTCGATGGCGGCGGGCGAGTGGGTACAGGAACCGGCGGCGCACGAGGACAGTGCGCCAGAGATCGTTCACCTATCCACTGTGGACGAAGAGGCGATGAATGCGGCGGCGTTCGCCGCGCAGAGCTCACTGAACCTCACCGACGGGCCGTTGTGGCGGGCGATCGTGTTCGTCCCGGGCGACCAGGCGCCCCGGCTGTTCCTCACCGTGCACCACCTCGTCATGGACGGCGTGTCGTGGCGTGTCCTGCTCGCCGACATCGAGGCCGCCTACCGGGGCGAAGAGCTGGAACCGGTCGGCACGTCCTACACCGCCTGGGCGCGGTCGCTGGCCGGTCACGTCCGGGCGGGCGGGTTCGACGAGGACCTCGAACACTGGAAGACCGTGTTCAGCGACGCGAGTCCGGACCTGCCGGTGGACCGGCCAGGCCGCAACGAAGCGGGCTCGGCACGGACGGTCTCGGCGAGCCTCGGCCGGGCCGAAACGGCCGCGCTGCTGCACGAAGTGCCCTCGGTGTACCGGACGCAGGTCAACGACGTCCTGCTGGCGGCGCTCGGCCGGGTGCTGGCCGGTTGGACCGGCCGCGACCGCGTGGTCATCGCAGTGGAGGGCCACGGCCGTGAGGAGATCGTCGACGGGCTCGACCTGTCCCGCACGGTCGGCTGGTTCACCGCCCAGTTCCCGGTCGCGCTGAGCCTGCGCCCGGCCGCGGGCTGGGGCGAGGAGCTGAAGTCGGTCAAGGAACAGGTGCGCGCGGTGCCGAACAAGGGTGTCGGCTACGACGCGCTCCGCTATCTCGGCCGCGAAGGAATCTCGGCGAACCTGCTGCGGGACGACCCGGCGCCCCGGATCTCGTTCAACTACCACGGGCAGTGGGATGTCGCGCCGTCCGGCGAGAGCCTCTATCAGGAACGGCACGAGTCGCTCGGCCGGGACATCGCCGAGGCGACCCCTCGGACGTACCTGCTGGACGTCATCGGTGTCGTCGAGGACGGACGGTTGCGGCTGTCCTGGGAGTACTCCGCGGACGTGCACGACGAGGCCACGGTCCGGCGGCTGGCCGAAGGGACGATCGAAGCCCTGCGGGAGATCGTCGCGCACTGCGCCCGGCCGGACGCCGGGGGCCGCACGCCGTCGGACTTCCCGCTGGCCCGGCTCGACCAGTCCCAAGTGGACCGGATCGCCGTCGACGGCCGGGACGTCGAGGGTGTCTACCCGTTGACCCCGCTGCAGGCGGGCATGGTCTTCCACAGCCTCGTCGACGCCGGTTCGACGGCGTACTTCGACCAGTTCCGGCTTCGGCTCTCCGGTGTCGCCGAGCCTGTCTTGTTCGGCGAAGCCTGGCAGCAGCTCGTCGACCGGACGCCGATCCTGCGCAGTCACGTGGTGTGGGAAGGGGTGGACGAGCCGCTGCAGGTGGTTCGGCGCCGCGTTCCGGTGCCGGTCCGGCAATTCGACTGGCGGGGACTGTCCGAAGAGGACCAGAAGACCGCTTTGGCCGACCTGCTGGCGGACGACCTCGCCGCGGGCATGGACCTGACGTCCGCACCGCTGATGCGCCTGGCGATCGCCCGGCTGGCCGACGACGAGGTCCAGTGCGTGTGGACCTCGCACCACGTCCTGCTCGACGGCTGGAGCACCGCGCAGGCTTTCGGCGAGGTGTGCGAACGGTACGCGGCCCTCCTCGGCGGGCGGCGGCCGGAAGTGCCGTCCCGGCGCCCGTTCCGTGACTACCTCGGCTGGCTGGCCGAGCAGGACGGCCAGGAGGCCGAACGCTACTGGAGTCACGTCCTCGCCGGGGTCGAGGCGCCAACGCCGTTGCCGTACGACAGGCCGCCGGTCGAGGCCCACCGCGCCGAATCGGGCGAAACGGTGCTGCTCGAACTCTCGCCCGAAGAGTCACGGCGGCTGCACGCCATGGCGAAGCGCACGGCGCTGACCGTCAACACCGTGGTGCAGGGCGCCTGGGCGCTGCTGCTGGCGCACCACAGCGGCGAACAGGACGTGCTGTTCGGCACCACCGTGTCCGGGCGTCCGGCCGAACTGCCCGGTGTCGAGTCGATGATCGGCATGTTCATCAACACCGTGCCCACGCGTACGCGAGTCCGAAGTGGACAGACCGTGGCGTCCTGGTTGTGCGAGGCGCAGGCGGAGCAGGTGGACTCGCGGCGGTTCGACTTCCTGTCCCTGGCGCAGCTCCAGGCGCTGACCGATGTGCCGGCCGGGACCGGCCTGTTCGACAGTGTGGTCGTCTTCGAGAACTACCCGATCGACGACGCGGCGGGCGGTGACGGCGTCGTGGTCCGGGACGTCGATTCGCTCGACACCACGAGTTTCCCCTTGACCCTGACCGCGTATCTGCACGAACGGCTCGGGCTGGAACTGTCCTACGACCCGCGGCTGTTCGACGCGACGACGGCCGAACGGCTGGCGGAGCACCTGGCCAGGCTGGTCCGGCGGATCGCGGAGGAGCCGGACGGCCGCGTCACCGAGTTGTCCCCGCTGGGCGACGTGGAGCGCCGCCGGCTGCTGGTGGACTGGAACGACACCGCGATCGACGTACCCGGGGGCACGGTGCTGGACGTGTTCCGCGCCCACGTGGCTCGCACCCCGCACGAGACCGCTTTGGTCTTCGGGGACACCGTCCTGGACTTCGCGGAGCTGGACGAGCGCTCGGACCGGCTGGCAGGCCACCTGATCGCGCAGGGCGCGGGTCCGGAGCGAGTGGTCGCCGTGGTGCTGCCCCGTTCGGTCGAGTCCGTCGTCGCGGTCCTCGCGATCTTCAAGGCGGGCGCCGTGTACCTGCCGGTGGACCCGGACCTGCCGGCCTCACGGTTCGAGTGGCTGCTGCGGGACGCGAGTCCGGCTGTCGTACTCGACGACCCGGCCCAGGTCCGCGCATGGTGCGACCGGCCCTCACCCGGTGAGCTCCCCGGCGCCGCGGCGGATCACGCCGCGTATGTCATTTACACGTCCGGGTCGACCGGACTGCCCAAGGGCGTCGTCGTCGAGCACCGCGCTCTGCTGAACCTGCTGGCCGACCACCGCCGCGTCTACCTGGCCGACGCCGCCGAGACCCGGATGCGCGCGGCGCTGACCGCGGCGTTCTCCTTCGACACCTCGTGGGACGGCCTGCTGTTCCTTGTGGACGGACACGAACTGCACGTCCTCGATGACGACACCCGCGTCGATCCGCGCGCCGTCGCCCGCTACGTCGACGAGCGGCGGATCGATTTCCTCGATCTCACGCCGTCCTACCTCCAGCAGTTGCTGGCCGACGGGCTGTTGGAGGGCGCGCACCGGCCCGGCACCCTGATGGTCGGTGGCGAGGCGATCGGCGAGGCGTTGTGGCGCGACCTGGCGGGCATACCCGGCACGGCCGTCTACAACTACTACGGCCCCACCGAGGTCACGGTGGACTCGGTGTTCCGCCGCGTGCACGGGGACAAGCCGCTGATCGGGCGGCCGAGCGGCAACGTGCGGGCCTACGTGCTGGACCGGACGCTCTCGCCGGTCCCGGCCGGCGTGCCCGGCGAGCTGTACCTCGCCGGCGTCCAACTCGCCCGGGGTTACCGCGGTCGTCCCGGCCTCACCGCCGACCGCTTCCTCGCGAACCCGTTCGGCGGGCCCGGCGAGCGGCTGTACCGGACGGGCGACCGCGTCCGCTGGACGACCGGCGGGGAACTGGACTACCTGGGCCGGGCCGACGAGCAGGTCAAGATCCGCGGCTTCCGCGTGGAGCCGGGCGAGATCGAAGCCGTCCTCCTCGGGCATCCCGCCGTCGCCGAGGCCGTCGTCATCGCGCGCGAAGACGAGCCGGGGGACCGGCGGCTGGCCGCCTACGTCGTGCCCGGCGCCGAGGCACCCGACGTCACCGAACTGCGGGCCTGGCTGCGCCGCGCCGTGCCCGGCCACCTCGTGCCGTCCGCCTTCGTGGTGCTCGACCGGCTGCCGCTGACCCGCAACGGCAAGGTCGACCGGCGTGCGCTTCCCGCACCGGAAAGCAGCGGCACCGGCGCGACGTACGTGGCACCGCGGACCTCCGCCGAACGCACGCTGGCCGGGATCTGGTCCGACGTGCTCGGCGTGGAGCGGGTCGGCGTCGAGGACAACTTCTTCGAACTGGGCGGCGATTCCCTCCTCAGCATGCGGATCGTGTCGCGGGTCCGGGCCGCGTTCGACGCGGACGTGTCGCCGCGCGCGTTGTTCTCCGACCCGGTCCTCGGCCGGTTCGCCGCCGCGGTGGCGGGTCAAGGACCGGCCGGCCGGGCCATCCCGGTCACGGATCGCGACGGCCCGCTGCCCCTGTCGTTCGCGCAGCAGCGCCTCTGGTTCCTCGACGAGTACGAACCGGGCAGCACGGAGTACGTGTCGCCGACGGCGTTGCGGCTGCGTGGCGAACTCGACGTCGCGGCGCTCACCGACGCGCTGACCGCCTTGGTCGCCCGGCACGAAGCACTGCGGACGACGTTCGACACGGACAGCGGGCACGGTGTCCAGCTCGTCGGCGCGCCGTACGTGGTGGAACTGCCGCTGGACGACGTCAGTGGACTGTCCGAAGAGGACCGTACGGCCGCACTGGAGCACACGCTGGAACGCGAGGTGCGACAACCGTTCGACCTGCGGACCGGCCCGCTGCTGCGGGCGAGACTGATCCGGCTTGCGCCCGACGAGCACGTGCTCACGCTGACGCTGCACCACATCGTCACCGACGGCTGGTCGTCCGGAGTGCTCGCCGGCGACCTCGACGCGCTCTACACAGCGTTCGCCCGCGGCGTGGAGCCGGAGCTGCCGGACTTGCCGATCCAGTACGCCGACTTCGCCGTGTGGCAGCGGCAGGTCGTCGAAGGCGAACTGCTGGCGGATCAGCTCGGTTACTGGCGCGATCGGCTCGACGGCGTGCCACCGCTGGAACCGCCCACCGACCGGCCCCGGCCCGCGGTGCGCACCACGAACGGCGACTGGTCCGCCTTCGACGTCCCGCCCGGACTGGTCACCGCGCTCAAGGGACTCGCGCGCGGCCAGGACGGCACGCTGTTCATGACGCTGGTCGCCGCCTGCCAGGTGTTACTGGGCCGGTGGTCGGGGCAGGACGACGTCGCGGTGGGCACGGTGACGTCCGGCCGGGACCGGCCGGAACTGGAACGGCTGATCGGTTTCTTCGTCAACACCCTGGTGTTGCGGTCCACAGTGGACGCCAAGACGACGTTCCGTGAGCTGCTGACGTCGGTCCGGGAGACCGTCCTCGGCGCCTTCGCCCACCAGGACGTGCCGTTCGAGCGGGTCGTGGACGCCGTGCAGCCGGAGCGCGACGTCAGCCGTACGCCGCTGTTCCAGGCGATGGTGGCCCTGCAGAACACCGGCGACCCGGTGCCGGCCGGTGGCGCGCTGGCCGCCGAGGAGATCGCCCTGCCGTCGGCGACGGCGGCGTTCGATCTGCTCGTGCAGTTCGAGGAACACGAAGGCGGCCTGCGCGGCGCCGTCAACTACAACACCGACCTGTTCGACCCGGCCACCATCGAACGGCTGACCGGCTGGCTGCGGCTCATCCTCGAAGGCGTCACCGCCGCCCCGGACCGCCCGCTCGGCGAACTGCCGCTGCTGACCGCCGTCGAACAGCACCACCTTGTGCACACGCTGAACGACACCGCGCGGCCGCTGGGCGCGGCCACGCTGCCGGAACTGGTGCGGGCACAGGCCGAGCGGACCCCGGACGCGCCCGCGGTCACCGACGTGGGCGTCACCCTCACCTACGCCGAATTGGAGCGGCACGCCAACCGGCTGGCCCACCGGCTGATCGCGGCCGGGGCCGGACCGGAACACCGGATCGGGATCGTGCTGCCGAACTCGGCGGAACTGCTGGTGGCGTTGCTCGCCGTGCTCAAATCCGGCGCCGCCTACGTCCCGATCGACCCGATGTACCCACCGGACCGGATTTCCGCCGTACTCGGCGATTCCCGGCCCTTGGCGGTACTCGACGACCGGGAAGCCGTACTGGACACCGCGGGGTGGCCGGAGACCGACCCCGGCGTGCGGCCCTTGCCCGACCACCCCGCCTACGTGATCTACACCTCCGGGTCGACCGGCAAGCCCAAGGGCGTGATCACCACCCACGGCGGGCTGCTGAACTTCCTCCGCTGGGCGGCCGAGACGTATCCCAGCCTGAGCGGAACGGCCGTGCTGCACTCGTCGGTCTCCTTCGACCTCACGGTGACCACGCTCTACGGCACGCTGCTCGCGGGCGGCCGGATCCGGGTGGCGGGCAGCCAGGCACAGCGGCCGCCCACCTTCCTCAAGGCCACACCGGGCCACTTGCCGCTCCTCGGCGTCATGGACGACGACGAGCTGTCGCCGACCGGTGAGCTGGTGGTCGGCGGGGATCAGCTGCTCGGTTCGGTGGCCGACGCCTGGCGCGCGGACCATCCCGGCGTGGTGGTGATCAACGAGTACGGCCCGACCGAAACCACCGTCGGCTGCATGGAGTACCGCGTCGGGCCGGGACAGGAACTGGCCGCGGGCGCGGTTCCGATCGGGCATCCGATCTGGAACACGCGGCTGTACGTGCTCGACGCCCGGCTGAACCCGGTCCCGCCGGGGATCGCGGGCGAGCTGTATGTCGCGGGCGACGGGCTGGCGCGCGGGTACTTCGAGCTGCCGGGGCTGACCGCGGCCGGGTTCATCGCGTGCCCGTTCGGCGAGCCGGGGGAGCGGATGTACCGCACCGGCGACGTTGTGATCCGCCGGCACGACGGCGAACTGGTGTGCCTCGGGCGTGTCGACGAGCAGGTCAAGATCCGGGGTTTCCGGATCGAGCCGGGAGAGGTCGAAGCCGCCTTGCGGAGCCATCCCGACCTCACCGAAGCCGTTGTCGTGGCTCGCAGGGACGACGGTCAGGCGCGTCTGATCGCCTATCTGGTATCCGTGGCGGATACCCCGGACGCGGCCACGTTGCGGGAGTTCCTCGGCCGTTCCCTGCCCGAGTACATGATCCCGTCGGCGTTCGTGCCGCTCGACGCGCTTCCGTTGAACCGCAACGGGAAGCTCGACCGCAAGGCGTTGCCCGAGCCGGACGCGCCGGTGGCGGCGGCGACGTTCACGGAGCCACAGGGGCCGGTGGAACGGGCGCTCGCCGACATCTGGGCGGAAGTCCTCGGCCTCGACCGGGTCGGCGCCCACGACGGGTTCTTCGAGCTGGGCGGCGACTCCATCCTCAGCATCCAGGTGGTGCACCGCGCCCGGCAGGCAGGCTGGCGGATGACGTCGAAGGCGTTGTTCCGGCACCGGACCGTCGCGGAACTGGCGAAGGTCGTCACCCCCGTCGAAGCCGAACCGGACGAGCGGGACGCCGTCGCCGGGGAGGTACCGCTGACCCCGATCCAGCGGTGGTTCTTCGACGTGCACACCGCCAACCCCCACCATTTCAACCAGTCCGTTCTCGTCGAACTGGACCCGGCGGTGGATCCGGAAGTGCTGCGACAGGCGCTCGACGCCGTCGTCGCACACCACGACGCGCTGCGGATGCGCTTCGAGCACGTCGAGGGGGAATGGCGGCAGCACAACGATCCCGTCGGGTCGGCAGTGGCAATGCGGATCGAAACCGTGTCCACAGTGGACGAAAGTGACCAGCGGGCGCTGATGGAGGAGGTCGCCGACGAGGCGCACGCCGGGTTCGACCTCTCCGCGCCCCCGCTGCTCAAAGCCGTGCTGTTCGCCCGCGAGCCGGGGCCGCTGCTGTTCCTGACCGCGCACCACCTGGTGATCGACGCGGTGTCCTGGCGGATCCTGCTGGAAGACCTCGAGCGGGCCTACCGGCAGGCGGCCGACGGCGAACCCGTCGACCTCGGCGCGAAGACGACGTCGTTCCTGGACTGGTCGCACCGGCTGCGGGAGTTCGTCGACGGCGGCGGACTCGACCACGAACGAGACCACTGGTCGCGGGCGCTTCCTGCGTGCGACCTGCCCGTCGACCGGGCGACGCCGGTCCCCGGCACCCCGTCGGAGTCCGTGACCGTCCGGCTCGACGCCGACGACACCGACGCGCTGCTGCACCTCGCCCCGGGCGCCTATCGCACCCGCATCAACGACGTCCTGCTCGCGGCGCTGGCCTGGGCGCTGGCGCGGTGGACAGGCGAGGAGCAGGTCGCGGTGGAGCTGGAGGGCCACGGCCGGGAGGAGATCTTCGACGACGTCGACCTCACCCGAACGGTCGGCTGGTTCACCACGCTGTTCCCGCTGGCGCTCGAAGTCACCGCCGCGGACGAGCCGCGCTGGCGTGACCTGGTGAAGTCCGTGCGCAGGCAACTGCGGGCGGTACCCGGCAACGGCTTCGGCTTCGGCGCACTCCGCCAGCGGAGGTTCCCCGAGCTCGGCGGGCGTTCCCCGCAGATCTCGTTCAACTACCTCGGACAGGGCGACGACACCGCGGCCGGAACCGGGCTCTACCGGGCATCGCACGCGCCGATCGGCCACGAGCAGGATCCGGCGGACCCGGGCGGCCATCTGCTGGAGGTGGTCGGCGGCGTCCAGGAGGGACGGCTCGAGTTCTCCTGGTTCCACCGCCCGGACCGGCACGACCGGGCGACCGTGGAATCGGTCGCCGCGGACTTCGCCACGGCCCTGCGCAGGATGGCCCGAGACTGCCGGGGAGAGCGAGCATGACGACGCTGTTGTCGCGCAACCGCGACTACCGCCTGTTGTGGGGCGGCCAGGTCATCTCGGAGACCGGTTTCAGCACGTCGATGATCGCCTTCCCGCTGCTGGTGCTGGCCGTGACCGGGTCGGCGGCGCAGTCCGGTCTGGTGCTCGGCGCGGTCGCGATCGCCCAGCTCGCCGCCGGACTGCCCGCCGGGGCGCTGGTGGATCGCTGGAACCGCAAGAAGCTCATGCTGGCCTGCGAGGCCGTGCAGGGCCTCGCGGCCGCCGCGCTGGTCGCGGCGCTGTGGTGGGGCGTGGCGAACGTGGCGATGATGATCGCCGTCGCCGCGGTGATGGGGCTGTGCCGGGCGCTGTTCGAACCCGCGGAGGAGGCGAGCCTGCCGCGCCTCGTCACCGTCGACCAGGTGCCGTCGGCGGTGGCGATGAACGCGGCGAGATCGAGCGCCGGGCAGCTGTCCGGCACGGCGCTCGGCGGTTTCCTGTTCGCCCTGGGCCGGATGGTGCCGTTCGTCTTCGACGCCATCGCCCATGTGGTCGCCTTCGTCGCCCTTCTGTTCGTCCGGCTGCCGCCGAAGCAGATCGAACACCGGACGGCGACCCCCCATCTGGGCCGGGAGATCGTCGCCGGGCTGCGCTGGGTGTGGCGCCAGCCGCACGTGCGGATCACCGCGGTGTGCGCGATCTGCCTGAACCTGTTCTTCAGCGCCTACTACCTGGTGATCATCGTGCTGGCGGACTCACGCGGCGTCCCGGCGGGCGAAATCGGCGTGATGGCCGCGATGCTCGGCGGCGGCGGCATCCTCGGCGCGCTGGCCGCGCCGTATCTGCACCGCAAGCTCAGTCCGTACGTGATGATCATCAGCGTGTTCTGGGCGCTGACCGTGCTCACCCCGGTCGCGGTGTTCGTCCACAACGGATATCTGATGGGCCTGCTGTTCGCGGCGATGGCGTTCCTGCCGCCCGCCGCCAACACCACCATCAGCACCTACCAGCTGCTGCTCACCCCCGACGCGCTGCGCGGACGGCTCGGTGGCGTGATGGGGGTGACCGGCGGCCTGGCCGCCGCCGCGGGCCCGGCGCTCGGCGGTTGGCTGGTCGACGCGCTGCCCGGCGGCACGGCCGTGCTCGTCTGCGCGGGCGCGATCGCCGCGGTCACCCTCTTCGCCACCTTCAACCCCACCCTGCGCCGGTTCCCCCGGCATGTCGAGGGGACCGCGGAAGACCTGTCCCAGGAACCGGAAATGCTGGAAACGAAGGGAAAGTCGAATGACTGACGAAGGCACCTACCAGGTCCTGATCAATGACGAGGAGCAGTACTCGCTCTGGCCGTCGGAAAAGGAGGTCCCGGCGGGCTGGCGGGCCACAGGCCACCGAGGCAGTCGTCAGGAGTGCATGGACCACGTCGACGAGGTCTGGACCGACATGCGTCCGCGCAGCCTCCGCGAACGGATGGTTTCGGACCAGGCTCGCTGAGCCACTGAAGGGCTCGACCCCCCGTGCGACGGCGGCGCGGCGCCGTCGCGCGGGCATGGGCAGATGCGTGGCTCCGGAGCTTGGTCGCCGGAGCCACGCATTTGGGGACCCGGCGATCCTGCGGCAACTGGCCGCGCCGCAGGTCCGGCAGGACTCCGTCGTCAATCGGCGCGATCGCACCACCCGATCTTGAGCCGGGCGGGAGGGACGGGTGTCACACGATGGGGTCGTGACGATCTTCTCGGTGCCGGGTCTTAGTGGTGTGGAAGTAAGGATGGAATTCCGAGCTTCCGCGGAGACCACAGGAACCGACCAGAGGAGAAGGCATGACGAACTCGACTGCTTCCAAGGCCTCCAGCCAGTCGTCCGAGGTCGAGAAGACCGGCACGGGCACGCTGGAGTCGAGCAAGGGCACGACCAGTATCGCCGACACCGTGGTGGCGAAGGTCGCCGGTCTGGCGACCCGGGAGATCTCCGGCGTGTACGACCTCGGTGGTGGTGCGGCCCGGGCGTTCAGCGCGATCCGTGAGCGCATTCCCGGTGCCACGGCGTCGGCGAGCCAGGGTGTTTCGGTCGAGGTCGGCGAGAAGCAGGCCGCGGTCGACCTGCAGATCCTCGTCGAGTATGGCGTGTCCATCGCCGACCTGTCCCGCGCGGTGCGCAGGAACGTCATCGGCGCGGTCGAGCAGATCACCGGGCTCGAGGTCGTCGAGGTCAACATCAACGTTTCCGACGTGCACATCCCCGGTGAAGACGAGGACGAGGACGCCAAGACCGACACCGGCCGCGTCCAGTGAGCCTCGGCGTCGAGATCGACGCCGACCGCATCGCCGCCGCTGTGCAGGCCCAACCCCACGTCGCGGGCCTGCACAGCGGCCGGTTCGGCGAGATCGCCACCCTCCTGCGCGGACGCCGGATCCCGGGTATCCGCATCCGTGAAGACGAGATCACCATCGGTGTCACCGGCCGTTACCCGGCGACCGCCGTCGAGATCAGCGACGACGTCCGCGCCGCGGTGGGGCCGGTCGGCGTCCCGGTACATGTCCGGATCGGCGATATCGCCCCCGCACCGACCGGCACAGCCAAGGAGAAACCATGAATTCCACGCATCTCGGCCTTCTCACCGGCCTCGCTCTCGGACTCGCGGCCGCGTTCGGCGGGTTCAGCGCCTTCATCATCGTCCTGGTCCTCGGCGCCCTCGGCTTGCTGGCCGGCCGTGTCCTCGACGGCAAACTCGATCTTTCGCAACTCACCGGACGCGACAGGGGCTGACCGCCATGACCGCCACCCTGTCGAGCGCGACCCTCGGAACGACTCCCGCCGATGCCGGAGACCGGGGCGTCCTCACCATTTCCGACAGCACCGTGCAGCGGATCGCGGCGCACGCGGTGACCGAGGTCGACGGCGTCGGCGGCGCCGCGAGCCGCGTGCTCGGTGTCGCCGTCGGTGGCGAAGACCTCGACAACAGCGCCAAGGTCACCGCGAAAGTCACCGGTGACACGGCCACCCTCGACGTCCGGATCTCCATCAGCTATCCGATGTCGGTCTCGCGCGCCACCGAGGACGCCCGGCGGCACCTGATGCGCCGCGTCGAGGAGTTCACCGGTCTCACGGTGACGCAAGTGGACATCACCGTCACCGCGCTGCACACCGCCACCGCCGAAACCAGGAGGGTCCAGTGAAACGCCGCCCACGCCGCAGCATTCCCACGACTCTCACCGCGATCGTCCTGCTCGCCGCTTGCGCCCTCGTCGCGGTCGTCGCGATCCAGATGCTCCTCGGGGAAACTCCCTGGATTCGCTACGACACCGTCGCCGGCACCCTGCACGACCTGCGTTGGAGCGACGTCGCGACGGCCATCATCGGCGCCGTCGCGGTGCTCCTCGGGCTGATCCTGGCCTTGGCGGCTGTCCTGCCGGGCAGGCTCACCGTCCTGCCGCTTCGAGGCGATCTGGATTCCGGAGCTTCGCGCCGAAGCTACCGTTCCACCCTTCGAGTCGCGGCCGCCACAGTGGACGGTGTGTCCAGCGCGACAGTGAAACTCAAGTCCCGCAAGGTATCCGCGAAAGTGAGCACCGGGCGGGCGACCACCGACGGTCTCGCCGAAGCCGTTCGTGGCGCGATCACGCACCGGCTCGACCAGATCGACCCCGCCCTCCGCCCGGCCGTCAAGGTCAAGGTCCGCAGTGCCAGGAGCGCGTCATGACCAGCCTCAACCGGCCCGCCCGGCTCAATCGCACTTTGCTCGCCTTCTTCGGACTCGTCCTGATCGCGGCCGGTGCCTTCACCCTGCTCACCCATTTCGGCAGGCTCACCGTCCTGCGACGGGAATCCGCGTTGGTGGCCGGTACGGGACAGCCGCCTGCGTGGACGCTCTATGTCGCCGCCGCGGTCGCGGTCGTGCTGGGCCTGCTCGTGCTGCGGTGGCTCATCGCGCAGCTGACCCGGAAGCCCAAGACCCACACCTGGCGCTTCGAGACCGATCCCGCCGCCGGCCGCACCGAGCTGGCCGCGGGTACCGCGATCGAGCCGTTCGTCACCGAGGTGTCGAACTATCCCGGCGTCCACGCCGCGCACGCGACGCTCGCGGGGACCCGTGACACACCGGCCGTCGCGCTGGTGATCAGCGCCGAACAGGACGGCGACGTCACCGAGATCCGCCGCCGGATCGACACCGACGGTCTCCCGCGACTGCGGCAGGCACTCGACCTCGACACACTGCCGGTGACCGTCGAGTTCCGCTTTACTGCCAAGACGGGAGCGCGCGCCCTCTAGCGGGTCCCGAGCCGGAAGTTCGTGTGGTAATTCGGCGGTGCCGAAGGCTCCCTTCGCCGCATCAGACGCGGCGAAGGGAGCCTTCACTCCACCACCAGCCCCACCCACGAACACGACACGTTTGACCTTCTCCTCAATAGAACGCTCATTACCACTCGCGACCTCCGCGCAATGTACCCAAAATGGACAATATTGCCTGCCCGGCGTCCCTTGTGGACGGTCAAGAGCCTCATCTTCACCTCATGACCCCGGACCAGGCGCGAAACGGCCCGATATCGATACGGATTTACGGCGCGAACCTCCGGTGCACGACACTAGCGGGTGACCACGCTTGTTGCGGTCCAGTGGGGACCTGGATGACCTCAGCCTGAACGACGGCTGTGCGGGAGAGCTCGGACTCGACGTCGACCTTCGGGAGGCCGACGCAAAAGGTTGGTGAGTGCACCAAGCCGTGCCGTCCGCGAGTACGAAAGCAAGGTGTCCGCGAAGGTCAACCCTGCCCTCCCTGGGGCCGCGCGTGGTAGTGGGCACGCCCGTTGTCGTGCGTAGCCAGGGCACGGGCGGGAAGGAGATCGCACGTGTTTGGCAAACGCTATGCCGCATCGATGATCAACCGTAGTGCCGAGAACCCACAGGATCGGCGTCGGTTCCTGCGCGCTGCCGGGATGACGGGACTCGGGGTGGTCGGGGCGGGAGCCCTCGGTGGCTTGGCCGGTCCCGCTTCCGCTGCCACAGTCCGGCAGGCGGCGGGGGAAGCGGCGGCCGAGGGAATCAGCGACGGTGCCGTACTCAACTTCGCCCTCAACCTGGAATACCTGGAAGCCGAGTTCTATCTCCACGCCGTCACGGGGGAGGGGCTTGCCGATTCACTGACCACCGGCACGGGAACCCGTGGTGGCGTCACCGGTGGTCGTGCGGTGCGGTTCAAGACCAAGGCCGCCCGCCAGTACGCCCAGGAGATCGCCTCCGACGAGAAAGCCCATGTGGAGTTCCTCCGCACCGCGCTCGGCTCGGCCGCGGTCAGTCGGCCGGCGATCGATCTGCAATCCAGCTTCACCGCGGCGGCTCAAGCGGCCGGGCTGGTCAGGAAAGGCCAGAGCTTCGACGCTTTCGCCTGTGAGGAGAACTTCCTGCTCGCCGCCTATCTGTTCGAGGACGTCGGTGTCACCGCGTACAAGGGAGCGGCGCCGTTGATCAGCAACAAGACCTACCTCGAGGCCGCCGCCGGTATTCTCGCCGTCGAGGCTTACCACGCCGCGGGCATCCGTACCGCGCTTTACCAGCACAGCGGCGGAATTCTCGGTCTCGGCCTGCTGGGGCGGGATCTCAGGGAAGCCAGTGTCAAGCTTTCCAACGCCCGTGACAGTCTCGACGGCACGACGGACCTCGACCAGGGCGTCGTCGACGGGCAGGGCCGCGCGAACATCGTTCCCACGGACGGCAACGGGATCGCCTTCAGCCGGTCACCGGGCCAGGTGCTCAACATCGTCTACCTGACTCCCAAGGCAGCCACGTCGGGCGGGTTCTTCCCCAAGGGTGTCAACGGTGACGTGAACACCAGCGCCGCCAACGGCTGACACTGTGGCCGGGCCGAGCGGGCGCCTCCGCTCGGCCCGGCCACAACGTCGAGCCTGACCTCCGCTTCCCGCCTATCTCGGTCCCCTTTCGACAGTCGTCAGGGGTCTTTCGAGACAGCGAAGTGTGCGGCGCTGCCCGGGTAGGAGGATCAGCTCGTCAGCGTGAGGCCGACCGGATGCGTGAGCAGCGGCGACAGGACGCGGGCTCGCCCTGTGGCCAGGTCGATGCGGACCAGGAACGGGATACCGTGCGCCCGCACGGCCGCGACGGCCTGGTAATCGCGCGGGTCGTACGCACCGGCTTTCGCGGCGCCGGCGACGTCGAAACCGTTCACTGAGCTGATGTTCAGCCCGAGTCCGCCGACCGTGGTGAGCTGGCCGGTGTTGGGTGAGACGACCGGTGTCTCGCCGGGGAGGCTGCCCTGTTCGACCAGGGTGTCGTGTTTGGAGTCGAGGCCGTAGAGGGCGGTTGAGGTCGCCCCGGCGACGCTGTTGGTGTAGCCGGACGCGGTCACGCGGGGAGTCAGTGTCCGTCCCGGGTAGCTCAGCGGTGTGTCGGTGCCCGCGATCGCCCCGGTGTCGGGGTGCAGGCGGAGGTTGACGCCGCTGTCGGTCACGACCCTGATCCGGTCGACGACCGGGTTGAAGTCGAAACCGATCGCCTTGCCGCCCAAGGTGATCCGCGAACCGACCGCGGTGGCCTCGGCCGTCTTGGCATCGATCCGGTACAGCTGCCCCGAGCCGGACAGCGAATAGAGCGCGCCGGTGGCGGGCCGGGTGTCGAGGCCGATCAGCCGGTCGCCTCCGGCCAGTCCGGAGATGCGTTTCGCCGAAGCGGGCAGCAGTGGCCGTTCGCAGTGGTGTCTGCTCAGGGTGCCGTTTTCGCTCAAGACGAGAATGTCGCAGTCGTTGTTCCTCGTCGGCGTGGCGGAGGCGACGGTGCCGCTCGCCATAAGGGCCAGTATCACGCTTCCGGTCACCAGCGCGCGGGTGGTTCTGCGCATGTCAGCTCCTGTTTGTCGAGAGGGTTTACGGCCGGTGTATACGGCCGTGGTGTCCTTCGCGTTCATCCGTTTCCGGAAATTCGGGGATCGGATGAACATTCGCCCTGTCTGTTCCGAACACAGTTCGGCAGGAGGGACACGGAATGAGCAGATCGGCCGGTGGTGGCCTCGGCCTGACCGGGGAGCACGCGCTTCGTGCGGTGTACAACGCGCACGGACCGGAGCTGTACCGGTTCGCGATGCGGCAGCTGAACGACGACGGCGCGGCACAGGACGTGGTGCAGGAGGTGTTCCTCCGGGCGTGGCGGGCGGCGGATAGGTTCGACCCCGAGGTGGCGAGCCTTCGGGTGTGGCTGTTCGCGATCGCGAGGAATGTGATCACCGACGAGATGCGCCGCCGGTCCGTCCGCCCGGCCAGGGAGTTCGGTCTGGCCGATGAGCCCACCGAGACGGGGTTCGACGAACGACAGGTCAACGCCTGGCTCGTGGAAGAAGCGTTGCGGCGGATCACCCCGGAACACCGGGTGTGCCTTGTCGAAACCCATTTGCGTGGCCGGCCGTACGCGGAGGTCGCCGCCGAGCTGGGAATCCCGGTCGGGACGTTGCGCACGAGGCTGTTCTACGGTTTGCGGGCGCTCCGCGTCGTGATGGAGGAAATGGGGGTCGAGCTGTGAATCCCGATGATCACCGCGTTCTGCGGGAAACCTTGGGCGGTTACGCGCTCGACCGGCTTGACGAGCACGAACGACTCAAGATCGACGCGCATCTGTCCGGCTGTGCGGAATGCCGTTCGGAGCTACGAGAACTGAGCCCGGTCGTGCGCGCGCTGGGCCTGGCCGAAGCCGGGCATGTCAGCGAACACGGGCAGGTGACGGTGCCACCCGATCTCGGCGACGCGGTCGTGCGCAAGGTCATCGAGGGCTCGCGCCGTACCCGTTGGCGCCCACCCCGTTGGGTGGCCGCCGCGGTGATCGCGCTGGTGTGCGGTGCCGGTGCCGGCTGGATCGCGCATCCGGACACCCCCGCGCCGGGGCCGTTCGAAACGGTGCCGGTGACCACGTCGGTTCCGGCGATCCACGCTTCCGCCGGGCTCGTTCCCCATACCTGGGGCGTCGAGATCAAGCTGACGGGGACGGGATTCGACGCGAACAAGCGGTATCGCGTAGTGGTCGTGGACGAGACGGGAGCCCAAGCGGCCGCGGGCGAGTTCATCGGCACAGGTGCCGCGGAAATGCGCTGTAATCTCAATAGTTCCGTACTGCGCACGGGCGCCGCCGGATTCCGTGTGTTCGACGCTGGGGGACAGGTGGTCCTCGTGTCCGACTTCTGACCCGGTGCGCGGCCACTCGAGGATCGCGAAGGGGCCGGCCGTCGCCGTGGCCATGGAGTGAACCAGCGACGGCGACGACCGGCGGAACGCCGCCGCTACAGCGTTCCCCATACGGCAGGTCGTGCTCATCCTGCCGCGTGGCTGGAGCCCACACCCCGGACGGGTGGTGTGGGTATGGAAGTGGCCGCCGCGGCTGAAGAGTCCGACAGCTGCGGCGGCCACCGTGACCGGGTCATCGACGGGGGGAGCGATGACCCGGACGTGAGGGCTAGTTCTTGTTGGTACCGGGGGTGAGGACCTTGTCGATGACGAAGACGGTGGCGTTCTTGGTGGGGATGTTGCCGCAGAGGATCTTGGCGCCGTTGACGGTCATGGTGTCGCCGGTGCCTTCGATCTTGACCGGGCCGCCGGCGGTGTTGAGGCTGTCGACCGAACCGGCGGTCGCGAGGCCCTTGGCGTCGTAACGCTTCCCGACGACGTGGTACTGCAGGATCGGGGCCAGCTGGTCCGGCTTGCCCGCCAGCTCGGCGAACTTGGCGTCACCGAGGGCGGCGAAGGCCGGGTCCGCCGGGGCGAACACCGTGATGGCCTGCTGGCTGTTGAGCGTGTCCACCAGGTTGGTGGCCTTGACCGCGGCGACCAGCTTGGTCAGCAGCGGGTTCGTCGATGCCGCGCTGGCGACGGGCTGCGGGCCCATCGAGTCCAGCGAACCGGGCTCACTGCCCTGCGGCAGCTTCGAACAGGCCGGGCCGAACACGTCGGCGTTGGTGGTCACGCCGTCGGGCGAGCCGGTCGAGCCGGAGCTGGACATCGGGGCCGGCGAAGACGCGGCGGGAGCGGGGGTGTTGGCGGCATTGCCGGATGCAGGGGCGTCGTCACCGCTGCAGGCGGACAGGGCAAGGGCGGCGACCGCGGTGAAACCGATTCCTGCGACACGAAGCTTGTTCATGAAATACCACTCCAGGTTGAGGCGGCTGGTGTTGTCCGTTGTGGACGACTCGTTTTGTCTTCTTGCAAGGGATTCGGGGCTGCCGGTGACGTGGATTGGTCGTTCGGCGTTCTTTCTCAGGCGGCGGTGAACGTGACGTTGTGCCAGCCGGTCGTGCTGTCGGGCACGGTGCTGGTCGTCGGGGTACTTCGACGAGTTCCGGGACCACTACCCCCGAATAGCTACATTCGCGCGTCAAATCGGGCCCTTTGACCGCACTTTCGGACGTTCACATCAGTTCGCGATACCGGCGATCTTCAGACATCGACAATTCCGGCAACGTCGTAGTGAACGGAATCAACCCCGTCACAGTTGGAGTTTGCGCGGCCTCCGATCCGATCTCGCGGTGGCCGAACACGCCGTGGAAGCAGGTAGGTGTGCCCGGAAATGTGTGGAGCGACCAGAGCGGCCCCGGTGCCGGCACGGTGCCACCCTGGGATGGGCCGGCGCGGGACGAGCCGGCCCCGACGGCCGCGTCCTGCTGATCGGTGGCGATACCGGAATCGACGTCCACCGTGGCATCGGCCAAGCGTTCTGCGAACTCTACGATCCGGTCGCGCAGACCTGGGCGCCCACCGGCAGCATGCGGGTACCACGTCGAAACCATCAGGCGGTGCTGCTGCCCGATGGCGCCGTGTGCACGATGGGTGGCAACGGCCCGCAACTGCGAATAGAGCGCGGTTACGTCGCGTTCAGCCAATGGCGCACGGAGCATTACAACCCGGCGACCGGGGCGTGGACCGCGGGCGGAAACCTGCCCACCGGCCGAACGTTCCACCGGGCCGTGCCGCTGAAATCCGGGCAGATCCTGCTGGCGGGTGGCACGGACTCGGCAAGCTACGACGTGGGATACGCCGGCACGACCCCTGGCCGAGACGGCCGCCGGGGTGATCGGCCTCGACGAGGTGCTCGTCACTCAGCGCGTAGGACAGACGAAGATGACCGCAGGTGCCGAATGATTCGCCGGCAACGACAGTCACCTCGGCTTCTCCAGTAATAACGCGGCGAGTTCGATCGTCGTTTCCGGGCGGCGGCCGCGGATTCGTTTCCCGACACCTTCCGCTGAGGCGAAGACGTCGAAGGCGCCGCCCGGTTCAGGGCAAGTAATTCCTTTGACTTCGCTAAGAATCCGAACAATGAGGCGCCGCCGCCAGTCCCGCACGCCCGCTGTCATGGCCGACGCCGCCTACACGATCCTCACCCGCCCGTCCGCGAAACGACAGGCAACTTCTTCGTCGGTGACGAGGTCCTCGCCGCACGCGGGAACCACGGGCTTCGACCAGTACCGCGTCGTCCCCGGTGACACCGAACTGCAACTGGCCGTGTTCGTCGGCGGACCGCTCGGCGGCAACGTCGTCGAGATGACCCCGAATGCCATCGAATGCCGTCTTGAGAACGACTGAAGCCCCGCCCCTCCGAGGAGGAGCAGGGCTTCTGACCTGCGAAAACAGATGGTGCGCGATTCTGGGATCGAACCAGTGACCTCTTCCGTGTCAGGGAAGATCGAATGCGCTCCTGACCAGGCGTTTCCTCTGTTGTTGCAGGTCCGCGGTCTCTCGTTCCTCCTCGTTGGGACGACTTCGAACGCGTTGCGGCGCGTTCTGGTCGCCTGAGTATCGCCAGTTGATCTTGGATGGCTGGTTACGAGGAGTGACTTCGTGTCTGCCAAAGCTGTTGGCTTTTCGGTTGGGCGTGACGCTGTTCTGCAGCTGGTCACCGTGATCGTCGGCGTCATCGTGGGGTTGACGTTCCTGTTCGGTTCGGCAACGTCCTGGCCTTCGGGCTTCGGCTCGGCGTATCTGGCTGGGTAGCGCCACTGATCGCGCCCGCCGTGGACTTGTCGGTGCTAGCCCTGCTGATCGCGATCCGGCAGCTGTCTCTGTGTGGAGCCTCAGCCGAGGTGATCCGGCCAGCGCAATGGCTCCTGCTCGTTTCGAGCGTCGTCACGCTGGCATTGAACGTGGCTGAACCGCTCATCGCTGGGAGATCGGCCGGGCACTCTTCGACGCAGTTGGCCACTCTTGTTGATCGGCTGGTCGGAAGTCGGTGTGCGCCACGAGGCGTTGTTTGACCGAGTGGAGCTAAAAGGACTCCATCCGCTGTCTGTCGTGACGGGCGGTGTGGAGCTGAGGGCAGTCTGAGCCCGGAGGTGCGGGTGAGGGTGGCAAGCAGCCCTGACAAAGCCGGGACGGACCGGTACTGCCAGACGGTCCGGGTCCGGCGAGCGAGACGGAAAGGTATACGTGCAGGAACCAGCGAGTAACGCCCCTCAATCGGACCACCAGCTCAAATCTGGCGGATATGGGCTGGACAGCGGCGCGCACCCCGGGCTGAGTCCGGGCGAACTCCCGACCCGGTTTTCCAATGACCGTGATGCCCGGCGCGACGAGGTGGAGCCCGGTCAGCCAGTCGGCGAGGGTGTCGCGGGTGCGGGCCGGCGCTGGCCTGGTAGATGTCGATGCAGCGGCGGACCTGACCAGGCTTCGGTGCGCTCGGTCGCCAGCACTCCGTCCAGCAGGTTCACCCCAGCAGGTACGCGGATGTAGGCTATATTTAGAATATGGTGAATTTAGATCGGGTGCTCACTCGCGACGGTGGGGTGCTGCGGTACGGCGACCTGGCGGGGGACAGGTGTCCCGTCGTCTTCACGCACGGCGCAGGGATGGACCACCGGATGTTCGACGCGCAGGCGCTGGCCCTGAAGGAGGCTGGTCACCGGGTGGTCAGCTGGGATCAGCGGGGCCACGGCGAGTCGAGCCTCGCGCCGGGTGTCCGGTTCACCGCGGCGAGCGCGCTCGAGGATCTGAGCGCCCTCCTCGATCACCTCGGTCTCGACCGTCCGGTCCTCGTCGGGCACTCGCTCGGCGGGAACCTCGCGCAGGCACTCGTCCGTCGCTTTCCCGCGCGCGTGTCCGGTCTCGTCGTCGTGGACTCGACGTGGAACACCGGTCCGCTCACCGCGGTCGAGCGGTTCTCGCTGAAACTCGCCGCTCCGGCGCTCGCCCTCATCCCCGCCTCGCGGCTCCCGGGTCTCATGGCCAGGGCCTCGGCCGTGACTCCGGAAGGGATCGCCGAGTCCGAGGCGACGTTCGCGAACATGCCCAAACAGGTCTTCCTCGACGTCTGGCGGGCCACCGTGTCGTTCGTCGCCCCGGAACCGGGCTACCGCACCCCCGTGCCACTGGGCCTCATCCGCGGCGACCGCGACCGCACCGGCAACATCGCGGTCGCGATGCCTCGCTGGGCGCGGGCCGAAGGCGTGACCGAGCACGTCGTTCCCGATGCCGGACACGTGGTCACCCTCGACGCGGCGGACGCGGTGAGCACGGTGATCCGGGACATCATCAACGGCTGGGACGCGGCGATCGAGGAGCGCTCGGCATGACCGCGGCCGCCGACCGGGCCGCGTTCGCCACGGCGATGGGCGACTTTCTCGCGTCGTGGAACCTGCCCCGGGCTACGGGCAGAGTCTACGGGCGGCTCCTGCTCAACGCGGGTCCCGCGTCGCTGGACGAACTCGGCGAGGCACTCGGCCTCAGCAAGGGAGCGGTGAGCGTGGCCGTCCGCGAGCTGGTCTCCTGGGGGCTCGCCAGGACCATCCCGCAGCCGGGCAGTCGTCGGCTGCTCGTCGAGGTGGTGGGCGGGTTCGAGCAGCTCCTCGCGGCCAGTCACGAACGGACGCGGGCCTTCGTCCGGGTGCTCCGGACCGGAACGACGAGTGCGGAGGACGAACGCGCCCAGTCCCGGCTCACGGAGGTCGCGGACTTCTTCGAGTCCTATGTGGACGCAGGAGAGCAGATGTTGCGAAACAGGCGTTCGTAACGCGGCGCCTGACCCGCCGCCATACCCGGGAACGCGACGTCGATCCCGACGCACGCACGCTTCCCCGTGCGAAATGCCATGACGACAATCCTTGGTCACGGTCGTCGAGGACCTGGTTGACCCACTCGAAGCTGGTGCTCGAGCATGGTGTCCTCCGTGCAGGGGCGCGGAAGAGACCCTCGAGTCGAGGGTTTCTCTCAGCCCGTTCCACGGGGAAGTACTTCTATACCTGAGATGCTATTGACGACCTACTACCAGGCGCCGACTGGGTAGCGTCCACTGTGAATGCCGATCCTCATCGGGCAGAGGACGCTCGTCGGAGCGAGCCGCATGATCTCGCGCCGGGCGACGACGGCCGCGGTGTCCAGCCCCGGCCGGTGGTGGCCGACGCCGGCTACGGCGACGCCACCGAATTCCGGCTCGGCCCCACCGAACGCGGCCTGACCTACGTGCTGGCCGTCACCCCGCCCGCGACCGCCCAGCCCGCCGAGGAAGTGCCGGTGACCCCGGCCCATCGCGGCGCCGGACGACCACCGCAGCCGCGCTATCCCGACCAGCCGATCAATCTGAAGTCCCTCGTGATGGTGGCTGGGCGATCAGCAGGCCGGTTCGTGACCTGGAGACACGGATCGCGCAAGTCCCCCGGCAACCCGACCGCGAGCATGCGATCACGGTTCCTCGCCCTGCGAGTGCGTCCGGCCAACCGCAACATCCCCCGCCGCAGCGACGGGAGCCTGCCCGAATGCTGGCTACTGGCCGAATGGCCACCCGGCGAACCCGAACCCGCCGACTATCGGCTCTCCACTCTCCCCGCAGACACGAAGCTGCGAGACCTGGTACGGCTGGCCAAAATCCGCTGGCGCATCGAACACGACTACCGCGAACTCAAAGACGGCCTCGGCCTCGACCACTTCGAAGGCCGCTCCTGGACCGGCTGGCGCCGCCACGTCACCCTCGCCGCGGTCGCGCAAGCCATCTGCACCCAGCTGCGCCGCACCCCAAAAGCCCCTGCGCAGGCCTGACCCTCTACGCAGTCCTGCGCGAACTCCAAACTCTGCTCGCGGCCTGGACAGGCACCTGCCGACAACCAATCCAGACCCGAACCCCGCAACAGAAACCCCAGCTCAACAGCACCTAACAAAGCACTACTAGAAGCGGTAGGACCGCGGTTCCGGACGTTGCTACTTCTTCCAGACGATCGGGGCGTCCTTGATTTTCTCGGTGTCGGTGTAGGTGGCGGCGCCGACCTCGCTGCCTTCGCGGACGGCTTGCAGTTCGCAGGTCTTGTACTTCGCCCCGGCGGTGGTGAAGTCCTTCGTCGCGGACGCGGCCTTGCACTTCGGGATCTCCCCGGTGACGACCACGCCGGTACTGCGGCCATCCGGGCCCTGCGCGCGCAGCCTCACCACGCTGTGGGCGAGATCGGTGCCGCCGACGTTCTCCACCGTCAACCGGATGTACACCGGCCTCAGGCCCTTGGCCTTCTCGCCGACGGACGCCAGATCCGTGCTCGGGCCGACGTCGATCGAGTCGACGGTGATCGCGATGGTGCCGGTCTTGTCCGTGCCGTACTTGAACGGCACCACCGCGCGGTCGCCGACCTTCAGCTTGGTGCCGGGCTTGGTGATCTCGGCGGAATCGGTCGAACCGGTGGGCGCGGCGCTCGGGGCGGCGGACGAGGACTCGGCGGCGGCCGGCGTGGAGCCCTCGACCGGTGCGGCGGCGCTCTTGTCCCCACTCCCGCAGGCGGACAGCAGGGCCAGTGCGGCAAAACCGGCGGCGAATACCGCTGTGCGGTCGTACTTCATGAATCTCCTCGGGCTCCCCCCGCCGAATCGATTCCGGCGTGCTCACCACGTACGGTAATTGCCGACGCGGCCATCCGGCGTGGTTCGTTCGCGCCACAAAGGATCACGAAACGCTTACTCCGATCAGCTCATTCTCCGATCGCGCGGGCCACCGGCGCCGGCGTGGTGGCCGCCTCGATGTTCGTGCAGTCGTCGGTACCAGTGCCGCAGAGGCGGCTCAACCAGTCGGTCGCCGAGTACGAAGTGCTCAACATGCTCGAACAGTCCTGAGGCGGAACCTGTATTCACGTCCGTGAGGGCTACCTCCGCTGGCGCAACCGCCACTGCCCACTTCAACCGCCACTCGTCGTCCACTTCAAGACCCGCCGCCCGGACTACCTGCCCGACGTTGCGACGCGGACACGTTCGCTCGCCACCTTCCCACGGTCGGGGTGCTGTCACAGCGCACGTCGACGGCTGATCCGATCTCCTCGCGGATCGGTCCCCACACCGCGGGCGTGATCGATTGGAAGGTGAAGCTGGGCGTGATCTTCAGGATGACGCTGAAAACGGCGGGTACAGAAACCAAAGACCACAGTCTTCGCGTGTGGAGTTGTGTCGTCACGTGCATACCCTTCCGATCGGTTCGATTGCGAAACATCCAACAGTTTCATGAAGTCCAGCCCCTGGGGGAGCCGATCCAGGACGCGGGTGTCGATCCCTGGCGAAAGTCCTCGCGGTTTCGCAGCGGCGGCGTTCGCCGAGCCCGCCTCGGCCGCGGCGTGGAGGACCAAGCCCGCGTGGGGTGTGGTGTCCACCGCCGACCACACGAGCAATCCCGAGGTGAAGCGGTTCGGCTACCGGCGCGCGGGAATGAAGCAAATCGAGCTGTACTCGCCGCACCTGGTGATGCTGTCGCATCCGAAGGCCGTCGCGGACGTCATCCGCGAAGCGGTGCGGGCGGACGGCTCCATCGACGGGGACGGGCACTGACCGTCCTCTCACGACATATCGTCTCGGGACAACCCGTGTGCGACGTCGAGCACCGTCAAGGCGGAACGGGCCTCCAACGCGGTGGCCGGGTCGCGCAGATCCAGCCCCGTCAGCGTCTCGATCCGGCGTAGCCGCTGACTGATGGTGTTCGGGTGCAGCACGAGTGCCTGGGCGGTGGCCTGGCGGTCCAGCCGGTGGGCCACATGCGTGCGCAGGGTTCGCACCAGCGCGGTGCCGTGGTCCTCGTCGTGCCGGATGAGCGGGCCGAGGAGCCGGTTCGTGTAATCCCACAGCGGTGCCGGATCGTCGAGCTGGAGCAGGAGGCCGGCGACGCCGAGCCCCTCGAGGGTGACGACGCCGCCGGTGCGCTCGTCCCGCCGGGCGACGGCGAGCGCACCTCGGGCGACCCGGTACGCCTCGGCGAACTCGTGCTCGGTGGGCTCGGACACCGCGACCGTCACCGCGGTGACGCCGACGGCCGCGGACAGGGCTTTGCGGAACGCCTCGGCGACGTGCGGTCCGGTGGAGTATCCGGTCGCCGACACCGGCCAGAGCGCGACGACGGCGTCCCGGTGCAGCGCCACCAGAGGCCGCGGGCTGACGGTGGACGCGAGCAGGTTCGCCTCTTCGGTCGCGCGTCGGCGGGCGTGCGCGCTCTGACCGCTGGTGCTGATCTCGCCGACCAGCGCGTAGTGCGGGCACGCCAGGTCGTGGCCGAGCAACCGGGCCCGGTGCCGCAGCGCGTCCGCTCGTGGATCGGCGCCGCCGAGCAACTCGGCCAGCAACTCGCCACGCAGGTTCTGCTCGACCTCGAGTGCCGTACGTCGGCGCAGCAATTCCAGCGACAGCACCACAGATGCGTGTTCGAGCGCTCTTCGGTCCAAAGTGGATAGACGTCCGGCGTGGCCGGGCAACCAGACCCGGGCGGGGACCTCGCCGGAGAGGACGACGTCGGCGACGACGTGCCCGGTCTCCTCGCGGACCAGCTCGGCGCCCGGTGGCGGTTCGGCGCGCGACCAGCCGGCGTCGGGCGGCTCGGCCACCGGTCCGGCCGCGGCCAGTATTTCGCCCCGCGCGTCCTGCAGCACCACCGCGGTGTCGAGCAGGTCGTGCAGAGCGGCGGCGATGCCGGCCATCCCGCCGGAGCGGACCGACACCCGGAGCAGCCGTTCGTGGATCCGTTCCGAACGCGTCACCAGCTCGTGCTGTTCGCGCAGGTCCGCCACGAGCCGGGCCGAAGTGATCGCGATCGCGGCGTGTTCGGCGAGCAGCTGCAGGCGCCCGGTCTCCTCGGCGTCGAACTCGTGCACCGCCGAGCGGTAGCTGTTCAGGGTGCCGATCACACCGGACGCCGTGACGAGCGGGACCGACAGCATCGACCGGTAGTCCTGGTCGTGCGCGACGCCGCCCCAGATGAAGCCGGGTTCGCGGGAGATGTCGCTGACGGCGGCCGGGCGGCCGGAACGGTAGGCGCGGCTGGACGGTGCGCCGCTGTCGGCGCCCGGTTCCAGCGGGACGGGGTGGTCGGAGTTGACCCTGGCCACGTAGGTGGCGGAGAGGCCGTCCCAGCCGGCGATCACGAGGTTGCGTTCTTCCGCGTCGGGTACCAGGACGCCGCAGAAGTCCAGGCGGAGCAGTTCCCGGGCGGTCGACGCGACGAGGTCGAGCACCTCGCGCAGCCCGCGGCCGGAGTTCACGGCCGAAGTCAGCGTGCCGATCGCGCTTAGCCAGGTGCGCAGCTCAGATTCGTCGTCCACGAGCGCAGAGTGTTCCACGAGACACACCTTCTGTCGATTTGTGTACGCCACGACATGGTTTCGGGTGTCGGCCTGGATCAGACTCGTGAGCACTCTGCCGCCGGATCAGTTCAGAAAGGGCCGGAATGTCGATGACGACCGCCACGTCCCCCACCCACTCGCCCCAGGCCGCCGGTGACGGCCGCCCGGTGATCGACCCCGCCACCGGTGCCGTCATCCGCGCCGTCGCCGACAGTTCGCTCGCCGAGGTCGACGCGGCTGTCGCACGGGCCTGCGCGGCGTTCCTCGATGGCGCATGGCCCGCGTTGACCCGCACCGCGCGGGGGAGGCTGCTGCTGCGCGTGGCGGACGTCATCGAGGAGGCCGCGGACGACCTCTACCGGCTCGAGACCCGCAACAACGGCCGGCCGGTCACCGAGACCCGCGCCCAGCTGTCCCGGGTGCCGGAATGGTTCCGCTACAACGCCGGACTGCTCGCCGCGCAGCGGGACGCGGTGTTGCCCTCCGACGGGCCCTACCTGACCTACCAGCGGCGGTCCCCGCTCGGCGTCTGCGGCATCATCACCCCGTTCAACCACCCGCTGCTCATCCTGGCCCGCAGCCTGTCTGCGGCACTGGCCACCGGCAACACCGTGGTGGTGAAGCCGTCCGAGACCACCCCACTGTCCACTTTGGCCTTCGCTGAACTGCTCGCGAAGGCAGGGATCCCGGACGGCGTGGTGAACGTGGTGACCGGTGGCCGCGAAGTCGGCGAGCGGCTCACCGGGCATCCGGACATCGCCAAGATCACCTTGACCGGCGGTACCGAGGCCGGGCGGGCGGCGGCCGTCGCGACCGCGCACCGGTTCGCCAGGGTGACCGCCGAACTGGGCGGCAAGACCCCGATCGTCGTCTTCGACGACATCGACCCCGCCGTCGCCGCGGAAGGCGCCGCGTTCGCCGCGTTCGTCGCGGCCGGGCAGTCCTGTGTGGCCGGGTCGCGATTCCTGGTGCACCGCGCGAACTACGACAGTTTCGTCGCCGCGCTCGGCCGGCGTGCCGAGGCGATCCGGATCGGTGACCCGTCGGATCCGGCCACGCAGATCGGCCCGCTGGTCAGTGCGGCGCAACGCGACAAGGTGCTCGCGCTGATCGAGGCCGGACGCGCCGAAGGAGCACGGGTCGTGGCGGGTGGCGATGTCCCGGAGTTGCCCGCCCCGCTGGATCGTGGGTTCTTCGTGCGCCCCACCGTGCTCGCGGACGCCACGATGGACATGCGGGTGGCGCGTGAGGAGATCTTCGGCCCGGTTGCCGTCGTCGTTCCCTTCGACGACGAAGCCGACGCGATCGCCAAGGCCAACGACAACCGGTTCGGGCTCGGCGCGGGCGTCTGGACCCGTGACCTGGCCCGCGGACACCGCGTGGCCGATCGGATCCAGGCCGGGATGGTCTGGGTCAACGACCACCACCGGCTCGAACCGTCGCTGCCCTGGGGCGGCGTCAAGGAGTCCGGGACCGGCCGTGACGCCGGCGTCGAGTCGTTCGACGACTTCACCTGGCTCAAGACGGTCGTCGTGCGCACCGCGGACGACGACGTCGACTGGTACGGCTCCGACACTCCCGGCCGCCTCAACTGACACCCCCAAATACGTTCGACCTCCGGCAAAGGAGCCGTTCATGTCGAATCCCCCCACTCCCGCGCCGGGGAACTGGCGCACCGAGATCACCCGCACTCAATGGCTCGTCCTGGCAGGCACCACCCTTGGCTGGGCGCTGGACGGGTTCGCGGGCAGCCTGTACGCGCTGATCCTCGGACCGGCGATGACGGAGTTGCTGCCACACAGTGGAATACTGCCGGACTCCGGCTCCATCGGGCTCTACGGCGGACTGACCGTCGCGCTGTTCTTGTTCGGCTGGGGCACCGGCGGGATCCTGTTCGGAATCCTGGCCGACTACTTCGGACGGGTCCGGGTGTTGTCCGCGGGCATCGTGACCTACGCGGTTTTCACCGCGTTGGCGGCGTTCGCGGACACCTGGTGGCAGCTGGGTGTGCTGCGGTTCATCGCCGGTCTCGGCTCCGGGGTCGAGGCACCCGTCGGTGCCGCCCTCGTCGCCGAGGTGTGGCGCAACCGCTACCGGGCGCGCGCCTGCGGCGTGATGATGTCCGGCTACGCGCTCGGATTCTTCCTCGCCGCGCTGTCCTACGCGGTTCTCGGCGCCTACGGCTGGCGGCTGATGATGGGCATCGCAGTCCTCCCGGCACTGCTCGTGTACTTCCTCCGGCGGCACGTGCCGGAGCCGCCCGAGATCCGCGGCACGATCGCCGCCCGCCGCGCCCGCCGGGCCAGCGGCCGCCGGATCGAACAGGACCGGTTCGTGCTGGCGCGGTTGCTCACCCCGCCGCTCCTGCGCCCGACGCTGATCGGCACCGCGCTGGCGACCGGCTCACTGGTCTCGTTCTGGAGCGTCTCCTCCTGGTACCCGCAAGTGATCCGGCAGGCCGCCGCGGCCGCGCAGCTGGGCCCGGACGTGGCGAACTCCCGCGTGGCGCTCGCCTCCATGCTGTTCAACGCCGGAGGTGTCGCCGGCTATGCCACCTGGGGCTTCCTCGCCGACGCGATCGGCCGCCGCAGGGCGTTCCTGACCAGCTTCGCGATCTCCGCCGTGAGCGTCGCGTTCCTCTTCCCGTTCCAGCCCGGCTGGGGGACCTTCCTGGTGATCATCCCGATCGCCGGATTCGGCCTCTACGGTGCGCTTTCCGGGATTCTCGTCTACGGGCCCGAGCTGTTCCCGCCGTCGGTCCGGGCCACCGGAATGGCGCTGTACAACGGAATCGGCCGTTATCTCACCGCGGCCGGCCCGCTCGTAGCCGGGGTGATCGCCGTCTCGTGGTTCGGCGGCGACCTCGGCCTGGCGACCAGCTGCGTCGTCGCGATCGGCCTGCTCGGCGCCCTCGGCCTGCTGTTCGCCCCGGAGACGCGAGGCCTGCCCCTGCCGTCCGATCCGGACCCCGTCCCGGTTCCCGCCCCGGGGACCGCGGCCCGTTCCGAGGAGAATCTCTGATGTCCCAATACACCCACGCCCGCGCCGCCGTGATCGGCGGCTCCATCGGCGGGCTCACCACGGCGTTGTTGTTGCGAGAACTCGGTTTCGTGGTCGACGTCTACGAGCGCACCCCGACACCGCTCGACGGCCGTGGCGGCGGGATCGTCCTGCAGCCCGACACCGTCCGCTGGTTCACCGAGTGCAGCGAGCAGCACCCCGAGGCGCTGTCCACGGCCACTGAGTACGTCCAGTATCTGGGGCAGGGCAACGAGATCCTGCACCGGGAACGGCGCCGTTGGACCTATACCTCCTGGGGCACCTTCTATCGCGCGTTGCTCGCCGACTTCGGCACCGAGCACTACCACCTCGGCGAGTTCGCCTGCGGCGTCTCCCAGGAAGCCGACCACGCGACCGTCCGCTTCGTCAGCGGTAGACAGGCGCGGGCCGAACTGGTGGTGTTCGCCGACGGGATCACTTCGATCGGCAGGCGGACGCTGGATTCGGAGTCGGAGCTGGAGTATTCCGGCTACGTCGGCTGGCGTGGCACCGTGCCCGAGCACCGGCTGCCCGACGGGACCAGGGCATTGCTGGAGAACGCGATCTCCTACAGCGTCGTCCCGCATTCGCACATCACGCTGTACCCGATCCCCGGCGAGACGGGCACCGGTCCGCGGGACCGTTTGCTGAACTACGTCTGGTACCGCAACGTCCCGGCAGGCGCTGAGCTGGCCGAGATGCTGATCGACAAACGTGGTTTCACCGGCGCCGTTTCACTGCATCCGGGCCAGGTCCAAGACCGGTACGTCGACGAGATGCGCGCGACCGCCGAGGAACTGCTCGCCCCGGCGGCGGCCGAGGTCGTCACCGCCACCGAGCAGCCCTACATCCAGGTGGTCTCCGACGTCCGGTCGGCGAAAATGGCCGACGGCCGGATCGCCCTGCTCGGTGACGCCGCCTCCGCCGCCCGCCCGCACGCCGCGGCAGGCACCGCCAAGGCCGCCGCCGACGCCTGGGCGCTGGCGGACGCACTGACCGCAGCCGACGGCGACATTCCCGCCGCACTGAGGAAATGGGAACCCGGGCAGCTCGAACTCGGCACCCGCCTCCTGGCGCGGGTGAAGGAGATGGGGGAGCGCTCGCAGTTCCACAACACCTGGACTCCCGGCGACCCGAACCTGCGCTTCGGCCTGTACGGCCCCGTCCGCTGAGCAACCTGACCCGAAGGGAAACCCTGAGATGACCGACACCGGATTCCTGTCCGACCTGCCGCTGGCCGGCGATCTGGTCGGCGCCGACTTCGAGGGCTGGAGCCCCGGGGTGCGCGCCGAATTCGACACCCACGCACACGACGGAGAGGTCGGCTCGCGGCTGCTGAGCGCGAACGAGCGCGTCCGGGTTTGGGAGATCCGGCTTTCACCGGGCGAACGCTGGCACGCCCACCGGCACGTCCTGGACTACTTCTGGACCGCCGTCAACGCCGGGCGCAGCCGTCAGCACACCAGCGACGGCACCACCCGCGAGGTCTCCTACGAAGCAGGGGAGACCCGGCACTTCACCTTCGCGAGCGGGCAGTATCTGTTGCACGACATCGAGAACATCGGCGACACCGAGCTGGTGTTCACCACCGTCGAGCACCTCGACAGCGCCAACACGCCGCTCCCGCTGGACCGGCGATGAACGCCGCGGGACCGGTCGACGTGCACGCCCACTGGTTGCCCGAGGAGCTGTTCGGGCTCCCGCCAGGCGCGCCGTACGGGCCGCTGCGAGACCGTGACGGGCAGCTGCACCTAGGCGACGTGCCACTGTCGATCGCCACCCGGGCGATGAGCGACGTCCCGGCGATCCGGGCCGACATGGCCGAAGCCGGGATCGCGGTGCGAGTCCTTTCCGCGCCGCCGTTCGCCTTTCCGGTAGCGGGTCCCGCCCCGGAGTACGTCGATGCGTTCAACGACGCGCTCGGAGCGGTCGTCGCAGACTCCGGTGGCGCGTTGCTCGGGCTCGGCCTGGTCCCCTTGGACGATGCCGAGGCGGCCACCACGAGGCTGGAGCGGCTGGCGTCGGTACCCGGGATCGCCGGGGTCGCTGTCCCGCCTTTGCTCGGCGGTGACTCACTGGACGGCGGAGTTCTGCGGCACGTGCTCGGCGAATGTGCCCGGCTCGGGCTTTCCGTGCTGGTGCACCCGATGCAATTGCCCCGGCCCGAGTGGAGCGTCCATTACCTGGCCAACCTGATCGGCAACCCGGTGGAGACGGCGACCGCGGTGGCGTCGCTGCTCCTCGGTGGAGTACTCGACGCCCTGCCGGGACTGAGGATCTGCTTCGTCCACGGCGGCGGCTGCACGCCGGGGCTGCTCGGTCGCTGGGATCACGGCTGGCGCACCCGGCCCGACGTCCGCCGCGACTCGGCCAGGCCGCCCGGCGAGGCGGTGCGCGACCTGTGGTTCGACACCGTCACCCACGACCCCGCGCTGCTCGAATTGCTCACCGAGCACGCAGGAAAGCACGCGATCGTGTGCGGCAGCGACTACCCGTTCGACATGGCCCAGCGTGACCCGGTCGGTTTCGCCACCAGTGGCGGCTTGGACACGGCGGCGTTGATTGCGAACGCCCGCGCCTTCCTGGGATCGCGGTCGTGAGCGCGCTGTTCGAACCGCTGCGGCTGCGCGGGCTCGAGCTGCCGAACCGGATCTGGTTGTCGCCGATGTGCCAGTACAGCGCCGGTGCCGACGGCGTCCCCGCCGACTGGCACCTGGTGCACCTCGGGGCCCGGATCACCGGCGGGTTCGGGCTGGTGCTGACCGAATCGACGGCGGTGTCCCCGCAGGGACGGATCAGCGCGGCGGACGTCGGGCTGTGGTCGGCGGAGCAGATCGACGGCTGGCGACGGATCACCGATTTCGCACATGCCCATGGCACCGCGATCGGAGTCCAGCTCGGGCACGCCGGGCGCAAGGCCTCGACCAAAGTGCCTGGCCTTGGGCGAGGATCGCTGCCGCCCGAAGAGGGCGGCTGGACCGCGCTCGCTCCGTCCGCCACGGCGTACCGCGGGTTCGCCACACCGGTCGCGGCGTCGGCCACCGATCTGGACCGGATCGTCGCCGACTTCGCCAGTGCCACCGAACGCGCGATACGGGCAGGATTCGACGTCGTCGAGATCCACGCCGGACACGGCTACCTGCTGCACCAATTCCTTTCCCCGCTGGCCAACCACCGCACCGACGCCTACGGCGGCTCGTTCGAGAACCGGATCCGCCTGCTGATGCGGGTGGTCGACGCCGTCCGTACCACCTGGCCCGGTGACCGGCCGCTGCTGGTGCGGATCCCGGCCACCGACTGGGTTGACGGCGGCTGGAGCCCGGAGGAGTCGGTCGAGCTCGCCGTTCGGCTGGCCGGACGCGGAGCGGACCTGCTCGACGTCACCACCGGCGGGCTCGACCCGGACCAGCGGATCCCGGTGGGTCCCGGCTACCAGGTGCCGTTCGCGCGCCGCGTGCGTGCCGCCGTACCCGGCGTAGCGGTGTCCGCGGTCGGGCTGATCACCGATCCGGAACAGGCCGAAGCGGTGCTCGAGCGCGGGGACGCCGACGTCGTGCTGCTCGCCCGCGAAGCGCTGCGCGACCCGTCGTGGCCGCTGCGGGCCATGGCGCGGCTGGCCCCGCGACGGCTGACGGAGAGCTATCCCTGGCAGTACGGCCGGGCCGTGCCAGCACCATCCACAGTGGACATGACGAAATGACAGGAGCACGCCGTGATCAGCCTGGATCACATCGCCGTCTGGTCGGACAACCTCTACCGGACCACCATCGACCTCAGCCGGGCGACCGGACTCGGTAGCGCCGACGGCGGCTACTTTCCCGGACTGGGACTCGGCCAAAAAGTGCTCTCCCTCGGCGGTTACGTCTACATCGAGGTCGAGAGCATCGTCGAACACCGGATGATCACCAGGCGTTCCCAGATGGCGCTGGAGCTGGAACGCCAGACCACGAACGGGGACTGCTTCGCCGGGCTGTGCCTGCGCAGCGACGACCTCGACGAGATCGCCGCCTTCGCCCGGCACCACGGGATCACGCCGACGGAGGACATCGACGGCGGCAAGGTCCGGATGGTCCCGGCCCAGGGCAACGCACCGTCGGTGCACGCACCGGACTTCCGGAACTCGTGGCGGCTCGGCAAACCCAACATCTACTACGTGCCCGACCTGACGGAGCACTCCAGCCTGCTCCCGTGCCAGCCCGGAACCGGCGACGTGCGGGGCACCGGCGTCGTCTCGATCGAGATCGGAGGTACCGAGGCCGGCCTCCGGGCTTGGCTCGGCGAGGTCGCCGAGCCCACGGAACTGGGCGTCGAGATCACCTACAACGGCGGCCCGGACGGGTTGTACGCGGTTACCTTCGACTCCACCGCCGGCCCCCGCACCATCCGTCTCGATCCCATCACCCTCTGATCCCCGCAGGAGCCACGAATGTCCACGATCGTTTCCGGCACGACCGCGGTGGAGAGAGCCAGGAACGTGCGACGCGCCGCGATTTCCGGCTTCTTCGGCAGCGCGTTGGAGTACTACGACTTCCTGATCTACGGCTCGGCCGCCGCCCTGGTCTTCACCAAGGTCTTCTTCCCGGCCAGTGGCGGGGCGGGCACGCTGCTGTCGATCGGCACGTTCGGCGTCGCCTACATCGCGCGGCCCTTCGGCGCCGTGCTGTGGGGCCATGTCGGCGACAAGCTGGGGCGCCGGACGGCGCTGATCCTCACGATCGGGCTGATGGGCGTCGCCACCTTCGCGATCGGATTGCTGCCGTCGTACGCGACGATCGGTGTCGCGGCGCCGATCCTTTTGGTCCTGCTCCGGCTGATGCAGGGACTGTCCGCGGGCGGGGAGTCACCGGGATCGAGCTCGCTGACCGTCGAGCACGCGCCGGACGGCAAGCGCGCGTTCTACGCCGGCTTCTCCATGAGCGGGATGCAGCTGGGGATGGCGCTGGGCAGTCTGGTGTTCGTGCCGATCGCGGCCTTGCCCCAGGACCAATTGCTGTCTTGGGGATGGAGGCTGCCGTTCCTGCTCAGCGGGCCGCTGACGCTCATCGCGTATCTGCTTCGGCGCAAGCTCGAGGAACCGGAGGTGTTCACCGGGATGCGGCAGCGCGCCGAGCGCGCCTCACTGCCCATCGTGACTCTCCTGCGGGAGCACTGGGTGACTACCCTGCGGGTGGCGGTGTGCAGCGGGATCAACGTCGTCGGCACGATCTTCAACGTCTTCGCGCTGACCTACGCGACCGGCGCGGCGGACGTGCCCAAGCCGGTGATGCTGGCCGTCGTGTCACTGGGAAACCTCGGCGCGGTGGTGCTGGCCCCGCTGGCCGGGAGGTTGTCGGACCGGATCGGGCGGAAGCCGGTGTTCGTCGTCGGCGCGCTCGGTTCCAGCGTCTCCCTGTTCGTGTTGTTCAGCGCGATCGACGCCGGGAACATCACGCTCGTGTTCGTCGCCGGGGTCGTCGGGATCGGCGTCTTTTACATCATGCCGGTCGGTGTTGGCGCCGCCTATTATCCGGAACAGTTCCCGGCCCAGGTCCGCTATACCGGAATGGCGGTGGGGCTGATGCTCGGACTGCTGGCGTCCGGTTTCGCCCCGGCCCTCGCGCAGGCGATCAGCACGGGATCGAGCACCTGGCTCCCTTCGGTCTGGATCTGCGTCGGAATCGCCGTCCTGGCGTCGATCGCCGCGGTAGTCGGACCCGAGACCTACCGGACACCCACGGCCAGCCTCGGCCGGCGCTGTTGATGTCGGCATCGTGGGGATGGATTTCTTCCATGTGGACACGGTGTTGTTGCGCCGGTTGTATGTGTTGTTCGTCGTTGAGCATGATCGTCGCCGGGTGCACATCGTGGGGGCGACGGCTCATCCGACAGGGGAGTGGCTGGTGCAGGGGGCCCGGAACCTGCTGGTGGAGCAGATGACCGGGTGGACAGCTTGCGGTTTCTGATCCGCGACCGCGACCCGAAGTTCACCGCGACGTTCGATGCGGTGTTCACGTCGGTCGGCGTCGACATCCTGCGCAGTCCCGTTCGAGCTCCTCGGGCGAACGCGATCGCCTGTGCGTCGCGAGTGTCTGGATCGGATGCTCATCGTCAACCGGCGTACGGCTCCGTGCCGTCACTCGTCGACGCCGGACGACCGGTGCAGGGCACCACCAGAGCTGCAAGATCGCGAGCGTTCTCCTCCGAGTTGATCACGGCGGGCAACGTAGCGACGTAGCCCCAACGGCAACGACCTGCCAAGACCACCGAGTTAGTTCAGTCAACGGTGCTTGAACTGCCCGATGTTCCTGACCACCCCGGAGTTCCTACCGCAGCACCGCGAACAGTGCGGCCGCACGCTCACGATCATCGAGACCGCCTAGGCGCTGCCTGCACTCGTTGTCCGATATGGTCGAGTGCTAGTCGAACAGCACGAACGCGCCGCCGCGATCGTCAATAGTATTGGGCACGATCCGCGTGGGACGACCCATCAGATGTGTGAGGTCCTGTCCGTAGAGGACCGTCGCGACGAACCTCTCGTCATTGGCCTGGTCGATGCTGGCCAGCCAGATTCCGATGATGCCGCCGGACCTGTCGCGGACCATCGCGAAGTTGCCCCCGGAGTCGCGCCGCTCTTCTGGCCGCACCTTCTCCGCCTTCGGCTTGCGCCGCAGTCGCCCGAACAGGCCCGGCTTTTCGGGCGGCGTCAGCATGTCTCTGACCGGCCGCGACACGCGGATCATGCCGTCGTTGGCGCAGGTGGCGATCCTGACTGCGCCGTCGCCGCCGGTCACGGCGATCAGCGAATTGATCGTGGCCGCGTTGAACTCCGCGTTACCGAAGGCGGGTCCGTGCCGGTTGAACAGCCCGGTCACCAGCTCCCGGCTCGCCGGGTCCCACAGACGGACGCCGGACTCGCTAGCCCGCGACGCGAGGGCTACCAGCGTCCGGTCGCCCAGCGGGACTGCCACGAGCGCGTCCACCGGGGTATCGAGTTCGCCGCGGCCCACCAGCTCTCCGCCGTCCAGGTCCCATATCTCGATACCCCGTCCCACCGCGACTGCCAGCCAGGACTGCCCGCCCGTGCCACGAAGGGGTGTCATCACGCCGCGAAAGGGCTGGGACAGCCCGAACTCGCGACCGTTGAGCTTCCCGTCGGCATCGAGACGCCACACTTCGAGCCTGCCACCGTTGTCCACGGCGAACCCCGCAGTCCCGTCGGCGAACCGCACGCCGGTCGGTTTGTACACGCGATTGCCGACGCCGCCCTCGGGCGTCTCAGGGAACCGGATGGCGGAACGCTGCTCGCCGGTCGCGGGATCAACGATCCGAATGACGTCCTTCTCGGCCGTGACCAGCAGTTCGGCACTTGAGTCCGTCGCCGGTATCGCCGCCATCCCCATCGCCCAGCTGACCTCATACTCGCGCAGTGGCACGTCGGCGGTGCCGAACGTGGCCAGGTCCCACACCGACACGGCCCGCGGCCCGCAGACAGCCAGGGCGGGTCGGCCGCCGATCGTCACCACGGCCATGTCGCACACCGCGGTCTCGCCCATCTGGCGCCGCTCATCGTGCGTCGCCCCACGGGCGACGTCCCACAGCTGGACCCAAGACTCGCTGTCGGCGCAGGCCACCAGCGGCCCACCAGGCACGGCGGCCAGCCGCATCAGGTTGTACACCTCACCACGCAGTTCGAGTTCGACGTGCATGGCGCTCCCAACGTCGGCATCCGCTGCCACGCACCATAGCGAGATCGGCCGAGGACCGCTCCCGACCCATTGCAGCACGGTCTGTACGAAGCCTGCGCCATGAAGCTCTACTACGACCACACCACCCGCAACGTCGCCATCCGCGCCACCCACCAGAGTCCCACCCCTAACGAGCTGGTCTGTGTCGCGAACATGTCCGCGACACAGACCGGTGGCTCTCGGAGTTGCACGAGGACTACGCCGACTCGTCGGTGGCCTCGATCTTCTCGCTGTTCTCGACGATCCTGGGTGCTGCGGTCAAGCTTGTCGAAGCTCGACGACGACCTGGTCGAGAGGGCCGTCGAGGTGGATCGCCGTCATCGCGAGGAGCATCAACGTCCGATCTCGGCGGAAGGCCTGATGCGACACTTTGGCCTGGGAGCGGAGCGCTCACGCCTGCTGTTGCGCACCGTCCGTGCGCGATGGGCAACGCGTTCGCGACGCCCGCACGCATCCGGCGGGTTCGGAGCCAGTCGCCGCTCAGGAGTATGGCTCGCCTGGTGGCTGACGAACCGACGTGGCCGGTAGTGCGGTGTCGAATGCTCTTTTCCGCGGTGCCTTCACCGGTCCCTGCGAGCCAAGATCACGAACTGCCACTGGGGTGCTAGGCCAGTTCGTTGACCGTTTTGCCGTCCCCGTCCAGGATCTTGATGGTCGGCCGGTCGTTCTCGTCGACCTGGAGCACGATTCGCGGGCGCCCTTGAGAATCGCACAACGCCAGCTGCGCGCCGAAGGTGGTGTGGCAGCCGAAGAGTGCGCGCGGTGTGGCACGGACGCCGGGCCCGGCGTCGGGATCCGGAATGCCGTTGATGGTCAGGCCCGCGCCGCCCACGCCGTCCTTCGCGGACAGACTGAGGTTGATCCCGTCCACCGCGTGCGGATAGTCGAAGGCGATGCGGCCGCCGGTGGGATGGACGAGCAGGCCGCCCTTTTCGTCGCCGGTCTCGTCGTTGAAGATCAGATAGGAGCCGTTCTCCGGCCCGGAGCGCCGCTCGGGCGGGTAGGTCTGGCCGTCGATGATCAACGGCGGCTTACGGCTGTCGAGCAGGAACCGCTGTCGCCCTCGCTTGTCCACCACGGTGAACGACGGGCTCACCTGGTGCTTGTCGTCCACTGTGGAGTCCACCGTGGACTCCGTCGCGCTCGCGGTGCCACCGGCCAGCAACGCGCCACCGGCAGTCGCCGCCATCCCGAAGGCCGCCCGACGCCCGAGATCCCCTGCCATCGCCCAGTCTCCTCAAGTCGGTTCCCTGGACACTAGCAAAGATCATCACGCAATGTGACAGATTGTCAATGCTTGTCACTCGCTTAGAGCGGCTGATTCGTACCTCCGGGTACAGTTTCGCCGGCACGGTGTTGCTCTCGATTACTTCGCCACCACGACCGCGATGATGCCTGTCGCCATGATGCTCATGCTCGTCTACGTGTTCGGCGGCGCGATCGACACCGGATCGGATTCGTATGTGAACTACCTGCTGTCCGGCATCCTGCTGATCACGGTCGCGTCGGGTGTCGCCTCCACCGCGCTCCGGCTCTTCATCGACATGAAAAGCGGGATCTTCGAACGCTTTCAATCCCCGCCGGTCGCACGCTCGGGCGTGCTGTGGGCGCACGTGGTGCCGTTGAAGGATACGGTCGGCGCGCAGCTGACGGGCGCTTGTATCCAGGAGCCAGAAGGCTGTGCAGATCCCGTAGGGGCTCATCGGTTTGTGGCCCTGCATCGTGTGCTTACTGACGAACAGGTGCGGATTGCTGGAGTGCGGCCACGGTCAGGCGCGGGCCTAGCGTGCCACTTCGGTCCAGGTCGGCATGTCGCGCAGCGTGGAGGCGGCGACGAGGGCCGGGCGGGGTGTGCCGTCGAAGGGTTGGTAGTAGGTGGTGTCGTCGGGTAGGACGTACCACCTGCGGCGCCGGCCAGCCCGAGGGCGCCGACAGCGTCATTGAGAGGCTGATGACGTACTCGGACCGGCGTCAGGTAATGCTGCGGCTGGTCCACGCGACTAGTTAAGTGATCCGATCCGGATCGCTGAGTCGAGGAGACCTCGGTGGACCTGTCTGCACTCAGTACTGATTAGCTACACGCCGTCGCTGCCCATCTGGCGCTGGCCGAGGTCATCATCCAGACCCGGCTTCCCGCCGAAATCATGCCTGGAAAGCGGCGTTACCGCCTTCGTGTGGACGGCAAGCTGGCGCAAGTGGTCTCCCGTCGTTCCGGGGACTGGCAGGTCACAGACGTCAACCGCCCACTCCTGCCAGACACCGACGTGGTGATCTTCGTGGACTTCGTACCTGGCGCCACCGAGTTCTACCTTGTTCTCGGCTTGACTGTGACGAGCCACGATATCTGTCACTAGCTGGCGGTGTGATTCTGCGGATTCGCCTGCATCGGATCACGGAGGTTTGTCACCGACTGGTCACGCTAGTTGTCACCAGGGGCCGCGGTTTAGAGTTTCTGGCCAGCCGCCGACACGACGGAGCTCGCTGAGGAAATCGATCCGCTCCTGAGCCAGATCCTGGACGGGGCCATCAAGTCGGCAGGTCCGCAGGCTTGGCGGTGTCGACTTGGTGCGCGGCGACGCCGTAGCTCATCCCCGGATGGGCGGCCTGCACGGCGCGGATCTGGTTCTTGCGAGGACTTACCGGCTGTCTCGCCACGGTGTCAACGGCCTCCCGGACCACTCGCTCCCGAGGGCTAGGTCGCAGGCGGTGCGCCTCACTTTGGCGAAATCCGGACGCTGTGCGCGATTCACGGCACGAAAACGTAAAAGAGCCGACTGTTGCCAAAACTGCCTTGATCGCGGCTGCGGTAGGCGCTGTGATCGTCGTGGTCTCACCGGCCGCCGGCGCGGTCACGACTGCCGCTTCCGTGCACGACACCACCGGCAGTCGTGCCAACGAGCTTCCCCGCGGGCCTGCCAGTAAACGGGGTGCGACTTTTTGACACACTCTCAGCGGGCTCGCCGGCATTGATGCCGTGGGGCTATCGCTGACTCGATCTGCGCCCACTTCGAAAACGGCGGCGGCATCGCCGCCGCTGCTGACTCGACCTGCCAGCAACTGCACACGCTCCTCGGCACCGCTGCAGACAGCCCGGACGACGACCTTCCCGACCTGCCGCGCGTCGCTGTCCCCGTCCCCGATAGTTTGCTCGGTCTCGGCGGTGTTGCTGACGCGATCTGTAGCCACCTCCATGTCCTCCTCGGCTCCGAAAATCGCGTCCAGCGAGCACCGCTGACCGGAGAGCGCGGGCCGTGGTGAACGCGCTCGCCCTTGCAGAGCGCAACTCGTACATGCCATCGACTAGATCATGCGGTGGCGTATCTCGTTTGGTGGTTGCGGACTGGAAAGCCGTTCCTGCCGCAGATCGCGGCAGGAACGGCTGTCGTCAGATGAACCTGATTCCCCACGCATAGGCCGTGATGCTGGTTGGGTCGGAGACAATATGGTCCTTCGAGGCTGCCGTGAAGCTGGAGCTGTTGCCGGTTGCGGGTTGGAGTGCCCATAGCATGTTGCCCGCCCCGCTGTAGTGGACCTCGCCGCCACCGCCGGTCAGCGCGTATCCGACCGGCGGCTCAGCGGTCGAGGCCGGATGTGCTGACGTGCTGGACCCGTTGTCATCGTAGGCCGCGTCGATCCGCCCGACTGGGAGATCGCGTTTGATACCGATGGCCCACGTCCGGATCTGCGCCGGGTCCGAATGGAGATGATCCTTCGATCTCGCCTTCCAGGTGAACTGGGATGAGGGGAACGAGGCGGTCGCCATGCTGCCCCATCCGTGAGAGATCACCTCGAACCCACCGCCGACCATTTCGTACTGTTCCGACGGAACGCCGACCTCGGCCTCGGGATGCGACGCCACGCCGCTGATGTTCGACCGGTTGATGACGTTCTGGTCGTGGCGGAGTTGGTCCTTGCTCATTCCGGCGATCTTCAAGCCGATGACGTAGGCCTTGAGTTTGAAGGGCGACGCCGCCTGGTGATCCTTCGCGGCGACGCTCCAACCGCTCATGTCGTCGGTCGGCCGGGACTTGGTGAGCAACGACCCGTAGCCTTGGTTCGAGGCGACCGCGCCGCCGCCGATCGCGAGCATGTCCGGGTCGCTTGGGTAGATCGTCTCGTCCCAGTGCGACCGAGCGTCACCTCCCTCAGTCCAGAAGACCGACACGGTCACTCGGCCGGTCGCGTCGTGGAATGTGTTGAGCTTGTCCGTGACCCAACCTGCCACCCCGGCCTCGGACGCCGAAGCGGTGGCGGCTCCTGAGCCAGTTATGGTCAGCGCTGCCGCGCAGATGACCAGTAGCAATTTGCGTTTGATCTGCATTTTGTCTCCGATTCTCAATTAGGTGACGAAGTACCAGTGAGGGTCGCGCCACCCCAGCAGCCGCCTGGATGAAGTTGGCGCCGTGCCTGACGCTGGTGTTCCCCTCGTAACGCCCCGAAAGCTGGCACTGCTGACTGTCGAGCAATCCGGACGCGAGAAGAACCAGGCCAGCCTTGCCCTCGACATGGAGGTTTTCCTCCAGTCCGCATAGCGGACTGTCTCCTGTACAGCGCAGGCGATCTGCCGTCACACTGCGGGAGTGACGGACAGCGCGGGATGGCCGATGCGGATACTCGCGGCGGCGGGAGGGTTGAGTTTGCTGTTCGGCGTCACGGTCGGCATCTTTTGGCTGCCGGTCCACCTCGCGTTGCCAGGGCCATTGATGCATGCGTTGCCTTGCTACGCACTTGGTTTGATGCTGTGGCTGCACCTACCTACGCATCGCACGGTGCGGCAACTGCTGGCGGTGGGAGTATTCTTCTCGGTCAACTTCGCGTTGAACAATCTGTTGCACCTCACGACGGTGAAGAGTGACTGGTATCCGCCGACTTTGTGGGTGTGGGGCAACGTCCTCGCGGAGGCAGCGTGCTCGGTCGCCGCGGTCGTGGTTCTGGCACGGTTGGTGGCGTTGCTGCCCGACGGCCGCTACAGGTACGGCAGTGAACGGATTGTGCTGAGGCCGTTGTGGCCGCTGCCGATCGTTCTTCCGGCGGTTTTCGGGCTGTTCTCCCTGTGGGCGTTGTTCCTTCCCGTGCACGAGGTGGAAGCCTGGGTGTTCGTGCTCGGCGCGCTGGTGCTCGTCGCACGGTGCCTGTGCAGTCCGGATCTGCCACACCGGCGATGGTTGCTCGTATTCGGTGTCGCCGCGTTGGTCCTGCTGCTTGGACGCGCGGTTGTGCTGTCGTCGCGGACGTGGGCGTCAGACGTCGACACAGGGCTGCTGTACGTCACCGGTCTGCTCCTCGGGGGCCTGCCCAGCCTGTTCGTCCCGGTGGCCGTTGCCGTCGCGGCGTTCCGTCGCGGGTTGCTGGGGATGCGGCTGGTGGTCCGGCCCGTGGTGATTTACGGGTTGCTGTGGCTGGTGATCGGCGGGTGGTACCTGGGCACGGCGATGACGCTGGGACTTGCCGTGGGCCAGTACCTGCCGCTGGGCTTGGCGGTGCTTGTCACGGCGATGGCCACGATGGTGGGGCAACCGGCACGCACTCGCCTGAACCAGGTGGCTGCGCGCTGGGCATTCGGCAGGCGGCCGACCAACTTCGAGTTGCTCGTGCAGTTCGGCACGACACTCGAGCACGCGTTCGAGTTGGACCGGCTGGCTCCGCGACTGGCCTGCTGCCTGCGTGAGGGCCTGGACCTGCGCTGGACGCGGGTTCGGCTCGGTTCCGGCGAACTGGTGGCGGAGGGCGTCGCGGGCGACCCCGCCGAGCACGGAACGAAGACGCTCATCCGCCTCGGCGACGACGTACTGGGGGCCATTGAGTGCGGGCCGAAGGCGGAGGGCCGGTTTACCGCGGCCGATCACGACCTGGTGGAAACGCTTGCCCGGCAGTCCGCCCTCGCGGTGCACAACACGCGGCTCACCGCCGAGCTTTCCGCACGGGTGGAACAGACCCAGCGGCAGGCACGTGAACTGGCTGCGTCCAGGGCACGGATCGTGCACACTCAAGACACCGAACGGCGCAGGATCGAACGCCGGCTGCACGACGGTATCCAGCAGGAGTTGGTGGCGCTGGTCGCGAAGCTGCGCCTGGTCCGCAACCAGGTTCGCCGCGGCGGGGAGCACGCCGATTCCACCCTGGCCGAGGTTCAAAACGACGCCTACCTGGTGATCGAGGAACTACGGGAGTTCGCGCATGGAATACACCCTCCGGTGCTCACCGACCAGGGGTTGGTCGCGGCGGTGACCTCATCGGCGCGCAGGCTTCCTCTCCCCGTCACCATCGAGGTCGAGGATTCGGTGGCCACGGCGCGTTTTCCGGTGAACATAGAGGAATCCGCGTTCTTCCTCATCTCCGAAGCTCTGACCAACGTGCTCAAGCATGCCGACGCGACGCAGGCCGTCATCCGGCTCACCCGGACCCCGGAAGAACTGTTGCTCTCGGTACGCGACGACGGTGCCGGGTTTCAGCCGGGCTCCGCCGGCGGCTCCGGACTCACCGGCATGCGAGACCGTGCCGATGCGGTCGGCGGCAAGCTGCAGGTGATCAGCGAGCCCGGCGCTGGCACTACCATCCATGCCCAGTTGCCTGCCAGGTCTGGAGAGGCCGATGTCTGAATGCCTGCGCGTCGTCATCGCTGAGGACCACTACCTGGTCCGAGAGGGAACTCGACGGCTGCTCGAGGACACTGGCACCGTCGACGTCATCGCTGCCGTCGGCGATGCGGAGGAACTGCTCGACGCGGTGCGGCGACACCGCCCTGACGCGGTGATCGCCGACATCCGCATGCCGCCGTCCCATCACGTCGAGGGCATCGCCGCCGCGCACACCATCCGGGCGACACACCCGGAGATCGGCGTGGTCGTGTTGTCCCAGCACTCAGACGAGAACTACGCCTTCGCCCTGTTTCGGCACGGCACCAACGGGCTGGCCTACCTGCTCAAGGAACGCGTCGGCGACCTCGACGAACTCCTGCACGCCCTGCGCGAAGTGGCGGCGGGACGTTCCGTAGTCGACCCGCGCATCGTCGAAGTACTTGTACGCAGCAACACTCGCTCCGCTGACTCACCGTTGTCCCGGCTCACTTCACGAGAGCTTCAAGTTCTACAACACATGGCACAGGGCAAGGCCAACAGGATGATCGCGGACGCTCTCGGCCTGGCCGAGTCGACCGTCGAGAAACATGTCAACTCGACCTTCGCAAAACTCGGGCTCGCCGAGGAGTCCCAGATCCACCGCCGCGTCACCGCCGTACTGACCTATCTCCGCCACGACCACACCCCTGGCTAACGATGATAAGGGCAGGGCAGGAGCTCGCGGACAAGTCAACCGGTGTGGTCGAATGGCCGACGAAATCGGCATCGGTCAGCTCGCCAAGTAGTCCAGCGAAGGCAGGCAGTGGTCGTGCCGCGGCGACGAACGACGCGAGTACCCCGACCATCCGCCCCACGCTGATCATGCATCCCGGCTGAGGCCCGCGGCCGGAACCGGCGAGGGCCACCGATCGTCGAACACCGATGGGTCGGCAGGCCGCTCGACCCGTCGAATCCGGCGTCTCGTGCCGTGAGAGGAAAGGACGTGTCGATGCGCGAAAGCATCAGAAAGATCGGCCTGGTCAACGGAGCGGTGGTCATGATCGGAGCGTTCACCGCCGCGAATCTCGTTCTGCCGGCCACCGCGAACGCCGCACCAGCCGCCGGGTGCTCGGCCTTCATGAACTCCGCGGTCAGCGGCGGCTACCAGGCCACCCTCAGCTGCAAGGGGATCGGCCTTTCCTTCGTCAACGGGCTCGGCACCACCCTCACCGATGCCAGTACGGAAGCACGTGCGCTGGCGCAGATCGCGCTCGGCGGTGGCGACACCTGCAGCGCCTTTGTGCACGACACGGCTCCCGGTGGCTACAAAGTCACCCTCACCTGCGTCGACACCGGTCTGGTATCCGGTGTGGGCACCACGCTGACCGACGCCTCCCGGGCCGCCCGCGCATCCATCTGAGCGGGCTGCTGACTCTCGCCCCGCGTCAGTGTTCGGACCGGGCGGCGACCCGTTCGGCGAGGTGTCGGGGGTGACGGTGTGCACCGGTGGGATCCGCCGCCGCATGTCGAGGTAGTGGATCTCGCCGGTGCCGACGTCGCGGGCGAAGGGCAGGAACGGGAAGCCGTCGCTGTTACCACGGAGTGCTGAGCACGTTGCCGGCGTCCCGTGGTTTGAGCGCGTGACGCGATGTCATCGCGCCTCTTCCAGCCGCTTGTGCTGTTGCTCGACGAGCTCGGCTTCAACGATCTGCCCTTCGTTGCGCTTGAGTTCGAGGGCCCGTAGCCAACTCCCACGCGGTCCAGGAGCATCGGTTGAGGGACCCTCGGTCCGTGACGCGAGTGCGCGGGCGACCTCAGGCAGCCGACTATCGCTTGACGCGGGCAGGGATTGCCAGGGCGCGGCACACCTGTTGGTGAACATCGGCTCATGCCGCGATGAGGACCTTCGGGCATGCGGCTGGACCAGCCCGCACCTCCTCGTCGCAGCAGTCGTCAGGCTGACCTTGCCGAGGAAATGCCCTCGCCGCCTTGATGCTCCGTTTCCGGTCATGCGCATGCCGCGGGGCGGAAGCCGGCGTGCCCGGGAGAACTGGCTTCTGAATTCGCGCGCGAGAAGATTGACCTTTGACAGTTTCGCAGTAATGGACCTTTTATTGGGCCTTTCTGTCTAATGGTGAGATCGCCATGTTGGTCACTCGCATGGCGGATTTCGAGCGACTGGAACGCGGCGCTACGGTTTCTCATCTCAAGTCGATCAGGTGGGGGAGAAGTCACGCCGACTGGCAAGGCTCCGTATTGCCCTACTGCGGTTTCTCATGTAGGCGCATAGCGGCACCGCTGGGGCTTCAATAATGCTCGCTGCTTGTATTTTATTTCCATTTGTTCGCGAATGGGGACACTGTGAAATATCATTACTCAGGTCGTTCGCTGGTGCTTCGTGCGCCGGCGGTCGCGGCCGTGGCAGCGATGGCGGGGATCACTGGAAAGAGTGGAGCCGCAACGTTGCCCGGAGAGGCGAATGCCTCGCCGGTCGGCAGGGTTGTCGAAGTGGTCATGAACGCTGTCGGATACAATGCAGACGTGGCGACGGCGAACGGCTACGAGGTTCGGGCCAGGCCTGAGGGCGCCCAGTATTCGGTGAAAAGAGGAACCCCGGCCGAGGGTATCCACTTTCTCTTGGACCGCGACGTTGTCCGACACCGGCGGAACAACCAAACACGACTTTCCTGGCTTTTATGACGCGGACGGTTATGTTGACCTGAACAGAATCGTCGGTGGCCTTTCGGTCGGTTATGCGAGGGCGACGCCGGCGAGCGCGGCTGGCGTGGTTTCACCTGCAGTACGAACAGATCAGCGCACACCGCGCCTTGCCAGTGGGCAAGGCCCGGCATCTGTTGTGGGAGTTGTCCGACCGCGATGACAGGGCATGGTCGGATCCGAGACAGACCTATCGGCGGGCGCGGAGTTTCTGCAAGATTCTCGTCACGCCGTTGGAGACCGTGCCGTCGGCGATGTGCAGTTCCCTGCTGACGTTGGCGGTGTCGCCGCGGGCAAGCAGTCGCAGCACAGTCCGCTCGCCCTAGGTGAGCGGGCTGTCGTCGGCCAGAGCCACCGTGTCGATGGAGATGCCTTTCGGCGGGTATGCCTGCAGCTTGCTGAGCATTCGATCACCGCACAGGGACATCAACAGGTGGGTGCCCCTGTGTGGTGACGGGGCCACCCACCTGCTCTGTGCTGGTCAGGACTGCGTGGGCAGGGTGGTGGCGAGCCACTGCTGGTCGTCGCCGTTGCTGTCGGCGAACTGCTGCACCAGTGCGCCGTTGTGGGTTCCGGAGCCGAGGGCGGTGGCGATGCCGCCGCTGAACGCGCTCTGAAGCTTCACCGCGCCGTTCTTGCCGGTGACGAAGGTCCATTGCTGGTTGACGTCGAGGTGGCAGTTGTACTGCGTGAGCGACACACCGTTGCGGGCCTGGAATCCGGTGACGTCAAGGCACTTCTTCGAGTTGACGTTCTTCAGCGCGTACTTGTGACTGCCGAGGGCAACAAGTTCCCAGCGCTGTTTACCGCCACTGCCGCAGTCCCACAGCTCGGTCCCGCGGCCCTCCGCGAGCGTGTCCTCGACACCACCGGAGACCTGCAGGCACCGCTGGGACTGAACCCCCTTGAGCTCGATGACGCCGGGCTGCATGGCGATGGTCTGTCCGGTGTGGTTGACGTCGATCAAGCGCCAGGCCTGGTTGCTGGCGTGGGTGTTGGTGTATTGGATGACCAGCGTGGCGTTGTCGGTGCCGGCGCCTGGGGCGGTGGCGGCCTTGCCGCTCTTGACGTTGCGTAGCTCCATCGTGCCGTCGTCACCGACCGGGACGAACTCCCAGAGCTGCTCGGGTGCGGTGCCGGCGCAGTCGTTCTGCACCAGGGAGTCGTTGTTGTTCACGCCGCCGCCCGCGACCGCGAGGCATTTGAGGGAGTTGACGTTCTGGAGCGCGTAGCGGTCGTTGCCCTTGGCGCGCAGCACCCAGCGCTGTTTGTTGCCGTTGACGCAGTCCCATAGTTCGGTGCCGGCGCCGTTGTTCTCCGCGCCCTGCCCCCACAGTCCCGCGACCTGCAGGCAACGGCCGGACTGCAGGCCCTTGAGTTCGATGACCAGGCCTTCGGCGGGTTTGGCGAGGTCGAGCTTGGCGGCGTCGTGCTGGCCCTTGTTCAGGAAGGCGGTCAGCACGGCCAGTGTCGGAGTCTTGAGAGCCTCCCTCGCCGCAGCGACCAAATTAGGCTGAAACCCGTCCCGCGCGGCGGTATCGAGGATCTCCTTGATCTGACGCGTCTTGAGCTCGACTTTCTTGGCGTCGCGAGTCTCGATGTCGCGCTGGTGAGCGGCGTGCACGCCGGTGGCGATGAATTCCTTCAACGCGGCGTGGGTGCCGGCGTCCAGCGCCGTGCGTGCCGCGATCTTGACCTCGGTGCCGGTGGTTTTGGTCCAGATAATGTCCACGAAGTCCCGGTCGGGCAGGTTTTTCATGGTGTCGTCAGCGACGACGCCGAGCGCCGCGGAGGTGGCCAGTGCCTTGGCCTCCTGCGATTCTTTCAGTTCTTTGGCTTTTCGCTCGGCTTCCTTCGCGTCCGCGACCTCTTGCCGCCGGTCGATCTGCCGTGCGTCGTAGATACCTTTGTTGATGAACTTCTGATAGTCCTCGGGTGTGCTCTCCGGGCGCAACGTGTCGGCGGCGGCGTTCTTCACCGCGGATCCGTCTTTGGCTTTCTGCCAGACCCGGAAGACGAATTCCGTATCGGACAGGTTGATGACCTCATCGGCGGCGTCCATGCCGGGCACCTGGGCCACGGCGTTGCGCTTGGCGGTGCGTGCCTTTTGCTTGGCGAGGTAGTCGGCGATCTCGTTGTCGTCGTCGATCTTTTTCGCGGCATGGATGCCGGTCTTGATGAACCGGGTACACGCGTACTCGTCGGAGCTGGTGAACGCCAGCAGCGCGGCGTTCTTCACCTCGCTGCCTTCCTTGGCCTTGCGCCACAGCGCGAGGGTGAAGTTCTTGTCGTTGAGAACCAGGATGTCCTCTCGGGCGTTGATCCCCAGAACCGCGGCGGCCTTGACCTTTTCCTCTGCGGCGGCCTCCTCGAGCGGCGCCTGCGCGTTCGCAGCCATCGGCCCGGGCGTGGCAGGCGCCGCGATGGCGGCCGGGACACCGAGCGACGAGGTGAGCACCGCGACGGTGAGCGCGCCCAGAATTGCCTTCCGTCCAGCACTTGCCGGTCTTGTCTCCCAGGAAAACCGATTGCGCATACGAATATCTCCCCTGCAACGTAGTAAATGGGCTCCCGGCGGATGGTCGCACATTGCGTTGCCGCCACCAATTCGGACCCGTGAACTGTGGGTTCGCTCACTGACGAAAGCGTTTCTGACGATAAAACCGTGACAAAATACATGGGTTGCCAGTGACGATCCTCCTCAATGGCGCCAGCTTTCTTGCCTTCGGCACTGCGGTGTTATCTGATCCATCCATCGCGCCTGAAGCAGGCATATCCCGTCTTCTCAGTCGTGCGCGAAGCCTTGCGGCTGTGTGCCGGTTGAGGAGGAGATATGGGCAAGCGGTCCTGTGTAGCCGTTGGTGTCGCGATTCTGGCGCTGGCGTTGGCCGCGGTCACCGCCAGCGTGCCGGCCAGTGCCGCGGTGACGGTTTCAGTCACGGGTAAATGGCAGACGACGATGGTCTCGCGCCTTGCGGACAAGGACGCGAGACCTGAGGTGCGGGTCGCCGCTCGGCTTGCGCTGCTGAGTAAGGACGTCGAAGCCGCGGTCGCGCGGTTCCTCGCGCCGGGTGGTGGTTACGAGACTGCGAAGGCGCGATCGGCGCAGAACGTCGCGCGTAACGCGGACGTCATTCGCCGGGTGCTGGCGACGACTTCGCCGCTCACCGCGCCTGCCGTCTACGCCGCAGCCACCCGCGCGTCGCACGGGACCTGCGATGAACAGGACGAGTTCGTCCGCGCAGGGTGGGACCGGGCGCGGGAACAGGATGAGCGCGGGGACAACCAGAAGGACAAGGAGGTCGCTCGCCAGGCGCAGGCGGACCGCGACTTCGTCGCCGGACTGGCCGAGCACGACCCCGGTCCGTGGGTGCGGGCCGCCGCTGTGCGCACCGGCAGTGACGCCGACCTGGTCGAGTTCTTCGGCTATGAGTGGGCGAGCGCGGCACGGTGCGACGAGCAGGCCTACCGCGTGCGGATGGCGGATCAGGATCTGCTGTGGCGCTCCCGGCTGGACCAGCTCGTTGCGTCTGCGGAGGAGGCTGAGGCGGCGGTGGCGCGGGCCGAGGCGGCCGTTGTGGAGAAGGCACGTGCCGCCGCGGCTCAGGCGTGGCGGACCGTCGCCGAGCACGCCGGCACTGTTGCCCAGTCCTGGGACACGGAGCGGTCGCGGACGGCGGAGCAGATCAAGGCCTGGACCGCGGTCGCGGAGTTCGCCAAAACGGCCACCACTGCTCAGGACTGGAAGACGGTCTCCGACCGCGCCGGTGACAACGGCGGCGCGTGGGCCGAGGAACAAGCGTGGGCCCGGACCCAGGCGGCGCAGTGGCTGCAGGTAGCCGAATCCGCGCGCGCCAACGAATCCCGTGTCGCCACCCGGTGATCTCCGTCCACACGAGACACCACTCTGACCTTTCTTGGAGTAGCTTCGTCATGCACACCAATCTGACCCGGGCTGTGGACAGACACGGTCGCGGGATCCCCCGTTCGCTGGTCGCGTTGCTGGCCTTCGCTGTGTTCCTCGGCCTGGCAGCACCTGCCCAGGCCGCCGATGCCGCGCCACCGGCCACCACAGCGTCTGCTCAGCAGGCCCCACCGCCGATCTCCGAGGAAGAGGCGGCGTTCAACAGGCAGCTCGTCCAGGACATCGCCGAGTTCTCCAGCGAGGTCGAGGAGCGTGACGCGGCGTTGGCCGCGTTGGCGACCAACGACCCGGTGAAGATCAAGGAATTCCTGGACGTCGGCGCCGCCGAGGCACGCAAGGCCGCCGCTGAACGGAAGAAACGGGTCGCGGAGGAAAACCGTGCGCAGGTCGCCGAATGGGCCCGCACCGCCGGGCCCACAGCACGCGCCCGTGCGGCCGAGTTGCTGGCGACGAGCGATGACGCGAGAATCGCTGATTTCGTCGCCTTCGGCAAACGGCTCGCTGACGACGAGGACCGTCAGGCTATCGATGACGCGGTGAAACGGGCCAAGAAGATCGAGGCCCGCGTCGTGTCCATGGTCGCGAACGGCGGCGCCGAGGTGAAGGCCGTCGGCCAGGCAGCCCTGGACACGCGCGATCCGGTGGTGATCGCGGAGTTCTTCAACCACGGCTATGCCGTCGCCAACCAACGTGACGCCGATGCCCGCGCGGCGGTCGAGGCGGCCATGGCCGCGCGGAACAAAGCACTGGCCGAACTCAAGGACCTGGCCGACCGCTCTACCCGGGCCGCGAACGCGCGGACGGAGATCCTCAACTCGAGCGTTCAGGCGGTGCGGTTCCTCACCGACGCCTCGAACGCGATGGGCTTGGCCAACCAGGCCGCGAAGAAGGCCGGGAAGATCTTCGACGAAGACAAACCCGGCCGTGCCTCTGGACACCGCGGCCGCGCACCCGAACTGGCGCAGCAGACCCGCGACGCCAAACGGGAATGGGACAACGCGGCCGCCGCATCTCGCGAGGCCACGACCGCCGCGGCGATGTCCGAGACCGCGACACGCCAGCTCGCCGAGACCGGCCTCACTCACGGCATCGACTGGGGCAAGACCACCAAGTCCGTCGCCGCGGCGGCCCAGTCCGCGGCCAAAGCGGCAGAGACGGCGTTCCACGCGGCCGACGCCACCGAAGCCACCAGCAAGGCCCTTGACGCCGACGCGAATGCGCAGGTCCACGCCGACAACGCCGCCGGGTGGCGTCAAGCCGCCGAAGACCACGCCAAGTCGGCAGCCGCCCTCGCCGAAGCCGCCCGCCAGCAAGCGAAAGCCGCAGCGGACGCGGCCACCCGCACCAAGGAAGCACGAGCCGAAGCCGAACGCGCCGAACAGCAGGCCTTGGCAGCCGCCAAACGCACCCGCGACGCCCGCCTCGTCGCCGAGAAGGAAGCACGCAACGCCGCCGCCGCACGGGCACGGGCCCAACAGGAAGCCCGCAACGCCGCCGGAGCCCGCGCTCAAGCCCAAGCCAAAGCCGCCATCGCCGCCAACGCGAAGAGCAACGCCACCCGCCTCGGCAAAGCAGCCGAAACAGCCGAACAGGACGCGGGGAGGGAAGAGAAGAACGCTGTCGACGCGAGTAGACGCGCTCTCGACGCGGAGCGAGTGCAGAACGCCGCGCTCGCACGTGCTCAAGCCTTGGAATCGCTAGCCGCGAAGGCCGCCTCCGGCGAGGCGGCGGGCAAGGCACGGGAAGCGGCCGCCGGAGCCCGGTCCGAGGCCAATACCGCGACCGCGGCCGCCGGGCAGTCCAGATCGGCCGCCAACGCCGCGACCGGTGCCGCGGTCCGGGCGCGCTCAGCGGCCATCGAGGCTGCAGGCGCGGCCGCACGCGCGAACGCTGCCGCGAACAAGGCCGCGGCCGCGGCCGCCGCGACGCACGCCTCCGCGGTCACCGCCAACGCCGCCGCCGCGACCGCCACCGCCGAGGAAGCCCTCGCCGCCGAACACGCCCACGCCGCCTGCCAACTGGCCGAGCGTGCGGCTGTCGAGGCCACGCAGGCGATGGTCGCCGCCGACCGCACCAAGGCCGAAGCCGACGCGGCACTGGCCGAATCGGCCGCCGCAGCCGTCCAGACCGGGATCGCCGTGCGGGCGGCGCAGGCGGCGGGTGCATCCGCGGCCGGGATCGCCGACCCCTCCGGAATCGCGTCGGGCACCCCGGCAACCGGTAACGACCTCGCGGCGGAACTCGCGAAACAGGTCACCGAACAAGCGACGATCATCGGCACCGACCAGGCGAAAGCCGCACAGGACCGGGCCGCTGAAGCCACCGAGGCCGCCAACCGCGCGGCGACCGCAGCCAAACGAGCCGGTGCCGAGGTCTCCCCGGCCTACACCGCCGCCGCGGCTGCCGCCCAGTCCGTGTCCACTGCCTCGCGATCCGCTGCCGGTGCGCAGCGTTCGGCCGCAGCCGCCGCCGCGGATGCCGCTGGTGCGCGTACCGCTGGTGCCAGGGCGTCGCAGGCCGATGTTCAGGCACAGGGCGATGCTCAGGCTGCCCGTCGGGCGGCGAACACCGCGAGCGCGGACGCCGCGATCGCCGGCCGCTCCGCCGCCAAGGCTGAGGCCGACGCGGCCGTCGCCCGCGGCACGGCCCGTAAGGCCGAAGCCGACGCCGCCACCGCCCGCAGCTGGGCCGACCGGGCCGAAGCAGCCGCGACCAAGGCCGCACAGCACGCCGCCCACGCCGCCGAAGCAGCCGACGAAGCCGTCAAAGCCGCCGTGCGAGCTGAAACAGCGGAACGGCAGAAGACCGAGTCCGGACAAGGACAGGGCCTCAGCGACCTCGAGCGCCGGAAGAAGGCGTCGGCGGAAGCTGCGGAACGAGCCAGGATCGAGGCGGAGAAAACCGGCAACGGCTACGGCTACGACTTCAACTATGACATCAGGGACCCACGGCCGATCAACCCCGGTATCGACACCAAGAAAGCCACCCCGGCCGAAGTGATGGCAGCGATTCAGGGAGATCTGAACAGATACTTCCCCATTAACTCCGACTGCGGCCGACTCCAGGTCGACCGCAGGTGTGACCTGTCGGTCTTCGGGCCGGTCCGAGTGGCAGACGTGGGCACGGACTACTTCATCTTCGAATCGACAGCAGATCACCTCGAAGGAGCGGGGAAGTACATCAGGTTCGGCGTTTCGAGATCAGATAAGAATAAACTGAAGCTCAGCGTCAAGGCTTGGGGGCAAGCCACAAAAATCTGGGACAAGAAATGGGCATCGTGGGCCAACAACGTACTGGCCCACGAAACCTGGGGATTATTTGCCGAGAATCTGGCGTTGTCCTACAAGTAGTTTATTTCAGAGTGTAGATAGAGGTGGGCAGATGCCGGGAAACGCTGCGAAGTGGGCTTCGGTCCTCGTCAGGGTGCTGTGTAGCTGCATCGCACTCGTTGTTCTCGGCGTCGCTACCGTCTTCTATGTGGCCAAACTGGTGGCGTTGCGCGGAATCAACGGATTTGGCTTTGGCTTCGTCCTGCCCGCGCTCGCCGCAGCGGTCGCTGTGCTCCCGTTGGGCTACATCGTGGTCGCACTGGTGCGAAGGCTGATTCGCCGACGCGACCACGATGTACTGCCCGACATACTCTGGGCCATGGCCGCTTTACCCGTGGGACTCGCGGGTCTGCTCACTGCTGGAATCTTCCTATTCAGCGGCTTCTAAACCTGCTGCTCGGCGATAGTCTTGATGTACTTGTTCCGAAGCAGGATGAGCTGGCGCATATAGCGGTTCAGAACCACGAATTCGGTGAGGGTGCCGAGCGGTCCCAACGGGGCCGAAAAATCGATAGCGTCACGCATCACCGTGCCGCTGGCCTCGTCCGGTCCGAAATAGTGCCGGTGATGCCAGCGCCGGAACGGGCCGGCGACCTGTTCGTCGACAAAATATCCCGGGTAGTCGCAGGCGCTGATCACCGAGGTCATCCGCCAGCGGATACCGAAGTGCCGCGCCTGCCATGTGACCGTGTCCCCGAGTCGGAGACCGCCCGCCGTCACACCACCGATGGCCCGTTCGTCCGACCCGGTCAACGAGTTGGTGTGTACATCCACGTCGAGCGACACCTCGAAGACACGCTCAGGTGACGCGGCAATATGCGTGCTGACCTCGAAGGACGCCATACAGTGAGCATACGGCACATCGCCGGTGACGAGCCGCCCGCAGATAGCCGGCACTAGGAAGCCCTGCCAATCTCCGTTCTGCGCTTACCGCCATGCGCGACACCGCGTCGAACAGCGATGACCTTTCCGCGTAAGCTCGATCGACGTCACCCGCGATGGAACGATCATCGTGGTCGGCGGCCGGTCCGCCCTGATCATCGACCCCCGATCGGGGCAGCGAGTTGGCGTCCGCTTGCTTGCGGGAGTCCTGCGGGGCCAGTGTCGCCTCGACCCGCAAGACTTCCGCACAGCGATCACCTGCTCCGGTCAATTGCTGGCGAGCCCGGTTCAGGATGTCGCGCGCTGCTGCCGTTGTAGCCGCGCCATAAGGTTCTCGTCCCCTGCTGTTCTCCGTGAGGCAAGTGTCAGGCTGTTGCAGCCACTGAGGGAAGTGCCGGTGGACCTTAGTTGATCCACTGTCCGGAAGCTTCGGGGCGGCTCAGCCTGCCCATCTGGTCGCACCTTTGGCCATATCCACGCCATCACCACAGATTTACCGTGAGTTTGGAGCCTCACCCTGATTGAGGGAGGACGAAGTGGCTGCGGAGGGCGTTCTTCGCTTTGTGATGGTCCGGCCGGCGAAACTTCCGCCGCCGACGGCCGCGGGTGTGGCGGTCGGCGAGACGGGCGTGGAGTCACCGTTGTTCCAGCGGCTCAGGCAGGCCGCTGACGCGGGCCAGGACCGGGAGTCGTTGGCACAGTTGGCGCGTGAGCACGGCACGGAACACCCGGCGGACGAAGTGGACGTGATCCCGCTGCTCGCCAGGCTGGACGAAGCCGAGGACCGGACGGCGGCCGACATCGACCTCGATGCGATCGCGCAGGAGGTCTACGGGCGGTCGCTGGCCGACCTGGTGACCAGCGACGAGTTCCGGGCCGCTGAGACCCGGGCGGCGGACGCGCTGGTGGCCAGCGCGCTGCTCGGTGAGCCGGGCGCCGAGTCGGGCACCCGCGCGCTCAAGGCGATCGCGCTGGTGCGGGCCGTCACCGAAGGTCAGGCCCCCGGCGAGCCGGTGCGGGAGTACCTCGCCCGGACTCCGGTCATGCTGCCCGACCTGGTTCGCCGCGCTCCGATCCCCGTGTCGCCTCCCACGGTCCGAGCTGCGCCGGAGCGGGACTGGCTCTCGGCGCTGGACACCGCGCACCGCGAGATCGCGGCACTCGTTCTGGACGATCGATATCAGGCCGCCGCACCCGAGGCGGACCACGGACCCGACACCCCTGGCTCGCCGACACGCCGCTCGTCGGCGCCGGGGCTCCGGTTGACACCCGATGCACTGACCGGACTAAGCCAGTCGACGCGCGAGGTGGCCGAGCGGCTCGGGCTCGCCCGAGACGTACTGGATCCGGTGCGCGCGATCGCATTGATCGAGGCCGAGATCCAGTCCGCAAGTACCCGCACGACAGGTCCGGTCGTGAGCTTCACCGGCGGGATGGTGGACGTCGCGGAGTTCAAACAGTCAATGGCGGTCCAGGCTGTCCCACCCGCCGGCAGCTTCCAGGCCGGGGTGGCCGACCTGCTGGTCCTGCGGCAGAAGCTCAAGGCGTACGAGCTCGGCGAGTTCGCGCACATCGAGAACGTGATGTCGGGCGAGACCCGGGAACGCAACACCAGGCGGCTCTCCCAGAGAGAACAGATCACCGAGACCGAGTCGGAGTCGGAGACCGAGAAGGAACGCGACCTCTCCAGCACCCAGCGCAACGAGCTACAGAACGAGGCGCAGAAGACCGTCAAGTCCTCAACCGAGATCGAGGCAGGTCTGCAGGTGACCGGGTCGTACGGACCAGCCGTCTCCTTCACTGCCAGCCTGAAGGCCGGCTTCTCGTCCTCAACCGAGGAAGCGCAGCGCAAGGCGTCGTCGTTCTCCCAGGAGGTCACCCAGCGCACCATGGAGAAGGTCAGGGAGAGCGTGCGCAGGCTGGTGCGCCTGCGGACCCTGGAGGAGTTCGAGGAGACCAACGGGCACGCGTTCATCAACTCCAACCCGCTCAAGCACATCCGGGGCATCTACCGCTGGCTCAACAAGGTCTACGACGCCCAGGTGTTCAACTACGGCCAACGGATGATGTTCGACTTCGTCGTGCCGGAGCCCGCCGCGTACTTCCTCCACGCCCTTGTGGAGAACCCGCCGAAGAACAGCGACCTGGTCAAGCCGCAGCCGCCGGACTTCTTCGGGCAGGCCCTCAAACCGTCGCACCTGACCCGGACCAACTACCACGACTACGTGGCCCGCTACCGGGTCGCGAACGTGCCGGCCCCGCCGCCCCAGTTCCAGACCGTGGCCTTCTTCGAAAAGCAGGACGGCAGCGACGACACTGTCAACATCGGCCGGGCAGGCAAGCTGGACCTCCCCGCCGGGTACCAGACGTTCCACGCCACCGTGCAGACCGACTACGTCTTCCCAGTGGACGGTGAGAGCCACACCTTCCGGGTCGTGGTCGGTGGCAGTTCGTTCGACCGGACCGAGTTCTGGGGGGCGGAGGGCAAGACCCTCAACGCACACCAGAAGGAGCTGTCGATCGCCTTCAAACTGTTGCACGTCCGGGCGTTCGCGATCGGTATCGACGTCCAGTGCACGCTGACCGACGAGGGCTTCGCGAGGTGGCAGCACCAGGTTTACGACGCGGTCATCCAGGCCTACCAGCAACAGCTCGCCGAGTACCAGGACCGGCAGGCGCAGACGGAGTTGCAGCAGGGCACCAAGGCTTTCGGCAACAACCCGCTGGTGAACGTCAGGATCGTGCGCGATGAGCTGAAGCGCTGGCTGATCATGATGCTGACCGGCAACGCAGACCTCAACCTCGACTCGTTCCAGCCCTCGGTCCCCGGCACCGACCCGAGGCTGAACCTGCCGGCGGCCTACGACAACGGCAAGTTCATCCGGTTCTTCGAGAACGCCTTCGAGTGGCACAACATCCTCTATATCTGCTACCCGCACCTCTGGGGCAGGCGAGCCCGCTGGGTCAACGCGTTGAACCTCAGCGACCCGGATCCCGACTTCGCGGCGTTCCTGCGGGCCGGCGCCGCACGGGTGCAGGTGCCGGTCCGGCCGGGCTTCGAGGCGGCCGTTGCCTACTACGCGCAGACCGGGGTGATCTGGGACGGCAACGACGTCCCCAGCGTCAACGACCAGCTGTACCTGCCGATCGTCAAGGAGATCACCGAGAATCTCGGCAAGCTCGACAACGGCGTGCCATACCCGGCGGGCTCGAAACCGTGGGAGGTCAACATGCCGACAGATCTGGTGCTGGTCCAGAACCTCGACGAGGTGCCGCCGCTGCGGGACGCGCTGTCGAACAAGCAGGTGAACCTGGCGGCGACCGACGCCACCACCGAGGAGTAGGGCCGTGGTGACATACCGGCTCGACGCGGACTACGACCGTGACGGGCGGGTGAGCGGACGCCCGGACGAGCACGACCTGCGGCTCACCGGGCGCGGCGCGATCCTCGTGGCCAACTTGGATGTGGATGCCCGGATGCTGCCCACAGTGGTGCGCCCTGGGCAACCGGTGACGGTGGACGCCGCGCGCACCAGCAAGGCGGCGACCGACAACGAGCCGAGCGACGTTCGGGTCGTCGAGGCTGTGCCGGCCGGTGGTTCGTGTCCGCTCGTGCTGAAGATGAACGCAGCCGACGCAGCCCGGCTCGCAGTGTGGGAGGGCAGCCACCGGATAACACCGGCGAGCGCGGGCGGTGAGGCCCGGTTCCCGCTGACCGGGCCCGGCGCGCTCCGGTTCGAGGCGATCGACCTGGCAGGCGCGCCACCCGCGCTGTCCGGGCTCGCCACGAGTCAGGCCGCTCCGCCCGGGCCGGGTATCCAGGTGCGGCTGGACTGCGACTCCGCGGCCGGGCCGCAGGATGCCGGACAGTTCACGCTCGCGCCGCTGCTGTTCATGGACAACGGCGGGCAGACCAGACGGGTGTACATCTGCGAGGTCGCCGACGCTCGGGTAGCGGCGCCGCACCTGCACGAGAACACCCCGGCGGTGCGGGACGTCGCCGCTGCCCTGCGCCCGCTCGGAGTACCGCTGGTCACTGTGCCCACAGACGTCCACGGCGGCGACGCATGGATCCAGGACCAGTACCAACTCGGCTACCTGCACGGGCCGGCCGGGTGGATGTACATGGTCCTGCACCTGCCGCGCACCCGCGCCGACACCAGCCTCGCGTTGCGCGACCAGAACCTCAGCACGCTGGTCACCAGCCATTTCCCGGCCCGCGACGTCGGCGTGTACGACGCGTTCTGGCACCGTGACCTGGAGGTGCGCGCCGCGAACGGGACGACGAGCCGGATCGCGTTCTCCGACTCGGACCGGGTATTGACGGTGATGACGCGGGTCTTCCTGGCCGAGCGCAAGCTCCTCAGGCTGATCCGGTACGTCCTCACGGGTCCCGCCGCGGCGGCACGCAACGAACAACTGCCAGGCGTCAGCTCGGACTTCTTTACCGCACGCAACAACCTGCCACGCCTGCTGACCCAGCTGGAGCGAACCGCCGACGAGATGGCTACCAGCCAGTTGTGGCAGAACAACGGGGCCGGGCTAAGTCAGGTCAGGACGCTGGCCAAGGCCGAGGTCACCGCGGCCACCCAGGCGGTCGTGGTCCAGACGGCGCCACCTGCCGTGCGGCTGCGCCTGCCCGCCACCGCGAATCGCCCGGCACGCGACATCGACCTGGCCGCCGCCGAAGCCGACCGGCTCGCGCAGCGACTGCGCACCTTGCACTCGTCGCACAACTTCGGCGGCAACATCGAGGTGGGTCCTGCCACCCGGGACGCGCCGCTCGGCAAGGTCGTCGTCGGCAACGTGACCCGCACCGAGGTGGGGCAGACGGTCACCGACATGGACCCGCACCTGCTCGCGTTCCTGCGTGGCCAGGCGCATGGCGGGCAGCCGCTGGTCGAGATCGACACCAGCTGGTTGGACGTCGGTCATGTCGACGAAGTGCTTGCGTTTGTGCCGACCCAGAGCAACCGGTTCGGCGCCGCCACGCTGCGTGCATCGCCGACGGTGGCGTTCGCACTGATCGACGCGCTGGCAAACCGGTTCTGGGACGGGCTGTCCATCCTGGAACGGTCGCTGTATCCGAACCCGTACCGCTACTCGGCGGTCCTGCCGCGCCGGACCGACAAGGGCACAAGCCCGGTCACCATGCTCATGCGTGGCCAGGAATGGCTGCACGACGATTCGCCGGACCTGATGAACCCTATCGAGCCGCCGTTGATCTACACCGAGCTGGCCAAGGCGGACGCGGCATTCCAGATCTCGGCACACCGCATACCGCTGCCACACCCGCCCCAGCGGGAGAGCTTCGGCCCGTTCCCGGCGGACGTCAGCATCTTCGAGTTGCCGCATTTCGACGACGGCACCAACGCCGACCTCGAGGAGAACCAACTCACCGAGATCGAGCAGCGGCTCACCGACGCGTTCGGCAACGTGCCGATCCTCCGCCTGCCGGTGATCTTCGACAATCTCGACAAGGCCACCGGAACGACCAAGGCGTTCACTCCGGACCTGGCGAACCTGCAAGTCGTCGGGGATCGACTGCTGGTGCCGCGCCCGTACGGCCCCCGCGCCCGGGTGCCCGACGCGGTGGCGGTGCTCCGCGACGTCGCGGCGACCCACCGCGACGTGGAGGCCAGCGCGTTCACCGATAAGGACCTCCGTACCCGCCGCCTGGATCGCACCTACATCTGGGTGCGCGACGCGTTCATCCTCGGCAACGGCGGCGACCATGCGGCGTCACTGGCGGACGCCTTTGCCGACGGCTTTCCCGGCGTTGCGCAGGAGGAGGCACGCAAGCGCATCATCAGGGCGAACCCCGGCGCGTTCTTCCCCAACGGAAACCTGCGATCAGGCTGGCGGAAACTGTCCATCCCGGAGGGCACCGTCGACGTGTTCGAGGCGTGGACCGATGCAGTGGCCAGGTCACTCGGGCTCGTCGTGCAGTGGGTGGATGCCTGGTACTACCACATCCGACTGGGCTCGATCCACTGCGGCACCAACGTCATCCGCCGCCCACGAACCGACCGGACGTCGGCGTGGTGGCGGCAGGCCGCCATACCTCAACCAGCCGCGTCAAGACGCTGAACGACCTGTTATCCGGGCCCAGGAACGTGACTTCGATGCCAGGCCGCTCTTGCAGCCGTGGTCCTCAAGGGAAGCGCGTCGATCAGTTGCAGTTCATCGGCTGTACTGCCCCGAGGTGTTGCCGAGTCCGCCTCGTCCAGGGCGGTGATCTTCGCCTGGAGTTGCTTCTCGTCCTTGGCTAGTTCGGTGTAGCTACCTCGCAAAGCGGCTGTAAAGGGGTCGTCCGGGTCCCCTTGCTGTGCTTGCTTCAGAATCGATGCTTGCTTCTTGGTGATCTCGGCGAGCTGTCGCTGGATCTGGTCTCGTTTTCCTCTCGTTCAGATGTTGCGCGATCATCGGCACCGACCAGGTCGGCTTCGAGGACCGTGCGCCGGTCAGGGCCGAACACGCGGTCGGCGAAGAACCTGGCGACGGCGTCGAGCAGGGCGTCTACCTCGAAGGCAGAGAGCGTTCTCGTGGTCGGTGAACCTGTTCACACAGCCCTATCGCCTCCGGGTGCGGTTCACCTCTCCCGCTGTGACCGCCGTGGATGCCCGCGCGGCCCGCGTGGTGTGGAATACCGCCGACACCCAGTGGACGACGTTGTGGGTGGAGACGGGATGCGCTCGCACGGAGACGTGCAGCAACGTGCAGCTGACAGTGGACGCCGCCTACGCCGAGGCGGTGTGGGGCGCCCCGGCCCACGGTGCGCACCGACCGGCGATCGGCTTCGATGTCCCGGGTGAAGCGGCTTGGCCCGTCGCGAGCACCAGAAACTCCTCGGCTTGGCGGCGCCCGTGACGCTCCCGTGCTTGCTGTCCTGAGGCCGGCAACGGCCCGGCCCGAATGGCCCGCTGGCGCGCTCCACGAACTGTCAGTGTCGGATCCGCGCAGCGGTGCGGGCCTCCTAAGAGCCCACGTCGGCGATCTCGGGTCAGACGGCCTGGGTAGCTCGCGTTGGTGGACGCCTCGGCGGTTCCGGCGACTATTATGCGCGGATAGCTGGATAAGGGGGGCGCATGACGACGTTGCTGGTGAGGGTGTCGGGGGATGAGGGTCTGGAGGCGGAGACGCGGAAGCTCCGGAGGACCCTGCTGGAACTGGACGTCGCGGACGTCCGCCTGCCTGAGGTCGTTTCGCCCGACGGAGCGAAGGGCGCCGGAACCGACATCGGGGCGATGATCGTCAGCCTGGGTGGTTCCGCAGTGCTGACCGCGCTGGTCACGGGCGTCTGCCAGGTGCTGCGGACCTGGGTGACCCGCGACAAGGACCGGCGCGTGGTGATCGAGGTCGCTGGCAACAAGCTGGAGCTGACCGGAGGGAACGCCGAACAGCAGGCGCGCGCGATCGAAGCCTTCACGAAGACGCTGGAGCTGGAAGCGGACTGAAGACATGGGTGTCCGCGACGCACTTCTGATCGCCACTGGCACGTACAGCAGCGGACGGCTCGCCGAGCTGCGTTCGCCGGCTGCGGACGTCGTCGAGCTCGCTGGTGTGCTGGCCGATCCCGCGATCGGCTGGTTCGAGACGCGGCAGGTCGTCGACGCGCCCGCGCATCAGGCGATGCGCGCCATCGAAGGGTTCTTCCGCAACCGTGGAACCGACGATCTGCTAGTGCTGCACATCTCCTGCCACGGTGTCAAAGACGACGACGGACTGCTGTACTTCGCTTGTGCCGACACGGATCCGGATCTGCTCGCGTCCACCTCGGTCCCGGCGGAGTTCCTCCACACGCAGATGGGCCGGTGCCGCGCGAAGTCGATCGTGCTGTTGCTGGACTGCTGTTTCAGCGGGGCGTTCGTACCGGGGATGAAGGCGGCCGCCGGAGTGGACGCGAAAGAACAGCTGTCCGGGTACGGACGCGCGGTCCTGATGGCCACCGGCCGCACGGAATACGCCTGGGAAGGGAACCGGTTTCGGAAGCTGGAACCAGAGCCTTCGCGGTTCACCGAAGCCATCGTCCACGGTCTGCGCACCGGCGAAGCGGATCGCGACGGCGACGGCAGGGTCGCCGTGGACGAGCTGTACGAGCATGTCTACGAGCGCCTGCGCGAATCCGGAGTCAAGCAGACACCGCAATGGTCGTCGGAGCTGGTGCATCGCGTGTACCTGGCGAACCGGGCGATCTCGATGCCCGCGGATCGGCCTCCGAAAACCCGGACCCGGCCACAGCGCCGTGCCCGCCGAGGACAGGACACGTTGATCACGCTCGACCTCCCGCTGGAGGACGCGGCCGTGGGCACGGACGACACAGTCCAGCTCGAGACCGCGACCACCTGCGGAAGCTGCGAGGGCCTCGGCACCGCCGCGGACTCCCTCGTCGAACGCTGTCACGCATGCGGCGGCGACGCTCTCCGCGAAGGCGAGGACTGCGAGACCTGCAAGGGATTCGGGACGCTGATCGAAAACCCCTGCCCGGGCTGCGCCGGCGACGGCAGGATCGTCACCCGCAGAAGCGTGAGCGTCAAGATCCCGCCAGGAGTGGGCGGCGGTATGCGCATCCGGCTGAAGGAACAGGGTGAGACCGGCCCCGGCGGCGGGCCCGCCGGGGATCTCTACGTGGAGATCAACGAACTGCCCGACGACCGCTTCGAACGGCGTGGCAACGACCTGCACTGCACGACCACGATCCCGGCCGCGCTCGCACGCGACGGCGGGATCATCGACCTGGACACCCTTATCGACGGTGTGAAGAAGATCCGGATCCCTGGTGGGATGAAGTCCGGTCAAACTATCCGCGTCGCCAGACTCGGGGTTCCGCGGCTCCGCTCGTCAGGCAGAGTGGACGGCCGGGGAGACCTGATGGTCACCGTGGACATTCGCGACCGGGAATGAACCACTGGGGCTATCTTGTCGCCGACGGAAGCTACTCAAGGCTGGCGGCGAAGCCCAGCTGCTCTTGTCCTGCAGCGATATCAGCGGTGGCTTGGCGTCTTCCGACCCCGAAGAACTTCGACCGCGACAACTGACGCAACGCCGCCTGCGCCGATCCGGGAATTCGCATCAAGGTGTCCGCGCCCGGCCCGGCTACCGCCTCATCGACCGCGGCGGCCTCGCGCCACCAGGTAAGCAGCAGATCTTGCTCGATGCCCCGTTCGACGTCCTTGGCACTGTAGAGCGGATCGCCGACAGCCAGTAACGTTCCGGCGGGGGACGAGGCCCGAGGAGAAACCGGTTTGAGCCACGGCGAGTCCCGGCGACGGGCGTGGATGGGGGCTGATCCTCGACGCCGAAGATGCCCACTCCCATCGATGCTCGGCGCTGTACGGAGCCGCGCCAGCGAGCCGCTTCACTGCCCTAAGCCGGGCCCACTTGAGCCAGGACGCGCTACCCTCCGGAGTTGACTGGAGACGCACTGCGGCGGGAGTTCGACGATGGAGCAGGCAGCGGAGATCACGATTCTCGACGGAGTTCAGCTCGACACCGAACGGCGGTTCCTCCATGACTGGTTCCGGACTGCTCCCGGTTTCCGCGGATCGGTACGCACACCGGCGCCGCCTTCGGAGCCGGGAAAGCTCGGTGGCGTCTCCGACGTGCTGGTCGTGGTCTTCGGGGCCGGCGGAACCGCCACGTTGTTCGTCAAGCTCATGGCGGACTGGCTCGTCGCCCGTCGCCCCAAGCTGCGCATCAAGGTCACCGGTCCCGACGGCCGGACCGTCGAGGTCGAAACAGAGAATCTGACCGGAGATCAGCTCGCCGACGTGGTGTCGACGGTCGTGCACCCCGAAGACAGGGCATGAGCGTCCCACATTCCGCCGCGTCCTCGGCTGTGCTGGTCGGGAGTAGCCGCTTCGCCGACCACGAGCTACTCAACGTGCCCTCGATCCGCACGAACATTCACGACCTCGCCTTCGAGCTCTCGCTCGAAGGGCACGGTTTCCTGGCCTCGAGCAGGATCACGTCGGTGATCGACAAGGAATTGGCCGAGGTCGGCGGCGCGGTGCGGCAGGCCTGTGCCACCGCGACCGATCTCCTCGTCGTGTACTACGCGGGCCACGGCCACCTCGATCACGCTGGCGAGCTGTACTTGAGCCTGCCTGGGACGTCACCGGATCTCCTGGCCTGGACGGCCATGCCGTGTGCGGCGTTGCTCGCGGAGATCGACGCTTCGCCCGCGCGGCAACGGATCCTGATCCTGGACTGCTGCTACGCGGGCCGCGCGGCGCTCGGAAGGGAACCTCAGGAAGACCTCATTCAGCAACTGCCCGAACCGGAACGGACCTTTGTGCTCGCCGCGACACCAGCCCACACCCGTGCCGATGCACCCGTCGGTGCCCGGTACACTGCCTTCACCGGTGAGCTGATCGAGCTGTTACGTCACGGCGCGCCCGGAGGCCCTGACCTGCTCGACGCGGAGTACGTCTGCAACCGGCTGCAGACCCGGCTCGCCCGTCGTGGATTGCCGGCGCCCTGCCGCAAGGCGACCGGCGGCATCCGGCCGGTTCTGATCGGGCGGAACCCCGCCGTCGGTACCTTCGTGCCGGAAGAACCACAGTCAAGCGTCGAAGACCACGTGGAGCGCGGGACCCCGGTCCCGCCGGCCCGGACAGAGAGGCTGTCATGGGTTCCTGATCCCGCGGGAGACGTGGTCCGGCGGCTGGACTCGATCGTGGAACAGGCACATGCCGCGGACGGGATGGGCGGAGCCGGCCGCCCGGAACGCGCATCCGCGCTCCTCGAAGATCTGATCGCCGACGCTTCCCTGCTCGTGGCCGAGAACGACCACCACGTCGTTCAGTTGAAAATCAAGCGGGCTGGATGGCTGAGGCGAGCAGGCGCGATAGACGACTGCCTCGAGGTGTGCGAAGACGTCCTGTCCGGATACGACGAACTGGATCTCGACAACCGGTGGACACGGGCCGTGGTCATCGACTACGCCCACGTCCTCGGCGAGTCCGGGGACATCACCAAGGCGAACGAGTACGTCGACCTGGTCACAGCCGAGACCGATGGCCTCGTCAACGACGACGACCTCGAGCCGGTCGTTGAACTTCGCCTGGCACGGATCGAGTGGGAACGCCGCGGTGGCGACCTGGAGCAGGCGGCCCGATTAGCCGCCGACCTCCTGGGCTATATGAGGGTCCGCAACGGCTTCTCCGGCGAGCTGACCTGGCAGGTCGAGAGGGTCTACACGAAACTGATCAAGAAGATCGGCCAGCGCCGCGGGCTAAGGCTTCGGCTGCGTGCGGCGCGCACCACGGCAGGCACCATCCTCAAAGACAACTGGTGACCCTGCTCCACACAGCCCCGGGCGCTGGCACGCATTCCGAGGCGTAGCGAGGAAGTGACTGGACTGCATCGCGCCCGGCGCCTCGCCGATGGTGATCACTGTGGCGAGCTCTCGAACCGGCATTACGCGCACGATGAGAGCCCGGGTTCCGCATTGATGTTTCGTCGGCGACGGAGTGGTGGTGACCGTGGTGCCGGGCTGAGGGCTCGGCACCACGGTCTCAGCTCAGCACTTCTTCGTGGAGCCGCCGTTGCTGAGGTACTTGTCGGAGAACCAGCCTTCGCGCTGTGTGCCCGCGACACGTCCCCAGGTCCAGGTACTCACGCCGCCAACCGATTCACCGGAAGTCCAGCAATGGTAGTAGATCAGCGTGTTCCCGTTGGCTTGCCCCAGTGGAGTGCAGTCGGTGTGTGGCCCGGACCGATAGCGCAGAACCGTTGTCGTCCGGCCCGAGCCGCTGTCCTTGTTCGAATGCGGGTGACTGCAGTCCATGGTCTGAACCGGTTCGGTTTGCGTTCCTGCGGGTGCGGCTGTGGCTGTCCCGCTGACGCTGACCAGCGTCGCCGCGACCACGGCAGGCAGTGTGAGCAAGGCACGGGTTAGCGATTTTCTCATCTTTCTCCCTCTCGATCGGACTTTTCCGATGTGAATGCGTCGCCGTGAAGACGCAATAGAAATCATTCGATGGCCCAGTTGAGGTGTAACCCATCTTGGGAACTTGATCCAGTGGAACGTATGACCAGTGTCTGGCAGTCTCGACTGTGCTGCCATGTGTTCAACCACAACTGAAACGTGCGGCGGAGCCGCATCTGGGGGATGACGTGCTGAAGGTATCTTTTACTGCGGAAGACCTGCTGAAGGTCACCGTGGCGGACACTCCCGCTCCGCTGATGGAACTGGTCCTTGCGCTGATGACGTTGCAGCGCCGCGACAATCGCCACGTCTTCGGTGGCTGGCGAAGACGGACGGCACGCGGTCTGCCCGTGCAGGCCGAGCCGCTACTGCAGTTGTTGTCTCCTACCGGTATCGGACCTCTGTTCCTCGACCCGCCGAGTGCCGGGCTGGACGACGGCTTGTCTCAGGTTCTCGCTACCGACCGAGCGGTCGTCGGGGCGGAATTGCGACGGATCTGCGCGGTCGACCGGCCGCGGACCGCCTGGATTCGGCAGCTTGCCGCACAGGATCGCCACGCTTGGCACATCCTCGAGCACGCCGTAAGGGAAGCGCACCGGCACATCTTGGCCGTGGAGTGGCCACGGCTCCAGGTCGCCTTCCATGCCGAAGCGGCCTGGCGCGCACATTTCCTTGCCCGGCACGGACTCGAGCGCACCTTCACGAGTCTGTCCGCCGGGTTGCGGTGGCGCGACATGAGCCTGGAAATCGATTCGCCCGGCGTTGACAGGGAAGTGACGTTGCGCGGCGAAGGCGTGGTGCTCCTGCCGTCACTGTTCTGGACCGGCCGGGTTCTCGTGGCACCGCAGCCTGCAGGACCGGCGTTGGTCATCTACCCCGCCCTCACGCCACTTCCCCTGCACGATGCCGACACGGTCGGCGATCCGCTCGCAGCCCTGCTAGGCAGCACACGAGCGGACACCTTGCGTGCTCTGACCAAGCCGCACACCACGACCGAACTCGCGCGCACCCTGCACGTCTCCGTGCCCGCGGCCTCGATGCAAGCCAGGACCCTCCGCGACGCCCGGTTGATCACCACCCATCGCGACGGCAAAGCCGTCCTGCATTGGTGCACGCCACTCGGCGTCGGTTTGATCGCCGCTCCGACAACCGAGCCCATGAATCACCGCGGCGTTGTCGCGGGTAGATAACGCAACCGGTCGGTGCGGAGTCGCTGCACGGCTTCGCGTTGGCCCGGCCAGAGATCCGGAAGCCTCGACGAGGGTTGCTGGTCGGAGGTGGCCGGGCCGCCGTTCCCGCGTCAGAACTGGTTCGCTGGGCGGCGGCAGTGGGGCCATCTGCGGCCACAGGGGCATGCCGGGCGCGCCACGCCCAAGAGTCGAATCTGCCCGATGCTATATGCACGGCGCGTCAATTTCAGCAACGGTTTGTGCGCCCTTGAAATCCTTGTCCAGGTGAATCGGGGAAGGGACGTCAAGGGCGCGATCGGTGATTCAGGACTTCTTGCGAGGTGCACGCTTGCGCTTGACGGGAGCCTCTTCGGCGACCGGTTCGGCGGGGGCCGACTCGGCGTTGTCGAACGCTTCGTAGATCTC
>NZ_JAJPWQ010000008.1:0-456023 GCF_046549005.1 Amycolatopsis sp. lyj-108 | reverse complement strand
TGTGGCTTCTCTGTCTTGGGTTCTTGGGTTTTCGGTTGTGTCTGCGGGGGTTGTTTGTCTTTGTTTTTGTTCATGATTTTGCGTAGGTCGACGGGTTGGCCGGAGCCTCCTTTGCCGCCTACGGGGATGTTGTGGCGCGGTGCGGGTTTTTCTTGTGGCTTCTCTGTCTTGGGTTCTTGGGTTTTCGGTTGTGTCTGCGGGGGTTGTTTGTCTTTGTTTTTGTTCATGATTTTGCGTAGGTCGACGGGTTGGCCGGAGCCTCCTTTGCCGCCTACGGGGACGTTGTGGCGCGGTGCGGGCTTCTCTTGTGGCTTCTCCGCCTTGGGTTCTTCGGTCTTCCGCTGCGCCTGTTCGGCTTTCTGCCGCTCACCCGAACCTTTGGCAAGCTCCCGCACCTTGTGCAGATCAACGGGGGCGCCCGAGCCGCCTTTGCCGCCTGCGGCGGGAGCTGCCTCGGATTGTTGAGCGGCGGCGAGAATGAAGAGCACTGACAACGCTCCGCCTGACAGGCCATACAGTATCGACCTGGTCAGTGGACGTCCTGCGGTTTCCATCAGACCTCCTATTCTCGGCGCGCTTCGCGCCGCTGCACCCAATGGGAATTCGACTGCACATTCGGTCAATGCCGAGGTTGGTCGAAGCGGGCGCACTTCTGCGCGTCGGGAGTGGTAATGACGGTCAGAATCGTCATTGCCACTCCCGATCCCCCTCTCCGAGACCTTCGCGATCCTCGGCTCAATGCTTCCGGTCGTAGATTTCTTCGGCCAATGAATGGCCCATCAGGCCGCCGAAGACGCCCGCCGCCACGCCGACCACCAAACCCATCGGCGACGCCACCACTACGCCCGCCGCGATGCCGAAGGCCAACGAGCCCGTAGCGCCGCCGAGACCGGTGTATGCGCCAAGGCTCAGCGGTTCGGTTTCACATGCGGGGTATTCCGCTTCATCTTCTGGGCAGGGCTCGAACTCGTCGAGAGGAGGCGGTGGCGCGTCTTCGCGCTCCCAGACGTCCTGCGGGATCACGATGTACCGGGTGGGTTCCAGCGTGGCGGTCATCGCGTCACCAGGCGTTGGCGGAGACGGTGCCGTTGGTCGAAGTCGCGCTGGACCACGAAGAAGCGCCGTTGCCCGACGAGCTCGCCGTCTTCGTGACCGTCTTGCCCGACTTGTGCGTGGTCTTCGAAATCGTCTTGCCTTCCGTGCGAAGGGCGGCAAGTCGCTTCGCCAGATCGTCGGGGAGGTTGGCCTTCTTGATCCGGTCGTGCCTGTCCTTGTGGTCGTGGCAAGGCTTCTTGCCTCCCGTCGGCTTCATCGACTCGCGGAGGTCCTTCAAGTCCTTTTCGGACTGTGCGAGCTTGTTCTTGGCGTCACGCAACGTCTTTTCGACGTTCTTGACGGCCTTGCGCGCGTCGCCGACGGCCTTGATCGCGGTGTCCAGTTTCGGCGTGGAAGGGGCGAGAGTCATCTTCACCGGAGACACCGTCGGCGCCTTGGCCGCCGCCTGCACCACGAACCGCTTCTGCTGAGGCGCCTGTCGCACCTTCTTCACCTGCGGCTTCGACAACGCGACCGGTACGGCCGCGCGATGGGCCGCGGCGGGCTTGACGTGGTGCACAGGCTTGGGCGCGGCCGGCTGTGCGGGCGCCGTGTGTGCCTTCGGCAAGACGTTCACCGGTTTTGGCGCGACCGGCGCGGTCCCGGGCACATGCGCCGGCGCCGGCGCCGGCGCGGGAGCCGGGGCCTGTGCGGGTGCCGGGGCCGCGCTGTCGTCCGTGTTGTCCACCAACGCGTTCGCCGTCGTCGCGCCGAGCGCGGCGGTCGCCAGCCCGGCCACTCCGTAGACGGCCGCGCGCCGCAGATTCCGCTTCATGTTCGCCTCCTTGGTCATGGGGCGTGGAGAAACCACCGCCGTGGCGGCAAGGATGGCCCGCGGGGGTCCATGACGGATACATCCGCGGTACATCGGGATTCGCCGTCGACGGCCCGCGGATGACAGACTGGGAATGATGGAAGACGACGAGCTGGTGCCATTGGGCGAAGGCCCGGCCGCCACCGTGCTGGCCGGGATGGACGAGACGACCGGCGAGGCCTTCGCGCTCAAGGTGTACCCCGGCCGCCTCGACCGTCGCACCCGCGGTGAGGTGGAGAAGGAACTCTCCGCGCTGAACTCGCTGAGCGAACTCGAGACGGTCCTCATTCCCGCCGAGGCGAAGGAACTGCCCGACGGCCGGTTCGCCGTCCGGATGGAACTCTGCACGCAATCGCTGGCCGACCTCGTCGGGACCTTCGGGCCGCTTTCCGTCCAGGATGTGCTTTCCCTGGGCGAAGCACTGGCGACGACGCTGGCCGCGGCGCACCAGGCGGGCGTCGTCCACGGTGGGATGACGCCCGGCAACGTCCTCTTCCGCGCGTCCGGCGCACCGGTGCTGGCGGACTTCGGGCTCGCGCTGCGTCAGTCGTTCCCCGGCGATTCGGACGTCGGATTCCTCGCGCCGGAAACGATCACCGACGGCACCCGCGACGAACGTACCGATCTCTACGGCCTCGGCGCCCTGCTGTACTTCGCGCTCACCGGCCGTTCCCCTGCGCGGGAAGAGCCGGGCGACACCGTGGACGAGCTGACGCTGCGCGTGCTCAGCGGGCAGACGGCGCCGCTCGATCGGCCCGGCCTCCCTGCCGGTCTGGGCCCGCTTGTGGCCTCACTGCTGGCACGTGACCCCGGTGCCCGCCCGATCGACGCCACCCTCGTCGCCACGCGGCTCAGCGCGACGCCCGGCACCGCGGCCACCCCGCGCCCCCTTGGCGCGCCGATCCTGGACTATGGCCCGGAGCACGCGAAATCCCGCCGTAAAGGGAAAACCCGGCTGATCGCCGGCGTCGCGGCCGGGGCCGTCGTCCTCGCCGCAGCGGTGGTTTTCGTGCTGCAGAACCGGCCGCGTGAGCTGAGCGTGCCGCCCGCGAGCGCCGAACCGGTGGCCACCGCGCCCACCGCGACCGCCGCCCCCGTGCGGCTCGACCTCGCCGATCCGGTCGACCACGGCAAGTACGTCCAACTCTCCTGGAGCAGCACCGGATCCACGCTGCACTACGCCGTCATCGTCGCGGGCGTGGACCTGCCACGGAAGACCCACTACGTCGAGAGCGGCACGGCCTACCGGGTCGATGTCGAGCCTGGCCGGCAGTACTGCTTCGTCGTCCAGGCGACCGACAGCGTGCGCTCCTACGAAAGCGAGAGCAAGGGCATTCGCGGCGCCCGCTGCGTTCGCTAGCCCGATTGCCAGGTGATGACGTTGGACTTCACGCCGGTGTTGGTGACCACCCACACCTGGTTGCCGACCTGACCGAAGTCGAACGCCTCGAAGGTGAGGTTCCCGCTGGCCGGGATGTCGCACGAGCGGCCCTCGTTGCTGTAGTCCGGATCGCTCGACCACGGCCTGACCTTGACGCGGGTGCCCGGCGTGAAGCCCTTCATCACCACACGGATCTTGGCGCACTTCGGTGCTTCGCACGTCTCGTCGTAGGTCCCGGTCTTGCCGCGACTGATGGTGATCGTCGGCTTCGGTCCCGCGGGCGGGGAGACCCTCGCCGTGGCCGGGGCGCCTCGTCCCGCGCGGTTCTCCGCCGTGACCGCGATCGTGTACGTCACGCCGTCGCGCAGGTTCGGGATCGACGTCGACCGAGCGCCACCGCCGAGCGCGGCCGAACCCGCGCCCGATCCGGAAGACGGCGTCCACGACACGCGATATCCCGTCACCGCCGCGCCGTTCGGTGCCGCCGCACCCCAGGTGACGCTCGCCGTCGTGCCCGCCAAGGTGGCGCGGAGACCGCTGGGAAGGCCGGGTGGGCTCGCTGCCAGCGCCTTGGGGGACGTCGCAGGTGGCTGCGGTTTCGGTTTCGGCTGCGACTGCGGCCGGTCACTTCCGTTCCCCCGCTGCGGGGGCAGCTGGGTCGTCGAGGACGGGGGCACCGTCGTCGGCTGGGGGACCGGTGGCTTGTCGGCGGTCACCGCGACCTGCGCGACCGTGCCCTCCGGATCGACCACCAGGACGTGGTTGCCTTGCGCGCCTTCGATGTAGACCCGTTTGTCCTCGCCGCGCGAGAGCTTCGGCGACCCGTTCTCCGGCGGGATCGGCATCGAGTGCCGCGGCAGGCCGTCCGGGGAGTAGGTGACCACGGTGTTGCGGGTCAGATCGAGCAGGACGACCGCCGACGACGAAGCGGTCGGTCGCGAGTACTGGCCATCGGACAGGTCGATGGTCTTGGGAGGGCCGGGATCGCGCCCGGCGCTCAGGCCGCTCGCGTCGAGGAGGTACAGCTTGCGCAAGCCCGGCTCGAGGACCGCGATCCGGCCGGCCGCGTCGGCTGAGGCGATTTGCGCGCCCGCGCTGAACGACGCGTGCAAGGGCAGCGGCTTTCCGAGCCCGGCGTCGGTGACGGTCTGCAGGGTGCTCGCCGTGGTGTCGACGAACGCCGGGGTGTCGCCGACGACAGTCAGCGCACCGGTATGCCCGCGGGTGGCCTGCACAGTGCACCCGACGGTGTCGGCGCCCTTTGCCAGCCGGCACAGCTTCCCATCGCCCGTGCGCTGCAGCCAGACCGTGCCGTCCGAGGTGGCGACCGGATCGCCGAGGGAGCCGCCCGTGTCGATCGACGTGAAGGAGTCGCCGAGGCGGACGACGCGCCCGGCCTCGCGGAAGACGAGGTAGGGTCCGCCCGCGGTTTCGAGCGGGACCGGTCGTTCCCCGGACACCGGCTGGTCCACCGTGCGGCTCACGGTGAGATCGGATTTGCCGAACTCGATGATCCGCCGCTGGCCGACCACGTACGCGCTCGTGTCGCCCTGGACCACGTCGGAGCCGGGTTCGAGGCCCGGCACGGCGGCCTGGGCGTCCACGCTCCGGTTGGCACCGTTGACGAGGTAGACCAAGCCGAGAGCGGGGCTGGCGACCCAATGGCCGGCTTGCGTGAGCCCCAGGCCGGGGACGGGTTTCACCGCTCCGGTGGCGACGGCGACCACGAGGGCCACGCAGGTCGCAGCCAGCACAGTGAGCGGCAGCCGCCGCTTGAATCCCCTCTCCGGCACCGTCCGATCATAGAAGAACGAGGTACAGAATGGAGCCGCTCGGATACATTTCGCGGTCAGGCCGCCTCCGGCAGCTTCAGTTCGAAGATCGCGCCGCCTTCTTCGGCGTTGTACACGCGCAGCCTGCCGCCGTGCGCGAGCGCTACCCACCGCACGATCGACAGGCCGAGCCCGCTCGACCCGCCGCCGCTGGTGAACCGGTCGAACTTCTCCTCCGCGACGGACGAGTCGATCCCCGGTCCGCTGTCGGCGACGGTCACCTGACCGCCGGCGACGGTGACGTGCACGATGGCCTCGTAGCCGGGACGTCGTCCGTAGCGCAGCGCGTTGTCGAGCAGGTTGGCCACCGCGCGTTGGACCAGGGTCGGGTCGGCGGAGATCCTCGACGGCGCCGCCACCAGCGTCACCTGTGCCCCCTCGGCGGGTGTCTCCGCCACGACGCTCGCGACGAGCTGGTCCAGCCATACCGGCTGGATGGCCAGCGATTCGACCCCGGCCGCCAGCCGCGCGCGTACGAGCAGGCCGTCGATGATGCCGCCCATCCGCGCGGCGAGCCGGACCGTCCGCGGCAACAGCTCGTCGCTCTCGGCGGGGTTGCGCAGCGCCGCTTCGGCCAACGCGCGCAGCGCCGCGACCGGCGTGCGCAGGTCGTGCGCGGTCTCGGCGAGCAGGACCTCCTGTTGCTGGAGTGCGGCGGCCGCGGGCCGGATCGCGCGTCCGGACAGCACGTGCCCGGTCACCCCGATCGCACCCAACAGGAGCACGCACCCGCCGATGACCAGCAACTTCAGCTGGTCATGCGCGGCGAGGGCGTCCCGCGCGTCGGCGACCGCGACGATGGCGCCCGACTCCTGGTTGTTGCGGTTGCGGAAGGGCTCGACGCCGACGCGGACCATCTCACCCGCGGTTCCGCCGCTGTAGCCGTTGAGCACGGCCCCGTTCCGCACCGACAGGTCGGCGAAAGTCTGTAGCCGCTTGGCATCGACCGGCACGCAGGTCCGGCCGCTCGTGTAGGGCGGGAACCCGCCCGCGCCGCTGGGCAGGATCACGAACTGCGGGCATTGCCTGTTCACTTCGTCCTGGCCGACGTAGGTGGTGGTGATGGTGTCACCCTCGCCCATGATCAGCCGTTTGACCGGTGCGGTGACGCGGGCGAGCTCAGCGTCCAGCTGGACTTCGCGCTGCTGCAGGTCGGCGCTCACGGCCAGCCAGGCGAGCACGACCAGCCCGGCGGCATTCAGCCCGGTGAAGAGCCAGGTGAGCAGCCACCGCAGGCGGCGGAGGCGATCGGCCGCGGAGCCCTTCACCGGGCCGCGATCCGGTAGCCGCGGCCGCGGACGGTGTCGATGACTTCGGGCTCGCCGAGCCGCACCCGCAGGCGCCGGATCACCACGTCGACCACATTGGACATCGGGTCGGTGCTCGTGTCCCAGCAGTGTTCGATCAGCTCGTCGCGCCCGACAGCCTGATCCGGCCGCGAGAGGAGGTACTCCAGCACCGCGAACTCCTTGTCGCTCAAGGTGAGTAGCGTGCCGCCGCGACGCACCTGCCGCCGGGCGCAGTCCATTTCGAGGTCCTCGTGGCGCAGCACCGACGGCCGTCCGGCGCCCGCGCGGCGGTGGAGCGCATGGACGCGGGCGCTCATCTCGGCCACCGCGAACGGCTTCACCAGATAGTCGTCGCCGCCGTGCTCGAACCCGGCGACCCGGTCGGCGAGGCTGTCGCGCGCGGTCAGGAACAGCACCGGTACCGCCCAGCCCTCCTGGCGACGGCGGTGGACGTAGTCGATCGAATCGCCGTCGGGCAGCATCCGATCGAATACCGCGCACGCGAACCCACCCGTGGCCAGCTCGGCGTCGGCCTGTGCCAGGTCACCGGCCTCGCGGACGGGCAGACCGCTCCCGTGCAGCTCGGCGGTGATCGCCACACGGAGGTCTTCGTCGTCCTCCACGACCAGCACGCGCGCCGTCGGACCTGTCGGCTCTGTTGGCCCTGTTGGCCCTGTTGGCCCTGTTGGCTCTGTTGTCATCGGAACCTCAGGTACATGGCGCGATCGTAGGGAGACACGAAGCACGGGGGTGCGAGCATGGTGCTCTTCCAGGTCCTAGGGCCACTCGAGGTGCGTGGCCGCGACGGCGTCACGAGGCGGCCGGCCGGCGGGAAACCCGCCACTGTGCTGGCCGCGCTCCTGGTGCAGCCTAACGCGTGGGTAGCGGTGGACCGGCTGATCGAGAACACGTGGCAGGAACAGGCCGCGCCGGCTTCGGCCGAAGCGAACTTGAAGACGTACATGTGGCAGCTGCGGCGGCTGTTGCCGGAACACGACGCCGGCCCCCGCATCGAAGGGCGGGCGGGGGCCTATCGGCTGCACGTCGGCCCTGGTGAGCTGGACGCCGATTGTGCCGCGGCTCTTGCCGGCGAAGCCGCGCAGGCACTGGCCGCAGGGGAGCCGGGATCCGCACTGACGCTGGTGAGTCAGGCTTTGCGGCTGTGGCGGGGGCGGCCGTTCGAGGGATTGGATGTCCTTGCCGACGACGCTGTCGAGAGGCTCGACGAGTTGCACCGGCAGCTGCGGGAATCGCTTGCCGAGGCCCAGCTCGGGCTCGGGCGGACGACCGACGCGGTGGCCACGCTGCAGGCATTGACCGCGGACGACCCGCTGCGAGAGGACGTCTGGGCGCGGCTGATGCGGGCGGAGCACGCGAGGGGACGGCCGGCGCGGGCGCTGGCCACGTTCCACCGGGCGCGGCGGCTACTGGCCGCCGAACTGGGGGTGCGCCCGGGACCCGAGCTGATGAAGGCGTTCCAGGCGGTGCACGGTTCCGGGGCACCGGACCGGCCGCGACGGGAGCTGCCGCGGGCCGTCGAGCCGCTGGTGGGCCGGGATCGGGAGCTTGTGGTCCTGGGCCGGGCACTGACCGGGTGCGCGCCCGCGGTCGTCGTCACGGGTGCGGCGGGGGTGGGAAAGACAGCGCTCGCGGTGGCCGCGGCCCATCGGGTCAGCGAACGCTTTCCCGACGGCCAGTTCTTCGTCGATCTGCACGGCGGGTCCCGGCCACTGACGACCGCGGCGGTGCTGGAGCGGCTGCTACGCGGCCTCGGGTTCCCGCCCGCGCTGATTCCGGCCGATGTGGACGAACGAGCCGCGCTGTGGCGGTCGGAGCTGGCCGGGCGGCGGGTGCTGCTGGTCTTCGACGACGCCGCGGCCCGCGGGCAGGTCGCGGCACTGCTGCCCGCGACCGGCCGCAGCGCCGCGATCGTCACGACGCGGGGGCGGGAGTTCTCGCTCGCCGGGGCCATGACCGTCCGCTTGGAATCCAACCGGGCGTCGTCAGGACAGCTGGAGCGGGTGGCATGACCACCATCCACTATGGACTGACCCGGCGGCACCTTTCCCCGCCGGGTGAACCACATGCGGACATCGAGGCGGCTCTTGCGGTGGCGACCCGTGAGGTGCTCGCCGTCGCGACGGTGGAGGCGTTCCGCGCCGTCGACCGCGACCACCTGCGGCCAGGCGTGCGCTACCGGGTGCTCGCGCCGGTCGAGGCGAGGATCATTCCGAAGGTCGCCAAGCGGCTGGAGGCGTTCGCCTCCCAGGGCGCCGAAATCCGGACCGTGGCCACTGTGCCGATGGCCGCGCTCGTCGTCGACGGCACACTCGCGCTGCTGCCGGGGGACCAGCGCGAGCTCACCGTGTTCCGGCTGCCCAGCGTGGTCAGGACGGTCGCCGAGCTGTTCGAACGACTGTGGCCTGCCGGAACGCCGTACACCTCTGGAACAGTGCGCACCGCCGGTCCGGCGCGTTCCGGATCGGAGCCGACCGGGCGCGAGCTGGACCTGCTGGCACTGCTCGTGGACGGCTACACCGACGAATCCGCCGCCGCCCGGCTGGGCGTCTCCGTGCGGACCGTCCGGAGGATGGTGTCCGATCTGATGAACCGGCTCAGCGCGCGCAGCCGCTTCCAGGCCGGTGCGAAGGCCGCGGACCGAGGCTGGTTGATGGAGCTCGCCGGGTGATCACGCTACGGTCGTCGGGTGCGTGTACTGGTCACCGAGGACGACGAGGATCTCCGGTTAGCCGTCGAGGCTTCCCTTCGAGGATCCGGGTTCGCCGTCGATGTCGCCAAGGACCTTCCCGACGCCGACGAGGCACTGAGCGTCAATGCCTACGACTGCGTCGTGCTCGACCGGATGCTGCCGGCCGGGGACTCCCTCGGCTACGTCGGCGAACGCCGCCGGGATGGCTGGGAGGTCCCGGTGCTGTTCCTGACCGCGCGCGACACGGTCGCCGACAGGATCGCCGGGCTGGCTTTGGCCGACGACTACCTGGTCAAGCCCTTCGCGATGGCCGAACTGATCGCGCGAGTACGCAGCCTGTGCCGCCGCGGCGACTCAGGAGCGGCGCCGGTGCTGGATTTCCTCGATCTCCAACTGGACGTCGGCAGGCACGAGGTGCGACGCGGTGGCGTCACCTTGACGTTGACCGGTAAGGAGTTCGCGGTCCTGCACCGGCTGGTGGTATCGGCGGGCGAGCCGGTCCGGCGACGCGACCTGACCGACGCGGGCTGGGACGAGCTGGTGCCCCCGTCGCCCAACGCGCTCGAAGTGCTGATCGCGCAGCTGCGGCACAAGCTCGGACCGCCGCCGGTGATTCACACCGTGCGCGGCGTCGGGTACGTCCTGCGTGGGTGATCACTTCCAGACCGGGTGGACGCAGGCCTTTGGTCATGCCACGGATCAGCGATCTTCAGCTGGATCTCCTGGTTGTCGGCAGGAAGGCAAGTTCGGTGATGCGCCCGGATCCCTGCGAGTTCGTCGAAGCGGTCGAGGCGGGCGCGTGCCTAGCGTTGCCGGTGGGGCACACCGGTTTCAGAAGGCTGAATGAACACACGTCCGCGAACCGGCCCACCTCCCGCGCCTCGATTCGGCGCTTTACGAACATCGCGCACTTGCCCCCGGCCGACCGACTCGGAGTCCCGCATGCGCTCATCGTGAGGGGAAGGGCAAACGTATCGTGGCGTGGGGCCGGTGTCGCTTCTGTGTAGGCGTTCTCCTGGTAGTGAGGGCCTCTTTGCCTACTCTGACGGTAGAGAAGGAGGCTTTCGCTACCGTCGGATGTGATCCTTGGTGACTGTGGGACGGCTGTGACCTCGGCGGCCGGTCGTGAAGTACATGAAGGCCTTCTTCCTTGTTGACTGTCCATAAGGGACACTTTTCGAGACGGATGTGCCCGATTTGGGCGAGTTGCACGGTTTTCGGTTGGGGTCGTGAGTGGCGATTCGGGTTATTGAGCCGAAGGTCGAACGTGTCTTGTCGGGCGGAGTGTCCAAGGCCCGGGGGCCGTGTCGCGAAAGCCACTTTCGCGACGCCAGGCGTCGCGAAAGTGGCTTTCGCGACACGCCTTGGCATCACGACACGTTTGCCTTACCCCTCAGTAGAACCCGAATCGCCACTCACGACCCTCTCGCGAAACCGTGCAACTCGCCCACATCGGGACACTCAATCGCCGCTGGCGCCCAGAATTCGGCCTGCCCTACCTCGACTTTGCCGGGACCCTGGCGTCTAGCGCAAGGACGGAGGCCTTCATGTACTTCGGCAAGGCGTGACTCGCGTGCTTGGGGACGTGACTCGCGTGTCTGGATGCCGCACTCGGGTGTGCGGAGCACCCAGCCCGCCGTCTCGCCCGAGACACGGCACCTTTGCCTTACCCATCAAATAGATGGTATGTCCGATTCAGAACCATCGGGGGTACCGGATACTTTACGGCGCACTACGGTCGAGTGTTGATAGATCTGACACTGCTGAATCCCGTCCCATGCTGGACTCGCCTTTTCATCGCAGGAGGCCGAAAGATCATGTGGATCCGACGTATGTCCATGATCGCCGCCGCCGTCTTCGCCGGGTCGCTCTTCGCCGGGCCCGCGGCAGTGGCCGAGTCGCCGGCCGGGCCGCCGATCGAAACTTTCATCATCGGCGGCAAGGTCGTCACCACTCCCTACTCGTTCTTCGCGTCGCTGCAACGCAATGGCCGTCATTTCTGCGGAGCGTCGCTGATCGCACCGCAATGGCTTGTCACCGCGAGGCACTGCGTCCAGGGCTCCACCGGTGGCGGTTTCTCCGCTCGGATAGGCGCGGTCCACACCGGCTCCGGCGGCGAGGTCATCACCGCGGCAAGCGCGACCCTCGGCGCGAACGACATCGCCGTGGTGAAGCTGTCGAGAGCGGCCACCGCCACGCCGATCAAGATCGCAGCCGCGAGCCCGGCCGTCGGCACCGTCAACAAGCTGATCGGTCACGGGCAGACCTGCGGTACGCCCGGTTGCGGTGGTGCGTCGCCACAGCTTCGCGAGGTGGACACCACCACCGTCCCGGACTCGAGGTGTACCGCCAATTTCAAGCCGGGCAAGGAGATCTGCTTCCAGGGTGCACCCGGAACCAGTGCCTGCTACGGCGACTCCGGCGGACCGTCCATTTTGGGCGGTGAGCTGACCGGCGCTACCAGCCGATCCGGTAACAACAGCAGCAACTGCCTCAACGGTCCCGGAATCTACAACAGCGTTCCCGGGTATCGGGCCTGGATCAACCAGGTCACCGGTGGTGCGGTGACCGCGTGGGAGTCGACGCTATAGCTCCCCGAGGGCGGTGACCTGAGCGCCCGGCCGGCGATCGCTCGTCGAGGATCGTCGGCCGGGCGCGCTCGACCGTGGACCGCCACCGGCCGAATCCGCAAGGCGAAGCCGATCAGACAAGGGCCTCCTTGTTCGGGAAGTGTGTGAAGACCCGTCTTGGGTGCCACATCTGCCGCGTCCGCGATCTCGCGCGACGCGGCTCGCGCTTTCGGCGCACTTTCATCGCGATGAAAGTGCGGCGTCCGGCGGGTGGCGCGACTTGCCGCGAACTTCTTCCTTAGCGTCGTGGTCCGGCCTGGTCTGTCAGGTGTTCGCTGGACTCCCAAGGCTCTCCCGAGCGGTTAGGTTCATGTCTGTCAACGGACGGGGGCCCGGTAGCAACGCCGGTTCCGATGACGTCTTCCCATCGGAAGTCTTGTGTGCGAACACAATTCGCCTGTCCACAGCTTGAAGAGGGGATATCCATGTCCAAGATCGGGAGAATTCTGGTCTCGTCCGCGGCGTCCGCCGTGATGGCGGGAACGGCGATGTTCGGCCTGCTCGCCGCGCCCGCCCAGGCCGCGGAAACGGCCGCGTCGAGCGAGATCGGCATCGCCTCCTCCGACGACGGTGCCTGCAAGACGAAGAAGACGGTCGGAAACGCGCGGAACAAGGGAGATGTCTTCCACTCCTACGCCAAGACCTCCGTGTTCAAGCACAACCACGTCGGCATCTACTACACGACGAAGACGATCGTCGAGGCGCCAGGCAAGGGCAGCAAGAGCCGGTCCGTCACGGCGTCCACGCTGAAAAAGTGCGGCCCCATCTACAAGATGTCCGTCAACGCCAAGCAGTCCAGCCGGGACAAGGCAGCCAACCACGCCTACAACAAGTTCCGCGGTCTGGCCTACGACACGGACTTCGCGAACAACAAGTACAACAACAACGGGAAGCTGAACTGCTCCGAGCTGGTGTGGAAGGCCTACAAGGATTCCGTCGACATCGACCTGGACAAGAACGGCGGGCTGGGCGTCTACCCCGACAACATCAAGGATGACGGCAGCACCGTGGTTTACCAGACCATCAAGTAACGACATTCGATGACCGGTGCGGCCTGCCGAGTGCGGGTCGCACCGCCCACCGTCTGAGAGGATTCGGCCCGGTGCGCCTCCCCCGACTCGTCGCGCTCGCCGCCTGCGCACTTCTGGCCGTGACGGCCTGTACATCACCGGATGGCGGAGCGGAAGTGAACATCACCGATCCCGATGTGGTGAAGCTCGGCGAAACCGTCGTCGCGTTCTACCTCAGCCCGGATACCTCGGCCGACAACCCGCCGGAAAAGCGGCAGCCTGCCTATCTCGTCCTGGTGCGGGCCGACGGAAGCAACCAGCTGATCGAGACCAGCGGCATGGCCGAGTCGCATATCGCGTGGTCGGAGACCGGGCTGTTCTTCAGCGACGACACCCGCGACTACATCCTCGGCAAGGACGGTCTGGTCCGCTTCGAGAACAAGAAGGCAGGGCACCAGCAGTCGGCTTTCGCCTTGCCCGGCGACAAGGGTTTCGTCTCGGTCTACAATGAAGGCTTCTCCGAATCCGGCTACACCAATCAGGTGGCCGTCACCACTTCGACCGGTTCCCGGCTCTACCGGGTCGAAGGAAACTACTTCATGAACGCGCTTTGCGGCGGTGTCCTCAATGGAATCGCCACCGACGGTGGAGCTCATTTCGCGGATTCGGCCAAGATTCCCGGCATGCGCTCGAAAGCCGATCCCGGTGCGCAGCCGGAGCTGCTTTCCCAGCTGTACCCGGCAACCGAAGGCCGGGAAAAGGTCCTCGCCTGGCGAGGAGCCTTCGACGCGGGAGACCACAACCGTCACGTGCCCTGTCACGACGGTGTCATCACGTTCCTTTCCGATTACACCGACGCCGACGGCAAGCCCCGGACCACCATCGTTTCGTGGAATACCGGCAACGGTCAGTACGCCGAACAGCCCATGGTCGACGCCGAGGGACGCCCCGTCACCGAGAAGCTGGTCGACCCCGAGACGTTCTCCCAGAAGACTTACGACGCCAAAGCCGTGCGGGAAGGCCACCTCGAATGGCTCGCCGCCGACGGCCGGATCATGAGTACCGAAATCGCCTCCGGGGTCACCGCGCCGCGGTTCGGCACCGGGTTCACCTCGGACAGCGATTCGTCCAGCCAGGCGATCTTCACGGACCGGTCGATCACCCTGATGCAGGAGACGTTCGACGGCGAGACCCCTGTCAAGATCAAGCGGTTCGATCGCGTCACCGGGAAGCTGATCACCGAGATCACCGTGCCCGGACTGGCGGAACGGTTCGGCATCCGGTTCAACCTGCGCGGTATGGCCGTTCCGCCTCTTTCCTGAGTCAGCTGCCCGAGGGTGGGTCAGCCATCGAACAAAGCCGTCGCTTCTTTGGTGCTATCAGGCGAGCAGCCCGCGTAGTGCGGTCGGCGTATGTCCCAGGTGTGCGCGCACGGTTCGGCACAGGTGGGCTTGGTCGGCGAAGCCGAGGTCCGCGGCGAGGACGGCGAGGCTGGTGTCGCCGTTCTCCAGCCGGTCCAGCGCGCGGGCTACGCGGACCCGGTTGCGGTAATGAGTCAGCGACACTCCCAGTTCCCGGGTGAAGGCCCGGCTCAACCGGTACGGCGAGACACCCAGCAGGGCGGCGAGCGGGATCAGGCCTGCCGCGGCGGGATGGCCGTCGCCGATCACGCCTCGGGCTTGGGCCACCAGCGCCTGGTCGCCGGCGCTTGCCCGGTCGACCGCCGGGATGGTCGTGGCCACGACCTGGCTGACGATCGTGGCCACCAGGCCGACCAGGCCCTCGGCCGCCGCATAGCCGGTGTCGGCGGCGCGGGTGGCGGCGAGGAGCCGTCGATGGGCGAGGTCGAGCGTGCCGTCCACGTACAGCGACGAGCGCTCCAGCACTGGCGCGTCGCCGGCCAGGGTGCGCCAGAGCGCGGGTTCCAGGCTGATCGAAGTACACCGGTCACCGCCGCGGGATGGGAGAAGTGTTCCTCCTCGCCGGGCATCCCGAGGTAGCCGACGGTGTGGTCGAGGTCCGTGCCGACACCGCGGACCCGGCGGCGGAATCCGCCGTGGCGCACGAGCACGAGCCGCACGTCTTCGCGCGGCTGCTCGACCGACCAGCCGCGGTGATCGTCCCGGCAGTCCACCGTCGCGACGGTGAACTCCGGACGGGTGGCGAGATCGACGAAGGAGAGCACTCGCCGACGTTAGGTGGAGGGTCCGACAGTTTCCGCAAGGATCTTCAAGACCCGCGGATCGGTTCGGGGCAGGCTTGAAGCATCCGGCAGGGAAGTTAAGGGAGGACGGACATGGCGTCCATCAGCAAGGAAATCGTGATCGAGTCCGGTGCCGACGACGTGTGGGAGGTGATCGGCGACTTCGCCGCGGGTCCCTCGCGGATGGCGCCGGGGTTCGCGCTGGACACCAAGGCCGAGGCCGACCACCGGGTCGTCACCTTCGCCGACGGCACGGTGGTCCGGGAAAGGCGGGTCACCGTCGACCACGACACACGCCGGATCGTCTACTCGGTCGTCGGCGGCAGCGTCCGACCGGAGCACGACAGCGCCGCCATGCAGGTCTTCGCCGACGGCGAGCGGCGGTGCCGGTTGGTGTGGACGCGCGACGTGCTCCCCGACGAGCTGGCCGCGCCGATGGCCGAGGCGATGTCCCGCGGTCTGGATGCCGTCAAGCGGACCCTTGACGGCGACCGCGATCAGCGGACGTGATCTCAGCCTGCCGGTAAGGTCGACGTCCTCAGAGGGGAGTCGGCGATGGTCGTGGTGCGGTGGCCTGCTCGTTCTTTTGTCGTTGATCGGCGCGGATGAAGCGCGTTCCGGGCATCGTGCTCGGAATCGTGCTGGTGCTCGGATGCGGGAGCGGTGACAAGGCGATGGGAGACATCCCGTCGTCGGCGAGCGGTTACCTGGAACAGGCGCTGGATCTTTTGGAGCAGCGGGCACTGGACCGAGGCCGGGTCGATTGGCCCAAGGTACGGACCAAGGCTCATGCGATGGCGCACGGCGCCCGAACCCCCGCGCAGACCTACCCGGCCATCAACCGGGCGATCGCCGCACTGGGCAACTCCCACACCGCCCTGATTCCGGCCGGTGCCGTTTCGGCGCCCTCTGTCGCCCGGATCGCCGTGCCCCAAGGCCGGTTGATCGAGGGGCGGTACGCGCTTCTGACCATCCCGGCGTTTCAGTCGGACGAGGCAGGCGCCGTGCGTTACGTGGCGGCGGGGCGGGACGCGGTGCGCGGCCTCGACGCGGCGGCACCATGTGGCTGGCTGATCGACCTCCAGGGCAACACCGGCGGCGACATGTGGCCGATGCTCACGGTCCTGCGCCCGCTCCTCGGTGACGGTCGAATCGGCGCCTTCACCGCGCCAGGCCAGGACGCGCTTCCCTGGGAGGCCCGCGGCGCCGACATCCTGCTGAGTGGACGTGTCTTGGGCACCAATCCCGATCGGCTGACTCGGACTTCACCGCCGGTGGCCGTATTGACCGACTCGTCCACCGCCAGCTCCGGGGAGGCGGTGGCCATCGCGTTCCGGGGCCTGGACCGAGCACGCGGTTTCGGTGAGGACACGATGGGCCTCTCCACCTCCAACGAAACCGTCGTGCTGGCCGATGGTGCGTACCTGCTCATCACCACCGCGGTCATGGCCGATCGCGGGGGACAGGTCTACGGGCACAAGGTCACGCCGGATTCCCGCGTTTCTTCCGGCGCCGGGGGCACGATCGCCGCCGCCACCGAATGGCTTTCCCGCCGGCCCGGCTGCGACTGAACGCCGGCCGGAATTGTCACTCCGCGCTGAGGCGGCGAGTGAGGACGAACTCGGCGAACTCGCAGAGCGATTCCATCGTTTCCCCATGACAAAGCGGAGAACGGCCGGTCGGCCGCGGTTGACAACTTGAAGACCGGTCGGTCTTCATCTCTTGAAAGTCCGCGGTCGATCCGTTCCCCTTGGGCTCCTGCCCGGTCCCGACTCACCGTGGAGCTGCCGTATGCCCGTTCCCTTTCGCCGTGGCCTGATCGCCACCGTCGCCGCGACGCTGGTCGCGGTGGCGCTCACCGCGCCGTCGGCCGTCGCCGACACGACTTCGGTCTACAGCCCGGTTTCGCCGTTGCCCGCGGGGCAGAACGGTGACGTGCTCAAGTCGCAGCCCTCGAACTACAACGGCGCGAAAGCCACCCGCGTCCAGTATCTGTCGCGAGACAACAAGAACAAGCAGGTCGCGGTCAGCGGCACGGTCCTGGTGCCGAACACCGCGTGGAGCGGGTCGGGGGAACGGCCGATCGTGGCCTACGCGCCGTTCACCTTCGGCATGGGCCCGCAGTGTGCGCCCTCGAAAACGCTGGCAGGCGAGGGCTCGCAGGACATGGTGTCCGGTTTCCAGGGCAGTTTCGTCAACGCGTTGCTCGGCGCCGGGTTCGCGGTGGCGCAGACCGACTACATCGGACCGTGGGTCGAAGGCAGTGGTGAGCATCCGTACGTGAACCGGCTGTCCGAAGCGCACACCGTGCTGGACGTGATCCGCGCGGCGCAGCGGCTGCCGGAAACCGGTTTGCCCGCCGGCGGCCCGGTGGGCATCGCCGGTTACTCCGAAGGCGGAAGCGCCGCCGCGGCCGCGGCAGAACTCGCCGCCACCTACGCGCCCGAACTGAACGTCAAGGGCGTCTACTCCGGCGCGCCGCCCGCCGACAAGGCCGCGCTGGCCAAGTCGCTGGATGGCGGCATGTACGTCGGGTTCCTCGGCTACGCGCTGATCGGCATCAACCAGGCCTACCCCGAAGCCAGGATGATGGATCTGGCCAACCCGGCGGGCGCGCAGCTGTTCCTGGAGGCCCGGCAGACCTGCACGATGGACTCGGTCTTCAAGTTCATGGGCAAGCAGACGAGTTCGCTGACCAAGAGCGGTCAGCCGGTCTCTTCGTTCCTTTCCCAGCCGCCGTTCGACGCGATCGTCGCGGAGAACAGGATCGGGACCATCAAGCCCGCCATGCCGGTCATGGTCGAGCAGAGCCCGATGGACGACGTCATCCCCGCCGCCGTCGGCAAGCAGATGGCGAAGGACTGGTGCGGCAAGGGCGCCAACGTCCAGTGGAAGGACCTCGCGACCCTCACTCCGTTCTTCTCCCACGCCCTCGGCATGATGACCGCTCCCGGCGACGCCACCGAGTGGCTCAAGAGCGTGTTCAACGGACAGGCGGGCAACGGGAACTGCGGCCGCTTCTGACCCGGAGTCCTTGACATGCACCCGCGCGGCTGCCTAATCTAAACAGGCAGCCGCGCGGCTGCATATCAGGGAGAGCGGTATGGACGAGGTCTTCAAGGCGCTGGCGGACGCCAGCCGTCGCCGGCTGCTCGACGACCTGAACGCGCGCAACGGGCAGACCCTGCGCGAGCTGTGCGCGGGGCTGGACATGGCGCGGCAGTCGGTCAGCAAGCATCTGGCCGTGCTGGAAGCGGCCAACCTGGTGACCACGGTCCGCCGCGGCCGCGAGAAGTTGCATTACGTGAACGCGGAGCCGATCAACGCGATCGCCGAACGCTGGATCGACCGGTACCACCAGGGGCGGGTCGACGCGCTCGCCGACCTCAAGAAGGCATTGGAGCAGCAACCCATGAGCACCGACGAATTCGTGTACACCAGCTACATCAAGACGACGCCGGAGCGGCTTTGGCAGGCGCTCACCGATCCGGCCTTCACCAAGCGGTACTGGGGCTGTGAGTTCACTTCGGACTGGAAGCCCGGGTCGACGATGGCCTGGGACCAGCTCGGCGTGAAGCTGGAAGACCCCGAACAGGTCATCCTCGAATCCGACCCGTACCGGCGGCTGTCCTACACGTGGCACACCTTCACCCCGGAGTTCGCCAAGTCGGTCGGTCTCGACGACGACGTGTCGGCGAAGCTCCAGGCCGAGTCGCGGTCGAAGGTCACGTTCGACCTCGAACCCGTCGGCGACACGGTGAAGCTGACCGTCGTGCACGACGGTTTCGACCAGGGCAGCACCGCGCTGGAGATGGTCAAGGGCGGCTGGCCGTCGATCCTGTCGAGCCTCAAGACGCTGCTCGAGACCGGTGAGCCGCTGCCCGACCCCGCGTAACCCGTTCGACGGAACCGCCGTGATCGGGCACGATGCGCGACGTGCCCCTGGAGATCGCTTGCGACGAGTCCGGGTCCGAGGGTGAGAAGCTGATCGGCGGGCAGACCGACGTCTTCGCGCACGCCGGGGTCCGGCTGAGTCCCGAAGAGGCCGCGGACTGTCTGGCCGAGCTGCGGCGCAGGATCCGCTCGCCCGCGCTCGAGTACAAGGCCAACCACCTCCTCCGCACGAAGCACCGGCGGGTCCTCGAATGGTTCCTCGGCCCGCGCGGCCCGGTCCACGGGCGGGCGCACGTGTACCTCGTGGACAAGAAACTGCTGCTGGCGAACGAACTCCGCGCACTCGCCGGCCCGGAGGTCCGGCCGGACGACGAACTCCTCGCCGCGTTCAACGACGTGCTGCGGACCAGGAACCGCCGGGATCCGGCGACGGGGTCGTTCTTCGCGATGGTCGGGGACACCGCGGAACTGCGGGCGAAGGTCGCCGAGGCGCGCGACGCCAAGCCCCTCGATCCGCTGGTGCCCGCGATCCTCCGCGCCGTCGAGTACTGGAGCGCGGGCGGGGAGCGGGTCTTCCTCGTCCACGACGAACAGCCGTCGCTCAAGGGTGAACGGCTCGCCCGGATCGAGTCGACCCCGGGTTCGGCCGGGGTGAGGTTCGTGGATTCGCGGACCGATCCGCGGGTGCAGGCCGCCGATTTCCTGGTCGGCGTCGCCCGCCGGATCGCCGAGGACGAATTGAACGGGAACGGTGACCGGGTATTGAGCGGATTGCTCGCGCCGTATGTCGATTCGGCGTCCATCTGGGACTGATTCACTCCATGGCACACCGAATCCCTCGGGTGGCCGTTGCCCGGGAGCATCGCGGACTGGAAACGTCGGGGCATATCCGACACCCGCGGGAGGCAGTCGCCGATGCAGGCTTTCACCTTGCCCGAGTTCTACGTGCCGCATCCGGCCGGGATGAATCCGCACCTCGAAGCGGCGCGAACGCACAGTATGGCCTGGGCAAGGCAAATGGGCATGCTCGATTCACCCGCCCCGTCCGGTGACGTCGTCTGGACCGAGCAGGCGCTGGCGAAAATGGATTACGCGCTGCTCTGCGCGCACACCCATCCGGACTGTGACGGGCCGTCCCTCGATCTGGTCACGGACTGGTACGTCTGGGTGTTCTTCTTCGACGACGATTTCCTCGCGCAATTCAAGTACACCCGGAACACCGAGGGTGCGAAAGCCTATTTGGACCGGCTGGAACTGTTCATGACCGGGCCGGGGGAAACCTCTCCGGAACCGGAAAATCCCGCCGAAGCCGGGCTCAAGGACCTTTGGGCGCGCACCATTCCCTCGATGTCGGAAGCCTGGCGGCGGCGTTTCGTCACCAGTACGCACAACCTCATGGTCGAATCGCTCTGGGAACTGGACAACATCGACCGCGGCCGGATCGCGAACCCCATCGAGTACATCCAGATGCGCCGTCGCGTCGGCGGGGCGCCGTGGTCGGCGAACCTGATCGAGTACGCCGTCGGCGCCGAAGTGCCGGACAGGATCGCGGCGACCAGGCCGATGGAGGTCCTGCGCGACACCTTCGCCGACGCCGTCCACCTTCGCAACGATCTCTTTTCCTACCAACGAGAAGTACGCGAAGAGGGGGAGAACTCCAACGCCGTCCTCGTCTTCGAGAAGTTCCTCGACTGTCCGACCCAGGAGGCCGCCGAACTCACCAACGACCTGCTGACCTCGCGGCTGCAGCAGTTCGAGAACACCGCGCTCGTCGAAGTGCCCGCGCTGCTGGCCGAACGCGACGTCTCGCTGGCCGAACAGATCGGGGCCGGCCGGTACGTCAAAGGCCTGCAGGACTGGCAGTCCGGCGGTCACGAATGGCACGCGCGGTCGAGCCGGTACATGAACGAGGGCCCGGTGTCCGGCGCCAACGGGCCGAGCGGGCTCGGCACCGGATCGCCGCGGCTCTCGCCGGGCAGGCTGGGGCTGGTCCAGCGGGTGCGGCAGCAGGCGCCGCCGCCGTTCGCGAAGGTGGGGCATCTGCCGCTGCCGGAATTCCGCATGCCGTACCCCGTGCGCACCAGCCCGCACCTCGCCGCCGCCCGCGAGTACGCGCCGGGCTGGGCACGGGAGATGGGGATGTTCGAGGAAGGCGGGATCTGGGACGAGCGCCGGATGCGCGGCATCGATCTGCCGCACTGCGCCGCGATGATCCACGCGGACTCGGATCTCGACCAGCTCAAGCTGTCGTCGGACTGGCTGACCTGGGGCACCTACGGCGACGACTACTTCCCGGTCGTCTTCGGGATGAGAAGGGACCCCGTCGCCGCGAAACTGTGCAATGACCGCCTTTCCCTCTTCATGCCGCTCGACGGCGAGCCGGTGCCGAAGCCGTCGAACCCGGTCGAGCGCGGCCTCGAGGACCTGTGGAACCGCACCGCCGGACCGCTGACCCCGCCCGCGCGGGCGGAGTTCCGGCAGGCGATCGAACGGATGACCGCGAGCTGGGTCTGGGAGGTGGCGAACCAGGCGCAGAACCGCGTCCCCGACCCGGTCGACTACGTGGAGATGCGGCGGCGGACGTTCGGTTCGGATCTGACGAAGAGCCTCGCCCGGCTCCGGCTCGGCGACGTCGTACCGCCGGAGATCTACCAGAACCGGGTGCTGTTCGAACTCGACACCGCCGCCCAGGACTACGCGACCTTCGCCAACGACCTCTTCTCCTATCAGAAGGAGGTCGAATACGAGGGCGAGGTGCACAACCTCGTCTACGTCGTCGAGCGCTTCCTGGAAGTCGACCGGATGGAGGCCCGCGACATCGCGGCCCGGCTGATGAACGCGCGGATGGACCAGTTCGAGCAGCTCGCCGACGAGGGTCTCCCGCGGATGTGCGACGACCTCGGGCTCGACGACGACGTCCGCGCGGTACTGACCAGGTACGCGGACAACATGAAGGACTGGATGGCCGGGATCCTGGAATGGCACCGGAAATGCGTGCGGTACACGCCGGAGGAGCTGAAGCGCCTCAGCACCCCCGAGCCGCCGAAGTTCTCGCTCGAGCCGAGCGGGATCGGCATGTCGGCCTGGCGGATCGGGAGCGGGGCGCGCTGAGAGGGCTGGCTTCGGCTGATCGCGGGACCTGGGTCGCACGCCTCTGGTCCCAGTAGCCCCACCAGGCACAACGAAGGCGCGCGAAGGACTTCCCCAAGTACGTGAAGGACCCCTTCACGTACTTCAAGTGACCAGGATGCCGGAAGGCGTGGGTCGAGTTGGTCGTGAGTGGCGATTCGGGTTCTGGCGATGCTTCTCTTAGGCACCTACTGCGTGACTTGCGGCGTTTCTTGCGTGAAGTACATGAAGGGGTCCTTCCGCCCGCAGCAGCGGGTCTATCTCACGCCGGGCCAAGCTCAGCCCGGCATGCCGTGAGGGGCTCCTTCCCTGCCCTCAGAGTAGGCAAGGAGCCCTTCACGGACCTGCGATCCCGGCCCGCCGCCCGCCGTGGGGACCTGGAACACGGTTGGCCAGAGCCGGGCGCGGTCGCCTCAGAACGCGGTCAGGATGATCCGCGCGGTACGCGGGTCGCCGTCGTGCACCAGCGACTCGAAGTGCCCGACGTCGTCGAAGGCGAATCCGTACGCCTTCCCGTCGACCATCTGTTCGTGCACGATCCGCGAGTAGTGGTCGGTCACGGGCTGCTTGTAGAACTGGCCCGCGTCGTAGGTCGGCTGCGTGTGCAGGGAGCCGAGGGTCGAGCGGTGCAGTGCCGCGCACAGCGTCCGCGCGATCGGGCCGACGACCTGGTCGTTCGGCGCGTGCAGCCGTCCGTCGCAGTTGAAGACGTCGCGGGTGCTCGGCTTGCTGAACGACGCCACCGTCGCACCCGAGGTGTCGGTGAAGCGCAGGACGTCGTCCCCGCCGGTGCGGCCGGTGAACTTCTTGCCGGGTTCGGCCTCGAACGGGACCACGGTCAGCGGGGTCGACTTGTAGGTGTTCCAGGCGCTCGTGACGTAGCCGTCGAGGTAGTTCGCGCCGAATTTGCCGGTGTCGAGGCCTTTGCCCGGCGCGAGGACCCGCAGCCGGTTGTACACCAGGTTCGAGAAACCGGACTGTCCTTGGACGGCGTTGAAGATCGCCTCGCGGCCGCCCGCCTTGAGGCGTCCGGCCTCCTTGTTCGTGCCTGCCCCGTTGGTGAGCCCGACGGCGTGCGGCACGCTGAACATGTCGACCTGCGAGCTGTTGATGAACAGCCCGCCGTTGTCGTAGGTGAATTCGCTCCAGTCGAACAGGATGTCGCGGTTCGGGTCGCCGTCGGCCCACGGCGCCGGCTGTACCAGCCCGTCCGGGGTCAGGAAGAACTTGATCTTCTGCCCGAACGACATGTAGACGCGGCCCGAGAGCATCCGCGGGATCCGCAGCGTGGTCGAGCCGCCGTTGCCGGGGCCCGCGATCGCGACGTCCGGCGCGGGGCTCGGCGGATTCGCCCCCGCCGGCCACGGGGTGAAGGCGCCGGCGGCGTTGACGTAGCCGAGTTTGCCGGTGTTGAGGTTCGTGCCGAGCACGTAGAGGTGAACCGTGTCGGAGCGGTTCGAATTGTTGGTGACGGTCAACGGCAGCGGATCGGGGCCCGCGGCGACCGCGGTGGGCGCCGAAAGCGCCGAAACCCCGGTGACCAGGGGCAGGGTGACCGCCAACGCGGTCAAGACGCGCCGGATCTTCTTGCGGATGCGCACAGTTCACTCCTCGGCGGAATCCCGCCGCGGAACGCGAACGTGCCGCGGCGGTGCTTGCGGATGTCGGCCGGGGGCGCGTTCCCGGCCTGGGTGTGACCTTGGCGAGGCGTCTCAGCACGGGAAGTTACGGCGCCGGGCCGGGAGTTGTCCAGACCACTGGTGGGAATCTGTCCGGTTTCGCGCCGGAACGGACAATTGGTCGCGGACCTTCGTCGATTGAGGTGGCCGGTCCTCTCGACTACCGTTGTCCGCGTTCCGTCCTGGACCTCGGCGGCCGGATTTTCTCATCCGTGGGAGCGGGACATGAACGACGATTTTCCGATGCGAGGAACGGGCGGCGGTGAGCCGTGGATTTCCCCCGCCTGCTGGGACGGCCTCGCCAGGGCGGCGGCGGACGGCGGGCCGCACGGGATGGACGACCTCATGGCCGCCGTCGACGCGTGGGCGCGGAAGTACGCCGAGATCCGCCTCGGCGGCCGCGACCTGACCTATCTCGAACCGGCCGACGTGGCGCAGGAGATCTGCCTCGCGGTCTTCGTCGCGGTTCCCGGGCACGGCCTGCGCGGCGGTTCCTTCCTGTTCCTCCTGCGCGCCATCGCGGCGAACAAGGTCGCCGACGCCTTCCGGAAGGCGTCGCGGAGCAAACAGGTGCTGACCGGTGAACTCCCCGAACGTCCGGCGGTGGCCGCCGACGAACCGGAGCAGCGTGCCCTGCGGACCGATCTCGGCGTCCGGCTCGGCAGACTCATGCGGACACTGCCCGTCTCCCACCGGGAAGTGCTGGGGATGCGGGTGATCGGTGAACTGACGTCGAACGAGACCGCCGCGGCGCTCGGTACGACGTCGTCACGCGTGCGGGTGACCAAACACCGCGCGATCAGCAGGCTGCGTGCCTGCGCTCAGCGCCAGGACGCCTTGAGCTGAATACGGACCAGTAGCCGGAGAAAGGGATTCCCCCGTTTGGCCCGGGTCTCGAGAATGCGAACGCACATTGCCCCTCCAGAGCTCGCCGATGAGCGCCGTTCGCCGGGGGCCGGGACGAGCGGTCTCGCGTTCCACCCTAGGGGCGGGCCGTGGGACCGAAACCGGCTGAACGGGCGATTGCCGCCGTCCTGGTCGTCCGTTCGTCTCTTCGGACCACCGCATTGGTGCCGGAGACGAGGTAGCGGGCGCGGCAAAAGGACGAAAACGTGGGAGAATCGGCCGTGGCGCCGACGAGTGGTCCGCACTGTTCGCCCCGGCCCGGCGGGTTCGTCCGGCACCGGACAATGCCGGGAGGCGCCATGGGGTTTCGACGGCATGATCGCGCGGCGCTGGTCTGGGCGAAGATGGGTTTTCTCGCTTCGGAAACAGATTCGGCGGTTTCCGTGGAACACGCCTGCGTAGTTTGCGGAAACTCCTCGAAGCGGCCGGTGTCGGGCTGACCCTCGCCGTCGGCGGAGGAGTCGCCGAGCCTTTCTTCGCCACCGACGAACGCAGCCGCGAATTGGAAGATCTGCAGTTCACCTTGGGCGAAGGCCCGGCATGGGAGGTCGCGCGCGGCGGTATGCTCCTCGGCGTAACCGATGTGACCAGTTCGGAGCCGTCACTCCGATGGTCGATGTTCGCGCCGGAAGCGATCGACAGAGGCGTGAAATCGATCATCGCGGTGCCGATCCGGACAGGTGCGATCAAATTGGGTGTCGTCGACTGTTGCCGCGAACTCGCCGGGTTCCCGTCGAGGGAAGGACAGGCGGAGGCACTCGTTTGCGCCGACGCGGTGATCGCCCTCGCCGTCGCCGATGTCGGTACCGGCGGGCCCGGTATGGCCGAAGTGATCGATCGCGTATTCGCCGGACACCACGACCGGGTGCATCAGGCCGCGGGAATGGTGTCGGCCCAGCTCGGCATCGGGCCGGTGGACGCGCTCGCCCGCTTGCGTGCCCACGCCTACGCCGATGACCGGAACCTCGACGAGGTCGCCATGGACGTGGTGCGGCGCCGGATCACCTTCCGGTCCGAGTCATGACGGACGTGTGCCTAAGGAGATATCAGAAACGATGACCCACCTCGCGGCAGGCTTGCGGGAAACCTTCGTGCAGTTGGCGGACACCCTTGTCGACGATTTCGATCTCATCGAGTTCCTCGACCTGCTCGCGCTCAGATGTGTCGAACTGCTCGGCGTCTGTACCGCCGGACTGCTGCTCGCAGACACGCACGGCACACTCACCATGGTGGCCGCGTCCGACGAACAGACCCGCACACTCGAACTGTTCCAATTGCGGAACTCCGAGGGGCCGTCCCTGGACTGCTACCGGCACGCCGAGCCGGTGGTCTGCCCGGATCTGACGCGCGCGGGGGAAAGCTGGCCGAAGTTCTCCCGTGCCGCGGAAGACGCGGAGTTCCGCTCCGTGTACGCGTTGCCGATGCGCCGCCGCGACGAAGTGATCGGCGCGCTGAACCTGTTCGGCACCCGCCCCGCTTCGCTGGACGACGCCGGTTTGAGGCTCGGGCAGGCGCTCGCGGACATCGCCACGATCGGCATCCTGCACCATCGGCTGTTGCAGCGGCAGGAAACCATCACCGCGCAGCTGCAAACGGCGTTGAACAGCCGGGTGATCATCGAACAGGCGAAAGGGGTGCTCGCCGAACGGCTGCGGGTTTCGGTCGACGACGCGTTCGGCGTATTGCGCGCCTACGCGCGGAGCAACAATCGCAAGATCCATTCCGTGGCGACCGGGATCATGGACCGCACAGTGGAAATCCCGCGCTGAACGATACCGTTTCGGCGCTTGTCCGCCCGCCGGTGATACCTAGACTGGATGGGTGTTCTCCCTGGAACAGCTGGTGAGTTTCGTCGCGGTGGCCGAGGAACTGCACTACGGCCGGGCGGCGGAGCGGCTCTCGATGACCCAGCCGCCGTTGAGCAGGCGGATCCAGTTGCTGGAACGCGAACTGGGGGTCGAGCTTTTCGACCGTACGCACCGCATGGTCCGGCTGACACCCGCCGGACGGGTTTTTCTCGCCGAGGCAAGGAAAATACTGCGTTCGGCGCAGGAGGCGACGCTGTATGCCCGCCGGGCGAAGAAAGGTGAGGTCGGCGTCGTCACGCTCGGTTTCACCGCCACCGCGGCCTATTCGTATCTGGATCGCGTCATCGCCGCGGCGAACGCCGAGGTGCCCGGCGTCGATCTCGTGCTGCGGGAAATGGTGACGGCGGCACAGGTGGAGGAATTGCTGGCTGGCGGGCTCGATCTCGGCATGGTCCGGCCGCCGGTGACCGGTGCCGACGTCGTGACCCTGCCGCTGTGGCGGGAGCCGCTGCTGGCCGCGCTGCCGTCCGCGCATCCGTTGGCGCGGCGCAAGAAGAATCCCGACGTCCGCGATTTCGACGGCGAGCCGTTCATCATGTATTCGCCGTCGGATGGCCGGTACTTCCACGATCTGCTCGTGGCGGTGTTCCGTGCCGCCAGGGTGCTGCCGGACTACACGCAATACCCCTGTCAGGTGCATACGGTGCTCGCGCTGGTGAAGGCGGCCCTCGGCGTCGCGCTGGTGCCTGCCGCGGCCGCCGCGCTGCGGTTCGAGGGCGTCGTGCTCCGCCCGGTGGGCGGCGTCGAGGGCCGTCCGGTGGAACTCGAACTGATGTGGCGGCGGGGCAACGACAATCCGGCGCTGGGCGCGTTGCTCGCCGTCATCGGTAATCCGGCGCGACGAGGTCCGTGAAGGGGGCGGCATGTGACTGGAGGCGGAACACGCGAGTTACGGCTCCAATCACGCGAGTTACGGCTCCAGACACGCGAGTTACGGCTGGAAACACGCGTCATCCGGGCCAGGCGTCGCCCCATTCGGCGTCGCGGGCCTCGCGGTAGGCGTCACCGTGCCGTTTGGTGACGATCGTTTCGGTGAGCCCGGCTTCGGCGCACAGGGTCAGGCTGACCATGCCCTTGCGTTTGGCCGGATGGCGCAGGATCCGGCCTTCGGCCCGTTCCGGCGCCGTGCGTGAGGCGACGATGTAGGAGAACTTCTCGTCTTCGAAGCCCAGCGTCCCGGACTTGAGCTGGCGGTGCAGGCCGGTGCGCGGGAGGCGCGCGGAGAAATGGCACCAGTCCTTGCCGCGCGGGATCGGGCACGCGCCCTCGTGCGGACAGGGCGCGACGAGGGAAAGCCCGAGTTCGACGAGCTGATCCCGCGCCTCGACGATCCGTTCGTAGCCCGCGGGCGTGCCGGGTTCGATCAGCACCAGCATCCCGGCCTTCGCCGACAGCCAGCGGACGGTGTCGGCCCGGCGGGCTTCGGGCAGCTCACCGAGGACGTAGGAGAGGGTCACCAGGTCGGCGTCCGGTGCGGGTGCGGCCGGGTCGATCAGGCCGCGCTGCCAGGTCGAGCCGCGGACGGCCTTGCCCCCGGCGTTCCCCGCGAGCCGCCGTCCCAGCGCGATCGCGCCGGGGACCTGTTCGACGACGGTGGTCTCCTCCAGCGACGGCCACACGTCGGCCGCCGCCCAGATCGCCGCACCGGTCCCTCCGCCGACGTCGATCTGCGTGCGCGGAGCGAACCCGGGAGCGCGGAGGGCGGCTTCGGCGAGAACGGCGTGTATGGCCGCGTACGTGGCCGGCATCCGGTAGCCCGCGTACGCCGCGATGTCGACCTCGGAAGAGAGGATGGGCGCGCTCGCGGGGCTGTTCTCGCGGTAGCGCGTGCTGAGCCGCTCGACGGACTGCGTCAGCCTGGTCTGCGGGTACTTGCCCAACTCTGCGTCGAGGGCTGAGCTGAGGTCTGAGGGGAGAGCGGCCACGACGGGTGATTCTCCCATGTGCGGTTGACCTGCGGTTTTCCGGCTGCTCGAATACTCGCGGAAAAAAGTTCGGGGACCGTGTCGAAACCAGGGGTGCCCGATCGACGCGTTGATGTGGCAGGGGACGAGCCCCGCCGGGAACGGAGACTCAGATGCGGTTCATGGTGATTGTCAAGAGCGATGAGAAGACCGACGTGGCCGGTGCTCAGCCGAGTGCCGAGGAGTTGCAGGAGATGGGGAAGTTCAACGAGGAGCTGGTGAAGGCGGGCGTCATGCTCGCGGGTGAAGGACTGCTCCCCAGCGCCGAGGGTGTCCGCATCCAGTACTCCGGCACCACCGAGGCCAGGGTCGTCGACGGGCCTTTCGCCGAGAGCAAGGAACTCATCGCGGGTTTCTGGATCCTGCAGGTCAAGGACAAGGCCGAGGTCATCGAATGGATGAAGCGCGCGCCGTTCCGCGAGGGCGAGATCGAGATCCGGCGGGTCGCCGAGATGGAGGACTTCGACAACGCCACGCCCGAGATCGTCGAGCACGAGCAGAAGCTGCGGGAACAGGCCGAGGCGAAGTAGTGGTTGCGGTCGTCACGCCGACGATGTTGATTGGTCGGCGTGACGGCAACAGCAGACCCCCGGTCGGCGATCGACGCGGTATGGCGGATCGAGTCGGCCCGCCTCATCGCCGGCCTCGCGCGGATGACGCGCGACGTCGGCCTCGCGGAGGAACTCGCGCAGGACGCGCTGGTCGCCGCGCTCGAACAGTGGCCGGAGTCGGGCGTCCCGAGGAATCCGGGCGCCTGGCTCATGACCACGGCCAAACGCCGGGCCGTCGACACCTTCCGGCGCAACGAGCGGTACGAACGGAAGCTCGGCGAGATCGGCCGCGAGCAGGAGTTCGAGGAGGAACCCGACTTCACCGCGGGCCTCGACGACCATATCGAGGACGATCTGCTGCGGCTGGTGTTCACCGCCTGCCACCCGGTGCTTTCGACCGAGGCCAGGGTGGCGTTGACGCTGAAGATGATCGGCGGGCTCCAGACGCACGAGATCGCGCGGGCGTTCCTCGCCAAGGAGACCGCCATCGCGCAGCGCATCGTCCGCGCGAAGAAGACGCTCGGCGACGCCAAGGTGCCGTTCGAGGTGCCGGAGGGGACCGATCGCGTCGCGCGCCTGGAGTCGGTGCTCGAAGTGATCTACCTGATCTTCAACGAGGGCTACTCCGCGACGGCGGGCGAGGACTGGATGCGGCCGGCGCTGTGCGAGGAGGCGCTGCGGCTCGGCCGGATCCTGGCCGGGCTGATGCCGAAGGAACCCGAGGTGCACGGGCTCGTTTCGCTGATGGAGATCCAGGCATCGCGGTCGGCCGCGCGCGTCGGGCCGAACGGCGAACCCGTGCTGTTGCTGGATCAGGACCGGACGAAATGGAACCGGCTCCTGATCGGCCGCGGTCTCGCCGCGCTGGACCTCGCCGAGTCGCTCGCGGACGGCGCTTTCGGCGTCTACGCCGCGCAAGCCGCCATCGCCGCCTGCCACGCGCGGGCGCGGACGGGCGAGGAGACCGACTGGGCGCGCATCGCGATCTTGTACGAAGGGCTCGGGAAGCTGAACCCGTCGCCGGTGATCGAACTGAACCGCGCGGTGGCGCTGTCGATGGCCGTCGGACCCGAAGCGGGCCTCGCGGTGGTCGACAAGCTGACGTCGGAGCCCGCGCTGAAGTCGTACCACCTGCTGCCGAGTGTGCGCGGCGACTTCCTGGCGAAGCTCGGCCGTCTGGACGAGGCCCGCGCCGAGTTCGAGCGCGCGGCGGAAATGACCGGGAACGACCGTGAGCGCACCCTCCTGCTGAACCGCGCGGCCGAGTGCACCCCCTGACCTCCTCGCAATTCGTCACCTACTTGCGTTCGATGTCGCGCCGAACCGGCGCAAGTAGGTGACGAATTGCGAAGGGGGCGCGTCAGGCGGGCGCGGGGCGCAGCGCGGTCAGGGCCCGGTGCTGGCCCAGCCGGACGGTCTGGACGGTGCAGCCGAGCGCCAGCGCGGTGTCTTCGGCGGAAAGCCCGACGAGCGACCGCAGCACCATGATCTCGCGCTGCTGGCCCGGCAGGCCCGAAAGCGGGTTCGGCAGTTCGGCGGTGCTCCGGTGGAAGCCGTCCACGAGGCCGCGCGTGACGTCGTAGGCGAACGTGAGGTGCGCGGCCGCCCCGGCCGCTCCGGCGAGGATTTCGCGGCAGCTGTCCTTCGCGATCGCGTCGGCGATGTCGTAGGTGCCGGAACGACGTCCGATCCGCGCCCGGCAGTAGCGCACGACCAGGACGCGGACGACGTCGACCAGCTTCGAGGCTGTCTCCGTCCGCCCGCCGGCCTCCAGCGGCCGCCGCGAACCGTGTCCTTGCATCGGCTCCCTCTCCCACCTTTCAGATGAGCACGGCGGAGGGGGAGGGAGGTACGGTCTTTTTGCCGACACGGGCCGGTTCAGGCCTCGATGAAGACGATCCGCTCGGGCTCGGTCGTCAGGTTCACGGTCTGCCGCTTCACGGTCACCAAGGTCTCGAATTCCGTGGCGTGCCCGTCCGGGACGGTGAACAGGCGGTCGTTGCGGGAATCGAGGAAGTCGGAGAAGCCGGTGAGCGAGACCCCGCCGCTTTCGTCGAGCGCGAGATAGTCGACGAGCCTGCGGAACAGTTTGGGCAGGATCACCAGTTCGTCGGCCAGTTGCCGCCGTGACGAGAGCTTGAACCCGGAGTTCGTGACGTCCTGCGGCCACAGCCCACGCCCGTCCTTGCGGGCCTTGACCGCGGCTTCGGCCAAGGCGTCACGGAGATCGGGATACAGCAGTGAATAGAACGTCGGGTAGACGAGGCCCGCCGCCACCTGCCGGTAGTTCGCGGAGTTCTTCAGCGTTTTGACGTCGAGATGGACCTTGGAAAGGTCCGCGGACCTTCCCGGCCGTTGTCCGGGAAAGGCGAACGCCACCGCCCGTCCGTATTTGTCGGCGAATCGCGTCAGTATGTGACCCGGCACCTTGATCGGGGTCGCCGAAGTGACCCTTCCCCGTTCATCGCGTTCGACCGTTTTGAAGCCGAGGACCTTCAGCAGGTTCGCCGCGGCGGCGTCGGCGAATTCCGCGGGCTGATGCCACATCCCGCCGGTTCCCCTGGCCTGGTAATGCGTTTCGAGCGCGTCGATCGCGTCGAGCCGCAACTGCATCCCGCCCCGCGAATTGAGCCGGACCTTCAGGCCCGCCTTCTTCGTCGCCTGGGGATCGTCGGGATAGAACCGCACCGAATCGCCGTCCGGTGAGGCTCCGACAAGCTGGAACGTACCTTTGATCAGCGTCATGGGCATGAGGACAACGGTAGTTCCCATTCCGGTGAACGAACCTGGTGTTCATCCATCCAGCCCAATGGCCGGTAAAGATCGGGTGACCATTGTGGACATTCCCGTGTTCCCGTTCACGACGGGATCATGAACTCCAGCACGGTCGCCTGCGGCAGCGCGATGACCCCGACCACGGCGGTCAGCGCGACCGACCACAGGAACGTCTGCCGCAGCAGCGCGCCTTCCTTCCCGGCCTGCCCGATCGCGGTGGCGCCGATGGACAGGTCTGTGGCGAGATCATCTTGCCCATCACGCCGCCGGAGGTGTTCGTCGACGCGTCCGATCCGGTGAGGGAGACGCCCAGCCGGCCGATGTAGGCGGAGAACAACGGGAACAGCACCCCGGTGGTCGCCAGCGCCCACCGCATCCGGTGCGGTATCCGGCGGTAGGTGGCCAGCAGCAGCCGCGGTTTCGCGCCCATCGCGAAGCCTGCCACGATCGCCGCGATCAGGGCCACGGTTCCTGGCGAGTAAAGGAAATCGACGGTCAACGTCGCCGCGTACGGGGTGTCCTTCGGCGTGATCGGCGCGTGCTGGACGACCTCCTTGTGCAGCCCCGGCCACGCGAACACCCAGTCGGCCTTGTGCGGCAGCTTCGTCAGGTCCAGCCATTCGGGCAGGTTCTCGAAGATCGTGCCGATCCAGAATCGCTGATGAAGTTCGAGGTGACGAACTGCATGACCGCGAACGAAAGGCCCGCGGTCAGCACGGCGGGCCAGACCTCGATCATCCGTTTCCAGCCCGTGAGGACCACGATCAGGAATCCGGGAAAGGGCAGCTGGCGCCCGACCATCGACGAGAACAGTTCCGTCGCCTGTTCGGAGTTTCATGTCGAGGATCGGCGCGGTCAGCCTGCCGAGCACGATCAGCGGATCGCCGAGGCCGCCGAACGCGACCGGCGCGGTGTTCGCCGGCAACGCGAGCACGACCGCCTTCACCGGCGGGAAACCGAGTGCGGCCATCATCGCCGCGGTGATCGCGATCGGCGAGCCGCCGCCCGCGATTCCCTCAAGCAACGCGCCGAACCCGAACGCGATCGCCCGTCGCCTGGAGGCGGCGGTCCTCACTGAATCCGGCGAGGACCGCCTTGATGTCGTCGAATCGTCCGGTCGCGACGGTGACGTTGTGGAAGTACACGGCGTGGAACGCGATCCAGGCCACCGATCACGCCCCGAACACGAGGCCCATGGCCGCGGAATCGAAGGCGAGCCCGGCGGGCATGCGGTACAGCAGTACCGCGACCAGCAGCGCGGTGATCGGCGCCAGCGCCGCCGAGAGCCACGCCGATCGGCGCAGGACTCCCAGCGTCACCAGCAGCACGACGATCGGCGACACCGCCGGCGCCGCGGACAGTCACAGCCCGCCCGCCGGCTGGTAGTCCTGGACTCAGCCCACCTCAGCCCCTTTGCGCCCGGACGTAACCCAGCCGGAGTGAAAGCGCGGCCGCGGTCCCGGCCACCGTCGCGCCCAGTTCGTCGGTGCGGCGGAGCACCCGGCCGGCCGGGCCCGCGATGCTGATCGCGGCGATCGGCCGTCCGGTGTGGTCGCGGACGGCGGCGGCCACGCAACCGACGTCCGGTTCGTTTTCGACGTCGTCCACGGCCCAGCCGCGGCGGCTCGTCCTCGCCAGGTCGTCGAGCAGCCGGACCGGATCGTTGATCGTCTTGAGCGTGAGACTGTCGAGTTTCATCCGGCGGATGCGTTCGACGCGGTCCTGTTCGGGCAGTGCCGCCAGCCACGCCTTGCCCAGTGACGTCGCGTGCTGCGGACGGCGGGTGCCGAGACGGCAGGCGAGGGTGACGGCGTTGGCGCTGCGTTCGGTGGCGACGTAGACCATCGTGTCGTTGTCCGGGACGGCGAGGTACGTCGTCTCGCCGCTCCGCTCGGCGAGCGACGCGAGATAGCGCGGCGCGCAGCGGTGGAGATCGGTCGCCGCCATCGCGCGGGCGCCGAGTTCGACCAGCCGGGTGCCGAGCCGCACGCGGCCGGTGGCGCGATCGGCTTCGAGGTATTCGAGGTTCTTGAGGGTGCCGACGATGCGGTACGCGGCGCTCCGGGAGAGACCCAGTTGCCGGGCTATCGCGTTGGTGGAAATCTCCTGGTTCTTGCCGACGTGCTCGAGAACCGCTAGTCCGCGCTCGAGTGTGCCACTGGAATCCAGGCCTCGTGGTGTGCCCACTTCGCCCCTCCGTTGGACCGGGGTACCGATGATCGGCACCTGTTTCCGCTAAGCGGGTTCGGACGTTAACAGCTCGGCCCGACGTTGGGAAGGTTTCTTAACAAAGTGGCTACCGGACAAGTTTTCCCTGTTCGGGGCGGTTCGGTCAAGATCACCGGTTCGGCCCAATCCGTTCGGCGGGTTCCGATTCGGCGTATGACTTCAGGGGTCATTTTTCTGTTCACGGACATGAAAGAACCCTCGCCGGAAAATCGCGGCGAGGGTTCGGCCCGGAGTACGTTTCTAACGCACCGACAGATTCGCGACCGCTCGGACGACGGCCGTGCAGCGGTCTTCGACATAGGCCAGACCGCCTTCTTCGGCGATCCGGCGGGACTCGGCGGAGACGATGCCCTGTTGCAGCCAGAGCGCCTTGGCGCCGATCGCGACGGCCTGTTCGGCGATCGGCGGGGTGTCTTCGGACGGGCGGAAGACGTCGACCAGGTCGACCGGCTCCGGGATGTCGGTGAGGGAGCGGTAGACCTTTTCGCCCAGCAGCTCGTCGGCCGAAGGGTGGACGGGGATGATCCGGAACCCGTGTGCCTGCAGTACGGCGGCGACCCCGTGCGAGGCCTTGGCCGGATCACGGCTCAGCCCCACGACGGCGATCGTCTTCGATCCGGCGAGGATCTCGGTGGCGCGATCGGTCATACCCGGTTCAACGACGGCGGGCGGCCGTGAATTCCTAGAGTTTCCAGAGCCGCAGGCCGCGCACCCGGTACACCGGCCAGACGACGTGCCAGGCGCGGCGCCGCAGGAACACCGTCGAACAGGTAAGGACGCTGCGCGCGGACGTCGTCGCGACGTCGTGGCGGTCCGGCCAGCTCTCGCCGTGCCGCCCGGCGGCGATCCGGAAGACGTTGACCAGACCGCGGCCCTGCAGGTCGAACTTCGCGCCGGTGTCGCCGGAATCGGGGGTCAAGGAGGCGATCTCCTGGCCGAACGCGGCCGCGGGCGCCGGTCCCGCGTCGGCGGGGAGGTCACCGATGGTCGAGGAGACGGCCTTGCCGTAGAGACGGCGGGTGTAGCGCTGGAGCAGCAACCGCTCCCACAGCGGCAGGACCCGGCGGTGCTTGAGCAGCGCCGAACACTCCGCGTGCCCGATGGCGAAGATGTCGGTCAACTCGTCGTAGGCGTTGTGCGCGGTGGGCTCGTTGAGGTGCACCCGCACCTCGTAACGGATGCGGGCGGTGAGCTCGTCGAGCTCTTCGCGGCGGTCGATCCTGGCCTTCGCCCGTGAGAGCGTCCAATCGGACATGGGAGCAGGCTAGGTGATGATCGGGGTCGTGCGAGACCCTTTCGGCCTAATCTGTTCGTACCGGCCAGTGGAACGGCCGTCTTGTGCGGGCACTGGCGACGCGGGAGAGTCCGACTGTCGGAAGGAGCCCATGGACGCCAGCACGCTGCAGGAGGCCGCGGCCGCGCTGCTCAGCGCGTACGAGACCGGCAAGCCGATCGCGCCCCTCATCGAGACGTATCCCGCCGCGACCTTGGAGGACGCGTACCGCATCCAGCAGCGGCTCGTCCATCATTGGGCCGAACGCGGCGACGGTGTGCGCGGGCACAAGGTCGGTCTCGCGTCCGCCGCCATGCAGCGGCAGATGGGCGTCGACCAGCCCGACTACGGCCATCTGACCGGTTCGATGTTCCACCTCGAACATCAGCCGATCCCGATCGGCGGGTTCCTGCAACCGAAGATCGAACCGGAAATCGCGTTCGTGCTCGGCTCGCGGCTCTGCGGGCCAGGAGTCACGGTGGCGGACGCGCTGCGGGCGGTGGACTTCGTCGTCCCGGCGCTGGAGATCGTCGATTCCCGTATCCAGGACTGGAAGATCAGCATCTTCGACACCATCGCGGACAACGCGTCCTCCGGCGGGGTCGTGCTCGGCAGCAGGCCGACCGCGATCGGCGACGTCGACCTGCGGCTGGTTGGCTGTGTCCTGCACCAGAACGGTGAGATCGCGGCCACCGGCGCCGGCGGCGCGGTGCTCGGCTCGCCGGTGAACGCGCTGGTGTGGCTCGCGAACACGATCGGACCGCTCGGCGTCGCGCTGGAACCGGGGCACGTCGTGCTGCCGGGCTCGATGACCCGCGCGATCCCGGTGAGCCCCGGCGACACCGTGGTCGCGACGATGGCGGGGCTCGGCAGTGTCACCGCGAAGTTCTCCGGGGAGGAGCGGCCGTGAGCCTTGACGTGCGGGAGGCGGCGGAAGCGCTGCTGTCCGGGGAAGAACGCGAGCCGCTGACGGATTCGTGGCCAGCTTTGGACGTCGAAACCGCGTACGCGATCCAGGACGAGGCGCTCCGGCTCAGGCTGGAACGCGGCGAGACGCTCATCGGCGTCAAGCTGGGTTTGACTTCGCAGGTGATGCGGCAACGGATGGGGATCGACACGCCGTTGCTCGCGTGGCTGACCGACGCGATGGTCCTGCCCGCCGGTGTCCCGGTGCCGTCGCTGATCCACCCGCGTGCGGAACCCGAGCTGGTTTTCGTGCTGGGTGAACGACTTTCGGGCCCCGGCGTGACCGCGGCGACCGCGATGACGGCGGTGAGCCGGGTCCACGGCGGCATCGAGGTCGTCGACAGCCGCTACCGTGACTACCGGGGCAAGCTGCCGGACGCCGTGGCGGACAACGGTTTCTCCGCGTACTTCACGCTGGGCCCGGTCGGCGTCGATCCGTCTACAGTGGACCTTTCGCTGGAGGCGGCGCTTCTGGAGGTCGACGGCGCCATCGTCGACACCGCCACCGGCGCGGCCGTGCAGGGCCATCCGGCGGAAGCACTGGCGCTGGCGGCCAACACCCTCGGTGCCAGGGGGCTCGCGCTGGAGCCCGGCTGGATCGTGCTCACCGGCGGGATGACCGACGCCGTCGACCTTCGCCCGGGTTCACGGGTGGCGGCGCACTTCTCGCATCTGGGCTCGATCACGCTCGCCGGGTCTTGACGTCGGCGCGGTCGGCCGTGCGGACCAGTCCGCGCGTCAATCGCGGCCAGATCGCCCGCGGGAGGTCGTGCCCCATCCCGGGTACGATGTCCACTTCGGACTCCCGCAGCGCGCGGGCCGTCGCCCGGCCGCCGGAAACGTGCACGAGCGGATCCTTCGAACCGTGCACGACGAGCGCGGGCACGTCGAGTTTCCGCAACGCGCGGAAGCGATCCCGGCTCGAAACGACGGCAGCCAGCTGCCGCGCCGACCCGCCGGGATTCACGCCGCGATCGAACGACCGCTCCGCGCGCTCACGCATCCGCGCCTCGTCGAACGGGTAATCGGGCGAGCCGATCACGCGGAAGGTGCGCACCAGGGACTCGACGTACTGCGCACGATCACGCGGAGGCGCCGAAAGCAGCATCGCCATCGCCTTGGCGCTCGGCCGCCCGACGAACCGGTTGCCGGTGGTCGACATGATCGACGTCAGCGAACGCACCCGTGACGGATACTCGATGGCCAGGGTCTGCGCGACCATCCCGCCCATCGACGCGCCCACGACGTGCGCGCTCTCGACGCCGAGTTTCGTCAGGAGTCCGGCGGCGTCGCCCGCCATGTCCGCCAGGGAGTACGGCGCCGTGCGCAGGGCGTACGCGAGCGGCAGGCTCGCCCGCCCGGTCATCCGGCTGGACCGGCCGGCGTCCCGGTTGTCGTAGCGGATGACGAAGAACCCCTCGGCCGCGAGGTTCTCGCAGAGCTCGTCGTCCCACCAGATCATCTGCGAGGCCAGGCCCATGATCATCAGCAACGGCCTGCCGTCCGGCGAACCGAACGTCTCGTGGCACAGCTCGACGCCGTTCACTTCGGCGATCATCTCCGGCATCAGCACAGTGTGACCGGCGACGGCGAAAACGGCTACGCGTCTTCGATGTGAACAGCCTGGCTCTCCGGCCCGGCGGCTCTTTGAGTGCCCGCCTCGTCGGCGATTTCTTCCGGCTCGGTGTCCCCCGGTTCGCCTCCGTCGGGCTCGCTGAGCTGGACGGCTTCCTCGGACGCGTCGGCGGGGCTGGGGCCGTCTGCCGCTTCGCGGTCTTCCTGGTCGGACATGGTTCCTCCGCTGGATCGGGGCTTTCTCACCGACCGGTTACCCGCTCACTCGCCGCGATACGCACGGGCCTGGATTTCGTAAAGTTCGTGGTAGAGCCCTCCTTCTTCGATGAGTTCGGCGTGCGTGCCCTGCTCGATCAGCCGTCCTTTCTCCAGTACCAGGATCCGGTCGGCGGAGCGGATGTTGGCCAGCCGGTGGGTGACCAGGACCGTCGTGCGCCTGCCCGCCCCGGAAACGCTCGCGTGCCGCAGACCGGCGAAGACCCGCGCCTCGGCCTTCGCGTCGAGCGCGGCCGTCGGCTCGTCGGCGACCAGGACGGCGGCGTCGCGATAGATCCCGCGGGCGATACCCATCCGCTGCCACTGCCCGCCCGAGAGGTCCTGCCCGTCGTTGAACTTCTTGGACAGCACCGTTCTCTCCTTGGCAGGCAAGGATTCGATCACTTCGTCGGCGCCCGAGGACGTGATCGCGTCGTGCCACGCGGCGCGCTCCGGGTCCTCCCGGCCGAGCCTGCCGACGGTCACGTTGTGCTCCGCCGTCATCGGCCATTCGGCGGGATCCTGCGCGATCACGGCGATGTTGGCGTGCACCGACTCGTGATCGGCGTCCGCGAGATCGACGTCGTCCCAGTACACCTTCCCTTCCGAGGGCGGATACAGCCCGGTGAGCAGCTTGCCCAACGTGGTCTTGCCTGAACCGTTCTCGCCGACGAGGGCGATCACCTCGCCGCGCCGGATGGTCAGCGAAACCTCGCGCAGCGCGGGATTTTCCTGGCCCGGATAGGTGAAACCGACGTTCTCCAGCCGGATCTCCGCCGGATCCGGTGGAGCGGCGACACCGTCCTTCGCCGGGCCGCGTTTCTCGGATTCCACGAGCAGCCGCTGGAAGAAGGCGATGTAGAACGACTCCTCGTACAGGGAATTCACCGCGTGCATCGTGATGGACAGCGAATTCGACGCCGACCGCATGGCGAGCGCGGCCGTCCCGGCGAGGGCGAGCTCCATCTGCCCGGTATAGAGGAGGAGGCCGAGCACCAGATACGCGATCGCGGTGCCCACCCCGGCCGCCGCGCGCCCGGTCAGCCGGACCAGGTTGCTGCGATGCGCGAGCCGGACCTCTTCGCGCATCAGGCTTTCGGTGATCCGCCGGTACTCGTGGAGCAACGGCTCCTGCAAGGTGAGGGCGTGCCGTTCGAGGGCGAAGGTGCGCCAGGTGGCCACCTCCTCGACGATGTCCTTCCGGATGTTCCGGCCGACGGTGTCGAGATAATGCCGGTAGTTCAGCCGCGCGACCTTCGCCGCCGCCCAGCCGTCGGCCACCGCGGCGAGCAGCAACACCGGCGCGAGCCACGGATTGAGCAGGCCCGCCGCCACCAGCGCGGCGACCAGCGAGATCAGCGCCGAAGTCAGATCCGCGACCCAGCGCAGGCTCATCTCGATCGAGCGGACGCCGTACCGCGCGCCCTGCCTGGCCAGCTCCCGGAAATCGGCGTCCTCGAAGGCCAGCAACCGGACGCGGACCATCGCAGCGGTGACCTCGTCGCCCGCCGAAGTCACGACCCGCGGCCGGAGCGCCCCCTCGACCGCGGCCACGGCGGTGTCGAGCAGGGCACGCAACGCGTACGTGCCGACGACGACCAGCAGCGCGGGCAGCGATTCCAGCACCCTGTCCGGCGTCGGCCCGTTCTCCAGCAGCGCGATGAACACGTTCGCGGTGGCGAGCAGGCCGAACGCCGTGACACAACCCGAAAGCAGGTGGACGACGCCGGCGAGCAGGGTCAGCCGCGGCGACGTCCGCCAGGCCAGCCGCAGCACGATGGCCACCGCGGACGGGAGCGTGCGGATGGCCTTGACCATCCCCGCTTCGGCCACGGTCTCGTCGACCGTGGCCCATTCGGGCATCTTCAGGTTCTCGACCCCGATCAGGGGCACGGTCGCTTCGGGCACTCGTCCTTGTCTACGCGCACCCACCGACAATTCCGACCGCTCGCGGTAGCAAAGGTCCCTTGCTCCCACCGCGCAGCGGGACGGCGGTGGTGACTGTGTGGATTTTGGGTCGTCTAACGCACCAAAATCCACACGGTCGGTAGGCGCCGCTACGCGGGGTGAGGGGTGTGTGGGTACAGGGACGCTCAGTGGCCCTATTTCCACACACCTTCCCGATGCCAGCCCGGTCATGCCTCGGCGGTCGCCCGCGGTAGCAAAGGTCCCTTGCTTCCCCGTGCGTGAGGCGGCCCGCCCACCTCAGGTGACTGTGTGGATTTCTGGTCATCCAACGCACCAAAATCCACACGGTCAGTACGCACCGCTACGCGGAGTACAGGGTGTGTGGATATAGGGACACTCAACGTCCCTATATCCACACACCCTCCCGATGCAGACCCGCTCACCCCCATCGCACGGGACGAAAGTCCCCTTCACCCGCCCCAGCCCGTGAGCTACGCTCTCGCTAGAGCGATCTATCAAATCGCAAGGGGGCAAAAATGGAAGCTCTTCAGAACCGGGGACTCACCGCGTTGCGGCTGATCCTGGCCTTCACGCTGCTGTCCACCACGTTGCACTACGCGCACAACGTGATCAGGGCGGCGGACTATCCTCAGGTCGAGGGGGTCTCGGTGGGGCTCGCCGCCACCTTGGTCGTCGTCGCCTACGTTCTCTTGACGACGTTCGGCGTGCTCGGCTACCGCGACTACCTGCGCGGACGTTACTGGCGGGCGCTCGCGTTCCTGATGGTCTTTTCGCTGTCCGGGCTGGCGAGCCTCGGCCACTTCCTGGTCGCCGTGCCGCAGATCCCGGCCTTCTGGTTCGCCACGATCTACACCGACACTGCGGCCGCGCTGCTGCTGTGGGCCTTCGTGACCTGGGCGGCGACGAAACTCAACCGGACTTCCGTGCCCGCGTGACGGTCAGCCGCCGTAAGTGATGTGGTGGGGCGCGGCGACCCGGTTGATCTTCGCCGGATCGATCGCCCCATCGGTGAACACGGCAGGCCCCGCTTCGGAAAGGTCCTCCAGATAGTGCTCCAGCCGCCGGGAGACGAGATCTGGAGAACCCGAGGCGGTTCGGAAACGCGTCGCAGGGCGTGCGGGACACCGCGCGGGAGCAGGGCGAACGTGCCCTTGGTCGCGATGTGGCTCTCGTCGTCGAAGTCGATGCCGAGTTCGCCTTCGAGGACGTAGATGCACTCGTCGGCCTCGTGGTGCACATGCCGCGGGATGTCCATGGCGACGGTGACCTCGAGCAGCGAAAACCTTGTTTCGGTGTCCTCCGTCATCGCCTTGACACTGAACGCGCGCGGCAGCGGCACGCGGCCGGGCGGGTTGTCAACCAAGCCGCGAGCCGACGCGGAACGCAATCGCGCTCGGGTGGTCGACGCCGCGCGGGCGTTGTTCGCCGAACGCGGGGACGACGTGCAGATGCTGGAATCGCGCGCGCGGCAGGCGTCGGCGTGGGAACCGTGTACCGGCATTTCCCGGACCGCCAAGCGCTGGTCGAGGCGGCGGCGGAGCACCGGTTCGCGGAGATCGAGCAGTACGTCCGGGCGCACTGCTTCGGTGAGGATTCCGATCTGGAGCGCTATTTCCGGTATGCCGGCGAGCTGTTGTCCCGCGATCGCGGGCTCACCGCCGCCATCGATTCGGCCCGCGGGCGGCCGGGGAGTGAGCCGCGCGGTACCGCTCGCGAGCGGCTCGAAACCGTGGTCGCCGAGGTCATCGCCCACGATCAGGCCGCCGGTCTCCTTCGTTCGGATTGCCCGGTCGCCGACGTCTATCTGCTGGTCGGCGCCCTGTCGTCGGTCATCCGCAAGGGTGGCGACTGGGCTCGTTTCCTCGACCTGCTCCGTGACCAACTTTCTACATAACATTGACGGTAGTCAGTGCCATGTAGACAATCGGAAGGGTGACGCGGACCACACCGGTGACGTTCGAACGTCATCCCAGCGGCTACCGGCACTGGAAACTGTCCACCGACGGCGACGTCGCGTGGCTCGAACTCGATGTCGACGCCGACGGGGGTCTCGTACCGGGTTACGAGCTCAAACTCAACTCGTACGACCTCGGCGTCGACATCGAGTTGTACGACGCGACGCAGCGGCTGCGGTTCGAACATCCCGAAGTCCGCGTGGTCATCGTGACCAGCGCGAAGGACAACGTCTTCTGTGCCGGGGCGAACATCCGCATGCTGGCGTCGTCGTCGCACGAGTGGAAGGTGAACTTCTGCAAGTTCACCAATGAGACCCGGAACGCCATGGAGGACGCCACCGCGCACTCCGGTCAGATGTACGTCGCCGCGGTCAACGGCACCTGCGCCGGCGGCGGCTACGAAATCGCGCTCGCCTGCGAGAAGGTCCTGCTGGTCGACGACAACTCCTCGACCGTGGCGCTGCCGGAAGTGCCCCTGCTCGGCGTTCTTCCCGGCACCGGCGGGCTCACCAGGGTGGTCGACAAACGCGGCGTGCGGCGGGACCTCGCCGACGTCTTCGCCACTCGCCCCGACGGGGTGAAGGGGCGGACGGCCGTCGACTGGCGGCTCGTCGACGAGCTCGTGCCGCGGCAGGGTTTCCGCGAAGCCGTGCTGGCCAGGGCGAAGGACTTCGCACGGACGAGCGAGCGGCTCGACGGCGAAGGCGTCGAACTGAAGCCACTCAAGCACCGTTACGTCGACCTAGCCCGCGGCAAGACTGAAGCGACGATCACCGTCAAGGGGCCCGAGGACGACGACGGCTGGCTACTGGACGTCACCCGCGAACTGGACGACGCGATCCTTCGCCTGCGCACCAACGAACCCGAACTCGGCACGTGGGTACTTCGCACCGAAGGCGATCCTGCGAAGGTTCTCGAACACGAGCGCGCCGTGTTCGACGCGAAAGACTGTCTGAGCAACGAAATCGTCCACTACTTCAAGCGGACGCTGAAGCGCCTCGACGTCACCAGCCGCAGCCTGATCGCCCTCATCGAGCCTGGTAGCTGCTTCGCCGGGATTCTCGCGGAACTCGCGCTCGCCGCGGACCGCCAGTACATCTTGGACGGTCCTCCGATCGACGACGAAGAAAGCGAAGAACGCGCCTCGATCACGTTGTCCGAGGCCAACTTCGGCCGCTTCCCGATGGGCAACGGCCTGTCGCGCCTGGAGTCCCGGTTCTTCGGCGACCCGGACCACGTCACGAGACTCGCGGAAGTACGCGACCGGCCGCTGAACCCGGCGGAGGCCGCCGAACTCGGCCTGGTCACCGACGCCCCGGACGACCTCGATTGGGAGGACGAGATCCGGATCGCGCTGGAAGGACGGGCTTCGCTCAGCCCGGACGCCTTGACCGGAATGGAGGCGAACCACCGGTTCGTCGGCCCCGAGACGCTGGAAAGCAAGATCTTCGGCCGCCTGGCCGCTTGGCAGAACTGGATCTTCACCCGTCCGAACGCATCCGGTCCCGAGGGCGCTTTGCGTCGCTACGGTACTGGTCAGAAGGCCGTCTTCGACAGGAAGCGGGTTTGAACAGCTCATGCCCACCAAGATCGATTACGACGCCAAGATCCCCAACAACGTCGACCTCTCCGGTGATCGGCGGCTCCAGCGGGCGCTGGAGGGCTGGCAGCCGAAATTCCTGGACTGGTGGGGCGAAATGGGCCCCACACTGCGGACGCAGGGCGTGTACCTGCGCACCGCGGTCAGCGTCGGCCGGGACGGCTGGGCGCATTTCGACCACGTCAACGTGCCCGACTACCGGTGGGGGATCTTCCTCGCGGAGCCGGATCCGGACCGCGTCATCACCTTCGGCGAGCACCAGGGCGAACGGGCGTGGCAGCAGGTCCCCGGCGAGTACCGCGCCGACCTGCAGCGGCTGATCGTCATCCAGGGGGACACCGAACCCGCGTCGGTCGAGCAGCAGAAACTGCTGGGGCTCACCGCGCCGAGCCTCTACGATCTGCGGAACCTTTTCCAGGTCAATGTCGAAGAAGGCCGTCATCTGTGGGCGATGGTGTATCTGCTGCACGCCTACTTCGGCCGCGAAGGCCGGGACGAGGCGGAAGGGTTGCTGCTCCGGAATTCCGGAAGTCCGGACGCCCCGCGGATCCTCGGCGCCTTCAATGAGGAGACCGCGGATTGGCTCGCGTTCTACATGTTCACCTATTTCACCGATCGCGATGGCAAATACCAGCTCGGCACCCTCAAGGAAAGCGGCTTCGATCCGCTTTCCCGCACTTGTGAATTCATGCTCAAGGAAGAGGCGCACCACATGTTCGTCGGCACCACCGGGGTCGACCGGGTGGTCACCCGCAGTGCCGAACTGATCCGCGAGCACGACACCTTCGACATCGCCGGGCACGGCGGTATCCCGCTGGACGTCATCCAGCGTTACCTCAACTTCCACTACACCGTCTCGCTCGACCTGTTCGGCGGCGAGACCTCGACCAACGCGGCGAACTACTACACCGCCGGGCTGAAAGGCCGCTGGCAGGAGGCGCGCCGCAAGGACGACCACAAGCTCACCGACGCCGCCGGAACGCTGTCGAAGCCGAGGGCCGACGGCACCTGGGGGACCGAAGAACACCCGGCCATCCTGCTGCTGAACCTCGACCTGCGGGAGGAGTACCGCGCCGACTGCCAGACCGGGGTCAACCGCTGGAACAAGATCCTCGACGAGGCCGGGATCGACTTTCGATTCGTCCTCCCGCACCCTGGATTCAATCGCGAAGTCGGCATAAACTCCGGCCACCATGTGACGCCCGACGGCACCGTTGTCGACGAGCGGACCTGGCTGGCCGGCAAACGCAAGTGGCTGCCCACACCCGAAGACCTGACTTTCGTACGATCGCTGATGCACCCGGTGTACGAGCGAGGAAAGATCGCGAGCTGGGTGGCGCCGCCACGCCAGGGCATCAACGGGAAACCGTTCGACTATGCATACGTTCACCTGAGCTGAGCGATAGAAGGTGCGCCCGTGACCGCTGCTGCTACCGGGTTCAACGCGGTGAGCTACCTGCTCGACCGGCACCTGGCGGAAGGGCCACCGGCCAAGCAAGCGGTCGTTTCCCCGCGGCGAAGTCTCACGTACGCGGAGCTCGCGGCCGAAACCCGCCGGGTCGCGGCCGGGCTGAAGGCGATCGGCGTCCGCCCGGAGGAGCGGGTCCTGTTCTGCATGGTCGACGACGTCGAGCTGCTCACCGGGATCCTCGGCGCGATGCTGGCCGGAGCGGTCGCGGTGCCGGTGTCCACCATGGTCACCGGGCTCGACCTCGGCAAGATGCTCGCCGATTCGCGGACCAGGGTCCTTTGCGTTTCCGGCGAGTTCGCCGCGCAGGCGACGATCGCGCTGGGGTTGGCGCCGGAAGTCACCGACGTCGTGCTGGACAGGGCGAAGGCGGCCGAACTGCCGTCCGGCGTCCGCGCGCACCAGTGGAGCGATCTGTCCACAGTGGATGATTCCGGTTTCGTGCCGTCTCCGACCTGGGAGGACTCGCCCGCGCTCTGGCTGTACACCTCGGGCACGACGGGCAAGCCGAAGGGCGCGATGCACCGGCACGCGGGTATCCGCGCGGTCTGCGAGACGTACGCGCGCGGCGTGCTGGACATCGGGCCGAACGACCGGTTCCTCTCCGTCCCGAAGCTGTTCTTCGCCTACGGCCTGGGGAATTCGGCGTTCTTCCCGCTCGCGGCCGGCGGGACGGCGCTGCTCGAACCGGCGAGGCCGACCCCGGGGCTGATCGCCGCCAGGGCCCGCAAGGAGCGGCCCACGTTGTTCTTCGCCGTCCCGACCTTCTACGCCGCGCTGCTCGCCAGCGACATCCCCGACGACACGTTCTCCTCGGTGCGCCAAGCGGTTTCAGCAGGGGAACCGTTGCCCGCCGTGCTGTACGAACGATTCCGTGACCGGTTCGGCGTCGAAATCCTCGACGGCATCGGCTCGACGGAGGCGTTGCACATCTTCCTGTCCAACCGGCCGCGTCAGGTCCGCCCCGGCAGCACCGGGATTCCCGTGCCCGGCTACGAGATCGCGCTGCGCGACGAGCACGGCAGGCCCGTGCCGGACGGCGAGCCGGGCGAGCTGTTCGTCGCCGGGCCGTCGATCGCGACCGGGTACTGGGCGCGGTACGAGACGACGAAGCAGGTCTTCCAGGGCGAATGGCTGCGCACGGGCGACAGCTTCGTGCGCAACGCCGACGGCAGCTACACCTGTCTCGGGCGGTTCAACGACATGCTGAAACCGGGCGGGATCTGGGTGTCGCCCGCCGAGGTCGAGGACAGGCTGCTGAAACACCCGGCGGTCGCCGAGGTCGCGGTCGTGGCCGCCTTCGACGCCGACGGCATCGAGAAACCGGTCGCCTGCGTGGTCGGCGTGCCAGGTCACCGGCTGGACGCGGACGAGCTGATCGAGTTCTGCCGGGCCGGGCTGGCGTCGTTCAAGCGGCCCCGCAGCGTCGTCGAGCTGGGCGAACTGCCCAAGACGGCGACCGGGAAGATCCGGCGCAACGTCATCCGGGAACTGGTGCGGGACATGGACGAGGTCCGGGCCTACCAACCCGACCCCGCCTCGCCTCTCCCCGGCTGAAATCCCCCGCAATTCGGCACCTGCTTGCGGTACTTGCGCGTGCAAGCATCGCAAGCAGGTGCCGAATTGCGGGGGTGTCAGGCGCCGTTGACGGTGCGCAGGGTTCGCATGGCCTCGGCCAGGTCGTGCGCGTCGTCGCCCAGGGGGGTCAGGACGATGCGCCGCAGGATCTCCGCGCACGCCTCCCGCGCCTTCTCCGCGACGTCGAGGCCGTGGTCGGTGAGGACCGCGAAGGTGACGCGGCGGTCGTCCGGGCTGGGCACGCGGCAGATCAGGTCCGCGGCCACCAGCCTGTCCGCGACCTTGGTGAACCCGCCGCTGGACAACGCCGCCTCGACGGCCAGCCGCGTCATCGGCATCCGGTGCTCGGGTGACCGGACGAGCCGCAGCAGGATGTCGAACGACGCCGGCGCCAGGCCGAACCGTTCGGCGATCTCGCCCATCAGCTTGGTCTGCGTGGCCAGGTAGCCCTCGATCACCAGGCCCCACCAGGTGACCACTTCGTCGTCGTTCGGTTCCTCCGATTTCACCGCTGTCACGCGAGCGAGGGTACACCAAGAAGTCTTTCTGGAATATATCTTGCGCGCGAGAGGTTATCGGGTTAGCTTGATTTCACCGGCTACCGAAGGAAGGGGCCACCATGTCGATCAAGACCTCGGGCCTGCACCACGTCACCGCCATCGGCGGCGATCCCCAGCGCAACGTGGATTTCTACACCCGGGCCCTCGGCCTGCGGCTGGTGAAGACCACGGTCAACTTCGATGACCCCGGCACCTTTCACCTTTACTACGGCGACGGGGCCGGCAAACCCGGCTCGCTGATGACGTTCTTCCCGTGGAGGGACGCGCCGAAGGGCCGTCACGGCACCGGTCAGGCGACCACGACGTCGTTCTCCGTGCCGGAGGCGTCGCTCGGCTGGTGGAAGCAACACCTCGCCGAAAGCCGTGTCGAGACCAGCCAGATCCGCAACTCCGACGGCGAGGAGACGCTCACCTTCGCCGACCCGGACGGCCTGAAGCTCGCGCTCGTCGCGCATCCGCAGGGCGATCCGCGTGACCCGTGGGACACGAAGCTCGTGCCCGCCGAACACGCGATCCGCGGCCTGCACTCGGTCACGCTTTCTGTGTCCAAAGAGGACGCGACCGCCGGGATGCTGACCGACGGGCTCGGCCTGACCTTCGAACACCAGGAGGGCAACCGTCTGCGGTTCTCCGCAGGTGAAGGCGGCCCCGGCGCGCTCGTCGACGTCCTCGTCACGCCGGACGCCCCGCGCGGGCTGGTGGCGGCGGGCACCGTGCACCACGTCGCCTGGCGCGCGCCGGACGAGCAGACCCAGGCAGCCTGGCGCGACGAGCTGATCGACGACGGTGTGAACGTCACGTCCATTTTGGACCGTCAGTACTTCCGCTCGATCTACTTCCGCGAGCCGGGCGGCACCCTGCTCGAGGTCGCGACCGACGAACCCGGTTTCGCGATCGACGAGCCGCTGCTCGAACTCGGCCGCGCGCTGAAACTGCCGCCGTGGCTGGAGCCCAAGCGCGAAGACATCGAGGCGATGCTGCCGAAGCTCGACCTCCCGAGCGAGAACAACCCGCGATGACGGGCTTGGCGCACAAGTACGTCGAAGGTTCGCCCGACGAGCCGGTGCTGCTGCTCCTGCACGGCACCGGCGGCGGGCCGGACGACCTCGTGCCGATCGCCCGGCAACTGAGCCCGACGTCGGCGCTGCTCGCGCCGGCCGGGCCGGTGTCGGAACACGGCGCGGCCAGGTGGTTCCGCAGGCTGGCGGAGGGCGTTTTCGACCACGAGGACGTCGTCTTCCGCGCCAACCAGCTTGCCGGCTTCGTGCTCTCCTCGCGCGAGGAGTACGGCCTCGGCGATCGGCGGCTGGTCGCGATCGGGTTCTCCAACGGCGCCAACATCGCCGCCGCGGTGACCCTGCTCCGGCCGGACGCCGTCCGGGAGGCGGCACTGTTCGCGGCGATGTCTCCGCTTCCTTCGCCGCCACGTCACGATCTGTCCGACACGCGAGTGTTCCTGTCGAACGGCGAGCACGATCCGATGGCGCCGCCGGCTTCGGCGGACGCGCTCGTCCGCGACCTGCGCGAGCGCTCCGCGGACGTCGTCGCCCACCGCCATCCCGGCGGGCACCAGGTCACCGGCAACGGTTTGGTAGCGGCCGCGGGGTGGCTCAACGGGGGCGGGGGAGAGCAAAGCACGGGTACGTAACATCGTCGGATGACTAACGGGGACCTCGTCCGCGCCCAGGCCCTGCTCGAAAGGGTGCTCCTCGCGGACGGGCACAACGATCTGCCATGGGAGCTGCGGGTCACGACCGGGCCGGATCCGGTCGCGGCCGTGGCGGGCACGGATCTCACGGTCCGTCAGCCGCATCTGCACACCGACTTCCCGAAGCTCGCCGAAGGCAGGCTCGGGATGCAGTTCTGGTCCGTCTACGTGCCTTGCCAGTTCGAGGGGCACAGCGCGGTGACGGCGGTGCTCGAACAGATCGAGATCGTGCACCAGATGGCCGAGCGGTACCCCGATCGCCTCGCCCTCGTGGACACCGCGGACCAGGCCGAAGCCGCCTTCCGCGACGGCAAGATCGCGTCGCTGCTCGGCGCCGAGGGCGGCCACAGCATCGCGGAATCCCTTGGCGTGCTGAGGATCCTGCGCCGCCTCGGCGTCCGCTACATGACGCTGACGCACAACTACAACACCACATGGGCCGATTCCGGCACCGACGAACCGGCGCACGGCGGGCTCACCGAGTTCGGCCGTGACGTGGTCCGCGAGATGAACAAGATCGGCATGCTGGTCGACCTCTCGCATGTCGCGCCGAGCACGATGCGCGCCGCGCTGGAGGTCAGTTCCGCGCCGGTGATCTTCAGCCACTCCTCGTGCGTCGCGGTCAACGACCATCCCCGCAACATCCCCGACGACGTCCTGGAAACCCTGGCCGCCAAGGACGGCGTCGCGATGGTGACGTTCGTGCCGGGCTTCATCTCGCCGAAGGTCGCCGAGTGGGACGACCGGCTGCGCCAGGACATGGAAGCCGCGGGCAAGGACTACCGGAACATCGACCAGCGCACGAAGTTCACCGCGGAGCGAGGCGGGCCCGAGAAGCCGAAGGCGGGCATCGACGACGTCGTCGCGCACATCGAGCACGCGCGCGAAGTGGCCGGAGTCGACCACATCGGACTCGGCGGCGACTACGACGGAGTCGCGACGCTGCCCGAAGGCCTCGAAGACGTTTCGAAGTACCCGGTGCTGTTCGCCGCGCTGCTGGAACGCGGCTGGAGCGAAGAGGACTGCGCGAAACTGGCCGGGAAGAACACCTTGCGCGTGCTGCGCGCGGCGGACGAGGTCACCCGTTCGGACGCTTGAGAGCGCGATCAAGCCCGTTTCGGCGGACACTGTCCTGCATGACGCAGCCGCAGGAGGGTGCCGCCGAGGTTCCGGTCAACCCGTCCGACACCGCTGGCGGCGGACGCCACAGCGGTAAGTTCGACGCCGCCCCGAAACTCAAACGGACCAGGGTCAGCGGTACCTGGATCGCCGTCATCGTGGCGCTGATCGTGCTGGTGTTCCTGCTCGTGTTCATCCTGCAGAACCAGGACACGGCCACCGTCCACTTCCTCGGCATGTCCGGCAGCATGCCGCTGGCGGTCGCGATGCTGTTCTCCGTGATCGCCGGCGGGGCGCTGGTCGCGCTCGTCGGCGGCGCCCGGATCATGCAACTGCGCAAGCAGGCCAAGAAGTCCCGGCATCAGCTGCGCTGAAGAGCACCGCGCCGGAAGTCGCTCGGGTTCACGCCGCGCACGCGTTTGAACGCCGCGCTGAACCCGAACGGATCGGAGTAGCCCACGGTGCGGGCGATGTCGGAGATGGTCGCGGATCCCGGACCGGCCAGGAGGTCCGCCGCGAGCGTCATCCGCCAGCGGGTGAGGTAGGTCAGCGGCGGTTCCCCGACCAGGTCGGCGAACCGTTTCGCCAGCGTCGACCGCGAGACCCCGGTCCGTCCGGCCAGCGCGCCGACCGTCCACGGCGCGGCCGGTTCCGCGTGCAGCAGCCGTAACGCGTCGCCGACCACGGGATCCCGCTGCGCGGCCCACCAAGCCGGGGGCCGTCCGCCGGGCCGGTCGAACCATTCGCGCAGTGAGCAGACCAGCAACCAGTCCAGCAGCCGGTCGAGGACCACCTGCTGCCCCGGCGCGTCGATGGCGACCTCGGCGGCGAGATGCTCCAGCACGGGGTCGCCCGCGCCCCCGGAATCCACCCGCAGCACGACGGGCAGCGCGTCGAGCAGCGGGCGGCCGATCTCGCCGCGCACCGGATACGCGCCGACGATCAGGGTCGTCTCCCCGCCGGGATCGTCGACCCAGCCGAGACGATGCCGCGTCCCGCCCTGCTCGGGCGTCGCGCAGTGCTCGCCGCACGCGATCGGCTCGGCCGAGGTGCCGACTTCGTCGACGAAGGTGAAGGTCGAAGGGCCACGCACGATGGCCGACTCGCCGGCGCGCAGCGGCTCGGGCGGACCGTCCTCCGGCACGATCCAGCCCGCCCCGGTGAGCACGGCGCACAGGGTGAGCGGCGCACCGTCCACGAAGTGCAGCGACCAGGGCGGGGACAGGGTCGAACTGCCGAACAACGAACCGTGGGACCGCACACCGCGGATCAGGTCACTGAAGACGTCCACCCCGGCGAGGTTAGACGAATACACAGGCGATCCGGCCTCTCACCTATGGGCACGTCCAAATCCGCCGGGTTGAATCGAGACCATGCTGACCACTGACGACCTTGAATTCCTCCGCCGCCCCCTGCACGGGTTCCTGACCGTGGCGGGCGGCCCGGTCCGGCCGGTGTGGTTCGAGGCCACCGGCGAAGGCGCGATCCAGCTGTTCACCCCGAGTGACTCGCCCAAGGTCCGGCGGCTGGACGACGATTCCCGCGCCTCGATCATCGTGGCCGCGCCGGTGGGTGAACGCGAGCGCTGGGTGTCGGCCACCGGCCGCGTCACGGTGGAGCCCGACGGGGCGCACGAACTGGCCGCCCGCCTCGCCGAGCGCTACTGGGACCTCGAAGACCCGGCCCATTCCGGCGAACTCGCCGGGATCCAGAGCCTGGATCTCGTCCGGCTCGTCATCCGGCCGGAGAAGGTGAGCCGTTACCTGATGTGATGATCGACGTCATCCCGAGCACGATGGCGCAAACGTTTTCGTCGCCCTTGGCGGTGACCCGGTCGCGCTCCGCCGGGTTCCGGGTGCACAGCCGCCAGAAGGTGTCCGCGTCCGTCGTCACCGAGGCCAGCGGCGAGCGCGACGTCGGCGCGACGCGGTCGAGCGCCCAGCCGTCGGCGGTCCGCTCGGCCGTCCACTTCCCGCCGCCCTGACCGGTCACGGTGTAGCCGACCTGCCTGCCGACCCGCGCGTCGACGTCACGCAGCGTGTGTGGCAGCGCCCGCATGAAAGTGTCGACCACCGGGCCGCGGAATTCCGTCTCGTCGAGCGTCCGCGCGCCGACGGCCTCGCGGATCTGCTGCTGGTGCACCCAGAACTCGGTGTACTCCCGTGCGACGTCGAGCCAGACCGGCGCCGGTTCGTCCCCGGCCCAGCTCACCGGCTCGCCGACGGCTTCGAGGTCGGCGCGGCCCCACATCTCGGCGATCTGCGAGGTGCTGTCCACCAGCATCGCGAACAGCACTTCGGGGGACAGCCGCCGGCACGCGACCACCCATTCGTCGTTGATCCGGTCGATGAAGTCCTCGAACCGTTCACCCTCGCGGGGCACCGTCGCCCGGTAGTCGTCGCGGTCGCGGGACAGCCTGCCGAGTTTGTCGCCCAGGATGTGGGCGGCGAGATCGTGCACCGTCCAGCCCGTGCACACCGTCGGCGCGGCCCACTTCTCCGCGTCCAATCCGGTGAGCACGTCGAGCAGAGCCTGCTCCTCGCGCGCGAACAGCGGGAGGACGTCGATCGGCGGACCCCAGCGCGTGAAGCTCATGCTGTTCATCCAAACACCCGCGTCGATCACAATTTCGGCCATTCGGCCTACTCGCAGGTAGCATCAGCGCGAACGTGAGGGGAGTGCCCGTGAGCAACGAACGACCCGCCGGTGACGACCTGGCCGCTTTCGCCAAACGCGCGGGGCAGCTGGCGGGCTGGGCCGCCCGCACGGGCTTCGAGTTCACCCGCAAACTCCCCGGCGTCGAAATCGCGGAGCAGGTGATCAAACAGGGTGAGCGGCAGCTGCTTTCGGAGCTGCGCCGCCGTCTCGACGAGGTCGACGACCCGTACCACGCCGCGCTCACCGCCGCGTCCGCGATGAACCGGCCCGCTGCCAACGGTGCGCGCCCGGTCGAAGCGACCATCACCCTCGTGCACAGCCGCGCCCAGCTCGAACCGCTCCGCGCGGCGATGGCCGAACTGCTCAACCACTCCATCGGCTTCGGCCGCGAGCGAGCCCGCGAGTACCTCTACGCGATCATCCTGCGGCAGCTCACGCCGGACGAGGCCCGCATCCTTTCCGCGCTTTCCGACGGCTCGCCGTTCCCCGCCGTCGACGTCGCCGAGCGGACCAACCTCGGTGGAGCCGGGCGGTTCGTGCTGCGCAACGCCTCCACCGTCGGCAAGGCCGCCGGGGTGTCGCTGCCCGACCAGGTGCCCGGCTACCTCACCAGGCTGATCGGGCTCGGCCTCGTCGAGCTGGACGAAGAGGTGCCCGCGCTCGAGACGCAGTACGAGATCCTGTTGACCGACGAGACCGTCCGTGAGGCGGAGAAGTCGGTGAAACGGGCCAGGTTCGTCAAACGCACGGTCCATATCTCCCGGCTCGGCGCCCAGTTCTGGCAGGCCTGCGACCCGAGCGCCGGCTGACCTCGGCATGGGTGCGTTCCTCGACGGGATCCTCGCCGACTTCGGGCGGCACTGGCCGCTCTACGTCTCCATCCCGATCGTGGCCGCCCTGATCGGCTACACCACCAAACTCGTCGCGATCCGGATGATGTTCCAGCCGGTCGAGTTCGTCGGGATCAAGCCTTTCCTCGGCTGGCAGGGCATCGTGCCGAAACGCGCCGCGCGGATGGCGAGCATCGCCTGCGACACGATGACCGAGCAGCTGATCAAGCCGGCGGAGGTCGTCGCCAAGCTCGATCCGCAGAGAATCGCGCGTGAGATCGAAAAACCGCTCCAGGCGGCCGTCGAGGACATCGTGCGCGACGTCGCGGCCCACTACCAGCCGGGGCTGTGGGAATCGCTGCCGGTCGGCATGCAGCGGCTGGTGATCCAGCGCGTCCAGGCCGAGTCGCCGCGGATGGTCGCGGCCGTGCTGGAGCTCATCAAGTCCGATGTGGACAGTGTGTTCGACCTCAAGGGCATGGTGGTCACCGCACTGGTCAAGGACAAACGGCTGCTGAACCGGATCTTCCAGGAGGCGGGTGACAAGGAGTTCAAGTTCATCGCCCGCTCCGGCATCTTCTTCGGCGGGCTGATCGGCGTGATCCAGATGATCGCGTGGATCCTGTTCAAATTCCCGCTGATCATGCCGCTGTTCGGGCTCTTCACCGGCTGGTTCACCGACTGGCTGGCGCTGCGGATGATCTTCTACCCGATCGAGGAACGCCGGTACTTCGGCGTGCGCTGGCAGGGCCTGTTCCTGAAGCGGCGCGGCGAGGTCGCGGAGGCGTACGGCGCGCTGATCGCCAAGGAGATCATCACCCCGCACAACGTGATCGAGGCGGTGCTGCGCGGCCCGCTGTCGGACCGGGTGCTCGGCCTGATCCAGCGCCAGCTCGACGAACAGCTCGGCCGCCGCGTCGGCGTCGGGAAACCGCTTGTGGTGTTCGCCGTCGGCAGCAAGCGGTATCAGGACATGAAGCTGAACATCGCCGAGAAGATCATGGACAAGCTGCCGGAGACCATGCGGTACATCGAGGACTACGCGAACGAAGCGATGGACATCCGGAACGTGCTGGTCACCAAGATGAAGGAACTGTCGCCCCGCGAGTTCGAGGGCCTGTTGCGGCCTGCCTTCCAGCAGGACGAATGGATCCTGATCGCGACCGGCGCCGCCCTCGGCTTCGCCGTCGGTGAAGCGCAGGTCCTGCTGCTGGAGCACTTCGCCGCCTGACGCGCCCGCAATTCGTCACCTACTTGCGAGACTTCGCGTTCGCGGCCATCGCAAGTAGGTGACGAATTGCGGGGTTGGGGGGTGAGTGGCGATTCGGGTTAGAGCCAAGGGTGTCTTTGGTACCTACGTGGTCGAGGCTGCGGTTGATGCCAGGCCCGGTCCGTGAAGGTCTCCCGTCGAGCTCCGGGACGGCACGTATCCAGGCGCGGCGACCGCGCACCTGATTGCGGGGGCGTGAAACCGCCCTTACGGGCGCACGAATTCCGGCACTAACGGTGGTACACCGGTTCGCCCGTCCGGTCTAAGGTGCTCGGTGCACAAAGCCTTGGGGAGGGCGCACATGGCCGACGCGGGGAGTCCGTGGCCGCAGGAGATCCGGCTGGCGATGACCATGGTGGGCGGGGCGAGCCTCGCGGTCTGGATGGGCGGGGTCGCCACCGAGACCTCGCATCTGCTCCAGGCGTCGAGATCGCCGGAAGCCGAAGGGCCGTACCGCGCCCTGCTCGATCTGCTCAACGCCACCGTCTCGCTCGACGTGCTCACCGGCACGAGCGCGGGCGGCATCAACGCGGCGTGTCTCGGGCTGGCCGAGGCGTTCCGGTCGAGCCCGCAGGTGCTGCGTGACACGTGGATCAGCACCGGCTCGCTCGACAATCTGATCCGAGATCCCGGCGAGAAGGAACCGCGTTCGCTGCTCGACGGCGACAAGGTGCTGCTCGGTGATCTGAAGGACGCGCTGCACCGGATCACCGACAAGGCGACGGTGAAACCCGACTGCCCGGACATCACCGTCCTGCTCACCGGCACGATGATCGACGGCGAGACGACCAGGTTCGACGACGCGCTCGGCAACCTGGTGCGGGACACCGAACACCGCCTCCTGTTCCGCTTCGATGGTCCTTTATGGACAGACGACGTGGTCGGCCCGCTCGCGCTCGCGGCCCGGTCCACCGCGTCGTTCCCCGGCGCCTTCGAACTTTCCCGGATGCCGATCGGCGAGAAGACCGGTCCGTTGCATCCGGACATGACCCGGTACACCGACGTCACGCGGTCGCATTGGCTGACCGACGGCGGGGTGCTGCTGAACAAGCCGTTGCGTCCGGCGCTGCGGGAGATCTTCGAACGGCAGTCGCATTCGGACGTCCGGCGGCTGCTGCTGTACGTGGTGCCGACGGCGGAACGCGAGGCCGAGCGGGTCCCGGTCGATCCGGAGCGGCCGCCGTTGCTGGGCAGCGCGATGAGCAAGGTCGCCGGCACCGTGCTGAGCCAGACGATCAGCGCCGAACTCGAGGACCTGACGCGGCACAACGACGCCGTCGTCCGTACCAGGGGGACCCGGGTTTCCCTTGCCGCGATGGGGGTTCGCGGCGGCCCGGAGACGCTGGTCGACCAGCGGCTGATGAACGACTACCGCGATCGGCGGGTGCAGGAGGACGCCACCGCGCTGGTCCGCGACGCGACCCGCAGGCTCTCACTGTCCGATGTGGAGGATCAGGGCCGCCAGTGGGCGTCCGGGACGGCGGCGCAGCTGCGCGCGGCCGCGGCGGCGGGGCTGCGCGACGGCCTGCCCGCCGAGCCGCCGAAGGACACGTGCGAACTCGACGACCTGATCGCCTTCCGCACCACCGCGCTCGACGATTCGGTGGCCACCGGCCTGCAACTGGTGAACGCGGGCTTCCGGCTCGATCCGTCGCCGGAGCACGCGGTCCAGCTCAACCGTTGCCGCGTGCTGCTGCACGAGGCGCGGCACAGGGCCGCGCGGGGACGACGGCTCTCGGGCTGGGTCGCCGAACAGGATCCACCGGCGGCCGACACCACACTGGCGGCCTGGATCGAGGGTCTCGCCAAGGAATGGGCCGCGCTCGGCCGCTCGGACACGCTGAAGGAGGCGTGGCCACTCGTGGTCGCCGCGCTCCGGCAGGCGACGCCGATCCTTTTGCCGTTGGCGCAGGCGAAACCCGACACCGAAGCCGCCGACACGGTCAGCACGCTGCTGGCGTGGACCGGGCTCACCTCGGACGAGGAGAGTGCGTGCGACACCATCGTCACCTCGCGGCTGGTGCGCCTGCACATCGCGACCAGGGGACTGCTCGCGCAGCCGCCGTCGGTCGACCAGCGGGTGGATCTCGTCCAGGTGAGCGCGGATTCACGGACGCTGCTGGACATGAAGCGAAGCCGTTCGTGGGACAAGCTCACCGGTATGCAGGCCGACTACTTCGGCGCTTTCTACAAGGCTTCCTGGCGCGCGAACGACTGGATGTGGGGCCGGGTCGACGGCGCGGGCTGGCTGGTCCAGTGCCTGCTCGACCCGAAGCGCCTGCGGCTGCTGCGTGACGTCGTCGGGCGGGAGGCGTTCCGGACGCAGGTGCGGGACACCTTCGCGAAGATCGGCTGGCGGCAACCGGGGACCGAAGACGGTCTGTCGCAAGAGGAAGCGGACGCTCTGCGCGGGCAATTGGCCGAGGAGCTGGCTTTCCTCGGCCTCGACGGTGAACTCGCCGACGTGGAAACCGAAGCCGCCCTGCCGATCAGCATGCCGGTGACGGCGATGGTGCTCGCCAGGGTCCGGCAGCTGGAGATCGCGCGCGAGGAGCTGCCCTGCGTCGGCCTCCACTGTGGACACGACGTGAAGACGGCCAAGGGGAACGGGAAACCGTCGGAACGGTTCCGGCGCCTGATCGAGAACGAGCCGGAAACCGACGAGCAGACCCAGCGCGCGTTCCAGGCGTGCCAGGTCTCCGGCGAACGGTTCGAACACGAACGCGGGACGATGTTGCTGACGAAGACGCTGGTCAAGGCCGGTGCCGCCGGGATCAACGCGGCCGCGGGGGCGACACGGGTGCCGAAGTCGGTCCAGCCCGCCGCGACCTTCGCCAAGGCCGCCGGCCGCAGCGCCTGGTGGATCACGCGCGGCGCGGCCACCCTGCCGTCACCGTGGAACGTGCTCGCCGCGATGATCACCGTGCTGGCCGGGTTCGTCATCGGTGGGCAGGGCGGCCCCGTCCTGCAGTGGGTCGGCGTGCCGGTGGCCGCGGGCGCCATCGTGTTCCTGGTGGTCAGCCTGATGACGTTGCGCAAGACGTGGCGGATGGTGCTCACGGTGCTCGGCGTGCTGGTGGGGGCCGCGTTGCTGTTCGCCGCGTTCCTGCCACCCGTCCGCGAGCCGCTGTTCGGCTGGCTCGGCGACGTCGTCGCGGGCTGGCGGCGCGGCGAGGCGCCGGTCTGGTGGCTGGCCGTCTGCCTCCTGCTCGTACTACCCGCCGTATGGACGCCGATCGGTTCCGTCTTCCGGGGGCGTGCACGCCGCAAATAGCCCTCTTCTTGCGGCAACAGGGGCCCGAATCGCGCCCTGACCCTGCGACGAAGTGGTAACGGTTGGTATCGTCACATGCAGTGAGACCGCACCGCGGCGGCCTTACCCACAAGTGCTGCGCTTCAAACGTTACCGTTACCTTTGTCACGTGTGTTTCAGGGTTGTTGCAGGTAGCCGCGTTGCCGCCGCCGCGCTGATCTGACCGCGCCCGAATCCTCCGGTACGTTTCTTGGACATGTCCGGAAAGCACTTGATCGAAAATCCGACCAAGGCGGACGGTGCCGCGCTCTGGAGAATCGCCCGCGATTCGAAGAAGCTCGATCTCAACACGCCTTACGCCTATTTGCTGTGGTGCCACGATTTCGCCGACACCTCGGTCGTCGCGAAAGTCGACGGCACCCCGGTCGGCTTCGTGATCGGGTATCGGAAGCAGGACACCGGGTTCGTCTGGCAGGTCGCGGTCGACGCGTCCCAGCGAGGAAAAGGCCTGGCCGGAGCCCTGCTCGACGAGCTGTTCAGCCGCCTGACCGCCCAGGGCGTGCGCTACCTCGAAACGACGATCACCCCGGACAACGAGGCTTCGATCCGGTTGTTCGCCTCGTTCGCCAAGCGGTGGGATGCCACCGTGGAACGCCAGGATCTGTTCTCCGCGACGGATTTCCCGGCCGAGGAAGGAACGCACGAGCAGGAGGACCTGTACCGAATCGGTCCGCTCGGCAGTAACTAGAACGTAAATCCGGGGATCTCAGGGAGAAAGAAAACGTGATGAGTATTTTCGAGGAACTCGAATCCGAAGTACGCAGTTACAGCCGCGGCTGGCCCGTGGTGTTCGACAGGGCGCAGGGGAGCTACCTGTACGACGAGGACGGCAAGGCCTATCTCGACTTCTTCGCCGGCGCCGGCGCGCTCAACTACGGGCACAACAACCCCGCGCTGAAGCGGGCGCTGATCGACTACATCGCCCGTGACGGCGTGACGCACGCGCTCGACATGTTCACCGTGGCCAAGCGGGACTTCCTCCAGACGTTCAAGGAGAAGATCCTCCAGCCGCGCGAGCTCGACTACAAGGTCGTCTTCCCCGGCCCCGGTGGCGCGAACGCGGTCGAGGCCGCACTGAAGCTCGCCCGCAAGGTGACCGGCAAGGAATCGGTCATCAACTTCACCAACGCCTTCCACGGAATGACGCTGGGCGCCCTCTCGGTGACCGGCAACTCGATGAAGCGCGGCGGCGCGGGTGTCCCGCTGGTGCACGCCACCCCGATGCCGTACGACAACTACTTCGACGGCTCCATCCCGGACTTCCTCTACTTCGAGAAGCTGCTCGAAGACTCGGGCAGCGGCCTGAACGAGCCCGCCGCCGTCATCGTCGAAGGCGTGCAGGGCGAGGGCGGCATCAACGCCGCGCGCGTCGAGTGGCTCAAGGCGCTGGACGACCTGTGCAAGAAGCACGGCATCCTGCTGATCCTCGACGACGTCCAGATGGGCTGCGGCCGCACCGGCCCCTTCTTCAGCTTCGAGGACGCGGGCATCAAACCCGACATCGTCTGCCTGTCGAAGTCCATCGGCGGCTACGGCATCCCGATGGCGCTGACACTGATCCGCCCGGACCTCGACGTCTGGGAGCCGGGTGAGCACAACGGCACCTTCCGCGGCATCAGCCCGGCGTTCGTCACCGCGACCGAGGCGCTGCGCGTCTACTGGAGCGACGACGAGCTGGAGAAGTCGACCAAGGCCAAGGGCGAGCGCATCGGCGCCGCCTTCCAGGGCATCGTCGAGGCGTACCCGGACGCGAACCTGTACGCGAAGGGCCGCGGCCTCGCCCGGGGCATCGAGTTCGCCAACGGCGACCTCGCGGGCAAGGTCTGCGCCGCCGCGTTCGAGCGCGGGCTGCTGATGGAGACCTCCGGCCCCGACGGTGAGGTCATGAAGGTGCTCCCGCCGCTCACGCTGACCGACGAAGAGCTCACGAAGGGCCTTTCGATCATCGACGAGGCCGTCGCCACTGTCCTGAACTGACCGCCCTCAACCAGGAACGAGAAGGAGTTTTCCGTTGCTTGTCAGAACACTCGACGAGGTCACCGACACCGACGCCGACATCAAGACCCCGAACTGGCGCAGCAAGCGCATCGTGCTGGCCAAGGAGGGCGTCGGCTTCTCGGTGCACGAGACCACGCTGTACGCCGGGACGGTCAACGACTTCTGGTACGCGAACCACATCGAAGCGGTGTTCATCACCTCCGGTGAAGGCGAGCTGGAGAACACCGCGACCGGCGAGGTCTTCCAGCTGAAGCCGGGCACGTTGTACCTGCTCAACGACCACGACAAGCACCAGGTCCGGCCCAAGACCGAGATCAAGTGCGTCTGCGTGTTCAACCCGCCCATCACCGGCCGCGAGGTCCACGACGAAAACGGCGTGTACCCGCTCGTCACCGAACCCTAGAAATCGCTCGAGGAGGCGACTGCATTGACGCTGACCGACACCCGAGTCGACGACAGTTACCCGACCCGCATCACGGGTAAGCCCGAACATCTGCCCAGGACGCACCCCACCGTCTGGGGCGGCGAGGCCGACGGTCCCCTGGACGCGGCCACTCTCGCCAACCACGAAACGCGTGGTTACACCGTCGTCGACCAGTTGCTGTCGCCTGGCGAGGTCCAGACGTACTGGCAGGAACTCGTCCGGATGTCCTCCGGCGACCACAGCGGCGACGAGCGCGTCATCACCGAGGCCAAGACCGGTGAGGTCCGCTCCATCTTCGACGTCCACGAGACCAGCGAGCTGATCGCGGAACTCGTCCGCGACCCGCGCGTCCTCGACCGGGCCCGGCAGATCCTCGGCTCCGAGGTCTACATCCACCAGAGCCGCGTGAACTACATGCCCGGCTTCAAGGGCACCGGGTTCTACTGGCACTCGGACTTCGAGACCTGGCACGCCGAAGACGGCATGCCCGCGCCGCGCGCGGTCAGCTGCTCCATCGCGCTCACCGACAACTACCCGTTCAACGGCGGGCTGATGGTGATGCCGGGTTCGCAGCGGACCTTCGTGCAGTGCGCCGGGGAAACCCCGGAGGACAACTACAAGAGTTCGCTGAAAGAGCAGCGGGTCGGTGTCCCTCGCGAAGAGGACATCACCAAACTCGCCGCCGAATACGGGATCGACCAATTTACCGGACAGGCCGGTTCGGCGCTCTGGTTCGATTCGAACGTGATGCACGGTTCGTCGAACAACATCACGCCGTACCCGCGTTCGAACATCTTCGTCGTGTTCAACAGCGTCGAAAACGCGCTGCGGGAGCCGTTCGCCGCGATCGAACCGCGTCCGGCGTTCATCGCCGGCCGCGACTCGACTCCCCTGTCGCGCTGACGAAACCGCAGGTCGCGAAGGCCATGACGGGGCGCCTGTAGCCGTCGGTGTGCGCCCTGTTACGTTGTCGCCACGTGAGCGGGCCAGTGGGTTTGCTCACGTAGGTGTTGTCGACGACCGAACGGGTTCTTCGCTCGGGGTGAGCCCACCCGGACGGACGTGGACGCCGATGTCCGGTGTGGGTCGCGCCCCCAGGCGGCCCAAATCGGACATCCCCCGGCTCCGTGCCATCAGATCGGGACTGATGGCACGGAGCCTTTTCATTTCCGGGGCCACGCGGCCGTCCCGCGGAATCGGAGTCCACAGTGGACGAATAATGCCCGCTTAGGTGCCTTTGTCCGGATCGGCCGGGTCGCTCCCTGCCCTGAAAGTGGGGAAGGAGGCCTTCACGGCCTGGAGCGTCCTGGTTGGCGGCGTCTTCGCGCGGTAGGTTGGCTACTCCGGTAAGGGGAGAGATCGGAGGAGGGGGGCTTGTCATGGCCGAAAGCGGTTCCCCTGCCCGCTTCCAGCTCCTCGGTCCCGTACGGCTCCTCGACGGCGATCGCCCGGTCCCCGTCGGCGGTCCCGGCGTCCGCGGTCTGCTCGCGTTGCTGGCGCTGAAGGTCAACAAGGTGGTCGGGCTCGACGAGATCATCGACGCGCTCTGGGGCCACGATCCGCCCGCCACGGCCCGCACGATCGTCCACGGCAACGTCTCGCATCTGCGGCGCGTGCTCCGCGACATCCAGGGCGACCATCCGCGCGGTGCCCGGATCCTCACCGCCCCGCCCGGTTACCAGCTCACCGTCGAACCCGGCCGGATCGACGTCCACCGTGCCCGGTCGCTGCTGGAGCGCGCTTCGGCCGAAGACCCGGAGAAGGCGTCCGAACTGCTCGCCGAGGCCCTCGCGTTGTGGCAGGGGCCGACGCTGGCCGGGGTTCCGGGTTCGGTCCGCGCCCCCGAACTGGAGGATCTGCGGCTCGCCGTCCACGGCGCCAGGGTCGACGCGGATCTCGAACTCGGCAGGCACGCGGAGCTGATCGTCGAGCTCAGCCCGCTGGTGCGCGCGAACCCGCTCGCCGAACGCACGGCCGGTCAGCTGATGCGCGCGCTCTACCACGCCGGGCGCCGCGGCGACGCGCTCGAGCTCTACCGCACGGTGTCGCGGGCGACCTTGCGCACGCTCGGCGTCGAACCCGGCGCGGATCTGCGCTGGCTGCACGAACGGGTCCTCAACGACGACCTGCCGGTCAAGGTCGTCGCGGAACCGAAGGCCGAGTCGGCGCCCGTCCAGCAGCTGCCGCCCGCCGTGCCGAACCTCGCCGGGCGCGAGGCCGATCTGGCGTGGCTCGACGAGCTCGCCGAGCGGGCCGAAGCGGGTGAGACGGCGGTCGGCGTGGTCACCGGGACCGCCGGGATCGGCAAGAGCAGCCTGGTGGTGTGGTGGGCGCATCGCGCCGCCCGGCGCTTCCCCGACGGCATCCTCTTCGCCTCGCTGCGGGGTTTCGATCCGCATCATCCGCCGCTGGAACCCGCCGATCTGCTCATCCAGTTCCTGCTCGGGCTGGGTGTCCCCGCCGAGGGGGTGCCCGAGCAGGTCCACGAACGCATCGCGCTCTACCGGTCGATGATCGCCGGCCGCCGGATGCTGGTGATCCTCGACAACGCCCGCACCGCCGAGCAGGTCCGGCCGCTGCTGCCGCCCGGTTCGCGGTCGATGACGCTGGTGACCAGCCGTTCCCGCCTCGACGGGCTCGCCGTGTCCAACGCCGCCAAGCTGCGGGTGCTCGGCACGCTCGCGCCCGGTGACGCCGTCCGGCTGATCGAGGAGCTCGCCGGTCCCGCCGGATTCGACCTCAACCACGCGCTCGCCCGGCTCTGCGGCTATCTCCCGCTCGCGCTGCGGATCGCGGGCGCCCGGCTCGCCGCCAGCGCGCAGTGGTCCGCGCAGGATCTGGTCGACGAACTCGGCAACGAACGCACCAGGCTGGCCGCGCTCGACGTCGAGGGCCCGGACGACGGGGTCCGCGCGGCGTTCGACGTTTCGTTCCGGGGGCTGCCGCCCGAGGTCGCGAACACCTTTCTGCGGCTCGGCGTCGTCCAGTGCGTTTCGGCCGGTTCGCATCTGACGGCCGCGATCGGCGGGATCACCGTCGCCGAGGCGCGACGGCATCTGCGGGTGCTCGCCGCGCACAACCTGCTCGCCGAAACCGGCCGCGACTCCTTCGTCCCGCACGACCTCGTCCGCCTGTTCCTGCGCGAACTGGCGGAGAACGAACTCGACGAGGCCGACCGGGAAGACGTCCTGACGCGATCGGTGCGGTTCTATCAGGCCGTCGCCGACCGGGCCCGGCGCAAGATGCTGAGGATCGTCGACCCGCTCGACTTCACCGGCGCGCTGAGCGACGCGCAGACCCCGCCGATCACCTCCTTCACCGACGCGCAGGACTGGTTCACCGCGGAATGGGAGAACCTCCTGGAGGTTCTCGAAGCCGCCCGTGCCGGCGGCCGTCACGACGACGTCTGGCGGCTGGCCAGGGTCGCGCACACCTATCGCGCGGTGTACCCGCTGCTGGACGAATGGCGGCGGCTGATCGAGATCGGGCTGGAGGCCGCCGAGCGGTCCCGTGACGTCCTCGGCCAGTGCTGGATGCTGATCTCCCGCTGCGCCATCGCGCTCACTTTCGAACTGCCGCAAGGATGTCTCGCCGACGCCGAACGCGCGCTGGAACTCGCGACCGCGATCGGCGACAACCGGCTGACGGTCTCCGCGAACATCCACCTCGGCTCCGCGCTGACCTTGCTGGGACGGTACGACGAGGCGATCAGGACGTTGCGGCAGGCGGTCGAGGAGACCGATCGGACCGGCGATCTCGAACTGCGCGGGCAGGCGCTCAACAACTGCGCCGAGGCGGAAAAACGAGCGGGGCGATTCATCGAGGCGATCGGGCATCAGGTCGCCTCGCTGGATATCGACCGGACTCTCGGCGACGAAAGCTACGTCGTCGTCTCGCTGAACAACCTCGCCGAATTGAGCATGCGGATCGGCGAACTCGCCGCCGCCGAACGGTACGTCTGGGAGGCCGTGGACCTGACGATCAGCAGGCGGTTCGTCCTCCAGGAAGGCGTGCTGCGGCTGACACTGGGCCGGGTGCTGCGGGCCGGGTCGGATGTGGACGGTGCACGCGAGCAATTCGCGCTCGCGCTGAAAATCCTCTCGGACGCCAATCCGAAACTCGCCGGACTCGTCCGTGCGGAACTCACGGACCTCGGCGAAAGTCCGTGAGTGATCCTTAGCGGATTCTTAGTGGCCTCGCCGCTCGCGCGCGTAGGGTCCCGTTCAGCGTCGATCGAGCCCTAGGGGAGGGGCACGCGATAGAGATCGGCGCTCGGACGGGCACCTTCTCGCGGCCCGTCTGAAGAGTCGCCAGGAGCGGCTCGTGGCGGTCCGGCCGGTGGAGGTGGGGGCGATACCGGCCGGCCGCCAGGCGAACCCTCGCAATCAGGTGCCGAATTGCGGCGAGTCAGCCGGTGCCGGCGGTGCACAGGGCGATGGTCTGGCCCTTGTTCTCCGCGACCTTCTGGCCGTTGACCAGTATCGAGCAGGCGATCTGGTTGCTGACCGACGAGTTCCGGGTGTCCGCGGTGACGGTGAGCATGTATTCACCCGAGTTGAACGACGCCGTGCCGCGCCATTCGTCGGTGCTCGCGGGGGTCGTCTCGGTACGCTGGTCGTTGAGCGAGCCGAAGCGGACGGTCGCGCCACCCGAAGCGCTGACGACGAACTCGACGGTGTTCTTGTCCCCGGCGACGGCCGGGATGTGCAGTCCCGACTCGCCGGTAGCGAAGAAACTGGTGTAGACCAGTAACCCGCCCGCGGCCACCAAACCGGCGATGGAAAGCGCGAGTCCCGCGATCCCCATTCCCTTCTTGTCGGCTTCACCCTTCTTGATTTTGGTCAAACCGATCACGGAAAGAGTCAACCCGATTACGGCGAGCGGCCATGCGGCGATCCCCGCGACCGGGACGAAGGCGACTCCGAGCGCCGCGAGCCCGATCAGGAAACCCGCGATGACCAGGCCGTTCTTGGGTTTCCGGTGCCTTGTTCCGTGCGCGGCGAACCCGGCGCCATAGCGGGTGGCCGGCGGGTGCGGGAGTGGTGGATCGGTCGGCATACATGCCCTTTCGGAGGCTTCCGTCCGAAGACGTTAACCCATCGTTCGGGGTAATGGCCGAAATTGTTACCTGCCGGAAAAAGTCATCATTCAACGATGATCAAGCGAATACCGACATTTTCTGACGAGAATTGTGGCATCGCCGAATGTCGGAAACCCGATCACTGATCGAACAGGCTGACTTCCGGGGTGATCTCCAGCAGTTCGTGCACCGGACGGCCGCGGCGGCCGTCGATGGTCGTGGTGCGTACGACACGCAGCCGCGCGGTCACCGGCCGGTCCAGGTTCTCCTTGATCTCGTCGAGCAGATCCGGCGCGACCGCGCCCTGGATCGTGCCGCCCGATTCGCGTTCGAGATAGAAGATCCGGCGCCGGGTGCGGACCCCGTCCAGCCTGCCGCTGACCGTCTCGTAGCCGACGGCCTCCCGCGACTCGCGCAGGCTCCCGGACAGGATCCTCGCCTGCTCGGTGGTCATGCTGCGGGTCAGCTCGTCGCCGGCGGTCGGGGTCAGCGCCATGCCGATCCCGGCGTGTTTGCTGACCGCGTTGACGATGTCGCTGACCGCGTTGCGGACGGTGTCACGTTGCAGCAGCACCGCGTCCAGCGCGCCGTCGTCGGAGCCGTTGGCGGGCAGGAAGTCGCACAGTTCCTTGACCGCGCGTTCGGACAGCGACTCGAGCCCGTCGTGGATGAGCGCGTCGTCGAGCGCCGGTTCCGGGAAACCGAAGAAGATCGCGTTGCCCGCCTGGCCGCGCTGGATCAGCGGGGCCTTTTCCCGGTCCGCGGGCTGGACGAAGGTCACCTCGCCCGACGGATTGCGGATGATGTGCCCGATCTTCGCCGTCGCGTCCTGCAACGCGCGGCTGATGTCGGAGAAGGTGTACGCGTCCAGATGCGACTCGCCGAGCACGGACACGCGAAGCAGTGGCGAACGCGACGTCCGCTCGAACTTCGCGTACGCGGCCATCGCCGACGCGCGGGCGAGGTCGTCGAGCCAGGTGCCGCCGGGGATCTCGTCGGCGATACGCCGGAATTCGTTCCTCACCAGATCACTTCCGGAATTCCCCTGCCACCCGATGCCCACACTTCCTCCCAGATCTCCTCGTCGCCGGGGCGGCAGAGGAAGCCGTCGAGCATCCCGCCGACGGGCTGGACCTGGTCGAGATACATGGCGGGCTGGCCGACGATGACCCCGCGCAAGGTCAGCAGCCCGTACAGCGCCGAGCGGCCCGCGTCGTCGAGCCGTTTGAGCGCGCCCCATTCGTCCGGGATCAGCACCACGTCGAGCCCGATCGGCGCGTGCGGGGTCCTGGCGGTCAGATCGCCGCCGATCCACGCGCGGCCGGTTGGCATGATCCGCCGGGCGACACCCAGGTAACTGTTCAGCGCGCTGAACAGGATCTCGCGGTCGTTCTGATGCGGCGCGTCGAACACCAGCCGCTCGTAGACATCGGCCAGATCGGCGGGATGGCGGCCCGGAGGCAGCAGGTTGTGCGGCGTCCAATAGGGGAGCGCCAAATCGGAGCCTCCTTCGTGTGCCGGAGCTCTCGATCGAAGAAACGTATCCGGCGTCACGCTCACAGTGCGTAGCCGAATTTACCAGGCGGGTGTCAGCCGCCCTGCCCCGGCCGGTGCTCGGGCGCGCGTCCGGCGGGCGGCCAGTCCTCGTCGCTCGGCCAGACCGGTTCTGGTTCGTGCCCGCTCTCGCCGTTCTTGGCGGCCGGTTCCGGCTGCTCCGGGTGGTAGCCGTGCACCAGCTCCGGGGTCAGCTGCCCCTCACGGTGGCCTTCCGCCTCCTGGTCGAACGGCTCGTCGTCTTCGTGGATCCGTGCGGGCGGGATGAACTGCGTCCGTTCGGTGGACAGCAGTTCGGGCACGGGTTCGGGTTCCGGTTCGGGCGCGACGGCGCGTACCGGCTCGTGCGCCACCGGTTCGGTGGCCGGACGCTCACGTCGTTCGCCGCGCATCAGCAGCCAGGTGACACCACAGCCGAGGGCGAAGGCGATGAGCAGCCAAAGCCAGATCTGCCCGAAAAGCCAGAGCATTCAGCCATCACCTCTGTTCTGCCGTGATGTCGACGCGGCGGCCCTCGCCGCTCGCGCCGTCGGAGTTCCTGCGCTGGGTGGAGTACGCCTGGTCGCGTTTGACCCCGTTGCGCTCCAGCAATCGCTCCACCGTCAGCGCCCGGTTCAGCGCGAGCCGCCGGTCCGAACCGGTCGCCACCTGCCCGGTGATCCGGAACCGCAGATCGGCGGGGGCGTCCGTGAGCAGCTTCGCGATCTCCATCGCGCCGCGCTCGCCGTCCGCGGTGAGTTCGGTGGTGTCCGGTTCGAACGTGATCGGCGTGGCCGTCAGCAGGCGGTCGAGCTCGGCCTGGAACCCGGCCTTGTCCGTCGGCTTGGCCGAAGTCGGCGTCGGGCTCGGCGATGGGCTCGGCGGCGGCTGGCTCGACGGTTCGCCGCTGGTCGTCACCGGACCGGCGGGCGGGGCGGTGTCACCGGAGATCTCGACCGTCCGGACCCCGTCGATCCGCTGGATGGCGTCCATCGCCTGCGCGGCCTTGTCCGGCGGGAAGCCGGCGAGGTTCGCGTCGCGGCCGGAGAAGCTCACCTGGCCGCCGGAGACGCCGACGTCGGCCAGCGCGTCCTTCGCGCGCGCCGTCAGCTCGGCCTCGATGTCGTCCGAGGCCGACCAGACGGTGATCGCCGTCAAAGCGAGCGTGACCAGCAGCGCTGTAGGCAGCAAGCGGCTCCAGCGTGTACCGGGCATGAAGGGACTGTAAGCCGCGTCCGGCCGGTTAGCGAACCGGCTTTCGTCACGTTCGGCCCAGTGTTCCGCCACCGTCAGGGCTGCTCCGCGAGAGGCGGCCGCACGTCTCTGGCCTGCGACGTCGGGCGAGTCCGGGAAGGGCGGCAGACCGCGCGCCGGCGTCGGCTCGGGTGCACCGGACGGTCAGTACATGACCCTTCTGGGTGACACCGAACGAAGGCACGTGGTGGATCGGGTGGGTCGCCAGCCCAAGTACATGAAGGACCCCTTTCACCGCGCTAGGCGCAAGGAAGGGGTCCTTCATGTACTTGGGGAACGCGCTTCAGCTCGCGTGGTGGTGGATCTCCCGCAGCTGCTCCGCCGGAATCGCGACGCCCGTCGCGTCGATCTGCTCCAGCGGGAGCAGCGGCGCGAGCTGGGGGCGCTTCGGGGACAGGCCGTCGCCCATGGACTCTCCCCTGAGCTGACGCCGGATCCACGGCAGCAGGTGCGCCTTCGTCCACTCGAGGTCGGAGCGGCGCGAAGTGATCCAGGTGCTCGGCTCCTCGGACGCCGGCCACGGCTCACGCCAGTCGTCGGCGGCCGGGACGCCGAGGACCTCGGCCGCGCGTAGCGCGATCCGCCGGTGGGCCTCGGGGGTGAAGTGCAGCCGGTCGTCGCTCCAGGCGCGGCGGTCGTGCAGCGGGGCCATCGCCCACATGTCGACCATCTTGGCGCCGTGCCGGTCGGCGATCGCCCACAGATGCGCGTTGTAGATGCCGACCTTCCCCCGGAGGACGTGCATCACGGACAGGTATTTGGTGTCCGGCCCGTTGAAGATGAGCACCGGGATCCCGGCCTCGCGCAGCTTGGCGACCCCCGCCTCAAGCCGCGCGGCGACGGCGTCCACGTCCGCGCCGGGCACGATGATGTCGTTGCCGCCCGCGCACAGGGTGACCAGGTCGGGCTTCACCGCAAGCGCGATCGGCAGCTGCTCTTCGAGGATCTCGTCGAGCATCTTCCCCCGGAGGGCCAGGTTCGCGTACTGGAAATCGGGCCTGCCTTCGGCGAGGATCTCTGCGAGCCTGTCCGCCCAGCCCCTGAAGCTGCCGTCGGGCAGGTCATCGTTGAGTCCTTCGGTGAAGCTGTCACCGATCGCCACGTAGCTGTCGAATCCGTACACGTTGGGTCCCCTTCCGTCCGTGTGCCCCCGGTTGGTACTTGTACACCACAACTAACAGCTGAGAGCGCCCCTGCAATCCCACCTGAGCGAAACCCGTGATTCAGGCCGTTGACACAGTCTCTTATTTTGTCGGACGTCCATGCATCCCCATTACCGGGATGTACACGTCTGCGCAGCGCAGATTCCCCTCAAGTGGGCGTAAACCGGACAGTGTATGTGGCGAACGTCTCCCCGCCTGGGTATTCGGGGTCATGGATCCGGCAGGCTGTAAGGGTGACCTCACGACCCCCGCGCGAGTCGCTCGCCCAGATCCTCGGCGGGCGGCGTGGCGCCATCGACGCGAGCATCCCGCCCGCGGCCTTCGTTGTCGGCTGGCTGATCGCGGGCCAGTCGATCGCCTGGGGCGCCGGGGTGGCCATCGGGGTGGCGGTGCTGCTCGGGGTCTACCGGGTGGTGCGCGGCGACAAGGCCCGCGCGGTCGTGGTGAGCCTCGCCGCGGTGATCGCCGCCGCGCTGATCGCCCTGCACACCGGCCGCGCCGAAGACTTCTTCCTCATCCAGCTGCTGTCCAATGTGGCCAGCGCGCTGCTGTGGGCGGCCAGCATCGTGGTGCGGTGGCCGTTGCTCGGTGTCGTGGTCGGGCTCGTCATCGGGCAGAAGACCCGCTGGCGCCGCGACCCCGCGTTGCTGCGCGCGTACTCGCGGGCGAGCTGGGTGTGGGTTTTCCTGCAGTACACGCTGCGGGTCGCGGTGTACGGCTCGCTGTGGTGGAGCGGGCAGGTGGTCCCGCTCGGCATCGCGCGGACGGTGCTGTCCTGGCCGCTGGTCGCGGTGACGGTCGCCGTGAGCGGCTGGGTGCTGTATCGCACGCTGCCCCCGGAACATCCCGGTCTGCGGGTGGTGGAAGAGAACGGGGATTCCTCGGATTCCGAGCCGGATGGGCTACCCAGGACATAAGGCGGCCCCCGGCGAGGGGGGAGGGTCCGGGGGCCGGGTCCTACGGTACCCGGAGTTCGGCCCCGGAGTCGATGGTTTGGTCTTTTCGGGCTTGTTTTGGGTGTTTTTTCAGGATGGCGCCGGTCTCGGGGCGTCTTCCCCATACGCCTCGACGGCGGCGAGCCAAGCGGCACCGAGTACCCCGTCAGTGCTGGTCAGTGCCTCGATCCCGGTCAGTTCGGCGCGCACTTTTCGCCCGACCGGCCCCTCCGGCGACAACACACTGCCCACCAGGACGATCGGTGTGGTTTCCCCGGGATCCCGCGCGGCCATGACGTTCGTCACCAGAAGAGCGGCCGCCCGGGTGGTGATCTCATCCGCCGCGGGGTCGCCTTCGCGGTCGGCCTCGCTCACGAACGGGGCGAACCTGGCGAGCCGGATCGGCGCCTCGGAGTTGGCGCTCGTGACGAGCGCGTGCCGCAGCGGCGACCGGTCGCTCGCGGGGTCCACTGCGGACGGTCCGAGCGCTTCGGTGAGAACGGAGCGCGCGAGCGGGCCGAGTTCGCCGCCGCGGCTCAGAACATCCAAAGTGGAGCGAACGGCTTCCCTGCCGAGCCAGTACGCGGAACCTTCGTCACCCAGCAACCAGCCGTAGCCGCCGGCGGTCGAGACCATCCGCCTGCCGCGGACCCGGCCGGCGATCGACCCGGTGCCCGCCACGAGAACCGAACCGTCCGGCGCGGAAGTGGCCGACGCGTAGGCGACTTCGGGGTCGGGGACCGTCCGCACCGGACTGATCCCCAGGTCCTTCCAAGCGGCTTCGAAGATCTCCGCGACCGCCGGATCGCTCAGCTTGCTGACCCCCGCCATGCCGACGACGCACGCCTTGGTCGCCGCCGGGTCCAGCCCGCCCAGCGCGCCGGCGATCGCGCTCGCGATCCGCGCGGCGGCTTCCGACGGCGGATGGGAGTTGGGATTCGCCCCGCCCGCGCGCCCGGTCCCGAGGACGGCGCCGGAGGCGTCGACCGCGATCGCTCGCGTCGACGTGCCTCCGGCGTCCACACCGACGACGTGGGTCACCGGGTCTTGGTCACCTTGAGCAGCCCGCGCGGGCTGTCCGGGTCACCGCCGCGCGCCAGCGAGAGGCCGAGCGCGATCCGCTGGATCGGCAGGATCTCCAGGATCGGGGCGACCTCTTCGGCGGACGGCGCGACACCGATCCGCAGCGCGGCGGGGACGTCGGCCGAAGCGGAGCCGACCGCGAGCACGTCCGCGCCGCGTTTGCCGACGGCTTCGAGGACCTCCTGCATCGCGCCGACGCCGTGGCCCTGGCTCGTCACGGCCAGCACGGCGGTCTCGCCGTCGACGGCGGCGACCGGACCGTGCAACAGGTCCGCGCCGCTGTACGCGCGCGCCGCGAGGTAGCTGGTTTCGGCCAGCTTCAACGAACCTTCCAACGCCGTGGCGTAGGAGTAGCCGCGGCCCGTGGTGAGCACCCGGTCGACGAAGCGGTAGCGGTCCACCGCGCGCTGCACGCCTTCTTCGGAGCCTTCGAGGGTCTGCTCCGCGAGCTCGCCCAGCTTCTTCGCGTCCTCTCCCTTGCCGCCGCGGACCGCGTCGATCAGAAGGTAAAGCGAAAGCAAGGTGGCCGAGTACGTCTTCGTGGCGGCGACGGCCTTTTCCAGCCCCGCGCCGATGTCGACACCGAGTTCGGCGGCGGCGCGCAGCGGCGAGGACAGGGTGTTGGTGACCGAGACGGTCAGCGCTCCCTGGCGACGCGCGGTTTCGGTGACCTCGATGAGATCCGGGGAACCGCCGCTTTGGCTTACTGTGATGAAGAGAACGTCCCGCAGATCGGGACGGGCGCCGTACAAAGTCGCGGTGGAGGGCGAGACGAGACCGCAGGGGAGACCGAGGAGTACTTCGATCAGGTACTTCGCATACAGGGCGGCGTGGTCGCTGGAGCCGCGGGCGGCGAGCAGTGCGAACCTGGGCGGACGCTTGGAGATGGCTTCGGCCACCTCGGCGATTTCGGCCTGTCGCTCCACGATTCCTGCCAGAATGGCGGGTTGCTGGGAGATCTCCGCGGCCATGTGCTCGCCGGGGCGCTGTTCGGTCATCTCGTTCCCTTCGACCGGGACGTACTTCGTCCCCCGAGTAGGTCTAGACCAATGCTAGCCCGAATGGACGTTTGTGGAGAAGGGTACGTTTCCTAGCGGGGACGGTGCGCGTTCGAGTGGGAAGGCTTAGGGAGTCGGTCATGTTGGAGACAACCACCGCGAGTGAGGCGGGCGCTACGGCAGGGATGCGCGGACAACGCGAACCCAAGTACTGGGCGCTGAAACAGCATCTGCTCGATCTGCTCGACGCGTTGCCCCCGGGTTCGCCGATTCCGACGGAACGGGCGCTCGCGGGAGAATTCACCGTATCGCGCACCACGGTCCGGCAGGCCCTCGCCGACCTGACCGCCGAAGGCAGGCTCCACCGCGTACAGGGCAAGGGCACCTTCGCCGCCGAGCCGAAGCTCGCGCAGCGCCTCCAGCTGTCGTCCTACACAGAGGACATGCGCAAGCAAGGCCTCAAGCCGTCGTCGAAGCTCCTCGAAATCGACGAACTACCGGTCGAGGCCGACCTCGCGAAACTCCTCGGAATCCGCGTCGGCGCGAAGATCCTTCGCCTTCGCCGTCTCCGGCTGGCCGATTCGCAGCCCATGGCGCTCGAGACCACGCATCTCCCACTCGGCCGCTTCCGCGGTTTGCGCAAACACGTTTCCGCAGGTGGCTCGCTGTACGCGGTGCTGAGGGAGCACTACGGCGTCGAGCTCGAAAGGGCCGAGGAAACCATCGAGACCGCCCTCGCCGGACCGCATGAGGCGGAGATGCTCGGCGCCGACGTCGGAATGCCGATGTTGCTCCTTTCGAGGCATTCCTTCGCCACCGATGGAAAACCGGTCGAGTTCGCCAGGGCGATCTACCGGGGTGACCGTTACAAGTTCGTCACCACGCTCTTGCCTTGAGGCGCGCTGACTGCTCTTTGAGCGCGCGCTGACGCAAACGTTTCGCAGGGCGCGGGCGCCCTACAAAACGTTTCCGTGGCCTTCGGCCAAAAGAGGGCACGCGCCGTGCGGACTCCCCGTTCGCGCTGGCGCGCTCCCGAGGAGTCGGTCCGCCGGTCCCTGGGTTTCGGTTCCTTTCTCTGACGTGTCAGATAGTTTGCTGCTTCGGTGGCTTGGGGTTGCTGGTCGTGATTCAGTCGTCTTATGAGTGATGGGGTGGCGACGGGGATTCGGTGGGGGACGCCGGTGGCGCGCGGCGTACTCGCCACGACCATCGTCGGCTCGGGCATGGCGATGCTCGACGGGACGATCATCAACGTCGCCCTGCCGAGGATCGGCGAAGAACTCAACGCCTCCGTCGCCGGTCTCCAATGGATCCTCGACGGCTACCTGCTCGCCCTCGCCGCGCTGATCCTCGTCGCCGGATCACTCGGCGACCGCTACGGCCGACGCCGCATGTTCATCGTCGGCGTCGTCTGGTTCGGCATCGCCTCCGGGCTGTGCGCCGCCGCGACGACGACCGAGATGCTCGTCGCCACCCGGATCCTCCAGGGCATCGGGGGAGCTTTGCTCACGCCCGGCTCGCTCGCGATCCTCCAAGCGTCCTTCGCCCACGAAGACCGGGCCCGCGCGATCGGCGCCTGGTCCGGGCTCGGCGGCATCGCGGCCGCGATCGGCCCGCTGCTCGGCGGCGTGCTCGTCCAGGTGTGGTCGTGGCGGCTGGCGTTCCTGATCAACCTGCCGCTGGCCGCCGTCTGCGTCCTGCTCGCCCGGCGCTACGTGCCTGAGTCCCGCGACGAGGAGGCGACCGGGCATCCCGACTTCCTCGCCGCCGCCGTCGGCGCGATCGGGCTGGCCGGGCTGACCGGCGCGCTCGTCGAGGCGCCCGGACGCGGTATCGGTGACGTCGTCGTCCTGGTGTCCATCGTGCTCGGCGTCGCCGGGCTGGTGTCGTTCCTGGTGATCCAGCACCGCTCGGCCGATCCGCTGGTGCCGCCGAAGCTGTTCCGCGACCGGACGTTCAGCCTCGCCAACGCGCTGACCTTCGTCGTCTACGCGGCACTCGGCGGCGTGATGATGCTGATGGTCATGCAGTTACAGGTGTCGCTGGGCTACACGCCGACCGCGGCCGGCCTCGCCGGACTGCCGATCACCGTCATCATGCTGCTGTTCTCCGGCCGGTCCGGCGCGCTCGCGCAGAAGATCGGGCCGCGTACACAACTGGTCGTCGGCCCGATCCTGGTCGGCGTCGGCATGCTCCTGCTGATGCGCGTCGGGCCGGGATCCTCGTACCTCGGTTCGGTGCTGCCCGCGGTCGTCGTGTTCGGCGCCGGGCTGGCGACGGTCGTCGCGCCGGTGACCGCGACGGTGCTGGCCGCCGCGCCGGACCGGTACGCCGGCGTCGCCTCCGGGGTCAACAACGCCATCGCCCGGTCCGGTGGCCTGCTCGCGATCGCCGTGCTGCCCGCCGTCGCCGGACTGTCCGGCGCCGCCTACACCGATCCGGTGGCGCTGACCGCGGGCTGGCGGACGGCGTTGCTCGTCTGCGCGGCGCTGGCGATCGGCGGCGGCCTGATCGCGCTCGGCATCCACAACGGTGTCCTCGACACGCCTTCCGCACCCGACGCCACCGACACCGACGAGTCGCCGCATCCCGGCGAATGTCTCCACTGCGGGGTCGACTCGCCGCCGACGCACGTCCGCCCCGCCGGACACACGTGATTGAAGGCGTAACTCACGAGTTACGGCCCCGATCACGCGAGTTACGGCTCTAATCACGCGAGTTACGGCGCGGGACACGCGAGTTACGCCAGCAGGGTGGCCAGGGTCGCCGGGTCCAGGTTGCCGCCCGAAACGACCGAAACGACTTTGCCGGGCGGTAGCGCGTCGCGGTGCGAGAGGAACGCCGCGGTCGCGGTGGCGCCGCTCGGCTCGGCGATCAGCCGCGCGCGGTGCGCCAGCGTCCGGACGGCCTCCCCGATCTCCGCCTCGGAAACGGTGATGACGTCGTCGAGCACCGCCTGGAGGTGGGCGAAGGTCAGGTCCGAAGGCTGGGCGCGCAGGCCGTCGGCGCTGGTCCGGGCCCGCAGGTCCATCGGCCACTCGATCCGCCTGCCCGCGCGGAAGCCCTCGGCGGTGTCGGCCGCCAGCTCCGGCTCGACGCCGATGACCTTCGCGCCGGGAAGCAGTTCCTTGATCGCCGTGCCGACGCCCGAGGCCAGCCCGCCGCCGCTGAGCGGGACGAGCACGACGCCGGCGTCCGGCAGGTCTTCGGCGATCTCCAGGCCGACGGTGCCCTGTCCGGCGATGACGTCGCGGTGGTCGAACGGCGGGATCATGGTGAGCCGCCGTTCTTCGGCGACGGCGAGCGCGGAGGACTCCTGAGCGTCGATCGGGACCTCGATCACTTCGGCGCCGAGCGCCTTGGTGGCTTCGATCTTGGCGCGCGGCGCGACATCCGGAATGAGGATCACCGCGTGGATTCCGAATCGCTTCGCCGAGTAGGCGACCGCTTGCGCGTGGTTGCCACTGGAGAACGCGACGACGCCGCGGGCGCGCTGATCTTCGTTCAACGCGGCGATCGCATTGTACGCCCCGCGCACCTTGAAAGCGCCGATCGGCTGAAGGCTTTCCGGTTTGAGCCACAGCGGCGCCCACGTTTGTTCCAGTAACGGTGTGCGCACCGCGACGCCTTTGACACGGCTCGCCGCGTCGCGGATTTCCTCGATCGATACCAGGTCCATACGGCCGATTATGTCAAGGAGTTGTGAGCCGTGGACAGTCCTTTTTGGACAGATGGCGTGGCGCTCCTCACGTGCGGACAACGAGGGGAGCATCCCGTGCGCCTTACTCGTTAGGACTGGGTGAGGATCGACTAGCTGCAGAACGGGATCATGACCAAGGAGACTTCCGAGAAGGACACCGAGAAAACCGAAAAGACGGAAAAGCAGGGCCGGATCGTCCAGGTGACCGCGGCCGCGATGGCCGCGATCACCGCGGCACTGCTGGGTTCCACGCTCGGCGTCGCCGGAACGGTGGCGGGTGCCGGGCTGGCGAGTGTGATCACCACGCTCGGCGGCGAGCTGTACCTGCGTTCGCTTCAGCGGACGAAGGACGCGGCGCTGAAGGCGCGTGTGGTGCTGACCGTGCCGGGACGGCGCCGGGTGCTCGACCCCGGCGAGCAGGAAACCGTCCGGTTGAAGCCGTCCGAGGACGAAGAGGAACCGTCGGGGCGGAAGTTCAAGCCGCGCTGGGCGGTGATCGCCGGGGTCAGCGTGGCGGCGTTCGCGGTGGCGCTCGTCGCCATCACCGGCTTCGAGGGGGCGACCGGCAAGACCTTCGGCGGCGGCACCGGGACGACCATAGGGAAGATCATCGGCGGCGGGCAGGCGCAGAAACGCCAGGACAAGCACGACACCCCGCCGGCGACCTCGCCTTCGGAAACGCCGGGCAAGCAGCCTGAGACGACACCGCCGACCACGCCGACGCCGTCCACGACACCGACGGCTCCGACGACCACTCAGGCGCCGCCGACGACGCCGTCCACGGCGCCTTCGACCTCGCAGGCGCCCCCGACGACGCCCTCGGCCCCCGCTTCGAACACCCCCGCGCCCTGATCCCTCCCGCAATTCGGCACCTGGTTGCGGTAGTTCGCATCCCCGACTACCGCAACCTGGTGCCGAATTGCGTCAGGAGAGGGCGGAGCGAAGCGTGCGGGCGGCCGCTTTCGGGTCTTCGGCCTCGGTGATCGCCCGGACGACGACGATCCGCGACGCGCCGGCGTCCAGCACCTCGGGCAGCCGGTCGGCGTCGATCCCGCCGATCGCGAACCACGGTCGCGACGTCCCCAGGCGCGCGGTGGAGCGCACCAGGTCGAGCCCCGGGGCGGACCGGCCGGGCTTCGTCGGGGTCGGCCAGCAAGGGCCGGTGCAGAAGTAGTCCACGCCGGGTTCCTCGGCCGCGGCCTCGGCCTGTTCGGCCGAATGGGTGGACCGGCCGATCACCACGTCGTCGCCGAGGACCCGGCGGGCGAGCGACACCGGGATGTCGTCCTGGCCGAGGTGCAGCACGTGCGCGCCGACGGCGAGCGCGACGTCCGCGCGGTCGTTCACCGCCAGCAGCTTGTCGTGCTTCTCGCACGCCTCCGCCAGCACTTCCAGCGCGGCGATCTCGTGTTTCGCCTCGATCGGGGCGCCGCCGGTCTTGTCCCTCAGCTGGATGATGTCGACGCCGCCCGCCAACGCCGCGTCGGCGAATTCGGCGAGATCGCCGCGGCCGGACCGGGCGTCGGTGCAGAGGTACAGGCGGGCGTCCGCGAGCCGGGCGCGGATCAGCGAACCAGACAGGGTGGGCATGGCGGGGACGGTACCCGCGCGCTACGGTGGGGTGGTCCGCACGGGAGCCCGAGGACGGGCTGAGAGGGAGCCGAGACCGCTCCGACCGTGGAACCTGATCCGGGTCATGCCGGCGCAGGGAGCGTGCGTTCATGAGAGAACTTTCGGTTGTCGGCGGCGGGGTCATCGGCCTCTCGGTCGCTTGGCGCGCGTCCGCGCGCGGCCATCGCGTCACCGTGTACGACCCCGAGCCGGGGCGCGGCGCGTCGTGGCTCGCGGGCGGGATGCTCGCGCCGGTCACGGAGGCCTGGCCCGGCGAAGAGGACGTCCTCACACTCGGTGAAGCGTCGCTTCGGCGCTGGCCGGATTTCGCCCGTGACCTGGCCGAAGAGGGCATCGACCCGGGCCTTTCGCCGCACGGCACGCTCGTCGTCGCGCTGGACAGCGCCGACGCGGGCAACCTCGAGATGCTCGCCGCGTACCTCACCGAACTCGGCCGCGAGGCCGAGCAGCTGACCGGCCGCGAGGCCCGCCGCGCCGAACCCGGTCTCGCCGGGTCCGTCCGAAGTGGACTGCTGGTGCCCGGCGATCTGGCCGTGGACAACAGAAGGCTGCTTCACGCTCTCACACATGCCTGCGGCAGGCACGGCGTCGAGTTCCGCCACGAAACGGTCACGGATCTCGAAGCCCTCAACGGCGACGTCGTCCTCGCCGCGGGCGCCTGGACCGGACGCCTGCACCCCGCGCTCGCCGGCGCCGTCCGCCCGCTGAAGGGCGAGATCCTCCGCCTGCGGCCGCGGCGGGGCTGCCTGCCGCCACCGAAGAGGACCGTCCGCGCGATGGTCGAGGGCCGCCCGATCTACCTCGTCCCGCGTGACGACGGCCAGCTCGTCCTCGGCGCGACCCAGTACGAGGCGGGTTTCGACGAGACCGTCACCGTCCGGGGTGTTCGTGAGCTGCTCGAAGGCGCGGAGCGCGTCTTCCCCGGCATCACCGAGTACGAACTCGTCGAGACCGCCGCCGGGCTTCGCGCGGCGAGCGTCGACACGATGCCTTTCATCGGTGAGCTGGGCGAAGGCGTCTTCGCCGCGACAGGTCACCATCGCAACGGTCTCCTGATGGCCCCGGTCACCGCGGACGCCGCGGTCGCCTGGCTGGACGGCGTGCCGTTGCCGGACGAGGTCGCGGCGGCAACGCCGTCACGGCGAAGCGAGGAGCGGGTGTGATGGAGATCCAGGTCAACGGCCAGTGGCGCGAATTCCCCGACGGGACCACCGTCGAAGGCGTACTGGAGGCACTGGGCACGGCGACGAAAGGTGTCGCGGTCGCGGTGGACGGCGTCGTCGTCCGGCGCGGCGAATGGCCGGAAGCGGTGGTGCGCAAGGGCGCCAGCGTCGACATCCTCACCGCTGTGCAAGGAGGCTGACATGAATGGTGACGCCCTCGTCATCGGCGAGCACAAGCTCTCGTCGCGGTTGATCATCGGCACCGGCGGCACGTCGAACCTCGCCGTCCTGGAACGCGCGCTGGTGGCGTCCGGGACGGAACTGACCACCGTCGCGATGCGGAAAGCCGACGCCGAAGGCGGCTCCGGCGTCCTAGAACTGCTTCGGCGGCTCGGCATCCGGCTGTTGCCCAACACCGCCGGGTGCCGGACGGCCGCCGAAGCGGTCCTCACCGCCCAGCTCGCCCGCGAAGCACTCGAAACCGACCTCATCAAGCTGGAGGTCCACGCCGACGACCGCACGCTGCTGCCCGACCCGTTCGAGACCGTCGAAGCGGCCGAACAGCTCTCCGCGGAGGGCTTCACCGTGCTGGCGTACACCAACGACGATCCGGTTCTGGCGCTGCGGCTGGAGGAGGCGGGCTGCGCGGCCGTGATGCCACTCGGCGCGCCCATCGGCACCGGTCTCGGCATCCGGAACCCGCACAACATCGAGCTGATCGTGGCGCGCGCGGGAGTCCCGGTGATCCTCGACGCCGGTATCGGCACGGCTTCCGACGCGACGCTGGCGATGGAGCTCGGCTGCGACGCCGTCCTGCTTTCCACCGCCGTGACCAGGGCCGCGGACCCGGAACGGATGGCGTCGGCGATGCGGGCCGCGGTCACCGCCGGACGGCTCGCCGCCGGTGCGGGACGGATTCCCCAGCGGTTCTGGGCGCACGCTTCGAGCCCGCCTCGATAACCCTTTTGTACGGTTCACGGCCTTGACAGCGAGTGCGCTCCGGATGCCCGTATGGTTGACGGCACTTTCCGGAGGCGCCCGCCGCCGTGTACCCAGAGGAGCCAGTGGTGACCACGTCAGCGGTCCAGGACGTTTCGGGCAGGTTGTTCCTGGCGGTCGGCCGGTTGTCCCGGTCTCTTCGCCAGGCGGGCGTGCCAGGACCCGGCCACGGCGCGATCTCGGCGCTCGCCACGCTCGTGAACTACGGCCAGCTCCGCCTGGGTGATCTCGCGGCGAAGGAGGGCGTCGCCGCGGCCACCATGTCGAGGATCGTCGCTTCGCTGGTCGAAGCGGGCTACGTCAGCCGTGAATCGGACCCGATCGACAGGCGCGCCTGGCTCGCGGAGGCCACCGAAGAAGGCGAGAGGCTGGTTTCCGGTGTCCGGTCGACTCGGGTGAACGAGCTGGGCAAACGCCTCGAACGGCTGACCCCGGAGCATCAGGCGGCCTTGGCAGCGGCCCTTCCGGCGCTCGAAGCGCTCATCGCGGACGAAGAGCGCTGAGCTCCGCGACTTCGGCGCGAAGGGCGCGGAGCTCGTCGAGGATTTCCTTGTTCGCCACAGCCTGTGTCTCGGCCTGCTTCGCCTCTTCCTCGCGGATGTCCTGGCGAAGCTCGTCCTCCATCCCGCTGACCACGACGGCGATGAAGAGGTTCAGCACCGCGAAGCTGGACACGAGGATGTAGACCACGAAGAACACCCACGCCATGGGTGCTTCCTTCATGACCTCCTTGGCGATGTCCGGCCAGGCCTCGCCGGTCATCACCTGGAACAGCGTGAACAGCGAGGTGCCGAGATCGCCGAAGTTCTCCGGTGAGATCGCGCCGAACAGTTTCGTCGCCATCACGCCCGCGACGAAGATGATCAGCGCGAGGAGTGCGGCGATCGACGCCATGCCGGGGATCGCCGCGAGCAGGCCGGTGACGACCTTCCGCATCGACGGCACGACCGAGATCAGCCGCAGCACCCGCAGGACCCGCAACGCCCGCAGCACCGCGAACGGGCCGGTCGTGGGGATCACCGCGATACCGACGACGACCAGGTCGAAGATGTTCCACGGGTCGCGGAAGAACTTCGCGCGATAGGTGTAGAGCTTCGCGCCCAGTTCGAGGACGAAGATCCCGAGCGCGATGTAGTCGACCGTGTGCAGCAGGCTCCCGTACTCCGCGAGCATTCTCGTGGAGGTCTCCAGGCCGAGGGTGACGGCGTTGAAGACGATCACCGCGATGATGAAGTGCTGGAAGCGGCGGTCTTCGACGACCCTGGCCACCGTTTCGCGTCCGGTCACGGCGCAGATGGTAACCGGACGGGTGCTCAGTGCTCCGGCGCAAGCCGCCAAAACGCGGAAACCGGACCGACCTTCGCGCCCATCGGGTAGGCGTTTTCGACCGCGTGTGAAACGAACCACTTGCCGTAGCGGGCGGCCTCCACGACGGACATCCCCTTCGCGAGACCGGCCGTCAGCGCCGACGCCATGGTGTCCCCGGCGCCGTGCGTGTGCTGCGTCGCGAACCGCTCGCCCGGCAGTTCGACGAACGTCGAGCCGTCGAAGAGCACGTCGACGCATTCCGGGTCGGAGACGAGATGGCCGCTCTTCACGAGCACGTACTTCGGCCCGAGCCGGTGCAGGACGACGGCCGCCTGGTGCATCTGCTCGCGGGTGGTCACGGTCATCCCGGTCAGCAGGCGGACCTCGTCGAGGTTCGGCGTGAGGACGGTCGCGCGCGGCAGGAGCTCGTCCCGCAGCGCGACCAGCCCGGCCTCGTCGAACAGCGGATGGCCGTGCATCGACGCCGCGACCGGGTCGACCACGAACGGCACCTTGGCGTCGCGGCCGATCTCGGCCTTGTCGCATGCCGCGGCGACGGCGTGGATGATCTCGGCCGAAGCGAGCATGCCGGTCTTGGCCGCGTTCACGCCCATGTCGGCCGCGACGGCCTCGATCTGGCCCGCGACGACATGCGCCGGGATGTCGGTGCGGTCGTGCACGCCGAGGGTGTTCTGGACGGTCACGGCGGTGACCGCGACCAGACCGTGCACGCCACAGGTGAGGAACGTGCGCAGATCCGCCTGAAGGCCGGCGGCACCGCCGGAATCGGACCCCGCGATGGTCAGCGCCGACGGCGGGCTCGGGTTCTCGCTCATGGGGTCCATTTTCCACGCGCGATCTCAGAGGGTCAGGACGAGCTTCCCGGTCACCCTGCCGCCTTCGCCGACTTCGTGCGCCTTCGCGACGTCTTCGAGTGGGAAAGTCTGGTCGACGTGGACACGCAATTCACCCTTCTCGATCAGATCGGTCAGGGCCAGCAGGCCGATCTCGTCGGGTTCGGCGAGCATCCCCGACGTCCGCACGCCCAGCTTCTCGGCCTTCGCGGCGACAGCTTCGCTCACGCCGCCCGGGACCGCGACGATCAGGCCGCCCGGTTTCACCGCGTCCAGCCAGCGCAGGTCGCTCTGCTCGCCGACCAGCCCGAACACGACGTCCACGTCGGCCGCCGTCGCCGTTTCGTCGCGGTAGTCGATCGGCTCGTCGACACCGAGCTCGCGGAGGAAGTCGTGCTTCCCGGCGCTCGCCGTGCCCAGGACGTACGCGCCGCGCGCCTTCGCCACTTGCACGGCGAGGTGTCCGACCCCGCCCGCGGCGGCGTCGATCAGCACCCGCTGTCCCGGCCGGACGTCGGCGATGTCCACGAGACCCTGCCAGGCGGTGAGCCCGGCCAGCGGCAGCCCGGCGGCGTCCTCGTGGGTGAGGTTCGCGGGTTTGCGCACGAACTGGCGGGCGGGGGCCGTCACGTATTCGCCGTAGCCACCGGCCTGCCGGGGGAACCACGGGAAACCGAGGACCTCGTCGCCGACGGCGAACCGCGTCGTGCCGACGCCGAGTTCTTCCACCACCCCGGACACGTCCCAGCCGAGGACGAACGGCGGCTCGCCCATGAAGACGCCATACGCCCGGGTCTTCCAGTCGACCGGGTTGATCCCGGCCGCTCGCACGCGCACGAGCACCTCCGTCGGGCCGGGGGACGGCCGATCGGTTTCGGTCACCTCCAGCACTTCCGGGCCACCAAGCCGCTGCTGGGTCACGACGCGCATCGAAAGCTCCTCCGTTGTTGGTGCCCTCCATGTTCGGCCGCATGGTCACTTTTCGCTAGAAGGCACTTATAGGTAAACTAGGTACCTGATGGAAACCACCTGTGAAGTGCCGGAATCGCCGTGGGACATCTACCTGCGGAACTGCCCGTGCCGAGACGTCCTCGATCTGCTCGCCAACAAGTGGACCGCGCTGGTGCTCGGCGCGCTGTCACGGCGGCCCCACCGGTTCGGCGAACTGCGCCGCGCCGTCGGCGGGATCAGCCAGAAGATGCTGACGCAGAACCTGCGCGCCTTCGAACGCGACGGTCTGGTCACGCGCACTGTCTTCCCGACCACGCCGCCGACCGTCGAGTACGCGCTGACCGAGCGCGGGTCGAGCGCGGGCACGCTGCTCATGGCGGTCAGCGAATGGTCGGTCGCCAACTTCGACGGGATCCTCGACTCGCGCAAGGAGTACGACTCGCGGGTGATGGAGCCCGTCGGCTGAAGTCCTTCGCGGGGGCACGCGGACTTCATCGAGAAGACAGTTCGGCGCACTAACTTGACGAACAATTGGTTCGTACAAGTTATCTGGAGGCTTTCGTGCGCAGAACGCTTTCCCTCCTGTCGGCACTGGTGGCCGTCGCCGGATTGACCTCCGGCGTGGCCACCGCCGCGGCCAAGACGCCGAAGGTGCTGGTCATCGGCCTGGACGGGGCCCGGTTCGACAAGCTGATGGCCGCCGATACGCCGAACGTCCACGCGTTGGTGGAGCGCGGCTACGCCTCGCGCAGTTCGCTGTACGGCAGCGGGATGGCGCCGACGGTCAGCGGTCCCGGCTGGTCCACGATCCTCACCGGTGTCTGGCCGGACAAGCACAAGGTGAAGGACAACTCCTTCACCGGCAACGACCTCGCCTCGCATCCGAGCTGGCTCGCCCGCGCCGAAACCGCGAACCCGGCGCTCGACACCTACGCGGCCGTCGACTGGACGCCGATCAGCGACCGGATCCTGCGTACCGGCCAGGACCGCAAATTCGTCCAGAACGGCGACAGCGACGGCTACGAGAAGACCGACGAACAGGTCGCCGTCGACGCGGAGAAACACCTCAAGCAGGACAAGGCCGACGCCTCGTTCGTCTACTTCGGACAGACGGACATCGCGGGCCACGACCACGGCGCGGACTCCCCGCAGTACGAAGCCAGCCTGCGCACCGACGACGCCCTGATCGGCCGCCTGCTCGCCGCCGTCGACGCGCGCGCGAACCGCGCGAACGAGGACTGGCTGATCATGATCTCGTCGGACCACGGCCACACGCCCTCGGGCGGGCACGGCGGCGACACCCCCGAGGAACGGATGACGTTCGTGATCGCCGCCGGTGGCGCGGTCCCGGCCGGAACCCCCGCCGTGGCACCGAAGATCGTCGACATCGCGCCCACGGTGTTGCGGCACCTCGGCGTGGTGGCTCCGGCGGTTTACGACGGCTACGCGCTCGGCGCCGCGCCCTCGGACGTCTTCGACACGGCCGTTTTGAAGGCACGGCAGGACGAAACCGGTGTCCCGGCGGGAGTACTCGGCTGGACGCACGACGCGCCGGGCGGCTGGACCGTGCGCAACGCTTCCGGCATGCCCGCCGGCGTGACGGAGTGGCAGGGCTGGTCCTTCACGACCGATGACTTCTGGACGCGCACCGCCCCCGGCCAGCAGCGCGAGGCGAACGCGCGGGCGCGGGGCGTCTTCGCGGTCGCGGATCCGGACGAGTGGGACGACAAGGGTTCGCCTTCTTCGCGCGGGACCTTCGACTCTTCTCTGGTCTCGCCTTCGGCTGACGTTTCCGGGAAGTCCACTGTGGACGTCTCGTTCGTGTCGCACTACCGGCAGGACGGGACGCAGCGGGGTGCGCTGACGGCGTCGTTCGACGGTGGCCCGGAGCAGAACGTGCTGGCCTACGGGCCGGAATCCGGTACGGCGAACAAGGGTGGCGACGTGCTTTCGGTGCCGACGGCGGCTTCGGTCAAGGTGCCCGCGGGGGCTCGTTCGGTGAAGCTGACTTGGCGGCTTTATGCGGCGGGGAACAACTGGTACTGGGCCGTGGACGCTCCTCGCGTCACGATCCGGTAACGCGTGCAATGAAAGGTCCTTTCCTTGCAAATTTTGCAAGGAAAGGACCTTTCATTGCACGCCTCAAGCGTCGCTGAGCCGCCAGAAGGGTGAAACCGGACCCACCCCGGCCCCCAGCGGATACGACTCCGCCACACACCGCTCGATGAACTGCTTCCCCTCGGCGACGGCCGTCGGCACGTCCGCCCCCTTCGCCAGCGAAGACGTGATCGCCGAAGCCATCGTGTCCCCGCCGCCGTGCGTATTCCACGTGTCGAAGCGAGGCCCGCTCAGCTCCACCCAGGATTCGCCGTCGGACAAGAGATCCACACAGTCCTGAGCAGCGTCGAGATGCCCGCCCTTCACCAGAACCCACTCGGAACCGAACTCCAGCAACGCCTCCGCTGCCTCACGCTGAGTCGACGGCCCGGTCACGGAAACGCCGGTCAGCAGCCGCACCTCGTCCAGGTTCGGCGTGATCAGCGTGGCCCGCGGGAAAAGCTCGGTGCGGATCGCCTCCAGCGCCTCCTCGCGCAGCAACGCGTGCCCGGTCATCGAAGCGGCGACCGGGTCCACGACGAACGGCGTGTTCGACGAGCGTCCGATGTGGACCTCGTCGAGTGTCTTCGCGACGGCGTTGATGATCTCGGCGGTCGCGAGCATGCCGGTCTTCGCCGCGTCCACGCCCATGTCCGTGGCGACGGCCTTGATCTGCCCGGTCACGACGTCGACCGGGATCTCGCTGAAACCCTGCACGCCCAGCGAGTTCTGCACGGTGACCGCGGTGAGCGCGACCATCCCGTGCACCCCGTTGGCGAAGAAGGTACGCAGGTCGGCCTGGATGCCCGCACCACCACCGGAATCCGATCCGGCGATGGTGAGGGCGGTCCTGGGTGTGGCTGTCACTGATTGACCACCGGCAGGTACACCTTGTTGCCCTGCTCGGCGAACTCGTTCGACTTCTCCGCCATGCCTGCCTCGATGGCCTCCACAGTGGACAGTCCGTGTTCATCGGCGTACTTGCGGATGTCCTGGGTGATGCGCATCGAGCAGAACTTCGGCCCGCACATCGAGCAGAAGTGCGCCGTCTTCGCCGGTTCCGCGGGGAGCGTCTCGTCGTGGTACGCGCGGGCGGTGTCCGGGTCCAGTGACAGATTGAACTGGTCGTTCCAGCGGAATTCGAAACGGGCCTTGGAAAGCTCGTCGTCCCACTCCTGCGCGTACTGGTGCCCCTTGGCGAGGTCGGCGGCGTGCGCGGCGATCTTGTAGGTGATGACGCCGGTCTTGACGTCGTCGCGGTTCGGCAGGCCGAGGTGCTCCTTCGGCGTGACGTAGCAGAGCATCGCCGTGCCGTACCAGCCGATCTGCGCCGCGCCGATGGCCGAGGTGATGTGGTCGTACGCCGGCGCGATGTCGGTCGCGAGCGGGCCGAGGGTGTAGAACGGCGCCTCGCCGGTCAGCTTCTCCTCGAGTTCGACGTTCTCCTTGATCTTGTGCATCGGCACGTGGCCGGGGCCCTCGATCATCACCTGGACGTCGTGTTCGCGGGCGATGTGCGTGAGCTCGCCCAGTGTCTCCAGTTCGGCGAACTGTGCGCGGTCGTTGGCGTCGGCGATCGAGCCGGGCCGCAGGCCGTCACCGAGGGAGAACGTGACGTCGTACTCGCGCAGGATCTCGCAGAGTTCGGCGAAATTGGTGTACAGGAACGATTCCTTGTGGTGCGCGAGGCACCAGGCCGCCATGATCGAGCCGCCGCGCGAGACGATGCCGGTCACCCGGCGCGCGGTCAGCGGGATGTAGCGCAGCAGCACCCCGGCGTGCACGGTGACGTAGTCGACGCCCTGCTCGCACTGTTCGATGATGGTGTCGCGGTAGACCTCCCACGACAGCTTTTCCGGCTCCCCGTTGACCTTTTCCAGCGCCTGGTAGATCGGCACGGTGCCGACCGGCACCGGCGAGTTGCGGACGATCCACTCGCGTGTCTCGTGGATCCGCTTGCCGGTGGAGAGGTCCATGATCGTGTCGGCGCCCCAGCGGGTGGCCCACACCATCTTGTCGACCTCTTCCTCCACGGAGGACCAGACGGCCGAGTTGCCCATGTTGGCGTTGATCTTCACCAGGAACTTCTTGCCGATGATCATCGGCTCGGTCTCCGGATGCTTGCGGTTGGCGGGGATCACCGCACGGCCGCGCGCGACCTCGTCCCGCACGAATTCCGGCGAGCAGCGCTCGCGGGCCGCGACGTACTCCATCTCGCGGGTGATGACACCCTGTTTCGCCCAGCCGAGCTGGGTGTTGTGCTCACGACCGTCGGCCCAGCCGGCACGCAATCGATGGAGTCCACTGTGGACATCGATCTGCGCGTCGTCGTCGGTGTACGGGCCGGAGGTGTCGTAAACGTCGAAATGCTCGCCGTTCGAAAGGTCGATCCGCCGCGCGGGGACCCGGAGACCGGATTCCGTCTGGTGGTAGATCTTGCGGGAACCGGTGATCGGCCCGGTGGTCACGGTCGGCGTGATGCCCTGGGCACCCTTTTCAAAGGCACTGTCAAGCGTCGTCAACGACGTTCACTCCCTACGCCGGCATTACCCGGTCAGGTTCATGCGGTCGGCGGCGCCGGGTCTTCCAGAAAAAAGACTCCAGCCGCCCTCTCAGCCCGCCATGGCGCGAGCTCCCGCGTTGTTTGGTTGTGCCCCGACCATGCCACGCCGGGGCTCGGACAATCAACCCTCCGGGGGATCGGTCACTCCGAAGCCGCAAGTCGGTGACTGGTTGCGGTCCATGCGGGGGCCTCTACCGCAACCAGTCGCCTACTTGTACCGCAACCAGTCGCCTACTTGCGTGATCGACATGTCGACAGCGTTAGCGGTTCACCGGTTTGGAGCATGTGCTCGCGGGGGATTCACGACAGAATCCCGGAGGTTCTGCACCGTTACAGAAGTCTGGGGTGGATATGCGAAAACTCATGCTCCCGGCACTGGCAGGCGTGCTGGTCGCGGGGCTGGTCCCGGCGGTGGCCGCGGCACAGGGCGGTGAGGCGCCCGGTGCGCCCGGCGCCCATCCGAGCTGGCTCCCGGCGGACAAGACCGGCTTCGGCACCGCCCGCGAACGCGCGAGCAACGTCTGGTTCACGCTTCAAGGTGGACGGCTCTCCGAGGTCTACTACCCGGATCTGTCCACGCCGAGCGTCCGCGCGCTCGACCTCGTCGTCACCGACGGGACGAGCTTCGCGACGGTCGATTCCTCGGCCAAGGCGCAGCAGGTGCGCCGCACCGATGGCCTCACCTACGAACAGACCATCACCGACGACCAGCGTCGTTGGAAGCTCCGCAAGACCTATGTCACCGACCCGGCGCGCACGAGTGTGCTGATCGACGTCGACTTCGTTTCGCTGACCGGCCGTCCGTACCAGGTGTACGCGGTCGCGGATCCCGATCTCACGAACGAAGGATCCGACGACTCCGCACGCACCGATGGGGTGAACGCGGTCGCGTCCGACGTGAAGACCGCTGCCGCGCTGACCGCGGAACCGGCGTTCTCGCGCACTTCCGTCGGTTACGCGGGTTCCTCCGACGGCATCACGCAGCTGACGAAGTCCTTCGCGCTCAAGGATTACGCGACCGCGGCCAAGGGCAACGTGCTGATCACCGGGCAGACGGCCGCCGACGGTGTCCGCTCACGGGACTTCACGCTTTCGCTCGGCATGGGTGCGAAGGACTCCGACGCACTCGCCACCGCGAAAGCCTCGCTACGGCGCGGATTCGCCGACGCCGCCCGCGCGTACGACCGCGGCTGGAAGCACTACCTCCGCCAGGTGAAGGACGCGCCGTCGTCGCTCAAGACCAAGCAGGAACGGGACCTCTACCAGGCGTCCGTGCTCATGCTCGCGGCGAGCGAGGACAAGATCCACCAGGGGGCGCTCATCGCGTCGCCGAGTATGCCGTGGCGGTTCGGGAACAACGACCCGGAATGGTCGCCGTCGGGCACCTATCACCTGGTCTGGCCACGCGACCTCTACCAGATCGCGACCGGCCTGCTCGCCGCCGGCGACCGCGACGCCGCCAACCGGTCGATCGACTACATGTTCGGCACGCAGCAGCTGCCGGACGGGCATCTGCCGCAGAACAGCCACGTCGACGGCACGCCGTACTGGACCTCCATCCAGCTCGACGAGACCGCACTGCCGATCGTGCTCGCCCAGCAGCTCGGCCGCACCGACGCCAAGACCTGGCAGGGTGTGCGCAAGGCGGCGGAATTCCTGTTGTCCTACAAGGCGGACAACGGGCACGCGTCGCCGTACAGCCAGCAGGAACGCTGGGAAGAACAGGACGGCTACTCGCCTTCGACGATCGCCGCGGTGATCGCCGGACTGGTCTGCGCGGCCGACATCGCCAAGGCGAACGGCGCCGCCGCCGACGCGAAGCGCTACCTCGACACCGCTGACGCGTTCAAGGCGAAGCTCGCCCAATGGACGGTGACCACGAACGGCCCGCTGTCGAAGGACCCGTACTTCGTCCGGCTGACAAAGGACGGCAACGCGAACAACGGCACGAAGTACAACCTCGGCAATTCCAGCGTGACCATGGACCAGCGTGCCGTGACCGACGCCGGTTTCCTCGAACTGGTGAGGCTGGGCATCTACCGCGCCGACGATCCGGTGATCAGGAACAGCGTCAAGGTCACCGACGCCGACATCGCCTTCACCACCCCGACGGGTCAGTTCTGGCACCGGTACACGAAGGACGGCTACGGCGAGAAGGCCGACGGGGCACCGTGGGACTACACGTTCCCGGCGGAAAGCCGGACCACTTTCGGGCGACTGTGGCCGCTGCTCGCGGGTGAACGCGGCGAGTACGACCTCGCCGCCGGTGACCGCGGTACGGCCGCGAAGCGCCTTCGCGACCTAGGGCGCGTCAGCAGCTCCGGGGACACGATGCCGGAGCAGGTCTGGGACGAGAACGCGCCTTCGGGGCAGCCCGGCTTCCCGGCGGGCACGCCGACCGCGTCCGCGACACCGCTGGCCTGGACGCACGCCCAGTACCTGCGGCTCGCGTGGTCGGTGCAGGCGGGGAAGGTGATCGAGCAGCCGCGGGTGGTGCGGTGCCACTTCCTGGGCTGCTGACCCTCGCGTAAACGCCATGAAAGGTCCTTTCCTTGCAAAATTTGCAAGGAAAGGACCTTTCATGGCACGCGGAACAGGTGCGAGAGGGTCAGTCGCCGGCCGATTCGGGCTGTGCCTCCGGCAGCCAAGAGTTGCCCGGAACGCCCCATTTGTTCGACTTGAGCATTTTCTTCGCCGCGCGAGCGTGGCGCCCGACCAACCGGTCGAGGTAGATGAAGCCGTCCAGATGATCGGTCTCGTGCTGCAGGCAGCGCGCGAAGTAGCCGGTTCCTTCGACCTCGATCGGATTACCGTCGACGTCGAAGCCGGTGACCTTCGCCCACGAAGCGCGTCCGGTCGGGTACGACTCGCCGGGCGCCGACAGGCAGCCTTCCCAGTCGTCGTCCGGATCCGGCATCGTCTCCGGGATCTCCGACGTCTCGAGCTTCGGGTTCACCACGAGGCCCTTGTGGCGGGTGCCCTCGTCGTCGGGGCAGTCGTAGACGAACACGCGCAGGTCGAGGCCGATCTGGTTGGCCGCGAGGCCCACCCCTTCGGCGGCGTACATGGTCTCGAACATGTCGTCGACGAGGGTGCGCAGCTTGTCGTCGAACTCGGTGATCTCCCGAGTCGGGTTGTGCAGCACTGGCTCGCCGGCGATCACGATGGGATGGACGGTCACGCGCGCAGTTTAGTCGGACCCTTCTGGTACACCCTTACCCATGACGCGCCGACGCCGATACCGAGGCCGGGCGCCGGTTCCGTGGTCTAATGGCGCCGCGGAATGACAAGCCTGTGGTTTCACGCCGCCGAGCACTGACCTGATTGCGAGGAGTCGGATGGACGCCGCGGAGTCGATGGCCGAGCCCGACCAGCCGTCCCCGTCGGAGACCGTGAACGGCCTCAGCGAGCGCGAGCTCGACATGCTCGCGTTCGAACGTCAGTGGTGGAAATACGCCGGCGCGAAGGAACAGGCCATCCGCGAACGCTTCTCTATGTCGTCGACGCGCTATTACCAGTTGCTGAACCGGCTGCTCGAGAAGACCGAAGCCATGCAGGCCGACCCGATGCTGGTGAAGCGCCTGCGAAAGACGCGAGCGGCCCGGCAGCGCAATCGCGCGGCCCGGCGACTGGGGATCGATCTCTCATGAGTCTGTTTTCGGGGCTGTCCCGGCCGATGAAGGCCGCCGGACTGGCCTTGGTGGGTGTCGCCGTGATCGCCGCCGTGATCGGCGGAATCACCCTGACCAGCGGCGGCGGTGACTCGGACACCGCCACGCCGCCCGGCACCACGCCCACGACGGCAGAGTCTTCGGACGGTGCGACGCAGCCTTCGTCGCCGGCGCCGGGGTCGCCTCCGGCCAGCACACCGCCCGCCTCGTCGGCGCCGCCGTCGAGCGCGCCCGCGAGTTCCGCCCCGCCGGCGAGTCAGCCCGGTCAGCCGGGTCAGCCCGGTCCTGGGCAGCCCGGTGGCGATCAGCAGGCGTCCCACAAGTGGGTGACCGTGCGGGTCTACAACAACAGCACGATCCAGGGGCTCGGCGAGCAGGCCGCGAAGGACTTCCGCGCTTCCGGCTGGAACGTCTCCGAGGTCAAGGGCTATCCGGGCAGGCTCCCCGAGACCGTGGCCTACTTCCGGCCGGGTACCGACGAGGAAGCGGCCGCGAAGGCGCTGGCGCTGGAGTTCGGTTTCCGCGCCGAGCCCAGGTTCAAGGAGATCGAGAACATCGGCCCTGGCGTGATCGTCATCCTCACCAAGGATTACAAGACCAACGACAAAGACGGCACCTAGCAGCTACGGAAAGGGCCCTCTTCCTCGCGAGGAAGAGGGCCCTTTCCGTGCTCAGGCCTGGTTCCGCGCGTAGGCCTCCAGCGCCGCGAGCTGTGCCGGGTCGAGCGACGGCCGGACGGCCTCGGCCGCCTTCGTCAGATGCGTGGCGGTGACCTCCTTGGCCTCCAGCGACTCGCGCATCGCGGTCAGCGCGGCCTCCCTGATCAGTGCCGCGCAGTCCGCCGCCGAGTAACCGTCCAAAGTGGCCGCGTACGCGGCGAGGTCCACATCGGACGCGAGCGGCGTGTTCTTGGCGCTGGCGGCCAGGATCGCCTCGCGCGCGTGGGCGTCCGGCGGCGGGACGTAGACGCGGCGCTCCAACCGTCCCGGCCGCAGCAGTGCGGGGTCGACCAGTTCCGGCCGGTTCGTCGCACCGAGGACGACGACCTCGCGCATCGGCTCGACACCGTCCAATTCGGTCAGCAGGGCCGCGACGACCCGGTCCGACACGCCCGAATCCGAGGACTGGCCGCGACGCGGGGCGAGCGCGTCGATCTCGTCGAGGAAGATCAGGGACGGCGCGGCCTCGGCGGCGCGGCGGAAGAGTTCCCGCACCGCACGCTCGGACTCGCCGACCCATTTGTCCATCAGTTCGGCGCCCTTGACCGCGAAGACGTTCAGCGCGCCGGTGCCCGCGAGCGCACGGACCAGGAACGTCTTGCCACCGCCCGGCGGGCCGTACAGGAGCACGCCGCGCGGCGGATCGACGCCGAGGCGGGCGAACGAGTCCGGGTAGCGCAGCGGCCACAGCACCGCCTCGGTGAGCGACTGCTTGACGTCCGTCATGTTGCCGACGTCGTCGAGCGTCAGTCCGCCGGTGGCCAGATTGTCCGAAGTGGACATCGAGATGGGGCGGACGGTGGTCAGCGCGTCGAGCAGGTCCTGCTGGGAGATCCGTGGTTCGTCGGCGTCACGCTGCCGCAGCGCGGCTCGGAGGGCGGCGTCGCGGCGGAGCGCGATGAGATCCGCGGCCACGAAACCGGGTGTGCGCTCGGCGATCGGGCCGACGTCGACGCCGGACTCCAGCGGGGCTTCGCGCAGCAGCACACGAAGGAGTTCCGTGCGGGTTTTCGAGTCCGGGAGCGGCAGGCCGAGTTCGCGGTCGAGCAGGTCCGCGGCGCGCAGCCGGGGATCGGCCGACTCGGCCCGTCCCGTGGTGGCGATGACCGCGAAACCCTTGCTGCGCAAGGCTTTACGCAGGTCGTCGAGGACGATCGTCGCGAGCGGCGGCGGCTGGGACGCGGGCAGCAGCGCGTCGATGTCGGTGATCAGCAGGACGGCGGGGTCTTCGTCGTGGGTGGCCTGTTCGATCGCCTCACGCAGCCGAGCGGCGGCCACGTTCGGATCGAGGACGGCGATGTTCGGCGCCGCGATCGACACCACCCGTACCTTCTCGGCCTGCGCCACGGCGCGGACCAGCGTCGCCTTCCCGACGCCTTCCGGCCCGGACAGCAGGACCCCGAGATGCGCCGACGTCCCGAGCTTCGCCAGCAGCTCCGGACGGTGGAAGGCCAGGTCGAACCATTCGGCGAGCTTGCGCGCGGCCGATTCGGAGCCGGCGAGATCCGACAGGGGAGGCACGGACTCCTCGGCCACTTCGTCGACCCGCTCGTCTTCGACGATCTCGGCGTCGATGAAGTCCTCGTGTGGCGTGGAGGGCGTGCTGCGCACCAGCGTCGTCCCGGCGCGGGCCGGGACGGCGGCGGGCGCGGCCTCGCCAGTGCGGGCGCCGTCACGCCAGCTGACCACAGTGGACGGTCCGACGGCGACCGGTCCCGGCGGTTCGGTGGCGGTGACGGTGAGCAGTTCGTTCGTCCACGTCATGCCGATGGCGCGGGAAAGCTGGCCGCGGACCGCGGAGACGTCGGAGCCCGGTGCGGGCGCGAGGTCTTGGGGGAGCAGGGAAACGGCGTCGCCGATGGTCAGGACCTTGCCGATCAGGGCGAGCCTCAGGGTGTGCGGGGAGAGCGAGACGCTCGCCATCCTCGAACCCGACACGGTGACCGTCTTCGCGGCCGACACCTCCGCCGGCGCGACGACCACTTCCGCCCCCTCGGTCACGCCGAGGTTCGACATCGTGACGTCGTCGAGGAGGATCACGCCCGGGATGCCCTCCGCGTCCGACGGGGCGGCCAGCGCCGAGCTGACGCGGGCGCCGGTGACGCGGACGGCGTCCCAGGCCATCAGGCCGAGCGCGTCGAGGACTTCGGGGTGCAGCCGGACGACGCCGCGGCGGGAGTCCAGGGCGGACGGGGTGTGCCGGACGGTCAGCGTGATCTGGGGTGCGCTCACCCCGCCACCCTATCTACGCGGCGGGCCCCCAGCGGTCGAAGGACAGGATCTCCCCGGCGGGTCGCCGGACGGCCGGGGAGAAGTCGCGCTGGGTGGTGTGGGCGACGGCGAGCAGGCTGATCTGCGCGACGTCGCCGGGGATCCCGAGCAGCTCCGCGACCTCGGCCTCGCGCGCGGGCAGGTGGTACGCGCACATCGAACTGCCGAGCCCCTTCGACCGCAGCGCGAGCTGGAAGCTCCAGATCGCCGGGTACACCGAGCCGTAGTAGCCGTTCTGGATGACGGGATCCGACGGCGGGCGGCCGATCATGCAGGGGATGGCGAGCGCCGGGACGCGCCCGAGGTTGTCGACGAGGTGCCGAGCCGACCGCATGATGGCGTCGCTCGTCAGGTGGCCGTACTTCGCGATGGTCGGAATCGCCTCGGCGCGGACGATGTTCGCGACCTCGGCCCGCAGCTCCGGGTCGCGAACAATCACCCACCGCTGGGAGTCGAGCAGCATCCCCGCGGCGGGCGCCTGCTGCGCGATGCGGACGCAGTCTTCGAGAAGTCCCTCCTCGACCGGCCGGTCGAGGTCGAGCTTGCGGCGGACCGAGCGGGTGGTGGTGAGCAGCGTTTCGGTGTCCATGACATCCCTCCAGGTGACTTACGACGTAAGCATACGAGGTAAGTACTTACGGCGTAAGGGGGTGCCGGTAAACTGGGACACATGGCGCTGAGCAGGGAGAAGGTGCTCGACGCCGCGTTGCGGCTGGCGGGCGAACACGGATTGGCCGGATTGTCGATGCGGAAACTCGCCGCCGACGTCGGCGTGGAAGCGATGTCGCTCTACAACCACGTGGCCAACAAGGGTGATCTGCTCGACGGGCTGACCGCGCGTGTCTTCGAAAGTGTGCCGCTGCCAGGAGCCGGGCCTTGGGACGAGCGGCTGCGGGCGCTCACCCATGGTCTGTACACGGCCTTCTCGCGGCATCCGGTGGTGGTCCGGGCACTGGCGACCGACGCGGCGAACCCGCGTTCGGCGGGCGCGTTGAAGTTCATCGACGCGATGTTCTCGGCACTGCTGGACGCCGGATTCGACGAACGTGGCGCGGCGCGGGGCTACCGGTCGCTCATCGGGCTGGTGTTCGGCGCCGTGCTGACCGAAACGGTGGGACTCTCCGGCGCCGCTCCGGAGGCGACCGAACTGGAACGGGCCGAGCCAGTGGTGGCGTGGTTCCAGCGATCGGTGACGGCGGACGGGCTGCCTTCGCTGCACCGGGCGCTGCCGTCGCTGATGGAAGGCGACTGCCTGCGGGATTTCGAGTTCCAGCTGGACCTGGTGATCGGCGGGCTGCGCGCTTCGGTGCGCTGAGCCTTGGCTTGTGCCCGGTGTGTCGCGAAAGCCACTTTCGCGACCCCAGGCGTCTCGAAAGTGGCTTTCGCGACACACGAAACGGACGAGCAGCCGCAGTCGCCCCCGGTTGTCCACAGGCTCACCCGCTTGTGGACAACTCCCGCCTCCGACCCCCGTTTCCCCCGGCCCCGTCAGTGGGCACCGATACGCTGGGCGCGGGGCCGTCCCCCAGGGACGGGCGGGGGGCTGGGGTGGCGCGGGTCAGCGCTTCCGGAGGCCGATCCGGCGCCACGAGCGGCGCCGTGGGCCGCGGCCGTTGTCTCGGTCCTTGTCGGTGCTGATGGTGCGCGGAGTGCGGGCGACGTGCTGTTCGCCTCGCTGGAGCCGGACGCGCTGGGCGGCGCCTGCCACCACCCGCCGCAGCGGCGGGCGGCGCAGGCCAAGACGGCGGCGGCTCGAAGAGCGCCGGATCGCGCGCCGTTCCCTCGGCGGCGCCATCCACGCTTCGGGATGCTGCGCGAGCCAGCGGTACCGGTACACCGAGTACGGGATGTGCGCCAGGTACAGGATCAGCGCGATCGCCAGCGCCACCAGCGGGAACTGGATGATCGCGGCGGCCAGCAGGCCCACCCCGACCAGCAGCGGCGCGATCGCCTTCGGCGGCGCCTTCACCGTCTTCAGCGAAAGCGTCGGGATCCGGCTGATCAGCAGCGCGGCCACGGCGATCGTCCACACCCACACCATGTACTGGTGCGACCACCAGCCCTGCCCGAACTGCAGCTCCAGGATCAGCGGCAGCATCGCCAGCAGACCGCCGGCGGGCGCGGGCACACCGACGAAGAACTCGCCCGCGTACGGCGGCTGCTCGGTGTCCTCGATCAGCGTGTTGAACCGCGCCAGCCGCAGGATCATGCAGACCGCGAAGATCAGCGACGCCACCCAGCCGATCCGTTCGCCCTCGGCGTGCCAGACGTACAGCACCAGCGCGGGCGCGACACCGAACGAGATGCCGTCGGACAGCGAGTCGAGCTCCTGCCCCATCTTCGACGTCGCGTCCAGCAGCCGCGCGATCCGGCCGTCGAGACTGTCGAGCACCGCGGCGATCCCGATCGACGCGATCGCCATCGGGTAGTTGCCGATCAGCGCGAACTGCACCGACGACAGACCGGCGCACAGGGCGAGCACCGTGATGGCGTTCGGCAACAGCCGGACGCCGGGAGTTGTCGTGGTCACGCGGACCATGGATCAGCCTTCCGGGTGCGGCGCCGTGGGCAGCTCGGCGATCGGCGTCTCGCCGCCGATCGTGCGCTGGCCCTTCGAGACGAGGACCTTGCTGCCCGGCGGCAGGTACAGGTCGACTCGCGAGCCGAAGCGGATGATGCCGTACGTCGAACCGACGCCGACCTTGTCACCCTCGCGGATCTCACAGAGGATGCGCCGCGCCACCAGCCCGGCGATCTGCACCACGACGAGCTCGTGACCGTCTTCGGTGCGCATGAGCACGGAGTTGCGCTCGTTGTCGTCGCTCGCCTTGTCCAGGTCCGCGGACAGGAACTTCCCGGGCCGGTAGGCGACCCGCTCGATCACCCCCGACGCCGGGATCCGCTGGACGTGCACGTCGAACACCGACAGGAACACGCTCACCCGCATCCGCGGTTCGGCGGACAGCCCCAGCTCGGGCGGCGGCACGGCTTCCTCGATCAGCGAGACCAGGCCGTCCGCCGACGCGACCGCGAGGCCGGACTGGGCGGGCGGCACCCGCTTGGGCTCACGGAAGAACGCGGCCGTGGCGGCCGTCGCGAGCGCGCCGAGGACGCCGAGGGGCTTGGAGAACTTCCGCAGCACCAGCGTCGCGGCGAGGCCACCGAGCACGAACGGCCTGCCGGCCGGGTGCATCGGCGGAACGGTCTCGCGGGCCAGCTTCACGGCGTGCGTGAGTGGGTTTCCAGTGGATTCCGGCCGGTTGCCGCTCATTGGTCGGGTTCACCGCAGTTCGTGTCGGGGGGTTGGGTATGAAGAGCCACCACGCTACCGCCCTGTCCGGGCCAGGGCCGTGCCTCCCCCGGAAGGGTTTCCCCGGCGTGGGTGGGAGGAACCACATCCCGGTAACGGTCGGTGGAAATGAGCGATAACTCTAGGTGATTGAAGCCGATCGCCGACCCTGAGGACCCACGAATGCCCGCCAGTCCGGACCCCGCAGGCGAGCGACTCGCCGAGCTGTTCCGAGCCTGGAAGAGGGACATTTCGGCGGCGCCGATGCCTTCGCTCATCGACCCCGTCCGCGCGGCCTCGGTCATCGCCGAGGCACGCGCGTCCGGATGCATATGCCCCCCGACGGCACATGCATCCGGACGCGGCCGCTGGAACTGAGCGAACGTCCCACTCTAGTTCGCCGGACGCCCGTGATCACCCGTCGCGAGAAAACCGTTACCAACCGTCACTCCCTTGATCACCTGCGAGAGGTGTCGCGCCGCCCGGAGCCGCGCACCAGCCGCAGCAGGGCGAGCAGCACGATCGAACCGAGAATGGCGACGCCGAAGCTGGGGAAGTCGAACTCGAAGCTCCGCTCGGTGCCCGTCGCGAGCCGGTAGATGAAACCGCCGAGCGCCGCCCCGAGCACGCCGACCAGGATGCTGAACAGGCAGCCACCCCGCCGGTCCGGACCCCCGACCACGACGTTGGCCAGCCACCCGGCGATGGCGCCGAACACGATCCACGAGAAGAAACCCATGCCGTCGAGGTTACGTGGAGCGCGCGAGTCGAACCCGGTGGCGCCGTCACCCCGACCCACGCGGCCCGGCAGCACACAAGAGAACTTGTACAAGAGTCGTTGTGCAACTACTGTTGTGCGTTATGGCCGACCGTGAGGTACGTGAAGTCCACGATTCGAAAGTGCTCGCCGCGATGTCGCATCCGTTGCGGCGCCGCCTGCTCGACGTCCTGCGCCTCGACGGCCCGTGCACGGCGTCCGTGCTCGCCGAGCGGACCGGGCAGGCGGTCGGGAACGTCAGTCACCACCTGAAGGTGCTCGCCGCCGGCGATCTGGTCGAAGAAGCGCCGGAACTCGCCCGCGACCGGCGCGAGCGCTGGTGGCGCCGCGTGGGTTACGCGGTCTCCTGGTCGCCGTCGGACTTCCCCGACGATCCGGTCGCGGCCGCCGCCGAATCCCTCGCCCTCGAACGCCAGGTTTCCCTGGCACGCCAATGGTTCGCCGAACGCGACACCTACCCCGAGGAGTGGCATCGCGCCGCTTTCGCCACCGACAGCTGGGCGAAGATGTCGGTCGCCGAACTGGCCGAACTCGAACAAAAGGTCCACGAGCTGATCAAGTCCTACAGCGGCCGTGAGATCCCGGACGACGGCCAGGAACGCCGACCCGTCTTCATCGCCACGCGCGCCGTCCCGGCCCGCCCGTGACCACCCGCGAACGCGGCGGATTGCTGCGCTCACGCGATTTCCGGCTGTTGTGGACCGGCGAGACGACCAGTGTGCTCGGCAGTTCCATCGCCGTCGTCGCGCTGCCGCTCGTCGCGGTGGTCACCCTCCAGGCGAGCACGTTCGCGGTCGGGCTGCTGACCGCGGTCGCCTGGCTGCCGTGGCTGCTGATCGGCCTGCCCGCCGGCGCCTGGGTCGACAGACGGCCGAAACGCCCGATCATGCTGGCCTGCAACACCGTCTCCATGCTCGTGTTCCTGAGCGTCCCGGTCGCCGCCTGGTTCGGGTGGCTCACGATGACCCAGTTGCTCGTCGTCGCCTTGGCGGGCGGCGTCGCGAAGGTGTTCTTCAACGTCGCATACCGCGCGTACCTGCCTTCGCTGGTCGAGAAGAAGGACCTCCAGGAAGCCAACGAAAAGTTGCAGGGGAGTGAGTCCGCCGCGCAGATCGGCGGACCCGGTCTCGCCGGTCTGCTGGCGCAGGGTTTCGGCGCCGTCGCCGGGGTGCTCGCCGACGCCGTCAGTTTCGGGATCTCCGTACTGTGCCTGCGATCCATCCGCTATCGCGAGCCCGAACGTCCGGCGAAGACGCGTTCGCGGCTGCGGGACGAGATCCGCGAGGGCCTCGACTTCGTTGTCCACGACCGGTACTTGCTGGTCTTGGCGGTCTTCGGCGCGGTCTCGAATGTCGCGCTCATGGGTTACCAGTCGATCGAAGTCGTCTTCCTCGCCCGCGACCTGGGCGTGGGAGAGGCGACCGTCGGGCTGGTGCTCGCGCTCGTCGGCGCGGGTGGCGTCGCCGGTGCCGCGCTTTCGGGCAAGCTCGCCGCGCGGATCGGCACCGCGCGCGCCTTCGTGCTCTGCGAGGCCTTCGGGGCACTGATGATGTTGCTGGGACCGCTCGCCCAAGGCGGCTGGGGGCTCGCGTTCTTCGTCGCCGCCGGGTTCGCGCTCAGCGCCGGGGTCGTCGGCTCGAACGTCCTCAACGCCACCTTCAAACAGCGGTACGTCCCGGCGTCGATGTTCGGCCGCGTCACCGCGAGCATGTCCGTGCTCAGCTTCGGCGCGATCGCGCTCGGCGGCCTGCTCGGCGGGATCCTCGGCGAGACCGCCGGGGTGCGGCAGACGCTGGGCCTGATGGCCGGGTTCGAGGTCGTCGCCGTCTTCGCGCTCCTGTTCACGCCGATCGGCCGGTGCCGCGACTTCCCGACCTGACCCCCGCAATCAGTCACCTACTTGCGACGGTGTCCGGGCGCAAGTAGGTGACTGATTGCGGGCGGGCGTCAGAGCAGCAGGACGTCCACCTCGTCGCCCTGCTCGACCGAGTCCACGTCCTCCGGCAGGACGATCAGGCAGTTCGCCTGCGTGAACGACGCCAGCAGATGCGATCCCGGCCCGCCGCGCGGCCCGACGATGCCGGTGACCTCGCCTTCGGAATGCGTGTAGAAGCCTCGCCGGAACTGACGCCGTCCGGCGGGGGAGGTCATCGCCTCGGTCAGCCGGGCCCGCACCCGCTGCCGGTCGACGCCCGCGTGCCCCATCGCCGCGAGCAACGCCGGCCGCAGGAACGCTTCGAACGAGACGAGCACGCTCACCGGGTTGCCCGGCAACGTCACCACCGGCACGCCGTTCCACCGTCCGCAGCCCTGCGGCCCGCCCGGCTGCATCGCGACCTTCCGGAACTCCACGCCCTGCCCGGTCAGCGCGTCTTTCACCACTTCGTACGCCCCCGCGCTGACCCCGCCCGAGGTCACCAGCAGGTCCACGTCCGCCAGCCGCGGCTCGATCACCGCGCGGAACTCGTCCACGTCGTCGACGACACTGCGCAAGACCTCCGCCTCGCAGCCGAGCGCGCGGATCGCGGACGCCAGCATGATGCTGTTCGACTCGTAGATCTGCCCGTGCCGCAAGGGTTCCGGCGCGTCGACGAGTTCGGTCCCGGTGGACACGACGAGCACCTTCAACGGCCTGAACACGGGCACCTCGGCGAGCCCGACGGCCGCCGCGAGCCCCAGCTGCGCCGGGCCGAGCACGGTTCCGGCCGAAAGCGCCACCGTGCCTTCGACGACGTCTTCACCGAGGCGCCGGATATGCGCGCCCGGGACGGCCGTCCTGAGGATCCGGACGTCCGTCACACCACCGTCGGTGTGTTCCACCATCACCACCGCGTCGGCGCCCGGCGGCAGCGGGGCGCCGGTCATGATCCGGTGCGCGGTGCCCGGCTCCAGTTTCGTGATGTCGACGCGGCCGGCGGGGATGTCCTCGGCGACCGGCAGCGTCACGGGCGCTTCCGCGATGTCTTCGGCGCGGACGGCGTACCCGTCCATCGCCGAGTTGTCGAAAGGCGGCAGCGACACCCCCGCGCGCACGTCCTCGGCGAGGACGAGCCCGGCGGCGGAGGCGAGCGGAAGGCGGATGACAGGGGCGTTTCCGAGCAGGCCGGTGACGGTCTCACGGTGGGCGTCGACGGAGATCACGCCGACCATCCTCCTCGGTCGGGGGGCGCATGCAAGACTCTGCGCGTCACAACGACCACCGGGGAGAAGAAGACATGCAGGTTCAGATCCGTCACCAGCCGTCGTTCGCGGTGGCGAGGCTCGTCCTCGCCCCGGGCGAGCCGGCGCAGGTCGAGTCTGGCGCGATGATGGCGACGAGCTACGGCGTGCAGGTCCAGTCGCAGGCGCAGGGCGGCATCATGAAGGGGCTCGGCCGCGCCTTCCTCTCCGGCGAGTCCTTCTTCATCTCCACCTACACCGCCCCGCAGAACGGCGGCTGGGTCGACGTCGCCGCGAACCTGCCCGGCGACATGCAGATCATCAACCTCGACGGCCGCACCGGCTGGTGCGTCACCCGCGGCTCGTGGCTCGCGTCTTCGCACGGCGTGCAGACCGAGACCAAATGGGGCGGGCTCAAGAACCTCGTCGGCGGCGAGGGCGGCTTCCTGACCCACGCGACGGGACAGGGCCCGCTGGTCGTGGCCTGCTACGGCGCGCTGGAGACGGTCACCCTGCAGCAGGGCGAGGTGATCACCATCGACACCGGGCACGTCGTCGCGTTCGCCGACACCCTCCAGTACCAGATCCGCAAGGTCGCCACCGGCGTCATCCAGTCGATGAAGAGCGGTGAAGGCCTCGTCTTCGACTTCGCCGGTCCGGGTCAGCTGCTCACCCAGACCCGCAACCCGTCGGCGCTGTCCGCCTGGGTGATCGCCCAGGTCCCCTCCCGCTGAGCGCATGCGGGTCCAGACGAGGCACACCCCGAACTTCGGGGTCGCACGCGTGCTGCTGTCCCCCGGCGAGGCCGTCCAGGCCGCCGGGGACACCATGCTGGCCAGCAGTTTCGGCATCACCGAAACCATTCCCGCCCGCGGTGGTTCACGGGCGGGCAAGGCCGCGCCTTCGGTGTTCAACGCGCCGGAGGGCGGCGGCTGGATCGACTTCGCGCCGCTGACCGCCGGCGACGTCCACCCGCTGGAGTTCACCGGCGGGGCGGGCTGGTGCGTGAGCCGGGACGCGATCCTCGCCCGGCCGGCGACCGTCCGGCTCGATCCCGGCTGGGCGCCGCTGCAGAAACTCTTCGGGGCCGACTCCGGTTTCCTGGAGCACTACAGCGGAACCGGTCCGCTCGTGCTGGCCGCGCAAGGCCCGGTGGACGCCTTCGAGCTCACCGCGGGCGAACTCGTCACCGTGCGACCGGACTTCCTGCTCGCCTACCCGGACACCGTGCAGTGCCGTCTCCGCGCGGTCGACCAGTCCGGCCCGCAGTCCGTCCGCACCGGCGAAGGGCTCGCGCTGGACTTCGCGGGACCAGGACGCGTCCTGGTGCAAGCGCGCAATAGGCGGCTTTCCCGCGGATGACCTTAAGACGAATTGAGCATTGCCGACGCCGGTGATTCGGGTAGCGTGAACTGCACTCGAAACCGCCGTCCGGGGCAGGCGAGGCCGGCGGATCCTGTGCTGAGGGAGTGCGTCGTGGCAGTCGGCACCGTCAAATGGTTCAACTCGGAAAAGGGCTACGGATTCATCGAATCCACCGAAGGGCCCGACGTCTTCGTCCACTACTCGGCCATTCAGGCCGACGGATTCCGGACGCTCGACGAGGGTGATCGCGTGGAATTCGAAGTCCAGTCCGGGCGGGACGGTCGGAGTCAGGCGGCGGACGTACGCAAGGTCTCCTAGCGGGACTTCGGCCGACCCCCGGCGGCCTCCGGAACTGGCGCGTTACGCTTCGCTGCGTGACAGGCGATGAGTCGGGGGACCTGACCGGTCGCCGGCTGGGCAACTACCGCATCGACGGTGTGCTCGGCAAGGGCGGCATGAGCGTGACCTACAAGGCCACGGACGTGCGGCTCGGACGCAAGGTGGCACTGAAGGTCATCGGTGATCACCTCGGGGCCGACGCCGAGTTCCGCGAACGCTTCGTCGACGAGGCGCGGAACACGTCCGCGATCGACCATGCCAACGTCGTGCCCTTGTACGACTTCGGCGAGCTCGAAGGCATGCTCTACATCGCCATGCGGATGGTCGACGGCGGGGACCTCGCCGGGCTGATCTCCGGCGGCCCGATCGCGCCCGCCCGCGCGCTGACCATGCTCGACCAGGTCGCCGACGCGCTCGACACCCTGCACAACCGGGGTCTCGTGCACCTCGACGTCAAACCGGCCAACGTCCTGGTCACCAGCAAGGAGACCTCGCGCGAGCACGTCTACGTCGCCGACTTCGGCCTGACCCGCCGCGGCGCCACCGGGCATCGCACCCGCGGCGGCGACTTCCTCGGCTCGCCCACGTACGCGGCCCCCGAACACCTGCGCGGCGAGCCGCTCGACGGCCGCACCGACCAGTACGCGCTCACCTGCGTCCTCTACGCCTGCCTGACCGGCAGCCCGCCCTTCAAGGGCGACGTGCAGACGGTCATCAAGGGGCATCTGAACGGGGAGCCCCCGGCCATCTCGCGGATCGTCGGCCTGCCTGCCGGGATCGACGAGGTCGTCCGGAAGGGAATGGCGAAGAATCCCGCCGATCGCTACCCCAACTGTGTTGAGATGATCGCGGCCGCCAGGCGCGCGCTCGGTCCGCTCGCGACTTCGAACGAGCCGCCCGGCCCGCCCGGGGCCGCGGCGCCGGTCCAGCAGACCGCACCGCAGCAGGCGCCACGGCAGAACACGCCGCCACAGGGAGAGGGGGGCCCCGTGCACCCGTACGGAGGACAGCAGCCCGGCTACGGCCAGCAGGGACCGGGACCGCAGGGTCCCCCGCCGCAAGGCCCGCCCCAGCAGGGCCCGCCGCCCGGTTACGGCCCGCCGCAGCAGCAGGGCGGCTTCCAACAGGGCGGATACCAGCAAGGACCGCCCCCCGGTTACGGCCCGCCGCAGCAGCAGGGCGGCTTCCAACAGGGTGGCTTCCAGCAGGGCCCGCCCCCCGGCTACGGCCCCCCGCCGCAGCAGCAGGGCGGTTTCCAGCAGCAGCCCAAGAAGAGCGGCGGCGCCAAGTGGATCTGGATCGTCGTCGGCGCCCTCGTGGTCGCCGGCGCGATCGTCGCGGCGATCTTCATCTTCAGTGATTCGAACAGCGGCAACGGCACGCAGACCACCGCGCCGAATATCCCGGTCGGGCCCGGCGGCTCGCAGTCGCAGGGTCCCGGATCGTCGCTGAAGCCCCCGCCCTCGTCGATCCCCATCAAGCCGAGCAACTGAATACCACCGCGCTGACCTGCGGTTCTTGCACTCGACCGTGGAGAGTGCTAAACACGACATTGGCACTCGACGCCGTCGAGTGCCAGGCAGAGCGGTCACCGATCGCTCGCCTGAAGGTCGGGACGGTGAGGCCGCACCCTTGATCGGGTGGGTCGTCCGTCGCGGGCACCGAGCCTGGCCGAGGAAGAGTCCTGCCGCCGCGCTTCTGTGACATACGAGGCAGAGCGTGCGGCGGCGCCCAATACCGGAGGACCACACCGCAATGGCCAAACTGATCGCGTTCGACGAGGACGCCCGCCGCGGTCTTGAGCGCGGCTTGAACATCCTCGCCGAAGCCGTCAAGGTGACCCTCGGCCCGCGGGGCCGGAACGTCGTGCTCGAAAAGAAGTGGGGCGCGCCGACGATCACCAACGACGGTGTCTCCATCGCCAAGGAGATCGAGCTCGAGGACCCGTGGGAGAAGATCGGGGCCGAGCTCGTCAAGGAAGTTGCCAAGAAGACCGACGACGTCGCGGGTGACGGCACCACCACCGCCACCGTGCTCGCCCAGGCTCTCGTCCGCGAGGGTCTGCGCAACGTCGCCGCCGGGGCCGACCCCATCAGCCTGAAGCGCGGCATCGAGGCGGCCGTCGAGGCCATCACCGAGCAGCTGCACAAGATGGCCGTCCAGATCGAGACCAAGGAGCAGATCGCTGCTACCGCCTCGATCTCGGCCGCTGACCGCACCATCGGCGAGCTCATCGCCGAGGCGCTGGACAAGGTCGGCAAGGAAGGCGTCGTCACCGTCGAGGAGAGCAACACCTTCGGGCTCGAGCTCGAGCTCACCGAGGGTATGCGCTTCGACAAGGGCTACATCTCCGGTTACTTCGTGACCGACCCGGAGCGTCAGGAAGCCGAGCTCGAGGACCCGTACGTCCTCCTCTTCGGTTCCAAGATCTCCACCGTCAAGGACGTCCTGCCGCTGCTGGAGAAGGTCATCCAGTCCGGCAAGCCGCTGCTGATCATCGCCGAGGACGTCGAGGGCGAGGCCCTGGCCACCCTCATCGTCAACAAGATGCGTGGCACCTTCAAGTCCGTCGCCGTCAAGGCCCCGGGCTTCGGTGACCGCCGCAAGGCGATCCTGCAGGACATCGCGATCCTGACCGGTGGCCAGGTCATCTCCGAGGACGTCGGCCTCAAGCTGGAGAACGCGGACCTTTCCCTGCTGGGCAAGGCGCGCAAGGCCGTCATCACCAAGGACGAGACCACCATCGTCGAGGGTGCCGGCGACGCCGACCAGATCCAGGGTCGCGTCAACCAGATCCGCGCCGAGATCGACAACTCGGACTCGGACTACGACCGCGAGAAGCTCCAGGAGCGGCTGGCGAAGCTGGCCGGCGGCGTGGCCGTCATCAAGGCCGGTGCCGCCACCGAGGTCGAGCTGAAGGAGCGCAAGCACCGCATCGAAGACGCAGTGCGCAACGCCAAGGCCGCCGTCGAAGAGGGCATCGTCGCCGGTGGTGGCGTCGCTCTCATCCAGGCCGCCGAGGCAGCCTTCGCCGGTCTGAAGCTCGAGGGCGACGAGGCCACTGGTGCCAACATCGTCAAGGTCGCCGTCGAGGCGCCGCTCAAGCAGATCGCGATCAACGCCGGCCTCGAAGGCGGCGTCGTGGCGGAGAAGGTCAAGTCCCTCCCGCAGGGTCACGGCCTCAACGCCGCCACCGGTGTCTACGAGGACCTGCTCGCCGCCGGCGTGCCGGACCCCACGAAGGTCACCCGCTCCGCGCTGCAGAACGCCGCTTCCATCGCGGCGCTGTTCCTGACCACCGAAGCCGTCGTGGCGGACAAGCCGGAGAAGGCCTCGGCCGCTCCCGCCGACCCGTCCGGTGGCATGGGCGGCATGGACTTCTGAGTTCGAGCCCGTAACACCGGAAAGCCCGGACGCGCCTCGCGCGTCCGGGCTTTTCCTTTGTCCTGAGGCGCCCGAAGTACATGAAGGGCCCCTTCCTGTACCTAGGCGCAAGGATGGGGTTCTTCATGGACTGGGGAAGGGATTCTTCAGGTGCTGACGGTGCGACACGCCTCGTTTGACTTACCCCTCAATAGAACCGTCCTTACCACTCACGAGCCCGCCCACGTTGGCGGTTTCGTGTGATCCGATGGGACACCACGCGTGCCTGGACGGACGGCACGTGTGATCAGGCGGACGACACGCGTGTCTGGATGGACGACACACGTGCAGCCGGGTTCAGCCGCGAGGCGTCCGCCCGATCACGCGTGTCGTCCCTCCGGTCACGCGACATCGCCGATCGCGCACCCGGCGGTACGTGCCTTACCGTTGCCTGTCCACCACGTACTTGCCGCCTTGCTGGCGGCGGTCCTTCTCGTACGGGTCGATGGCGTTCGGCTCCGCGGCCTTCCTCGGCTCGAGGCCCGTCCGGTCGGTTTTGCCCGCCTCCCCGGCCGCGCCTTCCGTTTCCACGGTCTCGGGATTGGGGTCGATCTTCCCCCGGTCCTTGTTGGCGCTTTCCCAGTCGGCGAACAGTTTCTTGAGGTCGTCGGAAAGCTCGCCGTCGGTTTTCGCGTAGGCTTCGGCCGCCTTCCTGAGCTGTTCGCCGGCGAGGAGGAAGCGAGCACAGCTCGTCCTCATGAACTGTTCGACGGCGTCGCGGATCTCCAAGGTCGTGTCGTCGCCCGTGCACGTCTGTGCCTCGCGGCCCGCGAGGTGCCGGTCGGCGACATCGGCCCCGGAGAGAATCCGCAGTTGTGCCGAATAGGCTTCGGCCGCTTCGAAGCAGGTTTGCGCCACCCGCAGGAGGAAGTGGACCTCGACCCTGATCCCCTTGTACTTCGCGCGGTCGGTCTGGTTCGGCAGCGTGTTCGCGGTGAGGTCGTAGAGTTCGAGGTTGTAGCTGTGCACCCCCGCGATCGCCTTTTGCAGCGCCAGCACGTCCCCGCCGAAGTCGTCTTCGAGGCCGCTCAACGCGTTGTGTTCGTCCTGGATCGAGGTGGTGAGCTTCTGCAGGATGTCCTGGAGTGACATGGCGTCCTGCTCGACGGTGTGTCCCTTGAGTGCACCGCCGACGAAGCCCGCCAAGGTGAGGACGGCGCCGACCGGGCCGAGGGCCTTCCCGCCGGCCTCGTTGACGGTGCTCACGACCTTGCTGAGCTTCGCCCCCGCGGCCAGCAGATTGCTCACGATCCCGTGGATCGCCTTTGCTCGATCGAGCTTCTCCAGGATCGCGTCCGCGGTGGAGACCGTGAGGATGACCTTTTCGTCCAGTTTCTTGGTGGCCCAGTTGAGTCGTTTGATGATGTTGAGCCGGGTCACCTGGATCGTCGTGGCGCGCGTGGAGTACAGCGTGGACAGGCTGGCGAGGATGAGTGCCTGGTTCAGGATGGTCGGCGCGATCGAGGCGAAGAACCCGGCCTTGAAGGCCTTGGCGGCGAGTCCGGTCCACTCGATGAACCATTCTTCGTTCTCGCTGGTCGTACCGTCCAGCCACTCGACGTTCCGGACGACCTCGCCCTGTCCGAGCAGTTCGGTCACCCGCCCGTTCTTGTCCTGGAAGCCGAGGTTGCCCGCGACGTTCAGGAAAGTGTTGTGGGCGGTCTCCAGCTTCGTGAGATCAGGCCCTTCCAGCTGCGGGACGAACTTGGCGATTTCCTGCCGCCGGTTCCAGGCCAGCCGCTCGATCTGTGCCAGGTTCCGTTCGACATGGCATTCGACGTACTTCTGGGTCTGCGGATTCCAGCCCTGGCAGTGGACGTCCTTGTAATGGCCGAGCATGCCGTCCATGACCCAGGTCAGGTATCCGCAGATGTCGTCGGCGCCTGACAGGTGACCGTACGATTCGGCGGGCCACTGCCAGGCCCAGGGCTCCGCCGAGCACGGGACGGTGGTCGAGAGACCCGTCATGGCGTCGACGGCGTCTTCCATCCAGCGCTTGGTGAGCGCCTTGAGGAGGTCGTCCAGCGCGCCGTCGAGCATCCTCTTGTACTCGCTGAGGGTCAGATACTTGCCGGCCATGAAGGCCCCCGCTTCCCGCTCCCTGTGACAAAGTCATGGGGAGTGTAACGGCGAAGGCGTGATCGCGCGGCCGAACCGGAGGAAAAGCGAAAAGCCCGGACATCCCCATGTCCGGGCTCTTCACCTCGTCCCCCTTGCCCCCTCGCTCAGGATTCGCCGGGCTGCTCCGGAGTCAGTAACCACGCGGCGGCGTAGACCGGGATCGCGAATCCGGCGGTGAAGAAGACGCTCGCCACGAGGGCGATGCGCAGGATCGCCGCGTCGACGCCGAGGTAGGCGGCCCAGCCGCCGGCGACGCCCGCGAGCATCTTGTCGGTACGGCTGCGGTAGAGCTTCTTGGTGGCCACGCTGTTCGTCATGGCTCCATGTTCGCCCCGGGACGACCCCCGGCACATCGGGGAACGGCCCCGACCCGACCCTGGAATCCGACCCTGAGGGGCGCGAAAACCGGATGCCCCGGGGGTGTCCGCGCGAGTACAACTTGCCAGGTGAAACACGACAGCCCCGAATTCGCCGCCATCGCCGAGCAGGGCACGATCCTGCGCTGCCAGGTCGGGTCCGGGCTGCACGGCACCGCCGTGCTCGGCCAGGACGACCGGGACGAACTCGGCATCTGAATCGAGCCGCCGGACCACGTGATCGGCCTGAAGCGGTTCGAGCAGTACATCTTCCGCACGCAGCCCGAAGGCGTCCGGTCCGGTCCCGGCGACCTGGACCTGATCGTCTACTCGCTGCGCAAGTGGCTGCGCCTGGCGGTCAACGCCGAACCCGACCGTCCTGTTGCCGTTGTTCGCGCCCGAGAACGAGATCGTGCGCATCGACGAGCTCGGAGCCGAGCTGCGCGAGAACGCGCACCGGATCGTCTCGCGCCGCGCGGGCCTGCGGTTCCTCGGCTACTCGCGCGCACAGCGCGAGCGGATGCTGGGACTGCGGGGCAAGCCGGGGCGGCCGGAGCTGATCGAGAAGTACGGCTTCGACACGAAGTTCGCCATGCACATGGTGCGCCTCGGCGTGCAGGGGGTGGAACTGCTGGAGACCGGACGGATCACGCTGCCGGTCCCCGAGCCGTGGCTGAGCTGGCTCCGTGATCTGAGGCAGGGCAAGAAAACCCGCGAGGAAGCGCTGGAGGCGGCCGAGTCCCTCGAACGCCGTCTAGACGAGCTCGTGCGTGTGGCGTCGCCGTTGCCGGAGGAGCCGGACACCGGCTGGGTCGACGATTGGCTGGTGCGGACCTACCTCAGGGCGTGGAAGATGCCTTGATGACGATCAAGGCGAAAGCACTCATCTTCGGGGTCGCGGTGCTGACCGTGCTGGGAATCGGCACGGCCGGCGCCGCGCCCGAAGGCCATGGCGCGCAAAGCAGGCTCGACGTCGTGCAGGCCCGCGGCGAACTCCGCGTGTGTTCGACGGGGGACTATCGCCCGTTCACCTATCGCGACGCCGCGGGCGCGTGGAGCGGGATCGACATCGACCTCGCGGGCGACCTCGCGAAGCGGCTCGGCGTCCGGCTCCAGCTGGTCCAGACCACATGGAAGGCGATCGCCGACGACGTCGGGCGCAAATGCGACCTGGCGATGGGTGGCGTGTCGGTGACCTTGGACCGCGCGAAGAAGGGCTTCTACACCGTTCCCTATCTCCGGGACGGCAAGACGCCGATCACCTTGTGCGAGAACGAAAAGCGATTCCAGACCGTGGAGCAGATCGATCAGCCGGGCGTCCGCGTCATTGTGAACCCCGGCGGTACCAACGAACAGTTCGCCGACGCGAACCTCAAACGCGCGACCATCGTGCGGCATCCGGACAACAACACCATCTTCGCCGAGATCCTGGCGGGCCGCGCGGATCTGATGATCACCGACGCGACCGAAACCCGTTGGCAGGCGAAGCGGGATCCGCGGCTGTGCGCGGTGCATCCCGACCGGCCGTTCACCTTCTCCGAGAAGGCGTACCTGCTGCCGCGCGACGTCGTGTTCAAGGAGTGGGCCGACCAGTGGCTGCACCTCGCGTTGAACGACGGCACCTACGCGCGCATCGCGAAACCCTGGCTGGGCTGAAACCGGTTTGAACCACTTCCGTTACCCATCCGTATCCCTGGATGTGGGTGAGGAGGACTCAGACCGGAGGAAGACATCGATGATGAACAGCGCCGGGAAACACCGCAAGCGTGCGACGATCGGCATCGCGTCCGTTCTCGGGGTGGCCGCCATCGCCGCGGTGATGTTCGCGGTCAGCACTCCGGACGGGCAAGCCGCGGAAAGCTGTCAGGGACTGGACACCGCGCTCCGTGGCAACCTCGATTTCATCGCGGGCCAGCAGGCGGATCCGGACGCCGTCTCCGCGGCGCGGATCGCGAACCGGCAGGCCGTCGTCGACCTCATCCAGCAGCGCCGCGAAGCCGCGGGTTGCACCGAAGAGGTGCTGGCGGACGGCGGCAAGCAAGAGCAGGACGCCGGGATGGACGAAGCCGTGGCGGGTGAAGGCGAAGTCGTTTGCCCGGGTTCCACGGTGACGCTGTCCGGGGAGGGCGGGGCACCCGCCGCGTCCAGCAGCGAGTTCCCGGCGGGCACCCAGCTGAAAGTGACGAACCTGGACAACGACAAGTCCACGACCGTCGAGGTCACCGGCGTTTCCGGCAGTTGCGCGCTGCTGAACAACGCGGCCTTCGAACAGGTCCGTGAACCCGGGAAGTTCCTGATCCGCCGGGCCACCATCGAGCGGGTCGGCTGAGACACCCGCACCGGAACGGGGAAGACGCGGACGGATCCGGTGCGGAGGCGGCGCGAGTCCTCCTGGTCCCCTCGGCCAGGAGGGCTCGTGGTCGTTTGTATCTCGCTTGTACGCCCTTTCGGGACGCTTCTCACGAAACGCCGAGAAAGGACACCCGATGAGATTCAGACGAGTGGTCACGGCGGCCGCCACCGCCTTGCTTGGCATGGCCGGACTGGCGATCACCGCGACGTCGGCCGAGGCCGCCGTCGGACCGCGTCCCAACTTCCAGCTCCCGTTCCCCTGCAACCAGGTGTGGAACGGCGACAACGACAACAGCAGCGCGCACCGCGCCTACGAAATCGACTTCAACCGCGGCAGCTCGGCGGGGGCGGACCTCGGCGACACCGTGGTCGCGGCCGCGGCGGGCAAGGTCGTCATCTCGGCGCACCAGGGTTCGGAGAACGGCTTCGGCAACCTGGTGAAGATCGACCACGGTGGGGGATGGTCGACCTACTACGCGCATCTGAAGGTCCGTTCGGTCGCACTGAACGCGCAGGTCGCGCAGGGGCAGAAGATCGGCGAGGTCGGCAACACCTCCAAGCCGGGCAACAACATCAGCCCCCACCTGCACTACGAAGTCCGCACCAACGACTCGTCGTGGCCGAGCAATATCAAGCCCGCGTACTTCAACGGTGTGAGGTTCGGCTACCCCAACGCCAACGTCACCTCCAAGAACACCTGCAGCGGCAACGGGAACCCCAACCCGTACGACGCCGTCGAGGTGTGCGGCGACGGTTACAAGGTCATCGACTCGCAGGCACTCGGCAGCGCGGCGACGACGTACCTGCTGTACAACGGCACGAACAAGTACAACTGCGTCACCACCATCAAGTCCACCTCGGTCGGCACGGGCAGCGCGGTTTCGGCCTTCCTCGAAGTGGAGGGTTCGGCGCGCAAGAGTGATTCCGGCAGCTTCGAGTACTACGCGGGTCCGGTGAGCGCGGCCGCCGGCGCGAAGTGCGTCAGGTGGGGCGGCTCGGCCGGGTCGGCCAGCTACGAATCCCCGCTGGAGCACTGCGGCTGACCGAGCCTTCGAACGCCATGAAAGGTCCTTTCCTTGCGAAATTTGCAAGGAAAGGACCTTTCATGGCGTCGGGAGGTGGGCGCGGACGCGGGTGAGGCGGGCTTCCCAAGCCGCGCGGACCTCCGGAGCGGCGGCGTGCGCGGCGAACAGGTCCGGGGCGGGAGCCTGGCGCGGCACCGGCAGGCGTCCGTCCACAGGGGACAGTGAAGCACCGCAGACGTCCCCGGTCAGCAGGGACATCGTGCCCAGCCCGCAGGCGAAGTCCAAAGTGGGCAGTGCGCCCGCGAGCGCCAGCCCGGCGGCGAGCCCGACGCTCGTCTCGACGGCGGAGGAGACCACGCACGGCAGGCCGCAGGCTTCGGCGACCTCCAGCGCGCGCCGGACCCCGCCCAGCGGCGCGACCTTCAGCACGGCGATGTCGGCCGCTCCCGCCACGGCCACCTTGAGCGGGTCTTCGGCCCGGCGGATCGATTCGTCCGCGGCGATCCGCACGCCGACGCGGCGCCGGACGTCCGCCAGTTCTTCGATCGACGGGCACGGCTGCTCGGCGTACTCGAGCCCGCCCGCCGCTCGGTCCAGTTCGCCGATGGCCTTGACCGCGGTGTCCACGTCCCAGGCCATGTTCGCGTCGACGCGAACCGCGCCCCGCGGACCCAGCGCGGCTCGCACCGCCTCCACCCGGTCGCAGTCTTCGGCGAGGCTCACCCGCGGGTCGGCGACCTTCACCTTCGCCGTGCGGCAGCCCGACGCGGACACGAGTTCGTACGCCTTCTCCGCCGACACCACCGGGACGGTCGCGTTCACCTCGACGCTCTCCCGCACCGGTGAGGGCCATCCGCGTTCGCTCGCCTCCAGCGCGGAGGCGAGCCACGGCGCGCTTTCGGCGTCGGAGTAGTCAGAGAACGGGCAGAACTCGCCCCAGCCCGCGTCGCCGCGGATCAGCAGTCCTTCACGGACGGTGATGCCGCGGAACCGTGTGCGCAAGGGGATCGCGTAGACGTCCATCGGCACCGATCATGCCACCGCTGGAATCATGTGCCGATTCAGGCGTTAACGGACAGAATGAGCGATGTGGCACTCGATTTTCGCGTGCTGGGGCCCACCGAGGTCACGGCCGACGGGCTGCCGGTTCCGTTGGGCGGCAGCAGGCCGCTCATCGTGCTGGCAGGCCTGTTGCTGCGCGCGAACACGGTGGTGCCGGTCGAGGAACTGGGCCGCTGGCTGTGGCCGGACGACCGGAGGCGGTCCAAGGGAGCCCTGCAGACCTACATCCTGCGGGTCCGCCGCGCGCTCGGCGACGAGGTCACCATTCGCACCGAACGCGGCGGCTACCTGCTCGAACTCGACGAAAGCCTGCTCGACCTCGCCCGCTTCCGCGCGCTCACCGCCGAGGGAACGCGGGCCGCTGGAGACGGCGATCCGCGTCGCGCCGCGGACCGGTTCGAGGCCGCGCTGGCCGAATGGCGCGGCCCGGCGCTGCAGAACGTCCACTCCGAAGCGCTGCTTCGGGACGAAGCCGACCAGCTGGGCGAAGAGCGACTACGCGTCCGTGAGCAGTGGGCCGACGCGCTCATCGCCCTCGGCGATCACGCCACCGTCGTCCCCGAGTTGACCAAGTTGTGCCGCGAGAACCCGCTGCGTGAGCGGCTGCACGAACAGTTGATGATCGCGCTCTACCGCTCCGGCAGGCAGGCCGAGGCGCTGAACGTCTACCGCCGGATCGGCGCGGTGCTTGCCGAAGAACTCGGCCTGGATCCCGGCGCGTCGCTGCGGCGGGCGCACCAGGCGATCTTGACCGGCGAAGAGTCCGGCAAGACCACATTGGACTCCGAGCTGACGCGATACCGGCTCGGCTCCGAACCGCTGATCCCGCGTCAGCTCCCGGCGGATCTGCGGGTGTTCTCCGGTCGGCAGCGCGACCTCAAGGCACTGCACGAACTCGTCCCGGAAGCGCCTGCCACCGAGCGGTCGACGTCCATCGCGTCGATCGAGGGGATGGGCGGCATCGGCAAGACGACCCTCGCCATCCATTTCGCGCACGAGGTCGGCGATCGCTTCCCCGGCGGACAGGTGTACCTCAACCTGCGCGGATACGGCCCCGGCGAGCCGGTCGAAGCCGCCGCCGCGCTCGAAACCATGCTCGTCTCCGTCGGTGTCCCCGCCGACCGGATCCCCGCCGGCGCCGACGGCCGCGCGGCAACCTGGCGCACCCACAGCGCGGGCCGCCGGATGCTGATCCTGCTCGACAACGCCGCGAGCACCGAACAGATCCGGCCGCTGCTGCCCGGCCCCGGCTGTCTGGTGCTGGTGACCAGCCGATGGCAGTTGCAGGCGCTCGTGGCGACCCACGGCGCGCGTCGCGTCGCGCTGGGGGAGCTGCCGGACGAGGACGCGATCGCCCTCGTCGCTTCGACGATCGGGCTGGACAGGGTCACCGAGGATCCCGAGGCCACCGAACGGTTCGTCCGCTACTGCGGCGGGTTGCCGCTGGCCATCCGGATCCTCGCCGTGCGGGCGGCGCAGTTCCCGGACCTCCCGCTGCGGGAGTTCGTCCGGCTGCTGGAAGCCGAACAGGACAGGCTGGGCTCGTTCGACCTCGCCGACGGCGACGAGACGAACATCCGGGCCGTCTTCTCGTACTCGTACCGGGCGCTCGACGAACGCGCCGCGCGGATGCTGCGGCTCCTCGGCCTGCCCACGGGCGGCGATTTCAGTGCGGCCGCGGCCGCCGCGGTGGCCGGGGTCGACATCGCGGAAGCGCACGAGGATCTGGCGAAACTGGCCTCCGCGCACCTGATCGCGCGGCCCCGTCCCGGCCGGTACCAGTTCCACGACCTCATCCGCGCGTACGCGGCCGAACTCTCGGCGGAACTCGACGGACCCGAGGCGCGGAAGGGCGTGCTGGACAGGCTGCTCCACGCGTCGCTCGCTTCGGCGCTGAACGCGTCGCGGCTTTTGCGTTCGGACCGGCACTACCGGCTCGTCGAACCGGAGCGCTTCGACGGCGCCGGACTGAAGTTCGGGCACTACGAACAGGCGCTCGACTGGTTCGACGAGGAAGCGGGCAACCTCATCGCCGCGGTGAACATCGCGTACCGGGAGCGGCGGTACCGGGAATGCTGGCAGCTGGCGTGGCTGCTGCAGTCGTACTTCATCGTGCGGTCCCGGCTGGAGGACTGGCGTTCGGTGTTCGGCGTGGCGCTCCGCGCCGCCCGTGACATGGGGGACCGCTCCGGTGAGGCCGCCATCCTCAGCGGACTCGGAGTGGCCTGTGGGGTCGCCCGCCAATACGAGGACAGCATCGCCTACCTGAAGCAGGTCGTCGAACTCCAGCGACAGGTCGGCGACCGGCAAGGCGAGGCGCGGGCCCTCTACAACCTCACGCTGGCCAGCCAGGACCCCGACACGGCCTGGGAATACGGGACGCGCGCGTTGCGGCTCATCCGGGAGAGCAACGTCGGCCCCGGCATGGAGGCCAGCGCGCTGCAGGCCCTCGGCGACATCTGCGCTCAGGCCGGCCGCTTCGAGCAGTCCCTCGACTTCGCCGATCAGGCCTTGGCGCTGGAGTCGCACGCGCTCCCCGACGAAGCCCGCTTCACCCTGCACACCAAGGGCATCGCGCTCGTCGGGCTCGGTCGTGGCGACGAGGGCATCGCCTGCATGCGGCAAGCCGTCGAGATGTTCTTCGCCCACGGCGAGCTCTACGAGGCGGCCGACGTGCTGGCGCAGCTCGGCGGAATCCATCTGCGGCGCGGTGATCCCCCGGCGGCGCGCGAATGCTGGCTGCGCTCGGTCCGGGTGCTGACCGAACTGTCGCATCCGGACGCCGAGGACGTCCGCACGAAGCTGGCCTCGCTCGTGGGCGACGCGGCCAAGGCGAGGTGAGGCACGGGCGACCGGCGTGCCGACCCCCAGTCGCAGCACGCGAGTACGCCCGTGACCTCAGGCCTCACTTAACAGGACACCGCTCACTGCGCGCTGACTGTGCAGCGTGCGCGGTCAAGCCAGGAGTTCCGCGAGGGCGATCGCGTTCTTCGGCGCCTCGACCTTGACGTCATTGTCGAAGTAGACGTACGTGTCGCGGCCCCAGCCCTTGATCTTCCGGGCCCACTGTTTCAAGGCCTTGTCGCTGTACCCACTGACGTACAGTTCCTCGTCGCCGTGCAGGCGGACGTACGCGAATTCGTCGCTCGTCATCTCGTCGACGAACGGGAACTTGCCCGCGGTGTCGGCTACCACGAGCGCGATGCCGTGTTTCCGGAACAGTGCGAGGCTTTCGGGCTCGGCGAAGCTCGGATGCCGTACTTCGACGGCGTGCCGGAGCTTCCGGCGCGGCTTCGGATCGGTGTGCGGTTCGGCCTTCAGCTTGTCGTCGTGTTTGTGCGCGAGCGCGGCGGCGGCGTGACTGGTGCGCGGCAACAGCTCGAAGAACCCCTCGACCCGCTCGGCGTCGAACGCCAGCCGCGGTGGCAACTGCCAGAGGAACGGACCCAGTTTCCGGCCGAGCGCCAGCACCCCGGACGCGAAGAAGTTCGCCAGCGGCGTCTCGACGTCACGCAGCTGCTTCATATGCGTGATGAAGCGGCCGCCCTTGACGGCGAAGACGAAGTCGTCCGGTGTCTGTTCGGCCCACGCCCGGTACCGCTCGGGACGTTGCAGCGAGTAGAACGAGCCGTTGATCTCCGCCGAGTTCATCCGGGACGACAGGTATTCCAGCTCGCGCCGCTGCACCAGGCCGCGCGGGTAGAAGTCCCCGCGCCACGGTGGGTAGCGCCAGCCCGAAGTGCCGATCCTCAGCTCCGCGACGTCGATCACCGCCTTCCCGCGTTGCTCTGATTCCCCCTCTCCCGCGCGCGCAAACGCGCCCTCACGCCCACGAGAACCGCCACCTGCGGGTCTGGACCAGACTGGAGGCGAACTCGCGCAGATTGCCCGGCTGACCGGCGAACGCGGGCAGGCAGAACGAACGGTGCTCGGCGGCGACCGTGAGCGCGCGGCCCTGGGTGCGCGGCGGCGCGGCCACCGACAGCTCCATCGAATCGAAGCCCAGCACCGTGAGCGTCGCGCCGAACCGGTCTTCCCAGCTGCGCAGGACCGCGGACAGCTCGTGGACCTGATCGGTCGCCTTGATCATGCCCGTCCAACCGAGGATCGCCGGGATGTCGGCGGGCCGCTCGGTCTGCACCAGCGCCAGCCGATGCTGCCCGCGCGCGGCGAGGATCGAACCGGTGTTGCCCGCCTCGGCCAGCGGATCCGCCCGGCGCGACGGACGGCGCGCCAGACCGGGGAACTTCGCGCCGAACGGGCGCAGGCAGGCGCCGTCGCAGCACGACGTGTCCCACCAGCGGGCCAGCACCTCCGCCGGATCCACCGAGGAGATCCGGTGATCGGCGGGAGCGAGCCTGCCGCGGTCGTCGATCCAGTCCTCGCCGTTGGCCGCGAAACGCTGGTCGTGCGGGATCAGCACCGGCCACAGCCCCGAACGGTCGAACTCCGCGACGCAGCCGGTGTAGCGCTCCGGCCTGGCCAAAGGCAGATCCGAAACCCAGATCCGGCCGTGCCACCGGCCGGGCGGCAGGGTCTGGACGGGCGGCGTACCCGGGCGGAACGGTGCGATCGTCATCGGCTTCCCCTCGAACTGGTGTTCGGTCAACTCTACCCGAACACTAGTTCGAAGCACCGACAGTTTTCGATACCCCGTTTGCGGGATGTCGAGGGTGCCGCCCCATGCGTCACTGGTGTCACAGCGGCCGCAGGGGAGTGTCCACAGTGGACATTCGAGCCCCGGTAGCACCACAAGCGGCGCGTGAAGGACCCCTTCCCCCCGGCTCAGCGGAGGAAACTCGCCCTTCGCGTCCACCCAAAGTCCGTGAGGGCCTCCTTCCCTACCCTCAAAGTAGGGAAGGAGGCCCTCACGGACTTCGGCGCCGCCGGGGGGGCAAGCGGTAGCAAAGGTCCCTACATGGGGCGCAGCAGGTCGTCCGCGTCCACGATCCGGTACGCGTAGCCCTGTTCGGCCAGGAACCGCTGCCGGTGCGCCGCGTACTCCGTGTCGACGGTGTCCCGCGAGACGACCGAGTAGAAATGCGCCTGCCGTCCGTCGCCCTTGGGCCGCAGCAGCCGTCCGAGCCGCTGGGCCTCCTCCTGCCGCGAGCCGAACGTCCCGGAGATCTGGATCGCGACCGAGGCCTCCGGCAGGTCGATCGAGAAGTTCGCGACCTTCGAAACGACCAGTGTCCTGATCTCACCGCGCCGGAACGCGTCGAACAGTTCCTCGCGTTCCTTGTTCCGGGTCGCGCCCTGGATCACCGGCGCGTCGAGTTCGTCGCCGATCATCTCCAGCTGGTCGAGGTAGGCCCCGATGACCAGTGTCGGCTCACCCGGATGCCGGTCGACCAGCGATTTGATCACCTTGGTCTTGGTGTCCGCGGTCGCCGCCAGTTTGTACCGCTCTTCGGCCTCGGCGGTCGCGTACGCGAGCCTCTCGGCGTCCGTCAGGGTCACCCGGACCTCGGTGCATTCCGCCGGCGCGATCCAGCCCTGCGCCTCGATGTCGCGCCAAGGGACGTCGTATCGCTTCGGGCCGATCAGGGAGAAGACGTCGCCTTCGCGCCCGTCTTCGCGCACCAGGGTCGCTGTCAGCCCGAGCCGCCGCCGCGACTGGAGGTCCGCGGTCATCCGGAACACCGGCGCGGGCAGCAGGTGGACCTCGTCGTAGACCACCAGGCCCCAGTCCCGCGAGTCGAACAGGTCCAGGTGCCGGTACTCGCCCTTGGTCTTGCGCGTCACCACCTGGTAAGTCGCGATGGTGACCGGCCGGATCTCCTTCTTCTCCCCGGAGTATTCGCCGATCTCCTCCTCGGTGAGCGAGGTGCGCGCGATCAGTTCCCGCTTCCACTGCCGTCCGGCGACGGTGTTCGTCACCAGGATCAGCGTGGTCGCCTTCGCGTGCGCCATGGCCGCGGCGCCGACCAGCGTCTTGCCCGCGCCACAGGGCAGCACGACGACGCCGGACCCGCCCGCCCAGAACGCCTCGGCGGCCTTGCGCTGGTAGTCGCGCAGCTCCCAGTCGACCTCGGCCAGCTCGATCGGGTGCGCCTCGCCGTCGACGTAACCCGCGAGGTCCTCCGCGGGCCAGCCGACCTTCAGCAGCGCCTGCTTCAGCCGTCCGCGTTCGGACGGGTGCACGATCACGGTGTCTTCGTCGATGCGCGCGCCCAGCATCGGGCTGATCTTCTTGTGCCGGAGGATCTCCTCCAGCACCGCGCGGTCGATGGTCGACATGACCAGGCCGTGCGCCGGGTGGTTGGCGATCTGCAACCGGCCGAACCGGCCCATCGTGTCGACGATGTCGATGAGCAGCGGCTGGGGCACGGGGAACCGTGAGTAGGACGTCAGCGCGTCGACGACCTGTTCGGCGTCGTGGCCGGCCGCACGGGCGTTCCACAACGCCAGTGGCGTGATCCGGTAGGTGTGGACGTGCTCGGGCGCGCGTTCCAGTTCGGCGAACGGCGCGATGGCGATCCGCGCGTCGTCGGCCTGGCTGTTGTCGACCTCGAGGAGCACGGTCTTGTCGGATTGGACGATCAGCGGGCCATCGGTCACACCGTCCTTTATACGTTCCGGCCACACCGGCTCCCGTCGCGGCACCGCTGGTGGAAGGATGTGCCTCAGGCGAGGAGGAGGGGACCTTGACGACAACACCGACCGGCGGGACGCCCGAGTACGACCCGTTCAACGCGCCCGCGCCGCTGCCTCCGATGCCGGAGGTGGGACCGCCGACACCGTTCCCGAAGCCGCGACCGCTGAGTGTGCCGGCCAAGGTTTCGATCGTGCTCGGCGTCGTCGCCGCGCTGGGCCTGGGGAGCCTGGCCGCCTGGGGGATTTCGCAGTCGAGCAGGTACTCCAAGGTCGAGGCGGGCAAATGCCTGTACCTGACCGACGAGGCGGGCGGCAACCAGAGCTACACGACCGCCAGCTGCACGTCGAGCCGTGCGACCTTCCGCATCGACGAGGTGCGCACGGGCTCGTCCGGCTGCCGCGACTCCGACTACATCCAGTTCGAGCTGTACGGGAGTTCGTCGAGCAAGAAGGCCCAGAAGACGCTCTGCCTGGCGCTGAACGTCGAGACCGGGGACTGCCTGCGCGACGTCGTGCACGAGACGCGGATCGCGAAGGTGCGCTGCACGGACATCAGCGCGGAGGCGCGAGCCGTCGTGACGCGGGGGTCGTCGGAGAGCGCGTGCTCGTCGGACGACACGGCGCTGCACTACACCGGACCGCCCGAGCGCACCGTGTGCCTGCGGCCGACGGGGGAGAACATTTAAGGCCGCGGCACCAGCGCCTGCACGTCGAGCCGGGCGCCGATCATGCCCGAGTTGTGCATCAGGTCGGCGACGCGTTGCAGCCGGATGCCGTTGAGGGAGACCGGGTAGGTCCCGAGCGAGATCAGCGAAGCCGTGGTGCGGTCGATGTCGGAGAACGTCGGCAGCGCGTCGCGGACGACGGCGGAGTCGGCCGCTCGCACCTGCGCTTCGCCGAGCACCTTCCGGAACACCGCGAGCGTGCGGGCGTTGCCCTGGCCGAAGGCCCCTGACGAGACGTAGGCCGACATCGGGAAGTCCAGGGTCGCGCCGCGGGCGCCGTCGGCGAGGATGCTCGCCCCGAGTTCCTTCTCGGCCCTGGTGATGTACGGCTCGACCATCCACGCGGCGTCGACTTCGCCCGCCTGCAACGCCTGCGGCATCCGGTCGAACGGGTGCTGTTCGAACTGGATCCGGGTCACGTCGATGCCCGCGGTCCCGAAGACCGAGCGGGCGGCCAGCACACCGACGTCGTCGAGCATGTTCACCGCGATCTTCGGTGACTTCTTGAGCGTCGGCTCGGTGTAGTCGGAGCCGGGGAGTGTGACGAGCGCCATGGTGTTGCGGCCGGCGGTGTAGGCCTCGCCCTGGAGTTGCAGTGGCGTCCCGGCCGCGGCGGCGCGGAAGATCGAGACGTCGCTGGCGAACGCGATGTCGACTTCGCCCGCGGCGAGCTTGCCGATCGCCTGGTCGCCGGGGACATCGACGAGGGTGACGGAAAGGCCCGCGGCGGTGAACTTCCCTTCGGCGACGGCGACCCGCAGGGGTGCCGTGTCGATGGGGCTTCCGACGCCGACGCGTAGTTCCGTCCGTTCGAGTGGCGCGTCGGTACTTGCGTCACCACCGGAAAACACTCCGCAACCGGCGATCGCCAGCAGGGCCGCTACCAGCGGAATCGCCAAGACGCGCATCTTCGTCACCGCTCACCTACCGAGAGAATGTGCTCCTCCTTCTGGATCGTATGGTCCGTGCCCCATACGATCGCCTGCGGGAGACGCCGGATTGCGCGGCTTTCGATCGTCCTCGAACCTTGTTACTCTACAGTAGGTTCGGGCTCTCGTCCCCGATGTCAGCCATGGGAAAGGGTCCCGTGGTGGGAAAAGGAAACCAGGTGGCCCGTCGCGACAAGCGTCCCCGTGGGGGCGACGCGGCGGAACGGCATCCTCGTGTCGGCGGACGATGGCGGCTCCGGAACTGGCACCTGCGCACCAAGCTCTTCGTGGTGCTCCTGATCCCCGCGCTCGCGGTGGTCGCCCTCGTCGGGCTCCGGGTCAACTCGGATCTGCGTGACGCCCGGCAGCTGGCCGAATTCGCCACCCGCGGCCGGGTCGACAGCACCGTCGCCGAAGCCGTGCACCAGCTCCAGCGTGAACGGGACCTCACCGTCCGGTTCGTCGCGGGCGATCGCAAGGGCGACGTCTCCGAACTGACCGAGCAGCGCAAGCGCGCCGACGAGGCCATCGGTACGTTCGACCGCACCCTCGGCGAAAGCAAGAACAGGCTCGGCGGCAAGGCCGCGACGAGTCTGCAACTGACCAGCGACCGCCTGCGCGTGCTCACCGGACTCCGGTTTTCCGCGGAACACTCGGCTTTTCCCGCCGACGCGGTGCTGCGCTCCTACAGCGAACTGATCTCCGGCCTGCTCGACATCAGCGATGCCACCGCCGCCGACGTGTCCGATCCGGATCTGGGGAAGCTCCGCCTCGCGGGCAACGCCCTCGCGCGGGTCAAGGATCAGATGTCGGTCAAGCGCGCGATCATGGCGGCCGCGCTCGCCCAGGGCGGTCTCAACCGCGACCGGACCCGCGCGCTGCTCGGCGCGGAGGCCGAACTCGCCGCCGCCCGCAACGACTACCGCACCTTCGCGACACCCGAGCAGCAGCGGATGTACGACGACACGGTGATCGGGCTGATCGTCGACATCGGCAACGACATGGTGGAGTCGGCGCTCATCCGCGCCGAGAACGATCAGGGGCTCGGCGGGCTGGACCCGAACCAGTGGGACACCTCGGCCACCTACACGGTCAATCTGGCCCACCAGGTGCAGCAGGCGCTGCTCGTCCAGTTGCAGGAACGCACCGACACCCTGGCTGCACAGGCGAGAACGTCCGCGATCTGGGACGGCGGCATCGTGCTCGGCGTACTGCTCGTCGCCGGGGTGCTCTCGGTGATCATCGCGCGTTCGCTGTTGCGGCCGCTGCGGATCCTGCGCCGCAGCGCGCTCCAGGTCGCCGAACACCAGCTCCCGGCGGCCGTCGCAGGTCTGCTCAGCGATCCCGAACCGCAGCCGGAGAACCTGCGGCGCCGGCTGGCCGTCGCGCCGGTCCCGGTGTTCAGCCGCGAGGAACTCGGCCAGGTGGCGCGCGCGTTCGACGCGGTGCACGGCGAGGCCGTCCGGCTCGCCGGGGAACAGGCCATGCTGCGGGAGAACATCAACGCGATGTTCGTGAACCTGTCGCAGCGGAGCCAGGATCTGGTCGAGCGGCAGCTGTCCGTGCTGGACCGCATGGAGGCCGACGAACAGGATCCCGACACGCTCGCCGGGCTCTTCGAGCTCGACCACCTCGCGACCCGGATGCGCCGCAACAGCGAGAACCTGCTGGTGCTCTCCGGGACCGACGTCGTCCGTGAGGACGGTGGCGCCGTCGTCGCCGACGAGATCATCGGCGCCGCGCTCTCGGAGGTCGAGCACTACCAGCGGATCGAACTCGGCGCCGCGCCGCGGATCGCGGTGCGCGGCGAGGCCGTCAACGACCTCGTGCACGTGGTCTCCGAACTGCTGGAGAACGCGACCCGCTATTCGGACCGGAGCACGATGGTGCAGGTCGAGGGGCACGAGACCGAACGCGGCGAATGGCAGATCGAGATCACCGACCACGGCGCCGGGATGCCGCAGGCGGAGATCGACCGCACCAACGCGCGGCTGGCGAATCCGCCGGACGTCGACGTCGAGGTCTCGCGGCGGATGGGCCTGTTCGTGGTCGCGACACTGGCCGTCCGGCACCGGATCGACGTCCGCCTGCGGTCCGCCGACGGCGGCGGGATCACCGCGGTGGTCGTCGTGCCCGCCGCGCTCATCGTCGAAGCGCCCCAGCCCGCCCAACTGCCGGAGCCCCCGCCCGTCGTCGTCGTTCCCGAGCCGGAACCCGAGCCGCCGCTGGAAGTCCCGCCGCTGCCGGAACTCCAGGAGAGCGTCGAGGAGTCGCGGTTCGCGCCCGTGCTGGATCCCGGGCCGCTGCGGCGCGCTCCCGTCGTCGAACGCGAGACCCAGCCGGAGTGGCCGTCTTCGGACGACGACGCCGCCAACCATCTCGAGCTGGACTCGCCGACCGAGCGGATGCCCAAGTACCAGAGCGTGCTTTCGCAGTGGTTCGACCACGGCGGCCCGCGCGAAGGGCCTTCGCCCGCCGAACCCGGCCCGCCCTCCTTGCCCTCGTTCGAACCGGTGAAGGCGGCCGAGGAGAGCGCCGCACGGGAGGAACCCGCGCAGGACCCGGACGAGCCGACCGAGCCGACGCTGAAGCCGGTGCGGCCGAAGGCTCTGGTGCCGAAAGAAAGGGCGCCGGAGCCGGAACCCGCTTGGCCGACACCCGCCGAGCTGGAACAAGAGGACGGGGCGGAGGAGACCTGGCCGGTGCTGCCCGCCGTCGTTCCCGAGGCCCGGTCGCAGGACGACAGGCCGGAGAAGCCGCGAGGGGAGAGGCCGATACTCTCACTTTCCCCCGAAGCGGTCCGCGAACGGATGACCAGCCTGCAAGGCGGATTCCGGCGCGGTCGCCACGCCAGGGGTGACGACAACCCCTCGGACTAAGCGAATTGGAAGGTCCATGAGCCCGAAAACCGGCCTGCTGGAAGTGATCGCGCTGACCGCGGCGGACGCGGAGCGCGCACAGGAGGGCGGGGCCGATCGCCTCGAACTGGTCAGCGACATGGCCAGCGACGGTCTCACGCCGTCGGTCGAGACGCTGCGCGACGTACTCGCCGCCACCGACCTTCCGGTGCGGGTCATGCTGCGCGACAACATGTCCTTCGCCGCCGGTGATCTCGACGGACTGCGCGCGGACGCCGTGCGGCTGATCGACGCGGGCGCGCGGGAGTTCGTGCTCGGTTTCCTGGACCTGGAAAGCGAAATCGACGTCGACGCCTGCGAGACCTTGGTCAAGGAGCTCGACGGGCTGCCGTGGACCTTCCACCGCGCCATCGACCGCGCGCGGGACCCGTTGCGCGCCTACGACCAGCTGACCGCGCTCGGCTGCGACACGGTGCTCGCGGCCGGGCATCCGCACGGCGTGGCGCACGGACTTTCGGTGCTGCAGCGGCTCGCCCGCCGCTCGGACGGGCCGCGGCTGCTGGTCGGCGGCGGCCTGCGCGCGCAGCAGGTGCATCTGCTGCGGGCGGGCGGGGTGGGCGCGTTCCACGTCGGAAGCGCGGTCCGTCCCGGCGGCTGGGAGTCCGATGTGGACGTCGCGGCCGTTCGCGCGTGGGCGGCTCTGGTCAAGGAGTAGGCCGTACGCAAGGGGTCAGGTCCAGACCACATACGGTGATATGAGGTTGCATCTTCAACTATCGGGTTCCGACCAGATACCGTGTGGTCATGGCTACCCGCACCGTACGTGACGCGACCAGGGAACTGCTGCGCGATCTGGGCCTGACCACCGTTTTCGGCAATCCGGGCACGACCGAGATCGCCTTCCTGACGGAGTGGCCGGACGACTTCACCTACGTTCTCGCGCTCCATGAGGCGTCCGTCGTCGCGATGGCCGACGGGTACGCGCGGGCGACGCGGCGGGCGACGCTGGTGAACCTGCACTCCGCCGGCGGGGTCGGCCACGCGCTCGGGCACATCTTCACCGCGTACCGCAACAACGCGCCGCTGATCATCGTCGCCGGCCAGCAGACCAGGTCGCTCCTGCCGGACGATCCGTTCCTCGGTGCCGTCGAGGCGGCGAACTTCCCCAAGCCGTACGTGAAGTGGAGCTGCGAACCGGCGAGGGCCGAAGACGTCCCGGCGGCGCTGGCGCGGGCGTACCACGTCGCGACCCAGGCGCCCATGGGGCCGGTGTTCGTCTCGGTGCCCGTGGACGACTGGGACGTCGAGACCACGAAGCCGATCGTCTCCCGGCCGACGATCCGCGGTTTCGCGCCCGATCCGTCCGCTTTGGACGAATTGGTGTCCGCTTTGGACGCCGCCGAGCATCCGGCCATCGTGGTCGGCGCGGGTGTCGACGACGAGGGCGCCGTACCGGATCTCGTGGAGCTGGCCGAGAAGGTCGGCGCGGGCGTCTGGGCGTCGCCGATGGCGGCGCGTTGCTCGTTCCCCGAGGACCACCCGCAGTTCTTCGGTTTCCTGCAGCCGGAACGCAAAGCGCTCGCGAGCGCACTGATCGACCACGACCTCGTGGTCGTCATCGGCGCCCCGGCGTTCATCTACCACGTGTACCGCGGCGAGTCGGAGATCTCGATGCCGCCGCTGTTCGTGGTCAACGCCGACGAACAGGTCCTCGCCAGGGCCGAGGCCGGCACCGGCATCCGCGCGACGCCGAAGCTCGCCATCCGCGCTCTGCTGGAGCGCGCCGCGCCGCGGGAGGCGCCGAAATCCCGCACCCGGATGGAAAAGCCCGCCGCGGTCACCCCGATCACGCCGGGCTTCGCCTACTCGGTGATCTCGGAAGTCCTGCCGGACAACGCGATCGTCGTCGAAGAGACCCCGAGCCACCGCAACGAACTGCACGACCACCTGCCGATCAAGTCCACCGACTCTGGCTTCTTCACCGTCGCCAGCGGCACCCTGGGCTACGGCCTGCCCGCCGCCGTCGGCGTCGCGCTGGCCCGCCCGGACCGCAAGGTCGTCGCCATCCTCGGCGACGGGTCGAGCATGTACTGCGTCCAGGCACTGTGGACGGCGGCGCAGCAGCACCTGCCGGTGACGTTCGTGATCTTCGACAATTCGCAGTACGCCGCCGTGCGCATCCTCGGCGAGGCCGCGGGCGGCGAGAAGGTGCCGGGCGTCGACCTCGGCGGCATCGATTTCCCGGCGCTGGCGAAGAGCCTGGGGCTGGGAACGTCGGTCGTCGAGAAGGCCGAAGACCTCAAACCGACGCTGGAAGCCGCGCTGCCGGACGAGCGGCCGCATCTGGTGCACGTCCGCATCGACGCGAACCCGCGCACGCTGTACTGAGGCGCTGGGGTCGCTGGAAGTACATGAAGGCCCCCTTCCTTGCGCTAGACGCAAGGAAGGGGGCCTTCATGTACTTGTCGAGGGTGGCGTGCCGGGGCGGGACCCGGGTACCTTCTCGACTGTCCATAAGGGACACAGTCCGAGCCGACAGTGCCCGATTTGGGCCTTTTGTGTCGCACATCTGGTCATTAATCGGACATTCACCCGACAGGAAGTGTCCCTTGTGGACACTCGGGACACGGCCGCATTTGACTCACCCCTCGGATGAGTCAGCTCTTCGCGCGCACCTCGGAGGCGGCAGCGTCGGCTTCGGCGTCCTGCTGCGCGAGTTCGTACTCGGCCGCGTCGGAAGCCGCGGTGACGGCCTCCGGGGCGCCACCGTGCAGCAGCCGCGCCACTTCACCGCGCAGCGTCACGAACTCCGCGGACTCGCGCGTGGTGATCTGGTCCCGCTCCGCGGGCAGCCCGACCGGCAGATCCGCGACGATCTTGGCGGGTGACTTCGACAGCACCAGCACCCGGTCCGACAGGTAGACGCTCTCGTCGATGTCGTGCGTGACAACGAGAACCGTGCTGCCGTTCTCGCGCTGCACGCGCCGGGTCAGGTCTTCGAGTTCGAACCGCGTCTGCGCGTCGACCGACGCGAACGGCTCGTCCATCAGCAGCAGGGCGGGACGGCTGGCCAGTGCTCGCGCGATCGACACGCGCTGCTGCATACCGCCCGAGAGCTGCCACGGGAACTTCGAGCCGACTTCGGACAGGCCGACCGAATCCAGCGCCTCCTGCGCCCGCGTCCGGCGCTCGGAGCGGCTCAAGTTACGCCACCGCAAGGGGAATTCGACGTTCTTCGCGACCGAGAGCCACGGGAACAGTGAGCGGCTGTAGTCCTGGAACACCACGGCCAGATCCTCCGGCACGCCGGAGACGTCGTCGCCGTGCAGGCTGACGCGGCCGGACGTCGGCTTGATCAGCCCGGCGATGCAGCGCAGCAGCGTCGACTTGCCGCAACCCGACGGGCCGACGATGCTCGCGAGCTGCCCCGCTTCCACGGTGAACGACAGATCGTTGACCGCGATGTGCGCCTTTTCTCCCGCGCCGTAACGGTGGTTCAGCCCGGAGACTTCGAGCATGGTTGACATCTTGCTGACCCTTCGAAAACTAGAGACGGCCGTTGCGGGTGGGCTGCCAGCGGAGCACTCTCTGCTCCACCGCGAGGAAGGCCGCGTTGAACCCGAAGCCGAGGAGCCCGAGCAGGACGAGCCACGACCACATGAGCGGGAAGTCGAACGCCTGCTGGGCGTCCATCAGTGACCGGCCGATGCCGTTGTAGGAGCCGACCAGTTCCGAGATCACCATCAGCAGCAGGGAAATGGACAGGCTCAGCCGCAGCCCCGCGAAGATCTTCGGCCCGGCGGCGGGCAGCACGATCGAGCGCACCCAGTACGACCGCGGGGTCCGGAACGATTTCGCGGTGTCGATCTTCACCTGGTCCACCGAGCGGACACCGTCCACGGTGTTGAGCAGCACGGGCCAGATCGCGCCGAAGATGATCGATCCGGTCTGCATGCCCGGCCCGAGTCCGAAAAGGACGATGAACACCGGGATCAGCGCGGGCGGCGGCACCGAGCGGAAGAACGCGAAAAGCGGTCCGACGTAGTCCATCCCGGTCTTGGACCGGCCGAACATGACCCCCAGGGCGACGCCGAGCGCGCCGGCCAGCAGCCAGCCGCCGAGTGTCCGGCCGAGGCTCGGCAGGACGTTGGCGAACACGGTGTCGGTGAGGAACAGTTGTGAGGCCGGACCGGTGAACCACAGTTTCGCCGACGTGGTCAGGATTTCGGTCGGCGGCGGGAAGAACGGGCTCTCCGCGAGCCGGGTCGCGAGCTCCCAGATCCCGAGCAGGGCGAAGAAGAGCAGCCAGTTGCGGACGAGGATGCCGATACCCCGGCCCACGCGCCTGCCGACGCGGCTGGTCAGCGTGAGGGTCGTCACGAGACCGCCTCCCGGTCGACCGTGCTCCAGCGGAACGCCCGCCTGCCGATCATCTCGAGTCCGCCGTTGATGAGGAAGCCGAGCGCGCCGACCACCACGGTGCCCGCGAGCACGAGGTCGAACCTGGTGGAGCCGGTGCTGGCCTGCATGATGAAGTTGCCGATGCCGAGTTTGGCCCCGGCGAGGAATTCGGTGCTGACCACCGCGATCAGCGCGATGTTGGCGGACAGCCGGACCCCGGTGAACACGAACGGCGCGGTATGCGGCAGCGCCACCGACGTCAACGTCCGGAACTTGCTGGTACCGCAGGCTTTCGCGGTCTCCTGCAGGACGGGGTCGATCTCGCCGAGCGCGTAGATCGTGTTGAACATGATGGGCCACAACGACGCGTACACGGCCAGCGTGATCTTCGCTTCGGGGCCACCGCCGATCAGCAGGAGCACCAGCGGGATCAGCGCGACGGCGGGGATCGGCCGCAGGAACTCGATGACCACCGCGGTCGCGGTGCGCAGGCCGGGGATGCTGCCCAGCAGCAGACCGGCGGGTACGGCGATGGCGACCGCGATCAGCAGGGCGATCGCCCACGCGAGGAACGTGGCGATCAGGTCCCGGATGAACTGGGTCTCGCCGAACTGTTCGAAGATCGTCACGAGGACGACGGTCGGCGGGGGAAGGAACTCTTTACGGACCAGGCCGGCCTGGACGATCACTTCCCAGATGAGGAAGAAACCGGCCAGACCGGCCAGAGCACGGAGAAGTCGTGGCACCTTGACCTTTATCCAGCTTGAGGGGCGAGCATCGGAGCGGCGTCGAGCTTGGCCGAGATCACTCCGGTCTGCAGCAGCAGATCCGGCACGCGCTGCAGGCGACGGGCGTCCAGGGTGGCCCCGAACGTCGGCAGCGTGAGCAGTGAGGCGGTTTCGGCGTCGACCTTGGCGTACTTGACGATCATCGGTTCGATCTTGGAGCGGTCGGCCGATTCGCGCACGGCCTTGGCCAGTGCGCGCTGGAACGCGGCCAGCGTCTTCGGGTTCTTGTCCACGAAGGAGCCGAGCGCGCCGAAGCCCGCCAGGGGGAAGTCCGTGGTGGCGCCGGTCGCGATGTCGACGACCGGGGTCGCGCCGACGACCTTGGACGCCTGGGTCAGGAACGGCTCGGGCAGGTAGCCCGCGTCGACCTGGCCCGATCCGAGCGCGGCGGCGATGTTCGGCAGCGCCATCGGCACCCACTGGACCTTGCTGGTGTCGACGCCGTGGTCCTTCATCACCGAGACGGTGAGCAGGTGGGAGGCGGTGTTCTTGTCGGTGATCGCGATCTTCTTGCCCGCGAGGTCGTTGATCGTCTTGACCGTGGAGTTCGGCACCGTGACGACCGCGTTGCTCTTGGGGCTGGCCGACACGGAGTCGGCGACGAGCCGGATGTCGGCGGCGCCCTTGCTCTTCGCGACGAAGAACGGCATGTAGGTGGAGAAGGCGATGTCGACCTCGCCGCCGATCATCTTGGTCATCGCCTGCTGGCCGCTGGGGGCGTCGACCGCTTCGACCTCGAGACCTTCGGCCTTGAAGTAGCCGGCTTCCTGCGCCAGCCGCAGCGGCGCGAGGTCGACGACCGGCAGCAGGGCCACCTTGATCTTCGGCTTCTCCAGTGCGCCGTCACCACCACCGGACGCTTTGGACGTGTCATCGCCGCCGAGGGCGCCACAGGCGCCCAACGTGGCCAGCATGAGCGCGCTCAGGGCGACGCCGACGGCACCTCGGCCTCTACGCGCACCACTCCTGCTCATGGCGTTTCGAAACAAAGCCAGCTCCTCGGAAACAATGAATCACCGTTGGGGTTTTTTCATCCGTGTCGTGGCTTCAATTCGCCAGGCACGCGGTCACCTTAGAGATTTGCCCACCTGCTCACAATGGGTGTTGTCAGCGGATGATCATTTTAGGCCATTCGCCCGATCACCTGATCACCCGCTTGGACAACATTACTTTCAGTGATCGAATTGCGGGTGGAACCGCAATTCGAAGTAACCGCGTGTCATCAACTGGTGGTCTGCGGCGCGATCATCGGGCCGACGTCGATCTTGGTCTGGATGGCGCCCATCTGCAGGAGCAGATCCGGGACCCGCTGGATGCGGCGGGGGTCCAGGGTGGACTGGAAGGTCAGCAGCGTGGTCAGCGCGGCGGTGTCCTGGTCGATCTTGGCGTACTTGACCAGCAGCGGCTCGATCTTGGAGCGGTCCGCCGCGTCCCGGGTCGCCTTCTGCATGGCGCGCTGGAAGGCGGCCACGGTCTTCGGGTTCTCGTTCACGAACTTGCCGAGCGATCCGTAGCCCGCGGTGGGGAAGTCCTGGGTGGCGCCGGTGGCGGTGTCCACGACCGGGACGGTGCCCGCCTGCTTCGCGGTCTGGGTGATGAAGGGCTCGGTCAGGAAGCCGGCATCGATGTCACCGTTCTTGAGCGCGGTCCCGATGTTCGGCAGCGGGATCGGCACCCACTGCACCTTGCCGGCGTCGACGCCGTGGTCCTTCATGACCGATTTGGACAGTGTGTCCGACACGGTGTTCGGCGCGGTGATGCCGATCTTCTTGCCCGCCAGGTCGCTGACGCTCTTCACCGTCGACGTCGGCAGGGTGACCAGCATCGTGCTCTTCGGACCGGCGGAGGAGGCGTCCGCGACCAGCTTGATGTCGGCGGTGCCCTTGCTCATCGCGATGAAGAACGGCGTGTAGCTCGCATACGCGATGTCGACCTCGCCGCCGATCAGCTTGGTCAGCGAGACCTGGCCGGTCGCGGCTTCGATGGCCTCGACGTCGAGGCCCTCGTTCTTGAAGTAGCCGCCGTCCTGCGCGAGGCGCAGCGGGGCGAGGTCGATGGTCGACATCACGGCGACCTTGATCTTCGACTTCTCGAGATTCCCCGAGCCGCCGGAGGAGGACGAATCGTCGCCGCCGAGGAGGCCGCAGCCGCTGACCGATACCGAAACGACGGCCGCCATCGCGAAGGCGAGGGCTCCACGCCGGCCCAGGCTGACGCTCAAGGCCTTCTTCGAGCTTGCAGAGCCAAGCAAAGGGGTGCTCCTGATCAAGGGAGGGACACGTGATGACGTGGCCTGATGTGGAATTCGGAAGTGACTCTTTGTCGAGTCACGGGCCCACTGTAGAGAACGGACACAGCGCTCACAATGGGTGGTCATCCCATGATCCCAAGTGGTAACGATCACCCGAACAGGTTGTTTGTCAGAAGTGAACACAACGGGGCGTGTTCGCGGCGGGGACTTGTTGACAACTGAGCGCCAACGGGTCAAGACCCGTACGGGGTCTTCTTGCGCGTCTTGACCGAAGGGTTACATCTGGCCCTCCCGTTCGCTACCCTCATGCACCGGTAGTGAGGTGTGGACCACTGATGTAGTGAAAGAGAGTGCCTTGGATGGCCGAACGCTCTGGACCTTTCCCGAGGTGCAAGGCACTCTGTGTTGAACACGTCGAACACGTCCGTGCTTCACTGGTGCGTCCCCGCGCACTGGCGGGTTGGGCCGAATAGACCAATGGCGTCAGGCAGGGTTTCGGTCAAGTGCACTTGAGAGACTGCGTCAAAGACGACTTCCGCATTTCCAGGAGTGGACCCGCACGCCGTGCGCGCCCCTCCAGGGTGACGGGAGCGAGCGGATAGTGGTCTCCGACAACCGACCCAGACAGCAGCAGTACGGCATGTCCAAAATGGGCTTTCCCGGCCCGGATGAAGATGATGGTGGTGCGGCGGTGCCGAACGAAGACACCGCGGGGGTGGGAGGGGCCCCTGCGCGGGATACCGGAGACGGTCCTGGCGGGAAGGCCGGGTCGTTCCTGGGCCTGCGTAACTGGCGTCTGCGATCGAAGCTCGCGGCCGTTCTGATCATCCCGACGCTGACCGCGCTCGCGCTCGGCACGCTGCGCGTGATCGACGACAGCGGCGAGGCGGCGAGGTTCCAGGACACGGCCGACCAGGTCGCGTTCGCCGACAAGATCACGCTCGTGGTGCACGAGCTGCAGAGCGAACGCGCGCTCGCCGTCGCCAAGATCGCCTCCGGTGACCCGTCGCGCCAAGCCGGTCTCGACGCGCAGATCTCCAAGGTCGACCGCGCGGTCGACGATCTGCGGGCTTCGGCGAACCAGATCAACCCGGACGATCAGGACACGAGGGACCGTTATTCGCGTGGTCTGCAGCGGCTCGACGCCCTGCGCCCGCTGCGCGGCGCGATGAACACCTCGCTGCTGGGCGACACCCCGGTCCTCATCGCCTACTCCGGCATCCTCGACTCGCTGGTCCAGCTCGGCCGCGAGGTGACGACCGCGGTGGCGAACCGCGACGTGCTCCGGCTCGGCGTGACCGTGCAGGCCGTCAGTGAGAGCAAGGAGTTCATCGCCCGCGGTGACGCGGCGCTGCTGATCGCCTCCTTCCGCTCCTCGTTCCCCGGCGACCTGTTCGACCAGGCGCGGTCGGCGGTCGCGAGCGGTGACGCCTCGACGGCGGCCTTCCTCGCCAACGCCAGCCCCGAACAGCGGCAGCTCTACTCGGACACCTTCTCCGGCCCCGAGGTCGACGACCGCCGCCGGATCACCACGATGGCGTTCTCGCTGCACCAGCAGAACGAGCCGCCGTCGATCGACAACGTCGCGCTCGGCAACGACAGCCGGGTCGCGCTGGACAAACTGCGCGCGGTCGAGACCAATCTCCTCGGCCAGCTGCGGGCACAGGCCGACGAACTGGCGACCGACGCGATCAACTCGGCCTGGATCGGCGGCGCGATCGTGCTGCTGGCCCTGCTCGCGGCGCTGTTCCTGATGCTCGTCATCGCCAGGCTGATGCTGCGCCCGCTGCGGATCCTGCGGAAGACCGCGCTCGACGTCGCGTACACACGACTGCCGGAAACCGTGCAAGCGATCCTCGACGACCCGGACCCGGTCAACGCCTCGAAGCGGTCGGTCGAGCCGGTGCCGGTCACCTCGCGTGACGAGATCGGTGAAGTGGCGCGGTCCTTCGACGTCGTCCACGCGCAGGCCGTCAAGATGGCCGCCGAGCAGGCCCTCCTGCGAGAGAACGTCAACGGCATCTTCGTGAACCTGTCCCGCCGGTCGCAGCGGCTGGTGGAACGTCAGCTCGGCGTGATCGACCGGCTCGAGGCCGACGAGCAGGACCCGGACCACCTGGCCAGCCTGTTCGAGCTCGACCACCTCGCCACGCGGCTGCGCCGCAACGGTGAAAGCCTCCTGGTGCTCTCGGGCGCCGGTCTCGCGAAGTCGGTGCCCAAGCCGGTGCCCGCCGCCGACGTCATCGGCGCCGCGGTCTCGGAGATCGAGCAGTACGCCCGGATCGAGATCGGGATCGTCCCCGAGGTCGCCGTCCAGGGCCTGACGATCCACGACCTCGTGCACGTGCTCGCGGAACTGCTGGACAACGCCACCTACTTCTCCGAGCCGGAGACGAAGGTGACCGTCCGCGCGGTGATCACCCGCAAGAAGGCCCTCGCCATCCAGGTCACCGACCACGGTGTCGGCATGACCGAGGAGCGGCTCGCCGAGGTCAACCAGCGCCTGGCCGACCCGCCGGACCTGGACGTCTCGGTGACCCGGCGGATGGGCCTGTACGTGGTCGCGCGCCTGGCGCGCCGCCACGGCATCGAGGTCCGGCTGCGGGAGAACGAGGACATCGAGGGCGGCGTGATCGCGCGGGTCGTCGTGCCCGCCGAACTGCTCACGCAGATGCGCCCCGGCGTGCGGACCCCGCCGCCGTCGAACCGCTCGGAAACGTCGATGCCTTCGATGCCGTCGGTGTCCGAGATGTCGACGTCGCTGCCGAACATCTCCGCTTCCGACCGCGGCCTGGAGATGACCCCGCCGCCGCCGTCGAAGCCGCCGGCTTCGCAACCGATCGCGCAGCAGGGCGGGCTCGTCCCGCTCGACCAGCCGATCAGCCTCGACGACCTGGTCGCGGGCAAGAACGCGGCCGGACCGTTCCTCAGCCCGGCGGTCCCCGCCGAGGAGACCCCGGCGTGGCCGACGGCGGACGACATCTCGCCGCAGAACGGCGACGGCGCCTCCAGCGGCACCGAGACCCAGTTCTCGTCGCTGGTGCTGCCGAAGCGGGAGCCGAAGTACAACCCGGTCGAAACGCCGAACAGGGCAGTGGGGTTCTCGGAGTCTTCGGCTTCCGAGCGGTCTTCGGACGAAGGCAAGTCCGCGCTCGACGACGACGTGCCCACCCGGCGGCTGCCGATCTACCAGTCGGTGCTGTCCCGTTGGTTCAGCGAAGGCGACGAGGCAGGCGCCGACTCCCCGACCACCTACACGGAGCCGGTCGAGTCCGCCCTGCCCGAGCAGACCCGCGACACCGCCGCCGACACGGTGGAACCCGACGACGGGGACACTGGCGACACTCCCGAAGAGGCATTGCCCACTCGGACCCCTCGGACTGTTCCGCCGGAGACCGCGCTCGGAGACAATGGCTGGCGCAGCGCGTCGGACGACGGCTGGCAGGCGGCGCAGGTCCTGTACGAAGACCGGAACGACGAGATCACCCCGGCGGGCCTGCCCAAACGGGTGCCGAACCAGTACCTCGTCCCCGGCTCGATCGGCGGGAACGAGCCGAAGAAGGAAGACTCGTTCGCCGACAAGACCTCCGGAATGCCGGGAACGGGTGCGATCGCCCGCTCGGCGACTGCGGCGAGGAGTCGGATGGCAAGCTTCCAGCAGGGCTACAAGTCGGGACGGCACGCGTTGAAGGATCGTCCGATCGACGCGCTGGATGACAACGGCGTTCCGGTGACCGGCGGAGGTTCCTCCGCCGATGACAGCAGTAAGGAGTGACAGTGACACGGGCGGGTGCGATGCAGCCGGGTGGTCCGGCGCAGCCTGGCGGCCAGGCGCAGGGTAAAGGACACACGAGCAGCTTTGCCTGGCTGATCACGGATTTCGTGCACCGGGTCCCGGGCGCGGCGCATGCCGTGGTGGTGTCGGCGGACGGTTTGCTGCTGGCCTCTTCGAAGGGACTTCCCAAGGACAGGGCCGATCAGCTGGCCGCGGTCGCGTCGGGGCTCACGAGCCTGGCGCGCGGTGCGGCGAAGGTGTTCGAAGGCGGCACGGTCGCGCAGACGGTGGTCGAGATGGCCAACGGCTTCCTCTTCCTGATGTCGGTGTCCGACGGGTCCTGTCTGGCGGTCCTCGGATCGCCGGAGAGTGACATCGGCCTGGTCGTCTACGAGATGACCTTGCTGGTGGAACGGGTGGGGCAACAGCTGACACCGGAGATGCGCGCGCAGCTGCAGGGCGCGTCGGTCCGCCGCTGAGCGACCGGGAACCGAGGAGAATGCCGTGGACGACGGGCGCTTGAGGGGCGATGGCCGGCTCGGTGACGACTTCTCCGGCGGGTGGTCGGAACGTGACGACGGCCGGGAGGACTGGACGTCCTTCCGGGACCGGGTCGACCGCGAATGGCGATCGCGACGGGCACAGGGGTCGGACAACGACCCCGTGTCCCCGGACGAGGCCTCCCGCTGGCTGACCGATTCGAACGCGGGACAGGGACCCGCCGATTTCAGCGTCACGGACTACCGGGAACGCCTGCTCGGCGGACCCGGGGCCGAACTGTTCGGTGGTGGCAGCGGTCCGCTCTACGATTCCGGCGAGTTCGCCAAGTTCTCCTTCGACAAGGAGGAGGAACGCCGGGCGGCCGCGGCCGCCGCGGATCCGCTCGCCGCGGCACTGCCGCAGCAGGCACAGAACGAATACGTCGACGAGCAGTACACCACCGACGTCGAATCATCCGGCCTGGTCCGGCCGTACTTCCGCACGCGGGGACGGACCAAGCCGACGTACGACCTTGCCATCGAGGCGTTGATCTCGACCAGTGAACAGGGACGTGTGCTCGACCGGGTACGCGTCCCCGAACACCGGTCGATCTGCGACCTTTGCCTGGACACCCGGTCCGTCGCCGAAGTCGCGGCGCTGTTGCGCCTGCCGCTCGGCGTGGTCCGGGTGCTGATCGGAGACGTGGCCGGCCTCGGCCTGGTCCTGGTGCACACTGCCAGCCAGAACGTTGGTGACCGGCCCAGTATCGAGTTCATGGAGAGGGTGCTCAGTGGGCTTCGGAGAATTTGACTCCGACGCGAATGCGCCGCAGGTGGCCGGGCCGACGTCGTCGGCCAAGATCGTGGTCGCTGGCGGATTCGGCTCGGGGAAGACCACGCTGGTCGGAGCGGTTTCGGAGATCGATCCGCTGACCACCGAGGCCATGATGACCGAGGCCAGTACCGGCGTCGACGACAATTCGGCCACCCCGAACAAGTCGACGACGACCGTGGCCATGGACTTCGGCCGGATTTCGCTGGACTCGGATCTGGTGCTGTACGTGTTCGGTACGCCGGGCCAGCACCGGTTCTGGTTCATGTGGGACGACCTCGCGGTCGGCGCCATCGGTGCCGTCGTGCTGGTCGACACGCGACGGCTCGCCGACGCGTTCCCGTCGATCGACTTCTTCGAGAACCGGAAGCTGCCGTACGTCGTGGCGATCAACTGCTTCGACCGGCTGCTGCACCACCAGATCGAGGACGTCCGGCACGCGCTGACGATCTCGCCGTCCGTGCCGATCATGGCCTGTGACGCCCGGGAACGTGACTCCGCCAAGCAGGTGTTGATCTCGGTCGTGCAGCACGCCATCGCACACGATTCGGCGTTGCGCGCGGGCTGAAAGGGACGAAACCCCTGAGCGGATGCGGCCGTTGGAGTGAACTCGGCAGGCTTCACCCGCTTCGGGGAGCGGCGCCACCAACCGGAGCGGACGCGGGGCGATCCCTTTCACGCGATCCGGTGCGGTCAGCATTCGATCGGGTGATCGGAACGTCGGTGACCTGCGGGGACACCGATTCACGCCCGGTCGCATCCGGCCACCAAGGGATGACCCACGAATGCGTGGTTCGCCATGGGTCGACGCGGTGAGCGGCTGGACGCTTACGTTCGGTTAACGCCGTCGGCCGGGTGGCGGGCTCGACACGATCGACGGGACGAATACGCTGGGTGGAGGCGTCTTTCGGCCCGCCGGTACCGGGATCGGTGCTGGTCGGGGAGAGTCGCCCGGACCACGCCGCCCAGGTGGTCTTGACGCAGCGAGGAGGGACTTGTGACGGCATCCGGACAGCAGCAGAGCTCGTTCGGCTGGCTCATCACGGATTTCGCGCGCCGGGTTCCCGGTGCCGCGCACGCCGTGCTGGTCTCGGCGGACGGTCTTCTCCTCGCGCCGTCGGAAGGGCTGCCGCAGGAGCGGGCCGAACAGCTGTCCGCGGTCGCCTCCGGGCTGATCAGCCTCACCGCCGGCGCCGCCCGCTGCTTCGACGCGGGCGGGGTCAACCAGACCGTCGTCGAGATGGAACGCGGCTACCTCTTCCTCATGTCGGTCGCCGACGGCTCCTCACTCGCCGTACTGGCCGCGCCGACCTGTGACATCGGCACCGTGGCCTACGAGATGACCCTGCTCGTCGAGCGGGTCGGCCAGCAGATCACGCCCGAGCTGCGCGCGCAGCTGCAGGGCGGCGTACGTGGGTAAGCGCCGATGAAGATCACCGGATTCACCGAACCGGAACCCTCCGGCTGGGACTCCCTCTACCAGGGCACCGAACGCGAGGCCTTCGATTCCCCGAGCCGGTTCGAGCTGAGCTCGATCAGCACGGTCATGCCGCGACGCCCGCCCGCGCCTGCCCCCGCCCCGGCGTCGATGCCTTCGCCCCTTCGCCAATCGCCGCCGCCGCGCGTCACCGCCGACGACGCCGCGCCCGCTTCGGTCTACATGCCGCCGTCGCCGGGCTCGCGGGTCCGGCCCTACACCCGCACCGGCGGACGCACCCGCACCGCGCACGACCTGGCGCTGGAGGCGCTGGTGTCGACCAGCGACGACGGCCGCCGGTACCGCGGCGTGCGGACCCCCGAACACCGGCAGATCTGCGATCTCTGCCTGGACACCCGGTCGATCGCGGAGATCGCCGCGCATCTGCGGCTGCCGCTGGGCGTGGTGAAGGTGATCGTCGGCGACATGGCGGACGCCGGTCTGGTGCTGATCCACCAGACGGAGCTGATCCTCGGCGACTCTTCTTCGCGCGCTTTCATGGAGCGAGTGCTTCAAGGCCTTCGCGCCCTCTGACCCACGCAACTAGTCACCTACTTGCGCTCCGAACAGCACGCAAGTAGGTGACTAGTTGCGTGGGCTTCGCGCTCTCTTTGCGATGTCGGCTCGGGCTCGGCCGCGGGTCGGATGTCCCCAATGTCGCATTGGGGACACTGAGCGTCTCCAATGCGACATTGGGGACCTGGCTCCCGGATCGCCGACTTGCGGCCCGGCAAAGGGAAGTCGATCTGACTACTTTGGGGTGAGCATCAGTCGCTTCGTCGCCGGTGCGATCAGGGCCAGGAAGGACAGCGGCTCCGGCCACTGTCGGCTGATCGAGGATTTCGTGCACGAGATAGCCGTCGAGACGGACTGCTGACGGACATGCGTAAGGCCAGGGTCCCGGTCTGCCCCGGGTGCACCTGGCCTTGCGACTCGCCTGACGTCCGCGACGTCACGCTCCGAACACAGTTCGGATCAGTCGTCGCGGCAAAGCACGTCGTGATCGCGGAGCGCGTCAGTCTTCGACGAGGGCGGCCGACGTGATCCGGTGCAGCGGGTAGCGCTCGTGGTCGGTCCCTTCGAGGACCCCGCCGCCGACCCGCAGCGGCCGCACCACCCGCTGGCTCGCCGTCCCGCGTGAGTCGACGAAGCCGATCCACACCTCGCGGCGCTCCATGGTGGCCTGGGACAGCAGCGCCAGCGTCGCGGACGTGTCCCCGGCGCCGCCTCCCTGTGGCGCGCGCACCGTCTCGCCCCGGCGGCGCGCCGAAGCGGCGTCGCCGGCCCGGACGTGCGCGACGATCTTGCCGACCTGGTCGTCGGTCAGCCCGGCAGGCTCTCCGGGGGCCCGGCGCGCGGCGCGCGCCTTCGCGGGCAGGCGACGTCCGGAAGGCCTGATGTCCATGACGCGTCCGTCGGGACCTTCGGCGGCCGGAGCGAACCCGGCGGCGCGGAGCGCGTCGAGGACTTCGGCGAGTGGGTACGCGCTGATGAGCACTGTCGGCGCGATCATGCGCAAGCCGTACTCCGTCGCGACCGGGCTGCCCATGACCTCGGCGAGCAGCGACGCGTCGTCGCAGCGCAGGAATGATTCGGCGGCCCCGCCGCGCAGCCGCCCGTGCCGCCGGGCGACGTCGTCGATCAGGTAGCTCAGCGATTGGGGCACCGGCGTCGCCGACCGCGTCGTGAACAGCTGGTGCAGTTCGCCCGCGGTCCGCCCGGTGTCGAGCGCGCGCCGCACGGAGGTCTCGGTGATCCGGTAGACGGTCGCGTGCCCGGAGGATTCGATGTCGGCGACGGCGGTCATGTCGGCCGCGAGTTCGGCCTCCAGCGGACCCGGCGCGACCACGGTCAGATCGGCCTGGACCAGGACGTGGTCCACCGGACGCGGCAGTGCGTCGATCATCGCCTCGACCGCTCCCGGCCGGTCCTCGGCCAGCAGCGCCCGGGTCGCCGTGGTGAGCCCGCCGAGCCCGATCAGGCCGAGCGCGGCCCCCTCGGCCATCGTCCAGCGCACGGTCTCGTCCCGCAGCCGCCCGCCCCGCCGCGGCGCGCGCCAGGCGAGCGCGGCGACCAGTTCGTCGGTGCTCTTCACGCCCGCGCCGTCGGGAAGCGCGGCGAGCGCGAGGAGGATCCGCCGTCGTGACGTTGGCGCCAGCGGACGGCGCAGATCCTCCGACAGCGGCGCGATCGGCTTGTCCTTCGCGTCCCGCCCGCCGGCGAGGCCGGGCAGCCGGGGCAGTTCGAGCCAGGCCTGCGCGATCGTCATCCAGCGCTGCGCGGTCGGCGACGCGAGCCATGAATCCGTGAGCGTCGTCGGCACCCATTCCGGCGTGGTCGCTTCGCTGTCGGCCACCAGCCCGGCGCCGACGGCGATCTCCGCCAGCAGGGTCACCCGTGTCTCGTCGACGTCGAGATCCTTGGCGAGCTTCTTCAGTTCGCGGACTCCGAGCCCGCCGGACTTCAGCACCGGCGGCGGCGTTTCCGACCATGCGCGAAGCATGCTTTCGGTCTGGCGCAAGAACTCCATCGCCTCGCCGGCCGCCGTCGCGTCCACTGTGGACGGCTGATGCGGATGCGTGGGGAGCTCCGGTTCGCGCAGCGACGCCGGGTCGAACACCGACCCGCCGCGCAGCGCGATCCCGATCTCACGCGGCAGCTCGACCGTCTGGTCGTCCCGGCGCAGCAGCAGCCCACGGGCGAGCAGGCGCTGGACCGGGTTCCGCGCCCGCTCCAGCGGGACGTCGGCCGACGCGTCGCGGGTGCGGCCGATCGGCGGCCCGGCGGCCAGCGTCGTCAGCAGGGCTCGTTCGTCCTCGCCGACCTCCGCGAGCGCGGCGTCGATGTCCGTTCCGGCGAGCGAGGGCGACGACGACCCGAGCCCGGCGGGGAAGGGGCCGAGCGCGTCACGGGCCGACGGCGGGACGCGCAGCGCGTCGTCCTCACCCCAGACCAGGGCCCGCTTGCGCAACAGCGCCAGCGGCTCGCCGATCTTCGTGCCGACGAGCCGCGCGACCTCGGCCGCGGTGACCGGATCGGTGTCCGCTCCGGCCAGCAGGAGAGCGTCGAGGACGGAGAGAGTGAAGGTGTCGAGGTCTTCGCAAGCACGCGCGACGGAGCCCGGCGTGCCGGCCCGGGTGGCGAGCACGATGGTGTCGGACGGGGGTGGCGTGGACAGGTCGCGACGCGTGCACAGCAGTGCGGCGAGAGCGTCGTCGGACTCCTGGCGCAGCCAGTCCGCCAGGGATGGCGCGGGCATAGACGACCAGGATACCGGGCGGGTGGTGGCCCGCCAGTGGCGTTCGGGCAGACTGTCCCGTGAGAACGGCTTGACCATGCTCTGGAGGACGTTGTGGCGAAGGGCGATAACAAGAAGCGCGCGGGCATCGACCCCACGTGGCCCGGTGAAGACGGGGAGCACCCCGTCACCGAGCTCGCGTCCGATCGGCAGGGCGCGCTGTCCCCGTTCGGCGACGTGACCTTCCCGCTCGAGAGCGTGCCTTACGTGCACCCCGAGACCGAGATCAACCGGTAGAAAAGCTACTCGCCGGTTACCCCTGCGAAGGTCCGTGGCGGTCGTCACGGGAGTAGGTTTTCGATCGACCTATTCGAGCGTTCCTCAGCGGGGGTAGTGCCATGCCGGTTCCCGGTCCCGGATATTCGATCACCGTCCGGGTGGAGGCCCCCGCGTCGTCCACCGCGGCGGGTGACCTGACGACCGCCGTCGGCAGGGTCGGCGGGGTGCTGACCGCGTTCGACGTCGTCGAGTCGCACCCCGAGTCGATCGTCGTCGACATCAGCGCCAACGCCCTGTCGGAGAACCACGCGCAGGACATCACGCAGACCCTGGACTCGCTCCCGGGCGTGCGTGTGCGCAAGGTCTCCGACCGGACGTTCCTGATCCACCTCGGCGGCAAGATCGAGGTCACCCCCAAGGTCGCGCTCCGCAACCGTGACGACCTCTCCCGCGCGTACACGCCGGGCGTCGCCCGCGTCTGCCAGGCGATCGCGGCGAACCCCGAGGACGCGCGCAGCCTGACCATCAAGCGCAACACCGTCGCGGTGCTCACCGACGGCTCCGCGGTGCTGGGCCTCGGCAACATCGGCCCGGCCGCCGCGCTCCCGGTGATGGAGGGCAAGGCGGCGCTGTTCAAGAAGTTCGCCGACGTCGACGCGTGGCCGGTCTGCCTGGACACCCAGGACACCGAAGAGATCATCATGATCGCGAAGGCGCTCGCGCCGGTCTACGCGGGCATCAACCTCGAGGACATCGCCGCGCCGCGCTGCTTCGAGATCGAGAAGCGCCTGCGTGAACAGCTCGACATCCCGGTGTTCCACGACGACCAGCACGGCACCGCGATCGTCGTGGTCGCCGCGCTGCGCAACGCCCTGCGCGTGGTCGGGAAGAACATCGAAGACTGCAAGATCGTCGTCAGCGGCGTCGGCGCGGCGGGCTCGGCGATCATCCGCTTGATCCTCGGCAAGAACCCGGGTGACATCGTGGCCGCCGACATCGACGGCATCGTGCACTCCGCGCGGGGCAACCTCGACGAGAACCTGACCTGGATCGCCGAGCACACGAACAAGGAGCAGCAGGCGGGCACGCTGCACGAGGCGCTCGTCGGCGCCGACGTGTTCATCGGCGTCTCCGCGCCGAACCTGTTCGGGGCCGAGCAGGTCGCGACCATGAAGTCCGACGCCGTCGTGTTCGCGCTGGCCAACCCGGACCCGGAGATCGACCCGCTGGAAGCGCAGAAGCACGCCGCCGTGGTCGCCACCGGCCGCAGCGACTTCCCGAACCAGATCAACAACGTGCTCGCGTTCCCCGGTGTCTTCCGCGGTCTGCTCGACGCGCAGGCGCACCACATCGACGACTCGATGCTCCTCGCGGCCGCCGACGCCATCGCGGACGTCGTGGACAACGGCAAGCTGAACGCTTCGTTCATCGTGCCGAGCGTGTTCGACAGCGCCGTCGCCCCCGCGGTCGCCGAGGCCGTCAAGAAGGCCGCCAAAGCAGCGCGCCCGAAGTGATACCAAATCTCCCTTGCTCCATTCGGAGTCCTCGTCATCACTGAGGCCGACCTCGTGGCCGACCTCAGGGTGACGACTCCGCGCCTGGCCCGCTCATAGGCTCGATTCCGACCAGGAAGTCGATCTTGACGGGGGTTGGGGATGAAGCACTCTGTCCTGAGCAGAATCGGGACACTCACGGCCGCGGCGGTGACCGTGGCGGTACTCGTACCGGCCACGGCGTCCGCCGCGGTTTCGCCGGTGAACTGGGGACCGTGTCCGGAGGACGTGGCCGCGCCGGGCGTCGAATGCGGCACCTTGAAGGTCCCGCTCGACTACCGGAAGCCCGACGGCGCCACCATCGACATCGCCGTGTCGAAACTCGCCAGCACCAAGCCGGCGAAGCGGCGCGGGATCATGCTGACGAATCCGGGCGGGCCCGGCGGTCCGGGGCTGGCCATGCCCGCCGGGCTGAGGACCGCGGGTATGCCGTCGAGCGTGCTCGACGCCTACGACATCATCGGGTTCGATCCGCGCGGGATCGGGCGCAGCACGCCGGTCACCTGCGATCTCAAGCCCGAGCAGCAGGTGAGCAACGTGCCGCCATACGCACGTGACGCGGCGGCGGTGGCCGAGCGGGCGACGTACGTGGCCGGTATCGCGAAGCAGTGCGGTGAGTCGAAGACCGCCGCGAACCTGCCGTACATCACCACGGCCAACACCGCCCGCGACATGGACCGTATCCGGGAAGCCCTCGGCGAGAAGAAGCTCTCGTACTACGGCGTCTCGTACGGCAGCTACCTGGGCGCCGTGTACTCGACGTTGTTCCCGCAGCAGACCGATCGCGTCGTGATCGACAGCGTGACCGGCCCTGGCGGGCTCGATCCGGTCACCTCGCGTCGCCTGGCGGAGGGGTTCGAGGACCGCTTCCCGGACTTCGCGAAATGGGCGGCGGCGCGGCACGCGAGCTACGGGCTGGGCCGCACGCCGCAGCAGGTGACCGCGAAGTTCTACGAACTCGCCGCCAAGCTCGACGGCGGCGCGGTCCCGGGCGTGGACGGCGCGGCGTTCCGGATGGGCACGTTCGGCGCGCTCTACTCGACCAGGTCCTTCCCGGTGCTCGCGCAGCAGTGGCAGGCGTTCGATGGCGAAGGCGTCTCGAAGCAGGCCGCCGAGACGGCGCAGATCGACGTGTCGCAGCTGCTGTCCGGACAGTTGCACGTGGTCTGCAACGACGCGAACTGGCCGGAGGACGTCGCGACCTACCAGCGCAACGTTGCCAAGGACCGGGTGAAGTACCCGATGTTCGGCGCGGCTGGGGCGAACATCTGGGCCTGCGCGTACTGGCCGTCCGAGCAGATCGAGCCGACGGTACGGATCGGCGACCGGGGACCGTCGAACATCCTGATGGTGCAGAACCTGCGTGACCCGGCGACTCCGCTGAGCGGTGCCAAGGAGATGCGCCGCGCACTCGGTGACCGGGCGCGGATCGTGACCGTGGACGAGGGCGGGCACGGCGTCTGGCTGAGTGACGAGAACGCTTGCGGCAACAACGCCGTCAACCGGTTCCTCGTGGAAGGCAAGCGCCCCGCGCGCGACACGGCCTGTGCCGCGGACAAGGGAGGGCTCTTCGCTTCGATGACGCCGGAGCAGCGGCAGGAACGCGAGAAGGCGCTCGACGAGGTTCGCTCGAAGCAGCGGATGTTCTGAGGACTAGCCTGCTTGGCGTGAGTGAACTCAGCCACGTCGACCATACGGGTGCCGCCCGTATGGTCGACGTTTCCGGCAAGACGCCCACCGCCCGCACCGCGCTGGCGGGCGGCACCGTGCACACCACGGCCGAGGTGCTCGGCCTGCTGGCGACGGACGGGCTCCCCAAGGGCGACGCCCTCGCGACCGCCCGGATCGCGGGCATCATGGGCGCGAAGAAGGTGCCCGAGCTGATTCCGCTGTGCCACCAGATCGCGCTGTCCGGGGTGAAGGTCGAGTTCGCCCTCGCCGAGACCGCCGTGCACATCACCGCGACCGCGAAGACGAACGACCGGACCGGCGTCGAGATGGAGGCGCTGACCGCCGTCGCCGTCGCCGGGCTGACCCTGCACGACATGATCAAGGCCGTCGATCCCGCGGCGACCCTCGACGATGTCCGCCTGATCCGCAAGGACGGCGGCAAGACCGGGACCTGGGAGCGGCCGTGAACCGCGTCGCGCGGGTGATCGTGGCGTCGAATCGCGCCGCGAAGGGTGTCTACGAGGACACGACGGGTCCGGTCATCACGGACTGGCTCGCCGCACGCGGCTGGGACGTGCCAGGGCCCGTGGTCGTCGAGGACGGGGAGCCGGTCGGTGAAGCGTTGCGCGCCGCCGTCGCGGCCGGGGTCCAGGTGATCGTGACGACCGGTGGCACCGGCATCTCGCCGACGGACCGCACCCCGGACGTCACCCGCGCCGTCCTCGACTACGAACTCCCCGGCGTCGCGGACGCGATCCGGGCCGCCGGACTGCCCAAGGTGCCCACGGCCGTGCTCTCACGCGGGATCGCCGGCGTCGCCGGCCGGACCTTGGTGGTGAACCTGCCCGGCTCACGCGGCGGCGTGAAGGACGGCCTGGGCGTACTGGACGGGATCCTCGACCACGCCGTCGACCAGCTGGCGGGCGGCGACCACCCACGGGAGGCACAGCAGTGAGCGTTCGGGTCGCACGGACCGCGGTGGTCGACGAGCCGCTTTCGGTCGAGGAACACGCCCGGCTGGTGGACGACGCGGCCGCGGGCGCCGTCGTCACCTTCGGCGGGGTCGTGCGGGACCACGACGGCGGGCGTTCGGTGGAACGGCTCGCCTACGAAGGCCACCCCAGCGCCGCCGACGTGCTCGCGGAGGTCGTCTCGGACCTCTCGGGAAAGTGGACGGGCGTACGCGCGGTCGCTGTCAGTCACCGGCTGGGCGCGCTGGCCATCGGGGACGTCGCACTGGCCTGCGCCGTCGCGGCCGAGCACCGGGGACAGGCCTTCGCTGCCTGTTCGGAGCTGGTCGACGAGGTCAAGGCGCGGCTGCCGGTGTGGAAGCACCAGCACTTCAGTGACGGCAGCGACGAGTGGGTCAACTCGCCGTAAGGGGTGACCGAGCCGCAAGCCGCCGCAATGAAAGGCCCCTTCATTGCACGCCGGCTACGCGGACAGGAGGGGTGCGGGCCTGAGGTGCCGGACCCCGGACACGACAAAGCCCCACCGCCGGGGGAATGGCGCGGTGGGGCCTTGTCAGTCGTGACGTGGCCGCGCGGGGAATCCCGCGGGCATCACGACTTACCGGTGCTCAAGAGCTCACTTGGTGGCGAGCTTCTGGCCGACGACGATGAAGTCGGCGTTCGGCACGTACTCCTTGTTCAGGTCCTGCAGCTTCTGGAAGCCGCCCTGGACGTTGAACTTGGAGGCGATCTTGGACAGCGTGTCGCCGGCCACGACGGTGTAGTCACCCGCCGGGTTGGAGTTCGCGACATTGGCGGCGGCCGGGGCCGGGGCCTGCTGCTTGGTGACCGGAGCGGTCGACTTCTTCGGGGTCACCTTCTTGGTGGCCTTCGGGGCGGTCGACTTGGCCTTGGCGGGGCTGGCGGAGCCGCCCTTCTTGCCACAGTGCGGCCACGCGCCGATGCCCTGGCCCTGGAGGACCCGCTCGGCAACGGCGATCTGCTGCTCGCGCGACGCGTTGTGCGCGCTGCCGGTGCCACCGTAGGCGCGCCAGGTGCTCTGCGAGAACTGCAGACCACCGTAGTAGCCGTTACCGGTGTTGGTGTTCCAGTTGCCGCTGCTCTCGCACTGCGCGATGGCGTCCCAGTTGGTCGCCGACGCGGGGGTCGCGGCGATGGCGAGGGGGGCGCCGACCGCGACGCCCGCAATGGCAACGCGAGCGATGTGACGGGTGGCGGCGGACATCTTGCGGTGCTTGCCTCGGTAAGACATGTGAGTACATCTCGCTTCCTGCGCCTACGAGTCTGTGCTGAGGGAAGGACTCGCGGGTCCTGACCGGCCGTCTCAGGCCGGCTGACTTCACCGGACGCACGCCGCGTCGGTTCTGTCCCCTCGTCCCTGTCCGGAAATGCTTTCGCTCGGGGTTGGGTCCGGGAATCCGTTGGACAGGGCTCGGCGCTACGGGTTCCCGGTGTTGCGTGGTCGGTCGGGGCCAACCGAAAAGCGACGGTACGTAACGAACGGCCTGATCGGAAATTATTCGAGCTGTGACCTACATCACAGTAACAGCACGCAACCCATAACGATTCGGCTGTTCATGCAGGTCAGCGGGCCGTTACCGGACCGTTTCCTGGCCGAGATAATTCACGGATCGTGAGGCTTGCATCACGTGGATTAAGGGCTGACTGGCCCATTCGTGCGCCTTCGCGCGCTATTGGGCCGCGCACTTTAGCGAGACCTCAAGAAGTTCGCCAGCCCTGGCAGGTCGTCCGTATTCAGGTGGTCGACTCCGGCGTCGGCCAGCTCTTTCCAAAGCGCGTCCCGGGCAGGTCCAGCGGTATCCGGCGTCGCCCAAAAGCGCACTCGCTGGCCCGCCGCGTGGGCGCTTTTGACCAGTTCGTGTAGTTTTGCCCGCTCCGCGGCCGGGAAAGTGCCTTCACCGGTCCAGGTGAACAGCCCGGTCCAGGAGTCCGAGACCAGCGGGGTCATCCGGCGGTCCGAGCCGATGCCGAGGTCGTTCTGGTCCTTGATCCGGCCGTCGTAGAAGGCGAACCGGAACTTCTGCCCGAGCATCACGTCCTTGGGCCGCCCGCCGGAGATCACCGCGGTGACGGCTCGCTTCTGTACGTGCCCGAACGCGTACAGAGAGAAGAGGAAGGAGTAGTGCGGGTCGTAGAGCCGCTTTTCCAGCGCCGCGTACGTGCTGTTCGCGTCCCCCTTGACGTCGATCAGCAGCTGGAACTCCTGCCGTTGCCGGTAGACGCCGACACCGTGGTTGGCCAGGACGCGCTTGCGCAGTGGCTCCAGGTAGAGCGACTCCAGCGTGCGGTCCGGGCGGGTGTCGGCGAGATCGTGCGCGACCAGCAACTGCCCGTCCACCAGGAAGATGTCGGCCTCGACGCTGGTGAAGCCCTGATCGAGCGCGTCCTGCAGCGGGCGCGTGTGCTCGTAGTCGTTGTGGCTGTGCGCCTGCGGCAGCGGCCGGACGCCGCGCTCGTGGGCGGAGGCGGGCGCGGTCGCGAGGCTCGTGGCGGCGACCGCGGCGAGCAGCGCGGCGAGGACACGGCGGGGAGTGATCACTGGCGCATCCTCGGCTGCTTCGGCGACCGGCCGGTGAATTCCGGACGGACCGCAGGTCAAAGGCCCCGGAACGGCTCGCGGGGGAGCAAGGGACCTTTGCTCTCGCTTTCCCGCGTTTCCGCAGGTCAGCCGCCCGCGAACGGCGGCAGGACGTCCAGTTCGGCGCCTTCGGTCAGCGGCCGCGTGAGATCCCGCACGGCGACGCCGTCCAGCAGGTATGAGACGGCGTCGAGCAGCTTCGCGAGCTTCTCCGGGTGAAGTTCACGCAGCCGGGCGACGGCGTCGGCGACGCGGGCGCCGTCCGGCAGGGTCACTTTCTCCTCGTCGAGGCCGGTGGCCGCGCGAGCCGAGGCGAAGTACCGCACCACGATGGTCACCATGTCAGCCGCCGATCGCGCTCATCGGCCGGATCGGCTGCGCGAAGCCGGCCTCGTTGATCTCGTGTCCGGCGAGCTTGCCCCACATGGTCGCCCGCCAGGCGTCCGCCACCTCTTCTTCGCGCGCGCCCGCGCGCACGAGGGCGCGGAGGTCGGTCTCGTCGTTGCTGAACAGGCACGAGCGCACCGCGCCGTCCGCGGTCAGCCGGGTGCGCTCGCAGGCAGCGCAGAAGGGGCGGGTCACCGACGCGATCACGCCGACGTCGCCCGGGCCGCCGTCGACCAGCCAGCGTTCGGCGGGCGCCCCGCCACGCGCGGCGGGGAACGGCGACAGCGAGAACTCCTCGCCGAGCATGCCGAGGATCTCCTCGGCGGTGATCATGTCGGCCCGGTTCCAGCCGTGCTGCGCGTCCAGCGGCATCTGCTCGATGAACCGCAGGTGGTAGCCCTCGGCGAGGCAGAACTTCAGCAGCGGCACGGCCTGGTCCTCGTTCAGCCCGCGCATCAGCACCGCGTTGACCTTCACCGGGTCCAGCCCGGCCTCCCTCGCGGCGGCCATGCCGGCGAGCACGTGCGAAAGCCTGTCGCGGCGAGTGATCGTCTCGAACAGCGCGCGGTCGACGGTGTCCAGCGAGACGTTGATCCGGTCCAAGCCGGCGTCCGCGAGCGACTTCGCGCGCTTCGCGAGCCCGATCCCGTTGGTGGTCATGGAAAGCCGCGGCCGCGGTTCGAGTGCCGCGACGCGCTCGACGATCTTCTCCAGCCCCTGGCGCAGCAGCGGTTCGCCGCCGGTGAGCCGGATGTCGGTGACGCCGAGCCGTTCGACGGCGATCCGCAGCAGGAACACGAGTTCGTCGTCGGTCAGCACGTCCGCGCTCGGCATCCATTCCAGCCCCTCGGCGGGCATGCAATAGGTGCAGCGCAGATTGCACTTGTCGGTGAGCGACACCCGCAGGTCGGTCGCGACCCGGCCGAAGGTGTCGATCAGCGCGGGATTGTCCGGCCTGGGCACGGTTGGGCCGCCGCGTGTACCGGGGACACGGGGAAACCCGAGATCGACTGCTGTCATTGTCACCAGACTAACCCCGAACGGGGCGAAACCGACTGTCTAGAATCCCTTTTCGCATCGAATCGGAAGGGTTTCCGGATGGCGAAATATCCGCTCTCGGCGGAGGAATTGGCCAGGTTCGCCGATCTCGGCAGGGAAGGCGGCACGCTGACCGTCCTCCGGCACGCGCGTATCGCCGAGCGGATGGGCCTGTCGGCCACCGATCACAAGGTGCTCGAGCTCGCCGGCCAGGCGCCGGGACCGTTGACAGCAGGCAGGATCGCCGAGCTGACCGGGTTGTCGACGGGTGCTGTGACCGGCGTCATGGACAGGCTCGAAAAAGCGGGCCTCGCCCGCCGCGTCCGTGACACCGTCGACCGCCGGAAAGTCCTGATAGAGGTCGTTCCGGACGCGCTGGAGCGGCACGCGCCGCTCTTCGAATCCGCGTACACGAACATGAAGAACGTCCTCGAACAGTTCTCCCCCGAGGAACGGAAAGTGCTCGAACGTTTCCAGAGCGCGTTGCTCGATGGCCTCCGCGACGAACTCCCCGGCAATTCCTCGCCCGCATAGCTTTTCCGCATCTGCGGAAGTAACCTGCCAGACATGCCGCAATTCCGGTTGTCTGAAGCCGCTCGCCTGCTCGGTGTCAGCGATGACACCGTCCGCCGCTGGGTGCGCGCGGGCCAGTTGACCGCGTTCGACGACTCGGCGGGCCGCAAGGTCGTCGACGGCGCCGAACTCGCCGCGTTCGCCAAGGCGCAGGCCGAACAGCCCGAGGATCCTTCGAGCGTCGGCCGCTCCGCGCGGAACCGGTTCGTCGGGCTCGTCACCGAAGTGCTCACGGACAAGGTGATGGCGCAGGTGGAGCTGCAGTGCGGCCCGCATCGCGTGGTCTCGCTGATGAGCGCCGAGGCCGTCCGCGAACTCGGCCTGCGGCCGGGGGTGCTCGCGGTCGCCGTCGTCAAGGCGACCACCGTCGTGATCGAAACCCCGGAAGGAACCCGATGAGGAAGCTCGCGCCCGTCCTGGCCGCGCTGGCGCTGGCCGCGACGGCCTGTGGTTCGGACGGGCCCGTCACCGCGACCGTCGAGTCGAGGACGCTCACCGTGTTCGCGGCGGCGTCGCTGACCGAGTCGTTCGGGGTTCTGGGCAAGCGGTTCGAGGCACAGAACTCCGGGGTGACCGTGAAGTTCAGCTTCGAGGGCTCCTCGGCGCTGGTCCAGAAGCTGACCCAGGGCGCGAAGGCCGACGTCTTCGCGTCCGCGGACCAGGCCAATATGGACAAGGCCGCCAAGGGCGACGTGATCGACGGGCAGCCGTCGGTGTTCGCCACCAACCGGCTCGCCATCGCGGTCGGGAAGGGCAATCCCAAGGGCATCAAGGGCCTGGCGGATCTCGCGAAGGACGGGCTGACCGTGGTCGTCTGCGCGCCGCAGGTGCCGTGCGGGTCGGCGGCGAAGAAGGTCCAGCAGACGTCCGGGGTCACGCTCAAGCCGTCGAGCGAGGAGCAGGACGTCAAGTCCGTGCTCGCGAAGGTGCGGTCGGGCGACGCCGACGCCGGGCTCGTCTACGTCACCGACGCGACCTCGGCGGCCGCGAACGTGGACAAAGTGGACTTCCCGGAAGCCGCGGGCGCGATCAACGACTACCCGATCGCGGTGGTGAAGGACGCTCCGCAGGCTCAGCTCGCCGGGCTGTTCAGGGACTTCGTCCTCGGCGAGGAAGGCAAGAAGGAGCTCGCGAAGGCCGGTTTTGGCGCGCCCTGACCCCGCAAGTAGTCACCTGCTTGCGGTGGATGCGCGCGCAAGTACCGCAAGACGGCACCGACTTGCGGGAGCCGGGGTGCCGTGGGTGCTGTGGCCGCCGGCGGTGTGCGCGCTGGCGCTGGTGGTGCTGCCGGTCGTCGGCCTGCTGGTGCGCTCGGATCTGAGCCGCTTCCCGAGCCTCATCACCTCGACGTCCTCGCTGAACGCGCTCAAGCTCTCGTTGATCACCGCCGGACTGTCCACTGTGGCCAGTGTGCTGCTCGGGGTCCCGCTCGCCGTGGTGCTCGCGCGCTCGCGGGCGCGCGGCGTGCGCGTGCTGCGCGCGGTGGTGCTGCTGCCGCTGGTCCTGCCGCCGGTGGTCGGCGGCCTGGCGCTGCTGTACCTGTTGGGCCGCAAGGGTTTCCTGGGCATCCTGGTGACCACGCTGACCGGTGAGCAGGTGCCGTTCACCACGGCCGCGGTGGTCATCGCGCAGACGTTCGTCGCGATGCCGTTCCTGGTGGTCAGCCTCGAAGGAGCCCTTCGCGGTGCCGGTGACCGGTACGAAAGGGTCGCGTCGACGCTGGGTGCCAAGCCGTGGACGGTGTTCCGCCGGGTCACGCTGCCGCTGCTGCTGCCCGCACTCGGTTCGGGCATCGTGCTGAGCTTCGCGCGGGCGCTGGGCGAGTTCGGCGCGACGATCACCTTCGCCGGCAGCCTCGAAGGGGTGACCCGGACCCTGCCGCTGGAGGTCTACACGCAGGCAGAGGTCGACGTCGACAGCGCGGTGGCGCTCGCGTTGCTGCTCATCCTGGTCGCCGTCGCGGTGATCGCGCTCGCCAGGCCGCGCGCGCTCGAAGGGGTGCGGTCGTGACCCTTTCGGCGGAGATCGCCCTCCGGCGCGGCGAGTTCACCTTGGACGTCGGTTTCGAAGTCCCCGACGGCGGTGTGCTCGCGCTGCTCGGTCCGAACGGGTCGGGGAAGTCCAGTGTGCTCGGTTGCCTCGCCGGGCTGCTCCGGCCCGATCGCGCGCGGATCACCCTCGACGGCCGCGACCTGGCGGGCCTGCCGCCGCACGCGCGCGGTATCGGCCTGCTTTCCCAGGACGCCCTGCTCTTCCCGCATCTGTCCGCTTTGGACAACGTCGCCTTCGCGCCGCGCTCGACGGGTGCCGGACGCGCCGAGGCGAAGAGGCTCGCGCGGGAGTGGCTGACCGAAGTGGACGCGCTCGAACTGGCCGGACGGCGGCCGGCGCAACTCTCCGGCGGGCAGGCGCAGCGGGTCGCGATCGCGCGGGCACTGGCGGCCGAGCCGGGGCTTCTGCTGCTCGACGAGCCTTTTGCCGCGCTGGACGTCGACGCGGCACCCGCGATCCGAGGCCTGCTCCGGCGGGTGCTGCGCTCCGGACCGCCGACGGTGCTGGTCACCCACGACCCGCTCGACGCGCTGGCGCTGGCCGATCACGTGGCCGTCCTCGGCGACGGCCGGATCGTCGAACGCGGCGAGACCCGCAAGGTGCTCTCCGCGCCGCGCACGGCGTTCACCGCGCGGATCGCCGGGCTCAACCTGGTGCCCGGCATCGCCGCGGAGGGCGGTTTGCGCACGTCAGGCGGGTTGTCGCTGGCCGGGATCCCGGCGGAGGACGTCGTCGTCGACGAGGCGGCCGTCGCCGTGTTCGCCCCCAGCGCCGTCGCGGTGTACCTGCGGGACGGTGAGCACCGGGGCAGCCCGCGCAACACCGTCGAGGGATTCGTCGACGCGCTCGAACCACACGGACCGGTGATCCGCGTCCGGACCCGCGGTGACGACTGGGCGGCGGGCCTCGCCGCCGACCTGACCCCCGCCGCGGTCGCCGAACTGGCGCTCGAACCCGGGACACCGGTCAATCTTTCGGTCAAGGCGGCGTCCGTGGCTGTTCACGCCGTCTCCGATCATTAGGGTGGGACCCATGAACGAGCGCCGTTGGACATACCTCAGCGACATGGATGGCGTGCTGGTCCAGGAGGAGCACCTCGTACCCGGCGCGGACGAGTTCCTCAAGGAACTGCGCGCCAACGACATCGGCTTCCTGGTGCTGACCAACAACTCGATCTACACCCCGCGCGACCTGCGGGCGAGGCTCGAGCGGACCGGTCTCGACATCCCTGAAGAGGCCATCTGGACCTCCGCGCTGGCGACCGCGAAGTTCCTCGCGTCGCAGCGGCCGAACGGTTCGGCGTTCGTGATCGGCGAAGCCGGGCTCACCACGGCGCTGCACGAAGTCGGCTACGTGCTGACCGAACGCGACCCGGATTACGTCGTCCTCGGCGAGACGCGCACGTACAGCTTCAGCGCGATCACCCGCGCGATCAGGCTCATCGAGGGCGGCGCGAAGTTCATCGCCACCAACCCCGACGCCACCGGCCCGAGCATGGAGGGCTCGATGCCCGCCACCGGCTCGGTCGCCGCGCTGATCGAAAAGGCCACCGGCCGCTCGCCGTACTACGTCGGCAAGCCGAACCCGCTGATGATGCGCTCGGCACTGCGGCGGCTCGGCGCGCATTCGGAGTCGACGCTGATGATCGGCGACCGGATGGACACCGACGTCCACTCGGGAATCGAGGCAGGCTTGCAGACGATCCTGGTGCTGACCGGCATCTCTTCGCGGGAGAGCGCCGAGCACTACCCGTACCGGCCGACCAAGATCATCGACTCGATCGCCGATCTGGTCGGGCGCACCGGCGACCCCTTCGCCGAAGGCTGAGCGACACATCCGGATGCGGAGGGCTTATCGTCAGACGATGCACGACGATCAGCCCGCGTCCCCGACCTATGTGGTCGGTGACGTGCACGGACACCGGGACGAGCTTGCCGAGACGCTCCGGGAGAAAGGGCTGCTCGACTCCGACGACGACTGGGCCGGTGGCGAAGCGACCCTCTGGTTCCTCGGCGACTTCGTCGACCGTGGGCCCGACGGCGTCGGCGTGATCGACCTGGTGATGCGGCTCGAAAGGCAGGCCGCCGCGGCGGGCGGGCGCTGCGGGACGCTGCTGGGCAACCACGAGATCCTGCTGCTGGGGATGTACCACTTCGGCGACACGGAGGTGCCGTCCGACTTCGGGCCGCGCAGCTTCGCCCGCAGCTGGGAGATCAACGGCGGACTGCTCGAAGACCAGGACAGGCTCACCCCGCAGCACATCGAATGGCTGAGCTCCCGCCCGATGCTGACGCTGGCCGCGGACCACCTGCTGATGCATTCGGACACGCTCGAGTACCTCGGGTGGGGCGAGAACATCGACGAGATCAACGCGCGTGGCCGCGAGATCCTCCAAGGCAGCGACATCCAGGCCTGGTGGGACGTGTGGCGGCGGATGACCACGCGCTACGCCTTCCGCGGCCCCGAAGGTGCCGACGTCGCGCAACAGCTCATGGACCGGCTCGGCGGCGAACGGATCGTGCACGGGCACAGCGTCATCGCCGACCAGCTCGGCATCCACCCCGCGCAGATCGAGGGGCCGTACCTCTACGCGGGCGGGAAGGCGCTGGGGATCGACGGCGGGTTGTTCGTCGGCGGGCCTTGCCTCATCGTTTCGCTGCCTTGGGAGCCCGAAGACTGAGCCTCACACGTCCCCGAGCGTGCTAAGAAAGGACCTTTCCTTGCGAAATTTGCAAGGAAAGGTCCTTTCATAGCGTTGGCGGAGGGCCTACGGCAGCTCCACGATCTCCTTGCCCAGCGGCATCAGCGAGACCGGGATCATCTTGAAGTTCGCCACGCCAAGCGGGATCCCGATGATCGTGACGCACAGCGCGACCCCGGTCAGCACGTGCCCGATGGCGAGCCAAAGCCCGGCGAAGAGGAACCAGATGACGTTGCCGATCGTCGACGCGGCCCCGGAGTCGCGCCGGTCCACGACGGTGCGGCCGAACGGCCAGAGCGCGTAGGCCGCGATCCGGAACGACGCCAGCCCGAACGGGATGGTGACGATCAGGATGCAGCAGATGACACCGGCGACGATGTAGCCGAGTGCCATCCACAGGCCGCACAGCACGAGCCAGATGACGTTCAGGATCAGGCGCATCAGACGTGCAACTCCCCGCTGGCCACGGTGACCGCCTGCCCCGAAAGCAGGACGCGGTCGCCTTCGAGACTCATCCGCACGATGCCGCCGCGGGCCGAGGCCTGTTCGCCGACGAGCTTGTCCCGGCCGAGGCGAGCGGCCCAGTACGGCGCGAGGACGCAGTGCGCGGAGCCGGTGACGGGGTCTTCGTCGATGCCGACGCCCGGCGCGAAGAACCGGGTGACGAAGTCGATCCCGTCGACGTCGCCCGGGGCGGTGACCATCAGCCGCCCGTTCCAGTGCCCGCGCAGCGCGGCCAGGTCCGGTGCGAGCGAGCGCACCACGGACGCGTCGTCCACCACCGCGAACAGGTTGTGCTTGCTGCGCCCGACGTACTCGAAGGAGACGCCCGGCAGGATCGGCGACAGGTCGTCGTCCGACTCGCGGGGCGGATCGGACGGGAAGTCCATCGACACCCAGCCGTCTTCGGCGCGGCAGCGCAACTCGCCGCTTCTCGTCGTGAAGGTCTGCTCGCCGCCGAGGACGTGCGTGGTCGCCAGCGTCGCGTGCCCGCACAGGTCGACTTCGGTCTCCGGCGTGAACCAGCGAAGCGACTTCGGGCCTTCGTCACCGACCTCGACGAAGGCCGTCTCGGCGTGCTTCAACTCGGCGGCGACCGACTGCATCCAGCCCGCGTCGCCCGGCGAGTCCAGCAGCACGACGCCGGCGGAATTACCGGCGAAGGCTTCGGAGGTGAAGGCGTCGACGATGTAGAGGCGCATGATCCCGACGATATCGGCCACGGCCCGGCCCGGCCTCCGGGTTTCCCCTGAGGTGGTCTCCACTTGCAGGTGGCCGTGGTCACGCCACGTTCTTAGACTCGACGCGTCGATGCCGCCGAACGCAGGAGTCTCCATGCCCGACGCCCCCGCCTTGCCGAGTTACGCATCGGGAATCTCGGACACCCCGCTGCTGGGGGACACCATCGGGGACAACTTCGACCGCACCGTCGCCGCCTTCGGCGACCGGGACGCGCTCGTCGACCGGGCGGCCGGGAAACGCTGGACCTACAACGAACTCGCCGCCGAGGTGAACGCGCTCGCGCTGGGCCTGCTGGACCTCGGGATCGCCAAGGGCGACCGCGTCGGCATCTGGTCGCCGAACCGGTGGGAGTGGACCTGCGTCCAGTACGCCACCGCGAAGATCGGCGCGATCCTGGTCAACATCAACCCGGCGTACCGTTCGCACGAACTCGAGTACGTGCTGAACCAGGCCGGGATCAAGCTCATCGTGGCCGCGAACTCGTTCAAGACCTCGGACTACGCGGGCATGATCGCCGAAGCGGGGCCGAAATGCCCGGCGCTGGAACACGTCGTGCTGCTCGACGGCCCCGCGTGGCCGTCACTGCTGGACATCGGTGCCAAAGCCGATCACGCGCCGCTGGCCAAGCGCCAGAGCGAGCTCTCCGCCGACGACCCCATCAACATCCAGTACACGTCCGGCACCACGGGTTTCCCCAAGGGCGCCACGCTCAGCCATCACAACATCCTCAACAACGGCTACTTCGTCGGCGAACTCTGCAACTACACCGAAGCCGACAAGATCTGCATCCCGGTGCCCTTCTACCACTGCTTCGGCATGGTGATGGGCAATCTCGCGGCGACGAGCCACGGCGCGTGCATGGTCATCCCGGCGCCCGCGTTCGAGCCGAAGGCCACCCTCGAAGCCGTCGCGGCCGAGAAATGCACGTCCCTGTACGGGGTTCCGACGATGTTCATCGCCGAACTGGCCGACCCGGATTTCGCTTCGCACGACCTGTCCTCGCTGCGCACCGGGATCATGGCGGGCTCGCCTTGCCCGGTCGAGGTGATGAAGCAGGTCATCGATCGGATGGGCATGGCGGAGGTGTCGATCTGCTACGGCATGACCGAGACGTCGCCGGTGTCCACGCAGACGCGCGCGGACGATTCGGTGGAGCGGCGGGTGTCGACGGTCGGCCGGGTCGGACCGCATCTGGAGGTCAAGGTCGTCGATCCGGAGACCGGGCTGACCGTGCCGCGCGGCGAACCGGGCGAATTCTGCACCCGCGGCTACTCGGTGATGCTCGGTTACTGGGAGCAGGCCGACAAGACGGCCGAGGCGATCGACGCGGCGCGGTGGATGCACACCGGCGACCTCGCGATCATGGACGCCGACGGGTACGTCAACATCACCGGCCGCATCAAGGACATGGTCATCCGCGGCGGCGAAAATCTGTACCCGCGCGAGATCGAGGAGTTCCTCTACACCCACCCGGACATCCTCGACGCGCAGGTCATCGGCGTCCCGGACGAGAAGTACGGCGAGGAACTGATGGCGTGGGTCCGCATGCGCGAGGGCGCGGAACCGCTGACGGCCGAAGCGGTGCGGGAATTCTGCGAGGGGAAGCTGGCGCGCTACAAGATCCCGCGGTACGTCCATGTCGTCGAGGAGTTCCCGATGACGGTCACCGGAAAGGTGCGCAAGGTCGAGATGCGTGCGGAGTCGATCAGCATCCTCGAGTTGGAAAAGGCGGCCGCCGCGAAGCACGCCTGACATATCGAGGCAACCCGTCACAGTTTCGACGCGTGTTCCCTTCGCGGTGGATCCGAACCGCCGCGAAGGGGAGAAAAATGAAACTCGAGCGAAGCAGAAGAGTTCTCGCCCTGGGCGCCTCGCTGGTCATCCTGCCGCTGATGCTGCCCGGCCTGGCGGCCGCCGGCGCCGCGACCGGCCCGATCGACCTCGGAACCCTGCCGGGAGACCAGTACAGCCAGGTCAACGCGGTCAACGACGACGGGGTCATGGTCGGCTCGTCGACGCCGTTGGAAGGTCAGATCAAGTACCACGCGGCGAAATGGGACGCGCGGGGCCGCATTTCCGCGTTGCCGAGCCTCGGCGGCGAGCAGAGCAAGGCGACGGACGTCAACAGCGCCGGGGTCGCGGTCGGCTGGGCGGACGAGGACTTCTCGAACCGGGCGGCGGTCAAATGGACACCGGACGGGACGGTCACCGCGCTGCCGTACCTGCCCGGCGGGGATTACGCGACCGCGAACGCGATCACCGACGGCGGGGTGATCGTCGGCGCCGGACGGGCCGCGGACGGCAAGATCCACGCCGTGCGGTGGAACCCGGACGGCGAGGTGGTGGACCTTGGCGGACTGCCGGGCGGTTCCTACGCCAACGCGGACTGGATCACCCCGGACGGCCGGACCATCGCCGGAACGGCGTCCGACTCCGCCGGGCGCAACCACGTCGTGCGCTGGAACCTCGCCGGTGCGATCACCGATCTTTCCCCCGGCAACCCGTACAGCACCCCGGAGGACATGAACGACTTCGGCGTGATCGTCGGCAGTGCCGAGCTGAACGGCAATCCGAAGCCCGTGCGATGGGAGCTCGACGGTCGGATGACCTGGCTGGAGTACCCGGAGAGCGGACCGGCCTGGGCGAACGCGGTCAACGACGCCGGTGCCGCCGCCGGCGGCGGGTACCTGGTGTTCGGCACCGAGAGCCCGGTCAAATGGGACCGGGCCGGAGCCCGGACGACGCTCTCGACCCAACGCGGACTGGGTTACGACATCGACCGGGCCGGGACGGTCGTCGGACTGGAGAACAACATCGCGACGAAGTGGGATTCGGCCGGCACGCGGACGGTCCTCGGCACGCTGCCGGGAGGTACCTACAGCGTCGCCGACCACATCACGGCGAACGGGACGATCGTCGGCCTGTCCGACAACGAGAACGGCCGCACGCACGCCGTCTACTGGCCCGCGAGGTAGGGGCTGAAGGGGACTTTCCCCGCATGCGACGGGGGGAAAGCTCCCTTCGCCGCGTGAGATGCGGGGAAAGTCCCCTTCAGCTCTCCTCAGGCCGCGGTGTTGGCGGCAGCCTCGGCGATCGCCTTCGCGTCTTCTTCGCCGAAGGTCTCTTCGAGGTTCTCCGGCGAATAGTCGAGGTCGATCTGCTCCACCGGCATCCCGCGCGCGGATTCGATCGCGCCGAGACGACGCTGTGCCCGGTCCGCCGCGTACTGGATGATCTCCTCCGGATCGTTGTCGAACGGGATCTCCTCGAACTGGTCCTGCACCCACTGGATCATGCCCAGCGCGTGGGGAAGCAGTTCGCCCATCCGCTGCTGAACCGCGTCCCACAGCGAGTCGTCCCCGGCGACATGACGGCGGCAGGTGAAGGTGCCCCAGGCCATGTGGCGGCGTTCGTCGTCGCCGATGCGGCGCACCAGTTCCTGCATTCCCGGCAGGATGTCGTGCTGGGTACAGATCAGCTGCCACGAGTAGTACCCGGTCAGCGCGAGACTGCCTTCGATGACGTGGTTGTAGGTGACGCTCGCGCGGATCTGGTTGAGCGGACTGGGATCGTCCTCCAGCGCCCGCAGCGACTGCGGCAGCTCCTCGTAGAAAAGCTTGCGGTAGTGGGGATTCTCCGCGACGTACGGATGCAGGTCCTCGGTGAGCCCGACGGCGTCCATCCACCGGCGGAACACCTCGGTGTGCTTGGCCTCTTCGAAACAGAACTGCGTCAGGTACATCTCGTCGCCGAAGCGGCCCGTCGCGGACATCGCCCGCATGAACGGCTGGATGTCTTCGGTGACGGCCTCTTCCCCCGCGATGAACTGCGCCACCAGGTAGGTCGCCGACCGCTGCTGCTCCGGGTTGAGGGTGTCCCAGCCCTCGCGTTCACGGGAGAAGTCGATGTCGGCGGGGTTCCAGAACTTGTTGTTGCCCTTGACGAACAGCCGCAGCGGGAACGAGTCCCAGTTCAGCCCGCCCTTGCGCAGTGAGGAAAACCCGGTCCGCAGCTCGGAAAGAGTGCCGGTCATGACGTCCCCTTCGAATCGGTGGTCAGCGCCCGTATCGCGGGTGCCAGCACGGCGACAACGGAAGCCGCCGCCTCGTCGGCCGAATGCGTCGGCATGACGAGATGGGACAGGGAAAGCCGCACGACGGTCTCCGCCAGCAGCGCGGCGGACTCCGGCGAGAGCGACGGCTCGAACTCGCGGTACTGCCCGGCCGCGACCTCGGTGGCCGCGGTCAGGATCGGTTCGCCCTTGGTGGTGAGCAGCGGCAGGAGGTCCTCGCCCGCTTCGGTGCCCAGCGTGGTCGCGACGAGCCGGTTCTCGCGGGCGTGCTCGATCGTGTAGACGACCGCCTCACGGATCCCGTCGCGCAGATCCCGCGCGTGCTGGACGCGCAGCCGGATGCCCTCCAGGAATTCCGACGTCGTCCGGAGGACCACGGCCTGGGCGAGCGCGGCCTTGGTGCCGAACTCGTTGTAGACGGTCTGCCTGCTCACCCCGGCGCGTGCGGCGACGTCCACCATCCGCAGGGCCGTGAAGCCGTGTTCGGTGAGCAGTTCGGTGGCCGCGTCGAGCAGCGCCTCCCGCAGAGAGGCCTTGGTCCGCTCGGAGAAGCTCGTGATCTCGCCCACACTTCCAGCTTGACACAGATCACATCGATGCCAAAGAAGTTGACGAGCATCAAGCCGGTGTAAATCAGTCGGCGGTGGCGGCTACCGTGATCGGGTGGGCATCACCGTGGGGTTCGACCTCGACATGACCTTGATCGATCCGCGGCCGGGCATGGTCGCGGTGATGAACGCGCTCGGCGTGGAGTCCGGCCTGCCGCTGGACGGCGAGTTCTTCGCGGCCAACCTGGGCCCGCCCCTCGACGACAGCCTGCGCGGCTTCGGGGCGCCGGAGGAACGCATCCCGGAGCTGGTGGCACGGTTCCGCGCGATGTACCCGGACACCGTCGTGCCGGTGACGGTCGCGATGCCCGGGGCCGCCGAAGCACTGCACGCGGTCCGCGAGGCGGGCGGGCGCACGGTCGTCGTCACCGGCAAATACGCGCCCAACGCCAAACTCCACCTGGACGCCCTCGGACTCGAGGTCGACGTCCTGGTCGGAGAGCTGTGGTCGACGGAGAAGGCCGCCGCGCTCACCGAGCACGGCGCCCGTGTCTACGTCGGGGACCACCTCGGCGACATCCGCGGCGCGCTGGCCGCGGGCGCCGTCCCGGTCGGGGTCACGACGGGCCCGTGCACCAAGGACGAACTGCTCGCGGAAGGAGCCGACGTGGTGTTCGACTCGCTGACGGAGTTCCCCGGCTGGTTCAGCTCTTTCGGCGAGCCTCGCGAACCAGGGCGATCAGGCCAAGGGCCAGCCCCAGCGGAGTGATGACGCCCGCCGCGGCGGACAGCCACACCGGCAGGTTCTCCAGTCCGGCGGCGAACAGGACGAACACCGCTGTGACGGCGATCATGCCGAGCGCGAACAGGCCGATGCCCACGCGCATCAGGATCGGTTTGCCGGGCTTTTCGGGGACGGCCACAGCGGCCTCCTTTACTGCGGTCTCCATGAACCAAAGGGTATCCGGCGGTATCCGCTTCTCCACAGGGCATGTGTCGAGATACGCTTATGGGACGCGCGCCCTGGGTACGCCCCCGGGCGCGTTCGTTGTGAGCGGGACAGCAAAGGATTGGTGAGGGAAGTGCCGACCGGCAAGGTCAAGTGGTACGACGCGGAAAAGGGTTTCGGTTTCGTCACCCAGGATGGGGGCGCCGACGTCTACATCCGCAAAGCCGCGCTGCCACAGGGCGTCGAAGGACTCAAGGCCGGGCAGCGCCTCGAGTTCGGTGTCGCCGACGGCCGCCGCGGGCCGCAAGCGCTCTCCGTCCGGCTGCTGGACCCGCCGCCCTCGGTCGCCGAGGCGCGCCGCCGCCCCGCCGAGGAGCTGCACGGGCTCATCGAGGACATGATCAAGCTGCTCGAGCTCAAGGTGCAGCCGGACCTGCGGCGCAACCGCTACCCCGACCGCAAGAACACCAAGCAGATCGCCGAGATCATGCGCGCCGTCGCCAGGGACCTCGATCCCTGATCGGCGCCGTCGCCAAGCGCTATGAAAGGTCCTTTCCTTGCAAAATTTGCAAGGAAAGGACCTTTCATAGCGCTTGCTGCCCGCACGGTGTCTTAGGTACCTACCGGACTCTGACCGCGGTCGATCGCCGGGTGCCCGGTCCGTGAAGGCCTCCTTGCCTACCCTGAAGGTAGTAAAGGAGGCCTTCACTACCTTCACGCGATCAGCTCAGGAGCAAGCCCGCGCGCGATAGCAAAGGTCCCTTGCTCCCTCAGGCGGCCGGCGCCTCGACCTGCAGCGACCAGATCGCCGTCGTGACCGCCTCGGCGTCCTCCGGACGTCCGGTCTGGCTGATCACCGAAGCCTGCGCGACCTCGACGACGAGGATCTGGTCGTCGGGCCGGGGGGTCGTCACGGTGTAGGCGAACCGGTCCAGCGACGTGATGATGTCCTGTTTGAGCTCCTGCGGCTCGCCCTTGCCGTTCACGTACTGCACCGTCACCTTCCACGGCGTTTCCGCGATCGCGCTCGGCACGGAGATCTGCACCGGTTTCCCCGGCCGGATGCGGAGCTTGCCCGCGGCGTCGGGTTTGGTCGTGCACTGGGCGCTCTTGATGTCGCAGGAGGCCAGCGGGGTGACGTTCACCGTGTTGCCGTCGGCGAAGAAGGTCACCTCTTCGGGGGCCGGGGCCGAACAACCGGCCACCACGAAACCACCCGCCGCGAGCAGGGCCAAAATACGAAGTCGCCGCATACGGTGAAGATTACGAGCCCGGCCGCCACCGGGAGTCACCGGGCTGCGAGGGGATCGGCGATTCGCTGGTCGGCTCCGGGCGCAGCGGCCGGTCGCCGCCGAGTCCCGGGATCAGCGAAGTGCCGCGCCGGACCATGAACGTCTGCGTGAACCCGACGGCCAGCAGGATCGAAAGCACCAGGAAGCCGATCCAGTACGTCGGCGGCAGCAGCAGGCCGACGGCGCCGCCGAAGCACCAGGACATCTGCAGCACGGTCTCCGACCGGCCGAACGCCGACGCGCGCGATTCTTCCGGCAGGTCTTCCTGGATGACGGCGTCGAGGCTGATCTTCGCCAGCGCGCTCGCGGTCGCGCCGACGAGCGCGACGATCGCCGCCGTCGCCAGCCCGGCCGCCACGGTGGCGATGATCGCGATGCCGAGACAGGCTCCGACGCAGGCCAGGATCACTTGATCCGGTTTGCCGAAGTGCAGCCGGGAGCCGAGCGCGTTCCCCAGGAAACCGCCGGCACCGGCCGCGGCGCCGATGATGCCGAGCAGCAGCAACTGGTCGAACGGGCTCTGCCCGCTGCCCTCGGCCTGCGCCTTCACCGCGAACGCGGAGAACATCATCAGGAACCCGGTCAGCACGCGGACGGTGCCGTTGCCCCACAGCGAGACGACGATCTGCCGCCCCATCGGCTGACGCTGCTTCTTGACCCGCCGTTCGGGATGCGCGGACAGCGAAGCGGGCACCTCGCCTTCGGTCTTCTCGACCCAGGACGGGATGCGCATCGACTGCACCGCGGCCGCGACACAGATCGCCATGGTGAACCACAGCGCGCCCTGCGAACCCCAGATCGCGTTGACCCCGCTCGCCAGCGCGCCGAACGCGCCGGCGGCGATCAGGCCGAACACGGTGAGCCGCGCGTTCGTCTTCGAAAGGGTGATCTCGGGCGGCAGCACCCGTGGGGTCATCGCGGCCTTGAGCACGGTGAACGACTTCGACAGCACCATCATGCCCAGCGCCGCCGGGTACAGGAGCCAGTCGTCGAAGTGCAGCGCCATCACGATCGCCATCAGCGCCTGGCCTGCCGAAGACACGCACATGGCGAGACGGCGGCCGCGCTGGATCCTGTCCAGCGCCGGGCCGATCACCGGCGCGACCAGCGCGAACGGGGCGATCGTGATGAGCAGGTAGAGCGCGACCTTGCCCTTGCTCTCCCCGCTGGTGGCGGCGAAGAACAAGGTGTTGGCCAGCGCGATCGCCATCGCCGCGTCGCTGGCGTAGTTCAGCATCACCGCGTACGTCAGCGAAGTCAGGCCCGATTTGTCGGCGCCGTCCGCCTTCGTGGCGCGCTGGAACGCGCCGACGGCCTGCCCGGTGAGCTGACGGCTGCGCATCGCCGCGACCCGGGTGACCGTGATCTTCTTCGGCATCTTCGGCAGGGAGCCCGCCCGCGGCGGGACCGCGGTCGTCGGGTTCTCCTGCGGCAGCTCTTCGGCGTAACGCGGCTCGCCCGCGTAACCGCCGGTGTCGTAGTGCTCGTACTCGCCGCTGCCCGGCGGGTGGTCGTCGTAGAACCCGCCCGGACGACGCCGGACGGGTTCGGTCTGCCGCTGCGAGGGATCCGGATACGGCCGCGCGCCGCGGGGAGGCGTCCGCGGCGGGGGCGGTGGCGGCGGTGGCTGGTGGTGTCCCATCGGGATCGCGCTGGTGCGCGCCTCGTCCGCGGTCGGCCCGGCGGGATACGGCTGGTACTGGGGGCGGGCCGCTCGCGGCGGGGCGGGCGGCACCGGCTGCTGGTCGACCCTGGTCGGCGGCGGCGCGGACCAGTTGCGTGCCTGCGCGGAGCCGGGCTCCGGCGTCCACTTCCGCTTGCTCTTGCGGCCACGCTCCTTGCCCGACCGGCCGGAAGACGTGCCGTCGGGTCCAGAGTTCGAGCCGAAGATTCCCACCCTGCAATCCTGCCTTACGCGGGACCCGCTTCGCGCGTTCACCACTGCTTTCTAGGCGGCAGGGACGAATTTCACGCGGAACATCCGTGGCCAGAGCTTGCCGGTGAGCACGAACTCGTCGGTCCCGGGCACCGCCGCGATGCCGTTGAGGACGTCGGCGGAACCCCGCTCTGCCTGTTCGAGCAGCCCCGACGCGTCGATCTCGCCGGTGACCCGCCCGGTCGCGGCGTCGATCCGCAGGATCCGGTCCGTCTGCCAGACGTTCGCGTACACGGAGTCCCCGACGCATTCCAGTTCGTTCAGCTGGTCACGCCCGACGTCGACGCTACCCGTCGGAGCGAAGGACACGGGGTCGCGGAAGGTCAGCTTCGACGAGCCGTCGCTCATCACCAGCTGTCCCGTGCTCTCGCGGTGACACAGGCCCCAGCCCTCACCGGTGTAGTTCACCCGCCTGAGCTCGGCCAGCGTCTTGGCGTCGCGTTCGATCGCGACGCCGTCCTGCCAGGTGATCTGCCAGACCGTCGGCCCGAGCACGGTGATGCCCTCGCCGAACAGACCGGGCAGGTCCTGCCGGACCGTCGGCGCCGCGCCAGCGGGCCCGGCCCGCATCGACGACTTCCCGACCAGGCCGGTCCCCTCGTACAGCGTCTCGCCGGAGAATTCGAGTCCCTGGGTGAAGGCGGCCGGGTCGTGAGGCAGCTTCGACAGCACCTGCACCTTGAACTTCTCCGGCGGGGCGGCCTCGCTCACCGGCGCGGCGGCGCAGCCACCGAGGACGGCGGCAAGCAGGAGCGACATGGTCATCAGCGTGCGCACGCGGACAGCCTGACACGGACCGCGATATCGCGTGCGGCAGAATGGGGGCATGACCCTGCTGTTGACCCTGGACGACGGCTCCATCCAGCGCAAACTCGCCGAGGCGGTCGATCTCGCCCGCACCGCGGTGCTGGCGGACGCCGGTGCCGAACAGGTCGGCGCGCACGTCGGCGTCGACCGGGAGGACGCGGTTTCCGCGAGCCACCTGTTCGAGGCGACCGTGTCGGGTTATCGAGGTTGGCGCTGGTCGGTCACGGTCGCCCTCGCCGGCGAGGAAGAGCCGATCACGGTCAGCGAGGTCGTGCTGATCCCCGGTCCGGAAGCGCGTGTCGCCCCGGCGTGGGTGCCGTGGGATCGCCGCGTCCAGGCGGGCGATCTCGGTGTCGGCGACATCTTCCCGGTGGAGAAGGACGACCCGCGGCTCGCCCCGGCGTACCTGCAGTCCGACGACCCCGCGGTCGAAGAGGTCGCCAAGGAGGCCGGTCTCGGCCGGGTACACGTGCTGTCGCGGCACGGCAGGCTCGACGCCGCCGCCCGCTGGCACAGCGGTGAGTTCGGCCCGCGGTCGGACATGGCGCGCAGCGCGCCGGACGTCTGCGGGAGCTGCGGCTTCTTCGTGCCGCTCGCCGGGTCGCTCAGCGCGGCCTTCGGCGCGTGCACGAACGACATCTCCCCGGCGGACGGCCACGTCGTCGACGTCGAGTACGGCTGCGGCGCGCACTCCGAGATCGAGGTCGAGGTGACCTCGTCGGTGCCGGTCGCGGAACTGGTCTACGACGACTCGCTGATGGACTTCGAGCCCATGCCGGAAGCGCCCGCCGCGCCTGAGGCTGCGGAGCCCGAGGCCGCCGAGGCCACGGTCGTCGACGAGTCCGAGGCCCCGGTGGTCGAGGCACCCGAGACCGCCGAAGTCCAGCCGGAGGTCGAGCCCGAGGCCGTCGCTGTGGACAGCGCCGACGAAGCGCAGGTCGAAGCCGAAAGCGCCAGTGAGCACTGACCCGTTCGGCACCGAGCGGCTGCGCGCCGCCGTCCTGCGAGCGTGGGCCGACTCGCCGACGCGCTTCACCGAGGACACGAACACCGAGAACGACCTGCGGGTCGGCGGCTACCGTGACCGGCTGTTCGTCGAGCTGGCGCAGAACGCAGCCGACGCGGCCTTGGCCGCCGGCGAACGCGGCACGCTCCGGGTGTCCATTGTGGATGGTGAGCTGCGGTTCGCCAACACTGGTGCGCCGCTGGACGCACGCGGCGTCGAATCCCTTGCCTCCCTTCGTGCTTCGGGCAAGGGGGAGGAGACCGTCGGCCGTTTCGGCGTCGGGTTCGCCGCCGTGCTCACCGTTTCCGCCGAGCCGCGGATCGTTTCGGCGACCGGCGGGGTCGCGTTCTCGGCGGAACGCACGCGGGCCGAAGCCGGGCGCACCGGCGACGTTCCCGTGCTCCGGCTTCCGTGGCCGGTCGCGGACGACGAACCTCCGGTGCCCGAAGGTTTCACCACCGAGGTCCGGCTTCCGCTGCGTGAGGGCGTCGACAGCCGAGCACTGCTGGCGGAGCTGAAGAACGACATCGGCGACCTCCTGCTCACCCTGTCCTGGCTGGAGAGCATCGAGGTCGAGGGCGGTGCCTGGCGCCGGTCCGATCTCGGCGACGGCGTCGTCGAGCTCACGTCACCGGACGGTTCCGAGCACTGGCAGGTCCACCGCGGCGACGTCGTCTGGGCCGTCCCGCTGGACGGAGCCGGTTCGCCGCGGCCGCTCGGCGAAGACGTCCTGCACGCGCCGACCCCCACCGACGACGAGCTTTCCCTGCCCGCGAGGCTGATCGCGACGCTGCCGATCGAGCCGTCACGCCGTCGCGCGCTGCCGGGGCCGGAGCTGACCGCGGCGCTGAAGAACGCCGCGCGGGAGTACGTCGCTCTCGTTTGTTCCTTGCCCGCCAAGGAACGCCTGCTGCTCGTGCCGGGTGGCGGCTTCCCGCGTTCCACTGTGGACGGAACGCTGCGGGAGTCCATCGTCGAAAATCTCGCCGACTCGCCGTGGCTTCCCACGCAAGCAGGTGACGACTTGCCGGGGCGTCGGGCGCGTGTCCTGTCGGTGGACGTACCGGGGCTGGCGCCGTTGCTGGCCGATCTCGTGCCCGGGCTGATTTCCCTGTCCGGTGTGGACCTTCGCGCCGTCGGTGCGCAGTCGCTTTCCCCGGCCGAAGCCATCGAGCGGCTGACCGGGATCCAGCGCGAGCCGTCGTGGTGGCGCTCGCTTTACGACGTGCTGCTCCCGGCGCTCGAAGCGCATGACCTCACCAAGGACGACCTCGGCGCCTTGCCGGTGCCGATGTCGGACGGCCGCACTCTGCCCGGCGTGCGCGACGCGTTGCTCGTCGGCGGCTCGGCGGAACTGCTCGAACTTCTGTCCGATGTGGACATCCTCGGGCTGCGGCTCGTGCATCCGGCCGCCGCGCATCCATTGCTGGAACGCTTGGGCGCCAAGCACGCCGAGGCGAGTGACCTGCTCGAGGCCGACGCGCTGAGCGCTGCCGTCGAGCGCAGTGCCGAAGACGTCCGGTCCGGTTTGGACGGTATGGCGCTCGCCGGCGCGGTGCTCCGCCTGATCGCCGAAGTCGGCGACGAGGCACCCGAATGGGCGGGCGCGCTGGCGTTGCCGAGCGAGGACGGCTGGCGGCGCGCGGACGAACTCGTCCTGCCCGCCTCGCCGCTGGGCGACATCTTCGATCCCGAGGTGTTCGAGGAAGACGGCGCCTTGTCCGTACTGGACGAGGAATTCGCCGAGGACTGGCCGACGGCCACGCTCGTCGCGGTCGGGGTACTCGATTCCTTCGCGATCATCACCGACGACGAACCGCTGGAACCCGAGCACGGCCTGCCCGACGAGCACGAATGGTGGGATTCGCGGGAGCGGCCGCCGTCACGGGTGCTCGCCGTACGCGATCTCGACCTCGTCGGCGACGACGCCTGGCCGGAGGCGCTGCGGTTGCTCGCGTCCCGTCCGGAAACCTGGCGTGCCCTCGCCGAACCCGGTGGGCACACCGGTTGGTGGCTCGCGCGGTACGCGCTGCTCGACGGGCACGCGCCGCTCGATTGGCGGATGCCGGAGGCCGCCGCGCTGGCCGGGCTCTACGACGTCGTCCCGGATTCGGGGCTGAGCAAGGAAGTCCTGCTCGCCGCCGGGGTGCGGACAGAGCTGGGAACGGACGCCGAAGACGTCGAAGATCTGTTGGAGCGGCTGGGCGATCCCGAGCGCAAGGTGAGCCCTGGTCTCGCTTCCCGGGCGCACGCGGCACTCGCCGAGTACACGGTGGACGTCGCGCCGCCGGATCGTGTCCGGGCGGCGGACGGTTCGGCCGTCGACGCTCGCGATGCCGTCGTGCTCGACGTGCCGTGGTTCGCCGCCGTGCTGGCGCCGGACCGGATGGTCGTCTCGGCGAGCGGCGCCGCCGCGCTGGCGGAACTGCTGGACCTGCCGGTGGCGAGCGGCCTCGGCGCCAAGGTCACCGAGGGCGGCGAGTACGTGCCGTGGACGGAGCTTTCCGCGCTCCGGCTGGCCGCCGACCAGCTGGGCGTCGAACTGCCCGACGGCGGCGTGCTGCTGCACGAGTCGCTGACGGTGACCTTCGAGGACGCGGAGCACGAAGTCGCCTGGTGGTCCGACGGCACGCTGCACGCCGCCGACACCCCCGAAGGCCTCGGCCGCGCCTTCGCCTGGGCCACCGACCGGTGGGCCGACCGCCACGTGCTCACGGCCCTGCTCGACGACCCCTCGCCTTCGGCCCTGCTCAACTGACGCAATTCGTCACCTACTTGCGCCGTGTGCGGAGCACACCCATCGCAAGTAGGTGACGAATTGCGGGGGAAAGCTAGAAGCGTTGGGCGCCCTTCGAGCCCCGGCGGGCGGCGGCGCGCTGCCAGGCGATGATCGCGAGCCCGACGAAGCCGAGCACGAGGCCGGAGAACGCCGTCTGCACCCAGATGCCGTCGGTCACAAAGAACAGGACCACGGTCGCGACCGCCCAGAGCGAGGTACCTACGATCACGACCGGCGTCAGGTCGGTCAGCCGCTTCGGCAGCTCCGGCGTTGGCCGCAATGAACCGTTTACTTCCCCGGAATTGATCGATTCGCCCACGTGGGGAAGGGTACCCGGCAACGGGCGAAGGGTGGTACGCGATGGCGGAGCAGCGCACCCGGTCCACACTGGACCGGTTCTTCAAGATCAGCGAGCGCGGCTCGACACCGGGGCGTGAGGTCCGCGGCGGGATCGTCACCTTCTTCACGATGGCCTACATCGTCGTCCTCAACCCGCTGATCCTCGGCAGCTTCTCCGCGGACGACGCGGGCGCGCACAAGGACGTCCTCGGCAACATCCTCCCCGTGCCGCAGGTCGCCGCGGTGACCGCGCTGGTCGCCGGGGTGCTGACCATCATCATGGGCCTGGTCGCGAACTACCCGTTCGCCATCGCCACCGGCCTCGGCATCAACAGCCTGATCGCGGTCACCTTCGCCTCCCAGATGACCTGGCCCGAGGCGATGGGCCTGGTGGTGATCGAGGGGCTGGTCATCGTCCTGCTGGTCTTCGCCGGCATCCGGACGGCGGTGTTCAACGCCGTGCCGCCGCCGCTGAAATCCGCGATCGCGGTCGGCATCGGCCTGTTCATCTGCCTGATCGGCCTGGTCGACGCCGGATTCGTCCGCCGCGTCCCGGACGACGCGAAGACCACCGTGCCGGTTGGGCTCGGCATCAACGGTTCGATCGCGTCGTGGCCGACGCTGGTGTTCGTCGTCGGCCTGCTGGTCACCGGCATCCTGGTGGCGAAGCGGGTCAAGGGCGCGATCCTGATCGGTGTGCTCGCCTCGACCGTGCTGGCGATCGTCGTCGAGGCGATCACCAAGGTCGGCCCGTCGAAGGGCGTCAACCCGCTGGGCTGGAACCTCGGCTACCCGGCGCTGCCGGATCAGGTACTCGGCATGCCGGACCTCTCGCTGGTCGGCGACATCTCCTTCGGCGCCTGGACGCGGCTGCCGATCATCACCGTCGTGCTGCTGGTGTTCACGCTGGTGCTGGCGGACTTCTTCGACACCATGGGCTCGATGACCGGGCTGGCGAAGGAAGGCGGCCTGCTCCCGCCGGACGGCAAACTCCCGAACGTCGGCAAGGCCCTGTTCGTCGACGGCACCGCCGCGGTGGCGGGTGGCTTCGCGTCGTCGAGTTCGAACACCGTCTTCGTCGAATCCGCGTCCGGTATCGCGGAGGGCGCCCGGACCGGGCTCGCGAACGTCGTCACGGGCGTGCTCTTCATCGCGGCCATGTTCCTGACCCCGCTCTACCAGGTCGTCCCGGTCGAGGCCGCCGCTCCGGCGCTGGTCGTCGTCGGCGCGCTGATGATGAGCCAGGTCAAGGAGATCGACTTCTCCGACTTCACCATCGCGCTGCCCGCGTTCCTGACCATCGTGATCATGCCGTTCACCTACTCGATCGCGAACGGCATCGGCGCCGGCTTCGTCAGCTACGTCGTCATCCGCTTGGTCACCGGGAAGGCGAAGGGCGTGCACCCGCTGATGTGGGGTATCGCGGTGATGTTCGTGGCCTACTTCGCGGTCGGGCCGATCCAGGCCGCGTTCGGCTGACCAGCGGTTTTGCCAGCCGTGGGCGATCTCACGGGCCGACGACCCGATCGTGAGGTAAGCTAACTATATGTCCGGAGACACGCACGAGCGCTCATTGGCGAGCCGCCTGCGTCTCGCGGTGGTGCGGCTCAATCGACGGCTGCGGGCCCAGCGGGCCGGTGACGGCATCTCGCTGACCCAGGTTTCCGCGTTGTCGACGCTGCACAAATGCGGTGCGCTGACCCCTGGCCAGCTCGCCGCGAAGGAAGGCGTCCAGCCACCCTCGATGACGAGGGTGATCGCCGCGCTCGAGGAGATGGGTTACGTCGAGCGCAGGCCGCATCCGACCGACGGCCGCCAGGCCATCGTCGAGTTGTCCGATCGCGGCCGGGCCTACGTGATCGAGCAGATCACCGCGCGGGAGATCTGGCTGGACAAGCAATTGGCGGAGTTGAGCGCCGAAGAACGCGAAGTGCTCTCTCGCGCCGCCGAGATCATCGACAGGATGGCGGGGAACTAACAGCGGTGACGACCACGGGTAACGAAACACAGTGTCCTTCGAAGACCACCGTTACCCGGGAACCCGCTCCACCACCGCCTCCCGCGCCCGAGAAGCCGCGCGGGAGCATGTTCTCCTCGCTGAAGGTCCGTAACTACCGGCTCTTCTTCACCGGCCAGGTCATCTCGAACATCGGCACCTGGATGCAGCGCATCGCGCAGGACTGGCTGGTGTTCACCCTCAGCGGCAACGACCCGATCGCGCTCGGTATCGCGGTCGCGCTCCAGTTCCTGCCGACGCTGTTCCTCTCGCTGTGGGCCGGGGTGCTTGCCGACCGCGTCGACAAGCGGCGGCTGCTGATCGGCATCCAGATCGCCGTGCTGGCGCAGGCGGTCGTCCTCGGCGCACTCGACCTGAGCGGGATCGCCGCGCTCTGGCACGTGTATCTCCTCTGCTTCACGCTGGGCGTGACGGCTTCACTGGAAGTGCCCGCGCGGCAGTCGTTCGTCGCCGAGATGGTCGGCAGGGACAAGGTCACCAACGCCGTCGCGCTCAACTCGTCGATCTTCAACATGGCCCGTATCGTCGGCCCGGCCATCGCGGGTTTCGCGATCACCTGGGTCGGCACCGGCTGGCTGTTCATGGCGAACGCGGTGAGCACGGGCGCCGTCATCGCCGCGCTGGTGATGATGAATCCGGACAAGCTCTTCCGCGGCCCAGCCATCCCGCGCGAGAAGGGGCAACTCGTCGAGGGCCTGCGGTACGTCCGGCGGCGCAGTGACCTGATGACCGTGATGGTGCTGGTGTTCTTCGTGAGCACGTTCGGCATCACGTACTTCACCTCGCTGCCGATCGTGGCCGCGAACGTCTTCCACACCAACGCCGACGGCTACGGCCTGCTGTCGACACTCGTCGCCGTCGGCACCTTCACCGGCGCGCTGATGTCGGCCCGCCGCAACACCCGCGGCGGTCCTCGCGTGCGGCTGCTGCTGATCTCGGCGTTCCTGCTCGGCGCGTTCGAGGTGATCACCGCGTTCATGCCGACGTACCTGACCTTCGGCCTCGCGCTGATCCCGCTCGGTTTCGCCACGATCACCTTCCTGAACACGGCGAACGCGCTGGTGCAGACCGCGGTCAGCCCGGAGATGCGCGGCCGCGTGATGGGCCTGTACGTGCTGGTGCTGATCGGCGGCAACCCCGTCGGCGGCCCGATGACCGGCTGGATGGCCCACGCCTTCGGCGGCCGCTCGCCGTTCTACATCGGCGGTGCGATCTCGGCGATCGCCGCCGTGGTCTGCGCCGTCGTGCTGATCCGGCGCGGCGGGGTGAGCCTGCCGGTGCGGCGGTTCGGGAACGGGTTGCGCGTGCTGAAGCGGGAACGGGTGTGAACAGGCTCGGTGTCGAGCCGTCGGTGACGTCCTGGAACGACGGTGAGGCCCGCTTCCTGGACTGGACGATCGACGGCGTCGCGCTGCGCTCGATGGTTCCCGTGCAGGAGCAGACTCCGTTGTTCCTGCACGACGAACGGTGGCGTGAGTCGGCGGTCGAGACGCTTTCGCGGTTGCTCGGCCACCTGCCCGGCGATTTCGACGACGGCCGTGTCGCGCTGCTCTTCTGCCCGCTGTGCGGCGACTTGGGTTGCGGCGGGTACAGCGTCGAGGTCGTCTTCGGCGATGGCGTGGTCGAGTGGCGGGCTTTCGGCCACCAGTACGACTACGAGCCTTTCGACCCCGACCAGGAGTTCTCGTTCACCGGGGCCCGATTCGACCGGAAGGCGTACGAGAGCCTGCTCGGCGACCTCTTGTCGAATTACCGGGTCTAACGGCCGAGCAGCGGCGGCACCATCTTCTCGGCGAGCGCCGGGAGATCGCCGGTTCCCTTGAACTTCAGCGTCTGCCCGTCGGGATCGTCGGTGAGCTGCACGACGACTCCCCGCCCGTCGACCTGGGCGGGCAGCCCCGCGATGGTCGTGGTCGGGACGACAGCCGAGGACAGCGCGCTGTAATCCGCGGTCACGCCGTTCAGCTCGCACGCGGCGAAGAAGTTCGGCTTCGCCTTGTCGGCGGGCACGCCGAGCGCGCGGCCGAGTTCGCCGCACAACAGCCACGAGATCACCGGCAGCGGCCGGTCCTTGATCGGGCCCGGCTCGGTCTTCTCCAGTGGGATCTCGCCGTCTTCGCCGATTTTCGGCAACTTCGGCCCAGACGGCATGGCGCCGGCGATCAGCGCCTCGGCTAGCGCTCTCGCCTTCTCTTCCGATCCAGGGCTCTCGGTGATCCTGCCGCGAACGGAGACGTGCAGCACCGGCGAGGCGCCGTTGTGCGGCGCGACCTCGACGAGCTCGACGCTCAGGCTGGTGCCGTCCTTGTCCGTGGCGATGACCGCGAGCTTGCCCGCGACGGTGGTCCTCGTGGGCATGCCCCGGCTCGTGTCCTCGGGCAGCGCGGCGATCATCTGCGCGCTGACGTCGAGCTTCGCCGTGACCGCGTGACAGGACCTTCCCGCTTCAAGGAGCGTCGGGCCGCCGAGGATCTCCTCCCAGCGCTGCTCCGGGATCGCCTGGCAGAGCACCTGCGCGCCGGTCTCGTCCGTCAGCGCGGCCACCATCTCACCCGTCGGCATCAGGACCGGGCGGAGCGCCTGCCCGGACGTGGACGGCCAGACCGCGGGCAGCTTGGCCTCGGGCTCGTCGTTTTCGTTCAGCACGGTGATGGCGACGACGATCCCTACACCGAACAACAGCAGGACACTGGTCAGCGCGCAACCCGCCCAGATCCACATCGGACGGTCGGTCTTGCGCGCGATGGCGCGGTAGTCGTGCGGGGTGGCCACGGGGAGAAACTAGCCCGTCGGACGCCCGCTGTCCGGCGAAACGCCAACCCGATGGGTGGATGCGGAGGGTGGGCCTTCGGGAAGGGGTGCGGCTGACTTCGATCAGCGCTGGTTAGTAAACCGGCGAAGTGGACCCGGCAGCCTTCCGGACGGTGGGTGGGCCGGGTTTCGCGTATCCACCATTTCTCTCGCGCGTGTCTTCCAATGGCCCCACGCTGCCAGCACCAGGCGAGAGCGTCCGGGACGACGAGCAGCGGCTCTTCGAACGCGCGTAGGTGTCGATACTCGAGGACGTCGTGGCATCCGGCCTCTTTCCCTTGAGGGGTAAGGCAAACGTGTCGTGTCTCGGGCGAGACGGCGGGCTGGGTGGCGCGACACCGCACTCGCGTGCTCAGACCCGGAACTCGCGTGTTCAAAGACGTAACTCGCGTGTTTAAAGACGTAACTCGCGTGTTCGGACTCCGCACACCCGAGTGCGGCATCCAGACACGCGAGCCACGTCCCCAAGCACGCGAGTCGAGGTCACAGCCGTCCCACTGTCACCAGGAACCACATCCGACGGCAGCGAAAGCCTCCTTCACTACCGTCAGAGTAGGCAAAGAGGCCCTCACTACCAGCAGAACGCCCACGCAGAAGCGACACCGGCCCCACACCACGACACGTTCGACTCCCCGTCAACTGCCCAGTAGTGGCGGCAAGATCTTGCCCGCCAGTTCCCGTAGTTCCACCTCCGAGCGATCCCGCCACGAGAACCGCAGCCCCTGCCCGGAACCGTTGTCCGTCAACAGAACGCTCAACTGCCCGCCGCTAGCCGAAGCCGGACGACCAGCCACCGGTTCACCTCGCGGCTCCGTCCGGAGGACGGCGTGCTCGACCCGGATGGGCGAGTCGTCCGTCGCGGTGGCCGTGCATTTCCCGTCGGAGTACGGCTCCGTGGCCTCGGCGGGAAGGCCGAGCGCGCGCTGGATCTGCGTGCACAGTTTCCACGAGATCTCGGGCAGCGGAGCGTCGAGGATGCCCGCGCCCGGCTCGACGGGTTTCCGTTCGATGACGTCACGTTCGTTCGCGGCTGGCAGTTTCGGGCCGGGGCCGAAAGCGCCGCCGAGTACCGCCTCGGTCAGCCCGAGCAGCAGGCTTTCGCTCTGGTCGTGCTGCGGCGGGACACGCGTCCAGCTGGTCTCGATCCGCAGCACGCGCACATCGGTGTCGGAGAGTTTGGCCTCCACAAAGGACGGTGAACCGCCTAGGACGACCGTCGCCGGGCGTCCGGCGACGGTCACCTCCTTGCGTGTGCCCAGCCCGGGCGAGTCGGCCACGGCGGTCCGGTTCAAGGAGATCCGCACCCAGCTGTCCAGGCCGACGGCGTGGCACGACTCGCCGTGCTCCACCTCGCGCGCGACGTCGCCGCTCATCAGTACTTTCCAGCGGTCCGCCGGGATCGCCTGGCACAGCACCTGGGCCGCGGTCTCCTGCGGCAGCGCCAGCAGGAACTCCCCGGACGGCATCGGCACCGGGCGCAGGGGACGGCCGTTCGCCGTCGGCCATTCCTTGGGGAGTTCCTTCGGCCCGAGCCCTTCTTCGTAGGTGTCGGCCTTCGTCATGCACCCCGCGCAGAGTCCGGCGATCACGATCGCCAGGAAACCTTTGACACCCCATGTGGTCACGCGCGCACGCTAGCGGATCGACGCAGGTCGGCGCCTCGAAAACGGTCACTTCCACCTGGCCGAGGGAGGCGGCTCCAGCGCCTCCCGCAGATCGCCGCCCACCGCGTCCGCGATGTCTTCGGCGGTCCAGGCGTCGCGTTCGAGGACAGGGTCCTTGATCGCGGTCTGCCGAAGCACGCACAGGATGTCGCCGCGGAACCGGAGGATCTGCCCGGTGACCCCCGCCGAAAGGTCGCTGAGCAGGTACGTCACCAGCGGCGCCACCCGTTCCGGGGTGTGCTCCGGGGTCTGGACGACGGTCGGGTCGTTCCGGGCCATCCGCGTCCAGGCCACCGGCGCGACGGCGTTGACCCGGATGCCGTGTTCGGCCAGATCGGCCGCCCAGGACGCGGTCATGGAGGCGACGGCGCCTTTCGAGGCCGAGTACGCGGCCGCGCGGCGCTGGCCGATCATCGAGCCGGAGCCCACGTTCACGATCACCCCGCCGCCCTGGTCGCGCAGTACTTTCGCGGCGGCGGTCCCGCAGAAGAGCGGGCCGAGCACGTTGACTTCGACGACTTCCCGCATCCGGGCCGGGTCGTCCGCCCAGGGGTCGGCCCGGTAGTTGACGCCGGCGTTGTTGACCAGGCCGTCGAGCCTGCCGAATTCGGCGACGCACCGGTCGATCAGCCCGGCGGCCTGCTCGGCATCGGCGACCGAGCCGCCGTTGGACACGGCGCGCCCGTCCAGCGCGCGGATCTCCCTCGCGACCTCGTCCGCGAGCCCCGCTTCGACGTCGTTCACCACGACCGCCGCGCCCTGCGACGCCGCGTGATGCGCGAATGCCCTGCCCAGGCCTTGTCCGGCGCCGGTGACGACCACGGCCTTGCCGCTCAGAAGACTCATGAGGACAGTCTGCCGTCACTCGGAAGGGTGAGATCGGCGTCTCTCGGCCGTACCCCTTGCCCGAGGAGATGAGGTTAGGCTAACCTCATACATGTCCGCTTCGTGGTGGGAGCGGCAGTCAGTTCGGGAACGGACGAAGCCCCGCAACCGGGTCACCCCCGGAGGCGGGGCTTCGTTCATTCCGGCGGGTTCATGGTCGATGACCATGCCGATTCGGTCAAGGCACCCGGTCGAGTTCGATCCCGAATTCCTTCCGGTAGGCCTCGAGGATCTCCTGGTCACTCGAAAGCCTGGTTTCCTCGCGGACGCCGTGGGTCGTGACGATCAGCTTGTCACCCGCCAGCGTGACCCGGCCGTGCCTGGCCGGCAGCGAACAGGTCGGTCCCCGCGTGAAATGCGAGTCGGGTGACGTCGCCTGCCAGAACGACGTCGGGACGAACTCGTCCAGCGCCCGCGGCCGCCGCTCGATCCGGTACTGGGGCTTGCCGTCCTGGAGGACGTCGATGTCGCCGTGGGGCGCGTCGAGGACCAGGAACTCGCCCTCCGGGTCGGCCTGCGCCTCGGTGGCGGACAGCCGCAGCGGGAACCGGCTGAACCGGCCGAAACCGACGTCGGCCAGCCACGGCTCGTCCAGTTCGACGCTGACGACGGCGTGGTCGAACGGCGGCCCGAGGGTGCCGTCCGGCCGGAAGACCTTCGCCGCCCTCAGGACGGCGTCGAAGCCCAGTTCCCGCAGCAAGGCGGCGAAGAGCCCGTTCAGCTCGTAACAGAAGCCGCCGCGGCGCCGCCGGACGATCTTGTCGAACAGCGCCTCGGTGTCCAGGACGATCGGCTCGCCGAGGTGGATGCTCAGGTTCTCGAACGGCACCGTCGCGAGATGGTGCTCCTGCAGCGTCCGCAGCGCGGCGACGTCCGCGGTGGCGGGCCTGTCGACTCCGAGTCGATCGAGGTATGCGGCGACGTCCATGCGTCAACCTTGACACCTCGACCGTGCTGGAGGTCAAGACGAAAAACGGGGCCCTCCCGGTTAGGGAGAGCCCCGTGTCGTGGCGAGAAGATCAGCCGAGCAGCAGGCCGTTGCCGCCGGCGACGGCGTTGTCGAACCGCTTGGAGATCTCGGCCCAGTTGAAGATGTTCCACAGGGCCTCGACGTACTTCGGCTTCACGTTCTTGTAGTCCAGGTAGAACGCGTGCTCCCAGACGTCGACCAGCAGGATCGGCGTGGTCGGCAGGACCAGGTTGTTGTGGTGGTCACGCAGCTGCTGGGTGATCAGCGTCTTGCCGATCGGGTCCCAGGAGAGCGCGGCCCAGCCGTTGCCCTGGATCGTGGTGGCGACCGCGGTGAACTGCGCCTTGAACTTGTCGAAGGAGCCGAACGCCTCGTCGATCGCGGAGGCCAGCTCGCCGGTCGGCTTGTCGCCGCCTTCCGGGGAGAGGATCTTCCACCACACGACGTGGTTGGCGTGCCCGGCGAGGTGGAACGCCAGCGTGGTCTGCAGGCCGACGATGTCGCCGAAGTTGCCGGCCTCGCGGGCCTCGGCGATCTTGTCGAGCGTGTCGTTCGCGCCCTTGACGTAGGTCGCGTGGTGCTTGCTGTGGTGCAGCTCGTTGATCTCGCCGGAGATGTGCGGCGCCAGGGCGCTGTAGTCATAGTCGAGATCGGGGAGCACGTAGCGGGCCATCGGCCCTCCTTCTGTCTTCGACACAAGTTTCCAAGGACGAACTTAGTCGTCTTCACCCGTTCGCGGCGACCGGGGGCGCCGCGTTTCTCCCCAGGTGGAACGACCCGTTCGTAGCGGCTGTACCCGTTGGGACCACCGCCTGAAACCCACCCTGCTAGCTCCAGTTAGCTGGAGGTCAAGGCGATGTGACGGCGGTCATCGAGCCAGGTAGGGCAGCCCGACCAGATGATAGGAGGCGATCACCCCGAGGAAGGCCGTCAAGGCCACGGAAACCACCGTGTAGGTGATCCTGGCGGGGGTGTTCCACCAGCCGCGGAGCCACGCGAGTGCCGTGCAGACGACGGCGGCGCCGGTCAGGAGCAGGACGACGTCCGGCAGGAGCAAGGTGACGCTCAGCAAGGGGGAGTGCCCGGAGGTCAGCGCGACGGCGGCGGCACTCAGATCGCTCATGAGGAGGGCGAAGCCGGCTGTGAACAGCAGGACGGCCAGTGCCGCGGACCAGGCGGCGACGGTCGCGAACCGGGCGCCCGACGGGTTCCGTTCCCGGCCGCGCCGGACGAACGCGCGGATCGGCCAGAACACCAGCGCGCCCAGCAGGAGCAGCAGCGCGATCCCGAGGATCAGCAGGTGGGTGGAGGACGATTCGAGCCACGACATGCGTTCGTAGGAGGAGTTCGGGTCGTCACCGGCGAAGAGCAGGACCTGACCGCCGGAGTCGCGGAAAGCGATCCGCTCGCCCGCCACGTCGGTGAACAGCCCGGGCTCGGTCTGCGTCCATCGCCGGGTGCCCTCGCCGAGACCGGATGTCGTCAGCGCGCCGTCGCCGTCCGCGGTCACCGTGATACCGCCCGCGAGCGCGCGGACCTTCGTGAAGCTGTCGTAGTCCAGCCGGGTGTTGTTGTAGCTGCCTTCGAACCGTGAGACGTCACCCGCGAGCGCCACGGGCGCGGGAACGGGAGCGGCGGGCTGGAGCCGGTCGACGAAGGCCTTCAGTACCTCGGCGGTGACCGCGGCGGCGTCGCCGGAGAACGCGCCGCCGTTGAATGCCAGGTACACGCCGGTGTTCTTCTCCGGGATCAGTTCGAGCACGCTGAGGAACCCCGGCGAGTCGCCGGTCTTCTCCACCAGGCGCAGGCCGTTCAGATACCGCTCGGAGAAGCCGAACCCCATCGCGGGCAGCCGCGGGTCGTTGCGGAACCGCGCGCCGTGCAACTGGTCGAGCAACGGGCGGCTGAACGTGCCGGGAACGAGGTTCGCGGACAGGTAGCGGCCCATGTCGGCCGGAGTGGCGACGTTCCCGTCACCGGCGGGCGGTTCGGGGCCGAAGTTCGCCGGTGGGACGACCTGTGCCGAGCCGTCCCAGCGGTAGCCGGTCGCCAGTGGCATGTCGGGAGTGGGCTGGGCGACGCTGCTGTCCTTCATGCCCGACGGCTCGAAGATGTGCTGCCGCACGTAGTCCGCATAGGACTGTCCCGACGCCAGTTCCACGAGATGCCCGGCCAGCGCGAAGCCGTAGTTCGAATAGATGGCGACCTCGCCGGGTGGGCGGACGCGCGTGGGCATCTCGTTCGCGAGGTGTTCCGCGAGCGATGGCAGTTTCTCGTCCCGCGGCGTGAACATCCGGTACACGCGGTCTTCGAAACCCGCGGTGTGGGTCAGCAGGGAGAACAGGGTGACCGGGCGGCCGGGGAAGGTTTCGGGGATCTTGAACGACTTCAGATACGTGTTGACGTCGGCGTCCAGCGCCAGCTTGCCCTGTTCGACGAGTTGCATCGCGGCCGTGGCGGCGATCGACTTGCCGACGGAGTTGATCAGGAACCCGGTGCGCTCCGGGTCCACCTTGACCTGAGTGTCCACAGAGGACACTCCGTAGCCTGCGGAGAACACCGTCTTGCCGCCTTCGACGACCACCACGGCGGCGCCGGGAATGTGGTGCTCGGCAAGGCTTCGCGGGAGGATCTCGTCGAAGACGCCCGCCGCGGAGGCGGGCGTGGCCGCTTGGGCGGCGGGAGCCGTCAAGACCGTCGTGATGGTCAGCAGTGCGGCGGTGGCCGCGATTCGGAACATGTGCTGAAAACTAGGGATTTCCCCGGGGTAAAGGGATCCGGTGGGCCGCCGGTCGCGGGGTGGGGCCTGCCCTACCCCGCGACCCGCTCCGCCATCGGGAAAGGAGACCGGGATGGCGCGCGGGACCGAGGCCGGGCGTCACCCAAGAGGTCAAGCGGCCCGGTACGCGTCCAGCTCGCTCGCCAGCTCGTCGAACACCGCGATGTTGCACTCGAAGGCCACGATCGCCTCCTCGATGAGCCGCGCGCGCTCGTTCTCGGTCCACGGCGCCGAGTTCAGCTGTTCGCGGTAGTTGTCCCGGAACTTGGGCGCGCTGCCCAGCTTGTCGAAGTGGTAGAACAGCGACCCCGCTTCGGTGAGCTCGTACTTGCGCTCCAGCAGCCGCCGGATGACCTGGCCGCCGGCGATGTCGCCGAGGTAGCGCGTGTAGTGGTGGGCGACGAACCCGCCGGACCAGTCCGACGCCTCGGCGACACGCCGCGCGTACCGCTCGGTCGAGGGCAGCGGGCGGACGGTCTCGCGCCAGTCCTGGCCGACGAGGTGTTCGAGGTCGCGTTCGAGGCTCGGCAGCCGTCGCAGTTCCTCGAAGACGAACTTGCCAGCCACCGGGTCCTCCGACAGCTTGTCGGCGGCCTGCTCGATGGCCTGGTAGATGAAGTAGTACTGGATCGCCAGCCGGGTGTATCCCTCGAGCGAGAGTTCGCCGCCGAGCAGCGCGTTCATGTATTCGGAGTGGTTGGCCCGCTCGTGGGCGGGCAAGGTGGAGGCGCGCAGGGTCGCGGAGAACGGCCCGGATTCGACGTCGGTGGTCACCGGCATGGACAGAGCCTCCAAGCATCGATCTGACATGCTGTCAGAAAGAGCGTAAGGCACAATCGCGGGTTAGGCTACCCTAATTTTTCGGGTCTTCGGTCATCCCGACCGCTCTGAGCACGAATCGGACCGCTCCTTCGATCGCGTCGTCCAGCTGTTCGGGTGGCACGTCGACGACCTGGCGGCTGCCGAGCGCGGCGGTGATCATCGGGATCAGCACGTCGGGATCCTCCTCCGGGACGCCCTCGGCGAGGATCTCGCGCAGCTGGCCGGTGATGGGGTCGGCGTGCGCGCTGATCCGCCGGTACGCGGCGGGCGCCAGCGCTGACGCGAGCGCCGTCCCCGGCGGCAGGTGGTACTCGGCCAGCACCCGCAGTTGCAGTCGGACGAACGTCGAAAGCTTCTCGACCGGGGTGTCCGCGGTCGCGACGGCCGCCGTCAGCCGTTCGACGTATCGCGTCGCCTCATCCTCGACGAAGGCGACCAGCAGGCTTTCCTTGTCCGGAAAGTGGTTGTACATCGCCGTGCGGCCGAGGCCCGCTTCGGCGGCGACACCCGCGAGCGTGATCGCGTCGAACCCGCGCTCGTACAGCTGCCCGCGCAGGACGTCGAACACCCTGCTGCGGACCTCGCGCCGGTGCTCCTCCAGCGACCGGCCGATGATCTTGGGCACGAGCCACCTCCCTGGGAGATGACTCTAAGCCTCAAGCGACCACGTGTGCACCGGAGTCTCCGTGGCCGACAGCTCCAGGTACCGGCCCAGCATCCGGTGCAGCGCGGTTTCCCGCTCGGCGCCGCGCTCCTCCGCGCGCAGGACGTACTCCCGCTGCCACGCCGCGCCGGTCCGCCTGGTGAGACACCGCTGCTCGATGATGCCCAGATAGCGCTCTCTCGCCTCGTCCGAAACATCCGATCGGCGTAGTCCCTCGTGCGCCAGCGGCAGCAGGACCCGCAGCACCAGCTCGTCCGGCGGGATCCAGCCGATCCCCGGCCAGTACAGCTGCGCGTCGAAGCCCCGGCGCGCCCCCGCGTACATGTTCTCCTCGGCCGCCTGGAAGGACATCTGTGTCCACACTGGACGGTCGGCTTCGGCGAGGGCCCGTTGCGCGCCATAGAAGAAGGCGGCGTTCGCGACCATGTCGACGACGGTCGGGCCCGCGGGCAGCACGCGGTTCTCCACCCGCAGATGCGGCAGGCCGTCGACGACGTCGTAGACCGGCCGGTTCCAGCGCCAGACGGTGCCGTTGTGCATCCGCAGTTCGGTGAGTTTCGGGGCCTGCCCGGAGTCGAGCGCCTCGATCGGATCCTCGCGGTCGGTCTCGGGCAGCAAGCCGGGGAAGTACCGGACGTTCTCCTCGAACAGGTCGAAAATCGAGGTGATCCACCGCTCGCCGAACCACACCCTCGGCCGCACGCCCTGGTTCTTCAACTCCTCCGGCCGGGTGTCCGTGGCCTGCAGGAACAGCGGGATCCGCGTCTCGTGCCAGAGCGCCTTGCCGAGCAGGAACGGCGAATTCGCGCCCACCGCGATCTGGACGCCCGCCAGTGCCTGTGCCGCGTTCCAGTGCGCCGCGAACTCCTCCGGCGCCACCTGAAGATGCAGCTGGACGGAGGTGCAGGCGGCCTCGGGGAGGATCGATTCGGAGTAACTGCGCAGCCGCTCGGGCTGTCTTCCGGGCAGCGGCGCACCCTCCATCGAGAGCACGGTGCGCTCGCCGCGCGCGGCGAAGATCCGGTCGTTGAGCAGCGAATACCGGGCGTTGTTGGTGAGCCACTTCTGATCGAAATGCTCGTGCCGCAGCGTCGGGAGGATGCCGATCATCGCCAGCGAGGCGCCGGATTCCTCCGCCTTGCGCGAGGCTGCGCCCAGATACGCGTGGAGGTCGTCCTCCAGTTGCAGCGCGGACTCGCCTGCCAGCGGCCGCGGCGGCACGTTGAGCTCCAGGTTGTGCTGACCGAGCTCGGTGGTGAACGAAGGATCGTTCAGCGCCTCGAGCACCGTCGTGTTCGTCATCGACGGGCGCAGCTCCGCGTCGACGAGGTTGAGTTCCACCTCGAGCCCGATATTCTTGCGCGGGAAGGAAAAACTGCCATCGGTGAGCATCCGGGCCAAGGTGTCGAGGCAGCGCTGTACCTTCCGGCGGTAACGTCCGCGATCCTGCGGCTCACAGGGGTCCGCCGAAAGATTCTTACCCATGTTCGTCGAGCTCCTCATTGGCCACGCTCCGCGGGATCCAGGCGGGACTGCCAGGCGGCCCAACGGTTTCACGCCTCGCTGTCGCCCGGCTAGCGGCCAAACTGGTGCTCTCTGTCACTAGGGGTTAACTGACAGCAAAATACATCCATTCGTACCACTTACCCGTGGACGATCGGACGCAAACGGCGCGCAGCGGGCGGATGACACACTCTCCTGGTGGCTGAACTGATCACCATCGACGACCGCGACGACCCGCGGCTCGACGATTTCCGCGACTTGTCCACAGCCGATCGGCGTCCCGATAGGCCGGGTGGGCGTGGCTTTGTGATCGCCGAAGGCACCGTCGTGGTCGAGCGGCTGCTCAACTCCCGCTATCCGGTCCGCGCCCTGCTCGGCGTGGAACGGCGGTTCCGGGAACTGGGCGGCGACCTGGCCCGCGTCGACGTCCCCGGTTATGTGACGTCGGCCGAGACGATGGCCGAAGTGGTCGGCTTCCACCTGAATCGCGGGATACTGGCCGTCGCGGACCGGCCGGTCCCGTCGCCGACGGTCGAGGACGTCATCAAGGGCGCACGCGTGCTCGCCGTCCTCGAAGGCGTCGGTGACCACGAGAATCTCGGTTCGCTGTTCCGCAACGCGGCCGCGCTCGGGGTCGACGGGATCCTGCTCGGCGCCGGTTGCTCCGACCCGCTGTACCGGCGCAGCGTCCGCGTTTCGATGGGGCACGTCCTGCGCGTGCCGTTCGCCACCGTCGGATCCTGGCCCGGTGACCTGGAACTGCTGCGGGAACGCGGTTTCCGTATCGCGGCCCTCACTCCTCGTGCGGATTCCGTTTCGCTGCGCCAGTTACGCGACCAGACCCCGGGGAAGGTGGCGCTGATGCTGGGAGCCGAGGGCCCCGGCCTGACCGACGAGGCCATCGCCGCCGCCGACGTAGCGGTGCGGATCCCGATGCCCGAAGGCGTCGATTCGCTGAATGTCGCCACGGCGGGCGCGATCGCGTTCTACGAGACGCGTCCACCGCTATCGTGAGCACCCGAGGCGATCACGAGGAGAACCCATGGAATTGCGGATCCGTGAGGGACGTGCGGTGCTGGCCGGGCGTGGCGGCGACAGCACGCACGAGGTGGACCCGCATTCACTCGCGATCGGTTCGGATCTCGCGCAGGCGTTGCACGAATGGGCCCGCGTCGCGTCCGCCGTCGGCTCCTCCGGCACCGAGGCCGCTTCCGTGGTTTCCCAGCGTGGCCGCCAGCTCGCCCAGCGGGTCGCCGCCACGATGGGCACCTCGGTGCGGTACGTCGACCCCGTCTCCGGCGACGGCGTGATCGTCGACCCGCCCACCCCCGCGCCCCGCAGCGAACTCGCGCGGCGGCTTTTCGGCACCCCGGATCCCGCCGGGGAACCGACGCCGTGGCTGACCGGGCTGACCGTCTCCGCGTTCATCGCGGCCGTGGTCGTCGTGGCGATGCTGGCGCTGGCGAACACCCTCGCGCGGGAGACCAACGGCTGGCTCGCACTGCTCGCGTCCGTCGTCGTCACCGCCGGGATCACGCCCTCGCTGTGGCTCGCGCGGCGGGTGCCGATCGTGCGGTGGGCGTCCTTCGGCGCGGCCGCGGGAATCGTGATCGCGTGGATCGGCGTGCTGATCGTCGTCTTCTAAAGATCGAAAACGGTGCCGATCGGCTCGTCGTGTCACACGCGTTTGTAGAACTTGAGACTCAGCCCACCCGCCTGTGTCGCAGACTGTCCGTAAAGCTCATAGCCGTGATACGCGGCGATCTGCACCACCAGGTCGGCGGGAATCTGATAGGAGCGCATCGCGAATCCCACGTGGAGGCTCCCGTCGAATTCCCGGGCGAGCCAGCCGACGCGGATGGTGCGCGGGAAGAGGCTGGTGATGAAAGCGGCCGGGATGGCACCGGCGAGAGCCGCCGTGAACAGGAGGCCGACGATCGGAGCTTCGTGGTCCGACGGCATTCCGGCGATCACCGCCGCCGCGCAGAGGAGGACGAGGACGCAGACGGGTGCGATGTGGTTCAGCCAGGCGTAGCGGAACCGGAGTCCCGTGGGTGCGGGCAGTGGAAGCCGCGGCGGTGACGGATCCCGGCTGAGCAGGAGGACCCGGTCGTTCGGATCGGTGAAGTCGGCCGCGACACGCAGGCCCTCCGTCTCGGCGACCTCCGCGACACGCCGGGCGGAGAGGTTCGCGTGCTTGAGGCTGATCCAGACGTCGTCCGAGCCGCTCAGGTGGTTGAGCAGCCAGCGTTCGCGGTCCTTGTCCGGTCTGTCCGGTCCGTCGAAGGCGGGGACCGGCGGGACGTGCCGCGGCGCGAATCGGAAGCTCAGGTAGCCCTGGAACATCGGCGCGATCTCCAGGTAGCCGCGGCTCAGGGCGATACCGCGGAGATTCCCCGGGTCGATCCGCCACTCCATCGGCGAGACATGAGCGTACGGCGCCCCCGTGAAAACCTGGAAACGCAATCGGACGGCGCGTGCGTACCAATCCTGCATGGAATCCCCCTGGTCCGAGGATACTGAGATCCATGGCCGGTGACCCGCTCAATTCACTCAGACGCCTGTGTCTCGCGCTGCCGGAGACCTCCGAGCGGCTCAGCCACGGCGAGCCGACCTGGTTCGTGCGCGGCAAGAAGACGTTCGTCATGTACGCCGACCGGCATCACGACGACAAGGTCGCCTTCTGGTGCCCGGCGCCGCCCGGGGCGCAGGAGGAACTGGTGGGCGCCGAGCCGGAGCGGTTCTTCCGGCCGCCGTACGTCGGGCATCGGGGCTGGCTCGGGGTCCGGTTGGACATCGACGTCGACTGGACCGAAATCGAGCGGATCGTCACCGACGCGTATTGCCTCGTGGCGCCGAAATCCCTGATCGTGCAGGTCCCTGGACGCACGTAATGGCCCCTCCACCGGAAGGGGCCATTACGTGCGAATTCAACCTCGTTGTGATCGGACGCCCAGTAGGACGTCTTCCCAGGATGGAACGATGGGGTGGTTCTTCTTCCCCTTCGCCCGTGGAGCTGGCTCGGCCACTTCCTCCGGCTCGTCAGCCGGAAGTGGTGGCTCGACATCTTCTTCGGGTTCCGCGATCGGCGCGTCGATCACCTTCGCGACCGGCTCGTCGGGTACCCCGTTCGAAGTACCCTTTGCCGCTGAGAACGCATCAACGCTGTCGAGGGTGGGCTGGATGACCGCTTCCCTGCCGGGGTCCAGCGCCCGGACCGTGCGCGGGGCGCGGTAGGCGTTGGGGTTGAGCAGGACTTCGGCGTTCTCGTCGAGGGCCTGCACGGTGCCGCCGTGCGCGCCGGGCGAGAACGACCAGTGCGCGCGGTTGTCCGAACGGCCTGCCTTCCAGCTCAGCACGACGACCCACTTGCCGTCGTCGCCTCGCCAGGAGTCCCAGGTCGCCTGGCTGTAGTCGTGTCCGCGCTGCCCGAAGGAATGCGCCACGACCTCGCCGAGCGTCTGCACGTCGGGGCCGTCCTCGCGGACCGGATGCGCCCGCTGAGCCAGTTCGGCGGTGCGGGATCGCTCGAGCAGGACCGGGTACGCGAACCGCTCGACGCGCTGCACGGTGACGCCGGCGCCGCTCGCGACCTGCTCCACGGACTCACCGGCCCGGATTCGTGCCTGGATCTCGCGTGGCCGCATTTGGCTCTCCAACTCGATCTCGATCTGGCCGAGGCGGGTGATGTCACCCCTCGCCGCCGCTCGCAGCCTCTCATCCGCGGGGAGCAGGAAACGCGTGCGGCTCGCCGGGTCTTCACACACGATGGACTTACCGTCCTCGTGCAGCCCGACCACCCGTAGCGCTCTCATTCTCGCCTCCCCGACTTCTTCACCTTTGTGGGTGTCCACGTTAAAACGGCGCGTCGCCTTGACGTGTGAGGCGCGCCGATGTCATGTGTCCTGCTCACTATTTTGTTCATGACGGCAAGTGCATTCTGTAACGGCGACACGCGGCTCGCCGCGTGACGCGCTGGACACGCACAGTCACGATCGGGGGAATCTACGGAAGCCGCACCCGGACGACGAGTCCGCCGCCGCGTCCGCCCGGTTCCGCGCCGGCGGTCCCGCTGTGCGCCTTCGCGATGGACCGGACGATCGACAGGCCGAGCCCGGCGTTGCGGGAGTCGCCGGTCCGGTCGCCCGAGAGCCGCCGGAACGGCTCGAACAGCGCGGGTACGGCGTCCAGCGGCACCTGCGGGCCGGTGTTGCGCACCACCAGCGCCGGGTCGCCGCCGATGTCGACGTGGACCCAGCCACCCTTGCGGTTGTAGGTGATCGCGTTGTGCACGAGGTTCGTGATCAGGCGCTCCAGCAACACGGGATCGCCGGACACCGTCCGCGGCCGTAGCCGCGACTCCACGGTGACCCCCGCTTCCTCGGCCATGGCCGCCGCGGACCGGATCACCGTCGCCGCGACCTCGTCCAGCCGGACGGGGCCGCGTGCCGCCAGGCCGCGGTCGCTGCGGGCCAGCACGAGCAGGCCCTCGATCATCCGTTCGCTGCGTTCGTTGGTGTAGATCAGGTGCTCGCCGAGTTTCCGGACCTCGGGGCTCGCGTCGGGATCGGCCATCGCCACCTCGACCAGCGTGCGCTGCACCGCGAGCGGGGTCCGCAGTTCGTGGGAAGCGTTGGCGACGAAGCGTTTCTGGCTGTCGAACGACACGGCGAGCCGGTCGAGCATGCCGTCGAAGGTGTCGGCGAGTTCCTTGAGTTCGTCGTCGGGGCCGTCGAGATCGATGCGCCGGTCGAGGTTTTCGACTTCGAGTTTCCGTGCGGTCGAAGTGATCGCGTGCAGCGGCCGCAGCACCCGGCTCGCCATCAGCCAGCCGAGCAGCACCGCGAGCGCGCCCGCGATCGCCAGCGCCACCAACGATTGCCACAGCAGCGTCGAAAGGACGTCCGAGCGGTACTCGGTGATCGAGGTCGCGACCAGTTGCGTGGCCTGAGCGCGCTCCACGGGCAGGATGGTCGTCTCGTCCATCGGATACGGCTGGGCCATCTCGAACCGGCTCCCCGCGGTCGCTCCGTTCGCGAACGCGGCGGTATCCGGCAGGGTCGAGCTCACCAGCAGGTAGTTGACGATCAGCAACGCGAGCCCGACGAGCAGGAACGCCCCGCCGTAGAGCGCCGTCAGCTTGGTGCGGACGGAGAGCCGGAGCGGTTTCACGACCCGAACCGGTAACCGGCGCCGGGCACGGTCTCGATCAGTGGTGGTTCACCGAGTTTGCGCCGCAACGTCATCATCGCCACCCGGACGGCGTTCGTGAACGGGTCGGCGTGTTCGTCCCACGCCTTCTCCAGCAGTTCCTCCGCGCTGACCACGTTGCCTTCGGCGCGCATGAGCACCTCCAGTACCGCGAATTCCTTGGGGGACAAGGGAAGGAACCGGCCGTCGCGGGACGCCTGGTGACGCGGCAGGTCGAGGACGACACCGCCGCGTTGCAGCACCGGCGGCAACGCCGGCCGCGCGCGCCGCGACAGCGCCTGCACCCGCGCGACGAGTTCGGCGAACGCGAACGGTTTCGTCAGGTAGTCGTCGGCGCCGAGACCCAGCCCGGCGACCCGGTCGTTGACGTCGGCCGCGGCGGTCAGCATCAGGACCCGGGCCTCGCCGCCGGTCCTGATCACCGCGGCGCAGACCTCGTCGCCGTGCACGACGGGGAGATCCCGGTCGAGCACGACGACGTCGTAGCCGTGCACCCCCACCCGGTCCAGGGCCTGCGCGCCGTCGTAGCAGACGTCGACGGCCATGGAGAACCGTCGCAGGCCCTCGGCGATCGTGTCCGCCAGGAGCCGCTCGTCTTCCACCACCAGCACTCTCACCTGGCCAGTCTGCCCCGGATGGGGGTAAGCGCGGGATAAGCGCCTGGTCGCGTGGGTCGGCTCAGCCGAGGAAACTCGACCTTCGCGCCTTGCCGAGGTACATGAAGGACCCCTTCACTGCGCTAGGCGCAAGGAAGGGGGCCTTCATGTACTCAGGTGGGCAAGGACGCTGGCCAAGCCCTCGTGAGTGGCGTTTCGGTGAGAACCCGAAACGCCACTCACGACCACCTGTACCGAACGCTCAGCCCGCCGGGTGCAGCTGCCGCGCAGGGATCACCTGCTGAGGGGTGTTCGGACTGGACCACAGCAGCTTCATCGATGCTTCACCGCCTCGTTCGGTGTGTTCGAGCCGGATCGCGTACGACTTCCCGGCGACCAGGTCCAGAGTCGCTTTGTCGACACTTGGGCCGTGTGGAGTGGTGTTGTCGATCAGGAGTTTCCCGTCGACCCACAGCCGCACGGTGTCGTCCGAAACCGTGGTGAACGTGTACTTCCCGGTGTCCCGCGCGGTGACGCGGCCGCTCCAGCGCGACGAGAAGGACTCCGCCGGGATCTTCGCGTCGGGTGATCCGGTGAACTTCCAGTTGTGGTTCACGCCCGGCTCGATCCGGCGCACCGTCGGTGTCCCGGTGAAGTCCGCGTTCGGCCAGTACTCGGCGGTCAGTCCGGTCCCGCGTCCGGCGGGGGCCTGGGGCAGCGGATCGACACTCAGTTCGATGACGGTCGCGACGTCGTTCGTCCGGCCGCCCGACGGCGTGAGTTTCACGCTTCCGGGCGACTGCTCGACCTTCACGCGCTGCCCGCTGCCGAGCACCCGCGCGTCGCGAACCCGGAAAGGCGCCACCGTGTCGAGCGTCAGCGAACCGCCCGAAGCGGGCCAGTCGAACACCGACGCGTAAAGCTTGCCGCCCCGGCGACTCACCACACCCCAGCCCGGTTCGGCGACGAGCCCCGGCGCGCCCGCTCCGTAGACGGCGGCGGAGTGGCCATTCGTCCGCAGCCATTGGCCCATCTGCTTCAGCCTGTCGATGGATTCCTGCGGCACCCGGCCGTTGCGATCGGGTCCGACGTTGAGCAGGAAGTTGCCGCTGCGGCCGGCGATCGAGAGTAGTTTCCTGGTCAGATCCGCCGAGGATTTCCAGTTGTGGTCCCAATCGGTGTACCCCCAGCTGCCGTTGAGGGTCATGCACGACTCCCACAACTGCCCGTCGACCGGCTTGTCCGGGATCTCCTGTTCGGGAGTTCCCGTGTCGCCGTCGACCACCCGGCGTTTGCCGACGCGGTTGTTGACCACAATGGACGGATCGAGGCTGCGAACGTACGCCTCCAGCTCCTCACCGTCCTTTTCGGTCCATGGGTTGTTGGGCCGGTCGGTGCTCCATTCGCCGTCGAACCACAGCACCGCCGGGTGATAGTTGTCGACGAGTTCCTTGAGCTGGGCGTACATCCGCTCCTTGTACTTCGGGAAAGTCGCCGGATCGGGGAAGTCCGGGTCGTGCCAGTCCCAGATCGAGTAGTAGAAACCGAGTTTCACGTCCCGCGCGGCCGTCGCGCGTTTCAGTTCGGCGAGGATGTCGCGCTTCTTGTCGAACGCCGAGTGGTCGCGGAGGTTGAACTTGTTGACCTTCGTCGGCCACATCGCGTAGCCCTCGTGGTGCTTCGACGTGATCACCACGTACTTCTGCCCGGCGTCCTTCGCCGACTGCGCGATGGCGTTCGCGTCGAACCCGGCCGGGTTGAACTTCGCGGCGATCTGCTCGTATTCGGCGCGCGGGATCTGGCAGTTCCGCTGGATCCACTCGGCGTCCTGGCAAACGCTTCCATCTGGGCGTTGGTACTTCCCTTGAAGCTGCGAGTACGCACCGAAGTGGATGAACTGGCCGAAGCGGTCGTCGCGCCACCAGCGCGTCCGGTCGGCGGTGAACGGGTCGTCGTAGGCGTGGTCGGTCCCTGGTCCGGACGGCAGCGTCGCGGCTTCCGCCGCGGGCAGGACGCCCAGGGCGGTGGTCGCGACGACAAGGGCCGCCAGGGCCCGGAGTGGGTTGCGGCGATTCATGCACTCCTCCTCGATGAGGTGTGGACGTCGGGACTCTAAGAAGCCAGAGATCCGATGTGAACCCCCAAAAGGCTCCTGACTGGCCTGGTTCACCCGTAAAGACGGCAGATAGGTCGGATCTTTGTTCCGCTGATTGGGACGGTAAGCGCGACATAAGCGACTTCGCTTACCGCGCCGGAATCGGCCTCTCCGTAGAAATCGGTGCGCAAGACGACCGAAGGAGCAGCGATGCGGAAACGACCGATGGCGGCACTGATCGCCGGAGCGGTCCTCGCGCTGGTGGCCGGCTGCGGCGGTGGCGGGGACGGCGGCGACAAGGTCGCCTCGATCTCCTCCCCACCCGCCGCGGGCGCGGGCGACGGGAAGCAGGCCGACAACGTGTCCGACGAGGACAAGATGCGCAACTTCGCTAAGTGCATGCGCGAGCACGGGATCGACATGCCGGATCCCCAGACCAACGGCGACGGGCAGGGCACGATCTCCATCGAGGCCGGCGAAGGCAGGCCCGACGAGAACAAGATGAAGGCCGCGGACGAGGCGTGCCGCAAGTTGCTGCCGAACGGTGGCGAGATCAAGCCGCCCACGCCGGAAGAGCTCGACAAGATGCGCAAGGAAGCGAAGTGCATGCGCGAGCACGGCATCGACTTCGCGGATCCCGATCCCAGCGGCAAGGGTGCCGCCATGACGATGGACATGGGCGATCCCAAGAAGTTCGAAGAAGCGGCGAAGGCCTGCGGTCTCGGCATGACCATGAGGGCGGCCCCGGCGAAATGAGCGAACACGAAGGACCCGGCGGCGCACGGCGTTCGCGCCGGGCGCGCTGGTTCATCATCGCGGCGGTCCTCGTCGTCGTGGTCGGGACGATGTCCGTGGTCGTGCTTACCAGGGTCACGTCGGAGGCCCAGCAGGTCGGGCAGGCGCCACCACCGGTGGAGACCGCGAAGGTCGAGAAGACCGACCTGCGGGAGGAGGAAGAGGCGAACGGAACTCTGGGCTACGGCGCGGAAAACGCCCTCGCCGGCCGGAAACAGGGCACTATCACGTCCCTTCCGGACACGGGCGCGGTACTCACCCGCGGCAAGACTGTCTACGGCGTCGACGCCAAACCGGTGCCGTTGTTCTACGGCACCCTGCCGTTCTTCCGTGACCTCGCGGACGGGGCCGCGGACGGCCCGGACGTCAAGCAGCTGGAAGAGAACCTGAAGGCGCTCGGTTTCGGCGGTTTCGGCACGCCGGACAAGAAGTTCACCTCGGCCACCACCGCCGCGATCAAGAAATGGCAGAAGTCGCTCGGCGTCGAGCAGACCGGCACGTTCGGCCAGGGCGATGCCGTCCTCGCACCCGGTGAGATCCGGGTTTCTCAGGTCGCCGCGCAGCTCGGCGGCCCGGGAGGCGGCGAACTCCTGAAGTACACCGGCACCGAGCGTCTCGTCGAGGTCAAGCTCGACGCCGCCAAGCAGGCCATCGCGAAGGAGGGGGACAAGGTCGGCATCGACATCACCGGCGGCAAGAGCACGACCGGGGTGATCACCGAGGTCGGCAAGGTCGCGGAAACCGGCAAGGACGGCGCCGGGCAGGACGACGGCAAGCCGAAGATCAAGGTGAAGATCAAGCTGGACGATCCGGCAGCGGCGGGGTCGCTCGATTCGACGCCCGCCTCGGTGCGGTTCACCAAGGAAGTCCACAGTGGAGTGCTGGCGGTTCCCGTCGGAGCGCTGCTCGCGCTCGCCGAAGGTGGGTACGCCGTCGAGGTCGACGAAGGCGGCAATCGGCGCCTCATCGCGGTGAAGACCGGTTTGTTCTCCGGCGGCCGCGTCGAAATCACCGGCACCGGCCTCGCCGCCGGGATGCGGGTGGTGACGACCTCATGACCCCGGTGCTGGACGTGCGCGGCGCCTCGCGTACCTATCCGGGTGGGGTACGGGCACTGCACGAGGTATCACTGTCCATTCAGGACAGAGAGATGGTCGCCATCGTCGGCCCGTCCGGCTCCGGCAAGTCGACGCTGCTGCAGCTGATGGGCACGCTCGACCGGCCGACCAGCGGCGTCATCGAACTGCGCGGGAACGACGTGGCGAAACTGCCCGACCGCAAGCTTTCCGCGTTGCGGTCACGGTGGATCGGGTTCGTGTTCCAGCAGTTCTTCCTCAGCGAGGGGGTGAGCGCGGTCGACAACGTCGCGACGGGGCTGCTGTACGCGGGGGTGCCGCGGCGGAAACGGCACGAACGGGCGCTGGCCGCGCTCGACCGGGTCGGCCTCGCGCATCGGGCCGGGCATTTCCCGAGCGAGCTCTCCGGCGGGGAACGGCAGCGGGTGGCGATCGCGCGGGCGGTCGTCAACTCGCCGTCGATCCTGCTGGCCGACGAGCCGACCGGGAACCTCGACACGGGCAACGGCGCGGCGATCCTCAACCTGCTCGCCACGTTGAGCTCGCAGGGGACGACGGTCGTGATCATCACGCACGACCGGGAGATCGCGGCGGGCATCCCGCGGCGGATCGAGCTGCGCGACGGCCGGATCCGGCTCGACACCGGGACGGGGGTGCTGGTGTGAGCGCACCCGTCCTCGACAAGACGCCGACACCGAATCCGGCCAGGCTCGGCCCGCGCGACGTGCTGACGCTCGGCGCGCACGGAATGCGGACGCGGCCGATGCGCGCGGTGCTGTCCGCACTCGGCATCGGCATCGGGATCGCCGCGATGGTGGCGGTGCTCGCGATCCCGGCGTCGGGCGCGAAGGCGTTGCAAGACCAGCTGGCCGCGCTCGGCACGAACCTGCTTTCGGCTGGACCGGGCAAGACGATGTTCGGTGGTGACGCCACGTTGCCGGACAGTGCGGTGCCGATGGCGAAGCGGATCGCCCCGGTGACGGCGGCGTCCGCGACCGGCACCACCGGCGGGACGGTGCGGCGCACGGACAAGATCGCCAAGGACGAGACGTCCGGCCTCTCCGTCTACGCGGCGACGCCGGATCTCCTCGACGTCATCGGCGGTGCCGTCCGCACCGGACGGTTCCTCCGTGACGCGACCCGCGACTATCCGGTCACCGTGCTGGGTTCGGTCGCGGCCGCGCGGCTCGGGATCGATCGCATCGATCCGGCCAAACCGCCACAGGTGTTCATCGGCGGTCAGTGGTTCACGGTGGGCGGCATTCTCGGGCCGACGCCGCTGGCACCCGAGATCGAGCGGTCGGCGCTGGTCGGCTGGGACGTCGCCAAACGGCTCCTGGGCTTCGAGGGGCATCCGACCACCGTCTACGTCCGGGCGAAGGACTCGCAGGTCGAGAACGTGCGTTCGGTGCTCGCGCAGACGATGAACCCGCAGGCGCCGAACGAGGTCGAGGTGCGTCGGCCGTCGGAGGCGCTGGAGGCGCAGAAGCTGACGGAGAACACCTACAGCGCGCTGTTCCTCGGGCTCGGCGGGGTGGCGTTGCTGGTCGGCGGCGTCGGGGTGGCCAACACGATGGTGATCTCAGTGCTGGAGCGGCGCCGGGAGATCGGCCTCCGCCGCGCGCTCGGCGCGACGAAACGGCAGGTGAGAGGCCAGTTCTTGGCCGAGTCGGTGCTGCTGTCCGGGCTCGGCGGGATCGCCGGGGTCCTGGTCGGCGTGCTGGTGACGGCCGGGTACGCGCTGAGCCAAGGCTGGCCGGCGGTGCTCCCCGTCGGCACCCTGCTCGGCGGGGTCGGGGTCTCGGCACTGGTCGGTGCCGTCGCCGGTGCCTATCCGGCGATGCGCGCGGCCCGCCTCCCGCCGACCCAAGCCCTCGCCTGACCACGCAATTCGGCACCTGGTTGCGACGGTGCGCATCGCGTACTACCGCAACCAGGTGCCGAATTGCGAGGTAGCGGTGGGTAATCTCGGCGGGTGCTGGTGGGATTGTCGGGGCGGAAACTCGTGGGGGCGTTGATCGCGCTCGAAGCCGTCGTGGTCGGCGTGCTGTTCGCGTTCAAGGTGTTCGACGGCCAGGACCTCGAGGTCTACATCGGCGGCGCGCGGCTCCTCGTCGACTCGGGCGACCTGTACGGCACGTGGGTGCAGACGCACGGGGGCTGGCTGCCCTTCACCTACACACCGTTCGCGGCCGCGGTGTTCCTGCCCGGCACGCTGCTGTCCGCCGCGCTGGCCACGAGGCTGGTCGGGCTCGCGTCGATCATCGCGGGCGGGATCGTCGTCTACCTCTTCGTCGCGAAGCTCAACGGCTCGCTCACCGACCGTGCGAACGTCCGTGGCCGCGCCATCGCCGTACTGGCGGCGATCGGGGCGCAGGCCGTCGGCGGGATCATGGAACCGGTCCGCTCGACGCTCGGCTTCGGCCAGATCAACACCCTGCTGATGCTGATGGTCGTCCTCGACGCCCTGCTCCCGGGCCGCGCGCGGACCAAGGGCCTGCTGATCGGGGTCGCCGCGGCGATCAAACTGACCCCGGCGTTCTTCATCCTGTTCTTCTTGTTCCGCAAGGACTTCCGCTCGTCCGCGCGGGTCGTGGCCGGGTTTCTCGGCGCGGGCGCGCTGATGTTCCTGGTCGCGCCGGACGCGTCCGCGAAGTTCTGGACGAACATCCTCTTCGACACCAGCCGCATCGGCGATCGCGGCTATGTCGGCAACCAATCGCTGCGGGGGATGCTCGCGCGGTTCGGACTCGGCTCGGCGGAGGACGTCGTCTGGGTGCTGGCGGCGGTGGTGGTGGTCGCGCTGACCGCGTTCGTGATCGTGCGCGTCGCGGAGCCGGTGTTCGCGCTGACGGCGTGCGCCATCGGCGGGCTGCTGGTCTCGCCGGTGTCCTGGACGCACCACTGGATCTGGTGCGTGCCGATCCTCGTGCTGCTGGTCTGGACCCGGTCGATCGTTTCCTACGCGCTCGCGGCCGTGACGGTGGCGCTGTTCGTGATCGCGCCGATGTGGCTCGCGCCGCGGCCCGCCGGGAGTTTCGGCTGGTGGCTGGCGACGGAATCCTTCGTGCTGTACGGCCTTGTGCTGCTGGTGCTCCTCAAATCCGTGAGGGCCTCCTTCCCTACGCTCAAGGTAGGGAAGGAGGCCCTCACGGAAAGCTAGCTCAGCCCAGGCGCTCGACGACGTACTCGATGCTCTGGGTCAGCTTCGTGATGTCGTCCGGGTCGATGGCCGGGAACAGGCCCACGCGCAGCTGGTTGCGGCCCAGCTTCCGGTACGGCTCGGTGTCGACGATCCCGTTGGCACGCAATACCTTCGCGACCGCCGAGGCGTCCACCTCGTCGGCGAAGTCGATGGTGCCGACGACCTGCGAGCGCAGCGACGGGTCACTGACGAACGGCGTCGTGTAGCTGGTCTTCTCGGCCCATTCGTACAGCCGGGTCGACGAGTCGCGCGTGCGCGCGGTCGTCCACTCGAGACCGCCGTTCGAGTTCATCCACTCGATCTGGTCGGCCAGCAGGAACAGCGTCGACACCGCCGGGGTGTTGTACGTCTGGTCCTTGCGGGAGTTGTCGAGCGCGGTGGTCAGCGACAGGAACTCGGGGATCCAGCGGTCGCTCGCGCCGATCTCGCCGATGCGCTCGACCGCGGCGGGCGAGGCCAGCGCGATCCAGAGGCCACCGTCGGAGGCGAAGGACTTCTGGGGCGCGAAGTAGTAGACGTCGAAGTCCTCGGCTTTGACCGGCAGGCCGCCCGCGCCGGAAGTGGCGTCGATGGCGACGAGGGCGCCTTCGCTGCCTTCGGGGCGGCGGACCGGCACAGCGACACCGGTCGAAGTCTCGTTGTGCGCCCAGCCGACCAGGTCGGCACCGGCCTCGTAGGCGATCTCGGGTGCGCTGCCCGGGTCGGCCTTGACGACGATCGGGTCGGCGAGGAACGGGGCGCCCTTGGTCACCGTGGCGAACTTCGAGGAGAACTCGCCGTAGGTGAAGTGCTGCGCACGTTCCCGCACGAGCCCGAACGCGGCGGCGTCCCAGAATGCGGTCGTCCCGCCGTTCCCGAGGACCACTTCGTAGCCTTCGGGCAGGGAGAACAATTCGGACAGACCCGCACGCACGCGGCCGACGAGGGACTTCACCGGCTTCTGACGGTGCGAGGTGCCGAGGTAGGTGGCACCGGATTTCGCCAGGTTGGCGAGCTGCTCGTCACGGACCTTGGACGGTCCGCAGCCGAAGCGGCCATCGGCAGGCTTCAGGTCCGCGGGGAGGGTCAACTCAGGTGCGTCGGTCATGAGGCCAGTCTCTCAGGTCGGGACGGCCCTGCTGACAGTCGGTGCCGCGTGTCCGGGATGTGGGATCGGCGGACCGGCTCCCCTCGGCGCCGGCCGCCGGGTAGCTTCTCGCCTCATGGCGACAGTGCACGAACGATTCCCGGTGCCCCCCGAGGCGTTGTGGCAGGCCCTTCCCCACGGGGTCGACGCGGTCAAGGGGCAGGCCCCGTATTACGACGCGGCAGCGGGCTACGTCACCTTCTCGACCAAGCTCGGCTGGCTCAGCTACGGCCAGACGGTCACGGTGAAGGTCGAGCGGACGACGGAGGGTTCGGGTCTGGCGATCCAGACGAGCCTCAAGTTCGGCTTCGTCGACTGGGGTGAGGGCAAGCGCATCGCCCGCAACTTCATCGCGGCCGTCGGCGTCGCGGTCGGGCACACCCCGGCCGCCTGATGCCGGACCCGTGGAGACCGAGGTGGGGTTTCCTGTTCCTGTACTTCCTCGTCTTCGGCATCCACGCGGTCTTCGCCGAGTGGGATGAGACGGCGGCCATCGGCGCACCGCTCGGTTTCGTGGCGGCGCTCGTGCTCGTGTTCGTTCCCGGCCTGCCGCGCTGGGTCCACGGAGACGAGCCGGGGGAGATCTCTTCGCCGAGGACCCGCCAGTGGTGGACGGCGCTGCGGTTCACGATCCGGCGCCGTGAAGGTGTGCTCGACGTCGTGTTCGGCCCCTGGGCGCTGGCCACCGCCACACTGGATCCAGACGCCGGGACCGCGCGCGGGTGGGCCGTTCTCGACGGCCGCCCGGCGAAGTTCGTCATCGAAGACTGCGTGGACGAACTCACCGAGTCGCTTCGCCGACGGCGCCGGATGTGAGTCGTCGGCGATGCCGGCTACGGCGATGTCCTGGTGTGCGCCGACGGCGGCCGCGAGTTCACGACCGCCGCCGTGCGCTTCCGTTAACGCCAGCCGTCGGGGTCGACGCCGCCAGGGATGGGCGCGGCCGGGTCGAACGGCGTCCGCGAGAAGATGAACGTCGCGAGGTCGAGATGGTTCGGCTTCCCCGCCGAGTCCCGCCCGACCCGCAGCGTTTCGCCCGCGTAGTAGGCGTCGAGGCCGACCCAGGTGTCTTCGCCGACCGGCGCGAACCGCGACGCGCGGCCGGGACCGTCGGTCGGCGCGAGGGAGAACAGGCCGCCGGGGAGCAGGCGCAGGTGGTACGGCGTCGGGCCCCAGTGCCACAGCCCGGTCAGCTCCAGCAGCTTCGGGTCCACAGTGGACGGTTGCCATTCCGCGGGCATGGACGGCTCGTGCTGTTCGGTCAGGTTCATCAGGTCGAGGCACAGCTGCGTGATGCCGACGCCCGCCGTCGAGTTCGTCAGCACCAGCGCGCCGATGCCGGCGTTCGCGTCGACCAGCGAGCAGGCGAGGAAGCCCGGCATCGAGCCGGTGTGCCCGGCCAGCCGCCTGCCCTCGGTGCGGACCAGCATGACACCGAGGCCGAATCCGGTGGTCCAGGCGTCGCCGTCGTCCACGGTGACCATTTCGCGCATCTCCGCGACGGTCTGCTCGCTGAGCACGCCGCCGGTGTGGCCGCCGAGGAACGCCGTCCAGCGGGCGAGGTCGGTGATCGTCGACCACAGCTGCCCGGCAGGCGCCATCGCGCCCGCGTCCGGCGACGGTTCCGGCATGAGGAGGTCGGCGAAGGGGTGCACGGCGAACCCGTTCGCGTGTGCGCCTTCGGGATGCGGCGAGGTCCGGGTCATGCCGAGCGGGCCGAGGATCTCGGCGCGGATGACGTCGAGCCACGACTGCCCGCGGTGCCGGGCGACCAGCTCGCCGAGCACGCCGTAACCGACGTTGCTGTAGTGGAACTTGCTGCCCGGCCGCAGCCGTGTCGCGCCGTCCTTGAGGCTCTCGACGAGCGCGTCCCAGTCGGCGCCGACCGTGCGCTCCCACCAGGAACCGGGCGATTCCGCGGTCAGGCCCGAGGTGTGGGAGAGCAGTTGCGCGATGGTGGCCGAGCCGAACGCGGTGCCGGGAAGGTGCTGTTCGAGCGGGTCGTTGAGGTCGAGCTTGCCTTCGTCGCGCAGCCGCATGACGGCCGTCGCGACGAGGGTCTTGGTGATCGAGCCGAGGCGGTACTGCGTGTCGCCACCGGGTGTCTCGCCGTCGACGCGTCCGCGTCCTCCGGACCAGGCGATTTCGCCGTCGCGGACGACGGCGGCGACGATGGACGGGGCGCGGCACGAGGATTGCTCGTGCGCGAGGCGGCGTAGCAGCGCCAATTCGGTCGAGGCAAGCATGAGACGCATTCTGCCTACCCGAGCAGGCCCAGTCGCATAGCGGTGGTCACAGCGGCCGTGCGGTCCGAAACGTCCAGTTTGCCGAACGTCCGGAGCAGGTGGGTTTTGACCGTCGCTTCGCTGATGTGGAGCGTCCGGCCGATGTCGGCGTTCGTGTTCCCCCGCGCCACCAGCCGGAGCACCTCGATCTCGCGTGCCGACAACGGCGACGCCGCCGGATTGCGCACCCGGTTCACCAGCTTCCCGGCGACCGAAGGCGCCAAGACCGTCTCGCCGCGTGACGCCGCTCGGATCGCGCCGGCCAGCTCCGCGCGCGAAGCGTCCTTCAACAGATAACCGGAGGCTCCCGCTTCGACCGCGCGCAGGATGTCCGCGTCCGTCTCGTAGGTGGTGAGCACGACGACTCGCTGACCCGGCCGGTCCGCGAGGATCTTCCGCGTCGCGCCGACGCCGTCGAGACCGGGCATCCGCAGATCCATCAGGATCACGTCCGGCTGCTTGATCCGGCTCAGCGCGACGGCCTCGTCGCCGGAGCCCGCTTCCCCGATGACGCTCAGATCCGGCTCGGCCTCCAGCATGCCGCGCAGGCCTTCCCGCACCACAGGGTGATCGTCGACCAGCATGATCGTGATCACGCGGGCACCTCCAGTTCCAGCGTCGTCCCCGCACCGGGTTCGCTCTCCAGTGTCACGATGCCACCGACCTGCCCCGCCCGGGCCCGCATCCCCGCCAGACCGAAGCCGCCGGTGGGCTCGGCGGGGTCGAATCCGGCGCCGTCGTCGGTCACGCGGAGCCGGGCTTGTCCGTCCACAACGGACAGATGGAGTGAAACCACGGCCGCGCGCGAATGCTTGCGGATATTGCTCAGTGCCTCTTGCGCCCCTCGCAGCAGGACGACCTCGGTGGCCATCGGGAGCGCGGGCAGCGGGCCGTCGACCTCGATCGACGCCTCGATCCCGGTCTCCTCCGTCAGCCTTTCGACCAGCCTGCGCAAGGATTCCTCCAGTGAAGCGGCGGCGAGCGCCGACGGCATCTGCGCCGCCACCATCGCCCGCGCCTCGGCCAGATTCTCCCGTGCCGTCCGCGCCGCGAGATCCAGATGACGGCGGGCCGCCTTCGGATCGGTGTCCATTTCGGACTCGATGGCCTGGGTGAGCGTGACGATACTGGTGAAGCCCTGCGCGAGCGTGTCATGGATCTCGCGAGCCATGCGCTCGCGTTCGGCGGCCATGCCCGCCTCGCGGGAGAGGCGCGAAACCTCCGCCTGACTGGCTTCCAGCTGTTCGATCAGCGCGGCCCTGCCTTTGCTCTGCGCGATGATCTGCGTGATGTAGCGGCCTGCCAGGAGGTTGAAGATGATCAGGATCGCCGTCATCGGCACCAGGATGCGCAGCGCGGGCTGGTCGAGGCCGCCCTGGGCGATCGAAGACAACGGCTCCAGCAGCACCGCGACCGTGGTGAGGACCGACGCCGTCTTCGTCGGCACCGTCATGTAGAGCACGGGGCAGGCGAAGAACAGGATGAAACTCGAAGTGGTGGTGGCGAACGTGGCGGCCGTCACCAAGACCATCAGGACCCCGGCGAACAACCAGGGGATCTCCTCGTGGTCCGGGCCTTTGATGAGGCCGCGTCCCCGGACCAGGTAGGTGATACCGACACCGATCAGGCACAGGATCGCGACCGTCTTGTCGGAGGTGTTGTCGTCCCCGACGAGGACCAGCGCCGTCGTCGCGACGAAGGTGATCCCGAAGAGGACCTCCCAGAGCCAGAAGAGCCGCTCCCAGGCGTTCACTTGCCTTCGTTCGACCAACGGAACGTCAGCTTCGCCAGCAGCAACCCCGCGACGCACCACGCCGTCAGCACCAAGGCCACCATCGGAAGTTCCCATGCCCCCGCCATCTCCTGTGCCGCCGCTTCGGCCGGCAGGAACACCGAGCGGAAGCCCTGGCAGATCCACTTCACCGGGAAGAACGAAGCGATGTCGACCATAACCTTCGGCAGGTTGGTGATCGGCGTGACGAACACCCCGGAGATGAACTGCAGCGAGATGTAGATCAGGTTGGTCACCGCGACCGCGCCGCTGACCGTCTTGGTCACCGAACTGAGCGCGATGCCAAGGAGCGTGCAGCTGGTGATGCCGAGTACGAAGACCCACAGCGCGGTCAGCAGCTTCGCCGGGTCGGTCGGCAGCTCCAGATCGAACAGGAGGCTGCCGACGATCGACATCAGCACCACCTGGGCGATGCTGGTGAAGCCGACCAGGATGATCTTGCCGATGAAGTAGGAAGCGGCGGGCATCGGCGTGCCCCGCAGCCGTTTCAGCGCGCCGAGCTCACGATCGGACGCGAGGTTGATCCCGATGCTGTTGAACGACGTCGAGACGATGCCGGAGCCGATCATGCCCGCGGCCAGCACCTGCCCGGTGGTGATCGCCATACCGGGCATCGACGAGTTCAGCATCGAGCCGAGCAGGATCATCAGCAGGGACGGGAAGGCGAAGGTGAAGATCACCTGTTCCCGGATGCGGAAGAACTGCTTGAGTTCCGCGGCGCCCCGGACGAGGCCGAGCGAGAAGGTGCCCGGGAGGGTCAGCGTGCTCATCGGGCTTCTCCGATCAGGTCGAGGTAGGTCTCTTCGAGGGTGGGCCGGTGGACGGTCAGCTCCGACGGCTCGCGGCCGTCGGCGGAGAGCTCGCGGATCAGCTTGGCCGGGAAATGGGTGCGCTCCTGATGGCCGCCCCGCTCGTCCGTCCAGCGGACGGTGGCCTCCGCGGTGGAGCGGCCGCCGAGCGTCTGCGGCGTCCCCTCGGCGACGATCGCGCCGCGCGTGATGACCGCGACGCGATCGGCCAGCGCCTCGGCCTCGTCGAGATAGTGCGTGGTGAGCAGGATCGTGGTGCCTTCGTGGGCGAGACTCCTGATCAGCTCCCAGAACTGGCGCCGCGCCGCCGGATCGAACCCGGTCGTCGGCTCGTCGAGGAACACCAGCTCTGGCCGCCCGATGATCCCGAGCGCGACGTCCACACGCCGCCGTTGCCCGCCCGAAAGGCTCTTGACGCGGGCGCCCGCCTTCTCGGTCAGGCCGACCTTCTCGATCACTTCTTCGATGTCACGGGGATCGGGGTAGTAGCGGGCGAAGTGCCGGACGGTCTCGGCGACGGTGAGCTCGGCGGCGTCGTTGGCCGTCTGCAACACGATCCCCAGCCTCGCCCGCCAAGCCCGGCCCGCCGTGCCGGGATCCTCACCGAGCACGTCGACGTCGCCCGACGTCCGCCTGCGGTGGCCCTCCAGGATCTCGACCGTCGTCGTCTTGCCCGCGCCGTTGGGGCCGAGCAGGGCGAACACCTCACCCTGTTCGATGTCGAGGTCGATCCCCCCGACGGCCGTGTGGCCCGGGTACTCCTTGCGCAGGCCACGCACTCTCACTGCCGTTTTCATCCGTCGATCGTGCTGTGCGGGGCGGGGCTTGCGGGACGTCCGCAGGACTGAACCCGGTTGTCAACCGAACGATGGACACCGGTGTCACCTCCTTCTTCGCAATTAGTCACCTACTTGCGTTGCGTTGGCTTGTCTGGAGTGCGGTCTTGACGCGAGCGACCATGCCCTTCGGATCGCCGTAGAGCTCCTCTTTCGTGATCACGACGAACCTCCAGCCGTCGGCTTCCATGAGTGCCCGTCGTTCGGCGTCGAAGAGGGGTTGCTCCCCTTCGAGATGCCAAGCGCCGTCGTACTCGATGGCGAGTTTCGCCTTCCGGATCGCGAGGTCGAGCCGCCCGAGAAACCGTCGATCGCGATACACCTCCACCTGGGGCTCCGCCTCGATGTCGTGACTCCGCAGCCAGATCCGGACCTCGGATTCGGGGATGGATTCGGCTCTCGCGTCGGAAAGCGCCAGCGCTTTCCGTGCCCTGACGATGCCGTGGTCATGACGGTGCTCGAAGTAGTTTTCGAGCTGCTCGCGTTCGACGAATCCGGTATGAAGCAGCGCGTCGACCAGACCGACCACCCGGGGGAACGAGCGATGGAGCCGGGTGTTGGCCAAGATGTCCATGGTCATGCGCAGCGGACTCGCGATGCGGCCGTCCCGCCAAGGCTCGAAATCTCCGCCGATCAACCTGGATCGTTTCAAGTGCATCCCACGCTGGAAATGGAACCCTTCCTCCTCGGGTATGACGAACTCGACCGGATCGCTGTCGAGGGCGAACGGAAAACCGCGCACCGTCGCGGCCGAACAACCGGTCAGTACCGCGCCGGCGGGTGCGGCGAGGATCGCCGCCTTGCACCGGAGCACATGATCCTGCGGGATGCGGATCGGAACGTAGACGTTCTGGAACAACCGGTTGTAGGGCCCCGATCGGAGCTGTGAGCGGGTGAGGTCACCTTCGCTGATGGCGCGGCTGCCAAGGAAGGGACCGCTGAAGTCGGCGACTTCCGCGTAGTGGCTTTTGGACATGATCCGACGATGACATCCGCGTCCGGAGGCGAGGCCATTTCAAGATCAACTCCGACTCACTTGTCCACACCGTTCCTCGCCTGTGGACAACTCCCTCTACCGGCTCAAGTAGGTGACTAATTGCGGTGGCGGGTGGGGCTCAGCAGCGTGCGGACGGAGGTTTCGAGGGAGGGCAGGAGGGCGGCCGGATCGGCGGAGGTGAGCATCCGGTTCGCGAAGCCGTCCGAGAGGGCGAGCACGGCGTCGGCCAGGTCGCTCGCCGCGAGGTCGTCCCGGACGTGGCCCGCAGACTGGGCTTTCGAGATGTACTCCGTCGTGATCTCGGCGAGTTCGTCGTAGCCGGTGCGGATGAATTCGGCCCATGACGGCCGGACGGCGGCGCGGGCGGTGAAGGCGTTGATGACGATCACCTCCGCGCGGCGCTGTTCGTCGAGCGGCATCGCCTCGGTGAGCAGGCGCAGCAGCAGGTCCAGCAGGTTCCCGGACTGATCGAGGGTTTTCCAGCGCTGCTCCAGGAACTCGCTGGTCATGTCGAGGGCGAAGCGGAACAGATCTTCCTTGGTGGAGAAGTACTTCTGCACCGCGCCCGCGGACACCCCGGCCTCGCCGGCGACCGAGCGCACGCTCACGGCCTCGACACCTTCGCGCGCGACGATGCGCAGGAGGGCGCCGGCGATCTCGCGGCGGCGTTCGGCGCGGTCGACGATCTTCGGCACGGACGCATTCTCCTCTCCGTTGGCCGATTTGCCCTTCGCAACCTGTCGCCGGAAGTCGGTAGCTGGGGATGCCTTGCCTACTCGGCCCTCTTTAGAATACATTCGTATCCGAAAAGGGGGTACTGGGGTGGACGAAGTCGCATACAAGCGGCGGGCGGAGGAGAACCAGCTCGCCGCCGCGCTGACCAAAGGGCCGGCGGAGGTCCTCGATTTCCTTCTGCCGTTGTGGGTGGGGAGCCAGCTCGGCGCGTCGGCCGCGGAGGTCGGGGCGCTGACCGCGTTGGAGACGCTGGTGTCGTTCGCCCTCCGGCCGATCGCGGGCTCGCTCGCGGACCGGTTCGACCGTGGCCGGGTCGCGGCCGTCGGCGCCGTCCTCTATGGACTGTCCTTTGTGGTCTACGCGGTGACGCCGGGAATCGGGGTCGCTTATCTGGCCGCGGTTCTCGGTGGCGCGGGCGGGGCGCTGTTCTGGGTCGCGTTGCGGGCTCGGGTGGGGGAGGGGCTCGCGCGGGACGACGGCGCGTTCAGCAAGCTGTTCGCGGCCGAGGGCGGCGGCACGTGGATCGCGTTCGTGGTCGCGCTGACCGCGATCGCCTGGATCGACTACCGGGGTGTGTTCTGGCTCGGTGCGGCTGCCTGCGCGGTGGCCGCGGTGGTCTTGCTGAACGCGCCGTCCGCGCCGGTGCGCGAAGCGGGCGCGCCACGGCTTTTCCAGCTGGGTAAGAGGATGCGCCCGATGCTGGCGCTCGTCGCGTTGACCGCGATGGCCGAGGCCGGGGTCGCCTTGTTGCTCCTGATGCATCTGCAACGCGGGCATCAGCTGCGGCTCGGCGAGATCGCCGCCGTGTTCATCCCCGGCTTCATCGTCTACAGCCTGCTGCCGGACTACCTGCACGGCTTCGTCCGCAAGGTCGGGCGGACGAGGGTGCTCGCCTTGGCGATGGTGGCGAGCGCGGTCTTCGCCGCCGGCTTGTCCTTCGCGCCGAGTCCGGCGGTGCTCGCGGTCATGTGGGTCCTGTCCGCGGCGGCGTTCGCGGCTGCCATCCCGGTCGAGCAGGCGGTGGTCGCCGAGGCGGCCGGGCTCAGCCTCGGCCGGGCGATGGGGATCTACGAGAGTGCGACGCTACTGGGAGCGACGATCGGGACCTTCGTGGCGGGCCGGCTCTACGGCTCGGACGCCGGATGGCGCGTCGCCTGCTTCGGCGCGGCGGCGCTCCTGCTCTTCGGATCTTTCGTGGTTCGTGGCGCCGTACGGCGTGTCGGAGTTGCGGAGTTTCCCGTGGAACCACGAAAAACGGTGTCACAAAAGGAAAAGCCGGTCACCCGCACGGTCGTGGAGAGTCCGCAAGCGGCCGAATCGGTGACGGAGGAGGCGAACAAGCGCTCGAATCCGCTCCGCAACTGGGCGGTCCATGTCGCGGTCTACGTCGTCGCGCAGACGGCACTGGCGGTCGCCGGATACAGCTGGCCCGTCGAAGCGTTGTTCGGCGGCCCTCACACGGCCGACTGGTTCTGGAACTCCAGTGGTCACTGGCTGCTGAACATCGGCCGGATCTGGACCTTCGTCCTGGTGATCGACACCGTGTGGACGGTCGGCCGCGCGTTGCTCAAGAAGCGACCTTATTGACATGTTGTCTAACATGACACTATGTCTCATACGTGGGTGACGGCCAGCGACGGTGTCCGCCTCTCGGTCCGGGTGACCGGTGTCGACGACGCGCCCACGGTGGTGCTCGTCCACGGTTACCCGGACAACGGCTCCATGTGGGACGGCGTCGCGGCCCTGCTGGAGCGCCGTTACCGGGTCGTCGTCTACGACGTCCGTGGCGCCGGCCGCTCGGACAAGCCTTCGGGACGAGCGTCCTACAAGTTGGACCAGCTGTCCGATGACCTCGCTTCGGTCATCGACGAGGTCCAGCCCGAGGGCAAGGTCCATCTGCTCGCGCACGACTGGGGTTCCATCCAGACCTGGCATTCGGTCACCGGCGAGAAGCTGCGCGGACGGCTCGCGTCGTTCACGTCGATCTCCGGGCCGAGCCTCGATCACGCGGGAGCGTGGTTCCGCGCGCAGCTGCGCCCGAGCCCGAAGCGGCTCAAGAACGCGCTCGCGCAAGGAGTGCATTCGACGTACATCCTCGGTTTCCAGCTCCCGCTGATCCCGCAGCTGCTGTGGCGCACCGGCGCGATGGGCGCGCTCATCGGCCGGATGGATCCGGCGGCCGCGGCGCCGTCCACTTCGGACGGCCTGTACGGGCTCAACCTCTACCGCGCCAACATGTTCACCCGCCTCTCCCGGCCCCGGCCGCGTAACGCCGAGATCCCGGTGCAGGTGCTCGCGCCCACCGGCGACAAATTCGTCACCACGCCGTTGCAGACCGAGATCGAGCGCTGGGCGCCGGACCTGCGGGTGCGCCGGATCGTCGGCACGCACTGGGTGGTCCGCGAGAAGCCTCAGGTGATCGCCGACGCCACCGCCGAGCTGATCGACCACGCCGAAGGCGGCGAGGAGAGCCGCGCGCTCAAACAGGCCAGGACGAAAGGCTTCGCGCACAAGCTCGTCGTGGTCACCGGCGCCGGCAGCGGGATCGGCCGCGCGACGGCGCTCGCGTTCGCGGACAAGGGCGCCGACCTGGTCATCACCGACATCAACGGCTCGGCCGCGGCGGACACCGCGAAACTCCTTCGGGACAAGGGTGTCACCGTCGGCGAGTACACAGTGGACTCTTCCGACGCCGACGCGGTCGAGAAGTTCGCCCAGCAGGTCAAGGAGGAGTTCGGGGTTCCGGACATCGTCGTGAACAACGCGGGGATCGGGCTGTCCGGACCGTTCCTCGACACGACGGTCAAGGACTGGGAGCGCCTCATCGACGTGAACCTGTGGGGCGTCATCCACGGCTGCCGCGTCTTCGCCGAGCAGATGCGCGAGCGGGCCGAAGGCGGCCAGATCGTCAACGTCGCCTCGGCCGCCGCCTACCTGCCGTCGAAGATCCTTTCCGCCTACGCCACCACGAAATCCGCCGTGCTGACGTTGAGCGTGTGCCTGCGGGCGGAACTCGCCGCCGAGAACATCGGCGTCACCGCGATCTGCCCCGGCATCGTGAACACCAACATCACCAGCACCACCCGGTTCGTCGGCGTCGACGACGTCGAGCAGAAGCGGCGCCAGAAGTCGAGCGGCAAGCTGTACGCGAAACGCGGTTTCGGCCCGGAGAAGGTCGCGCGCGACATCCTGCGCGCCGTCGAGAAGGACAAGGCGATCCAGCCGTCGACGCCGGAGGCCAAGGCCGCGCTCGTCCTCTCCCGGCTCACCCCCGGACTGCTGCGGGCCGCGGCGAAACTGGATGTCACCCCGTGACCTCTGCCAGACGTCCTCGCCGGATGTCGGCGGAAGCGCGCCGCGAGGACCTGATCCGCGCCGCACTGGACCTGTTCGGTTCGCGTGCGCCCGAACTCGTCACGGTCGACGACATCATCGCCCGCGCCGAGGTTTCGCGGCCGCTGTTCTACCGGTACTTCTCGAGCCTGCGGGAACTGCAGGTCGAGGCGCTGAAAACGGTCACCGTAGGGCTCATCGACGGCCTTGCCGGACTAGAGGAAGGCCCACCCGAAACGCGGCTGCGGGCCGCCGTCCGCGGACTGATCGACGTCGCCGACCACTACCGCGCGGGCTACGTCGCCTTGCTGCGCAGCGGTTCGGTGATCGCGACCTCGGAGACGGACGCGGCGATCGACGAGGTCCGCAACCGTGCCGTCGAGCTCATCCTCGACGCGCTGGGTGTGTCGGAGCCCTCGCCTATGCTCCTGCTGACCTTGCGCTGCTGGACCGCGGTGGTGGAGGGCTCGCTGCTGAGCTGGCTGCAGGAGCGGGCCGTGCCGCGCGAGGTGCTCGACGGCTGGCTGGTCGATCAGCTGACGGCCATGCTGTCGGCGACGGCGCGGCACGATTCTTCGGTCCCGCAGATGCTATGAAAGGTCCTTTCCTTGCAAATTTTGCAAGGAAAGGACCTTTCATAGCGCGTGTCAGGACTGCTTCGCGACCAGGTCCCAGCCTTCGACGTCTTCCGGCTTACGCGGCTCGGGGCCGACGTACTTCGCCGACGGGCGCACGAGGCGACCGGTCTTCTTCTGCTCCAGGATGTGCGCGGCCCAGCCGGCGGTGCGCGCGGAGCTGAACATCGCGGGCATCATATGCGGCGGAACCTGGGCGAAGTCCAGGATCACGGCCGCCCAGAACTCGACGTTGGTCTCGATCGGGTGATCCGGACGCCGCTCGCGCAGCTCCTTCAGCGCCACCTGCTCCAGCTCCGCGGCCGCCTCGTAGCGCGACGCGCCGAGCTCTTTGCAGGTGCGGCGCAGCACGCGCGCCCGCGGGTCCTCCGCGCGGTACACGCGGTGCCCGAAGCCCATCATCCGTTCCTTGCGGTCCAGGATGCCCTTGACCAAACCGACCGCGTCGCCGGTCTTCTCGACCTCTTCGATCATCGGCAGCACCCGCGCCGGCGCGCCGCCGTGCAGCGGGCCGGACATGGCGCCGATCGCGCCGGACAGTGCCGCGGCGACGTCGGCGCCGGTCGAGGCGATGACGCGCGCGGTGAAGGTCGAGGCGTTGAGGCCGTGCTCGGCGGCGGAGACCCAGTAGGCGTCGATGGCCTTGACGTGGGCCGGGTCGGGCTCGCCGCGCCAGCGGACCATGAAGCGCTCGGTGATCGACTTCGCCTCGTCGACCCGGGTCTGCGGGACGGCGGGCTGCCCGATGCCGCGCGCGGACTGGGCGACGTACGAAAGCGCCATCACCGAGGCACGGGCCAGCTGGTCGCGCGCCTCGTCGTCGGTGATGTCGAGCAGCGGCCGGTACCCCCAGATCGGGGCGAGCATGGCCAGCGCGGCCTGGACGTCGACCCGGACGTCGCCGGTGTGCACCGGCAGCGGGAACGGCTCGGCGGGCGGTAGCCCGCGGCCGAACTGGCTGTCGACGAGAAGTCCCCAGACGTCACCGAAGGTCACCTTGCCGGCGAGGTCCTCGATGTCGACACCGCGATAGCGCAGCGCGCCACCGTCACGGTCGGGCTCGGCGATTTCGGTCTTGAAGGCGACCACGCCTTCGAGACCCGGTCGGAAACCGTCGTCGACCTTCTCCGACGGCTGATTGGTGCTGATCGTGGAGGCACTCACTGTGGTGAAACCTTTCGATGCGCATTCCCCGGCTTTGTGTTCACGCGTGGACGGGATACACGCAGCGTAGGCGCGCCTCATCGCACGGATGGACAAACTTTGCTCCACGTCGCGGCCTGGGGCAATCGAAAGATGTGGTGCTTTCGGTCACGATTACGAGAACGATTCAGTGAAAACGCGCCTCGTACGCGAAGAGTTACGGTGCCGTTCACTTTGCGTGTACCGGCCGCCGAGGTAAATCCTGTGTTTCGAGAACCGGCGGCGACCGGTTTCCGGTGATAGACCTTTCCCATGCACCTGAGCCCCCAGGAGCGGGACAAACTGCTCATCCACGTCGCGGCGGACGTAGCGCGCAAACGCCTGGAACGCGGGGTTTCGCTGAACTACCCCGAGGCGGTCGCGCTGATCACCGACCACGTGCTCGAAGGCGCTCGCGACGGCCGGACGGTGAGTGAACTCGTCGCGAGCGGGCGTTCGGTGCTCTCGCGGGCGCAGGTGCTGGACGGAGTGCCGGAAATGGTCGATTCCGTCCAGGTCGAAGCCACTTTCCCGGACGGAACGAAGCTCGTCACCGTGCACGACCCGATCGTTTAGAAGGGGGACGGGTGCGACCAGGAGAGATCATCACCGGTGACGGACCGGTCGAGTTGAACCCGGGCAGGCCACGGGTCCGGCTGCTCGTGCGGAACCTCGGCGACCGGCCCGTCCAGGTCGGTTCGCACTACCATTTCGCGGCGGTCAATCCGGGGCTCGAATTCGATCGCGAAGCCGCGCGAGGACATCGTCTCGACGTGCCCGCCGGGACTTCGGTGCGGTTCGAACCGGGCGTCGAACGCGAAGTCGACCTCGTCCCGCTGGCCGGGAACCGCCTGGTGCCCGGATTGCGCGAGGAGTCCTGATGCCGTCGATCGATCGCGAGCGGTACGCCGAACTGTTCGGCCCGACGACCGGGGACAGGATCCGTCTCGCGGACACCGACCTGTTGATCGAAGTCACCGAAGACCGCAGCATAGGCCAGTCCGGCAGTGGCGACGAGGTGTTGTTCGGCGGCGGCAAGGTGATCCGCGAATCCATGGGCCAGGGGATGGCGACCCGGGCCGAAGGCGCGCCCGACCTGGTCATCACCGGCGCGGTGATCCTGGACCACTGGGGGATCGTCAAGGCCGACGTCGGCGTCCGCGACGGCCGGATCGTCGGCATCGGCAAGGCGGGCAATCCGGACACGATGGACGGCGTCGACCCGGCGCTGGTCGTCGGCCCCTCGACGGAAGTGCTGTCCGGCAACGGGAAGATCCTCACCGCGGGCGGGATCGACTGCCACGTCCATTTCATCTGCCCGCAGCTGACCGAGACCGCGCTGGCGTCCGGGCTCACCACCCTCGTCGGCGGCGGCACCGGCCCGGTCGAAGGCAGCAAGGCCACCACCGTCACACCCGGCGCGTGGAACGTCGGCCGGATGCTGCAGGCGATGGACGGCCAGCCGGTCAACGTCCTGTTGCTGGGCAAGGGGAACACCGTCCGGCACGAGGCGCTGCGCGAACAGCTGTCCGCCGGCGCGGGCGGGTTCAAACTCCACGAGGACTGGGGCAGCACCCCGGCCGCGATCGACGCCTGCCTCACCGTCGCCGACGAATCCGGTGTCCAGGTGGCGATCCACACCGACACCCTGAACGAGGCGGGCTTCCTGGAGTCCACAGTGGACGCCATCCGGGGCCGCTCGATCAACGCGTACCACACCGAAGGCGCGGGCGGCGGGCACGCGCCGGACATCATCCAGGTCGCCGGACTGCCCAACATCCTGCCGTCGTCGACGAATCCGACGCGCCCGCACACCGCGAACACCCTCGACGAGCACCTCGACATGCTCGTCGTCTGCCACCACCTGAACCCGTCCGTGCCCGAAGACCTGGCGTTCGCCGAAAGCCGGATCCGGCCGACGACCATCGCCGCCGAGGACGTCCTGCACGACCTCGGCGCGATCTCCATGATGAGCTCGGATTCGCAGGCGATGGGCCGGATCGGCGAGGTGATCATCCGCACCTGGCAGACCGCGCACGTGATGAAACGGCGGCGCGGCGCGCTGCCCGGCGACGGCGCGGCCGACAATCTGCGGGCTCGTCGCTATGTCGCCAAATACACGATCAACCCCGCGATCGCGCACGGTATGGAGCGCGAGATCGGCTCGGTGGAGATCGGGAAACTCGCGGATCTCGTGCTGTGGGAGCCGAAGTTCTTCGGCGTCCGGCCGCATGTCGTGCTCAAGGGCGGATTCCCGGCGTGGGCGGCGATGGGCGACGCCAACGCGTCCATCCCGACGCCGCAGCCCGTGCTGGCGCGGCCGATGTTCGGCGCGGCCCCGGTGGTGGCGGCCGCGAGCAGTTTCCATTTCGTGGCGCCGGAAGCCCTGGCAAGCGGGGTGGCGGAGCGCTTCGGCATCACGCGGAAGCTCGTGCCGATCTCGAACACCCGCTCCCGCGGCAAGGCCGACATGGTGCTGAACGACGCGACACCGGACATCCGGGTCGAGCCGGACAGTTTCGCCGTGCACGTCGACGGCGAGCTGATCGAGCCGCGGCCGGTGACGGAACTGCCCATGGCGCAAAGGTACTTCTTGTTCTGATGGATCTCGCCGCGCTCATCCTCGCCGACTCCCGGTTCCCCGGGGGTGGCCACGTCCATTCCGGCGGGCTCGAAGAAGCCGTCACCCGGAAGCTGATCACGCACGAACGCGACCTGCCGGGATTCCTCTCCGGACGGTTGCGCACGGCGGGTTCGCTCGCCGCGGTGTTCGCCGCCGCGTCAGCACACGCGGCCGCGCGGAACGTCCAGAGTGGACACTGGCGGCGGCTCGATCTCGAGTTGGACGCCAGGACGCCGTCGATCGCGCAGCGGGAGGCGTCCCGCGCGCAAGGTCGCGGGACGGCGAGGGCGGGCAAGGCGGCGTGGCCGTCGCCGGTGCTTTCCCAGCTGCTGAAGGAAACCCCGCGACCGCATCATCCGGTGGTGGCCGGCGCGCTGATCGGGGTTCCCTTCGACGCGGCGATGGCGGTGGCGTACCTCGCGATCAGCGGGCCGGCGAGCGCGGCCGTGCGGCTGCTCGGACTGGATCCGTTCGCCGTCAACGCCGTCGTGGCCAGTCTCGCGAAGGAAGTCCGGGACGTCTCCCTGCGCGCGGCCGAGGTCGCGGGCGACGATCCGGCCGATCTCCCGGCGCCGGGTTCTCCGGCGCTCGATCTGTTCGCCGAGGCACACGCCCGGCATCACCAGGAAGAGGTGCGTCTCTTTGCCAGTTGAGCATGGCCACGGACACGGTCACGTGCATCCCGTCAACTTCGACCCGACCGCGGCGGAACCCGACCACTACGAGCAGGCGCCGACCGCGGGCCGCGCGTACCGGATCGGGATCGGCGGGCCGGTGGGCAGCGGGAAGACCGCGCTCACCGCGGCGCTGTGCCGGGCGCTCGGCGACGAGGTGAACCTCGCCGTCGTCACCAACGACATCTACACCACCGAGGACGCCGACTTCCTGCGCAAGGCGGGCGTGCTCGACCCGGAGCGGATCGAGGCCGTGCAGACCGGCGCGTGCCCGCACACCGCGATCCGCGACGACATCACCGCGAACCTCGACGCCGTCGAGCGGCTGGAGGAGCGGTTCCCCGGGCTGGACCTGGTGATCATCGAAAGCGGTGGCGACAACCTCACCGCGGTGTTCAGCCGGGGGCTCGCCGACAGCCAGGTCTTCGTGGTCGACGTCGCGGGCGGCGACAAGGTGCCGCGCAAGGGCGGGCCGGGCGTGACGACCGCGGATCTGCTGGTGATCAACAAGATCGACATCGCGCATCTGGTCGGCGCGGACATGGACGTGATGACCTCGGACGCGCACCGGATGCGGGGTGAGCTGCCGGTGATCACGCAATCCCTTGTGGACACTCCGAACGCGCCGGTGGTGGCGAACTGGGTCCGCTCGCTGCTCCCGGTCCGCACGGGGTGAAGGCGCATGCGCGGCTGACCGCCTGTTTCGAGGGCGGCCGGACCGTACTGCGTGAGCTGCGTTCGATGGCGCCGCTCACACTTCTTCCCAAGCGGGGCACCGGTGTGACAGCGGTGGTGCACTTGGTCAACTCGGCGACGTCGCCACTGGGCGGCGACGAGCTGAAGGTGACCATCCGTGTCGGCCCCGGTGCTTCGCTGCGGCTTTCGGGCGTCGCGGCGACCATCGCGCTTCCGGGGTCACACGGGGAGGGAAGTATGTCCGAAGTGGACATCGAGGTGGAGGCAGGCGGGAAGCTGGAGTACCTGCCGGAGCCGACCGTCGTGACCGCGCGGGCCCGGCACTCGGCGGTGTTCAAGGCATCCCTGGCCGCCGATGCTTACCTGCATACGCGGGAGGTGCTCGTTCTCGGTAGGGCGGGTGAGCGGCCCGGGTCCTTGGTGACCACCCAGCAGGTGACGCGCGGTGAAGTCCCGGTGCTGCGGCAGACGCTGGAGATCGGTGACTCCACTTTGGACTCCAGTCTCGCGCATCTGGCCGGACGCAGGGTACTGGCGACCGATCTGGTCGTGGGGGGCCTCGCTGTCCCGGCTGCTTCTGGTGAGTGGTGGTCGCGAACGCCTTTGGCCGCGGGCGGAACGCTCACGACGTCGTTGGCCCCGGACGCCGTGACCGCGCTCCGGGTGTTCGAATGTCCGTGAGGGCCTCCTTCCCTACCCTGAAGGTAGTGAAGGAGGCCCTCGCGGACCGACTCCCCGTCAGAACTTGGTGCCCAGCCAGGTCATCGCGACCGGACCGCCGGTCGCGACGCCGCCGATGTGCTCCAGCAGCGGGAACTCCTGCCAGGTGACGTCGGCGCCGAGGGCGCGGTAACGGTCGCGCAGGCCCTGGCCGACCGAAAGCGGGATCAGTTCGTCCAGCGACGCGTGGTACAGGTAGACCGGCGCGCCCGGTTTGGTCTTACCCGCGAGGTTCTCGCCGAGCCGGGCCTGCCAGCGCGGGTCGGAGGAAACGTTCGGCACGGTCGTGAAGTCGTTGAGCCGTGCGAAAGGTGCCGCCGCGCCGAGTTCGACGGTGCACGCTTCCTTGACCTTCGCGACCATCCTCTCGCCCTTCGCGTTGAGCACGTCGTTGAACGGCAGTTCGGGGTACGCCGTCGAGTAGCCGACAGCGGCGCCGAGCACCAGACCGAACGCCGGGCCGCCGTCGTTGAACTTCAGGACCGCGTTCAGATCCGCCGGGACACCGCCTTCCGCGACGCCGACCAGGTTGACGTCGGGCGCGTAGGACGGCTGGAGCTCACCGGCGAAGGCCGCGGCCTGACCTCCTTGTGAGTAACCGAAAACGCCGACCGGCCCGGTCTTGGACAGGCCCGCTTCGGGGACGTTCGAGGCGGCGCGAGCGGCGTCGAGGACGGCCCGGCCTTCGGACTGGCCGACGGCGTAGGTGTGCGTGCCCGGGGTGCCCAGGCCTTCGTAGTCGGTCACGACGACCGCCCAGCCACGCGAAAGCGCTTGGCTCATCAGGAGGACTTCGTTCTCGGACCCGTTCGTCAGCCGGGTCGACGGCGCGCAGCGGTCGCCGAGGCCGTGGGTGCCGACGGCGTAGCTGACCAGCGGCCGCGCGCCCTTCGTCCATGGCGTGTGCGGGACCAGCAGGATGCCCGAGACCGTGTTCGGCTGTCCCGTCGCCGAGGTGGAGCGGTAGTTGAGTTTCCAGGCCTTCGCCGGGGCGGTGGCGATGACCGGTTTGTAGTCGACCAGATCCCCGGGGGCACTCGGCGCGGCTTGCGCGGCGGGCGCGCCTATCAGGGCGGCTGCGAGGGCTGAGACCAGAACTGTCCGAAGCACCGTTGCCTCCAGTTTGGTAATTACGATTTTCGCAATGTAGGCGGAGTTGCTAGCATCTGGCAATCCCTGTTACCGAATCGGGGGAGGTCGAGTGGCCCGCACCTACGGCGGGGTCGCGCCCGAGCAACGGCGCGCCGAACGGCGTGAACGCCTGCTCGTGGCGGCCCTGGACCTGTTCACCTCGACGGGCTACCAGCAGGCGAAGATCACCGAGTTGTGCACCCGCGCCGGCGTCTCGACGCGGAACTTCTACGAGGAGTTCGAGAGCAAGGAGAAGGTGCTGCTGACCCTGCACGAGCGAATCAACTCGCTCGCGCTGGAGCACGTCACCGGCATCCTGGAACGGCTGGAGGACGCGGACGCGGTCACCCGGATCGGGACACTGCTGGACGTCTTCGTCAGCTCGGTGACCTCGGATCCCCGGATGCCGCGGCTGAACTACGTCGAGGCCGTCGGCGTCAGCGCCGCCTTGGAGGCGCAGCATCAGGAATGGGTCGACCGGTGGGCCGCGTTCATCGAAGCCGAGGCCCGGCACGCCGCCGAGCACGGGGTGGCGCCGGACCGCGATTACCACCTGACGGCGATCGCGCTCGTCGGCGCGGCGACCGGACTGCTGCGCGAGTGGCAGGCGCACACCCCGCCGCTGCCGGTCGCCGACGTCGCCGCCGAACTCCGGGCCCTGATGCTCGCCGCGATCACCCGGCCCTCCTGACCCCCGGTCGCAATTCGGCACCTGGTTGCGGTGGTTCGAAGGCGAACTACCGCAAGCAGGTGCCGAATTGCGAGGGTGGAGACGGTCAGGAAGCGGCGGAGGCTCGCCGGAAGGTGTTGTGCAGTACGGCGAGCAGCGCGTCACGGACCGAAAGCCGTTGCCTCGCGTCGAAGGTGATCAGCGGGACGTCCTCGCCCACCGCGAGTGCCCAGCGCACGTCCTCGAGGTCGTGCTTGAGGGAGCCGTCGAAGACGTTCACCCCGACCACGAACGGCAACCCGGCCTTCTCGAAGTAGTCGACGGCCGGATAGCAGTCGTCGAGACGGCGGGTGTCGACGATGACGAGCGCGCCCAGCGCCCCCAGCACGAGGTCGTGCCACATGAACCCGAACCGGTCCTGCCCCGGCGTGCCGAAGAGGTACAGCTTCACCTCTTCGTCGATGGTGATGCAGCCGAAGTCCAGCGCCACCGTGGTGGTGGTCTTCGACGGCACGTTCCCGCCGGTGCCGTCGACGGCCGCGCCGGTCGAAGTCATGGCGGCCTCGGTGGTCAGCGGTTTGATCTCCGAGATCGCGCCGACGGTGGTCGTCTTACCGACGCCGAACCCGCCGGCGATGACGATCTTGACCGGTGTCGGCGGTTTGGCCGTCACCGGTTCAGCGAATGGATTCGAGTCCACGAATGACCCTTTCGATCATGCCGAGGTCCTGGGTGAAGGCTCCGGCAGGGCGACGGAGCACGACGTAGCCGAGCGCGGCGAGATCCGCCACGAGGACACGGGCCACGCCGATGTGCAGGCCGAGCATCGCCGCCACTTCGGCGACGGATTTCGTTTCCCGGCAAAGGGAAACGATCTCCCGTCGTTCGAAGGTCAGCCTCGCGTGCGAAGCCGCGCCGAGCCTGCTCGTGAGCACTTGAGCCTCGATTTCGAGCGTGCCGTCCACCGGCTGCGCGCGGCCGGCGGTGAGCAGATACGGGCGTAGCGGCGAGATGCCCTGTTCGGCGCCTCGCGGCTGAGGTACCTGGTCGTCGCTCATTCCCTTGTCCCCTCGTCAGTTCAGCTGCCGACGCTCTTCTTGAGTTCCTCGATCAGCGCGGGGGTGAGCACCTCGGTTGCCCGGTTGGCGAACATCGCCATCTCGTAGGCGATCGTGCCGAGGCTGGCCTGCTTGGTGGCGAGCACACCGAGCGAACAGCCGATGCTGATCGTGCAGACCAGCAGGTAGCCCTGCTCCAGCTCGATGATGATCTTGTCGGGCGAACCGAGCGGGTGGCTCTCGGAGACACCGTGCGCCAGGCCGAGCATCGCCGAGCAGATCGCGGCCAGCCGGTCGGCGTTGGCCCGTTCCAGCTCGGACGACATCGCGATCAGCAGACCGTCGGCCGAGACGGCGATCGCGCCCATCGCGCTCGCCGTGTTCTGGGCGAAGCGCGTCACCAACCAGTTGAAGTTCCGGGCTTCGACGCTGACTCCGGTCGTCATCTCTTGCTCTTCTCTCTCTGTTCCATCTCCGGGTTGACGGCTTTCTCCAACCCGTCACTGAAGGCGTCGAACGCGGCACGCTCGGCCTCGGGGTCACGCATGCCCTTGGGCTTGGTGGTGTTCAGCGCCGCCCGCGCGGTCTGGTGCCGCGCGGCCGGTCCTTTGGACAGTCCCGGCGCCAGCTGCGCGCCGGGGACCCTTCTGGTGAGACCGCCGCGCGAGGCGGCGGGCACCGGTGTCGGGGTCGGCATCGACATCGGCGCTGCGGCTGCTGCCGGCGACGTGGTGGCCTTCGCGAGTCCGGCCTCGAAGCCGTCGAAGGCCGCTTTGGCCGCTTCTGGATCATGCCTGGACTTCTGCCGCGACGGTGCTTCGGGGGCGCCTGGCAGCTGCGCGCCCTTGACCCGGCGCCGCAGCCCGCCCCGGGTCTCCCCGGGATCGGCGGCGGTGAGCGTCGGCGCGGGAGCCTGGTACACGGGTGCGGGCGCCGGAAGCGGTACCGGTGCCGGCGCGGGTTCCGCGATCTCCCCGTCGGTCTTGCGGAACCACCGGAAGTCCTTGGGACGCATACCGTCGCGCGGGATCATCCCGGCGATCGCCAGTGTCGGCGGCTCGTGCCCGGGCGTCTTCGCCCGCGGCTCCGGCAAGGACGGCGGCGCGGGCTCGTCGGCCGGTTCCGCCGTCGGCCACACCGGCGGCGCCGGGACGGACTTCGGCATGGGCTGCCGGTACGTCAGCAGGTTCGGCGGGACGGTGAGCCGCGCGGTGATCCCCGCTCCCGGCTCGGTCTCGGTCAGTTCGACCTTGAGCCCGTGCCGCCGCGCGAGCCGCCCGACCACGAACAGCCCGAGCACGCTGGTCGGCGCCAGTTCGAGCCGCTCGCGTTCGACCAGCCGCCGGTTCTCCTCGGCGAGCCGTTCGGCGGTCATGCCGATGCCCTGGTCCACGATCACGATCAGGCAGGAGCCGTCGGGCAGGATCTTCGTGCCGACGTCCACAAAGGACTCCGGCGGGGAGAACGACGTCGCGTTCTCCAGCAGCTCGGCGAAGATCAGCACCAGATCGGAGCCGAACGGTGAGGAAAGCAGGACGTCGCCCATCGAACCGAGCCGGACCCGCTGGTAGTCCTCGATCTCCGCGAGCGCCGAACGCAGCGCCGTCGACAGCTCGATCGGACCGGAAATCCTTGCCTCGTCGCGATTCCCCGACACGACGAGGAGGTTGTCCGCGTTCCGGCGCAGGCGGGTGGAGAGGTGGTCGAGCCGGTAGAGGCTGGCCAGCAGGGCGACGTCCTGCTCGTTGCGTTCCAGTTCGTCGACCAGCGCCAGCTGCCTGCCCACGAGGTTCTGCGTCCGCTTCGCGACGTTGGCGAACATCAGGCCGACGTTGCGCCGCGTGAGGGCCTGCCGCTCCACCAGTTCGGCCGCGGTGGCCTGCACCCGGTTGAACGCGTCGGCCAGTTTGCCGAGTTCGTCCTGCGAGGACACGTCGATGGTGGCGAGGCGCGGCGCGAGTTCTTCGGCCTCCTCGGTGTCGGTGACGCGGACCAGTTCGGTGCTCGCGAGGTCCGCGACCGAGGTCGCCGCCGTGGTCAGCTTCCGCAGCGGATCCGCGATCGACCGGCTGACCGCGATCGCGAGACCGCCGACCAGCAGGAACAGCACCCCGGCGCCGATACCGATCGTCCACGCCAGGTTCTGGGCGGCGTCGGCCCGCGCGGTCGCCGCGTCGGTGATGCCGGTGGTGACCGCGTCCTGGGCGAGCCGTCGCTGGTTCGACTGGGCGTCGACGGCGCCGAGGATGTCCGGCAGCAGGTTCTGCACGGCCTGCGGGCCGCGGGCTTCCGCGAGCCTGGCTTCCAGCGCGTCGACCCGGCGGCCCGTCTCGCCCTGTTCGACCGCGACGACCTGCGTGGCCTGGACGACGTCGGCCTGTTGCACGAACCGTTCGAGGAACAGCGACGACTGCTGCTTCGCGTCGGCCAGCACCGGCGTCCCGGATTCGGGGGTGACCAGCACGATGATCAACGCCATACCGCGCAACGAGTTCTCCTCGTTCGCGCGCAGCAGCGCGTCGAGCGCCGTCAGCTGCTGGGTGCCCTCCGCGTCACTGGTCTGCTGCGGGACGAGGCGGAGCGAGTTGATGACCGCGTCGATCACCGCGTGATACGTCCGCGCCACACTGTCCAGTGAGGCCCCGCGCCGGAGCGCGTTCTCCCGGATCTCGTTCAGCGACCCGATCCGCACCAGCGCGGCGGCGAGCTCTTCCGGCGCGTCGGCGCTCAGCTGCGACCGGATCTGGTTCACCGTTTCCGCGACGACGCCCTGCTGCTTGAGCATCGCCGAACTGCTCGCCGACGAAGACGCGATGTAGTGCGCCGTCAGCAGCCGTTCCCGCTGCAGTTCCCAGGCCAGCGTGCCGAGCGCGCGGGCCTGCGACGCGACGTCGGCGGTGGTGCGCGCGGACCGGGCGTCGTCGATCTCCCCGGCGACGTAAGGCACCGACACCAGGACCACGGCGGTCAGCGGCAGCATCAGGAGCAGGTTGAGCTTGCCCCGGATGCCGAGTCTGCCGAGCAATCCGGACCGCGGCCCGCGTTCGGGCCGGGTCTTCCCGTGCCTCATGATCACCTTTCTCCCCGGCTCCGCCCGAGGTGTCCGCGGTGCTGCTCCCGGACGAGGTCTTCGATGGACGCGCGCAGCGCGACGAACTCCGGCGCGCGTTTGACCGCGAGTTCGCGGTCGCCGGGCAGGTCGACCACGATGTCGGCGGCCACCCGGCCCGGATCCGAGGCCAGCACCACGACGCGCCTGCCGAGGAACACGGCCTCTTCGACGTCGTGGGTCACCATCAGCACCGTGGTGTGCGTGTCGGCCCAGATCCGGCGGATCAGGACCTGCATGTCCTCTTTGGTCTGGACGTCCAGTGCGCCGAAAGGCTCGTCCAGCAGCAGCACGTCGGGCTCGCACGCCAGTGCCCGCGCGATCGCGACCCGCTGCTTCTGCCCGCCGGAAAGCTGTTTGGGCAACGACTTCCGCAGGTGGTCGAGCCCGGTTTCCTCGAGATACCAGTCGACCCGGCGCGCGCGTTCGGCCTTGTCGAGGCTCAGCAGTTCGAGTCCGAACGCGACATTGCCCTCCACCGTGCGCCACGGGTACAGCGCGCCGTGCTGGAACACCAGCCCGCGTTCCGGGCCGGGCCCGGTCACCGCGTCACCGTCGAGGGTGATCAGGCCTTCGGTCGGTTCGGTCAGCCCCGCGATCAGCGACAGCAGGGTCGACTTGCCGGATCCGCTCGCGCCGACCACGCAGACGAAATCGCCGCGCGCGATGTCGAGATCGATCCCGTCGAGCGCACGGGTGGTCTTGTCGCGGACCGTGTAGTCCTTGGCGACGGCCTTGAGCTGAAGCGTCACGCCGCCCACTTCCCGACGCGTGCCCGCAGCTGCCGGAGCGCGATGTCGATGACCAGCCCGAGCAGCCCGATCACGATCAGCAGCGCGAAGATCCGGTCGGTCTGGGTGAACCGCTGCGCCCGCATGATCCGCAGGCCGAGCCCGGCGGTCGCGTTGATCAGTTCGGCGACCACCACGAAGTTCCACGCGGCCGCGGCGTTGACGCGGGTCGCGTCGATCATGCCGGGCAGCGCGTGCGGCACGATCACCTTGCGCAGGACCTCGCCGCGCCGCGCGCCGAGCGTGTACGACACGTCGATCAGCGAACGCGGCACCCCGCGGACGGCGTCGGCGGTCATCAGCGTGTTGAAGAAGACCGTGCCGAGGAACAGGACCGCGACCTTCGACGGTTCGCCGAGGCCGAGCCAGATCATCAGCAGCGGGATGAACGCGCTCGCCGGCAGGTAGCGCAGCATCGCGATGACCGGCTCGAACAACGCCAGCCCCGCGTCGAACGTCCCCATCACGATGCCGAGCGGCACCGAGACGAGCACCGCGAGCCCGAAACCGAGCAGCACCCGCTGGGTGGTGGCCCAGAGATCGCTGAACAGCTCACCCGACTCGATCATCTTCAGCAGCGCGTCGAACACCGCGACCGGCGTCGGCAGGAACGTGGGCTTGATGGTGCCCAGCGCGTTGAGCGTCACCCAGATCAGCAGCGGGATCACGAACGAGGCCACCGCCAGCGTCCACCGCCAGCGCGCGGGGATCGGCGTCCGGAGCGAGAACAGCGGGGACGCGTCCGGCTTGAGGCCCGCCCGGCGGGGCAGCGGCGACCAGTCCGGCCGCGAGCCGCCCCGCGCTTCCTGCGCTTCGGCGAGCCGCTGCTCGTCTTCGAGACGGCGCGCTTCGGCCTCGTCAGCGGCGTCCGCCCGCCGAGTGGCCTGCTTCGCCGCGTCCGTGGTGCTCACTTCACCGCCTTGACGTACTGGTCGTCGAACAGCCCGTCGAAGTTCGGCCGGTTCTGGGCGAGCCCGTTGGAGACGATGAAGTCGGCGATCTTGCCGGCCTGGAAGTTCAGATGGGCGGGGGTGACGCCGGGGGTGAAGGCGTCGAGGTTCTGCTGCTTGGTGAAGATCGTGGTGCCCGCGTCGTAGCTCTTGTACTCCTCGACCGACACCGCACCGCGTTTGGCCATGATCCGCACGGCCTCGTCCCGGTTCTGCTTGATCCACTCGATCGTCTCGAACCAGGTGTTCACCAGCGCCTGGACCTCCTTCTTCCGCTCCTTCGACATCTGCTCCGAGACGACGAGGTGGTCCGGGATGGCGCCGGGGAACTCCGCGGACGTCGCGATCGCGCGGCTGCCGGGACGCTCGAGCGCCTTCGAGGTGAAGGGGGCGAAGGCCGCGACGGCGTCGACCTGTTCACCGACGAACGCGGCCGCGGCGGCGTCGGTCAGCAGCGGGACCACTTCGACGTCCTTCTCGGTCAGCTTCGCCTCCTGCAGCGCGAGCAGCAGGAGGTAGTGGTCGACGGTTCCCTGCTCGACAGCGATCTTCTTGCCCTTGAGGTCGGCGACGCCGGTGATCCCCTGACGGGCGATGATCTTGTCGTTGCCGGTGGAGTTGTCGTTGACCAGCACCACCGACAGCTTCGCGCCACCGCTGACCGACGCGAGCGTGTCGTTCAGGGTCTGGCTGTTCGCGTCGATCGCGCCGGAGGACAGTGCGTTGATGCTCTCGGTGTAGCTGTCGAACCACTTCAGGTCGACGTTCACGCCGTTCTTCTCGAACAGGCCCTTCTCCTGGGCGACCGCCCACGGGAACCAGCCCGGCCAGGCGCTGTAACCGATGGTGACCTTGCTGCCGGAGGCGGCCGTGCTGTCGGAACAAGCCGAAAGGGCGGTCACACCTGCGAGCGAAAGGGCGCACAACAACGCCGTCACGAGACGGCGGGAACGGGAAATCACAACGCACTCCTGGGGAAGGGGAGTAACACGGGCGTGGAAAGTTCCGGCGGTTCGAGCGCAGGACTGATCGACCGGCGTCGAGCTCCCTCGCGGAAGCCCGGCCGGCAATAGCGGATGGTGCGGCCGCACACCCGGCCGTCCCATCAAAACCTCTGAACACTCTGGATAGAGGTGATCACCCCGTTGCTCTCGGCGGCGATCCTATCGAGTGGCGCAAGGTCTACCTAGTGTGATCGTCGGCTCTTGCACGATTCGCTGTCACATTCTGCTAAATCCGGCCGTTCGCCCCAAAGAGCGGACTCTCGCCCGGTGGGCAACCCCGATCCCGGCGCCGTACGTCCATCGGGTGGCGGGTGAAAACTTCGCCCGTCTTCTGGAGGGAGCAGAGGATGAAAATTCGTTCGGCCGCGTTGTGCGTCGCGGGGGCGGCGCTCTTGTCCACCTTGGCCGGTGCGGGGCAGGCGAACGCGACCAGACCGTCCAGTCTGGTCCTGAGCCCGAGTGCCGTCGTCGCAGGTGGGACGGTCACCGCCGACATCTATTGCCTGCGCCCGTCGGGGGCGGGCGAGCTCGCGACGACCCTCGTCGCGGACGGTCTCGCCGCGCCGATTCCCTTGCGGGTGGTGGGAGACGGCGGCACCGGCGGCATCGGTGTCGCGTTGCGGGGCGACGGTCCGGCCGGGACGGTGCCGGGCAGGTACACGGCGTCGTACGACTGCTGGGGCTGGATCGTCCGTGCGGAGTTCACTGTCACGAACTGACAACGGGGCAGAAGAAGCGAAGGCCGGTTCCGGGACACAATTGCCGTCCCGGAGCCGGCCTTGGCCGCGCTTCTGGCACATCTCGCGGGTCTGTGTCGGCGGTGTTTCCCGGCCGCTAATTTCTGTCAAACGACAGAATTGGCCAGGCGCTGGATGGACGGCCTCTAGGCGTCCTGGAGTCGCCGAATTCGAATAGTTCGAAATGGTGGTAAGAATAGGGCGGGTTCGGCGAACGCAATTCCCTTCCCGTCCGCTCGGACCGGGTCTGTGCAGGCAATTCGCACCTTCCGCAAAGGTGAATTAGTCCGCCTTCTCGCGAGCGAGTGCCATTTCACGGACCGGCGGACGCGGCCTCGGCGGCCGACGATCGACCTGTATCGATCAGGGTCGGCCAGGTAACCGGCAGGTAACGGCTTGCGGTCCAGTGGCTACACACAGATGATCGGGCAGGGGTGGCGGGTGTCACCGTTCAGTGGGTTTCGCCGCCGCCGTCTAGGCAATACCGTCGGCGGCAAAGCCGAAGTCATGGGCCCCGATCGGGTACGGAGGTTTGGCGGATGATGCCGGAGATCAAGGACGACGCTGCTGGCGCTGTCGGCGCTGTCAGCGGTGACGACGCCGTCGTACGCCTGCCCGGGATGAGGGTGGCCTACGAAGGCGCCGCCTTCGACGAGTCCGCGTTGGCGGAGACCTGGACCGCCCAGTTGCAGGACTGGCTGAACCAGGCCGTCTCCGCCGGGATCCCCGAACCGAACGCGATGGTGCTCGCCACCGCCGACCCCGAAGGCAGGCCGTCCTCCCGGACCGTCCTGTGCAAGGGCCTCGACGAACGCGGCGTCGTGTTCTACACGAACTACACCTCCACCAAGAGCCACGACCTCACCGCGACGCGCTACGCGTCGATCACCTTCCCGTGGTACGCCCTGCAGCGTCAGGTCCACGTGCGCGGCGAGGTCGAGAAGGTCAACGTCGCCGAGACCGCCGAGTACTGGGCCTCCCGTCCGCGAGGATCACAGCTCGGGGCCTGGGCCTCGCCCCAGTCCCGCGTCGTCGACGGCCGCCGCGCCCTCGAGACCGCGCTCCACGGCATCGAGCGCCGCTTCGCCGACGTCGAGAACATCCCGTTCCCGCCGCACTGGGGTGGCTGGCGTATCCGGCCCGACGTCGTCGAGTTCTGGCAAGGCCGCGAAGACCGCATGCACGACAGGCTCCGCTACGTCCGCACTGACGACGGCTGGCAGGTTGAACGCGTAGCGCCGTAATTTCTGTCGAGCGCTTCCGCAAACGCGCCGAAGGGGCACCCGGGTCGCTTGCAACTCACGTTGCGAGCGGAGGGTGCCCCTTCATCGCGTTTCCGGGGGCCTTCGGCCCAAAAGAGGGCGCTCGACGGTGAAGTCTCCCTGTCGCGCTGGCGCGCTCCCGGGAGACGCGTGGGGGCACCAGAGTCGGGTGTCGGGGTGTCGCGAAAGCCACTTTCGGGACGCTAGGCGTCGCGAAAGTGGCTTTCGCGACCTTCCCGTGGCGGCGGCCTGGCCTTCGTGCGTGCGTGGGGTGGGTGAGGTAAATCGCGCGCGGATGGTTAGTTAGCGCGGCTAAGCTGTCGGGTTGTGAGTGACGACGTGGGGGTTGACCAGCGCAAAGGTGTCCGCAAGCTCTTCGGCTCGATCGTCGTCGACACCAGGCCGCTCAAGATCCCCGCGTTCCGCCGCCTCTGGCTGTCCACCGCGGTCACCGCCGTCGGCAGCCAGCTCACCGCCGTCGCGGTCCCCAAACAGGTCTTCGACCTCACCGGCTCGTCGGCGTACGTCGGCCTGACCGGCCTGGTCGCCCTGGTCCCGCTGCTCGTCTTCGGTCTCTGGGGCGGCGCCATCGCGGACGCCGTCGACCGCCGCAAACTCCTGCTCGTCACCAACGTCGGCGTCACTGTCACGTCGGCGGTCCTGTGGCTCCAGGCGTTCCTGAACCTCGGCTCCGTCTGGCTCGTCCTGGCCCTGCTCGCGGTCAACCAGGCGTTCTTCGCGATCAACATGCCGACCCGCGGCGCCGTCGTCGCCCGGCTGGTGCCGGACAACCTGATCGCGCCCGCGACCGCGCTGAGCAGCACGATGGCCACCTTCGGCGCGGTCTTCGGCCCGCTGCTCGCCGGTTCGCTGATCCCGATCCTCGGCCTTTCGACGCTCTACCTGATCGACGTCGTCGCACTGACCCTGACCCTCATCGCGGTCTGGAAGCTGCCCCCGATCCCGCCGCTCGGCGAGATCGCTCGCCGGGCCGGGATCCGCGACATCATCGACGGCTTCAAGTACCTGGCGAAGCAGAAGATCCTGCTGGCCTCGTTCCTCGTCGACATCATCGCGATGGTCGCGGGCATGCCGCGCGCGCTGATCCCGGAGATGGCGGAGCGCACCTTCGGCGATCCGCCCGGCGGTGGCCCGGCGCTGGGCTGGCTGTACGCCGCGCTCCCGGCGGGCGCGATGCTGATCGGTCTCTTCTCCGGCTGGCTGACCAGGATCCGCAAACAAGGCGTCGGCGTGATCATCTCCGTCTGCGTCTGGGGTGCCGCCATCGTCGGCTTCGGTCTCGCGCAGTCGCTGTGGCTCGCGGTCTTCTTCATGGCGCTCGCCGGCGCGGCCGACATGGTCAGCGCGATCTACCGGATGTCGATCCTGCAGCTCGCCACCACCGACGAGATGCGCGGACGGCTGCAGGGCGTGTTCACCGTCGTCGTCGCGGGCGGCCCGCGGATCGCCGACCTCACCCACGGCTGGGCGGCCGCCGGAGTCGGCACCGCCGCCGCGGCCTCCGGCGGCGGGGTGCTGGTCATCGTGCTGGTCATCGCCGCGGCGCTGCTGATCCCGTCGTTCTGGCGGTACCGGGCCCCGGCGGACTGAGCCATTCGGTCTATCGTCGGGCCATGCGTATTTCACGGGCGATCATCCTGTTCGCCGCTGTCATCGCGACCCTTTCCGCCTGTTCTTCCGGGGACACGCAGTCGGACAACGCGGCCAAGCCGTCGAGCCAGGCTCCCGCTCCCTCCGCCGCGCCGAGCTCTTCGGCCGCGCCCACCGGCGGCAACGGTTCGAAGGAGCCGTGCGCGCTGCTGCCCGCCGAGGCGGTCGGCAAGGCGGTCTCCCTTCAGGGCGTGACGTCGGCGCCGGGCCCGGTGCAGGACAACGCCGCCAATGGTGGCAAGGCCAAGAGCTGCGTCTACTCGGCGGCGGGCAAGCAGATCGGCGCGCTCGCGGTGACCCGCTTCGAGGGCAAGAAGCTCAAGCCCGCCGAGATGGTCGCCGCGCTGAAGAAGGCGAAGGCGGGGTCGAAGGACGTCGCCGGTGTCGGCGAGGGCGGTCTCTACTACGTCGACGAGAACAAGACCGCGACGCTCGCGGTAGCCGAGCTCGTGGGCGACGTGCCCGTGCTGGTCAACTACACCGGCCCGGCGAAGATGACGCAGGAAATGATGACCCCGCTCGTGAAGACCGCGGTCGACGCCAACTGAGCGAATTACCCAAAGGCGTGCTTCGTCAACCCGTGACGAAGAACTGACCAAACCGGACTGTCGGCACCAGACGTGATACGGCACACTCTTGCCGCATGGCGGACACGACGACAACAGAACAGACCGGGCCAGCCGGTCAGCCGAGCCTCAAACGGGTCATGGGTTCCAAGCTCCTGCTGTTCTTCGTGGTGGGGGACATCATCGGGACGGGCGTCTACGCGCTCACCGGACAGGTCGCCGGCCGCGTGGGCGGCGCGCTGTGGCTGCCGTTCCTGATCGCGTTCGTGGTCGCGATCATGACCGCGTTCAGCTACCTGGAACTGGTCGGCAAGTACCCGCAGGCGGCGGGTGCGGCGCTCTACACGCACAAGGCGTTCAAGCTCCGCTTCCTCACCTTCATGGTGGCGTTCGCGGTGATGTGCTCGGGCATCACGTCGGCTTCGTCGGCGGCGAAGGCCTTCGGGGACACCTATCTCGCCGAGTTCATCACCGCGCCGATGCCGCTGGTGGCGATCCTGTTCGTGATCGGGCTCGCGCTGATCAACTTCCGCGGCGTCTCCGAATCGGTGAAGACCAACGTGGTGCTGACCTGCATCGAGATCGGCGGTCTGCTGATCATCATCGGGGTCGGCGTGTGGGCGGTGCTGAACGGCAACGGGGACGCGTCGCGGCTGGTCGAGTTCGACACCGAGAACCAGACGATGCTGGTGGCGATCACCTCGGCGACGTCGCTGGCGTTCTTCGCGATGGTCGGCTTCGAGGACTCGGTGAACATGGCCGAGGAGTGCAAGGACCCGATCCGGATCTTCCCGAAGGCGATGCTGTGGGGCATGGTCATCGCCGCGACCATCTACATCCTGGTCTCCGTGACCTCTTCGCTGCTGGTGCCCGCCGACGACCTGGAAGCCGCCAAGAGCAGCGCGCTGCTGAAGGTGCTCGACGTCGGGGCCCCCGGGTTCCCGCGTGAGGTCTTCTCCGCGATCGGTCTCTTCGCGGTCATCAACTCGGCGCTGATCAACATGCTGATGGCCAGCCGTTTGCTCTACGGCATGGCGAACCAGCGGATCATCCCGAAGCAGCTGGGCACCGTGCACCCGTTCCGCCGCAGCCCGTGGGTGGCGATCGTGTTCACCAGCCTGATCGCGATCGCCCTGGTGTCCTTTGTGGACATCAGTGTGCTCGGCGGGACGACGGCGTTGCTGCTGCTGGCGGTGTTCGCCATCGTCAATGTCGCGGTACTGGTGCTGCGGAAGGAGAAGGCGGCGCACAAGCACTTCCGCGCGCCGACCATCATCCCGGTGCTGGCCGCGATCTTCTGCCTCTACCTGGTGACCCCGCTGTCCGGGCGGCCCGCGCGCGACTACAAGGTCGCCGCGATCCTGCTCGGCGTCGGCATCGTGCTGTGGGGGATCAACTGGCTCGTCATGCGGGCCACCCACAGCGAAGAGGACCGGCAGCCCGTCGAGCCGCCGGTCGGCTGATCACTCACGACCCCGGCTGAGCGACTGGTACTCGATCGGGCTGTGGGCCGAGAACACGGTGACCTCGTCGGCGTGTTCTCGGCTCAGCTCCCGCAGCCGCTCGACGTTCTCCAGCCGCGGTTTGCGCAGGGTCTGCACCATGTTCTGGAACGCGGTCATCCCCGGCGGGCAGTGCGGCTTCACCGGATCCATTTGACCGTGGAAGAAGTACGCGTCGCCCGCGTGCAGCAGCCAGCCGTCGCCGGTGTCGACCGCCACCCCGGTGTGACCCTTGGTGTGGCCCGCGAGCGGCACCAGCAGGATCTCCGGCGGCAGGCCCTTGAGTTCACGGACGGCCTGGAAGCCGAACCACTCGTCCCCGGCCTCGTCGTAATGGCTCCACAAAGGACGGTGGGCGAACTGGTTGGCGCGGAAGCGGAACTTCTCGCTCGGGTTGGACGGTGACGTCGCCGCGTCGTGCTCCGCGGTGCGGACGTGCACGACGGCGTTCGGGAAGTCCGCGAGCCCGCCCGCGTGGTCGACGTCGAGGTGGGTGCAGATGATGTGCCGCACGTCCTCCAGCTTGTGCCCGAGCGCCTCGACGTGGTGGGCCGCCGTCTCCGTCTCGACCGGCTTCGCGCCGACCATCATCGTGAACGGCGTGCCGAGCCACGCGCCCGGATTCGCGACCCCCTTGCGGCCGAAACCGGTGTCCACCAGCACGAGACCGTCGCCGGTCTCGATGAGCAGGCAGTGCGCCACCAGCTCCGAGCGGCGAAGCAGACCGGGCTGGCCGTCGAGCAGCTTGCCTCCCGGTGCGCGCATCGTGCCGCAGTTCAGGTGGTGCACCTTCATAACCTGCTCCTCTGGCTGAGCCGTTCGAATGCGGTGACGTCGTGCGCGGCGAAGACCGTCACTTCGGCACCGTTGTCACTGACAAGTTCGCGCAGCCGGCGCTGGTTGTCCAGTCGTGCCGTCTTCTCCGTCTGCATGTACGACTCGAAGAAGCCGAGTGCGAAGGGGATGTGAGGGTTTCGCTCCAGTTCGCCGCCGTGGAAGACGGCGTCACCGGCGTTGAGGAGCCAGCCGTCACCGGTGTCGACCGCGACGCCGGCGTGCCCGCGGGTGTGCCCGGCGAGGGGGATGATCAGGACGTCCGGGACCCCTTCGAGCTCGCGGACGGCGTCGAACCCGAACCACGGCTCGCCGTCGGCGCGGTACGACTTCCACTTCGGACCGTGGCTGAACTGGACCTTCCGGTAGCGGCTCGCTTCCTTGCGGTCGATCGGCTTCTCCAGTGCCTGGAGTTCGCGCGCGTGGACGTGGACCCGCGCCTGGGGGAAGTCGACGAGCCCGCCCGCGTGGTCGAGATCGAGGTGGGTGAGCACGACGTCGCGCACGTCGGCCGGGTCGAAGCCGAGCTTGCGGATCTGGGTGGTGGCGCTCAGGTCGTCGTCGCTGTCGGGGTGGACGAGCCGGACGAAACCGGCGCCGAGCCATTCGGCCGGCCTGCCGACGGTCGGTGTGCCGACGCCGGTTTCGACGAGGACGAGCCCCGTGTCGGTCTCCAGCAGAAGGCAGTGGCAGACCAGTTCGGCGCGGCGGAACAGCCCCGGCCTGCCGTCGACGAGTTTGCCGCCGATCGGCCGCAGGGTCCCGCAGTTGAGGTGGTGGACGCGCATCAGGACAACTCCCGTTCGAGTGTGGTGGCCAGATGAGGGGCGATCGCGCGCAGCGGCGCGGTGTCGTGCAGGGTCTTGGCCAGCAGCAAACCGCCCTCGATGGCGGCGAGGACGACGGTCGCCAGCTGGTCCGCCTTGTCGGTGTCCAGCGCGTCGGCGATGACGGTGTGCCAGGAGTTGTAGCCGTCGGCGCAGGCCTGGCGGATCACTTCGCTGTCACCCGACGCGTCGAGCGCGACCGTCGCGAGTGGACAACCGCGCTGGAAATCCGACTCCTCCAGTGAGGTCGCCAGCGCGTCGATGATGGTCTCGATCCCGGTGACGATGTCGGGCGCGTTCGCGGCGATCGTGCGCAACTGATCGCAGAGGCGATCCGCGGACTGGCGGATGGCCTCCGCGGCCAGCTGCTCCTTGCCGCCGGGGAAGTGGAAGTAGAGCGATCCCTTGGGCGCGCCGACGGCGGTGACGAGCTGGTTGAGCCCGGTGGCGTGGTAACCCTGCTGGTGGAAGAGCTCGGCGGCGGAGTCGAGCATGCGCTGCCTGGTGTCGGTGCGGCGGACCATGCGGCCGACTGTAGCTCAAACTATGACGACCGGTCTAGTAAGCACGCAGGGACGCACTCGCGTGATCAGACACGGGTCTCGCGTGATCGGCGGCGTAACTCACGTGATCGGAGGCGTAACTCGCGTGTGCGCTAGACGCCGATCGCTGACGCCGAGCCGCCGAACTGTTGCCGCAACTCGCGTTTGAGCAGCTTCCCGGACGCGTTCTTCGGCAACTCGCCGACGAAGTGCACCGACTTCGGCACCTTGTGCGCCGCCAGCGACTTCTTGGCGAATTCGATCAGTTCCGCTTCTTCGACGGGCTCCTTCGCGACGACCACCGCGGCGATCGCCTCGATCCAGCGTTCGTGCGGCAGGCCGACGACGGCGACCTCGGCGACGGCGGGATGCGCGTACAGCACGTCCTCCACCTCGCGTGACGCGACGAGGACACCGCCGGTGTTGACGACGTCCTTGATCCGGTCGACGACGAACAGGTAGCCCTCCTCGTCCTGGCGCACCAGATCACCGGAATGGAACCAGCCGCCCGCGAAAGCCTCCACCGACTCCTCGGGTTTGCCCCAGTAACCGGTGCACAGCTGGGGAGAGCGGTACACGACCTCGCCGAGTTCGCCCGGCGGGACGTCGTTCATCTCGGCGTCCACCACGCGCGTCTCGACGAAGAGCACCGGGCGGCCGACGGAATCCGGCCGCGCGTCGTGCTCTTCGGGACGCAGCACCGTCGCGAGTGGACCGATCTCCGACTGGCCGAAGCAGTTGTAGAAACCGACTTCCGGCAGCCGTGAGCGCAGCGCGTTCAGCACCGGGACGGGCATGATCGACGCGCCGTAGTAGGCCTTGGTGAGACCGCTCAGATCCGCGTCCGCCAGACCGGGGTGATTCGCGAGTCCCACCCAGACGGTCGGCGGGAAGAACAGCGAAGTGACGCCCTGGCGCGGGATCCGCGTGAGGATGTCGCCGAGGTCGGGTGACTCGACGAGGTGGTTCGTCGCGCCGACGGCCAGGCCGGGCATCAGGAAGACGTGCATCTGCGCCGAGTGGTACAGCGGCAGCGCGTGCAGCGGCACGTCGCGGTCGCTCAGGTCGAGCGCGGCGATGCAGGACGAGTACTCGTGCACCAGCGCGCGGTGGGTGAGCATCGCGCCCTTCGGCCGTGAGGTCGTCCCGGACGTGTAGAGCAGCTGGACGAGATCATCATCCGTGACCCCGGATTCCTCGTGCGGAACAACGGTTTCGTCCAGTGCCCATTCCAGTACGTCCAGTGTGGACACATGCTCGACGCTGACGTGTTCGGTCAGCGTGGGGTCGACGAAGGCGACGGCGGGCTCGGACTGCGTGAGCAGGTACTCGAGTTCTTCGCCGCGCGCGTTGAAGTTCACCGGCACGTGCACCAACCCGGCCCGCGCGCAACCGAGGTACAGCAACAGGTACGCGTCGGAGTTCTTGCCGAAGGCCGCGACACGGTCGCCGTGGACGAGCCCGCGGCCGAGCAGCTTCGCCGCGACCCTGCCCGCCGCGCGGTCGAGCTCCGCGTAGGTCCACACGCGATCGGCGAACGTGAGCGCGACCCGGCCCGGGACGCGCCGCGCGCTCCGCTCCAGGACGCGGCCGACGGTGCTGGGGTAGCCGGGAACGGTCATCGCGGCGGTCTCCTTCGTCCGGGCGTGGCGCTCCCACACTACTTCGGACAAGGCCGCCGGTAACCTCGTCAGCATGGCCAATCCCACCGGAGAGCAGTTCGAGATCACCCGCGGCAACGCGCGCGCCGTCGTCACCGAGATCGGTGCCGGGTTGCGCGCGTTCGAGGTCGGCGGCGTGCCGTACGTCGAGGCGTTCGCCGAGGACGAGAAGCCGCCGAAGGGTGCCGGGCAGGTGCTGCTGCCCTGGCCGAACCGCACCAAGGGCGGCCAGTGGGTGCACCAGGGGGAGAAGCAGCAGCTCGCGATCACCGAGGAGGCACGCGGCAACGCGATCCATGGCCTGACCCGGCACGAGGAGTGGGAGCTCCTCGAACACGCGGAGTCGTCGATCACCCTGGCCATCGACGTCCCGGCGCGGGAAGGCTGGCCGGTGCCGCTGCGCGCGACGATCACCTACGAGATCTCGCCGCGCGAACTGGTCGTGACGCACGAGATCCGCAACGAGGGCGAGAGCCCGATCGGCGTCGGGCTCGGCACGCACCCGTACTTCCGCATCGGCGACGTGCCCACCGACGAGCTGACCCTGACGCTGCCCGCGAGCCGGGTCCGGCCGTACGTCGGCGACGAGCAGATGCCGTACGCCGACGAACAGGACGTCGAGGGGACCGAGTACGACTTCCGGTCCGGCAAGGTGCTCGAAGGCGTCGACCTGGACACGGCGTTCGGCGGGCTGAGCGTGGCCGAGGACGGCAACCACCACCACGTCCTCTCGCACGGGGAGCGGGAGCTGCTGGTCTGGGCCGGGCCGGACTTCCGCTGGGCACAGGTGTTCACGCCGGACGATCTGGTCGGCCGCGGCCGGGCGGTGGCGATCGAGCCGATGACCTGCCCCGCCGACGCGCTCAACACCGGCACCGACCTGATCGACCTGGAGCCCGCGTCCTCGTGGACCGGGAGCTGGGGAATCAGGGTGCGCTGAGATGTCGTTTCTCCGCCTGGGCCCCGCGGACGCGGGCGAAGTGCTCACGCTGCAACGCGCTGCGTACGTCCCGGAGGCCAGGGAACACGAGAATCTCGACCTCCCGCCGCTGCTCGAGACGTTCGAGCAGGCCAAGGAGGCACTGGGCGATGCCGCGTGCTTCGCCTGGGGCGTCAGGGAATCCGGGCGATTGGTGGCGAGTGTCCGGATCGTCGTGGACGGCGAGGCCGGTCTCGTCGGCAGGCTCATCGTGGCCCCGGACAGGCAGGGACACGGGCTCGGCAGCTCGTTGCTGCTCGGCGCCGAAGCGGCCGCGCCGCCTTCGGTGACCGTGTTCCGCCTGTTCACCGGCGAGCGGAGCGCCGGTCCGCTGCGGATGTACCGGAAGCTCGGCTACGTCGAAACGCACCGGACGCCCGAGAAGCACTACGAGCTGGTCCACTTCGAAAAGCCCCGCGTGCGGACCGGCGGCCCAGTTCGTTAGCGTGTCAAAGTATGTCGAACAAAGCACAGGTCAAGGCCATCGTCGGTGGTTACGTCGTCCCGGTCGACGGTGATCCGATCGACGGCGGCACGGTCCTCATCGAGAACGGGAAGATCGTCGCGGTCGGCGCCGACGCCGACGTCGACGTCCCCGACGACGCCGAACTGATCGACGCCGCGGGCAGCTGGGTGCTGCCCGGGTTCATCGACGCGCACGCCCACCTCGGCGTCCACGAGGACGGCGAAGGCTGGTCGGGCAACGACACCAACGAGATGACCGACCCCAATGGCGCGCGGTTCCGGGCGATCGACGGGATCGACCCCTACGAGCCCGGCTTCGACGACGCGCTCGCGGGCGGCGTCACCAGCGTCGTCATCAAGCCCGGTTCGGGGAACCCCATCGGCGGGCAGACGATCGGCGTCAAGACCTGGGGCCGGACCGTGCTGGACATGATCTTCGCCGAGGGTGTCAGCGTGAAGAGCGCGCTCGGCGAGAACCCGAAGCGCGTCTACGGCGACAAAAAGCAGACGCCGTCGACCAGGCTCGGCGTCGCGTCGACCATCCGCGACGCGTTCACCGCCGCGCGCAACTACGCCGCCCAGCGCGACCACGCCGCCGGCGAGGGCAAGCCGTTCGACGTCGACCTGACCAAGGAGACGCTGGCCAAGGTCCTCGACGGCGAGCTTTACTGGGACCAGCACGTCCACCGCGCCGACGACATGGTCACCGCGATCCGGCTGGCGGACGAGTTCGGCTACAAGCTGGTGATCAACCACGGCACCGAAGGCCACCTGATCGCGGACCTGCTCGCCGAGCGGGACGTGCCGGTGATCCTCGGCCCGCTGTTCACCACCAAGTCCAAAGTGGAGCTGCGCAACCGCACCCTGCGCGCGCCCGGCATCCTCGCCAGGGCGGGCGTGCGGATCGCGATCACCACGGACCACCCGGTCGTGCCGATCAACTTCCTGGTGTACCAAGCGGCGCTGTCGGTGAAGGACGGCCTCGACCCGGAGACCGCGCTGAAGGCGCTGACCGTCAACCCGGCCGCGATGCTGGACCTCGACGACCAGGTCGGCGCGCTGAAGCCCGGCCTCGACGCCGACGTGGTCCTCTGGTCGGGTGACCCGCTCGACGTGATGAACCGCGCCATGCGGGTGTTCGTGCGCGGGCGCGAGGTCTACCACTTCGACTCCGACGCCGGGGTCGGCGTCACCGAGGAACGCCGGTACCGCGAAGGCTGACTTCGGTCTTGCCAGGGCGGCCCATCTGTGCTCTCATGTGTGACACACTGGGGAGGGTGTGTAACACATGAAGCGCTGGGTTCTTGTCCTGGTAATCGGGTTCGGCTTCTTGGGTGTCTGCCTGCTGTGGGCGACCGAAGACTCGAGCGCCGTCAAATGCGACGGCAGGCTCATGTCGTACGGCGACGTCTGCGAGACCACCAAGGGTGGCCGCACCGTCCGTACGGAGACCTACGACCAGATGAAGCACGGTGCGGAGGTCCGTGAGAGGGCCTTCAAGAACCATGGTCTGTGGGTGGGCGGAGTCGGGGTCGGGCTGACCGGGCTGGGCGCGACGATGCTGATCCGCAAGAAGCGTCGCGCGTCGCGGGCCGGTGTGGCGGCGCCGCAAGGTGGGCAGCCGCAGCCTCAGCCCCAATGGCAAGGACAGACGCAGCCTCAGTGGCAAGGACAGGCGCAGCCGGGATTTCCGCCGCAGCAAGGAAACCCGCGGCCGTACGCGAACCAGGCGGTTCAGCAGTACCCGCAGCAGCAGCCCGGCCCGCCGGCGCAGGCCGTTCAGCCGTATCAGCAGCCGTACCCGCCGCAGGGCGGCTGGCCGCAGCAGCAACCGCAGCAACCGCCGCAGCAGTTCGGCCCGACAGGGCACTGAATGGCTACGCCAGAAGCCGATCGGGCTCCAGTTTCACCGGAAACGGCTCGGCGGCGGCGAATTCGCCGGGCATGGCCGGAGCGTCCTGGTAGCCGAGTTCGCCTGCCGCACAGAGGGCGATGATCAGATCCGGTCGCCTGGCGAAACCCGGCTCGCCGGGCGGCACCAGCCCTAGGTCCACGTCGATGTCCTGGATGAACTCGAGGTGATCGGGCAGCCGGCCTTCCACGAGCTCGGTGAATCCGGAATCGGGCTCACCGAGCGCCGCGTACTCCGCGATCGACAGCAGGCGATTCAGAAGGCCGACCTCTCCGCATGTCTCACGATCACCACGTGACCACTGGTGTTCGTATCAGCGCGGAGAGTCAGGCCTTCCGGAGTTCCCGCGCGATCACCATGCGCTGGATCTGGTTCGTGCCCTCGAAGATCTGCGGCACCTTCGCCTCTCGCATGTACCGCTCCACCGGGAAGTCCTTCGTGTATCCGGCTCCACCGAGGACTTGGACGGCGTCGGTGGTCACCTTCATCGCGCCGTCGGTCGCGACGAGCTTCGCGATGGAGGCCTGCCGCTGGAACGGCAGCCCGCGGTCGCGGCGGCGGGCGGCGTCGAGGTACATGGCGCGGGAGGTCTCGACGGTCGCGGCCATGTCGGCCAGCAGGAACTCCAGGCCCTGGAACTCGATGATCGGCCGCCCGAACTGCGTGCGCCCCTTCGCGTATTCGAGGGCCTCGTCCAGCGCGGCCTGCGCGAGCCCGACGGCGCAAGCGGCGATGCCCAGCCGTCCGGAGCTGAGCGACGACAGCGCGATTTTCAGGCCCTGGCCCTCTTCGCCGATCCGGCGGTCGGCGTCGACGGCGGCGTCGTCGAACATCAGCTGCGCGGTGGTCGAGCCGGTGAGGCCCATTTTCCGCTCCGGCGGCGCGGCCGAGAGGCCCGGCGTCGCCGCGTCGACGAGCAGGCAGGTGATGCCCTGCCCGCCGTCGTCGCTCGTGCGCACCATGGTCGTGTAGAAGTCGGCCTCACCCGCGTGGGTGATCCACGCCTTCGTGCCGTTCACGACGTACTGGTCGCCGTCGAGCCGCGCGCGGGTCGAGAGGGCGGCCGCGTCGGAGCCGGCGTGGGTCTCCGAAAGCGCGTACGCGCCCAGCAGGCCGCCTTCCAGCATCGCGGGCAGCCAGCGGTCGCGCTGCTCGTCGGTGCCGTTGTGCGCGAGTGCGAAGCAGGACATCGTGTGCACGGACAGCCCGACGCCGACCGACATCCACGCGGTCGCGATCTCCTCGAGAACCTGCAGGTAGACCTCGTACGGCAGGTCCCCGCCGCCCCATCGCTCCGCGTACGGCAGCCCGAGCAGCCCGGCCTGTCCGAGCAGCCGGAACTGCTCGCGCGGGAAGTGCGCGGTCTCTTCGTACTTGCTCGCGATCGGGGCGAGCTCCTCGCGCGCGATCTCCTTGGCCAGGTCGAGCAGGTCCTGGGCCTCGGTGCTGGGCAGAAGACGGTCCGCCGGCATGGCTCCTCCGAGCTGAACTGTACTCAAAACAGTACTGTGGGCTCGTTGAGAGTACAGTATGAACTGTCTGGGGACCCACGATCCGGGTAAGGGATAGTGATCCGATGACCCCGCGCCGCCAGCCCACCGCGCGCCAGAGAGCACTGCTCTCGGAGCTTGAAGAGCTCTTCCTCGCCGAGGGGTTCTCCCAGTTCACGCTGGACGATCTCGCCGCAAGGCTCCGCTGCTCGAAGTCGACCCTCTACGCGCTCGCGCCCAGCAAGGAGCAGCTCGCGGTCAAGGTCGTCACCCACTTTTTCAAGGGCGCCGCCGAGCTGCTGGAAGAGCGGATCGACGGGATCGACGACGCCCGCAAGATCCTCGGGGAGTACCTCGCCGGGATCTCCGAGTACCTGAATCGCGCTTCGGCCGCTTTCATGACCGATATCGCCGAATTCGCGCCGGCGCGGGACGCGTATCAGCTCAACAGCCGCGCCGCGGCCCAGCGGATCCGGTCGTTCATCGACCGCGGCGTCACCGACGGAGTTTTCCGCGAGGTGCACGCGCGGTTGATCGCGGAAATGGCGGGGCTGATCATCGAGGGAATCCAGACCGGCGTCATCGGCCAGCGCGCCGGGGTGACCGACGCCGAGGCGTTCACCGCGCTTTCGGAACTTCTCCTTGGCGGGATCGCGACAAAAAATGTCCTGAACTGACAATTCTGGTGGTCTTGCCGCCGCCTCGGCTAGCATCGCGCCCGTGATCGTCGTAGGTGGAGAGGCGCTGGTCGACCTCGTTCCCGGTGCACCGTTGGATTCCACTGTGGACGGTGGGTTGCGCGCGCTGCTGCCCCGGATGGGTGGTGGTCCCTACAACGTCGCGCTCGCCGCCGGGCGGCTCGGCGTCCCGACGGGGTTCTTCTCGCGGGTCTCGAACGACCGGTTCGGTGTCGCGCTGGTGGACCGGCTGCACGCCTCCGGTGTCGACACCACCTTGCTGCAACGGGGAAACGAGCCGACGACGCTCGCCGTGGTCGCGCTCGACGAGAAGGGTTCGGCGCGGTACACCTTCTACACCGAGGGCACCGCGGACAGGCTCGTCGGCGACCCCGGCCCGCTGCCGGAGAATGTGACGGCGCTCTCGCTCGGCACCCTCGGCATGGTCCTGGAGCCGGGGGCGAGCACCTACGAAACCGTGTTGCGCCGCGAATCCGACCGCGGTGTGCTGACCGTCCTCGATCCGAACATCCGTGCGGCGCTGATCACCGATCCGGCGGCGTACCGGGCGAGGTTCCAGTCCTGGCTGCCGCATATCCGGCTGCTCAAGATCTCCGACGACGACACGGAATGGCTTGCCGAAGGCGCTGATCCGGTCGACGCGGCAAAGGTCTGGACCTCTTGCGGAGTCGATGCCGTCGTGCTCACCCGCGGCGCGCAGGGGCTGTCCGTCATCACACGAGCGGGCGAAATCGCGCAGGTCCCGTCACGCCGGGTCGACGTCGTCGACACGATCGGCGCCGGTGACACCGTGCAGGGCGCCCTGCTGGCGTGGCTGTACTCGAACGGGGTGCGTGACGTGTCCACACTCGACGCCGGCGGCTGGCGTGCGGCGCTCGAATTCGCGGCGAAAGCGGCGTCGATCACCGTCTCGCGGAGCGGGGCGGAACCGCCGACGGCCGGGGATATGGCATCCGCCGTGTGAACCTGGTCCCAAAGGGGCTGTTGTGAGCAACTCACCCGCTGCGCGTTGACCCCATTCTCGACTAGCGTGGAGGGGAATTCATACCCCAGCGGGGCGGTGTGCAGCGAGGCCATGGGTCACGCGCGAGAAAGAGGGCGTACCTGTGGGACCTACAGGCGCCGCCGGCCCGTGCTGAACGTGAGAGGGACTTACATGTCCGACGCGACGACGGGCGAGACCGCGACGCTGCGCCTGCCCAATGGTGAGCACGAGTTCAAGGTGATCCACCCGGTCGAGGGCGCGCCTGGGATCGAGCTGGGGAAGCTGCTGGCGACGACCGGGTACATCACGCACGACCCGGGCTTCGTGAACACCGGTGCCGCGTCGTCGGCCATCACCTACATCGACGGTGACGCCGGCATCCTGCGCTACCGCGGGTACCCGATCGAGCAGCTGGCCGAGAAGTCGACCTTCATCGAGGTCTCGTACCTGCTCATCTACGGCGAGCTGCCCACCCAGACGCAGCTGTCCGAGTTCACCGAGAAGATCCAGCGCCACACCCTGCTGCACGAAGACCTCAAGGCCTTCTTCAGTGGCTTCCCGCGCGACGCGCACCCGATGCCGGTGCTCTCCAGCGCCGTATCCGCGCTGTCGACCTTCTACCAGGACTCGCTCAACCCGTTCGACGAACCGAACGTGGAGCTGTCCACCATCCGGCTGCTGGCCAAGGTCCCGACCCTGGCCGCGTACGCGTACAAGAAGTCCGTCGGCCAGCCGCTGCTGTACCCGGACAACTCGCTCGGCCTGGTCGAGAACTTCCTGCGGATGACCTTCGGCTTCCCCGCCGAGCCCTACGAGGTCGACCCGGACGTCGCCAAGGCGCTCGACCTGCTGTTCATCCTGCACGCCGACCACGAGCAGAACTGCTCGACCTCTACCGTGCGCCTCGTCGGCTCCTCCGAGGCGAACCTGTTCGCCTCGATCTCGGCCGGTATCAACGCGCTCTTCGGCCCGCTGCACGGTGGCGCCAACAGCGCGGTGCTGGACATGCTCGAGGGCATCCAGGCCGAGGGCGGCGACGTCGCGAACTTCGTCACCCGCGTGAAGAACAAGGAAAAGGGTGTCCGCCTGATGGGCTTCGGGCACCGGGTCTACAAGAACTACGACCCGCGCGCGAAGATCATCAAGAACACCGCGGACGAGATCCTTTCCAAGCTCAAGGGCGGCGACCAGCTGCTCGACATCGCGAAGAAGCTGGAAGAGACCGCGCTCTCGGACGACTACTTCATCGAGCGGAAGCTGTACCCGAACGTCGACTTCTACACCGGCCTGATCTACCGGGCGCTCGGCTTCCCGACGAAGTACTTCACCGTGCTGTTCGCGCTCGGCCGCCTGCCGGGCTGGATCGCGCACTGGCGCGAGATGATCCAGGACCCGGCCACCAAGATCGGCCGCCCGCGGCAGATCTACACCGGCTACGCGTCGCGGGACTACGCGCCCATCGCGGAGCGCTGATCCCCCTCCGTCAAGCGCCATGAAAGGTCCTTTCCTTGCAAAATTCGCAAGGAAAGGACCTTTCATTGCATCCGGGCGTGCAGGGTCGGAGGAGCGCGCTTAGGGTTTCCGGAGTGACCAGAGAAGCCCCGGTAGTGCTGTGGTTCCGCCGCGACCTCCGCCTCGGCGACCACGCCGCCCTGCTGGAGGCCTCGAAGCACAGCAAACATGTCCTCGCGCTGTACGTCCTCGACGACGCGCTCCTCGAACCGTCCGGTGCCCCGCGTGTCGCGTTCCTGCACGGCTGCCTGAAGGCGCTGGACGATCAGCTCGGCGGACGGCTGATGCTCGTCAAGGGCGACCCTGCCGTGGAGGTCGTCAAGGCCGCGCGCGAGATCGGCGCCGCGACGGTGCACGTCAGCGCGGACACCGGACCGTACGGCCGCCGTCGCGACGACGAGGTCAAAAAGGCGTTGGCGGAGCACGACATCGCCTGGGTCGAGACGGGTTCCTCGTACGCGATCACCCCCGGCCGCGTCGTCAAGCCCGACGGCGACCCCTATCGCGTGTTCACCCCGTTCTACCGTGCGTGGGTGCGCCACGGCTGGCCGCGGCCCGCCGACACCGGAAGGTCCATAGTGGACTGGGTGGAGCCGCCGCGTTCGGTCAAGTTCCCGAAATCCCCTTCGCTCAACGGGATGGAGCTGCCGGAGCCCGGCGAGAAGGCGGCGCTGGAGCGCTGGCACGAATTCCTGGACGACGGCGTCGAGACCTACGACGAGGATCGCGACCGGCCGGATCGTCCCGGTACGACAAGGCTTTCACCGTATCTGCGCTGGGGTTGCGTCCACCCGCGCACCTTGCTGGCCGACCTCGCCGGGAACGAGGGATCCGGCGCGAAGGCATTGCGCGGTGAGTTCGCCTGGCGCGAGTTCCACGCCGACGTCCTGTGGCATCGCCCCGAAACCGCGCGGAAGAACTACGATTCCCGCTTCGACGCCATGGAATACGAGAGCGACGACGAGGCATTCCGGCGGTGGTGCGAAGGACGCACCGGCTTCCCGATCGTCGACGCCGGGATGCGGCAGCTGCTCGCCGAGGGCTGGATGCACAACCGCGTCCGGATGATCGTGGCGAGTTTCCTGGTCAAGGACCTGCATCTGCCGTGGTGGCTCGGCGCCCGGCATTTCATGAAGCATCTGGTCGACGGCGACCTCGCGTCGAACCAGCTGAACTGGCAGTGGGTGGCGGGCAGCGGCACCGACGCCGCGCCGTACTTCCGGATCTTCAATCCGACCACGCAGGGGGAGAAGTTCGACCCCTCCGGCGACTACGTCCGCCGCTACGTCGCCGAACTCCGCTCCGTGCAAGGAAAAGCCGTGCACAAACCCGCCGACGTGCCCGGCTACCCCGCGCCCATGGTGGACCACGCTCACGAACGCCAGGTCGCCCTGGAGCGCTACGGCGCCATCAAAGGTCCGTGAGGGCCTCCTTCCCTACCCTGAGAGTAGGGAAGGAGGCCCTCACGGACTTGAGGTCAGCCGCGCAGGGCTTCCGAAAGCTTGATCCGGCTGCCGACCCGCAGGACGCTGTTCTGGTAGATCCGCGCGCCCAGCCAGGTGAACAGGGCGATGGCGGCCACCGTCAGGCCGAGCGACAGCGCGATCTCCCACACCTCGACGGTCCCGGCCGCGATCCGTGCGGGCATCAGCACCGGGGAAAGCAGCGGCACCAGGGAAAGGACCTTCGTCCCCGTGCCGTCCGGCGCCTGCGTCAGCAGGTTGAACCCGACGATGAAGCCGAGGATCAGCACGATGTTGACCGGGCCGATGACCGACTGCGTGTCCTCCTGCCGCGAGACCAGCGAGCCCATCGCGCCGTAGACGGTGGCGTACAGCAGGAATCCGAGCAGGTACCACAGCACACCCCACAGCAGCGCGCCCGTCGCGACCCCGGACAGCGTCAGCACGTTGGTCGCGGAAGCGACGATCAACCCGGCGCCGCCGATGATCACCAGCTGGGTCAGCCCGACCAGGCCGAGCCCGATCACCTTGCCCAGCAACAGATGCCACGGCCGTACGGTGGACAGCAGGATCTCCACGACCCGGCTGGACTTCTCTTCGACCACCCCTTGGGCGACCAGCGTCCCGTAGGTCACGATGCTCATGTACAGCAGCACCGCCACGATCAGCCCGATCACCATCCGCTGCGACTTCTCGGGGTCCGGCGGTTTGATCGAGTCGACCTTGACCTGGGTCTGGTGGACCGTTTGCATCACTTCTTCCGGCGACCGCTGGGCCTCGGAAAGAATGCCGTTCAGCACTTCCTGCTGGGACACGCCGTTCAGCAGGGAACGCAGCTTGGTGTCCAATTCGGACTTGACGAGCACGTTGAGCTCGGTGGCGTTGCCGGACAGCAACGCGTCGAGATCACCGTTCTCGACCTGCGTCCGGCCCTGCGCCGGATCGGTGACGGTGACGGTCTCGATCTTCTCGCCGATCGCCGCACCCGCCGTCTGGAGCTGCTGCGCGATTCCGGCGGTCTGGCCGGACAGGCCGACCTTGCTCTTGTCCTCGTTGCTGATCAGCGTGGACTGCAGCAGGACGTAACCCATCAGCATCACCAGCAGCACGGCGGTGCCGATCACGAAGGACCGGGTGCGCAGCCGGGTGTTCAGCTCGCGTTTGGCGATGAGCCAGACCGCGCGCCACGAAGAGACGGTGTTCATGCGGAAACTCCTTGTGCCGCCGGCTTCTCCGCGACCGCGTCGCGGAAGAGGTCGGTCAGCGAACGCCTGCGTTTGGTGAATTCGGTGACCGGGCCCGTGGCCAGCGCCGCGGCGAGCACGGCCTGGTCGTCGGCGCCCGCCTCGAGTTCGAGGATCGCCGTCGGGCCGTTCTGCTCGACCGAGCGCACGCCGGGAACAGCCGAAGCCCAGCCGGGCGCGGCGTTGGGCGCGGTGACGACGAGCCCGTTGCCCGCGCCGGCGGTCAGTTCCCCGACGGTGCCGGAGGCGACCATCCGTCCACTTCGGATGATGCCGACCCGGTCGCACAGCCGCTCGACCAGATCCAGCTGGTGGCTGGAGAACACCACCGGCACCCCGGTCGCGGCCTTCTCGCGCAGCACGCCGCTCATCACGTCCACGGCCAGCGGGTCGAGGCCGGAGAACGGCTCGTCCAGCACCAGCACCCGCGGATCGTGCACCAGCGCGGCCGCGAGCTGCACGCGCTGCTGGTTGCCGAGGCTCAGCTTCTGGACCTCGTCCTTGCGCCGTTCGGTCAGCCCGAGCCTGGCGATCCAGTTCTCGGCGCTGCGGTGGGCGTCGTTGGCCGACATCCCGTGCAGTTCGGCGAGGTAGACCAGCTGCTCCAGCACCTTCATCTTCGGGTACAGCCCGCGTTCCTCCGGCATGTACCCGATATGCGTGCGGGTCTCGTGGGTGATCGGGGCGCCGCCGAGGAGCACCTGCCCGGAGTCGGCCGACAGCACCCCGAGGACGATCCGCATCGTGGTGGTCTTGCCCGCGCCGTTGCTGCCGACGAACCCGAACAGCTCGCCGGGCTGGACCTCGAAGCTCACCTCGTCCAGCGCGACCTTCGCGCCGTACTTCTTGGAGATCCGGTCGATCTCCAGTTTCCCCTCGCTCATTTCCACTTCCCCTCTTCGAAATACCGCACCAGCGCCGTGAATCCCCGATGGACGCCGGAAACCGTGCGGTTCCGCTGGATCAGCCCGTCCAGCTTGACGTTGCCCATCACCGAGGTGGCCCGGTACACCAGGACCGCCCGGCCCGCGCCGGCGAGGACCCCACTCGCCACCAGCACGACGGCGACCACGCCGACGGACACCTTGTAACGCTTCTTGTCCCCGGTCATGCCGGAGTCACCCCCTCGAAGTCGGTGAAGTCATCGGGGTCGTCGTCCGGCAGCCGCCAAGCGAGCCAAAGTGCCGGCAGCGACGTTCCGAAGACGAGCAACGCCGCTGTCATCGCGGCCAGCAAGGAACCGGAATCCGGCTGCCCGGCCGCGTAAAGCCCGTAAGCGAGATCCACCGCCATCAGGAGGCAGATCCCTTGGAAGGCACTGTAATGCGCCCTGTCGCGCCAGAGCAGTTCGCGTTCGTCGAGATCACCCGCGCCGGAGCCGGGTCTGCCGACTGCCTTGCGCAGTACCGCCGCGGTGCCCACGCAGAGACACAATCCCGGCCCCATCAGGCCGACGGCGAACCACAGCGTGGGCTCGCGGAGCAGCGCGGCACCGGCGATCACGACCAGATGGCCGATCACGGCCGCGACGGCGAGACGACGGCGGTCCGATCGCGTCCGGGTGGTGGTCATGCGGGGCTCACCTCGTCGAAGTCCTCCGGATCGTCGTCCGGCAGCGTCCAGCCGAGGATGACGCCGGCGAGCGTGGTGCCGGTGACCAGCAGTGCGCAGGCCATCATCGCGCCGCGGACGCCGCCGTCCTCGGTGTCGGCGATGATCAGGCTGTAGAGCACCGCGATCATCATCAGCCCCACCAAGATCTGATAGCTGATGAAGGTCACGCGGTGGCGCCATTCCCGCTCGCGTTCGTCGAGCCGGAGCGAGAACCCGCCGCTCATCTTGCCGGTGAGGATTCGCAGCAGGTAGTACGCGCCGCCGGCGACGACGCAGCCACCGAACCAGCACACGACGAACAACGTCGAGGGCTGAGAACGGAACGTGGCGGCACCGATGATCAGGATCAGGTTGCCCGTCAGCACGAGCACACTCAACGTCCGCCGCCGTTTCCGCGTGCGCCAGGTCGGCAGTCGCAGCGCCCGCTTGCGTTCGATCTCGTCCAGCCGTTCCAGCCGGCGCTCCCAGTACGCCGCGAGACGGCCTCGTTCCTCGCTCATGTTCCCCCCTCCCGGTAGACCTGAGTGGACAGTGGCGTGAACGGTTCGCGGCTGAACACGGCCTCGACCGGGAGGTCGAACACCGTGCAGATGCGAAACGCCAGGTCCAGGCTCGGGTAGTGGTCGCCCCGTTCGAGCGCGCCGATGGTCTGTGGGTTGACCTCGACGGCCGCGGCGAGGGCGGCCCTGCTCAGTCCACGCTCCGCCCGGAGCACGGGCAGCCGGTTGTAGATCGGCAGCTCTTTGCCGCGTCTGACCGGACTCATGGAACATACTGTTGCAAAAACCCAACGACTCGTCAAGCTGGGCGCACACTTCGCCGCAAGTAGGTGACTAATTGCGAGGGGGTCAGGCGAGGCCGGCGAGGGACTTGCCGACGAGTTCCCGGACGCGGGTGCGGGCGGCCTCGGCGTCCGGGGTGACCAGGCCGAGCCGGGTGCGGCGCTCCAGGACGTCCTCGACGTCGAGCGCGCCCTCGTGCCGCACGGCCCAGACGACCTCCGCCGCGCTGATGTCGGTGCCGTCGAACAGGGGCAGGCCCAGTTCGGGGTCGACCTCGCCGAGTGCCGCGACTCGCGGTGCTTCGGTGCCGTACTTCGCGACCAGCCGGGCAGGTGCGTCCACAGTGGACAGGCGGTCGCGCGGTGTCGCGCCGAGCAGCGGGAGCCGGGAGGTGGTCGACGGCCCGGCGAGGAGCCCGGAGCGCTTCAACGCGGCATCGACGGCGTCCTCGGCCATCTTCCGGTACGTCGTCAGCTTGCCGCCGACGACGGTGAGCACGCCGTCGGCGCCGGTCACCACCGCGTGTTTGCGCGAGAGATCCGCGCTCCTCCCGCCACTGCCTTCGACCAGCGGCCGCAGCCCGGCGAACGAGCCCGCGACGTCGGCGCGGGTCAGCGGGCGGGTGAACGCCGTCGACGCCACTTCGAGCAGGAAGTCCACATCGGACTCCGGCACGGACGGCACGCGCGGGACGGCGCCGTCGATCGGCTCGTCGGTGACCCCGACGAACACGCGGCCGTCGGGTTGCGGCAGCAGGAAGACGAACCGGTTGTTCTCGCCGGGGACGGGCACGTTGACCGACGTCGCGCCGATCCGTGCCGCTCCCGAAGCCAGGATGAGGTGTGAGCCGCGGGACGGCCGCAGCCGCACCGATTCCGCCAGTTCGCCCGCCCAGACGCCCGTCGCGTTGATCACCTGACGGGCGCGGATCTCGATCTCCTGGCCGGTGAGCCTGTCCCGGGCCAGTACGGATTCCGCGTCGAGCCGGAGCGCCTCGACCTTCGTCAGGATCTTCGCGCCGCGTGACGCCGCCGTGCGCGCCAGGCTCACCACGAGACGCGCGTCGTCGGTCAGCGCGCCGTCGTAGGCCAGCAACGCGCCGCGCAGACCTTGCGGAGTCAGGCCGGGCGCGAGCGCCAGCGCCTCCGCGGCCGGGATCGACCTCGGCCGCGGCAGCACCGACGCCGGGGTCCCGGCGGCGCGGCGGAGGCCGTCACCGGCGACGAGGCCGGTCATGATGAACGCCTGCTGGCCGCGGGAGGTCTTGCGGTACAGGGGGAACAGCTGCGGGATCGCCCTGGTGAGATGCGGGGCGGTGCGGGTCATCAGTATCCCGCGTTCGACGGCGCTTTCGTGCGCCAGCGCCAGATCGCCCTTGGCCAGGTAGCGGAGCCCGCCGTGAACCAGTTTGCTGGACCAGCGCGACGTCCCGTACGCCAGGTCGTACGCCTCGACGAGGGCAACCGAGAGCCCGCGCGCGGCCGCGTCCAGCGCGATCCCGGCGCCGGTGACCCCGCCGCCGACCACCACCAGATCGACCCGCTCACCGCCGGCCAGCGCCGTGAGTTCCCGTTCGCGCCGGAGTGCGTTGAGCGAGCCGGGCGTCACGGTCGCAACGCCGCGTCGAGCATGAGAGCGAACTCCGTCATCAGCTTCTTCTCGTCCACGTCCGACGTGGCGGGACGGTAGGAGAACGCGAAGGACTGGATGAGCAGCAACAGGGTGCGAGCCTGCGAAGGCAGGTCGCCCTTGCGGATCGAGCCGTCTTCGTGGCCGGAGCGCAGCAGGTGCAGGATCACGCCTTCGGCGAAGCGCTGGGTCTTCCCGAGCCGCTCGACGATGTAGGGCAGCACCAGTTCGGGGTCGAGGTCCAGCAGCGTGCGGAACAGCGGATCGCCCGACAGCACGGCGACCGCGGCCGAGGAGCTCTGCACGAGCTTCTCGCGGAAGCTGGCCGGTTCGATGTCCGGTTCGGCGGCGCCCTGCAGCAGTCCGCCGAACTCACGGGTCATGAGGGTCGCGAGCACACTGCGGACATCCGGGAACCGGCGGTACACGGTCATCCGGCTGACCTTCGCGGTCCGCGCGATCTCGGCGAGCGTGGTCCGCCGCACGCCGACCGCGAGCACGCACTTCTTCGCGGCGTCGAGCAGAACGTCGTCGGACACGCGCGTCGAGGCCTGGCGGGAGCGGGTGTCCGCCAGTGCCGAAACGCCTGTTTCCGCAGGTGAGTGACGTTTTACGTCCATATGTAACACTGTAGTCGTGACGGAGCTTATTGACCACCGGTTAAGACGATCCTGGACGCCCGAAGCCGGTGACGCGGCCCACCTTCCGGCGAAAGCCCTGCGGTGGCTCGTCCAGCGTATCGGCCCGCTGGGCTCCGCGGCGCCGTTCGCGCCCGATTCGGCGCTGTCCGTTCCCGATTCGGCGCTGGGCGAACAGCCGAAACGAGACCTCGAAGGACTCGTCGGCGCCGGCCATGTCCTGGTGGTGCCGGGGGAACGGCTCGCGCGGGCGGGCGGTCTGTCCTATCTAGACCTGATGCGGCGCCGGGGCTTCGGTGATTTTCCGGTGCCGGACGCCGTCGTCCTGCCGGAGAATCCCGCCGAAGTCCAGTCGGTACTGGAAATCTGTGCACGGCACGACGTCGGCGTCGTCCCGTTCGGCGGCGGGACGTCGGTGGTCGGCGGGGTTTCGGCGCTGCGTGGGGACAAGAGCGCGGTGATCGCGCTCGACCTCACCAGGCTCGGTGAACTGGTCTCCGTCGATCCCGTGTCCAGGATCGCGGTGCTCCAAGTGGGTGTCACCGGGCCGGAGGCCGATCGGCTGCTCGCCGCGCACGGCTTCACCCTCGGGCACGTGCCCCAGTCCTACGAACGCGCCACCATCGGTGGCTTCGCCGCGACCCGGTCCGCCGGGCAGGCCTCGTCGGGTTACGGCCGGTTCGAGGACATGGTTTCGGGTGTCCGGCTCGCGACACCGCGTGGCGAATGGAAGCTCGGTGTCGCCCCGGCTTCGGCGGCGGGACCCGACCTTCGGCACCTCGCCATCGGCAGCGAAGGCGCGCTCGGCGTGATCACCGAGGTCGCCCTCCGTGTCCGTCCGGTGCCGGAAGTGCGCCGTTATGAGGGTTATGTCCTGGACGGCTGGGAGAACGGCACCGCCGCCGTCCGGGAACTCGCCCAGCGGCACGTGCTCGCGGACGTCACGCGACTGTCCGATGTGGACGAGAGCGAGGTTTCGCTCGCGCTCAACGACAGCTTGAAGACCAAGGCGTTGCGCCGGTATCTCAAGGCACGGGGAGTCCACGCGCCTTGCCTGCTGATCGTCGGCTGGGAGGGCGCGTCGAAACGCGAAGTCGCCCGGCGCCGTCAGGAGACCACCGGTGTGCTGGCCCCGTTCGGTGCCGTCCGCATCGGCGCTGCCCTCGGCGAATCCTGGCGCCGCGGCCGGTTTTCCGGGCCTCGGCAGCGGGATGCCTTGCTGGACAACGGTGTCTGCGTCGAAACCCTGGAAACCGCAGCGTACTGGGCGGAACTGAGCGACCTGCGTGACGCCGTCCGCGCCGCGCTCACCGCGACCCTCGGCAACGCGATCATCATGTGCCACGTCTCGCACGCCTACGAGACGGGCGCGTCGCTCTACTTCACCGTGCTCACCGCACGCGACGAGGCCGACCCGATCGGCCAGTGGCAGCGGGCGAAGGCGGCGGCGTCGGAGGCGATCACCGGCATCGGCACCATTTCGCACCACCACGCCGTCGGCGTCGACCACGCGCCTTATCTGGCGGCGGAAATCGGGACGCTCGGTGTCGAAGTGCTGCGAGCGGCGAAGAAGGCCGTCGACCCGACCGGGATCCTCAATCCCGGGAAGCTTCTCTGACCAAGGTCGAGGCCTGGACCAGCGTGCAGTCCAGCCCGTGCGTTTCGGCGGGGATGCCTTCCAGCGCCGCGGCCCGGCGCTGTTCGAGGTCGGCGACGCGGATATGCCCGCCGTCCACGAGGATCGGCAGGCGGATGTCCGCGGCGCCGACGTACGCCACGACGTCGTCGAGCACGGTGCCGTCGTCGAGGGTGATGGCGGGCGCGGTCAGCCGCACCAGGTCGTAGCGCTGTCCGTTGCCCTCACAGCGATCGAGGACCGCGAGCTGGTCCGGCGTCGCGAACCAGACCGAGTGCTCCTCGACGACCCCCGGCGCGGCGGCGAGCGTCGCGGGCCGCTGCCCGTCCCTGAACCGCAGCCCGGACGCCCAGACCGCGGCGAGGTCGGTGCAGCGCGCGTGGCAGACGACGACCGGACCCGTCAGGCCCATGTTCTCCCGCAGCCAGGTGATCTTGGACGGGCACGCGTTCGATCCGTAGGCGAGCACGGCCTGGCATTCGCGCCAGCCCTCCGGCGCGGTGTCGAGACTGTGCCCGGCGCCGTCGAAGTGGACGAACGAATGCCCCGGCCGCGCTCCCGGATACGGGTCGGCGGGGAAATCGGCGTCGGTGAAGAGTTTCACCACGTCACCGCGCTGCGGAGGACGTCGCCGTGGTGCATCCGCTCGAAGGCCCGCTCGACGCCGACGAGCACGACCGTGCATTGTCCACTGTGGACAAGCGTCTTCTCGGGAAACGCCCCGACACCGAGCGCGGAGGGCAGGGCGGTGCCGTCGGCCAGTGTCGTCGGCCGGGTGGCGTTGAACGTCGAGAAGCAGTACCAGGGCCTGCCCCGGCAGGTACCGCAGACCGCGCGCCAGTTCAGGATCACGTAGTCGCCCGGTTCGAGGTCCGTGACGCCGTCGCCGACGGCCTCCACGAAACCAGCGGCCTCGTACGGCATGCCCACCTCCGAGTAGTCGACTCCGTAGCTTGCCACGAGGGCAGCCCGGATCGCGACATCCGCTCGGGTGGGGAACCGATTCAGTGCCCCGGAGTGATGATGTAGGCGACCCCGCCAGGACCGCTGGAAACGCCGCCATTCGTGTTGTACCGCTTGGTGCGCTGCCAGATCGTCTCGAACTGGTGTCGTTTGTAGACATGCCGGACGCGGTCGTTGCTGCTCGCCGCCGGATCGTTCGCGATCACGTCACCGTCCTTCGTGAAGCCGACGACGACCATGATGTGCCCGGCGGTGCCGTAGCCCGCGCCGTCGAGTTCCTCGGCCTTGAACGACTGCGACGTGATCACCGGGATGCCGCGCGCGATGTAGTTTTCGAGTTCGTTCAAGGAGTGCAAACGGGTGATGTGCCCACGCAGTCCGAGTGACGCGGCGTACGCGGTGTTGAACGGCCAGTTGCCCGTTCCGTCGTAGGCGTAGTCGAACGTGTAGCGGGCGGCGTACGCGACGGTCGGATCGACGTAACCCTCCGGAATCCACGTCATGTCCTCGCGCTTGGGCCGTTTGCCCCAGTACTCGGCGACCATTTCGGTGGACGTGGGGCTGCACCAGTTCTCGCCGCCACCGCCATACTCCGGGAACTGTCCTTTGTGGATGTTCTGCGCGTACGCGGGCACCTTGAGCTCGATGCCGGTGGCGCGGCCCGGCTTGGTCGCCTTGACCTCGAAGCGGTCCGGGACCAGCGACGTCATGGCGCCGACCGACGACACCGACGGCGTGGCGCGGGAACCGGCTTCGCGGTACAGGCTGACTCGCAGCTGGTACGAGCGGAGTGCGACACCCGCCTTCATGACCAGCGTGTCGACGTCGACCGCGGCGTTGGCGTCACTCTGGCCGTCGACGCTGGTGCGCTTGATGTCGGCGTCCCCGCTGGCCCAGCGGCCCATGACGTACCAGGAGGTCTCGGCGCCCGCCGCGGTGCGGCCTTTCGCCTCGACCTTGAGCCAGGTCTTGGCCGGCGTCTTCGCGTTCCAGGAAGCGACCAGCTGTGAGGCATCGAAGCCCTGCGTGTGGCTCCGCGACGTCCACTGGCCGTATTCGTAGGTCTTGGTGGTCCCGAGTTCGGGTTCGGTGTGCTCGATGGTGCCGATCGGGCGGTCGATGCGCAGCGCTCCGTGGTCGAGATCGAGGCCTTCCAGCCTGCCGTCGCGGAAACCGTGGTGACCGGACCATTCGTGGTAGTCGATCGACTCGTCGTCCGGGCGGCCGGGCCCCGCTTCCGCCGTCTGTGCCGTCACCGCTGTCATCGTCGCGATAGTCAGCAGCGTGACCAGCCCTCGTATGCGCATCCCGGCTCCATCCCTCGAGTCCACCCAGTAAGGAAGGAATTTTCGCCGGTTACGCCGGGTATGTAAATAGTTGAGGGGCCTCAGGCGAGCGGGTTCGGCAGCAGGAGTTCGGTGTTCTGGTCCTGAGGGGTACCGACGGCGGACAGCGAAGCGTGGATGTCGTTGTACGAGAACTCCCGGTACAGCGACGCAAGCGCTTGCGTCGAGGTGTCCGAGTACGGTGCCTCGTACGGGGCTTCCGCCTCGATCAAGGTCGTGAACAGTGAAAGCGTGCCGTCGGTGTTGTCGGCGACCTCGATGATCCGCGCGTGCTGCGGGAAGTCGATGTGCGAAGCGGTGTTGATCTCCCAGAAGCTCTGCTTCGCGGTCTTGCCGGCGTGCGGGGTGATCTTGTTGTGGTGCGTGTGCCCGTTGACCCACGCCAGCACGTTCGGGAACCGGTGCAGCAGTGAGACGAACGTGTCACCGTTGAGCCGCAGCTCCAGCGGATGCCGCGCGTCCGGGAGCACGTTGCCCATGGTGTCGCTGGTGTGATGGCTGAAGAGGATGAACAGCTCGTCCGTCACGTTCTGAGTGACCTTGCGCCCGAAGAAGTCGTAGTACGTCGAGCTGTTGCGCTTGAGTGTGTTCTCCACCCAGGTGAACTGCCCGAGCCCGATGGACCCGTCGGCCAGCCCGGCCATCGTCGTGGTGTCGAGGCTGATGCCGACGACACCCGGCGCGATGCGGAAGGTGTAGTACACGTTCCGTCCGTCGGCGTTGTTCTCGCTGAACCCGTGGCCGACCGGGCCGGGGCCGGTGTTGGCGGAGTCGAGGTGGTGCCGCACGAACTCCGCGGTGCTGAACGGCCGCCGTCGCACGTCCGGGGTGACCTCGCGGATCGTGCCGGAGCCGCCGAACAGCTCCGTGACCGGGACACCGGAGCCGGACCCGATCGCCTTGGCGAGTTTCCGTGACGTCGTCTCGTCCTTGCCGATCACCTTGAAGCGGCCGGTGTACCAGGCGTCCATCCCCGGCAGGTCCGGCACCGTGCCGACGATGCTGTCGTCGTGGTTGCCGAAGGTGCAGAACCACGGGACGTCGAGACCGGGCGAGGTGAAGGTGTTCGAGGCCGCGCCGAGCAGGCCGGGCAGCTGCGGGAAACCCTTCTTCGTGTACGCGTCGTCCAGCGGCTTGCCGGGATTCCAGTAGTGCGAAGACCCGGACGTCTGGACGCCTTCGTGCAAGTTCGGGTCGCCAGAGGTCGGGTTCACCGTGCCGCCGTTGAGCACCTTGAGGAACCATTCGAGCTCGATCAGCTCGTGGTTGTCGGTGTTGTCGCCGGTGGTGACCATGAAGTCGATCGGCCGTCCGGTGAACGGGCCGGCCTTCAGGCTGTTCACGCGCTCCACCAGCGCCGTCGTCGCGACCGGGCCGAGCGTCTCCTGCGGCCGGTGCGCCGAGCCGACGAACGGGTGCAGGTACTCGAACCGCGCCGGGCTCTCGGCGTCGGTGAAGTGCAGGTCGGTGAACTGCGCGAACGAGGCCATCGCGCGACGTCGCTCGTCGCGGCCGGATTTCGGCGCGGCGAGGTCGCCCCGGACCACGAGCGGCCAGCCGGGGCCCGCGGTCAGCCGGGTGTAGCCAGGACCGGTTTTCAGCGGGGCCGCCGCCGCTTCGAGGGTGGTTCCCGCGGTGCGCACCGCGCGGGCCGAGGTGCGCGCCAGCGCCCGGTCGAGCGCGTTTGCGGTCGGCGTGCACAGCAGCAGGCCGACGCCGGCGGCGCCCGCCGCGGCGAAGGTGCGCCTCGAGATGTCGGACATGGCGGTGCCCCCAGTCGTCTCGGATGGTCGTCGCGGAAGGACGATGCCGCACGACGTTAGCCGTGGGGTGAACGTGGGAAAAGGGTAATGCGAAGATTTGTCACGTTCGGCCGAATACTCAAGGAGCCAAGCGGGCTGGTTACGCTGGCCGCTCGGCGAAACGAGGAGGTGGCCCCGGTGGGTGCTTCGGCTTGGTCTGTCCGCGGCCGGTTCGACGGCGACCCGGGGGCGGCGCTGGACGCGATGAAGGCGCGCGTCTTCGCGGAGGGTGACTACCTCTGGGAAGGCGACGAACTCGGCCGCCCGGATTCGATCGACGACCTGTACGAGGTGGAGAGCGTCCAGGAGTCCGGGACTCATTCCGTGCTCGACGTCCACGAGTTCATCAGCGCCACGGGCGAGGACGACTTCGGCACCATCCGGCCCTTGACCGACGCCGAACTCCTCGCCGCGTTCGGCACCGAGGAGCCGTCCGTCGCCGCCTTCGACGAACTCGACAAGGCGGGACGCCTGCCGTTCGAACGACGCCCGCGCTGGAGCGCCAACTGCGCGCTGCTCTACGAAGACGACGTCGCCGTCGAGCTGGCGATCTGGGGCGTGTCCGGGGACTAGGTTTCGTCGAGACGGGAGATGTCACCGAGGGTGAGGGTGTGTCTGTCGTGACCGCACCGGTCACGCGGGGACCGTGTGGATTTCGGGTCATCCAACGCACCAAAATCCACACAGTCGGTGTCTTGTGGAAGGCTCGCGGTCATCCACGCTCGCGGCGGCTCACACGGACAGGCGGCCCAGCTCGGCTTTGACGGCCTCGACCGCGGCCTTCGTCTCGGCGACCGGATCCGCGCCGTCGCGGGCGATCCGGCCCAGCGCGTCGACGAGCGCGGTGTTCGCCGTCGGTGTCCACAGTGGACCGGCGGCGCGGCCGTTCTCCTTGACCAGCTTCGCCGCGTCGGCCGCCGTACTGACCTTGTCGAGCACGCTCAGCCGCGCGGGCAGGTGGAAACCGAACCTGGTGGCGAACTCCTGCTGGAAGTCGGTGCGCTCCAACCACAGCCACTTGACGAAATCCTTGGCGGCGTTGGGGTTCAGGCTCTTGGAGTGCACCATCGCGCTCAACCCGCTGACCGGGACGGACGGCGCGCCCGCCGCGTCGAGCCGGGGGAAGGCCAGGATGCCGAAGTCGTCCTTCACGGTGTCCTGGATCTTCGGCAGGTTCCACAGCCAGGTCCATTGCATGGCGGTGAGCCCGTCGATGAACGGGAGCGGATCCGCCCAGTCCGTCGAAGCGCCGAGCAGCAGCGAACCGTTGAGCTCGTGGAGTTTCGCGAACGTCGTGGCGGCGCGCGGATCGTCGAAACCGACGGATTTGCCGTCCTTGACGTAGTCGAGCCCGGCCGACCACAGCAGCGGACCGGCGAGCGCCGCGGCGCCCGCGTCGTTGCCGGCGAACAGGCCTTTGACGCCGTCCTTGGTGAGTTTCTTCGCCGCGTCGACGAGTTCGCCGAGTGTCTGCGGCGGCTGCACTCCGGCCTCCTGCAGGAAACTCTTGCGGTAGAAGAGAACCTGGGCGTCGAGCGCCTGCGGGATGCCGTAGAGCTTGCCGCCGACCGTCTGCGCCGCCAGTACGGAGGGGTTGAAATCCCCGCGCACGGGTCCGATGACGTCGTCGAGCGGGACGAGGAGGTTCTGCCGGACGCGGTCGACGGTGACCTGGCCTTCGAAGACATCCGGGACCGGCCCCGCCTGAAGCGCGGCGTTCAGTTTCGCTTCGTAGTCGTCGGGATTCCACTGCACCGCGACCTTGGACTTCTGGTACGCGGCCGCGTAGCGCGTGACGGCTTCCTGGACACCGGCTTCGGGATACGGGTGATACCACTGCGTGAGATCCACGGGCTTCGGTTTCGGCCTGGTCACCCCGGCGGAGTAGGCCGTCGAAGGCGGCGGGTTTCCTGTTTGGACGGTGTTGGATCCACAGGCGGAGAGCAGGGTCGTCCCCGCCAGCGCCAGGAACGTTCGCCTGTTTGTCTTACGCACCAACAAAACCCTTCGCCGAACGCAGTGAAGGCCATCTTCAGGGAACAGCGTCCCTCAAGATGGCCTTCACGGAAGCGCAGGCGCGCGGGAGATTAACCCGTTAGAGCTGACTGACGTCGAGTTTGCCTTCGGAGTGGAACGCCCGCAGCCGCTTCTTGTCGAACTTGCCGACACTGGTCTTCGGGACTTCGTCCACAAAGGTCCAATTCTCCGGAAGCTGCCACTTCGCGACCTTGTCGGACAGGAACTCGCGCAGTTCCTCGGCCGTGACGTTCTCGCCCTCCTTGAGCACGACGGCGACCAGCGGCCGCTCGTCCCACTTTTCGTCGGGGATGCCGACCACGGCCGCCTCGGCCACCGCGGGATGCGCCATCACCTGGTTCTCCAGGTCCACCGAGGAGATCCACTCGCCGCCGGATTTGATGACGTCCTTCGCGCGGTCGGTCAGCGTGAGATAGCCGTCGGGGCTGATCTTGCCGACGTCGCCGGTGCGCAGCCAGCCGTCGTGGAACTTCTCCGGATCGGGCTCGTCACCGCTCGTGCCGCTGTAGTACGACGCCGCGATCCACGGGCCCTGCACTTCGAGCTCGCCGACGCTTTCGTTGTCCCACGGCAGTTCCTCGCCGTTGTCGCCGATCAGCCTGGCGCTGACGGACGCCGGGAACCGGCCCTGGGTGTAGCGGTAGTCCCACGCCTTCTCGCCGGTCGCGGCGGCGGGCGGACGCGCGACGCTGCCCAGCGGCGACGTCTCGGTCATGCCCCAGGCGTGCAGGATCGGCACGTCGTAGCGGTCTTCGAACGCGTGCATCAGCGACGGCGGCGCGGCCGACCCGCCGACGACGACCTCGCGCAGATGCGAGATGTCCTGCGGGTTCGCGTCGAGATGGGACAGCAGGCCCTGCCAGATCGTCGGGACGGCGCCGGCGAAGGTCGGCTTCTCGACGTCGAGCATCTGTGCGATCGGGGCGGGCTGGAGGAAGCGGTCCGGCATCAGCAGCGAGGCGCCGACCATCATCGCCGCGTACGGCATGCCCCACGCCATCGCGTGGAACATCGGGACGATCGCGAGGGCCTTGTCGTGCTGCGCCAGCCGCATGCTGTCGGACATCGTGACCTGCATGGAGTGCAGCCAGATCGACCGGTGGGAGTATGCGACGCCCTTCGGGTCACCAGTGGTGCCCGAGGTGTAACACATCGCGGCGGCGGACCGCTCGTCCACGTCGGGCCAGTCGAAGGTGTCCGGCTGGCCGGCCAGCAGCTCGTCGTAGGAGTGCACCTGGACGCCGTCGGGCGCGGGGAGGGTGGCGGCGTCGCCGTTGGCCACGATGACGTGACGCACGGTCTTCAGCTCGGGCAGCTGCTTGGCCAGCAGCGGGACCAGCGTGCCGTCGACGATGACGACCTGGTCCTCGGCGTGGTTGGCGACGAAGACCAGCTGCTCGGGGAACAGCCGGATGTTGAGCGTGTGCAGCACCGCGCCCATGGCGGGGATGGCGAGGTACGCGGCCATGTGCTCGGCGTTGTTCCACATGAACGTGCCGACGCGCTGGTCACCGGTGATGCCGAGGCTCCGGAGGGCGTTGGCGAGCTTCGCGGCGTGCTTGCCGAGTTCGCCGTAGGTCTCCCGGCGGGCTTCTGAACCGGTCCAGGTGATGACTTCGCTTTCGGAGTGCACCGTGGTGCCGTGGCGGAGCAGCCTGCCCAGTGACAGCTGCCCGTCCTGCATCGTGCTCAACATCGCGTACTCCCGTGGTGCTCGTTCTCCGGTGAACTGGGGTTGCGCCGACTCTAATCCGGGAGGGGTGAACCGGTCAGTAACATCGCAGGCAACCGTTCGGTCACAGTGTCGCGCTAACGGGTGTTCGCCGGTTCAGGCCAAGATCATCAATAATTCGCATTTTTCCTGCCATGAAACGAAAAATGGCTGACAGTGCGAAGTACTGGCATCGCTCATAAGGGTGATGAACACGGGCGAATCGCCGCCCGAACGGCGTGTTTCCGCAGGCTGGGGCGGGTTGCCCGTGACGTGGTCGAGGGGTAATAAGTGCGTGTCGGTTTCACGGCCGAGGAACGGGTGGCGTTTACTGGAGCCGTGGTTACAGAGACGGCTGGCCAGCGCTTGCTCTTGCAAGCATGGTTAAAGGCCGTCGGCCGCGAAAGCGGAGACCTGAGATGAAAGGACTACTACGTTGGCTCTGCCCACGTTGACTCCGGAGCAGCGCGCCGATGCCCTCGCCAAGGCGGCTGAGGCTCGCAAAGCGCGCTCCGAGCTGCTTGCGTCGATCAAGTCCGGCAAGGAGAGCATCGACAAGGTGCTCAAGCAGGCCAAGGAGAACAAGACCATCGGCAAGACGAAGGTCACGCAGCTGCTGAAGGCCGTGCCCGGCCTGGGCGCGGTCAAGGTCGCCGCCCTGCTGGAGCAGGCCGGGATCGACCCGGACCGGCGTGCCGCCGGCCTGGGCGAGCGGCAGCGCGAGGCCCTCCTCGAGGCGCTGAAGTAACGCTTCCGCCCAGGTCACAGGGCTGCCCGGGGGAAGGTGTTGTCACCAGAGGCTGTTGCCCGGACAACACTTTTCCCTGGTCTCAGCCGGAGCCTGGGACGCTGGTGAGGTGACGACCAGTACCGCACCGGCGACCCCGGCAGACCTGGCCGCCCGCTACGAGCGGGGCGACTTCCTCCTGGCCACGGCGCGGCACGCGCTCCTCGCGAGCGGGGCCGCGGCCACCGCGACCGACACCGATCCGGCGCGGCTTTCCGGGGCACTCCCCGGTCTGTTCGCCGACACCGGCGCGTCGATCGCGGTCGGCGTGCTGCCCTTCGACACCACCTCGACGCCGGGGCATCTGGTCTTGCCCCGTGCGGTCCAACGCGCGACGTCCGACCACGCGGCCGTCCCGCCGCGCACCGCGCTTCCGCAGCCGGTCAAGGTCACTTCCGTGCCCGAGCCGGAGGCGCATCTGGCCGCCGTCCGCGCGGCCGTCTCGGCGCTGAGCGACCGGGACCTGCGCAAGGTCGTCCTGGCCCGCGCGCTCGATCTCGACTTTTCCGAGGCCGTTCCGGTCGCCGACGTCGTCCGGAACCTGGCGAACGGGAACCCCCGGCACACCACGTACGCCGCGCAGCTGCCCGGCGGGCGCACGCTGGTCGGCGCCACCCCGGAACTCCTGGTGTCCCGCACCGGCGGGGCCGTCCTGTCCCGGCCGCACGCCGGGTCGATGCCCCGGTCGGCGGACCCGGCGATCGACAAGGCGAACGGTGAGGCGCTTCTCGCGTCCGAAAAGGACCACGTCGAACACGCCGTGGTGGTGGAGTCCGTCGTCGAGATCCTGCGGCCGTTCTGCCGCACCCTCGACGTCCGCGGCCCCGAACTCGTCTCGACGCCGGCGATCTGGCATCTCTCGACCACCGTCACCGGTGAGCTGCTCGACCAGGACATCACCGCGCTGGACCTCGCCGCCGCGCTGCATCCGACCCCCGCCGTCTGCGGTACGCCGACCGATGCCGCACGCTCGCTGGTGCGGGAACTGGAGCCGTTCGACCGCGAGTACTACGCGGGCGCCGTCGGCTGGGTCGACGCGGCAGGAGACGGCGAGTGGGCCGTCGGGATCCGGTGCGCGGAGATCGCCGACACCTCCATGCGGCTGTACGCAGGCGGCGGCATCGTGCCCGCATCCGACCCGCGGACCGAGCTCGACGAGACTTCGGCGAAGTTCCGCACCCTGCTCGCCGCCATGGGCCTGGAGATCTAGAACCGCCGCAATTCGTCACCTACTTGCGCCCGATCGATGCCCGGCGCCGGTAAGCGCCCACGCAAGTAGGTGACGAATTGCGGGGGTCAGAGGGTCGCGAAGGCTTCGGTGACCGAGATGTCGTCCGAGGTCAGCAGCGCGACGGCGGCCCGGTAGCCCTCGGCCGCCTTCAGGTCCGCGAGCCGGGTCCGGTCCGGGTCGAGGGCCTGATGGCTCGACCGGACCAGCCGCGCCTGCTCGTCGTAGCCGGAGAACGTGATGCTCTGCAGCGGGATCTTGAGGCCCTTCCCGGTGGCCTTCATGACCGCTTCCTTGCGCGTCCAGTAGGTGAAGAACGCCGTCGCGCGCTCGTCGTCGGAGAGCCCGGAGATCGCGGCCAGTTCGGCGGGGGTCAGCGCGTACTCCATGAGCGAGTCCTCGGCCCGCCTGGTGGCCGTCTCGACGTCGAGGCCGACCGCGGTTCCCGCGGTGGCCGCGACGCCGATGAGGTCGCCGGAATGCGAGATCGACAGCATCAGCGGCGCGCCGGGCACCCGGGGGCGGCCGTGCGGCTTTCCGCAGTCATCGCAGGTCGCGTCGAAGCTCACGTCCTCGACGGCCAGGCCGAGTCGCTCGGCGGCGACGGTCTTCGCCAGCACGCGGCCGGTCAGGAACCGGCGTTTGTCGATGTCCTGGCGGTAGCTTCCGTACCGGCCTTGCTCCAGCTCGTCGAGCAAGGCAAGGAACCGGGGTTCGGCGGGCAGGGGCGGGGACCAGCGGACCGCACATTCGATCACGTCTCCTTCTTACCCGATTCCGCCGTTGCATCACTCGCGTTTTCGTCGAGCAGCGTCGCTTCGTCGAACGGCGATCGGCCGTCCAGCGTCCGGTCGAGCTGCTCGCGGTCGATCTCGTTGGTCCAGGTGCCGATCAGCACGGTCGCGACCGCGTTGCCCGCGAAGTTCGTCAGCGCGCGGGCCTCGGACATGAACCGGTCGATGCCGACGATGAACCCGACGCCGTCCACCAGCTCCGGCCGGTGCGAGGACAGCCCGCCCGCCAGCGTCGCGAGCCCCGCGCCGGTGACCCCGGCGGCCCCCTTCGACGCGATGATCATGAACACCAGCAAGGAGATCTGCTCGCCGATGGTCAACGGTTTGTCGAGCGCGTCGGCGATGAAGATGGACGCCATCGTCAGGTAGATCGCGGTGCCGTCGAGGTTGAACGAGTACCCGGTCGGCACGGTGATGCCGACCACGGGTTTGGAGACGCCGGCGTGCTCCATCTTCGCGATCAGCCGCGGCAGCGCCGACTCGGACGACGACGTCGAGAGGATCAGCAGGAACTCGCGGCCGAGGTATTTCAGCAGCTTGAAGATGTTGACCCTGGCGAGCAGGCCGAGGATCAGCCCGAGCACCACGAACACGAACAGCGCGCAGGTGATGTAGAAGGCGAGCATGATCACCGCGAGGCTCTGCAGCGCCTTCCAGCCGGTTTCGCCGACGACGGCGGCGATCGCGCCGAACGCGCCGACCGGGGCCGCCCACATGATCATCGCCAGGATCCGGAACACGAGCCGCTGGATGTGCTCGATGCCGCGGCGGATCGGCTCCCCCTTCGTGCCGAGCTTCTGCAGCGCGAACCCGGCGAGCAGCGCGACCAGCAGCGTCTGCAGGACCTCGCCCTCGGTGAACGCCGAGACCAGCGTCTTCGGGATGATCCCGAGCAGGAACTCGACGGTGCCCTCGCTCTTGGCGATCTGGTCCTGGCCCTTTTCGGCGATCTCGGGGGTCAGGTGCAGTCCGCTGCCCGGCTGGAGGATGTTGCCGACGACCAGGCCGATGACCAGCGCGACCGTCGACATGATCAGGAAGTAGCCGAGCGCGAGCCCGCCGACGCGGCCGACCTTCGCCGCCTTCGCCACCGAGCCGACGCCGAGCGCGATCGTGCAGAAGATGATCGGCGAGATCATCATCTTGATTAGGTTCACGAACCCGGTCCCGAGCGGCTTCAGTTCCTTGCCGAACTCGGGGAACAGGATGCCGACCGCGATGCCGAGCGCCACCGCCGCGATGACGGCTATGTAGAGGTAATGGGTGCGATCCCGCTTCGCCGCGGGTGCTGCCGTGCTCATGGGTGCCCTTCGACGAGGTGGGGACAGGTTGCGAAAACTTATGACAACTCCTCGGCGAACGACAACCGAAGCGGTACGCTGAACTAAGCGAGCGCTTAGTCACTGTCGAACAGGAGCGGGCTGACCATGGATTTCTCTCTGAGCGTCGAGGAACGCGAGGTGCGCGACTGGGTGCGCACCTTCGTCCAGCGCGACCTGATGCCGCGCGAGCAGGAGGTGCTGCGCCGCGAACGCGCCGGCCAGCCCGGCCTGACCTCCGACGAGCTGCGCGAACTGCAGCTGAAGGCCAAGGAATCCGGCTTCTGGGGTGTGCAGACGCCTGAGGAGTACGGCGGCATGGGCCTGTCCGCGGTGATGACCGCGCTGCTGGAGGCCGAACTCGGCCGCACGTTCGTGCCGTTCCGCTTCGGCGGCTCCGCGGACAACATCCTGTACTACGCCAACGACGAGCAGAAGGAGCGCTACCTGCTCCCGACGATCTCGGGCGAGCGCAAGTCGTGCTTCGCGATCACCGAACCCGGCGCGGGTTCGGACGCCAAGGCCATCCGGACCTCCGCCCGCAAGGACGGCACCGACTGGGTCATCAACGGCGAGAAGACCTTCATCACTGGTGGTAACGAGGCCGACTTCGTGATGGTGTTCGCGATCACCGACCCGGAGAAGGGCGCGAACGGCGGCGTCACCTGCTTCCTCGTCGACCGCGACGCGGGCTGGAAGTCCGAGTACATCGACACCATGGGCGAATGGGGTCCGGCGGCGCTGGTCTTCGAGGACGTCCGCGTGCCGGAGACACAGATCCTCGGCGAACTCGGCCACGGCTTCGACCTGGCCATGCAGTGGATCGGCGCCGGCCGCTACCTGCTGCCCGCCCGCGCCATCGGCTCCTGCGAGCGGCTGATCTCGATGGCCATCGAGCACGCCAACACGCGGGAGACGTTCGGGCAGAAGATCGCCGAACGCCAGGCCATCCAGTGGATGATCGCGGACTCGGGCACCGAACTGGAGGCCCTGCGCTGGCTGGTGCTGCACGCCGCCTGGCAGGTCGACCAGAAGCTGGACTCGCGGCACGCGCAGTCGATGGCGAAGCTGTACGGCGGCGTGAAGGCGAACGAGATCGTCGACCGCGTCCTGCAGATCCACGGCGGGATGGGCTACACGCGGGAACTGCCGGTCGAGCGCTGGTACCGCGAACTGCGGCTGCTGCGGATCTACGAGGGCACCGACGAGATCCAGCGCCGGACCATCGCTCGCAACCTGCTCAAGGGGCACGTCAAGGTCGGCGGCACCTTGGGCTGACGCTGTCTGACACCTCTCCCAAGTGCAATGAAAGGTCCTTTCCTTGCAAAATTTGCAAGGAAAGGACCTTTCATAGCGTCGGTCTCTCTAGTCTTCTTCTTCGTCTTCGTCCTTCTGATTCCGCATCGCGATCGGGACCCCCGCAAGGTCCTCTTCGTTGCAGAGAAGTTTCACGTCGTAGTACGGCGAACCCTTGCGGTCGTCGTAGTCGAGATGGACGGCCAGCACATCGACCGGTTCCCCGAGCCACTCCTGAGCCTGGCGTAGCCATGTCGCGCACCGTTCGAGCGCCGTGGGCAGGTCGTCGTCCCGGAATCCCACCGGGCGGTAGGGGACGTCCTGCACCTGATCACGGGGGTTCGAAGGCACCGGCAACGCCGGCGAGAGACCCGAGTCGTCCAGTTCGAGTTGGATCGTTTGCTCAGTCACCCTTCGAGCGTCCCCCAGAGAAGCCGTCTGAGCAAGGCGTACCGACCTAAAGTCGCCGCTAAACGGGCACTCGCCACACTCTTGAGACCACTTCACGGCAGTTTTGCAGCGCCGTGACGTCCAGCCGGCGTTCGCAGGCGAGCGCCCGCAGCGCCAGTTCCGCGTAGTGGGCGGCCAGCTGGTCCAGGGTGAGCGGCCCGCTCGGCGAGTACCAGCGCGCGACCCCGCTGCACATCTCCACCAGCGCGAGCCGGGTGACCGAAGGCTGATCGGTGCGGAAGACGCCCGCCGCGACCCCGTCTTCGATGGCGTCCGCCCACAGCCTTTCGTAGGCGTCGCGCAGCCCCACCACCCCGGCCCTGGCGCCGGGGGTGAGCGCGTGGACCTCGTTGTCCACCACGCGGGTGTCATCCGGCTGGATGGCGTGCGCGAGCACGTGCAGCGCCACCAGGGATCCGAGCCGCGACACGGGATCGGCGAGCCCGGCGGTCGCCTGCTCGGCCGCGTCGAGCAGGCGCCGCAGCGACTCGTTCATGATGGTCACCAGCAGATCCTCTTTGGTGCCCATGTAGTGGTAGAGGCTGGCGGACGACAGCTCGGCCTCCTGCGCCAGATCCCGGATGCCGGTGCCGTGGAACCCCTTGGTGGCGAACAGTTTCACCGCCGCCTGCCGCACGCGGTCGCGGGTGTTCAGAGCCATGTCTGGGTGGTCCTGTCCCAGGAACCCGCGCGGAGGTCCTCCGCCTTCTTCAACTCGCCCTTCGCGACGCGTTCCGACGGCGTCATCGGCAGTTCCGTCACGATGGCCCAGAACCGGGGAACCTTGAAGTAGGCCAGTTTCGCCGAGCAGAACTCCGCCAGCTCGGCCGGTTCACACCTGTGTCCCTCGTTTTCGTCGAGGACGAGGTACGCCTTGACCTCCTCGCCGCGGATGTCGTCCGGCACCGCGATGACGGCGGCGAGCTTGACCGCCGGATGCAGCTGCAGTGCCCGCTCGACCTCGTCGGCGGAGATGTTCTCACCGCTGCGGCGGATCATGTCCTTGGTGCGGCCCACGTAGTACACGCGGCCTTCGGCGTCCATTGTGGCCAGATCGCCGGTGTGGAACCAGCCGCCGTCGAACGCGCGCCCGGTCGCTTCGGGGTCGTCGTGGTAACCGTGCATCAGGCCGACGCCGCGGATCAGCAGCTCACCGGTTTCCCCTCGTGGCAGCGGTTTCCCGGCCTCGTCCGCGATCATCACCTCGCGGGTGGGCGCCGGCCTGCCGAGGCAGCCGGTGCCGACCGTCTCCTCGTGATCCGCCGGGTACATCCGGATGTCACCGCCGGTCTCGGTCATGCCGAAGGCCTCGTACCACGGTGTGCCCCAGCGTGCTTCGAGCGTGGCGTGCAGGTCACGGGGGATGGCCGAGGCGCAGATCGCGCGGACCTGGTGTGCCTTGTCCAGCTCGCTTTCCGGCTGGCGCAGCAGGAGGGTGGGCATCAGGCCGAGGCAGTAGAACCAGGTGACGCCGTGTTCACGGACCTTCTCCCAGAAGGTGGACGGGTGGAAGCGGTCGAGCACCACCAGCGTCGCGCCGCCCGCGAGCCCCAGCGCGACGTTCCACTGTGGATCGATGTAGTGGAACGGTTGCGCGGTCAGGATGACGTCGTCGGCGCCGACCATGGGGAAGTCCGTGGCCAGGCTGATGGACAGGGTCGTCCAGTACCGGTTCGGCAGTACGCAACCCTTGGGCGCGCCCGTGGTGCCCGAGGTGTACTGGATGTTGACCGGGCGTTCGCCTTCGCTCACGAAGTCCGGGGTGGCCACGGAACCGGTCAGTTCGCCGGGCGTGAGCACGCGTTCCAGCGAGGTCTCCGGCGCGATCTTGTCCAGTAGCTCCAGGAACTCCTCGGCCGCGACGGCGAACCGGGCGCCGGAATGCCGGAGCACGTGGGCGCCGTCGAACTCGCGGTATCCGGTGTTGACCGGGACGAGCACGCCGCCGATCTTGGCCAACGCGAGCCACAGCAACGGGAACTCGGGCTGGTTGCGCAGCATCACCGCGACCCTGTCGCCCGGCTCCACGCCCAGCGCCAGCAGCGCGCGGGCGAACTCCGTGCTGCGAGCGTCGACGTCGGCGAACGTGAAGCTCTCACCGGTGGAGTCGAAGATCCACGCCGTCTTGTCCGGCCAGCGCGCGGCGGCCCTGGTGGTCAGTCCGAGGAGGGTGTCGATCCCGGCGAGCGAGGTCATGTCCGGCTCCGGAAGGCCTCGGCCGAGGCGGCGACCTCGGCGGAGTGTTCGGTGATCAGCGCGTGGCTGACTTCGAGTTCGAGCGCGGCGTCGAGCGAACTGTCGATGCCGGAATCGAGGGCGCGTTTGGCCATCGTGGCCGCGGCCGCCGGATGCGCGGCGATCCTGGCCGCCCACGCGAGCGCGGTGTCCATCAGGTCGTCGGCGGGCAGGACCGCGTTGACCAGGCCGAGTTCATGCGCCTTGGTGCCGCTCACCCGGTCACCCAGCAGCAGGAGTTCCTTGGCCTTCAGCGGGCCGACCAGCAACGGCAGTAGCCGCGACGCCGCGCCGGTGACGCTCAGGCCCAGCGAGACCTCGGGGAAGGCGAACACCGCGTCTTCGGCGGCGAGGATCAGGTCGCAGCCCATCGCGAACTCGGCGCCCGCGCCGATCGCGTAACCGTGGACGGCGGCGATGACGGGCTGGCGCAGTCCACGGAGGCGGCGCGTCACGTCCTGTAGCCGGTCGAGCCTCGGGCGTGAATCACCCTCCGGGGTGGGCTCCTTGAGGTCGTGCCCGGCGCAGAACGCGCGCCCCCGCCCGGCGAGGACCACCGCCCGCGCGTCGGAGTGGGCGGCCGCGTCGAGGGCCTCCAGCAGGTCGTCGACCAGTTCGGGGACCACCGCGTTGAGGCGCTCCGGGCGGTCCAGCCAGATCAAAGCGATGCCGTCGTCGAGTGCGTAGTCCACGGTGCTCATGACACCGAGCCTAGACGACCGATCGATCGATCGATAGGGTCGAATCCATGCGGGTCGACACGGTCTACGAGAACGCCCGGTTCCTCACTGGAACGGGGGAATCCGTAGCGCTTGCGGCGCTGAACGGACGAATTGTCGCATTGGGTCACGATGCTGCCGCGCTTTCCGCGAAACGTCGCGTCGACCTCGGCGGGTCGGTGGTGGTGCCCGGTTTCCACGACGCGCACAACCACATGGCCTGGTTCGGCATGGCGCTCGACGACGTCGCGTTGTCCGATTGCCGCAGCGTCGACGAGGTGTACGACGCCGTCGCGCGGCGCGCGGCCGAAACGCCGCCGGGCGGCTGGATCATCGGCAGCGGCTACGACCAGAACAAGCTCGTCGGCGGCCACCCGACGCGGCAGGGGCTGGACCGTGCCGCCCCCGGCCACCTCGTGCGGCTCAAGCACACGTCCGGGCATATGACCGTGGTCAACTCGGCGGTCCTGGAACGGCTGGACCTGGGGAACGTGCCCGTCGGCGGCGACGTCGTCCGCGACGAGGACGGTTCGCCGACCGGGCTGCTGCGGGAACAGGCCCAGCTCATGCTGCGGCCGCTGACCTATCCGACGCCGATCGAGACCGTCGTCCGCGGCCTGGACAGGGCGAGCGAGCAGTACCTGGCCGAAGGCATCACCAGCGTCCAGGAGGCCGGGATCGGCGGGGGTCTCGTGGGGGAGACCCCCGCCGAACTCGCCGCGTACCAGCTGGCGCGTGATCGCGGCGTGCTGCGGGTGCGCAGCACGGTGATGGTCGCGGCGAGCGTGCTGCACGAGCTCGACGCGGGGGCGGGCTTCGGCCTCGACCTGGGGATGCGCACCGGGTTCGGCGACGAATGGCTGCGGATCGGCGCGATGAAACTGTTCGCCGACGGGTCGCTGATCGGCCGGACCTGCGCCATGCACGAGCCGTTCGCGGGCGAGCCGGACAACGTCGGCTACTTCCAGGTGCCCGAGGACGAGATCGCGCGGACGATCACCGCCGCGCACAAGGCAGGCTGGCAGATCGCGACGCACGCCATCGGCGACCGCGCGATCACTGTCGTCCTCGACGCCTACGAAGCCGCGCTTAAGGCCGACCCGCGGCCCGACCACCGGCACCGCATCGAGCACTGCGCGGTGCTGCGGCCCGAAGAGCTGCGGCGGCTGGCGTCGCTGGGGCTGATCGCCTCGCCGCAGGGCCGGTTCGTCAACGAGATCGGCGACGGCATGCGGGCCGCGCTCGGCCCCGAGCGCGAGCCGTGGTGCTACCGGCTCAAGAGCCTGCTCGACGCGGGATGCGTGCTGCCTGCCAGTTCCGACCGCCCGGTCGTCGAGGGCGCGCCGCTGCTCGCGCTGGCCGACATGGTGCGGCGGAAGACCGCTTCCGGCGTCGTGCTGGGTCCCGATGAGCGGCTCACGCCCGCCGAAGCCCTGCACGCGTACACGTACGGCTCCGCGTACGCCGCTTTCGCCGAGAAGGACCTGGGCACGCTGGAGGTCGGCAAGCTCGCGGACTTCGCCGTCCTCTCGGCCGACCCGACCGACGAGTCCACTTTGGATTCGATCAACGTCGTCGCCACCGCCGTCGGCGGCGACATCGTCTACGAACGGAGCTGAGACCCATGCCGGTGCGGGACGCGGTCGCGGACGACATCGAGGAGATCTGCGCGCTGATCGAGGAGCACGCGGTCTACGAGGACAAACACGATCTGAAGCTCGACAGGCAGGAGATGGCCGGGTTCCTCTTCGGGCCCGATCCGAAGGCCTGGGTGCTGCTGGCCACCCCGCCGGACGAGCCGGCCAAGGTCGCGGGCTTCGCCTTCTGCAGCTGGAACTTCTCCACCTGGGAGGCCAGGCCCGGGATCTGGCTCGACGACCTCTTCGTGCGCCCGGAACACCGCCGTTTCGGCCTCGGGCGGGAGCTGCTCGACGAGCTGAGCGCGCGGACGCCCGGCCGGGTCGAATGGGACATGCAGGAGGGCAACGAGAAGGGCGAGGCGTTCTACGCCCAGCTCGGCGCCGAGCCCGTCCCCGGCTGGATCCGGTACCGCTGGCGGCCGCACGCGAAGTGAGCCAAGCCGTAAACTCGCACACATGGGTGAAGGGGCAAGCCGCAGGTCGTCGTCCGTTGAGGACTACGTCCGGGTGATCTACGGGCTGGTGGAACGCGGTGAGGCCGTCACCAACACGTCGCTGGCCGGACGGCTGGAGGTCAGCCCGTCTTCGGCGTCCGGCATGGTCACCAAGCTGTCCCAGCTCGGGCTGGTCGCGCACGTCCCGTACCGGGGCATCGAGCTGACCACCGAAGGCAGGCTGCTGGCCCGCTCGGTGCTCCGCCGCCACCGGCTGATCGAGACGTACCTGGTGTCCGAGCTCGGCTACACCTGGGACGAGGTGCACGCCGAGGCGGACGCGCTCGAACACGCGGTGTCGGACAGGCTCGTCGAACGGATCGCGGCGAAGCTCGGCAACCCGGTGCGCGACCCACATGGCGACCCCATCCCCGCCCCCGACGGCAGCGTCGAGGAGATGCCGATGCGCATCCTCGACGACCTCCCGCCCGGCGCGGTCGGCGAGATCGTCCGCGTCTGGGACACCGACCCGGAACTCCTGCGCTACCTGACCGAGCATTCGATCGGCCTCGGCGAGCGGATCGAGGTCGTCGAACGCCAGCCCTTCGGCGGCCCCATGGTGGTCAAGGTCGGCTCACCGCCGGACGCGGCGACGCACGCGATCGGCAAGGAGATCGCGCAGGCACTGTCGGTCGCGCTGCGCTGACCGGCGTGTCCACTGTGGACGCGTTTCGAATGGTGCGCGCGGTGTGAATTTTCCGTACGTCCCTGCATAATTCGGCCCTTGGCACTTCACCCACATGCCGGGCCGATAGGTGATCTAAGGCCCTTCCGATCATGTGTTCACGCGCCTAGGCTGCGCTATTCCGGGTGGCTAGCGAGCGTACGAAGGCGATGAAGATGACCGGTCAGCGGACACACACCATCGACCGGGGGGTGGCGGAAGGACGTGAACTCAGGAGGCTGCTGGAGACAGGGCCCTTCGCGGACGCCCTCAGGGTGGCGATCAGGGTGAGGGGTCTCGGCCTCGATCGGATCCGGTACCGGTTGAGAGGGCGGGGGTGCTCGGTCAGCCTCGCGACGCTGAGCCACTGGCAGTCCGGCCGCTGCCGTCCCGAACGGCCGGAATCCCTGCTGGTGCTGAAGAATCTCGAGGACGTCCTCGGGGTGCCGGAGCGGTCCCTGTCGCGGCTTTTGGGACCGCCGCGCGGACGGGCGGCCCGGTGTACGGTGCCCGGCGAGGGCCTCGTGATGCAGCGAAGCCGGGAGATGGGAACGTAGAGGAGTAGAGGTGCGGGCGGTCGTCTTCGAGGAGTTCGGGGTCCTGCCCGAGGTACGCGAGGTGCCGGATCCGGCCACGCCGCCGGGCGGGGTGGTGATCGCCGTCGAGGCGACCGGGGTGTGCCGCAGCGACTGGCACTCCTGGCAGGGTCACGACACGTCGGTGAAGCTGCCGCACGTCGCCGGGCACGAACTCGCCGGCCGGATCGCGTCGCTCGGCGAGGGCGTCCGCGGCTGGTCGGTCGGCGACCGGGTGACGGTGCCGTTCGTGTGCGCCTGCGGCACCTGCGCGCAGTGCGCGGCCGGTGACCAGCAGATCTGTGACCGCGAGTTCCAGCCGGGCGCGACCCACTGGGGCTCGTTCGCCGACTATGTCGCCATCGAAAACGCCGAGGTCAACCTCGTGGCGCTGCCGGACTCGATGTCCTCGGCCGAAGCGGCGGCGCTGGGCTGCCGGTTCGGGACGGCGTTCCGGGCGGTGCTGCGCCAAGGCGGGGTCCGGCCCGGCCAGTGGGTGGCGGTCTACGGCTGTGGCGGCGTCGGCGTGTCGGCGATCCTGCTGGCCGTCGCGGCCGGTGCTTCGGTGGTCGCCGTCGACCCGTCTCCGCAGGCCAGGACGCTGGCGTCGCGAATGGGCGCGCTCTTGGTCGTCGATCCGTCGCGCTTCGAAGGCCACGAAGCGGTCGCCGCGCATGTCCGGGACCTGACCGGCGGCGGCGCGCACGTCTCCCTCGACTGTCTCGGCTCGCCGACCACCTGCGCGGCCTCGGTCGGCAGCCTCCGGAAGCGTGGTCGTCACGTCCAGGCCGGGCTGATGCCGCCCGCGCAGGGCATCGCGCCGATCCCGATGCACCGCGTGATCGGCGGGGAACTGGAGCTCGTCGGCATCCACGGGCTCCAGGCGCACGAGTACCCCGAGATGCTGCGGGTGGTGGAGACCGCCGGAATCGATCTCGAAGGCATGATCGGCAAACGGGTCGGCCTCGACGACGTCCCCGCCGTGCTCGCCGAAATGAACGACCCGGTGCCGGCCAAGGCCGGGGTGACCGTGGTCGAACTCGCTGTGTGACCGGGTGAACGCACTACGGTCAACCGGCCGATCGGAGTAGTCCGAAAGGTGGCTTCTGTCGCCGGTTTGTGGCACCTTCTCCGGCCGTGACAGTCATGGATGCCCCGTCTCGGCCGCGTTTCGTCCAGCGGGTGCTGCGCCGGTTCGCCGAGGCGGGCGTGATGGCGCGGGGCCACCGGCTCATCGGCGCGCGCCCTGGCAAACTCGACGCGTGGACGCGCTGATCCCTCGCCCGCGTACCGAGGTCGCGCCCGGTGCCGTGCACGTGCCCGACTGGCTCGATCTCGACGAGCAACGCCGGCTGGTCGAAGCCTGCCGAGGCTGGCGCGGCTACCGGCGGACACGGCTCCCGAACGGCGGCGTCATGTCGGTGCGGACGGTGTGCCTCGGCTGGCACTGGCACCCGTACCGGTACTCGAAGGTGACCGACGACGGCTCCCCGGTGCTCCCGTTCCCTTCGTGGCTGGGTGATCTCGGGCGGCGGGCGGTTTCCTCCGCTTACGGTCCGTCGTCGTACGAGCCGGACATCGCGCTGGTGAACTTCTACGACTCCGCCGCGAAAATGGGGCTGCATCAGGACAAGGACGAGGCCTCGCTGGAGCCCGTCGTGTCGCTGAGCCTGGGGGACGCCTGCGTCTTCCGATTCGGGAACACGGTCGATCGCGGGCGGCCGTACACGGATGTGGATCTTCGGTCGGGGGATCTGTTCGTGTTCGGCGGCGAGTCGCGGCTGGCCTTCCACGGGGTGCCTCGCGTCTTGCCGGGAACCGCTGATCCGGAGTTGGGGTTGGTGGGGCGGTTGAACATCACTTTGCGGGTTTCGGGTCTTGTGAGTGATTGAGGACGGCTGGAGGTCGGGTCACCCGCTGCGCTGCGCTGGTCGGTTGCGGTGTGTCGTCCGTCCAGTCACGCGAGCCGTCTGTCTAATCACGCGAGCCGTCCGTTCGGTCACGTATTTTGCGCGGTGCTAGGTGTCTTAAGGTCTCTTCGCGCCTTTAAGGTCGCTTCGCTTCTTTATCTGCATGTGCATTTCGGATTCTTTTCACGCTAGGCCGTTCGTGCTCGCACGCCTGTTCGATTCGGTGTATCGTGGGGGTCGTGGCCAGCAACGACGCAACCCCGACGACGCCCACCGAGTGGTGGCGCGTCGACACCGCGACGCTGCACGCCCGCAAACAAGAACTCGAAATCCAGAAGCGTCAGATAGACGCGGAACAGAACGCGATCCTCGCGGAAATCAATTCCCGCGGCGTGCGCGGCTGTTCGGGTCATTCGACACTAGCGGCGCTGATCTTCGAGGACTTTCATGTGACGGACAAGGAAGCCGGTGCCCGCGCCGACCGCGTCCTCGCCCTCCATCCCGGCCCGGCTATCGGCGGAGACCCCGAACCACCCCTAGCACCATTGACGGCCGCAGCCGCCGCGGAGGGCGCGATCGGCGGTTCGCAGATCGACGTGATCATCCGCACTCTCGCCCGCATCCCCTCCACTGTGCCCGACGAAGATGTACGAGCCGGGGAGAAGATCCTGGTCGATTTGGCTCGTCATGCGGGGCCGCGGCAGATCGCTCGCGCCGGGCGGCGCTTGCTGGACGAACTCGACCCCGACGGGAAAGAACCCCGCAACGAGGATCCGAAGGACACGCGTCCGGAGATGCGGTTCGTCAAACACCGTGACGGCACGCTCGGCCTCAAGGCCAGGCTTGACCTCGAAACGTATGCCCGGTTGAAATCCGACCTCGACCCCATGGCCAAGCCGCACAAAGCCATCGACGGCGTCCGGGACTCCCGCACCCAGGACGAACGCTACGGGGATGCCTTCACCGACTACGTCCGCCTGAAAACCACCAGCCGCAACCTCCCCGGCCAAGCCGGAGAAGCCACCCACATCCTCATCACCATGTCCTACGACGACCTCATCCGCGACCTCGGCGAAGCACACCTCGACCTCGTCGGACCGATCAGCGCCACCGACGCAAGGATCCTCGCCTGCGACGCCCGCGTCCGACCCGGCGTCCTCGGCACCGCAGGCGAACCCTTGGACATCGGCCGCTCCAAACGCACCGTCTCACTCGCCCAGAAGTATGCGTTGACCCTCCGCGACGGCGGCTGCGCCTTCCCCGGCTGCGACATGCCCGTGCCCCGCTGTACCGCCCATCACATCGTCTTCTGGCGTCACCACGGTGAAACGAAGATCGACAATCTAGTGCTCCTGTGCACCAAGCACCACCGGCTCATCCACCACAGTGAATGGAAAGTCCAGATCGCCCAAGACGGACTGCCCGAATTCACCGCCCCCACCTACCTCGACCCCACCGGAACACCAAGGAGAAACACCATGCACCTCAGGATTTAGGCCGAAACCTCCGAATCCGAGTCTCTCAGGCAGTGAGCGAGCAAGTGTAGTAGCTCGCGCCTTTGCCAATGAGCGTGCGCGGATCCAAAGTAATCGGAGTGCTGGCCGAACGTGCATCACGGCTCACTTCGTGGGGTGAAGTCCTGCGCGTCGAGTATGGGCCATCCGTATTCATCCACCTCAAGGGCGAGCGCGACTGTCCCGAGGTGGTATGTCGGGCGACATTTAGGGGACTAAATGCGAGACAAAACCTTAAGCGAGACGAAAACGCACCCGTTGCCCCGGTCGCACTTGCGCGGCCTGGTCCAGATCCGCTTCGTCCACCACCGCGATCACCGGATAGCCGCCGGTCACCGGGTGGTCGGCCAGGAACAGGATCGGCTGCCCGGAAGGAGGAACCTGCAACGCGCCCGGCACGGCGGCCTCGGGTGGCAACTCGCCGCCTCGCGCACGCGACAGCACGGGCCCCTCGAGTCGCACGCCCACGCGATCGACGTCGGCGGTGGCGACGTAACCGGAAGAGACCAAAGTGGACAGTGAGTCGGAAGTGAACCACGAAGCCCGAGGGCCGGCGGTGACTCGCAAGACGGGCTCATCCGCGAGGGGAGCGCGAGGTGCCAGGTCGACAGCGGGGTGGGGCAGCGCCCGCTCTCCCACCGGCAAGGTCATCCCGGCCGAAAGCGCGGGTGGGCCGAGCTTTCCGAGGGTGTCGGTCGCCCGCGCGCCCAGCACCGGAGGGACGTCGATGCCGCCGCGCACGGCGACATAGCAACGCAGACCTCGAGAAGCCATCCGGAGAACGAGTTCGTCGCGGGGGCCGACCGGGATCGGGGAGTCCGGGCCGAAAGCTCGCCCGCCCGCGGTGATCGAGCAGGGCGCGCCGGTGACGGCGACGGTCGCCGGAGCCGAGAACCGCAGGACGAGGCCGCCAAGGACGCACTCCAGAGCCGCGTGGCCCTCAGGGTTTCCGACCAGCCGGTTCGCCAGCCGCAGCGAACCGCGGTCGGCGGCACCGGACCGGCCGACGCCGATCGCGGCCAGCCCTGGTCGCCCGAGATCCTGCACGGTGGTGAAGACCCCGGGGTGGATCACGTCGATCTTCGCGGTCATGAAGTGAACCGGATCCGGGTACCCGGTGCCAGCAGGTTCGGCGGCTCTCGCTCGACGTCCCACACCGGCAGTGAGGTCCGCCCGATCAGCTGCCAGCCGCCGGGCGAGGCGTTCGGGTACACCGCCGTGTACTCGCCCGCGATCGCGACCGAACCGGCGGGCACGCGGGTGCGCGGGCTCGTCCGGCGCGGCAGGTGCAGTGCGGGGTCGAGTCCGGTCAGGTAGGCGAAACCCGGTGCGAAGCCGCAGAACGCCGAGACGTAGGTCCCGTCCTCGTGCCGCCGGACGACCGCCTCGGCCGACATGCCGGCGGCGGCCGCGACGTCGACCAGGTCCGGGCCGTCGTAGCGCACCGGCACGATCATCTCGGCGGCCTCGCGTGGTTTGACGTCCACTGTGGACCGATCGAGGACGTCGCCCGCGAGCCGGTCGTGATGGGTCCTGCCCGGGTCGAACCGGATGAGCAGGGTCCGCGCGGCGGGGACCAGTTCGAGGACGCCGTCCGGCGGGTCCTGCTCCAGTGACGCGTGCAGCCCGAGCACCTCCGACGGATCGTCGAAGTCGACCATGGCCGCACGCGCCCCATAGGGCAGCACCCGCATCACGCGGCCTCGAGGAAGGATCCGATGTGGACACCGGAAGCGTCGAGCCCCGCGCGGATCCGTCGCGCCAGCTCGACGGCGCCGGGCGTGTCGCCGTGCACGCACAGCGAATGCGGTTGAAGTGCCAGCTCGGTCCCGTCGATGGCGACGACCTTGCCGGTGGTCGCCATCGCGACCGCCCGCTCGGCCACCTCGTCGGCGTCGTGGAGTACGGCGCCCGCGAGCTTCCGGGAGACCAGAAGGCCTTCCGGCGTGTACGCGCGGTCCGCGAAGGCCTCGGCGTACGCGGGGAACCCGGCTTTTTCCGCCTGCTTGGCCATTTCCGACCCCGGCGGGCACAGCAACGCGAGCCCGGGGTGGAACCGCCGGATCCCCTCGACGACCGCGGCGGCCTGCTCGGGATCCACCGCGGCGGTGTTGTACAACGCTCCGTGCGGTTTGACGTACCGGACCCGCGTGCCCGCCGCGCGGGCGAACGCGTCCAGCGCGCCGATCTGATAAAGCACGTCGTCGGCCAGGTCGGCGGGGGCGACGTCCATCGCCCGCCGCCCGAAGCCGGCCAGGTCGCGGTAGGCGACGTGGGCGCCGATCACGACGCCCCGTTCCGCCGCGCGTTGGCAGACGCGCCGCATCACCGACGGATCGCCGGCGTGGAAGCCGCAGGCGACGTTCGCGCTGGTGACGATGTCGAGCATGGCGTCGTCGTCACCCATTTTCCAGGCACCGAAGCCCTCGCCGAGATCACTGTTGAGGTCCATCAGGCCACCCTGAACTCACTGTCGAGTTTGTCGGTCACGAACATGTAGCCCGGCGCGTGCGTGATCGCGAACGGCGGCCGCGAGGCCATCAGCGCCGCCTGCGGGGTCACGCCGCACGCCCAGAACACCGGCACGTCACCGGGTTCCGCGTCGACCGGATCCCCGAAATCCGGCTTGCCGAGATCGGCGATGCCGAGCGCGGAGGGATCGCCGATGTGCACCGGGGCCCCGTGCACGGCGGGCATCCCGCGGGTGAGGCGCACGGCGTCGTCGACGCGGTCTTCGGGGATCTGCCGCATCGAGACCACCATCGGCCCGTGCAGGCGTCCGGCGGGAACGCACTCGCGGTTCGTCACGTACATCGCCACGTTGCGGCCCTGGTCGACGTGCCGCAGCGGGATGCCCGCGGCGGCCAGCGCCGATTCGAAGGTGAAACTGCAACCGATCGAGAACGCGACCATGTCGCTGCGCCACAACCCGCTCGTGTCCGCGAGTTCGCCGGCCAGCGCGCCGTTCTGCCAGACGCGGTAGCGCGGCAGGTCGGTGCGCAGATCCGCGCCGGGCGCCAGCCGCGTCGACGGGTCGCCGGGATCGCTGACGTCGAGCACCGGACAGGGCTGCGGGTTCCGCTGGCAGAACAGCAGGACGTCGTAGGCCCAGTCCTCGGGGACGGCGATCAGGTTGGTCTGGGTGAACCCGGTGGACCAGCCGGTGGTCGGGCGGGCGGTGCCCGCGCGGAACAGGGCGCGGGCCTCGCCGGGGGACAACGTCGCCGGTTCGTCGAAGGTGGTCATCGCGGTACCTCCTCTTCCGATTGTGGTCACAGGAGTTCGCGGCCGCGAGTCTCGGGCAGGCCGAGCAGTGCCAGCGCGGCGATCCCGTAGCCGACCGCGCCGAACACCATCGCGCCGCCCGCGCCGAGGAAACCGACCACGGCGGGGAAGGTCGCGCCGATGGCCCGGCCCAAGTTGTAGGTGAAGCCCTGTCCGGTCCCGCGTAGCGCCGACGGGTACAGCTCGGCGAGGAAGGCGCCGAACCCGCTGAAGATCGCGGACATCGAGAATCCGAGCGGGAAGCCGAGGAACAGCACGAGCGTGTTCGCACCCGCTGGGATCTGTGTGTAGGCGACGATGAGACCCGCCGACAGCACCGAGAACAGCAGGAATGTCTTCTTACGCCCCAAGATATCCGTGAGATAGCCGCCGGTGACGTACCCGATGAACGCACCGGAGATCAGGAACGCGAGGTAGCCACCGGTTCCGATGACGGTGAGGCCGCGGGTGGTCTTCAGGTAGCTGGGCAGCCAAGTCGCGAGCGTGTAGTAGCCGCCCTGGACACCGGTGGCGAGCAGCGCGGCGAAGAACGTCGTGCGCAGCAGATCCGGCTTGAAGATGCCCGCCAGCGAACCGCGTTCCTTCTTCGTGGCACGGGCGGCTTCCGCGACGGGAGCGTCCTGGACGTTGCGCCGGACCCACAGCACCAGCAGCGCCGGGATGACGCCGGTCCAGAACATCACGCGCCAGGCGATGTCCGGGCTGAACAGGCTGAAGACGACGGTGTAGACGACGACCGAGAGCGCCCAGCCGACAGCCCACGCACTCTGCACGAAGGCGACCGTGCGGCCGCGATACTTCGCCTGCGAGTACTCCGCCACCAGCGCGGCGCCGGCGGCCCATTCGCCACCGAAGCCCAGACCCTGCAGCGCGCGGAAGATCAGGAGCGTCTCGAAGTTCGGCGCGAATCCGCAGAGCACGGTGAAGATCGTGTACATCGCGATGGTGATCTGAAGGGTGCGTACGCGGCCGATGCGGTCGGCCAGGATGCCCGCTCCGATGCCGCCGATCGCCGAGACCACCAGCGTCGTGGTGCCGAGCAGGCCCGCCTCGCCGCCGGAGAGGCCGTAGTAGGCGGTGATCGCGGCCAGGCCCAGCGGCAGGGTCTGGTAGTCGAACGAGTCGAGCCCGTATCCGCCGAACGCGCCGACGAAGGCACGGCGGCCTCGCGAACCGAGCGTGCGGAACCAGGCGAAGGGGCGAGTGTCTTCGGTAGTGGCTGTCGCGTTCATCGGCACCTCCAGAGGTGACTTTTCAGGGTGGCACGGGTCACATGAGTAGGCACTTTAGGGATTGTTCAACAATTCCACAAGAGGATCCTTGGCTGAGACTCTTGTGCCTAGGTAGGATCGGTCACGTGACGATTGCGGAGGGTGGTCCTGCCTCGGTAGAGGGACTCGAGGCTGATCGCGGCATGATCAGCCGCACCAGCACGGCCGAACGGGTCGCGGGTGTCCTTCGCACGCGTATCGCGGAGGGGTTCTTCCTGCCCGGCGTCCGGCTGTCGGAACACGACATCGGCTCGGCGCTCGGCGTCTCCCGCAACACGCTGCGCGAGGCCTTCCGGCTGCTCACGCACGAACGGCTGCTGACCCATGAGCTCAACCGCGGTGTCTTCGTGCGGGTGCTGCCCGTCGAGGACGTCGTCGACCTCTACAAGGTGCGCAAGGTCGTCGAGTGCTCGGCGGTGCGGGCGGTGACGGAGAAGCCCCCGACGTTCGCGAAGCTCGCGCGCCTGGTCGAGGACGGCAAGCTGGCCGAGCGGAGTGAGCGCTGGCAGGACCTCGGCACCGCGAACATCCGGTTCCATTCGGCGATCGCGGAACTCAGCGGCAGCGAACGGATCGACGAGCTGATGCGCGGCATTCTGGCCGAGTTGCGGCTGGTGTTCCACATGATGGCCGACCCGCGGCGCTTCCACGAGCCGTACCTCAAGCGCAACGCGGAGATCCTCGAGCGCATCGAAGCCGGCGACGGACTCGGCGCCGAAGAGCTCCTCGCGCAGTACCTCACCGACGCCGAAAACCAGCTCGTCGAGGCCTACGCCGAACGCTCCCAGACGCAACCCGGCACCTGATTGCGCTAGTTCGCGTGCCACTCTACCGCAATTCGGCACCTGATTGCGATAGTCGGCGAGGCGAACTATCGCAACCAGGTGCCGAATTGCGGGGGTTCGGTGACGTCTAGGGAGTGGTCCACTTCTGGTTCGCGCTGCCGCCGCAGGTCCAGATCTGGAGTCTGGTCCCGTTCGCGGAGCTGTTGCCGGTGGCGTCGAGACACTTGTTCGCCTGCGGGTTCACGATGTCGCGCGCGCCGCTGATCGCCCACTTCTGCGCGCCGGATCCGTTGCAGTCCCACAGTTGCACGGCCGTGCCGTCGGCGGTGCCTCCACCGGAGACGTCCATGCACTTGCCGAGCGCGCGGATCGTGCCGTCGCCGCCGATGGTCCAGTTCTGCGCGGCATTGCCGTTGCAGTCAGTGATCTGGACCGGCGTGCCGTTGGCGGTGTTCGCGCCCGCGACGTCGACGCATTTCCCGCCGATCCCGGTGATCCGGCCGCTCCGCCCGGCCGTGTCGCTGGAATTGACGTGCACGTAGTCGACGACGAGACGTTGCGGGAAGACCGTGCTGGAGTTCGGGTCACCCGGCCAGTAGCCGCCGACCGCGAGGTTCAGGATCAGGTAGAAGGGGTGGTCGAAGACCCAGCGGTTGCCGTTGAGGTCGGCCGGGGTGCGGGTCTGGTAGAGGTTGCCGTCCACGTACCACTTGATCTGGTTCGGTGCCCAGTCGACGGCGTAGGTGTGGAAGTCGTCGGAGAAGTTCGGGCCGTTGTAGGCCGCGCCGATGCCGCCCGCGCCGGAGTAGCCGGGGCCGTGGAGGGTGCCGTGCACCGTGTTCGGCTCGAAGCCGACGTTCTCCATGATGTCGATCTCGCCGCTGTTGGGCCAGCCGACGTTGCCGATGTCGGCGCCGAGCATCCAGAACGCGGGCCACATCCCCTGTCCGCGCGGCAGTTTCATCCGCGCTTCGAACCGGCCGTAGGTCTGGGTGAACTGGCCCTGTGTGGACAGTCGCGCCGAGGTGTACTCGCAGCGCCCGTACCAGCAGTTGTAGTTGCCGGGGTTCTCCTTCTTCGCGGTGATGACGAGGTTGCCCTGGCCGTCGAGCGCCGCGTTGTTCGTCCCGGACGTGTACCACTGCCGCTCGTGGTTGTTGACATTGTCGCCGGTCTCGAAATGCCACTTCGACGTGTCGATACCCGCGCCGGCGGGCCCGTTGAAGTCGTCGGTGAAGGTCGCGGCCGTGACCGCGGCCTCGGCGGCCGGGGATTGGGCCGTCGCCGGGAGTAAGCCGAGGAGGACGCCGGCGGCGAGGAGTGCCGCCCAGCGAAAACGGGAGGAGATGGACATCGTTGTCGCCTCTCTTCGCAGGCAGAGAACTACTTTGTTGTGCCTGGCAACAAAGTATGCATGGTCTCTACCACTGCGACAAGACGTATTTTTCGAACTCGAATTAAGGTCAGGCGGCGGTGCCGCGCTTCGATCCGGCCGTCCGCGGGTCCGCGCCCTGGTCGAGGAGGGCGGCGACCGGGAGGGTGGCGGCTCCTATGGCGACGGCGTCCGGGCCGAGCTGTCCGAGTCCGATCTCGGTCTGGCCGAACACGTGCGCCAGCGCGTGCTCGCCCGCCACACGCCGGATCTCGGGCAGGTACTGCTCGCCGAGCGTCAGCCCGGCCCAGCCGCCCAGCACGATCCGCTCCGGATTGAACAGGTTGATCAGATTGCCGATGCCCGCGCCGAGGTAACCCGCCGTCTCCTCCAGCACCTTGGCCGCGGCCTTGGACTTGCCCGCGGACTCCAGCAGGGCGGCGAACTGCGTCTGCTCGTCCTCGCCCGAGGCGGCCTTTCCGCCGCGCGCCTTGCGATAGCGGGCGAGAACGCCCTCCGCGCCGACGTAGGACTCCAGGCAGCCGCGCGATCCGCAGCGGCACTCCTGTCCGCCGTAGACGATCGTCGTATGGCCCCATTCGCCCGCGCTGCTGGTGGAGCCCCGGTACGTGGTGCCGTCGGTGACCACGGCCGCGCCGACCCCGGACCCGATCAGGACGATCACCGCGTGCCGGGCGCCGCGGCCGGCGCCGAACCACATTTCGCCCTGGCCCTGGGTTTTCGCGCCGTTGTCGATGAACAGCGGCAGCTCGACACCCTCCGCGCGCAGGAGATCGGTGAGCGGGACCTCTTTCCAGCCGATGGTGGGCGCGTGCACACGCAGCGCCTCACCCTGTTCGACGGTGCCGGGGACGCCGACGCCGACACCGAGCACGGTCGCCTCGTCGATCCCCGATTCCGTGATCACCTCGCGAAGTCCGGACGCCACCTGGGTGACGGCCGCCGCCGCGTCCGGCCGGGGTGAGGCGAGCGGATGCTCGACGGTGGCGAGCCGGTTCATGGTGAGGTCGAACAGTTCGACCTTCACGCCGGTCTCGCCGATGTCGACGCCCGCGACATGGCCGTACGCCGGGTCGACGCGGAGCAGCACACGCGGCCTGCCGCCGTCGGACTCGACGAGCCCGGCTTCGGTGATGAGGCGTTCTTCGCCGAGTTCGGCGGTCACGTTGCTGACGGTCGCGGCGCTCAAACCGGTCAGACCGCTCAATTCGTGGCGGCTGAGCGGGCCGTCGAAGTAGAGTTTCGACAGCAGGAGGGAACGGTTGTGCCGCCGCAGGTCACGGACGGTGGTGCGCTTGGCAGGCATGCGGATACCCATCTTATGGCGGCGGACCTTTCCAGGATGCCCCACGACCTTAGCCTCCGCCATGTATCAACTGGTGAAATAAGGCGGGAAGAGGGTCATGACGGGGGACGACGAGCTCATCGGCACCTTGCCGCCCGGCTTCCGATGGGGGGTCGGCAGCTCGGCGTACCAGGTCGAAGGCGCGGTCGCCGAAGACGGAAGAACACCGTCCATCTGGGACACCTACGCCCAGTCCCCGTGGTCCGTCGACAACGGTGACACCGGCGAGGTCGCCTGCGATCACTACCACCGGATGCCCGCCGACGTCGCGCTGCTCAAGGAACTCGGCGTCGACACCTACCGGTTCTCCGTTTCCTGGCCCCGTGTGCAGCCGCGCGGTCGCGGCGGCATCAACCCCGCGGGTATCGCCTTCTACGACCGGCTGGTCGACGAACTGCTCAACAACGGCATCGACCCCTGGCTGACGCTGTACCACTGGGATCTGCCGCAGCACCTCGAAGACGCGGGCGGCTGGCCCGCGCGCGACACCGCCGTCCGGTTCGCCGATTACGCGATGCTCGTGTTCGAGCGGCTGTGTGACCGGGTCCGCCACTGGACCACACTGAGCGAGCCGTGGTGCACGGCCATGCACGGTTACGTCCACGGGGTGATGGCGCCCGGCCGCCGGGACGCGAAGGCGGGGATGGCGGCGGCGCATCACCTGCTGCTCGGCCATGGTCTCGCCGTGCGGCGGATGCGGGAACTCGCCCCGCCCGGGACGAAGTTCGGCATCACGCTCAACCTGAGCACCGCCGATCCGGCCACCCCCAGCGAGGCCGATCGCGAGGCCGCCCGGTTCGAGGACGGCCTCGGGACGAGGTTCTACCTCGACGCGCTCGTGCACGGCCGGTATCCGGAGGACGTCCTCGAGGCCCTTGCGCGGCAGGGCATCCGTCTGCCGTCCGAGCCGTGGGACCCGTCGATCATCGCGGCACCGCTCGACTTCCTCGGCGTCGACTACTACTTCGGGACGCGGTACTCCGGGGTGGAGGAGAACGGGAAAGCGGTGGAGCACTTCGGGATGCCGTCGTTCCGCAAGGTGCCGTTCGGGGCGCCGTCGACGGTACTGGGCTGGGAGATCCTCCCGCACAAGCTCACCGAACTGCTCGTCCGGATCAGCCGCGACTATCCCGGTCTGCCCCTTTATGTCACCGAAAACGGCGCGGCGTTCGCCGACGTCCCCGACGAGACCGGATTCGTCCGCGACGAAGACCGCGCCGCGTACCTTTCCGCGCACATCGCCGCCACGGCCGCCGCGCGGCAGGCGGGCGCGGACGTCCGCGGCTACTTCGCCTGGTCCTTTTTGGACGGTTTCGAATGGGCGTACGGCTACGCGAAACGGCTCGGCCTGGTGCGAGTCGACCGCGAGACGCAGGCACGGACGATCAAACAGAGCGGGCTGGCGTACCGCGACATCGTCGAGCGGGTGCGCGGCGGACGGCGGTAGGGTCCGCCCCACCCTTGATCCGGCGGTCCGCTCCCTGTTTCCCGATGGTCCCGCGTCCTAAGTTCGGCAGCGAAAGTCGTTCGCCGGTAAAGGAAACGTGGGGGACAGTGATGACCGTCAGGATCGAGCAACGTGACCAACGGGAGGCGGCGCCACGGAAATCGTGGTGGCGAAGGGCATCGATGGCGCCGTTGGGGCCGTTGGCCGTCATCGTCGTGGTGTTCCTGGCCTTCTCGATGCCGCCGTACCTGGCGATGGACCCGTCGCTGTCACGGGTCCCGCAGCCGGCCGGGTTCACGTCGCACTACTGGTTCCTCGCGGCGCACGTGCTGTTCGGCTCGATCGCGATGGTCGGGGCGCTGCTCCAGATCTGGCCGTGGTTCCGGGCGAAGTACCCGGCGGTGCACCGGAAGATCGGCCGGGTGTACGTCTTCGCCGGGGTGCTCCCGGCAGGGCTGCTCGCGCTGACCGTCGGCGCGATGAGCCCGTTCGGCCCGGTGACACGGGTGGCCAACGTGCTGGCCGGGGTGCTGTGGCTGGCGTGCACGTTCGCCGGCTGGCGCGCGGCACGGCAGCGCCGGTTCGGCGATCACCGCCGCTGGATGATCCGCAGCTTCGCGCTGACCATGTCGATCATCGTCAGCCGTCTGGTCGGCCCGGTCGCGGTGATCGTGCTGCAACCGCAGCTGGAGACCACGTTCGGCGGCAGCGAACTCGCCTTGACCCAATCGGTCGCCGGGATCACCGCCTGGCTGAGCCCGACACTGGTCATGCTCGCCACGCAGTGGTACCTCGATCGCCGCCCGGCTAAGAAGAAGTCAGCGATCGCGCGATGATCGTCCGCTGCACTTCGGACGCGCCCTCGTAGATCCGCGGCGCGCGGACCTCGCGGTAGAGGTGTTCGAGCAGATGACCTCGCCGCAGCGCCCGCGCGCCGTGGATCTGCACGGCGGAGTCGACGACGTACTGCGCGGTCTCGGTGGCGAACAGTTTCGCCATCGCGGCGCGGCCGGCGAGGTTCCGCTCGCCCGCGTCGTAGGCGGCGGCCGCGGCGTAGACCAGCAGACGCGAAGCCTCGGTGCGGGTCGCCATTTCGGCGAGGGTGTGCGCCACGGTCTGCTGCTTCAGGAGCGGGCCGCCGAACGCGACCCGGGTCTGCGCGTGGGCGACGGCGGCGTCGAGCGCGGCCTGCGCCATCCCGACGGCGAACGCGCCGACACTCGGCCGGAACAGGTCCAGTGTCCGCATGGCCACGCCGAAACCGCGGTCCTGTTCGCCGAGCAGCTCGTTCCGTTCCACGCGGACGCCGTCGAAGACCAGGGTGCCGATGGGATGCGGGCTGACGAGGTCGAGGTGCTCACCCGACAGCCCGGCGCGGTCGGCCGGGACGACGAACGCGGACACGCCGCGCGAGCCCGCTTCCGGTGTGGTGCGGGCGAAAACGCTGTAGAAATCGGCCTCGGGGGCGTTGGAGATCCACATCTTCTCACCGGTGAGACGCCAGCCGTCGCCGTCGGGCTCGGCGGCGAGTTCCAGCGCCGCCGCGTCCGAACCCGCGTTCGGTTCGGTGAGCGCGAAAGCGGCGACGGCGTCACCCGCGGCCACGGCGGGCACCCACTTCGAGACCTGCGAGTCCTGTCCGGACTGAAGCACCGGATACGTGCCCAAACCCTGCAACGCCAACGCGGTCTCGGCTTCGGTGCTCTGGCTCGCGAGCGATTCCCGCAGGATGCACAGATCCGTCGCGGCGGCTTCCCGGCTCGGGCTGCCGCCGTCGACGCCGGGGAACAGCCGGGAGAGCAGGCCGAGCGCGCCCATTTCCTTGAGCAGCGGCCGGTTCACCGCGCCTTCGGTGCCGGATTCGGCCAGTGGGCGGAGCTTTTCGGTGCCCAGCCGCCGGACCTCGTCGGCGAAGGCCTGCTGTTCGGGGCTCAGTGCGAAGGCTGTCATCGGTCGCTCCCAGGTCGCCAGCGGGCGTGTGCGGTGCCGGGTTCGCCCGAACGCAACAGCTCCAGCCGTGGTTTCGGCCCGTCGGTGCGGCCGCCCTGCGGTTTCCGGCTGCCCGCCGCGAACTGCTTCGGCCACGGCATCGGATAGCCCTGTTCGGCGGCGGCGTGCAGTGTCCACTGTGGATCGTAAAGGTGTGTCCTGCCGAGCGCGCACAGATCCGCGCGGCCCGCCAGGATCAGCGAGTTGACGTCGTCGTAGGAGGAGATCGCGCCGACGGCGATCACCGCGATCCCGTACTCGCGCCCGATCTCGTTGCGGATCCGGTCCGCGTACGGCGTCTGGTAACTGCGGCCGTACTCGGGTTTCTCCTCGCTGACGACCTGACCGGTCGAGACGTCGATGCCGTCCGCGCCGTGTTCGGCGAACGCGCGGGCGATCTCGACGGCGTCGTCGACGTCAATCCCGCCGTCGTACCAGTCGGTCGCGGAGATGCGGACCGTCATCGGCCGCTCCGCGGGCCAGGCCGCGCGGACGGCGTCGAAGACTTCGAGCGGGAAGCGCAGCCTGTTCTCCAGCGAGCCGCCATATTCGTCGGTGCGCCGGTTGGTCAGCGGCGACAGGAAAGACGACAGGAGGTAGCCGTGCGCGCAGTGGAGTTCGAGGAGGTCGAACCCGGCGCGCGCGGCGGCAGCGGCGGAGTGCGCGAACTGGTCGCGGATCTCTTGTAGCTCAGGGATCGAGAGCTCGCGCGGGGTCTGGTTCGCGTCGCTGTACGGGATCGCGGACGGGGCGCGGATCTCCCAGTTGCCCTCGGGCAGCGGCTGGTCGATGCCGTCCCACATCAGTTTCGTGGAACCCTTGCGCCCGGAGTGGCCGAGTTGGACGCCGATCCGCGCGGGCGTGTGGCCGTGGACGAAGTCGGTGACTCTTGCCCAGGCTTGTTCTTGTTCTTCGGTGTAGAGGCCGCCGCAGCCCGGGGTGATGCGGCCGGTTTCGGAGACGCAGACCATCTCCGTCATCACCAGCCCGGCGCCACCGAGCGCCTTGCTTCCCAGGTGTACCAAGTGGAAATCGGTCGGGACGCCGTCTTCGGAGGAGTACATGTCCATCGGCGAGACGACGACGCGGTTCGGCAGGTCGAGGTTCCCGATCCGGAACGGCTGGAACATCGGCGGCCGCACGTCGGAGTCCAAAGTAGACGCGAACCAGGTGTCCAGTTCGGCGGCGAACTCGGGATCGCGCAGCCGGAGGTTGTCGTAGGTGACGCGGCGGCTGCGGGTGAGGATGTTGAACGCGAACTGCGCGGGGTCCTGGTGGGTGTACTGGCCCATGTTCTCGAACCACTCCAGGCTCGCCTGTGCGGCGCGCTGGGTGGAGGTGACGACGGGGCGGCGTTCGGCCTCGTAGGCTTCCAACGCACTGTCCATATCGGACTGTTCGTGCAGGCAGGCGGCGAGCGCGAGTGCGTCCTCCATGGCGAGTTTCGTGCCGGAGCCGATGGAAAAGTGCGCCGTATGCGCGGCGTCGCCGAGCAGGACGACGTTCTCGTGCTGCCAGCTCGCGCAGCGCACGGTGGCGAACGCGGTCCACTTCGAGTTGTTGGCGAACACCTGATGGCCGCCGAGGACGTCCGCGCACAGTTCGCGGATGACCTCGATGGACTTCTCGTCGCTTTCACCCGGCGCCAGCGCGGTCGCGGCGATCTCACCGAACGCGCGCTGCCAGACGTCCTCGTGCAGTTCGAGGATGAACGTGCTCGCGGTGTCGCTGTACGGGTAGCCGTGGATCTGCATGATCCCGTGCGGGGTTTCGAGGACGTGGAACTTGAAGGCGTCGAACACGAGATCCGTGCCGAGCCAGATGTACTTGCAGCGCCTGGTCTGGATGTCAGGCCTGGTGGTCTTGGCCAGCGCGTTGCGGGTCGGGGAGTTGACGCCGTCCGCCGCGACGACGAGGTCGTACTCGGCGCTCGCCTCGGCCGCGCTCGGCGCCTCGGTGTGGAAACGGACGTCCACGCCGAGCTCCGCGCAGCGTTCCTGGAGGATGCCGAGCAGCCGTTTGCGGCTCATCGCGGCGAACCCGTGCCCGCCGGAGGTGTGCACCGTGCCGCGGAAGTGGACGTCGATGTCGTCCCAGCGCGCGAACTCGGCCCGCATGGCGGCGTGGATCACCGGATCGGCGTGTTCGATCCCGCCGAGCGTCTCGTCGGAGAACACCACCCCGAACCCGAAGGTGTCGTCGGGCGCGTTGCGCTCCCAGACGGTGATCTCGTGATCGGGATGGAGCTGTTTCGCCAGCGTGGCGAAGTAGAGCCCCGCCGGGCCGCCGCCTAACACCGCGATACGCACGTCGCTCAGGGTATGTCGCGGTATGTACGACCGTCAACGATACGGGATATGCTGACCCGTATGGAGCGCATCAACCCGCCCGAGCTCGGCCGCCCCTCCGGCTTCTCGCACGCCGTCGCCGCGACCGGGAAATTCGTCTTCCTCGCCGGTCAGACGGCGTTGGACGAGGAGAACCGCATCGTCGGCGACGGCGTGGTCGCGCAGTTCGAACGCGCGCTGTCCAATCTGCTCACCGCGTTGCGCGCGGCGGGCGGGGCGCCGTCGGACCTGTGCAGCGTGACCATCTACATCGTCGACATGGACGACTACCGCGCCCACGCGCGCGAGATCGGCGCGGTGTGGAAGCGGCTGGTCGGGAGCGAGTACCCCGCGATGGCGGGGATCGGCGTCAGCCGGCTTTGGGACGCCGAGGCGCTGGTGGAGGTGCAGGGCTTCGCGGTGGTCGCCGCGTGAAGCGACATGAAGGAGTCCTTCATCTCACGTCGGCGGGGCCGGGGAGCGGGGAAGACGCGCCCGTTCGTCACCCGTCGGGCAGCGTGCGCGAGACGTGCGCGGCCGCGGCTTCGCCCAACCGCGCGTGCAGCGTGAAGAACAGATCCGCGGCCCGGATCCCGGCCCAGCCGGACGGCAGCAGTTCGGCGGGCAGCCCCGGGTCGAGGTAGGGCAGCCGCCGCCAGTCGGTCAGCACCCGCACGTAGTCGGCGAACGCTTCGGCCTCGTCCGTGGTCTTGCGCCGCTGCCAGCGCCGGAGCGCGGCCGCGTGCTCGTCGAGGAACGCGGTGTACAGCGACTCGAGCTGGTCGAGGTCCCACCAGTCGCGGATCTTCTCCCGCACGTCGCCGAACGCGAGATGCTCGGCGTGGAAGAGATCGGCGTAACCCTCCAGTTCGAGCCGTCGCAGCATGTCGGAGGTCGCGTCACGCAGATGCGCGGGCGCGATCCAGACCCCGGACGACGCGGTCCCGAAGCCGAGCCGGGCGAGCTGCGTGCGAAGAACGTGCCTTTTGTGCCGTTCGGCTTCCGGGACGGAGAACACCGCGAGCAGCCAGCCGTCGGCGGGGGTGGCGCGTTCGCGGCGGAAGATCCGCTCGTCGCCTTCGCGCAGGATCGCCAGCGCGGTTTCGGAAAGTTCGTAACCGGCGGCCCCGTCGCGGCGCACCGCGGAAAGGATCCCGCGCCGCTTCAGCCGTGAGATCGACGACCGGACGGCGGGTTCCTCGACGTCCACACCGGCCAGCAGATCGATCAGCGAGCGGACTGAAAGCCAGCCGCCTTCGCCGCGTGAATAGAGGCCGTACACGGTCACGATCAACTGGCGCGGTTGCGCCGTTCGCCCCGCGCCGTCGACTTCGGTTGCCTCCGACACGGCCGTCACCCGGTCACCATAACAACGAAGGCGCGCTCTCGTTTCGGCCGTGACCGAAGCGTTCCGCACTTAGCGTGGCGACATGGAGAATCCGCTGATCGAGGCCCCTGTCCCGCCGGTGCCTCAGGACGTCGAGCCGGGTGGTGTCGGGTGGTTGCGGGCGAAGGTCGCCCGGTTCAGCCGTCCGGAGGACCACGCGCGGCGGCGGGCGCTGGTGCTCGACGAGCTCGCGACGATGGGGGCGTTGCGGGACAAGGCTTTCGCGCTCACTCGGGAAATGCGGGACGGCGGGGTGGACCGGATCCTGTGGACGGTCCCGGTCGCCGTGCTGGCGGCCGAGCTCGGCCTGCCGGACGTTTCCCGCGACATCGCGACGGTTTCCGGCAGCTATCACCCGCATACGGGAATCGGGGACGACGCCGAAGGAGCGATGCGACGGCTGATCGAGGTCTGTGGCGGCGACGTCGACGAGCGGACGGCCGCGCGGATCGGGCTCCTGGTCCAGGCCTGTGACGCGACGGCCAAGCTGCTCGGGAAGGCGCTGGCCGCGCACCGGTCCGATGAGGACGCCGAGGGTTTGCTCGATCGGGTGCTGCGGGAGGATCCGCCGGTCCGGATCACCCGGCGGTGGGTCGGCGGCGAGGTGGTCGAGGTGGACCTGTCGGAACGGCCGTTCGGAGCAGGGCCCAAGCGGTGCCCGGGAGAAGCGCGGGCGCTGCAAGTGGCCGCGGGAATTCTCGACGCACTCCTGTGCTGATACTTACCCCGGTCATCTGGAACCGGGGAGTCTTTCGATGCTGTATTTCACTGGTTTATTCGGCGTTCTCACGCTCGGTCTGTGGATCTTCTGCCTTGTCGACGTGATCACCACGGACGAGGGATCGTGCCGCAACATGCCGAAGGGGATGTGGCTGCTGATCGTCCCGCTGATCGTCCCGCTGATCGGCTCGATCGTCTGGCTGGTGGCCGGTCGTCCGCAGGGCGCCGCCCGCGCCCGGCGCGGCCGGTATGAGCGGGAGACGCCGGCGTTCCCGGAGTACGACCGGCCGGGCCGGTTCGCCGCGACGAGTGCCGAAGACGACGAAGAGTTCCTCCGCAAGTGCCGGGAACGGGCCGAGGCGCAGCGCCGCAAGGCGCGCGAAGGCTGAGTAGCCTCGGCGGAGAGATCGACACTGGAGGAAAGCATGTCCGAAGCGTTGGACTGGAACAAGAACATCATCAAGGAGTTCCGCGAGAACGAGGGCAAGGTGGGTGGCCCGTTCGAGGGCGGTTCCCTGCTCCTGCTCACCACCATCGGGGCGAAGAGCGGCGAGCCGCGGACCTCGCCGCTCGCGTACGCGGAGGAAGACGGCAAGTACATCGTCGCCGCGTCGTACGCCGGGGCGGACAAGAATCCGGCCTGGTACCACAACATCGTGGCGAACCCGAAGGTCACCATCGAGGTCGGCACGGAGAAGTTCGACGCGACCGCGACCGTGGTGCTCGAAGACCGCGCCGAGCGTGACCGTCTCTACGCGAAGATGGTCAGCCTCATGCCGGGCTTCGCCGACTACGAGGAGAAGACCGATCGGGTGATCCCGATCGTCACGATCTCCCGCTGATTCAGGCATTCAGTCATCTGGATGCGGTAGTCGCTCATGCGAACCATCGCATCCAGATGACGAAACGCGGGGTCAGCGCGCGCCGCTGGGGGCTTCGACGGCGCTCGGGCGTTTGAGTTCGGCTTCGGCCGCACGCAGTGCCTTGCGCTCCTGGCGGCGCGCGATCAGCTTCTTGCCGGTGAGGATCATCGGCTGCTCGACCCAGCGGTGGATGAGATCCGCGATCCCGAGCCCGACCGCGAACACGGTCAGCGCGCTGATCATCCGGTGCTCGCCCAGCGGCGGGATGGCGGCGACCACGGCGAAGTGCACCGGGCCCTGCAGCAGGTAGAGCGAGTACGAACGCTCACCGACGAAGCGCATCACCTTCGTCGCCAGCAGCCAGCGCAGCGGCCCCGGTGAGACCAGCACGACCAGCAACATCGCCGAGAGCAGGCCGTAGGCGATCAGCAGGCCCAGGTTGCTGCCGGTCTCCCACCACAGGCTTTCCATGTTGACGTGCAGGACGGCGAACGCGCCGAACACCGGGATCGCCGCGAGCGGATGGGTCAGCGGTTTGATCACCGCGTAGGACCGGCGGTAGTGCATCGCGATCGCCAGCACGCAGCCGATCAGCAGGATCGCGTAGTGCACGGTCGACCGGTAGATCGGCACCTGCGGCCCGTTGAGCACCCAGCCGCTGGTGACCCCCACCAGCCCGGCCATCAGCGCGAACGCGGCGAACGCCAATGCGAGTTTGCGCCAGGCCGCGGCCAGCCCGACGGCACCCGCGACCACCAGCAGGAACGGCCAGACCAGGTAGAACTTCTCCTCGATGCCCAGCGTCCACGAGCCGCTGAAGAAGTTGTCCGGCCCGTTCGGGCTGCTGGCGGGGAAGAACTCGTTGAAGAAGGTCAGGTAGTACTTCAGCGCGTGCGGCAGCTCGCGGGTGAAGAACTCGCCACGCAGCCACACGAACACCACGATGCCGCCGAGGATCACCAGGTACGGCGGCAGGATCCGGAAGACCCGCCGCAGGTAGAACGCCGAAAGCGAGATCCGGCCGGTCCGGTCCTGTTCACGCAGCAGCAGCGTCGTGATCAGGAAACCGGACAGCACGAAGAAGATGTAGACACCGACCCAGCCGGACAGCCAGTTCCATTTCGGACCCGCGAAGTGGAAGAGGATCACGATGGTGGCCGCGATCGCGCGCAGCCCGTCGAGCGCGGGGAACCGACGCATGGCGAGGAACTCGTCATGGTCCAAAGTGCGCACAGTGCCCCCTAATGGCGGTATCGGCCCGGAAGTATACGGGGCCCGCCCACTGCGCCTTCGCCCCGGATCGAGGCCATCTACCAGCGGATTTCGGGGATCACCCAGCGTCACGCGCCGGTTCGACGTTATGCGTCAGCCGGAACCGGTTCGCCGGGTCGACGGCGGCCTTGACCTGGGCGAGCCGCCGCAGATCGGCCGGGGAGTAGACCTTGGGCGCTTCCTCGTCCGCGCCGCTCTCGCCGTAGACGAAGGTCAGCAGTTTGCCGGTCGACCAGGGCTTCAGCGCGTCGAACAGCTTCCCGTGGGCGGCCTTGATCTCGGCCATGCCGGCGTCGTCCACTACGGACAGTGCCCGCACGGTGAAGCGGGCTTCACGGTCCCATCCGACGCCGGGGTGCTCGGGCGGGTCGGACAGCGCGCCGCCGAGCAGATCCAGCAGGACGACGGTCGGCACCGGGGCGTCCGGGCCGGCGTGTTCGAGGATCGCGTCGAGCATCGAGTCGTTGAGTTCGGAAACGGTGACGTTGTCGGCGCGGTAGCCGTGCGGGAAGGGCGGCTCGTTCGCGATCTTGCCCGATTCGGTGAACGGGAGCTCAGCGAGCGTGTCACCCAGTACGGGGGCGGCGGCGCGCAGCGGCGCGACCAGGCGTTCGCCCTCGGCGGCGTCGCCGAGGTAGGCGACCCGGATCTGGGCGACGTGCTGCCCGCGCAGCGGTCCGGGCACCATCGGCAGATCCGGCATCGGGACCATGCCCAGCGAAGAAGTCATCTCGCGCGGCATCTCCGCCGCCCAATCGCGCCAGGCGTGGAGCACCGCGGACAGCGATTCGGTGCCGAACTGCAGGCTGCCGCCGTACAGCCGGGTGACCGGGACGAGCCGGAATTCGAGCGCGGTGACGATCCCGAAGTTGTCGCGGCCACCACGCAATGCCCAGAACAGGTCCTGTTCGGTGTCCGGGGTGGCGCGGCGGAGTTCGCCGTCGGCGGTCACGACCTCGATCGCGGTCACCTGGTCGGCGGCCAGCCCGTACTTGCGGCCGAGCAGGCTGAACCCGCCTCCGAGGGTGTAGCCGACGACACCGACACCGGGGAAGGAACCGCTGAGCGGCGCGAGCCCGTGCCCGGCGGCCGCCTCGATGACCGCACCCCACCGCACGCCCGCGTCGACTCGTGCGACGCGAGCGTCGATCCGGATCCCGGTCATGCGATGGGTGGTGACGAGGACGCCGCCTTCGAAGGGGACGCCCACGCCGTGCCCGGTCGAATGGACGGCGATCGGGAGGTCGTGCTCGCCGGCGTAACGGACGGCCTCGACGACGTCGGCGGCCGAAGCGGCGGGCACGATGACGTCGGGGCGGCGGGGCACGGCGGTCTGGAAACCGGCGAGTTCGTTGTCGTAATCCGGGTCGCCGGAGCGGAGCATCGTGGTCATGGCACCAGGGTGATCTCGATTCGGCCAGAAGTCCAAGATCTAGTTTGTCTGGAAACTAGAATCATCGGTTATGGAACTGCGTCAGCTCGAATACTTCGTCGCGGTGGCCGAGGAAGCGAATTTCACCCGCGCGGCCGAGCGGCTGCACGTCGCGCAGCCAGGCGTCAGCGCCCAGATCCGCCGTCTCGAACGCGAACTCGGGCAGCCGCTGCTCGACCGGTCTGCCAGGTCGGTGCGGCTGACCGAGGTGGGTGCCGCCGCGCTCCCGCACGCGCGGGCCGCGCTCGCCGCCGTCGCCGGGGTGCGGCAGGCGGTCGACGACCTCACCGGCCTGGTCCGCGGCCAGGTCGCCATGGGCATGGTGTCCTCGCGGGGGCCGGTCAACCTCCCGGATCTGCTCGCCCGCTTCCACGAACGGCACCCCGCCGTGGACATCACGCTCGCCGAGGCCACCTCCGACGTCCTGCTCGCGGGCGTCGCCGACGGCCGCTTCGACATCGCGCTGATCGGGCTCTCCGGGGAACCGCCGCCAGGGATCGGTTTCGAGGTCGTCCTCGACGAGCCGCTCGTCGCCATCTCCGGGCCGGAGGATCCGCTCGTCGCGAAGGCCACGATCACGCTGTCGGAGCTGGAAAGCCGCTCGCTGGTGAGCCTGCCGAAGGGCACCGGCATGCGCGCGATCGTCGACGCCGCGTTCCTCGCCGACGGCGCGCAGCCGCGGGTGACGCTGGAGGCGGGCGATCCGAACGTCGTCGCCGAACTGGTCGGCCGCGGGCTCGGTGTCGCCGTGGTGCCGATGTCGCTGGCGACGCACTACACGGATCTGCACGCCATGGAGATCACGCGGCCTGCCGGGCTGCGCGCGAAACTGGCGCTGGCCTGGCGGACGGAGGGGCCGGTCAGCCCCGCCGCCCGCGTGTTCATCAGTCAGGCGCGGGCGCTGCTCGGGTTGTGAGCCGCCACAGCGAGGTCACCTCCCGCGCGCGGGCGTCGTGCAACGGATCCGACCGATCGGTGACGCGCCGATGCCGCGGCCGGATGTCCTCCCGGCCCCGGATTTCGAGGCCGGACCGGTCGAACGCGGCCAGAAGCTCGTCGCGCGTGCGCAGGCCCAGCAGTTCGGCGAGGTCGGACAGGATCAGCCACGCCTCCCCGCCGGGCTCGAGGTGCCGGGGCAGCCGGTCCAGGAACGCCTTGAGCATCCGGCTTCCCGGGTCGTAGACGGCGCGTTCGAGCGGAGTCCGCGCGCGGGACGGCAGCCACGGCGGATTGCAGACGACCAGCGGCGCGCGGCCCGGCGGGAACACATCCGTTTCGAGCGTTTCGATCCCGCCGAAACCGAGGCGTTCGAAATTCTCGCGCGCGCAGGCGAGCGCGCGGGGTTCGTTGTCCGTCGCCACCACGCGCTTCACCCCTCGGCGCGCGAGGACCGCGGCGAGCACGCCGGTCCCGGTGCCGATGTCGAAGGCCAGTTCCTTGGCGGGCAAGGGAGTCCTCGCCACCAGATCGACGTATTCGCCGCGGACGGGGGAGAAGACCCCGTGGTGCGGATGGAGCTTCGCGCCGAGCGCCGGGATTTCGACGCCCTTCACCCGCCACTCGTGCGCGCCGATGACACCGAGCAGTTCGCGCAGGGACACCAGCGACGCGGTTTCGGAAGGCCCGTAGACCTCGGCGCAGGCCTCGCGCACGTCCGGCCCGCGACGCAACGGCAGGACGTGGCCGGGATCCAGCGGGACCAGCAGCCTGCCGAGGAGCCGCGCCCGGCGAGACTGATGGTTCCGCTGGTCCTGAAAGGGTTTCCCGGCCGCCGTTCCGCAACGGCGGGACAGCGCGGCGAGGAGGTTCCGCGCGCCGGGGAAGTCGCCGTACCAGGCGAGTCCGGTGCCGGAAGTGGCCAGTCGGAACGCCTCGTCGGCGGTGATCCCGTCGTCGACGGCGACGACGGTTCGAGGCGGTTTCACGCCGACGGTGGTCAGCCAGTGCCGACCACCGTCCTTTGTGGACAGGGGGTTCATGGTTTCCGTTCCTGGATCCGCCCGCGGCGAAGAGACCCCGCGGGTGTGGCTCGTCGGGGGACAAGGTCAGGAACGGCGGCTAGTGGACCACCGCGGCATGAACCGGCGTCGACACGAACCCGAGCCTACCGGAACGCGGCGGCGTGATCGGCGGCCCAGACGTCGAACTCCAGCGCCGGCCTGCCGGTGACGTCCTGGACGGCCGAGGTCGCCTCGGCGGGATTCGTGATGAGCTCCCGGAATCCGGTCAGCATCGTGTCGACGATGAAGTCCGGCATCTTCTCGAGCATGGCCGCCCTGGCCTCCTCCAACGGGGTTTCCTCCCAGCGCGCCGGGCGGCCGGCGGCCTCGCCGATGAGGCGCACCTGCTCGCTCTGCGTGACCGGCCGCGGCCCGGTGAGCACGTACTTCGCCCCCGCGTGCCCGTCTCCGGTGAGCGCTTCGACGGCCACCGCGGCGATGTCCCGCTCGTGGATCATCGTCATGGCCGCCTCGCCGTACACCCCGCGGACGACGCCGTCCGCGCGAATCGACGGCGCCCAGCCGAGGGTGTTCGTCGCGAACGCGTGCGGCCGCAGGAAGGTCCAGTCGACGCCCGCGGCTTCGATCGCCTCCTCGACGGTCCGGTGCCAGGTGCCGATGGCGTTGTCCTGTTCCGCCAAGGAATCGTCGACGGCTCCCGAGGACAGGAACACCACGCGCTTCACCCGCTCCCCGAGCAGTGCCACGGTGGGCACCAGTGCCTCGGCGGATCCGGCGAGCATCAGGAACACCGTGTCGACGCCGTCGAGAGCCGGTGCGATCGTTTCCGGATCGGTCAGGTCACCGCGGACCCCGTCCGGCGGCGGATTCCGGCTCAGCGGCCGGACAGGGACGTCCCGCGCCCGCAACTGGGTGACCACTTGCGAGCCGACGTGGCCGGTGGCACCGGCGACCAGGATCGGCTTCATGCCGCCACCGCCGAGACGATCGGGCGGTACCGCTTGACCGACCCGCCCGACATCCCCGGGTAGGTCTGCACCTTCTTCCACACGTCCGTGGTGCCGATGCCGTCGGATCCGGGGGCCGCGAGCGCGGCGCGGTGTGCTTCGGCGCTGGTCCACTCGGCGTAGTTCACCACCCGGGTCCCGTCGGTGCTGACGTGGAAATGCCCGCCGATGCCGCCTTCCGGCCGCGCGGGTTCCGACGCCAGCGCTTCGAAGACGAGGTCGATCCAGTCGCGCTGTCGTCGCTCGTCAGGGCCCTCGAACTCGACCGAGACGATCACGAGGCAGCCGGGCACGCCCTCGCCGCGCTGCCCGCGGTAGAGCTGGAACACGGGTGCGCCGTCGAGGTCCTGGATCGCGTCTTCGCTGGTCCACTGCTCGTAAGTGAAGGCGCCGTCATGGTCGATGCCCTCGTAGGCGGTGAAGGAGACGAGCCCTTCGGCTCCGTTCGCCCGCGCCTCGAACGCCGCCCGCGCCGAGTCGGCGTCCGGGTACTCCCTCGCCACCGCGACCAAGCCGGCCGCCGGCTCCGGCCAGTGTCCCTTGTGGATGGTCATGTTCTCGATCCCCTGTTTCGTCATGCCTCCAGCATGAAACTTAAACAAGGGTTTAAGTCAAGCTAGGATGGCGGACATGGCCGAACTGCCGTCCGAACTCACCATCGGGGAACTGTCCCGGCGCAGTGGTGTCGCCACCTCCGCCCTGCGGTTCTACGAGCGCCAAGGCCTCATCGGCAGCAGGCGGACCAGTGGGAACCAGCGCCGCTATCCCCGCACCATGCTCCGCGTGGTCGCGTTCATCCGCGCGTCGCATCACCTCGGCATCCCGCTGGAGGTGATCGGCGACGTGCTCGCGTTCCTGCCGGAGGGTGCCGCGCCGGACCAGGCCTTCTGGCAGCGCGCCTCGGAATGCTGGAGCGCCGAACTCAACAAGCGCATCGAGCAGCTGGAGTGCATGCGCGACCGGTTCACCGAATGCATCGGTTGCGGCTGCCTGTCCTTCGAGCAGTGCGTCCTGGTGAACCCCGGTGACGTCCTCGCCGCCAAGGGGCCGGGCCCGGCGCGGCTGATCAACGACTGACCAGGGCCATCTTCCGCTCCAGCAGCCGTCTTTCGGCGCTGTTCCCGGCTCTTCGGATGGCCGCTTCGTACTCCCGCGCCGATTCCGTCTCGCGGCCGGCGCGATGCAGCAGATCGGCGCGGATGGCGTGGTAGAGGTGGTATTCCTCCAGATCGAGTCCGTCGATCGCGGCGAGCGCCGCCGCCGGGCCGTCGACTTCCGCCACCGCGACGGCCCGGTTGAGCGCGACGATCGGGGTCGGGTTCAGCTCCAGCAGCAGGTCGTACAGCTGGACGATCTGCGACCAGTCCGTGCTCGCCGTGTCGGCGGCGTCGCTGTGGACGGCGTTGATGGCCGCCTGGATCTGGTACGGCCCCGGCTGGTTCCGCCGCAGGCACGCGCGGACCAGCGCCTGCCCTTCGGCGATCAGCTCCCGGTCCCAGCGCGACCGGTCCTGTTCAGCCAGCAGTACGACGTCGCCGTCCGCGCCGGTGCGGGCCGCGCGGCGGGATTCGGTCAGCAGCATCAGCGCCAGCAGCCCGGTCGCCTCCGGTTCGTCCGGCATGAGGCCGGTCAGCAGCCTGCCGAGCTGGATCGCCTCGGCGCACAGGTCCTCCCGCACCAGCCGCTCGCCCGAAGTGGCCGCGTAACCCTCGTTGAACACGAGGTAGATCACGGCGAGCACCGAACGCAGCCGATCCGGCAGGTCGGCGTCGCCCGGGACGCGATACGGGATCTTCGCGTCGCGGATCTTGCCCTTCGCCCGGACGAGCCGCTGCGCCATCGTCGCTTCGGGAACGAAGAACGCGTGCGCGATCTCGCCGGTGGTCAAACCGCCCAGCAGCTTCAGCGTCAGCGCGACCTGCGAGGGAACGGCCAGCGCGGGGTGGCAACAGGTGAAGATCAGCCGTAAGCGATCGTCACGCACCGGGCCCTCCTCCGCTGGTTCGTTGTCGGCGTTGAGCAGCGCGGCCTGCGCGTGCTTGTCGTCGCGTGCCGCGTCCCGCCGCAGGCGGTCGACGGCCTTGTTGCGGGCGGTCGTGATGATCCAGCCCGCCGGGCTCGGCGGTGGACCGGTGGACGGCCACCGGTCCACCGCCGCGGCGAAGGCGTCCTGGACCGCGTCTTCGGCGATGTCGATGTTGCCGAAGACCCGGACCAGCACGGACACCGCGCGGCCGTACTCCTCGGTGAAGACACGGCCGATGTCTTCGGTGGTCAGGGGACGCACGAAGGATCTTCCACGCCCTGGAACGGCCGGACCTCGACCGGCAGGTAGGTGATCTCGGCGACCCGGCGGCCCCAGTCGAGCGCGGCGTCCAGATCCGGTACTTCGACGATGGTGAAACCGCCGAGGTGCTCCTTCCCTTCGACGTACGGGCCGTCCGTCATCGCGATCTCGCCGTTCTCCTTGGCCCGGAGCACGGTCGCGGTGGTCGGCGGGTGGAGTCCGGCGGCGAACACCCAGACACCCGCGGTCTTCATCTCGTCGTTGAGCGCCTGGATCTTGCGCATCACCGGTTCGAGCACCTCCGGCGGCGGGATGGGGCCGTCGGGGTGGTACAGGCTTATCAGGTACTGGGTCATGGCGTCCTCCTCAATCGTGCGGTTGTCACTCCCTATACGAAGGGCGTTCCGCCGATTCGACAGTGACGGCGATTTTTCCGCGTTTTTTCTTTTCGCGCACATCGGCGCAGGTCAAACTAACTTGTAGTGCTATCTAGGTAGTACTGCTACATTGCTCGCCGTGGATCAGGACCGGCGAGGCCAGTGGTTGCGGGGAGTGCTGGCGCCCTGCGTGCTGGCGCTGGTCGCGGAGCGGGAGTCCTACGGCTACGAGCTGGCCCAAGCGCTCGACGCCGCCGGGCTGGGCCCCATCCAGGGCGGCACGCTCTACCCGGTGCTGCTGCGGCTGCAACGGTTCGGCCTGGTCACCGCGAGCTGGCGGGACGGGACGGCCGGGCCCGCGCGCAAGTACTACCGGATCACCGCGGAAGGCCGGGAAACACTGCGGCACGCCACCGCCGACTGGCAGGAGTTCTCCGCCGGGGTGGCCTCGATCTTGCGGGAGGGAAGATGAACCACGACGGATGGTTTTCCGCGCTGACGCACGAGCTGCGTCGTCGCGGCGTCGGCGAGGACGCGGCACGGCAGGTGGTCGCGGAGGCAGCGGTCCACCTGCGGGAAAGCGGCGGAGACCCGATCCGGGCCTTCGGACCGCCCGCCGCCTACGCCTCGGCCGTGGCCGAAAGCGTGGGACGGCCGAGGCGCCGTCCCGGCGAGGTGCTGCTGGAGGCTCGTGGCATCACGAAGAAATACGGCCGCCGGACGGTGCTGGACGACGTCGGCCTCGTGGTGCGGTCGGGGGAGATCGCCGCGGTGATCGGGGCGAACGGTTGTGGCAAGAGCACCTTCCTGAGCATCTGCGCCGGGCTCACCGGCGCGGACAAGGGCGAGGTCCGCGTGCGCGGTTCGCTCGGCTATTGCCCGCAGGACGGTGGCACGGCGGACTTCCTCGACGCGGGAGAGCATTTCGTCCTGATCGGCGCCGGCCGCGGGATGGCCCGCGAGGAGTCGGCCCGGGTCGGCGCGGCCCGTGCCGCGGCGCTGGACTGGACGCCCGCGCGGGGCGGTCAGGCCCGGCACCTTTCCGGCGGGACCCGGCAGAAGCTGAATCTCGTGCTCGCCGGGCTCGGTGAACCGGACGTGCTCCTGCTCGACGAGCCCTACCAGGGTTTCGACAAGGGCGCCTACCTCGACTTCTGGCAGCAGGTCTGGCAATGGCGGGAGGCGGGCAAGGCGATCGTGGTGGTCACCCATCTGCTGAACCAGCTGGACCGGGTCGACACCGTCCTCGAACTCTCCCCGGCAAGGAAGGCCGTCGCGTGAAGAAGATCCTGACGGTCGCGGAGATGGCGCTGCGCGAACTGCTGCGGCGCCGGTCGGTCCTGCTGATCCTGGTGCTGCTGCCCCTGCTGTTCTACCTGAGCAGGCGCGGAGATCACCTCGGCCAGTCCATCCGGTTCGTCTGCCTCGGTCTCGGCTGGGCGCTGAGCACCGCCGCGCTGTTCGCCGGCAGCGCGAGCCGTGCCATGGAACCTCGGCTGAGACTTTCGGGTTACCGCCCGCATCACCTGTACGTCGGCCGCTTGAGTGCACTGTGGACGGTCGGTTTCCTTTTGTCCATGCCGTACTTCGTGCTGGTCCTCGTCGATCAGCACGACGTCCGGTACGGCCCGGTCGCGCTGATCATGGCGCTGACGGTCGCCGTGTCGGCGCCGTTCGGGCTCGCGCTCAGTTCGGTTCTGCCGCGGGAACTCGAAGGGACGCTGGTCCTGCTGATGGTCGTCGGGTTGCAGATGATGGCCGACCCGTCGAGCCTGATCGCGCGACTGCTGCCGTTCTGGTCCAGCCGGGAGATCGGCACCTACGCCATCGACCACACGGACATCGGTTACCTGACGCGGGGTGTCGCGCACGGCGCGGTCTCGTTCGTGCTCCTGCTCGGCGCGGTCGCCGTCGCGTCGGGGTTCCGGTTGCGGCGTCGTTCGCACCTCAAGTTCGTTTAGCGTCCTGCAACGAAAGTTCGCGCCGTAATCCGTTATTGGGGGTAAGTCAAAGTTGGGAGGTTGCGAGAGCCACTTTCGCAACGTTGAACGTTGCGAAAGTGGCTTTCGCAACGTCGGGTGCAGGGTGCGGTAGCGAGGAGGGGTCTTTCGCTATGCCGGTGCTGTTGCTGAGACCCGTGGTCGGGATGTGTCGCGAAAGCCACTTTCGCGACCCCAGGCGTCGCGAAAGTGGCTTTCGCGGCACGGTCGCCCCACGGCTCGCGAGCGAATCCCCGCGCATCACGCCGAACCACCACACGAACTTCCGGCTCGGGACACTGGCGGATCGTCCTGCCTGGTACTGCCGGACCCAGGTTGACCAGACCGTGTCGGCGCCGGGCGGCACCCGGTTTCCTGGACTCAGAACGCGAGAACGAGTCCACTTAGGAGACACAGAGATGACGAACTCCCCGGCACGGCACGCGAACAGGGTCGCCGTGATCACCGGCGCGTCCAGTGGGATCGGCGAGGCGACCGCACGGCGGCTCGCCGCATCGGGTGCGGCGGTCGCGCTGATCGCCCGGCGGGCGGACCGGCTGGAGACGCTGGCCAAGGAGATCGAGCGCGACGGCGGTACCGCGCTCGTGCTCGCGGCCGACGTCGCCGACGCCGAGGCGATGCGGGCCGCGGCGGTCAGGATCGAGGCGAAACTCGGCCGCGCGGACCTGCTGTTCAACAACGCGGGCGTGATGCTGGCCGCGCCGATCGACGAACTCGCGACCGGCGACTGGCAGCGCATGATCGACGTCAACATGACAGGCCTGATGAACGCGATCGGCGCGTTCGTCCCGCATCTGGTCGCTTCGGCGGCCGAAAAAGGTGTCGCGGACCTGGTGAACACCTCATCCATCGGTGCGCAGGCCGTCTTCCCGTCCTTCGCCGTGTACGTCGCCTCGAAGGCGTACGTGACGCACTTGTCGAAGAACCTTCGCGCCGACCTCGGCCCGAAGAGCGTGCGGGTGGCGGCGATCGAGCCCGGCCTGGTCGAAACCGAACTTCAGGGACATGTCACCGACGCCGGCGCGCTGGAGTGGCTGGACGGCGCGCGCGAGTCGCTGACCTGGCTGAAGCCGGACGACATCGCCGAGACCGTGGCGTTCCTGACGTCGCTCCCGGCGCGGGTGAACCTCCAGCAGGTCACCGTGATGCCGACCGCGCAGGTCTGAGCCGGGTTCAGGGGAACAGGATCCGGGCGATCGCGCGGGCCGCGGTGTCCGGATCCTCCAGGTGCTCGGTGCGCAGCGCGCCGGTGAGCCACAGGTTCGCGAACCCATGCATCAGCGACCACGCGGCGACCCCGGCCATCGCGTCGTCGCTGACCGACGACGCGCCGCTGGTCAGCAGAAGCCCCGCGCGGTCACGGGCGGCGGCCAGAGCCTCGTCGTCCTCGCGGTGGAGTTCGGGGCGGAACATCACCTCGAAATGCGCGCGATGCTCGATCGCGAAGCGCACGTAAGCGACGCCGACCTCGACGAAGTCCCGCTCGCCCTCGGCCGCGAGCGCGTCGGCGAGCAGGTCGAATCCCTCGGCGGCCAGTGCGGTGAGCACCCCGGCCTTGTCGCCGAAATGGTGGACCGGCCCGGCGTGGGAGACCCCCGCGCGCCGGGCGAGGTCGCGGAGGCTGATCCCGGCCGGGCCGTGTTCGGTGATGGCCGCGACGGCGGCGTCGAGGACGGCCCGGCGGAGGTCGCCGTGGTGGTAGGGACTCATGCCCGTGAATCTAGTCATTGACAAGATGGCCCGCAACGGCGCATCTTGTCAGTGGAAAGTTTCACTGCTCGGAGGGCATGCTCATGGATCCCGGTCTCGTACCCGTACTGATGCTGATCGCCGTCACGGCGACGTTGTCCCTGCTGGGCGCCGCCGGTGTCCGGCGGCTGAAGCCCTGGCCGGTGGCCGTGCGCGGCGGCGTCGCGGCACTGTTCGTCACCACCGGCCTCGCGCATTTCATCGGCATGCGCGAGGAACTCGTCGCGATGGTGCCGCCCGCGTTGCCCGCGCCCGGGCTGCTGGTCGCCGTGACCGGTGTGCTCGAACTCGCGGGCGCCGCGGGAGTGCTGTGGTCGCGGACGGCGCCGTTGGCCGCCGCCGGGCTGACCCTCCTGCTGCTGGGGATGTTTCCGGCGAACGTGTACAAGGCACTGCACGGGCCGGTGACGTCGGTGATGGACGAACTGGTGCCGCGGAGCCTGATGCAGGTGGTCTTCCTGGCCGCGACCGGGTCACTGGTGGTGTATTACGCGCGTACGCCGAACAGACCCTTTGCCCAAAGGAGACCTTAAGTCTTTCCCAAGTCCGGGTCGTGCCCCGGAATTGGGCCCTACCATCCCAGAATGAAGATCTCATTGTGGATCGGATTCTGTGGGCTGTGCATCCTCGCCGGGCACATGCTTCTCGGGGCACTCGGTGTCGTACTGCTGATGAGCTGTCTCCCGGCGGGGCGCGATCACGAATCCGGTGACAGAAAAGAGAAAACGCCCGTCTGGCTGGTCTGAGGAGAAATCCTCAGCCCAGCGTGCTCACGAAAGCGAGCGCGCCCAATGCCGGAATCGCCACCGCCGTGAGCAACATCGTCTTGCGGCTCGGTCGGGGACTTTCCAGTAAGGCGCGGATACCGGCCGGAACCAACGCGACACAAAGTCCGGCGGTTCCGACGATCGAAACGAATTCGGTTCCCTTCAACACGCCCAAAGGCAGAAGTCCCATCGTCGCCAGCCCGATCGAGGCGACGACGCCGAGCACCTTCGCGCGGTACGCGGCGAAGGCGAGGACGTACCAGCCGAACATGATCGTGAACGACAGGAAACTGAACAGATGCAGGTCCTGGTAAGACTCGCTGACGACGCTCTCGGCGAAGCCGGGGCCGCGTCGTCCGGCCAGTCCCAGCGCGGCTTGGTCGATCCCGGCGTGGAAGGTCCGTTCGAAGAGTCCGATGAGGACGGACAAACCACCCCAGGCGGCCAGTGCCCGCCTGGTGCGGCCGATTTCCGTGGCGAGCGCGATGATCGCGGGGAACAGCACGACGTTGCCCGCCAGGAAACACGTGTACGCGGCCATCAGCAGGGCGGGATGCTCACTCATCGCACGGAGCTGCTCCGGGAAGAAGAAGTCGAAGGGTGACCGCAGCAGCGTTCCGGTGAGCAGCAAGACCGGGCCGAGGACCATCGAGAACGCGGCGACACGGCGTCCGGGGAAGGTGTGGTTCATATCGGTCAGCCTGCTGGGAGACGGCGCTTTCCGGATCGGACCGTGGGCTGGACTCCGTTATCGGACCACGGGTTGAGCCGATCCGGGGTTCTCCGCCGTGCGCTGGGGAACCGCGGGCAACATCCTCGGCGCCTGGTTCCTCACCTTCCCGGCGGCGGGGGCGGTCGGAGCCCTTTTCGCGTGGCCGCTGCTGGCGATGACGTCCTGACCGGTCAGCCCACTCCGGCGGGCAGGAGGTCGTGCCCGTTCCAGGTGAACCGCGCCGTGGTCACCGCGTCGTCGCCGTCACCGCCGGTGATGAGCTGGTGGATGCCGACGCCGCCGAGTTCGGCGTAAGTGCACCATTCGTGGTCCGACGTCAGCATCAGGTCGAGGTCCAGCGCGGACAGCAGGCCGAAAACCTGCCCCCGGTTGGTGGTGTCGACACCGACGAACACCTCGTCGAGCAGGATCACCCTCGGCGCTTCGGGCGCGGCCTGGTAGTGCGCGGCGACGGCGGCGAACAGCGGCAGATGCAACGCGATCGCCTTCTCCCCACCGGAAAGCGCGCCGTGCAGCTTTTTGGTCAGCAGCTGCCAGCCCGCCCCGTTCGCGCGGTCGACCTTGACCACGAACCGGTGCCAGGACGTGTAGTCGAAGACCTGCGCGAGCTGCTGCTCCCAGCTCGTCGCCGTGTCGTCCGCCTTCGCCTGTTCGACGCGCTCGCGGAAGAACTTGTGCAGTGACACGCGGTCTTCGGCGGTCAGTTGATCCGGATCCTTCAGCAGCAGGTCCCGCGCGGTCTTGGTACCCGGCGGCAGATCGGGGGAGACCTGCCAGACCAGCCGGACGGCGACCCTGGACGCGGTCCGCACGCGTTCGAGCCGCGCGTTCATACCGTCGACGAGGTCGTTGGCCTGCCGGATACGCGCCGCGAGATGACGGCGGGTGTCACCGGTCAGCGTCTTGTCGAACAGGTCGCTTTCGCGGTCGGTGATCTCGTGCCTGCTCTGCTCCGCTTCGGCGTAAAGGATCTTCAGCAGTTCCGCCGCGCCGACCCGCAGCCCGTCGACGACGGCGGTGAAGATCTGGACGTCCTCGTCGGTCTCCAGATCGAGTTCCGCCCGCGAGCTGAGCGTGTTCCGGCAGGTGTGCACGGCCTCGGACAGCCGGTGCAGCGCCTCGCCGAGGTTGCTCGGCGCATGCGGCACGGACGGCCACGCCGCGGCCACCAGCCGGGCCGTGTCGAGTGCCGACCGCACGCCGTCGGAGGCGGACAGGGTGGCCTGGAACTTCGGCAGGTCCTCGATCCCGCCGTCCGCGGGGAAGACGCCGGTGGCGAGCTTCCGGAACCGGAGCGCGGCGGCGTCCTGCTTCTTGGTGGCGTCCTCGCGGGCGGCCGCGTCGGTCGTGCGCCGGACGCCGAGCGCGCCGAGGCGGACCGCGAGTTCCTTGGCTTCGGAGTTCGCGGCGCGGAGTTCGACGGCGAGTTCGCGCAGTTTCGTGCGCAGGCCGTCGATTTCGGCGAGCACCTCACGCTGGCCGGTGCCGACGCTGCCCTCGATCGCGTCGAGCATCGCGGTGAGCTTGGTGCGTTCGGCCTCGGCTTCGGAAGCCTCGTCCTCACGCCGGGCGGCGTTCGCCTCCGACCGGTCCGCCTGCTCGGCGCACAGCTCGGCCCGCTGCTGCGCGGTGATCAGGTTTCCGTGCTCGTACAACCAGTTCTCGCCCTGATCGGAATAGGTGCGCAGGGCCGTGGCGAGCGCGGTCAGCGGCGCGCGTTCGGTCGGCAGCCCGCTCTCCGAAGCCTGCGCGGTCAGCTCGTGCAGGGCGGTCTTGGCCTCGATCTCCAGCGCGGAGACGGCCGTCTCCCCGTACCGGACGGCCGCGTCGGCGGCGGTCAGCTCCGCCTCGGCCGCGGTCGATTCCCCGGTCGCGGCAAGGAGATCATCGTGGCCGGGGCGGGCGGCGCGTTCGATCTTGATCAGCTCGCGCCTGCCGCGCAACGCGGCCAGCTCGCCGTCCAGTTCGGCGATCGTCTTCTCACGCAGGGAGATCTCATCCCGCAGGCCGGCGATCCGGCGTTCCCTGGCGCGCAGGCGGACGGCGGCGCCGATGTACGCCGGGGCGTCCTTCGTCCAGCTGCCCGACAGGCCGCCCATCCGCCAGGCGCCGTCCGCGCCGATCGCGGCGGGACCGGTGGGAAGCACGTCGTCGAAGGCGACCACTTCGAGGATCCGGCGGATCTTCGCCGGGGAGAGTTCCGCGTCGGGTTCCGGTACGAGGATGTCGGCGAGTGAACGGCCGGAGGTCACCACCGGCAGCGTCCCCGTCTCCGCGAGGACGTCGTGCCCTTCGACGACGCCGTGGGAGTTCACCCAGGCGTCCAGCAGCCCGGCGCCTTCGAGTGCGGCCTCGATCCCCGCGTGCGTGCTTTCCGGGACCGAGCCCGCGAAATCGACCAGCCGCCACAGCGGCGCGCCGCTCATCTCCGCCCGGTCCGCCGTGCGGGTGCGCGGCGCCTCGGGCGCGAGGACGTCCTCCGTTTCGAGCACGCCGGCCTCGACGAGGAGTTCGTCGTGCTCGGCGCGCGCCGCGGCCAGCGCGGCGCCGGTCGCCGCCTCCCGCCGGATGATGTCCTCCAGCACGGTCTCGGCGACCGCGCTGATCCTGCCCAGCAACGAGACTTCCGCCTCGGCGTCCCCGACGAGCGCTTCCACGTCGGGGAACCGCAGCTCACGGCAGCCGATCGCCCATTCGGCGAGCCGGGTGCGCAGATCGCTCAGCGCGAGCTCCCGCGTCGCCGTCGTGAGGTCCAGCCTTTCCTGCGCGGCCGAGAAATCCGACCTCGCCCGGTCGAGATCCGCTTCCGCCTGGTGACGGCGGCCGACGGCGCGATCGCGGGTGTCCATCGCCCGGCCGACGCTCTCGACCTGGTCACGTTTGCCGCGGACGGCGGCCTGCAGCAACGGACGGAGCCTGGCGGGTTCCGATTCCTTCAGTCCGGAGACGAGTTCGTCGTGCACCCCGGCCAGATTCGCGCGGGTCGCGGCGGCACGGACCTCGGTCTCCATCGAGCGGACGAGGTCGGCCTGCCGTTTCGCGACCTGCTTCGCCGCCCGCGACCGCTCCTCGTCGGCGTTCGCTTCGGCGCGGAGCCGATCCGCGTCCGCGCGCAGCGTTTCCGCCTTTTCGCGCGTGGACAGGGTTCGCTGCCGCAGCTTGTCGAGTTCCTGGCCTTTTCGGTACGAGTCGGACTCGGTCAGCCCGGCGAGGCGGGCTTCGATCTCTTCGACGTCCTTTTCGAGCTTCGCCGCCCGTGCCTCGGCGGCTTCCTTCTTCGCGGCGACCTCGTCGTACTCCTCGGCCGAACGACGGGCGGCCGCGGCGAGTTCGTCGAGTTCGGTGGTCGCGGCGATGAGGTTCGCGGCGCCCGCGCGCAGCACCCGCTGGGCGTAGGTCTTCTGCCGCGCGGCGAGCGCGCGGGTCGCGTCGACCTCGGTCTCCAGCGAGCCAAGCCGTTCGCGCTGCGCGTCGAGCCGCTCGAATCCCTCGGCGAGCTCCGCGATCTCCTGCTGCCCCAACGGCGGAAGCGCGCGGGAGAGCAGGTTGGACAGCAGGCTCGGGTCGAGCCGCTGCGAAAGTTTGGGCATCCGCAGCTGGAGCAGCGCGGTGATCAGCGCGTCGTACCGCTGTTCGCTCAAGGTGGGGAACAGTTTCGCGCGGATCTCCGCGCGGTATTCGGCCGCGCCGGCGTGCACCGTCCCGTGCTCGCCGAGGGCCTCCTCCAGCGCGTTCTTGGTCAGCGGCTGGCCTGCCTCGTTGACCAGCGGCAAGCCGTCGCCCACCCGCAGGCCGGTGGTGAAGAAGTCGGCGTGCACCGTGCTGGTGTGCGTACTCGCCTGAAGCCGCGCGCCGCAGGTGAACCACTTGTCCCCGGCCATGCCGAATTCGAGCCACACGTACCCGACACGCGTGGCGCCGGAAGCGCCTTCGCCCATCAGGTTCCAGTGCATGCTGCGTTCGCTGGTGCCGAAGGTCGACAGCCGGTTGGCGCGCAGGCTCGCGTCGAACAGGAACGGCAGCAGCAGTTCCAGCGCCTTCGACTTCCCGCTCCCGTTGGGGCCGCGCAGCAGCAGCCGCCCGTCGTGGAACTCGAAGATCTCGTCGTAGTAGCGCCAGATGTTGAGGATGCCCGCACGGGACGGGATCCACCTCGTCACGGTCACGGCGCCTCCTCGTTTCGGTCGGTGTACCTCGCGGCGGCCGGGAGTGGCCGGACGAGTTCGCCTTCGGTGCGGATCAGGCCGAAGCCGGTCAGCACCGCGAGCGCGTCGACGGTCAGCCGTCGCACGCCGTCCTTGCCCCGGTAGGTCTTGGCCCAGCGCGGGAACCGTTTCAGCAGTTTCGCGGTGGCGTTGCGCAGGTAGTCGGTCGTCCGCGGCTCGTCGAGCGCGTCGAGCAGCAGGAGCGCGGCGACCTTGGCGTTGCTGCCGTCGTCCGGGAAGCGCTCGTCGGTGGCCAGCCCGTCGACGTCGACGAGCAGCACGCCCTCCGCGCGTTCTTCGAGGACGAAACCGCCCTGCTCCGCGGCACGCCGCAGCAACTGGCGCCCGGTCGGCGAACCGAGGTACGCGCGCTCCTCCGCGGTCAGTTCGGCGAAGTACAGCACCGGGTCGTCCACGAGACGGCGGAAGACCGTATGGCGCAGCCACAGGTTCCGCTGGACGTCCGACGCGCTCGGCGTGTCCTCGTGGCGGCCCGACGAGAGGCCGTAGCGCTGCTCGTACGACACCGCCTCCAGCAGTTCCTCGAACCGCGACGCGACATCGTCGGCGGGCACGGCCAGCTGCGACGGCCCGACCGGCGCGGCGAGCATCCGCAGCAACAGGGTCGCGTCGACCCGGAACAGCACCTTCGCGGTGGTTTCGTCCACAAAGGACTCCGGGTCGCCGTCGGCGGTTTCGAGGACGCCGAAGGACTCCAGCAGTTTGAGGACGTCCACGAACGCGAGCCGTTCCGCCCTGGTGGCGACGTCGAACGTGGTCACGAGGTCGTCCGCGGCGCTCGCTTTCGCGACCCGGCCGGCGAGCAGGCCGATCGTGGTCACCGGCACCGTGAGCAGTTCGGCCGCCACCACGCACAACAGGACGTAGCGACGGCGGTCGAAGGCCGCGCGCCCGGAACGCACCCGTCGCGCCGGGCGGGTGGGATCGGCGGCCGCGCGGATCTTGACCAGCCGGGCGTAGCCGAGCCGGGGTTCGACGGTGAGCGTCCAGCCGCAGTAGTAGTCGAACCACTGCCGGATGGGTTCGCGGCGGCGCCGGATGAGGTCGAAGGTCTCGGGGGAGCCGCGTTCGCCGATCAGCGGGGTGGCCAGCAGCGCCCGGATCCCGCGCGCGACTTCCTCGCGCTCCGCGATCACCAGTTGGTTCGTGAGGCTCACGCACCGCCTCCGGCCGTACTGATCTCGATCTCGTAGTCGGGGCCGCGAAAGACACCGCTCGTGGTGGTCAGTCGCGCGACAGCGCCGTTTCGCGACGGCCTCAGGACGATCTCGATCTGGCCGTCGGACGTCGTGCTCCGCCGGGTGCCGTCCGTGCCGGGGCTGCTGCCCAGTGCCTGGCCCAGCAGGTCCAGCAGCCGCTCGAAAACGGTGTGGTCGAGCTTCTCGAACGCCGAAAGCCGCACGACCCCGCCGGTGTCGAGCATGCTCCACGCCGACTCGAGTTCGGCACGTTCCGCGATCGCCTGCCGGACCCGGGCAGCCCGGATCTCGGTGACGTCGCGAACGCGCCCGGTCCGGGTGAACCTCTCGGTGCGGCCGGCCGACCGGAGCAGCTCCGACACCTCGACCGGCGGCGCGTCGAGCCACGACGCCGTCGTACTGACCACTTCCGGATCCGCGTGGGCGAGGTGCGCGTGCCGCGCGGAACTGAGCCCGAACATCGTGGACCACAGGCGATGCAGGTCCTCCTGCGCCGGGACGACGGTGAACCACCGCGCCAGCTCACGGAAATCGGCGACCGCACTGCTCGCGCGCCGCCGCGATTCGGTGATCCGGTCCAGCACCTGGAGCAACGTGATGATCGCCCGCCGCGCGACCTTGTGGAGCTCCTCGACCCGCGGCGTCGCCCCGTCTTCGGGCAGGAACCACGCGCGAAGCCCGTCCCAGCGGGCCTTTCGGAGCTCCAGCCAGCGCTGGTCCGGGCTCGGCAGGGCGGCGCCGTTGAGCGCGCGCCGGTGCACCCGCTCGACGCCGTGGTCGTCGATCTCCTTGATGCGGGTGGCGATGGTGTGGGTGTGATGCTCGAGGTCGTTCAGGAACTCCTGCAGATACGCGACCGTCGATGCCTTGACCTCGTGGAACGTCGCGAGGTCGGCTTCGGCGTGCAGCAGGCGCTGGAGGTCGCCGTTGAAGCGTTTCGTGTTGTCGCGGAACGCCTCGAGGTGGCTCTCGACTTCGGCGAGCGTGCTGAACACGCGCCTGTCGGTGCCGTCTTCGAGCTGCTTCGCGAGCTCACCGAGCCGCTCACCCAGCGCTTCGAGCGTCGCGGTCTGGAGGGCGCCGGTCGCGTTGAGCACCTCGTTCGCGCGGACCACACCCGCGTACGCCGCTTCGCCCTGCCGAGTGAGCGAGTACTGGAGATTGCGGCGCTCGTACTCGGACGCAGTCCGGTAGTCGCCCGCGTGGTTCTGGACGACGTCGAGGTGGCCTTGACTCCTCAGCTGGTCCAACGCCTTGACCAGGTCTTCGTCGTCGAGCGTCTCCAGCCAGCCGACTTCCCGCAGCCTCGTGCGGACGTCGTCGATGCCGAGCGCCGTCACGAGCCGCTCGTTCGCCTCGCCGAAGGCGTGCAGGATCGCCAGTGGAAGCCCTGATCTGCTGCCGTCGGTGAAACGGAACAGCTCGGGCGGAACACGGAGCGGATCCATGCGTCCTCCGGCGGATGGTGCGTGGAGCTACACGTTAGGGGGTCACCCAGACGAGTCCGAACGGCCCATCTTTTTCACGCAGAGTGCTCAGGTCGTGAACAGTTCCAGACGCACAGTGGTCCCTTGGACGGTGACCTTGCGGACCACGCGGCGGCCGTCCACGAGCCGGTCGTCGTTCATCACTCCGGGAGCGAAGTTCGACGCTTCGAGCAGCTTGGGCACGTCCTCCGCCGGAAGGGTGAGGACGACCTCGTACCTCGAGTCGATGCCCCGGTCGTACTTCGTCTCCAGCACCTTCCCGCTCGCGGGCATCGAGATCCCGCCGAACCGGAAGGCGTCCTCGGGTTTCGGGGTATCCGGTGCCGTCGCGCAACCGGCCAGGAGGAGGGCGAGGACCGCCAGCAGGGTTTTCACCTAGCGTGAGACGCACGGCGGACGTAAGCGTTCCGTCACACCCGGACGGGGATGACAGGCGCGGTCCGGCACGTTGTACTGGATGTCAACGACCAGAGGAGATCAATCGTGACGGAAAAAGCTGTTCTCGCGGGCGGCTGCTTCTGGGGCATGCAGGACCTGTTCCGCCGGCACCCCGGGGTCGTCTCCACCAGGGTCGGCTACACCGGCGGCGACGTGCCGAACGCGACCTACCGCAACCACGGCTCGCACGCCGAAGGCATCGAGATCGTCTTCGACCCTGCGCAGCTTTCGTACCGCCAGATCCTGGAATTCTTCTTCCAGATCCACGACCCGACGACGCGCGACCGCCAGGGCAACGACATCGGCACCAGCTACCGGTCGGCGATCTACTACACCGACGACACCCAGAAGCAGGTCGCCGAACAGACGATCGCCGACGTCGACGCCTCCGGCAAATGGCCGGGCAAGGTCGTCACCGAGGTGACCCAGGCCGGTGACTTCTGGGAAGCCGAGCCTGAACACCAGGACTACCTGGAGCGCATCCCGAACGGCTACACCTGCCACTACGTGCGGCCGGAATGGCAACTGGGCGAACGCTGATCGTCGCGCTGCACGTCTCTTCCGTGCACGCGTACGAGGGCCGTCCCTCCTTGGGGGCGCGCCCTGATCCGCTGCCGGTCTCGCGCGACCACGTCGTGGTGCGCGCGGGACTGGGGCTGGTGGGGGACCGGTACTTCAACCACCCCGCGCATCGTTCCGCCGCGGTCACGCTGTTCTCGGCGTCCGTGCCCGGCGACCCACTGCTGGCCCGGCGGAACATCGTGCTCTCGGGGTTCGACGTGGACGCTTTGCCGCGGGGTTCGGTGGTGGCTTTGGACTCGGGTGATGGTCCGGTGCGCTTCGAGGTCCACCGGCCTGCGAACCCGTGCGCTTGGATGGACGTCGTCTATCCCGTTGGTACGTTTCGGGCGCTGCGGGGCCGCGGCGGGAAACGCTGCGTGCCGCTGGACGACGGCGTCTTACGCGTCGGGCCGGTAGAGATCTCCGTGCGCGAGTTCGAGCGGCCTTGAACCCTTTCTGAGCTGCGACGACAGCTTGTCCGTCTCAAAGAGGTCAGGTGCGATGACGAACGGCGGGTACCCCTGCAACCCGAGTTCGCGAAGCCGGAAGTTTTCCAACACCGCCTGTTCTTCGCTCTGGAGGATCACACTCCGCACAGCGGTGATCGGGATAGGGCCTGGAATCAGTACTTCCGCTTGATCGTCTGTCGGCCACCACGACGGGTGGTGGGGATCGCGCAGACGTTGACCTACACGCTCGGCGAACATCGCCTTGAATCCGTCGAGGCCGTCTTGGATACCGCTGCCGGAACGCCTTGCGGCGTTGTGCGGGCAGAACCTGGTGCCCGGTGTGCCGAGCAGTATCGGATCCACTGTCAGTATCACCCACTCGAGGAACTGCTCGTCTCGCTTGCGCGCTTCCTTGAAGTACCAGGCGTTCGGGTATTCGAGGCTGAAGGATATGTGACCGAGGTGCCCGTCCAGCCTGCGTTCGTCGGTGGGGCGGTAACCATCGGCGGAATCTCGCAGGTACTCGACGTCTCGCAGGGTTCCGCTCGCGAGGATGTGCGCCAGGCTCGCCGCCCTGGTGAAGTGACACAACCTGGTGATCCCTCGCTGTCTGACTTCGTTCAGTACCTCGTTCACGAGCTCATCAGTTCGTAGATGCCGGACTCGGCTGCAGGAAGCACACTGGTCAACTGGCCGTGATGGATGAGGACAACGTCAGTGCGCGCGCGGGTCACGGCCACGTACAACTCGCGGGCCTGTCGCACTTTGGCCTCCTCCAAGCCGAAGGCTTCGATGCTGCCTTCTGGCGGCATCTCGTCCTCGGCTCGAAATGGGAGTACGACGGTGTCGAACTCCAGACCCCTCGCCTCGCTGTACGGGCCGTAGTAGACGCCGGGGGACTGGTCCCATTTCGTCATGCCTTTGTGGAGCCGGAGCGTTCGCTGCCGGTTTACCAGCCTGGCGATGCGCTCGGTGAGGTCACCATCTCTGGAGAGCACTGCCACGCGCTGGTCTTTTTTCTTCGTACTCCGGTCGATACACAGGTTCGTCGCGAAGCGTGCCGCCACTTCGATCAGCCGGATGTCGGAGTCGACATCGGTCAGGAGAGGGGCCTTGCCACTGCGCACAGGTGCAGTCGGCTTCACCAGTTCGATCCCGTCGCCGAATCTCGGATAATCGGATATTGCCTTTGCAAGCTGTGCGATCTGGCGCGTGTTGCGGTAGTTGCGATCGAACCGCACCAGCCTTCCGCCGGTGACCTTGAGCCCGAGAGACTTCCAAGACATCCGGCTGCCGTAGATCTGTTGTGCATAGTCGCCGAAGAAGGTCAGAGACCCGTCTTCGGGTATCAACGCAGCAAGCGACCGGATCATCTCGGGGGTGAAGTCCTGCCCCTCGTCCACCACGACATGCCGGTAACCGTGCACTGCCACCTCGCTGTTCAAAGCGCGCAAGAGTTCACTCGCCAGGCTCGACCAGTCAAGATCGAAGCCTTCGTTGGCGAGGAGTTCCTGATACCGACGGTAGACCTTGTAAACGACCAGCCGATCTGCCTTGAGCAGGTTCGATCCGCGTCCGACCCGTTCGAGCTCGCCGCTCAAGTAATCGGCGAAGTCACCGACGCCGTTGCCGTTGAGCCAATCGAACTCGTCCGCGAAGAACCGCACAGGCTTCCTGAAGGTGGCGGAGCGTTCGGTGGTGCCAAGTCGTACATCCTTCAAGGCTCGCGCTATCAAGTTGTCCCGGGTGGTGAAGTCGCAGATCCGCGGGTTTGTCTCGAAAGACTCACGAAGGACACGACGCGCGAAAACATGATACTGCTCGACAGTGACGCCGGATCCTTCGTCCACCAGACTCTTCAAGTAAGTGACCAGGGCTCCGTTGAACGTGATGAGCAAAGTCGGTCCCCCCAGGCTAGGTACTGTCGCTAGGTAACGGGCTCGCCGAACCGCCATGACCGTCTTTCCGCTACCGGCTACCCCCAGTGCGACGCAATGTCCTTTGCCTCGTAGGTAGACGACCTCACGCTGCTGCCCTTGTGGTTCAGGAAGCTTGTTCCCCATTCGGGGAGTATTGCAGGTTGATCAAGCTTCGCCTGCATGTCATGTAATTACGAAAATAGTAGCTGTCGAAGCCTGAAAGTTCAGATTCAGTGGGTGGTCCTATCGTCCGGCATATCGGTCACAGGTTCCTTAGGCCATGCTTGATGCGTTCCGTTGTCATGCCGCTTTGTCGCTGGTAGACGTACTGCGCAGCCGCCAGTGGAGCGAGCAGCGCGTCGGCCCTGAAATGCGCGTCCGCTTCCGGCTCGATCTCGCTGATCAGCGCGACCAGATGACTGTGGTGCAGCCGGTACGCGCCGGTCACGAACCGCGCCATCGGCGTCTCCGTCTCCGCGACCATGAGCAACTCGCCATGCGTCTCAAGCCTGTCGACGTACGCGTCCATGAACGCCTTCAGCCTTTGGGATGCGGGTGCCCCCGGCCCGAGCGGTGGCGGCCCGCTGATGAACGCTTCCTGGAACTCGCGCTCGTTCTCGTCGAGCAACGCCTGCGCCAACGCGCCCTTGTCCGGGAACCGCCGATACACGGTCCCGATCCCGACGCCCGCCTCCGCCGCGACCTCGTCCAACGCGAGCCCGTCGATCCCTTTGGCCGCCACAAGCCTGGCTGCCGCGTGGACGATCTTCTGCCGGTTGCGAGCCGCGTCCGCCCGCTCTGGAGTGCCGGCTCCTGCGATGGGAAGCACTCGGTGAGCCTAACCGGTGGACAAGTGGAACTTTCTCCAGTTAACTAAGTGGATAAACTTCCACTTAAGGAGAATTGGATGTCCGTCGAACACCTCACGAGCGATCACGCTTCGACCTGGTTTCAACGCCTCGACCAGCAGATCTTCTTGGCTGACGTCCTCTCGCAGGACAGCGGCGCGTCGATGTCCGTCGGCTTCGCCCGCTACGGAAAGGGTGAGAAGAACCCTTGGAAGATGACCTACGACGAAGCCCTCGTCATCACCTCCGGCACTTTCACCGTCGAAGGCCCCTCGGGTTCGGTGACGGCTCGGGCAGGCGAGGTGATCTACCTGCGGGCAGGGACCGAGGTGGTGTACGTGGCCGATGAGGACGCGGAACTGGTCTATGTCACCTATCCGCATTGGCTGGCCGCCACGGAGTCGTCCGTCGAGGCGCATCGGCTCAACGACTTCCACGAGGCCTGAGGTTCGAAGGCGCTACCCGGTCATCTCTTCAAGGAACTCCTGGGTCTCGGGGTCTTCCGAGAAAATGGCCGTCCCGCGCATCCCACGAGTGAGCAGGACCTTGTACGTATTCTTGATCAGCGCGCTGAAATGCAGCTCGTCCGCCCTCTTGACCTCGGAGTCCTTGGAGTTCGCGCGGACCGCGCACCACATTCCGTCGCGACGGACCAGATCCTTGCCAAAAATCACGCCCGACCAGTCATATTCGAAGCCCTGCGCGGTGTAGATGCAGCCGACCTGGCCGAAGCCGCGTTCGTCCGTCGCCCAGTAACTGGACCCGGGCACGTCGGGCACCGACTTCTCGCCCTTCGCGTTCCAGGGCCGTTTCCACTCGCCGAGCTGCACGTCGTCCACGAGGCGGAGACCGTCTGGCGTCTTGATGGGATCGCTCCACGGCCAGCAGAAACCGGCCGCCAGTCGGCCGACCCCGCCATGCTGGGACCGCTGCTGCAGCACCCAAGATTCGAGGCCCTCAGGTGACGCGGCGGTGGTCAAGGTGATGCCCTTGTCCAGAGAACCCGCGAGTTTACTCCAGGGAATTGGCGGTTCGGCGGAACCGAGTCCGAGTAGCCTGGCGACCCAGGTGTCGTAGGAAATCGAGCCGCCGCAACGCAACTGGTCGTGCAGGCGGACGACCTCCACTTCACAGCCGAGAGCGCGGGCGGCCGTGGTGATCTCTTTGAGAGAGCCCATCTCGCCTGGCCGTACGACCTGATGTTCGTCGAGGAGGAACACGGGAACGGTCGCCACGTTGATGAGCTCGTTGACCTGGCGATCGGCGCGCTCGCGCCGCTCCTTCTTCGTGAACCTGTCGACGCCCTTCTCTCGAATGCGATGTGCTTCGTCGCAGATCAGGACGTCCAGCTCGCGAGGCTCACAGCCCACGTAGGCGTTGAAGTACTTGAACAATCCCTGGACCCGGGTGTTGCCGCGACCCGCGTACTTGCGCATGGTCGAGGTGAACGACTTCGAGCCGGTCGCGTGGTGAACGGCTCGGCCTCGGCGGGCCAGCTCACCGAGAAGACTCAGCGCGATGACGCTCTTACCCGATCCCGGTCCTCCTTCGACGATGACAACCGTGCGCGTCTGCGCCGCCCGAGACCGCTCGACAGCCTGCAGTACGAGTTCGTACGCGACCTTCTGCTCGTCCAGAAGAACGAACTGCTCGCGGTCCTTGATCTCGGCTGCAGCCAGATCGAGCAACGGCTTGGTGGGACGGTGCGCGAAACCACTCAGTTCGTCCCCGGCCGAGACATTGGACTGTCTGGCGGCCGCGGCGTCGAGCACGGAGTTGAGGTGCTCGCCCATCGCCGCCTTGTCGTCCATGGTGAACAGTCGGCTGGTGGGACGAGGGGTGTCTTGGAGGAGACCGGACACGTCCGTCCGCCGTGCGTTGTGCAGGTATGCCACCGCGTGCACGGCCTGCGACCGCTCCACCAGCGCGGGTGTGTGGTCCACGAAGTATTGGCGATATCCGTGTACCTGTTCGGCAGGGTGGAGGTGTTTCCCGGGTAAGCCGGGAATGTTGATCACCTCGGACAGGTAAGACTCGGCCTTGGACCACTGCTTGACCTCGAGGAAGACGAACGAACTCTGCCCGCTGCGAGAGTGAACTCCGCACAGAACGACGTCGATCCGTTGCTTGCTGTGAGGTAGTTGATGTTCGAGGAGAACCTCGACGTCGCCGAGACCCGCGTCCACGAGATCCGTCAACACGATGGGCAGACTCCTTTGCCAGGAGGCCACCTCACTGGTTCCTATCCTGCCGCCGATGGCGAATCCGGCTTGCTCCTTCAGTCGGCTGTGCAGGTGTCCCGCGCGGGCTTCGATCAAGAGATCGGCCGCGCTGCCGCGCGCAAGAGCCACTCGTCCCTCCCCTGGGCGTGGGTAGCCCGAATGCTCCCCAGCTGTCGATCATAACCCGCTAGAGTGATCCTTGCCTTCACGCAATGGTGCGGACGGCCAAGGGGCGGGAACGGCCTGGGGAGGGTGACTTGCCGGGTCATCAAGACCGCGTATGACCTGCGCGAAGAGCTTCAGCGCAAGCGGATCCTCATAGAGCTCCAAACATGTGGGCATCCCCTTCCGGGCGTCCGATGAGTCCGGTGAACTCGGTTCGTGGAAGTGCAGCCTCTCGGTCCTCGCCAACACGTTGTGCGCTGCAGGGCTCGGACACCTGCAGGTGTTGCTGGAATATCGGCTTCCGTACAGCCGAAGCGGGTGGATGCCATCCTCTGCGGCGTTCATCCGGAGACCGGAAAGCCCTCCTATGTACTCGTCGAGCTGAAACAGTGGGAAAAGACGAAGGCCGCCGGCGTCGGTCTGGTGCTGACTACCTACGGCAAAGCAACCTGACTTACATCCGGCGGAACAGGTCAGGCGGTACTGTCGCCAGCTGCTCGACTTCGTCCGGGCGTTCGCGCGTATTCCAGGGGGCAAGTCAAGGGGGGTCGCGTACATGCACAACGTGGTGCGCGGAGTCGACTGGACGCTGGACGAGTTCGAGTTCGACGACTTCGGCCAGCTCTACACGTCGGATCTCCAGGCGGACCTGGTGGCCGATCTGTGGTCCTTGTCCTGCAGTAGTAGGCCCGCTAGGTGAAATCTGAATATATAGCGACTGGCCTAGTTCTCTGCTTGGGAAAATAGTTGCTGCTCGGATAAGAGGAACTGTGCGTGTTTCTGATCCGAAAGGCGTTCGGAAACGGTTTCATAGGCTAGCTCGCTTGGGAGGGCAGAAGAGAACTTGAGTCCATAGAGGGCGGACTTATTGACGTGTGGATGGGAGAGCACTGCACGTACTGACAGTGTGCGCAGCAATTCGGTATTCGACAGATATGGTTGCAAGCGCAAGGAATGATCGGTAATCCGCTGCCGAGGATCCACGACTTGCGGAAAGCTGGCTTGCAACGTCCGGTTGGCTGCGATACCAGCCCAAGTCCACCATCTGAGCTCACCAGACGAACGCCGGAACACAGTCGCGTTGTCAGCAACGTCTCCGGAGTGCTTCTCACGGAGCTCGGCGAGTACGGATGCTGCTCTGCGGGTGAACCGGACCCCCGCGGGATTGGCGCCCAGCAGGACGGATCGCTGGCCGCGGGTAAGGGCGAAAGACAGCCCGCCTTCGCCCCCACCCCACTTGGCGCGGCCGGGGAGGTCGCTCGGCTCGACAAAACAGCGCCTCCGCTTCCAGTCAATGTGCCCGACCTTCCACCCACGTCCAGCGAGAAGCAGGACACGTGGTCCGTCGTGGTTATCGGCCAGCAGAACATCGTCCCCCACTCGGCCGATCTCCTCTCGGCCGGTCAGGACTGTGAACTCCGGTGGCGCGCTGAACACGGCGAGAAGGTCCATGAAATGCCGTCGGCCGAACTTCTTCTCCGCCTCGAGCCCGATGAACGCCATCGCGCCGTCCCGCTCGAGGTAGCCTTCAGCCAGCAGATGATCAAAGATCTCGGTTTGGTGCTCATCGAACAACGGGAGGTCGCCCCACCACTCTCGCCAGGTTTGCGTCCCAATTTTATTCTCTTGCAGGGCAAGGGCGAGCATCTGCTGCGCGGCTATGTGCCGAGGGTGTGGCGGGGCCACGATCGGTTCCACCCAGCCTGCTGCCCACCGTTCGAGCAGGCCGGCTGTGCTGAGTACGGCTGATTCTTCGAGACACAGAAAGAGGCAGTTTCTGGTGCCCCCTGCACGACGTCCTGTCCGGCCCAGACGCTGGAGAAACGAAGCCACCGTTCGGGGAGCGTCGATCTGGATCACGTGATCGAGATCTCCGACATCGATTCCCAATTCCAGAGTAGAAGTCGCAACGATCACGCAGTCGCGAGCGTCTGCAAAGGCCTGCTCTGATCTGCGGCGTTCGTCTGCGGAGAGCGATGAGTGCGACAGGAACGTGGTGATTTCGCGGGTGCGTAGTGCTGCTCCGAGTTCTTCAGCGCGTCGGCGGCTGTCGACAAACACCAGTCGCTTCTCGCCTCGGTGCAGTGTTGCGATGACGGTGGCCGCGTTGTCAATTGAACCGACATGATCGACGGTGATGTCCGGCGTGGTCGTCGTGCCTCCGCTGGGCGCAACTACCGATCGTGGTCTGGAGTGTTGCGAGCCCTGAAGCCACCTCAGCAGTTCGTCCGGGTTGCCTACTGTGGCTGACAAGCCAATTCGTTGAAGCGGGCGGCCTGCGATCCGAGAGAGTCGTTCGAGGACCGCGAGCAGATGCCAGCCGCGGTCGTCGCCGGCGAAAGCATGGACCTCGTCGACTACGACCGCTCGAAGGCCCGAGAACAAGCGCCGGGAATCAATGTTTGTCGACACCAGCATCGCCTCGAGCGACTCCGGCGTGGTCAGCAGGATATCCGGCGGTTCCTGGAGTACCCGCTTGCGGGCGCCGGAGCTGACGTCTCCGTGCCATAGGTCAGCAGTGCGACCGAGCCAGCCCGCATAACTCGCCAGTCTGGGGTGAAGGTTATTCAGGAGGGCCCGAAGCGGACAGACATACAACACCGACAGGCTCGTCCATGACTGTTCTTCCATGGAGCTGAGCAGGGGAAACATCGCAGCTTCGGTCTTACCGCCTGCTGTGGGCGCCAACAGGATCGCATCGGATCCGTCAAGAAGCGGGTCGATCGCTTCGGCCTGTAGCGGGCGCAGCCCTGGCCAGCCCAGCGTGTTGACGATGTGGTGCACCAGCGCGGGAAGCAGCCGGTCGGACCCGGAACTCACGGGAGATCCAGATCGATGTCGTCGACATCGGCGACGCTGTTGCGCTCTTCCTCGGAGAGCTCAGAGCTCTTGACGGTTACCGGATAGTGCACTCTCGGGTCGAACTCCTCGTGTTCGTCGACCCGGTCGAGCACGTCCTGAACGAGTTTCCGGAGGAAGACGCGTGGTGCGACACCTACCTTGCCACCCATCCCGCCGGTGACGGCCCGAGCTAGTTCATCGACATAGGCGTCGTCCACGCGAGCGGCGATCCGTTCGGGCTCCTTGGCATCGCCGACATAGAGATCGCGGACGTTCCGACCAAGCTCCCCAAGCCGGTCCAGGTCGAATCCGGGAAGCCGGAGTTGAACCGCACGTGGGTTGTCGAAGCGGGCGTCGGTGGTGAAGTCGGTCGCAAGTCGCTGAGCGAGCGGTGGTAGGCGTTGGACGCCTTGTTGCCCGTCGAAAAACGCAGGAGTGCCAGTGATCACCAGGAAGAGTCCTGGAAAGCGGCCGGTGTCGATTTCGTCCAGCAACTGGCGGAGAGCGTTGAGGCCCTTCTCTCGCACATCACCCCGAACGCGCTGGAGGGTCTCGATCTCGTCGAGCACGACCAAAAGACCCGGGTGACCGCAATCCTTCAGCACGGTCAGCAGGCCTTGGAGAAAGCCGAGCGCCCCGAAATGGTCGAGGTCCCCGCGTACTCCGGCGGCTCGCTTAGCGGAGGCCGCCACTGACTTTTGCCCGCCCAGCCAAGCGATTACCGCTTCTGCGGTCGCCGCGTCATCGGCACGCTTCGCATGCCGGTATCCGCGGAGAGCCGAAGCGAAGGCGGGGGTTGTCCTGGCGACATCACCTAGGCGACTCTCCATGAGAGTGTCCACGGCTTGGGCGACGGCGTCTTCGTCATTCTCGTCGACTTCGCCGGTGTCGAGAACCTCCTCTTCGAGCGTGTAGAACCAGGAATCGATCACTGATCGCAACGCACTCGGTTGGTGGGTCGCCGTAGACAGTCGTTCGGTCAGCCGCCGGTACACGGTTTCGAGGCGATGTAACGGGGTTTCCGTCTCCGAGATCTGAATCTCACTCGTCGCCAACCCGGCCCGTTTCGCTCGTTCGGCCAGCCAGCGTGCGAAGAACGTCTTACCTGAGCCATATTCCCCGCGGATTGCATGAAAGGCCGCGCCACCGCGCTTGATCGTGCTCAGATCGTCGTCGAGCGCTCCGGTGAACCGATCAAGGCCCACAGCGAACAGGTCGAGTCCGAACTGTGGAACTGTGCCACGGCGCAACGCATCCACCACCTCGCGACGACGAACTGAACTGACCGCACTCACGGCTTGTCCAAGTCGAATTGTGTTCGAAGGAGCTCAAGGTTGAGTTCCACCGTTCGGCCGCCATCGATGAGTTCGAGCACCGGGTAGCTCTCCACGTTGAGCAAACGCTGAACGGTGGCGAGGAATCCATCGATGTTTCGAGCTGCCTTGCCTGCGGTGGAGGCAACTGCGGCAAGCGAGAGCTTGCCGCCTGCGTCGGCAAGGCTGTCGATTACGGCGGCCACGACGTCACTGCTGGGTCCACGACGTACGAATTTCTCTTGCGTGGAAAAGATCTTCGAAGCGGTTACCTGCTGGCCGAGAGTTTTCCGCGCAACTGGCACAGATGGTGTGGGCTCCGGCAGCACATGATCGAACAGACCTGGCCCGTCGGGGATAGCCTTTTGTTTCTTACGCGGCGCCTTGGTTGCCGCAGCGGTCTCCACAAGTACTTGCTCTGGGCTGCCCCGCCACCACGAGGGCGTTGTCTGTTCAGCGGGCAATCCTACCCAACCGTCCGGTAATGCGTCGACAGACGGCAGGAGGACCAAGACGGGAATACTGACCTCGGCCAAGGCGGCACCGCCATGGTACCCCGCGCGCTTTTGCGTGTATCGGATGTCCTCGCGCCACGGGAGAACCACCTTTCCATTCCCCTCGAGGACCCGCGGACCGCGCAGTGCGACTTCGCCCTCGCCCGGTGTTCCTGTCCGCCATCGCCCACCGTATTCAGCAGCTGCGGGGGATGGGCCGCCAGCGAGGCCACGCTCGAGAACGTGCCCGTGGTCCGATGTCACTACGACCGGCCGTCCGTAGCTGCGTGCCTGAGTGAGCAGGCTGGTCAGGTACCGGATGTCCTGGAGGCGCCAGGTCGTCCCATCGCCCTCTCGACCGGGGCCGAGCGTGTCATCGATCGTGTTGAGTACGACACCGACGACTTCGGCGCCTGCCAACGCCGCAACGAGCTCGGGATTGAGACTCTGGCCGGCGCCGCCGCCGACTTCGTTCTCGTGGAAGAGTCGCGCTTGCTTGTGATGTTTCTTCCAGAACGCGGCAAAGCCGTCTTTTTCTGTCGACTGGCCTCCTGCGATGGGTTTCCCGCACAAGAGGGACGGCCTGCTCACTGTCGTGATCGACGGAAACACCGACACCGCAGCCAGACGGGCGCCGGGTATGGGGCTGGTCTCCAGCCAGTTGGGGCGACGGCTCAGTTCGTCGCCCAGCTGCGCCGCGGCAGAAGCACTCATTCCATCGAGCACGATGATCACGGGAGCTGAGTCGCCGGCCAGCGGAACAGCGGCTGTCGTCAGGATGTCTTCGATCAGCAACGCGCCTTCGGACAGCTGCGCGCGAGCATACGGGACCCAGGAGGCCAGGCGGAGCGCGAATTCTTCGTCCGACGCGGTGCGTCGGGCCGTCACCTGCTCACAGAGGTTGCGGTAAGCTTTGGCGCTCACCGGTTCGCTTGCCGCGTCGCCTGCCCAAAGAACAGCTACGGCGTAGTCGACCCAGCCCCATTCGGCCACTTGCTGTTGTACACCTGCCGACACGGACGGGACTCCGGATTCCGGTGTCGCGAGCCACCGTGCGAGCCGGACGGCCATGGTCGCTGTGGTCTTCTGGGAATTGAACAATTCGGCGAGGCGATGTCCGCGGAGTTCGCCAAGCGCGCGGTTCGCAGCCTTCGGATCGGGGAGCGCCGCGCCCACCGAACGAAGACGTGTTCGCCATGCGGAGGGCAGTAAAGGGTTGCTAGACAGTGCCTCGGTAAGGCCGGTTTGCTTGGCCAGCTCGTCGGCACGTTCAAGCACGGTGAGGACCTCATGGCGGGCAGGGGAATCGGCAGGTCCGGCGGCTGTGATCCACCGGCTCAGCGTGCCGTCGACCGCCAGGGCGAAGGCTTCGACGGCATCTGAGCGGATACCGGGGAAGAGCCCACCGACCGACACCAAGGCGTCGCGCGATAGCGATTGATCGCTTAATGCCGAGCCGACGACCCCCAGCGCCAGAGCGTCGCGGCCTCGACCAGCCGCGACCAACGCGAGAACAGCCTCCGCCGCCAGGCCGAGACGCTCGACGAGCCAGCTGCGGATGCCGTCACGTTCAGTGTTGTCCAGTTCAGCCCAGCTGGTCGTTGCGGTGCTCCGGGACCACTCGAGCAGGCGGTCGAGGTCGAGGGTTGCGGCGTCGACGCCGAGCCGCTGTCCGACGAGAGCCAGCAAAGCGTCGTCATAGGTCAGCACGCCTCCACGGCGGGCCCAGCCGCTGGTGGGTTCGGCGTCGAGCAGTGCCTGGACGAGCCAGGTGGACTGCCAGACTCGGGGGTCCAAGCGATTGGCGCCGAACCGAAACTTCAGGCTCTCGACCGGGTCGATTCGCAGCAGGCTGGTGTCGAGAGCGTGTCCACGCAAGTCCCAGTCGAGCTCGGCAGGCTCTACACCGGTGGTGACTACCAGCACACCGGAGGCCGCTCCAGTGTGCTGGTAGTCCAGCCATTCGGCAGTGATCCCCAGTATCGAGGGCTGGTCGGTGACGCGCACTGCCCGCTCGTCTTGGCCACCTTCGACCGGCTTCAGCCGAAATTCGGTGCGTTCACCAGGCTCATACCTGCCATGGACAAGCACCAGGCATCGGCCTGGCTGCTTGTCCAGCGTGTGTCTGTGTTGCGTGAGCAGCGACTCGATCCCCGCTCGCGTGATAGGCGGAACCTGGGCCATCAAGCCTTCCCGTCGACAACACGCCACGAGATCTCTATCTCCTGACCCGGGTGTTCCTTGGCGAACTCACTGACCGATCGCTGCACAGCTGCCATCGTCTCAGCCACCTTTGCGGGAGTCGCGTCAGCGGTCACCCGGCGTGTCTGCTGGGCCGCGGGCGCGGGCGCGGGTGCCGGCGGAGGTGGCGCTGGCAGGGCTCCTGCTGCTGTGGTGGCGTCCTGGATGATCTTGAGAGCGATCGACCGGAATCCGTGCAGCATGGGGCCGAGTTGCCGGGTTTGTTCGTCGGCTTGTGCCGTCTCCGCTATGTCGGCCATTAGGCGTTCGGTGCGGTCTCGAATGCCGTCAGAACGGTCAAGATACGGCCGAATCGTTCGCAGTAGCTCGAAGTCTGCTGCGTCGAGTGCACTCAGGACAGCTTGGGCCGATGAGATCGTCCTCGCCAGCACACCGTCGTTGTCCGGGTCCGGCAGCTGCGCGAGTGTTCTGATCAGCTTTGTCGAGTCGGAGATACCGAACAGCTTGGCCAGCAGATCCGCTGCGGCTCGGGTTGCCACTACCCGTGGCGAGGAAGTTTCGATCCCGAGTTCGGATGCATGCTTGTGCAACGCCTCGTGCAGGCGGTGGACCGCGTTCTCGTGTTCACGGACCTGTTCGAGCACACTATTGGTCAGCTTGGTGATGTTGCGCGTGAATCGGGCTGCCGGAGCAGACACCCCGAGAATCGCTCCCGCACGGTTGCGGGCTGCCTCGAATTCATCCTCGGTGGGCAGTTCTTGTGCGCGCAGAGCCCAACCTGGACCGATGTTGCCGATGTCTGGAGCGTCTTGAGGGATGGTCTCGCGGACCCACGCTCGATCGGCAAGTAGGGCGTATACGGAGATGATCAGGTTCTCGACTGGCTTGTCGAGACCCTTGTAATCAAGCTCTTCCAGCCACCGTCGGATGTCGTCGACCGAGTAGTCGCCCGCGACCTGCATCCTCGCCGCGTGCTGCTCGATACGCTGTCGCCACTCGTTGCTCAGTGTGAGGGGGCCGTCGTGGACCTCACCCAAGCCGAGAGGGTGCACAATCTTGCGCATCAGGGCAAGGTTGCTCTTCTCCAGTTCAACGCGGCCGCCTTGTTCAGCTGCTTTGGTGATCCAGTTCAGTGCCGTACGAAGCTCTCCGACAGTGACAGCTTTGCGTTCCTTCTTCGGATCGAAGTCCGGGTGATTCGGATAGTTCGCACCCAGAATGCTGTCGGCCAGTTCGAGCATGTTGTACTCGAACGGAGCGCCGACATGGAGCCGTGGAGTGTGCTGCGGAAACATGCTGAGCACTCGCCCAGGCTCGCCCTCCGGGTCGATGAGGTTCGACTCGTCACCGCGGGAGAGGCCGTAGAGCTGAGTCAGCACGCCTCGAAGGCTCGACGTGAGGTTTTCCTTGTGCACCTCGAGCTGGGTGCGTAGGCGGATCCGGTCCTCGGCCGATCGGTTTGCTGCGACCGCTTCGAGTCGGCCACGCTCTAGCAGGTGGTTGATCTTCAGCAGGCGACCGAGCTGGTTGAACCGTTGCTCAGACCAGAAGGCCGGCAGCCACACCAGGGTGGGGTAGGCGTGGCCATGCTGTTTCAAGTCCTCCACGCGCTCGGCGTCTTGCCGGGGTGAACGTCCAGGTTCGTCGAAAGGATAGTCGATGACGAACCGGATTACGCCGTCAAGGCTGGGCCGGAACTGGAAGTCCGGCATCGACTGGGGGTCGCGGACGTTCTCGAACACGAACTCGGCGGTCCGTTTGGTGCCCCGCCAGACGATCTCACGCTCGCTTACGAAGACACCGGTGTCCTTGACACCCATTGCCTCCCAAAGCTGGCTGCGTAGCCACTTTCGCCGATTGGCGGTGTTGTCTTCGTCGTTCGCGCTGTCCAGCAGCGGTTCGATGTCGAGGTCGGACAGGTGCAGGCTGAACACCGGGTTCTCGTCACCGTCACTGCGCAGCTCGCCGAACTCGGTCTTGAGGTCACCCAGCCTGGTGGTCGCCAGGTCGCCCGGCTGAGCAGTGCGTGAGGTGATCGAACCGTAGTTCAATGCGGCCAGCCGCTGCCCGGTGAGCCGGGTCAATGCGGGCACGTCTGGAGCGAGGGATGCCAGCAGCAGCGTCTTGACCAGACGTTCGTCTGCGATGAACCGGGCATCGGTGGTCGAGCCGTACTTACCCTCCAGGTAGCGGCGAACCCTCCGGTGGAAACGCTGGCCTGCTTCGGCGTCCGTACGCAGCTTGTCGGTGAAGGCTGCCGTTGCATCTTCGGCGATGACGTCCCACAGGTCTCCGAGCGGAATGAGGTCGCCCAGCTTCATGTCCGCGCGCCGCCGATGAAGCATGTCCTGCAACAGCTTGAGTCCAGAGCGCTCACGCTGCAGTGCCCCGGAGAGCGCCACCAGCACGTTGAGCAGAGCCGGTGAGATCGGGTAGACGTCACGAAAGTCGGACCAGTCCGCGTGGGTGGCGCCGTTCGCGTCGAGCAGCGCTTCCTTGACGTTGGATTTGGTCGACTCGATGTTCTTGAAGGCCGAATCGAGTAGATGGGCCTTGCCGGGGAGCGGCTTGAGAACGCGCTCCTTGACGATCGCCGGAAGGTTGCGGTCTTCGAGGCTGATCGTGTCGAATCGCCCGGCGAGATACTGGACCTGCTGTTCGAGGTTGCTGACCTCGGAGCCCATGATGTCCGAGCCGATGAGGGTGCCGAGATCCCGCTGACGGGAGACGAACGAAATGATCGGCACTGGTCGATCGCTGTCCCCCGACTCGATCAGCTTGACCAGCTTGTTCACCTGAACGTTGACGAAGTCGCGGCGGGATAAGTAGCCCTGCAGCCAAAGGATCAGCTCGTCGAGGAACAGCACGACGCCGTCGTAACCGAGTTGCTGCGCGTGCCGGCTGATGACGGAAAGGCCGTTCTCCAGTGGGAGGTAGGCGTCCTTGTCTCCTAAGGCCCCGCGGGCATAGGAGGCCATTGGACCGGACAGGAGCGCAGAAACCAGAGCGTCGCGCCGCGGGTCTCCGGGCTGCGCACTGAATGCCTTATCAAGTTCTAGACGGGTCCAAGCGCTGGGAGCCGCTCCTTCGATTGGTTCCAGGTCGTCCAGGTCTGAAGGCTTGGCGTCCTCGGTCCCGAGCATCTCCGCGAACTTGACGTCGCCTACCGCGTCGCGCAGGTTCTTGGCATCCACGAGCATCGCGTCGTCTCGAAAGACCGCAGGGACCGGCTTGCCCGGCATGTTGTCCTGCACATGCTTGACGTAGCCACCGAGGATTGCCGCGTCCAGGTCGACCGACCCGATCAAGTGAAACGGCACCATGAGGAAGTTGCGACCGGCCAGCCACTCATCGTGTTCGGCGACGACTTTCCGCAGCTCAGGCTTCTCGCGTGCGGTCTTGTTGCCATTTAGAACGGCGTGCAGAACGGTCAGGAAGTGGCTCTTACCGGAGCCGTACGAGCCGTGCAGGTAAGCGGCATGCGAGTTGCCGTCGCGGACTGCCGCACGGATCAGAGCGAGCGCTTGGGTAAAGGCCCCGCGCAGCTGATCAGTGACGACGTAGTTGTCGACCAGCTCGTCGGTCGCCGTGAATCCCTTGGTCAGGTCGATCTTGAAGTCGCCCCGGTTGACCTCCTCCGGCATGTGGATCACATCCCGGAGGTACACCTCCTCGGTCATTCCCGTCCCCTCCCTCTAGCTCTTCCTGCGGCCGCGCCGCGTCTGCTCCGGCCGCCACTTGCTCAACGCCTCGTCGGTCAGCCCATGCTTGGTCTGCTGCTGCTCGAGCACGGTCTGGAACTCCTCCGCGGGGTTCCCACCCCACTCTGCGTCGTAGCCAGCGTGCCACTGCTTGACCCAGGGCATGAGCTCGGCCAGCCCTGCGAGCAGCGGCACGATCTTGTCGGCCGCCCATCCTTCCTGCTCGAGTCGGTCGTTGATCACATTGACCAGCGCGAGCGCCTGGTCCTTATGATCCCAACCTGCCCAGCCGAGCAGCAAGGTCGGGTCAGCTTCTGGGCCAGCTCCGGGGTAGGAGATGAACCGTTCCTTCGGTACGTCGAGCTTGCCTCGGTGTGACCAGTAGGAGGCAATTTGGAAGTCTGCAGAAGTGTAGTTGGGTGGGACCTTGATATCGAGTCGTTCGCCAGTGCTGTCCTCCTTGCGCTGCTGTTTCCAGACTGATTCCCACAGCGCCCGCTTGCGGAGGCCGCTTTCCTTATAGCGCATCGCGGCGACGTAAGGGACGTGCCTGGTGGCAATTACGTGTTCCAGAACCTCGGACAGTGGCAGGTCCCGCTTGCCAAGGTGGTCGGCTGCGTACAGGGCTGCGACAGAGTTGACGTCTTCGTTAGCGCGTAGGTGATCAGCAAGTTGGCTGACGGTGAGTGTGCGCGGGCCGGTCAGGCCGTCGCGGAGGGCGAACCAGAGGTCCTTGCTCTCGCACCTGTCGAGTAGCCAGGTTTCGAGGGCGTTGCGTTCCTTCTTTTCCCACGGCTCGGTAGCCCAACGGCGTTTACACTCTGGGCGCTCGATGAGCGCGATGTCTCGACGATTGGCGATCGCCTTGATCCGCTTCTCGATGACCCGCTTGTAGCCATCGTCCCAATGCTGAGGAAGTTCAGTCGTTGACTCCGATCCATGTCGCTCGAACCAAGCTGTCTTGAGTTCTCCGACCTCCGACCTGCGGGCCATGACGATCTCAAAGGCTCGTTCACCGGGTTTGAGTTTCGGTATGTTTTGGTCGTTTGCTCGTAGTTCTTGCGCCTCGGTCTCTGTGAGTAGCCCGTACAGCTGGTAGACCTCCCAGTCCAGTTCCTCTTGGTGGGCGATCACCTGGCCTCGCAGGCTGTCGTACGCGGCACGCGCCTTGTCGAGTCGTTCGCGACTGGGAACGACCTGTTCGACAATTGCAGATGGCTCGTGCTGCCGTAATTGTTGCGCTAGTGAGTCCAGTATGCGTCCAGAATTCAGTGGTAGATCGACCGCGAGGGGCACTTCTTCGATATTGGCTGCATTAAACGCATATCGCTCCATCCAATCTTCGGGTTGGATTCCTCGCCCAATGCCGCTGCCTCCTTTGGGGAAGCAACGCTGCTTTAGCCAGAAGCAGGCAGTCGAAGAGTTTAGTATTCCGAGCAACTCTACGTGATCGTCTTCTGATGTGGCCTTAAGCTTGATTACCGGCGCCGTCTGCTTGAAAACGTTACCCCCTCTATCCAGGGTAAAGTGATTATGTGTTGCCACCTCTGCGTACGCAATCGATAGCGGGGTTTGATACCTCTCTGGAATCCATCGATACCAAGTCCACCAAGGTGTCTCATCCTTTTCGCGTTCCCCCTTATTGAAACCGCTGATGTTGGACTCTAGTATGCGTCGCATTGACCAAAGATGGCGCGACCACGGCTCGGCGAAATTGAGTGGATAAGCCTCGTGATTTGCGTCGTAGGGAACTAATATATTCTGCTGCGGGTGAGCTAGCCAGTCTCGGACAATTTCGCCCGTTATGAGTGGCTTGTATATCTGGGCGGGAATTGGCAAGTGAGGAGATCGGTGGCCGGAAAAAAAGAATGCCTCGTCTTGTCCGGGGAAGCTGGCAAACCCAATGGGTCTGCTTAGCTTGCTTTTGAGTTTAGTTGGAAATTTGTCAATCGTTGCGAAGAGTTCCGACGCTCCGCCCCCAGACAGGCTCCATGGAAACTTGAATGTGACCACCCTGTCTAGGTCCACTGCGGACACCCACTCTGACTGACTGCCTGGGTTGGTGACCTGCGCTCGGATCGCTTGCCATACGAAGCCTCGTGATGCGTCGGATGGAATGCTAGGCTCGCCGCGAATGCCGAGGACTGCACGAATCGGCTTACTCTGACTCGAGCTTTGCTTTCGGCCGACGATGATAACCGTGGGTGTCCCATGCCCTGGGATGTATGCTCCAGAGGTGTCAATTATGTGTGTCAGGTCGATTCGTGACAGGTGCTCTTCGATCAGCTTCTTGCCAAATTCGCGCTTCATGAAAGAATTCGCGGTGATCTGGCCGACGTAGCCTCCTGCTCGGTCTGGGCTTGCAAGGTGGAACATACGTGCAGCAAAAGGCACCGATAGTGCGTATTTGCCAGAGCATACGTCGTTCCAGCGTTCACGATAGCTAGCGTTCTCGCCCTTGTCTTTCACTGTGATGTACGGCGGATTGCCGACCACGACATGGTAAGACGCTTGGGTGAGCAGGTCGCAGGAATCGACGTAGTCGTTTACGTCTTCAGTGCTATAGAAAAATTTCAGCTTGCCGATGGAACGCGTGTCCAACTGCTCGCCTTTGACATTGACGCCATGAATGAGCGAGTCGCCGACGGCGACGTTGATAGGGAATTCGCCGGCGGAGGCGAGAGTTTGGGTTCCGGAGGCTTTGAGGGCGGCGACCAAGAGGCGGAAGCGGGCGATCGAGGCTGCAAAGGGGTTCTTGTCGCAGCCGTGGACCGACTCAAGCGAGCGCCGGATCAGGATCCAGTCGTCGACACCGGGAGATGTGCGGCGCCATTCGTCGAGGAGGCGGTGGAAGATGCCCAGCAGGAAGTGGCCCGAGCCGCAGGCCGGGTCGATCGTGCGCAGGCCTTCGCGGGTTCGCTCGACACCGCCGCCGTGGCGGTGGATCTCCACGACCGGGTCGAGGCCGAAGGTTTCAAGAGCGGGCGTCAGAGTCAGGTCGAGGATGAACTCCTCGACGAACTCAGGGGTCTGCAGCAGGGCGTAGGTCTTTTTCGCGTGGTCTGACAGGTCCTGGTAGATGTCACCGAGGAAGCGAGTGTTCCAGGATTCGTCGGTGAACGTGTGGACGACCTCGCCGTCTGGGCCGCGGCGGCGCCAGAAGGCCAGGAGGGCGGTGGCAGCCTCGAACGAGGGCGTCAGCTCCCACAGCGGGTTGTACCGGCGATCGAACAGGCCGGCGGCGGTTGGGTGAGCTTCCGCCAGGTGAGTGAATGCGGCCTCGAGCCAGTCGCGATCGTTGAGGTGCGGGTTGGCGCGGAAGAACGCCTCTTGCCGCTCGTGGGCTGTGGCGAGCGCATCACCTGGGCCGGACAGAAACGGCTCCGGGATCAGGCGGTTGTCCTCACAGAACCGCACGTAGACACAGCCGAGCAGCCAGGCCACCGCGGCCTGCGTGACTCGATCGTCACGCCAGGTTTCGTAGATCGCGGCGGTGCGGTCCGCGTCGACGGCCTTCTGATACTCATCACGCAGCGGGCCGTCGAACTCCAGCTCGGCGCTGCGCTCGCGCAGGTCGTCTTCCAGAGTCTTGAGCTGCTTCCGCAGGTCCTCCAGCAGAGCCTTCTGATCGATCCCGGTCGCCATGCGCGTGTACTCCCTGTCCCTCGTGCTAACCGTGGCGTGATCGCTGGAGCCACGGAGCGCTACTCAACGTACCAATCCGTTACGTGAGCATGGACGGGTAGCACGCCTAACGTACGTAGCGCGCGGAGGCGGATAACTACGGAAGCTGGTCATTCTAGCTGGCAAGGTTCCGATGCGCGGGCGAAGCAGACATCAAACTGCGACGAGGCGGCGGTGAGCGCTGCGGGTGTGCTCATCGCGGACGGGTTTGCCTGCTGGTCGACGACGGCTCGTGGGTCGAGTTTCGAGGCTTTACGTCGGCAGGGTCGTGCAGCGCTGCGCGACAAAGCGATCCTCAGCGCCGACCGGCTGGGCCTGGACGAGCTCCGTGAAGGACTTCGTCCCGCATCTCGACGTGCTCGTCCGTGCGATCGAGCAGGGTTTCCGGTTCCGTGAGATCCCTGACAGGCTACACGGATCCACGTTCGCGTCGAGGCACTTGACATCGTCCTGATCCGGGACATCTCCGCTGCCTCGCAGGCCGCTATCGTATGGCTTACCTCGACGTTCCCGGCCGGCCGCCGTATTGTGGTTGACTAGCGGCTCCGTTGCCGATGTCGTGTATGTCATCTTTGCTTGACCGCAACGTGGCATGTCGGGTGCGCCCACTTGGTCGGCTGAGGCTGTCGGGAACCTTCTGAGTCGCGGATCTAGCCAAGTTCGATCTCGGGCTCGATCTCGGCGAGAACATCGAGTTGGGCGCTGAGCTCCGAATACAGTTCTGGAAGGGCTTCCGAGACCTCGAGCGCCACTGCCAAGGCATAGCGAACCGGCTCGTCGGTTGGATATGGCCGTCGCTGCGTATTTCGCACCACAACGACCAGTTCAGGGGGCTCATCCCTGTCCCAGGGGCCGACCCAGGCCTTCCGCGCCGCTTGATTGGCGCCGAGCAGGCGGGATCCGTTTGCTGGAGCCAGATCGACGTTGTTCAGATCTTTGGGGGCCTCTTCCAAGGAAGCTGCGAACTTCGCGCGTACTTGATCGACATCGACCCCGCGATAGGCATAGACGGACATCCGGCTGGACAAATAGCTGAGCCGTGTCGCTCGGGTTGGCGGGTCGAAGGCCAATCCGATGGCCATTCTCTTGTCGCCTCGGCTGAAGAAGGCTTTCGGAACTGGGATGGTATAGAAATGAACTTGGTCGGCGGCCAACGCTTCCTCACTCAACAGGACTGCACGATGGTCGCTGGAAACCTCGGCCCTTTCGACGTCGACGCTGCCGAAACCGGACAAACGTCGGCTATGATGTTCTGTTTCTTTTCCTGACTCGCCTTCGATGACCTTAGCTACCTGCTGAGCAGACGCCAGTAGCAGCGCGCGGACGCCGGTCGCCTGGAGCTGTGGGTAGCGTCCGAGCACGCGAAGAGCGGCGTGGGTGACGAGCGGGGCGGCGAAACTGGTACCGATGCTTCGCGCCAGAAGAGCGTCCGGTCGCCCGCCTGCGGCACCTACGACCCCTCCGAGCCTGGTGTCCGCGACCACACGCTTTCTGTCGCTGTCGTACGTGAACGTTCCCCCGGGTGCGGACAACTAGGGCTTCACGGCGTTCTCGATGCCGGGGCCTGTCCTGCTCGCCGGACTCGGTTCGCCGGGCTTTCCCATCTGCTGAAGCGCGACTGACTCCTGTGCTGCTCGAACACCTTGATGGCTGTACGGCACCAACGCGCCGACTGTCAAGGCCAGTGCGGACATGGCAGGAGGAGCCAGCCCAGTCTGATCAGACTCGAGCAACCCTTTCGCGTAAGTAGGACCGGAGTATTCGAATGGCGAGACGTTGCCTGAGCTGCAAACGATCACCAGGTTTCGTTCTCGTGCGAGCTTGTCCAGAACCGCGGCAATGCCGGACGGCGCCGGCGGATGGTAGGGATGCGTGGGGTCACCGATGGATAGGTTGATGACGCGGGCTCCGCGGTCGGCGGCCAGGACGATCACGTGTTCAAGCACCGAGGGCCAGAGTTCGGCGGTAGGGAAGAGGTTCTCGCCATCGAGCACTCTGACGCTCAGAATTCGTCCGGCTGCACGAAGTTCAGTGCGGTACGAGAGTTTCTGTTCAAGGGAGCCATAGATGGCGAGACTGGCGACAAAACTTCCGTGTCCTGATTCGTCTGCGCCGTCCGGCAGCCCGTCCGTGCCGCTGAGAGTTTCATAGACGGCAGGAGCCAACAGTGGATTTCCTGCTTGAATGCCCGAGTCGATGATCGCCACGAGGGGCGCGTTCGGCGCAGGAGGTCGGATACGAGGCAGCTTGTCTACGAGCCAGGTATCGATCTCGCTCTGGTTGAAGATCGGCGGGGGAGTAGAGAAGCTCGGCTGATTCGGTCCGTCCGGACAACATCCAGCACGACTCCTGCCGGGATCTCCGCTCTGATAAGTGACAGGCCGACCTCGTGGCGACATGTGCGATCGAGGACATCCGCTCCCGCATTCGTGAGCGCGAATCGCGTCTCCTCGTAGCGCTTGATCGTGTCTTCCCTGTCCTCGCTGCACCAGCAGGCGAGATCGATCCTCAGGACTTCGTCCGGACTGGCGGATGCTAGCCGCTCCGCGAGGTCCTCATCGATAACATCGGACGGCTCCAACTGGCGGATTCGGTCGATGGCATCGAAAAGGCCTTGATACCTGGGTTTTCCCCCTGGGGTGGACTCTGTCTCATAACGAGTACGCAGTTCGAGAAACGTGGTCATTTCCGGGTCAGACGAGAAGGCGGCCAGGGCTTGATCCCCGCGGGCCTCGAGGACACGCAGGCCCGCGCCCTCGATGGCATCGGCCACGTTGACGACCGCGTCGTTGCATTCGATGACCATGATCAGATTCGGATCGATACCCAGGATGGGTTCTCGTCGCGCGTGCAGGTCACGAAGCGAACCAAGCTGGTTGGCAAGGTCACGCGCGTGACGTTTGTGGTCCGCATAACGGGAGCCGCGTCCTCCGCCGCCGGTACCCTTTCTGCGTGGAAGCGGGTCCAAAGCGCGCGCGATCTTCAAGTGGGCGTGCTGGCGCTCAATGCCCAACGCAAGCTGCGGCGTCAGAGACATACCTTCCGGCATACCTGTTCAGAGACCCCGTGGCTACGCTCGGTATCGAAGATCAGCCGGATTGCCTAGTCTGACCCCACGTTCGTGACGACTCCGGCGAGCGTGTCCAAGCGCTCGCGTAGACGTTGCCACGCAGAGGTCATGGCTTCGTTGTCCACCGCAGGCTTGTCCGCGAGGACAGTCCGCCTCAGCGCGTCGAAGCACACCAGTTCGATTTCCGCGGGAGTGCAGTCGGCCAGCTTCTTTGCCCAGGTCAGCGGTGTGATTTCCGACCGATGGGCACGCAACCTCAGCTTGATCAGGTCGCTGGACTGCTTCTGGCCTAGCTTGCCGAATCCGATCACCTCGTCGAAGCGACGCCATACTGCGGTGTCGACCAGCTGTGGGTGATTGGACGTCGCGACAACCACCGATTCACCCTGCATGTCTTCGAGGAGTTGCAGGACTGTCGCGGCCACCCGACGCATCTCGCCATGGTCACCGGCCTGGCTGCGCTCCTGGCCTAGCACGTCGAACTCGTCCAGAAGCAGGACACAGGGCGTCTGCTCGGCGAAGTGGACTACCGATTCGATGTTTCGGGCGGTGTCACCGAGGAATGACGAGGTTAGGGCGGCCAGCGACGCCGTGGCAACTGGCAGGCTCAGTTCGGCGGCGATGGCGTGCGCAGTGGCGCTCTTCCCAGTTCCCGGCGCGCCGAGCAAGATCAGGCGAGAGCGAGGCCGCAGGCCGTGACTGGTCAGGATAGAGCGAGACCGGAACTCGCTGACGATTTCGTCCACCAGTGTTCGCACGTTCGAGGCCAGAACCAAGTCGTCCAGCTCGTGCCGAGGCTTCGTGAGGCGGAGCAGTGGACGTTCGTCGCGGCTCTTCGGTATCGCCTTCAAGGTCAAAGCCAGCCCGGCGCCAGGTCGCTGCTCTGAGTTCAGTTCACGTTCGAGCTCATCAGCGAGGAGTCTATGGTTCTTACGTCGCTCCTCGGCGATCAGCTCACTCGCGGCATGGCGGAAGCCCGCATCGTCCGACTGGATATGGCTAGCGAACAGGCGACGGATGAGGTCGCTGTGCGCCATGACCGTTCCTCCTAGATCCGGATCCCGGGACTACCGAACTTCGGAAGTCCCAACCTTACGTTCTCAGGTCCCTTCCTGCTCTAGGCGGGACGGACGTTGTTGAGGATGTGCAGCTCAGGCGACCTCGCCCTTGTGGAGCTCGTTGAGGTACTTGCTGCGCAGGAGCAGGACCTCGTGGTCACCTTCGGTACCGACAATCTGGCCCGCCAGACTGGGTGCCTCGCCGGCGGTCTCCATGGGGCACAGCAGCCATAGGCCATGTGGCGTTGCTTGTGGGTCACGAGCTGCACGCTGCAGCTCGGTGAGGATTTTGTGGCCGCCGGCGTCGAAATATCGGCCGATCAGTCCGGCATCATGCAGGAACAGCACACTTCGAGGTCCAGCTTCAGCCATGGTGGCCATGAGCCGGTTCTGAACGCGTTGCCAGCTCACCGACACGTAAGACGCGAGTCCTGGCGGCACTGTGCCGTCGCGACCGACGCGGGTGTCGGCGACCAGAACTCGGTCCCACCCCTGGTTCCGCTCCTTCACCAGTGCCCGGAGCTCGGTGAGGAATAACCGGCCAAGGTCGACGGCCTCCACATCATGTTCAGACGCGACGAGTGTTGCTGCCCCCGGCAGGTTCTTCGCCTTGACCTTGAGAGCCAGGAATCCACCCAGTCTGCGTCCGTCGACAAGCCTGGCTGTGATTAGCTCCGAGGAGCTGCGTCCAGTGTTGAGCGCGGCATGGTCGATCGACGTCAACGTGCGTGAAGACGATCGAGCCGGTCGCAGACTTTCCGCAGGCCTCGGTGGGCAGAAGCGATTCTTGACTGGATCGAAGGTCAGGCTGCTGCCGGCGTCACGCAAGGCCTCGCCAACGTCGATAGGTGAGGGGGTTCCCAGTGAGATCTCCGGGAAGCGGACCCTGACCTTCGCGAGAAGCGCGTCCAGGGTGATTCCGTCGTCGCTTACCCCAGCTGCGGCTTGCGAGATGCGCAAACCGCGAACGAGACCGAGGTCGAGCGGATAGAGCTCCAGGCGGCGCGACGCGGCTGAATGCGCGGACATCGAAGCGGCCAGGGAAAGAAGGCGAGTGTCGGCCAGCGGTGACATCCCCTCTGGTCGTTCGACTGCATGAAGTTCGCGCAGGGCTGTTGCCGAACTAGGCAGCGGATCGCGTTTCGAGATCCCGTCGGCCGCCTGCCCCAGTGCGATCGCGTAGTCGCCCAGCTCGTTGGGGCTTGGGTCGTCGGAGCCATCGAGGGACTCGGCAGCCAGGAGTACACGCTCGTTGCGCCGGAGAACCGCCAGTGCCGGCTCAGACCTCTCGGGCTCGTCCTTGCCCGGTAGCAACAGCTCGGTGTCCACCGCTGCCCGGATGATTGCCGAAGCATTGCGCAGCGCGATCACCGGATCGTTCTCGGTCGACCCATGCCTCGCAAGGAACTCGGCGGCCACCTCGGGTGCGGTGGCGATCCGACCGAGGTCGCCGAGGATCTCCACGACCTCGCGGCGGATCGTGTCCATCCAGTCGAAAGTCTGCCACTTCCTGAGGGAACTGATGTACTTCGTCGACACCGAGGGTTGTGTGAGTCCCACTGCGTCGGCGACAAGGCGTTGCACAGGCCAAGCACTGATGTCGGCGACCGAGCCGTCGACTCTCGGCAGCCCTAGTGTCAGACGCTCTACGTTGGGGCCTTTGTCTTTACTGTTGGGCTTGGGCTTGGTAAGCAGTCGTTCCAGCAGCAGTTCGACAGACTGGCGCTCGACATCAACCGGGACAGCCAGTTTCTCCGAAGCCGGCCCGTCCGTGGCACCGGTGTCTGTGCGAAGCTTCGCGCTCCACTGGCGGTGTCTCCTGGTCAATTCGCGACGTGTGAGCGCACCAGCCCCTCGGGCACGGGTGATCGTCGAGGCAGGGATGTCCAGCAGCTCGCCGACTGTCGTCGCGCCGAGACCGTCGGCCACCGAAGCAGCCCGAGAGCTGAGGCCAGCAGCGCTAAGCGGTGTTGTCAGCTTGGCAGCTTCTGCCGCGCGGTCGAGCACTTCGATGTCAGACCGGTCGGCTGCGGTGTTCCGTACCGTTTCCTGTGTGGTCGCAGGACGTGCTTTGTCGGCTTCGGTGAAGACCGAGCGCCAGAGGTCGTCCATTTCACGCAACGACGTGAAGCGGTGTGCAATGTCTCGATGCAGTGCCCGCTTGAAGAAGGCAGTAAGACCATCCCGCAGTCGGTCGTCGAACAAATGCCCTTCGATTTGGGGCGTCTCGTCCTGGGTCACAGTTGGCGCATTAACGCCTTCACCCCACTGTGGACGCTCACCAGTGGCCATCTCGTACAGCGTGACGGCGGCCGCGTACCGCTCGGCGTGGTCGTCGTAGAACTGTCGCCGCGTGGTGTGTACGAACGGGTCGATATAGCCGCGGGTACCCACGGTATCCGTCGGAGATGCTTTGGCCAGAGAAAAGTCGAACAGCTTCAGCTGTCGCGACCTGTTCGCCCGATGGTGGATGCCGAGGTTGTCCGGCTTGATGTCGCGATGGTGGATCTCGGCGGCTTCGAGCTGGTACATCGCCAGGATTAGCTCTCGGCCGAAATTGTCCAGGTCGTGGTAGCTGAGCCTGCCCTCCTCGCGCAGGTGCTTCGCCAGCGAAACCTCACCGGCGAGTTCCAGCTCCAGCGCGGTATGACCACCGATGAGGCGGGGTCCGTCGAGCAGCTGAACAATCGTGCCACCCGTGACCTTGCGGAGGGCCTCCGCCTCGTCATGCAGTCTTGCGGCTCTACTATCTTCATCCAATGCGACCTTGAAGACTCGCTCATCGACGACGGCGCCGTCGTCGGTTTCCCTGAGTCGCTCGACCTGCAGAGCGCGAGCGGTAGCCCCGGTGCCGAGAACGCGGCGTACGAACCATTCTTCGTCCACCTCCTGACCTGCGATCGCCTCAAGCGGGTCCACAAAGGACCTTCCGGCAGGTGTCGGCGTGGCGTCTTCCTCTGCGTCGTCGAGCCGGTCAAGGAAAGCCGCTGCCGAGTCGAGACGGAGGACGACGTCCGAGCGGCTGGCGTCGTAGATCAGGTCGCCGAGCTCTGAAGGCAAGGTGTCGTCCACGGCAGAGACCTGAAGGCCTCCGTCGGTGCCCACCCGCTCGACGAGCTCGGAACGACTCGAGGCGGGCGGTCGACTGGTCAGTATCAGGTATGACACCGAGCCGAGGCTGAAGATGTCCATATCCACTGGATCCGGGTACTGATGTTCGGCCTCCGGGGCCAAATACCGAAGGGCGGTGTCCTCGATGAACGCACCGTCCAGCGATGAATCTCCGATGGACCTCAGCGATGTGGTCTCGAAATCCCTTGCTGCTGTTTGCCAGTCGATCAGCCGGAGTACAGGATTGGAGCCGTCTGGCCGGCAGGAAACGTAGATCGACCGGGGTGATAAAGCGCGGTGATACAGCATCCGGTCATGGGCGTATTTGAGGGCTTCAGCAAGCTGGCGGACCAAACCAAGGCGTGTTTCCGAGGTCAAGGAGTCGCTGAACGTTGCCAGGTATGCGTCAAGCCTGAGGTCCGACTCGTGGTGTCGGAACAAAATCGCAGGCCGGCCCTGGTGCTCCCCGAACTGACGCGCTTGGGCGATGCCTCGGTGGTCGATGCCCTGCAGTACCTGGTACTCGCGTTTGGCGGCCCGGTGGGCCTTTTCGGCATCGGCCTTGCTAGTGCCCGAGCTGATCAGATAGATCCTGAGGCGGCCCTGCTCGTCGAGTTGGCCGTCGTCGCGCCTGACCAGCCTGTCTTCCCAGAATGGCCCGGCGTCGAGTGCTTTCGGGTCGAGCTTCCAGAAGTCGCCGTAGCGCAGATGCGCGGTGGCGGGAAGGATGCCGATGGCCGTCATCAGCTGCGGCAAGACGCGTGACGCGAACTCCGGACGGATCCTGTCCGCCTCGCGGTGCGGAGGACGTGCGAGGAGGTCGTCCCAGACAGCGGGGAGACCGCTGTTCGCGTGGCGTGCGTAGACGTTCGGCGTTTGGAACTCGTCCAGTTCGCTGCGAAGCCCGGCATCGGTCAGGAACACGATCGGTTCGATCCACGGAACCCGGCCGGTGTAGCCAACCTTCTGTGCCGCGCGGGTCAGCTGTCCTCGCAGCTCCTTTGCTTTGAGGTTGGTCATCTCGAGCGGATTCGGCAGAGTACGGACTCGGCCGCTGTGCCGGTCGGTGAACCGCCAGGTCGAGCCGTGGTTGACCACCCTGCCGGGATGCGCCTTGAGCTCGAGTAGATAGAGGCCTGAGGGGACTGCAATCAGCAGGTCACACTCGTTGCTGCGGCTGGAGGCCGCGGTGAACGAGAACGTCGCCCAGGCACGGTAAGGCTCGGCGTCCGGCATCTGGCGCTTGATGAAGTCGAGGCCCTCCTGTTCCCAGGCATAGTCCGACTGCTTGCGCTGATACCAACGTACTGACGAGGAGCCTGAATTGGCGCCCGGTGTCACACTGCCTCCCTCGATCCCTGCCGTACCCGCTGGTCGAACGGAGTGTAGTCGGAGCCACCGACAGATAGCGGTGCCGTCAGGATGCTCGCCGAACCGTAGTCTGCACGGCCACATTTTCTCGGCGGTTCAGAGGCCTGCCTGGTCGAGTTGTTTCGATGAGGCTCGGGTTGCGAGCATGCGCTGACGTAACGCCATGCTTCGCTCCTTGAACCTGTCATGACGACCGTTGCCGCTTGATCGTGACAACGACTTGAACCGCGCAAACGCAATACGCCAGAACAAGGAGAATGCCATTCCGGCATCTCTCCCATACCTATTCTTAGTGTGCCCCCGGCAGGATTCGAACCTGCGACACCCGCTTTAGGAGAGCGGTGCTCTATCCCCTGAGCTACGAGGGCATGTACTGCCACGCGCAGCCTACCGTGCAGCCACGCGAACGAGCACGGGAGGGCGTCGTCACATCGGAGGGCGCCGAGCGGCCAGCGAGGTGAACACTGCGAAACCCCCGAACGGCGGTTGTGTGCAGGCGCGAGAGGGAGCATGTGGCCGGACAGCGCCACTGGCCGCCTAGTGACACTCGACCTGCGGATCCGCCCAGGAGCAGCCACACTCTGCACCAGCAAGCCAGGGTCTGAATCGACGCCTAGATCGACACAGATGACCCGCGGGGGTCACTCGTACGTGTCTGGTTTCGAAACCCTGAACAACAGTAGGTAATCTTCGTTAACGGGACGCGAGACGCCGCTCCCCCGGCTGCCGGAGGGCTTCGTTGATCAAGCTCATGTTCGCCGACGACGAGGAACTGGTCCGTTCGGGCCTGCGTGCCATGATGTCGGGCGCTGCCGACATCGAGATCGTGGGCGAGGCGAGCGACGGGAGATCAGCGGTCGAGGTCGCCCGGCGGTACCACCCTGACGTCGCGTTGCTCGACATCAAGATGCGGGCGCCTGACGACGGCATTCGCGCGCTGAGGGCCATTCTCGCCCTGCCGGATCCGCCGACCGTGGCCATGTTGACCACGTTCGACATCGACGACTACGTCAGTCTCGCGCTCAGGCTCGGGGCCAACGGCTTCCTCCTCAAGGACATCGACCCGGCTGCGCTCCTCAGGGCGGTGAGAGACCTCGCGCGCGGTGGCGCGGTGCTCGACCCTGGGGTCGCGGCGCGCATGGTCCAGTCGCATCGGGACGAGCAGCGGGCCGCGCAGCCGGCGCGCAAGCTGCTCGCGTCGTTGTCCGACCGGGAGCGTGAGGTCGTCGGGCTGATCGGGCAGGGGCTGTCCAACGCGGAGATCGGCGGACGCCTTCACCTGTCCGAGGCCACGGTCAAGGGTTACGTCTCGGCCGTCCTGTCCAAGATCGGCGCGGCGAACCGGGTGCAGGCCGCGCTGCTGGCCTACCGCGGTGGTCTGCTCGACCAGTAATGATCCTCACCGCGCTCGAGTTCCTCGGCTTGATCGCGTTCGCGGCTTCGGGGGCCCTCGCGGCGGTTCGGTCCAGGTTGGACGTGTTCGGGGTGGTCGTCGTCGGGCTCACGACCGCGCTCGGCGGCGGGATCATCCGTGACGTCCTGCTCGGGATCACGCCGCCCACGAGCCTGCGGACGTGGCCGTATCTCGCGGTCTGCGGCGGGACGGCGCTGGCCGTGTTCGTCTTCCATCCGCAGATCGCGAAGTTGCGGCGCGCGGTGCTGCTGGCCGACGCGCTCGGGCTCGGGGTGTTCGCGACGGCGGGGACCACTATCGCGTTGAACGCGGGGGCGACTCCCTACGCGGCGTGCCTGATCGGGATGACGACGGGTATCGGTGGCGGCGCGGTGCGTGACCTCCTCCTCCGGGAAATCCCGCTCGTGCTGCGGAAGGAGATCTACGCGGTCGCCGCGCTCGCGGGGGCCGTGCTCGTCGTGCTCGGTCACGCTCTGCGACTGCCGCCGGGGCCGGTGACCGCCGTAGCAGCCGCGGCGGTGGTAGGGGTCCGGATGCTCGCTTTGTGGCGCAGATGGAACGCACCCGTTGCGAAAGGGCCCGAGACCGGCTGAAACGTCTTCTGGACTGCCGGATTTCCTTTGTTGGTTCTGTGTGTGTTCTTAGGCGAGTCTCAGCACTCTGCGTAAGACTGTCGCCATGCGCATCCTCGTAGTGGACGACGACAGGGCCGTCCGTGAATCACTCAGGCGATCCCTTGAGTTCAACGGCTACCAGGTGGAACTGGCCGGGGACGGCGCGCAGGCCCTGGAAGCGATCATCGCCAACAGACCCGACGCGATGGTCCTCGACGTGATGATGCCGCGGCTCGACGGCCTGGAGGTCGCCCGACGCCTGCGAAGCACCGGTGACGACCTGCCCATTCTCGTGCTGACGGCACGGGACACCGTTTCCGACCGGGTGTCCGGTCTCGACGCCGGCGCCGACGATTACCTGCCGAAGCCCTTCGCGCTCGAAGAGCTTCTCGCTCGCCTTCGCGCGCTTCTGCGCCGGGCCATCCCGGATCCGCAGGCCGGCCAGAACGCCGAGGTCCTCTCGTTCGCGGACCTCACCTTGGACCCGGGGACGCGCGAGGTGCGCCGGGCGGGCCGGGAGATCAGTCTCACCAGGACCGAATTCGCGCTGCTGGAGCTGTTCCTCTCGTACCCGAAGCACGTTCTGACCCGCAGCCGGATCCTGGAGGAAGTGTGGGGATACGACTTCCCGACGTCGGGCAACGCGCTGGAGGTCTACGTCGGCTATTTGCGCCGAAAGACCGAGGCTGGGAACGAACCGAGGCTGATCCACACGGTCCGGGGAGTGGGCTACGTGCTGAGGGAAACCCCGCCGTGACGGACGCGGTCCCGGTCGTCGACGTGTCCGAAAAGGATCCGCGCGGCGACCGCTGGAGCACGCGGCGCTTCTCGCTCCGCGGCCGGGTGACGCTGCTCGCGGCCGCTTCGGTGGCGGGCGCGGTGGCACTGGTGTCCCTCGGCGCGTATCTCGTCGTGAAGGACAACCTCTATCAACAGGTGGACGACAATCTGCTCGCCCGCGCCCAGGCCGCGGTCGACTCGCCGCAGGTGCAGACCGAGCTGCAGCAGGTGCCCGGAGCCTTCCTGGCCAGCGCGGACCTGCAGATCGGCCAGCTGACGGTCGGGGAGAAGATCCGGCTGACCTTCCCGCAGTCCGGCAGCCGCCCGCCCTACGGCCATGACGAGATCGCGGTCGCCACCGGGGAGTCGCCGTTCTCCCTGCGCACCGACCCGAAGACCGACAGCCGCGTCGTCGCCCTCCCGCAGGGAGCGGGGCAGGCGATGGTGCTCGCCCAGTCGCTCGGCCCGACCAAGCGCACCCTGAACGAGCTTTCGGTGGTCCTGTTCCTGATCGGTGGCGCCGGGATCCTGGTCGCCGCGGCCGCGGGGACGGCCGTCGCGAGAGCCGGCTTGAGGCCGGTCGACCGGCTGACGTCGGCGGCGGAACGCGTCGCCACCACCGGTGACCTGCGGCCGATCCCGGTCAGCGGCGACGACGAACTCGCCCGCCTCACCCAGAGTTTCAACACGATGCTGGGCACGGTCGCCGAATCGCAGGAACGGCAGCGGCAGCTCGTCGCGGACGCCGGGCACGAACTCCGGACCCCGCTGACGTCGCTCCGCACGAACCTGGAGCTTCTGCTTTCGGCGAGCAGGCCGGGGGCGCGGACGCTGTCCGACGAGGACCGCAGTGACATCGAGGCCGACATCCGCGGCCAGCTCGACGAGCTGACCCAGCTGATCGGCGACCTCGTCGAACTCGCGCGCCAGGACGAGCCGCGGATCGAGCACGAACGGGTCGAGATGGTCGACGTCGTCGAGCGCGCGCTGGACAGGGCGCGCCGCCGTGCGGGCGAGATCGAGTTCGACGTCTCGCTCCAGCCGTGGGTGCTGACCGGCGATACCAGCGCGCTGGAACGCGCGGTGCTGAACCTGCTGGACAACGCGGTGAAGTTCTCGCCGGAGGGGTCGACGGTCGGGGTCCGGCTGTACCCGGTCGGCGACGGCACCGCGGTGCTCGAGGTCGAGGACGCGGGGCCGGGGATCGCCGACGAGGACCTGCCGAAGGTGTTCGACCGCTTCTACCGTTCGTCGGAGGCGCGGACGCTGCCCGGTTCGGGGCTCGGCCTGGCGATCGTCCAGCACGCGGCGCAGCGGCACGGCGGCGACGTCTACGCGGGACGAGCTCCCGCGGGCGGCGCGCTGATGACCCTGCGGCTCCCGGGCGCCACTGCCTGACAGGTGATTACTCTGACGGGTGATGAGCACCGAGAACGAGCCTGAGCTGCCGCCCCGTCGTCTGCTGTGGACACTGCTGGTGGCCGCGGTGCTGCTGGTGGCCGACCAGCTGACCAAATGGTGGGCGGTCGACGCCCTCACCGACCGCGCGCCGATCCCGGTGATCGGCGACTTCATCCGGTTCCGGCTGCTCTACAACCCGGGCGCGGCGTTCTCGCTGGGCGCTGGCTCCACCTGGATCTTCGCGATCCTGGCCGCGGCCGCGGTGGTCGCGCTGCTGTGGATCTCGCGCAAGGTCCGTTCGGCGGGCTGGGCGATCTCGCTCGGGCTGCTGCTCGGCGGCGCGACGACGCATCTGGGAGATCGCCTGTTCCGCGAGCCCGGTTTCGCGCGCGGGCACGTCGTGGACTTCATCGACTACAACGGCTGGTTCGTCGGGAACGTCGCCGACATCGCGTTGTTCTTCGGCGCCGTCTCGCTTTTCGTGTTGAGTTTCCGCAACGTCCCGATCGACGGCGTCAAGGAGACGGCGGCGGAGTAACGAGGCAGAACTCGTTCCCTTCCGGATCCGCGAGCACGACGAGCCCGTCTTCGGGGCGCGCGAGTACGCGCGCGCCCAAGGAAACGAGCCGTTCGACGTTGTCTCCGGTCAAGTCCAGGTGCACGCGGTTCTTGACGACCTTCGATTCCGGAACCCGGTTGAAGAAGAGCCGCGGACCCGACGCTGCTTCGACCAACACCGAAGGGTCTTCTTCGGGGCCGGAGAACCCGAGTAAACGAAGGCGCTCAAGCTCTTCTTCGTCATAGGGTGCGACTTCGTAGCCGTCGAGCACGGACGCCCAGAATCGCGCCAGCGAAGCCGGGTGATGGCAGTCGAAGACGACGTCGCGAAGCCTGGCCATGGCCTCATGGTGGCAGGCTGATCCGCTCGTCGCGGCATGTTTGATCGTGTAGGATTTTGTGTAGTTGATCCAGTGTGGTTATCGGAGGCTTCGTGCTCGCGCGGCAGCGACAGGCGGTGATCCTCGAAGAGGCGCGCCGGACTGGGGCGGTCCGGGTCAGCGATCTCGTCGCGAGGCTCGGCGTTTCGGATATGACGGTGCGCCGCGACCTCGACGTGCTCGCGGGCCGAGGGCTGGTCGAGAAGGTCTACGGCGGCGCCACTTCCGTCGTGGGCAAGAGCACCGACGAACCGGGTTTCGAAGCCAAATCCGTGCGCCAGCGCGCGCAGAAGGAGGCCATCGCCGCCCTCGCCGCCGGGCTGGTCCGGCCGGGCACCGCGATCGGCATCTCCGCGGGCACCACCACGTGGACGCTGGCCAGGGCACTCGACGAGGTCCCCGGCCTGACGATCGTCACGAACTCCATCCAGGTCGCCGACGTGCTGCGCGGCGCGAACCAGCCCGATCGCACGGTGGTCCTCACCGGCGGCGTCCGCACCCCGTCGGACGCGCTGGTCGGGCCGGTCGCCGTGCAGAGCTTGCGATCGCTGCATCTGGACGTCGTCTTCCTCGGCGTGCACGGGATGGCCGACGGCCCCGGTTTCACCACGCCGAACCTCACCGAATCCGAGACAGACCGCGCGCTCGTCGAAGCGGGCCGCAAACTGGTCGTGCTCGCCGACCACACCAAGTGGGGCATCGTCGGCATCTCCACCATCGCCGGGCTCGAAGAGGCCGACGTCGTCGTCTCGGACGACGGTTTGTCCGACAGCGCAAGGGAAACGCTCACCGAGCAGGCGGGTGAGCTGATGATCGCCGAAACGTCGGAGACGGCCGAGGCCGAAGAAGCGTGAGGCCGGCGGCCGGCAGGCTGCGCGCCACCCGCTGACAGGGCCATACTCATGTGCGATGCACAGCTTTGGCTCAGGAACTTCTCAGGACCATCCCGCAAGGTGAAGACATGACCGAGAACGACCCCAGCGGCCACGACGCCGACAAGGCGCGGCCCGCCGGCGCTCAGCCGGACGCGGAGCAGAGCGCGAGCTGGGCGGCGCAGCCCGCCCCGCAGCAGACTGACGCGACCGGGCTCGGCGGCCACGCCACTCCGCACACCGGAGCGCAGCAGGCCTACACCCCGGAACAGCAGTACAACCCGTGGTCGCCCCACGCCCAGGCGCAGCAGGCGCCCGCGCAGGAGCACCAGACGCAGGGCCAGTACACCCAGGGCCACCAGGTGCCGGGCCACCAGACGCCGTACACCCAGCCGGGTCCGTCGGTGTACGCGGTGCCGCAGCAGCGCCAGGCCTCGAAGTCCACTTCGGGCAAGCTGCTCGCCGGTGTCGCGGCGATCGCGCTCGTCGTCGGCGGGGTCGCGGGCGGTACGGTCGGCTATCTGACCGGTGACGCGTCCGGCGGCTCTTCCGTGAACGCGCTCGACGCGCCCAAACCCGCCCAGCAGACGGGCAATCTGCCCGCCGGTTCGGTCGAGGCGGTGGCGCAGAAACTGTCGCCGAGCGTCGTCGAGCTCCAGGTGTCCGGGCGGTCGGGTGCGGGCGAGGGCTCCGGTTTCGTGCTCAGCACCGACGGCTACGTGCTGACCAACAACCACGTCGTCGAGGTCGCCGCCGGTGGCGGGCAGATCCAGGCGGTGTTCCAGGACGGCAAGAAGGGCACGGCGACCGTCGTCGGCCGCGACCCCACGACGGACATCGCCGTGGTGAAGGTCAGCGGCGTCAGCGGGCTGACCCCGGTGGAGCTCGGCCGGTCCGACGATCTCCGGGTCGGGCAGCCGGTGGTGGCCATCGGATCGCCGTTCGAACTGACGGGCACGGTCACGTCGGGCATCGTCAGCGCGCTGAACCGGCCGGTGAGCGCCGGTGGCGGCGGCGATCAGACCACGGTGATGTCGGCGGTGCAGACCGACGCGGCGATCAACCCGGGTAACTCCGGCGGCCCGCTCGCGAATATGGCGGGCCAGGTCATCGGTATCAACTCGGCGATCTACAGCCCGAAGTCCGCGCAGGGCCAGGGCGGCGAGAGCGGCGGCAACGTCGGCATCGGTTTCGCGATCCCGATCGACCAGGCACGCCGCACCGCCGACGACATCATCAACACCGGCCAGGCGAAGCAGACGTTCATCGGCGCGCGAGTACAGACCGCGCCGACCGGAGGCGCGCAGCTCGGTGAGATCACGGCGGGCAGCCCCGCGGAGAAGGCGGGCCTCAAATCCGGTGACGTCGTGACGAAACTGGACGACCGGTCGATCCCCAACGCGGACGCGCTCGTCGCCGAGATCCGCACCAGGGCACCGAACGACAAGGTCAAGTTCACCCTCGCCGACGGCAAGGTGATCGAGGTGACCCTCGGCGGCCAGCCGGTCACGCCGAACTAGCACTCCCCAACGCTCGGCCGCAGTGCGCGGCCGAGACCAAACCCCGGCTCGAACCCCCAGCGGGCCGGAACCAGAGGCCACGCGCGACCGGCTGCCAATCCCGGTCGCGCGTGGCCCTTTTATTGAGGGGTAAGGCAAGGTTGGGAGGTTGTGCGGTAGCGAGGAGCGGGCTTTCGCTATGCCGGTGCTGTTGCTGAGACCCATGGTCGAGATGTGTCGCGAAAGCCACTTTCGCGACGCCTGGGGTCGCGAAAGTGGCTTTCGCGGCACGGTCGCCCCACGGCCCGCGAGTGAATCCCCGCGATCTGCGTTACCCCTCAATAACGCGCTTTTCGGCGGAGGAACACAGCCACGAGCACGCCGAGCCAGACGGCCGCGAGGCTGACCAGCAGGCCGGTGACGGTGTCGGCGTCGTGCAGGCCGGGGTTCGCGGCTCCGCCGAAAGGCCGCCACAGCAACGGAAACGCGACCAGCGTCAGCACCCCCGTGAGCACCGCGCCCGTCTTCACCGGAGCCTGCGAGCGTTCCGGGAGGAACCTGCTCAGCGCGAATCCCACGGCACCGACCAGCGGCGCGAGCAGCACGTCGTGCACCAGGGGACCGCCGACGAGCCAGCCGAGTGTTCCGAAGACGTCCGGGCGCAGTGGCAAGGCATACTCGGAGAACAGCACCGCGCCCCACGCGAGCGCGCCGAGGCCGGGCAGGAACAGCAGCAGTCGCAACGTCTTCACAGCGTCTCCAACTTGGTGACCCATTTCGTCTGCAGGACGCCCGGCCGGTTCGGGGCGATGATCCGGCACGGGAAGCCGTGGTCGGCGTCGAGGACTTCGCCGTTGAGTTCCAGCGCCAGCAGGGTGAGCTCGTCCGCGGTGTGCTCGCCGGGGAGTTCGCTGATCCCGTACGGACCGGCCTTCTCCAGTGAGAACACGCGGACCGGCGTGCCCGGTGTGCTTCCGGCGTGCCGCAGCAACTCCGGCAGCGAGACACCGCTCCACCGCGCGGACTCGCTCCAGCCTTCGACGCAGGCGATCGGCAGTTCGGCCGAAGTTCTCGGCAGCGCGCGGAGTTCTTCCAGCGAGTAGGTCTTCGTTCCGTTGGGGGTCACCACTGAGAGCCGCCAGGCTGGGTCCTTTGACGTGACCAGTACGCCTGCCGCCGCGGCGGTCCGGTTCACCGGCAGCCCCTGCGGTCCCTTGCCGCTCCGCCAGGACAGGCCGGAAACGTTACGTAGCAACGGAACCGTCGCCCCGGCTGTCGCGACGACGGCGACGCCCGCGGCCAGCCAGGTCGTGCGGAGGAAGGCACGGCGAGAAGGTTCGGGTGGCTTGGTGACCGAGCGGCGGACGATCGGGAGTTTCACCGCGATATGCACCAGGATCGACCCGATCGCCACCCACGCGACCGCGTAGTGCAGCTGCGGGAAGTAGAACGTCCACGGATAGTTCTGGGCGACGTTGAACAGGCCGGTGACGAGTTCGAAGAAGGCGGCCGCGGACAGCACCAGGATCGACAGGCGTTCGAGCGCGTGCGGCAGCGAACGGAGCACCGGACGCTCGAACAGTCTCGGGTAGACGCTCCAGAGTTTCGCCAGCAGCAAGGGAATCGACGCGATCCCGGAGAGCACGTGCGTGCCCTGCGTGACCCGGTACAGCCAGACCGGGCTGCTCGGCCAGCCGAACCACGACGGCGGATGCTGGATGAGATGGCTGATCAGGCCGGTGACGAAGCACAGGGTGAACGTGACGGCGAGCGCGAGGCCGATCCGGGACGTCACGCGCTCCGAAGGTGTGTTCATGCTTTCTCCAGGCAGGCGAACCAGCGGTGGCCGTGGCTGGTGGCCCACGCGACCCGGAACGCGGTGCGGGCGGCGAGTTCCGCGATCGCTTCGACGCCGACCCACGCCCAGGTGAACCAGGCGCCGTCGTCGGGGCGCAGCCGCACGCGGTCCTGACGGAGGCCGCGCCCGGGCGGGTCGAGTTCGACGAGCACCGTCCCGCCGTCGCCGATCAGTTCCGCCATCCGTGTGAGGAGGCGGTGCGGATCGCCGCCGATGCCGATGTTCCCGTCGGCGAGCAGGACATGCCGCCAGCGCCCTTCGCCGGGGAGCCGGTCGAAGACGTCCCGGTGGAGCGCGGCGGCGCCCCTGGCGTGGGTGAGCCGTACGGCGGTCGCCGAAATGTCGACGCCGAGCGACGCGACACCGCGTTCGGACAGCGCGGCGGTGAGCCTGCCGGGTCCGCAGCCGACATCCAGTGTCGGACCGTCACAGGCACCGAGGAGGACGTCGTCACCGTCGCAGGGGATGGCCGTCCAGCGGTCCACCGGCAGGTCGACACGTTCGCCGGTCGCCAGTTCCAGCCAGCAGCGGTGGCCGAGCAGGCCGCGGTCGAAGGCGGTCACCGGACTTCGGCCACCGCTCGGGCGAACCGGCCGCGGGGTGCCGTGACCGCGACCCGGCGCGCGTCCGCCATCGTGTCCACATCGGACAGTGTGGGCAGGCTGCCGGGACGCAGGCCCACCTCGGTCAACGCGCGCAGGGTTTGCGGGCCGGTGTCGTCGCGCGACATCGGGATCCCGGCGAGAGCCTTGGCGTGTAACGGGTCCTTGAGTCCCAGTGCCCACCAGCCGCCGTCCTCGGCCGGTCCGAGGACGGAATCTTCGGGCCGGTTCGCGGCTTCGGCCAGGAGTGCCGGGGTGACCTGCGGGGTGTCCATCCCGATTTGCAGCACCGACTCGCCGGGACGGGGCGCGTCGGCGTGGGCGTTGACGAGCCGCATGTCGAAACCTTCCCCGCGTTGGGGGATCACCTCCGTTTTCCGGAGTACGGCGGCGATTTCCATACCGCGGGCTGCCCTGCCGAGTTCGCCGGTCATGGCGACGACCACCCGTGCTTCCGAGGTCAGCAGGGCGGCTTCGAGAGTGTCGAGCAGCGAGGCGGCCGCGATCTCGGCGGCCTGCTCCGGCGTCGCGGGCGGGCAGAGCCGCGTCTTCGCGAAACCGGGCACTGGCGCTTTGGCGACGATCAACAGGCAGAAGGTCATCGGCTCAGCACCCGCCCGAAGTCCCGGGCCGCCCGCAGGGTTCCCCGCAGCGAGCCGGAGACCTTCGACTTCGTGCCCTTCGCGCGTTCACCGTAGGACACGTCGAACTCGGCGACCCGCCAGCCCGCGCGGCTCGCCCTGATCAGCAGTTCGAGTGGGTAGCCGAAGGCGCGATCGGTGACGTCGAGGTCGAGCAACGCCTGCCGCCGGACGGCGCGCAGCGGCGCGATGTCGCGGACCGGCAAACCCTTGTGCCGCAGGAGGGACGAGATCAGCGCGTTGCCGGCTCTCGCGTGCCACGGCCAGACGCCGGGGCCGGTCGGCACCCGCCGCCCGACCGCCAGTTCGGCGTCGGCGAGGCCGCCGACCAGCTTCGGCAGTTCGGCGAGGTCGAGGGAACCGTCGGCGTCGGCGAAACAGACGACGTCCGCCGTGGCCGCCTCCAGCCCGGTGTGCACCGCGGCGCCGTAGCCGCGCCGGGGTTCGTGGACGACCCTCGCCCCGAGCCCGGCCGCGATCCCGGCGGAACCGTCCGTGGATCCGTTGTCGACCACGATCGCCCGATACCGCTCGGGCAGGGCCGCCAGCACCCCGGGGAGGGCGCCGGCCTCGTCGAGACAGGGGAGCACGACGTCAACCTGGTCATCGTTCACGCACAGCACGTTAAGTCCGAGATGGACGGACCAGAACCCTTGCGCTGCTTACCGAATCATGACGTCGGCGAAGTTCTTACCGAGTTCTGACGATGCCTTTCCCCGGGCGGCCTGGCGGCTGGAACAGGGTTAGGGTGCCCGGCCGTCACGGCTTCGCGATCAGCCTGGCCACGAACGCTCCGGCGACAGCGACCAGCGCGGCCCCGCCGATCCATGGCCACAACGGAACGGAGTCGTCCGTCGCCGGGCGGGCGGCCGCGGTGTCGGTGCGCACCACCGGATCGGCGGCGGCCGTGCCGGAGCCTGCCGCGGTGAGCGTGAACGGGACCGAACCCGATACGGGATGGCCGTCCGCGGACACCACGCGGTACTTCACCGTGTAGACGCCCGCGGCTCCCAGCGGCCGCAGGGGCGCGGACAGCTTCTCCCCGGTGACCACCGGCGCCCCGCCTTCCCAATGCGACGAACCGTCCGGGCCGAGTACGGCCAATTCGGTGAATCCGCGGTCGAGCGGCTCGTTGAAAACCAGAGTGACAACGGAAGGAGCGGAGGCGATCGAGGAGTCCTTCGCCGGATCGCTGGAGACGAGCACGCTGTGCGCTATGGCGGGCTGGGCGCCGGCCAGCGCGGTGAACGCCAGCACCAGGACGGCCACAAAGGCGCCGCGCGGGGAAAGCGACATGGTTCTCCCTCAAGAATGCGTCGGACGACGGGGAATGGGAGCCATCGTCGGCGACGAAAGGATCGGACGCGTTGCGGCGGCGGGAGTTCGCGCTACAACCGTGTTAACGAAAACTCACCGGCTTTCGGGAAAGAACGACGGCGCATCCCGGTGCTTCACTCGAATGGTCGTGTCGAGCGGGCATTCGGCGGCAGAACTCACAGCCGTCCGGCGGCACGGAGCCCGCTTCCTTTACCTGGCCTTCATGTGACGATCATGCCGGGTAACGCGGCGACTGGTTTCCTTCTGGCCCATCGAACCTGCTCTTTTCCCGGTCAATTTCCCGTAGGGGAGGACGTATTCGTGGCCTTACGAGGAATCGCCCCGCGCCGTGATCAGCTGATCGCGGCGAGCCTCACCGGCGCCGTCGTGATCGTGGTCGGGTACGCCTCGGGTCTCGGGCTGAAACCCGGGACGGCGGCTGCGGAAAACCCGCCGGTGTTCGCCCAGCCCGCGCCGCCGGCGAGCACGCCTTTGCCCGGCGGCGAACCGCCCGCCCCCGCCCCTGTTCCTTCCCTGCCGGCGGTTCCGGTCACCGGCGTCCCCGCCCCGGTGGCCCCGCCGGAGCCGACCGTACCCGGTGGCGGTGTCGAGGTCAGCCCTTCGGTGCCGCCACCGGACCCCGTGCCGTCGCATCCGCATCCCGGCCCGCCGTCGGCGACGCCACCGCCGCCCGGCACCGAGCTTCCGGCCTGTCAACCCGGTGTGGCGCAACAGCTTCTGGACACCGTCGGCGCGCTTCCGTTGCTCGGCGGGGTCACCGGCGGCCTCGGGGTGACGGGGCCGGACGGCCTCGGTGCGACGCTGCTCGGATACTGCCGCGCGCCCGACGGGACGGTCGTCCTCGAAACGGTTCCCGTCCCGCCCGTGGTCCGGTGAGCCGTGGTCAAGACCTGGTACGTACTCGCGCGCTGCGTGGACTACTTCGGCATGACCCTGTTCGCGGGCGGCCTGTTCTTCTTCGCGTTCCTGTGGCCGCCCGGCGCCGAACACAGCCGTGCGCGCAAGGTCGTCGGCATCGGCTGGCTGCTCGGTCTCGCCGGCACGGTGGCCGGGCTCGGCCTGCAAGGTGCCTGGGCGGCGCAACGCCCGGCCGCCGACCTCTTCGACTGGGACCTGCTCGGGCAAGTGCTCGATACACAGTTCGGCCGCGTCTGGTTCGCGAAGGCGTTGCTGTGGCTCCTTGCCGGGGTCGTCCTCGCGGATCTGTTGCAGCGAGGGCGGAGCGCGGCGAAATCGACTGCGTGGCGGGTCGGCGCGGGTGTGGTGACGCTGGGGTTGCTGCGCACGACGGGATTGACCGGGCACGCGGTCGAGAGCGGCAGGCCGCTGCTCACCCAGGTCGCGGATCTCGTGCATCTGGCTGGGATCTGCGCGTGGATCGGCGGGCTCGCGGTGCTGCTGTTCGGGGTGCTGTCCCGGCGTGATCCCGGAGAACTCGCCGCCGTCGTACCGCGTTATTCCCGGCTGGCGATGCTCTCCGTACTCGCGGTGGTCGTGGCCGGTGTCGTACTCGCGTGGCAGACGGTCGGCAGCTGGGATCGACTGTCCACAACGGACTACGGTCGCACACTGCTGGTGAAGCTGCTCGTTCTCGCCTTCGTCCTCGTTATCGCGCAGGGCAGCAAGAGCTGGGTGTCGCGGCGACTGGACTTCGCCGTCGTCCTGCGCGGCGACGCCGCCACTGTCCGCCCCTTCGTCTATTCCGTCGCCGCCGAGACCGCGCTCGTCATCGTGGTCCTTCTCGCGGCGAGCCTCCTCGTCACGGCCAGCCCCGGCCGGTGACCGCCCTACAGAAAGGAGTGTCCTTCATGGACAACCCAGAGCTCAAGAACCCCGCCGCCGAGGCGCCGCCGTCGGTGTCCACGCGGCGGACCTGGCCGGTGGCGGTGGCGATCCTCGCCCTGGGTGTCGCGCTGTTCAGCCTCGCCACCCTGCGGGGCGGGCAGCAGGCGGACACCGGTCAGACCGCCGCCGTCGACCTTGCCGCGCTGTCCAAGCAGGGGCCGCTGGCGGTTCCGCTGTACCAGGGACTTTCCCAGGAACAGGCGGCGGAGCCGAAGGCGGCCAAGACCGTCGAGATGATGGGGTACAAGTACAGCCCCGCGAGCCTTTCCGTCGCCGTCGGCGACACGGTGACGTGGACCAACCACGACACCGCGCCGCACAACGTCGTCATCACCGACGGCCCGGAGAAGTTCACGTCGCCGACGTTGCAGCAGGGGCAGACCTTCAGCCACACCTTCACCAAGGCGGGGGACTACTCCTACTACTGCTCGGTGCATCCGGACATGAAGGCCTCGGTCAAGGTGGAGGGCGCGGGCACTCCGCCGACGACACCGACGAGCGCGCCGCCGACCTCGACGAGCAGCAAGCCGCCGACGTCCTCGTCGCATTCGATGCCGACTACCAGCCCCGGCGGGGGATCCTGCGTGCCGAAGGGAATGCTCCAGCCGATCATCGACCACGTGAAGGCGGCGCATCTGCAAACCTCGCCTGGACAGCAAGTGCAGGACATCCTCAACCTGGACCAGTACATCAAAACGCATACGGTGTGGCTGGAAACCGTCCTCGCCCCGGTGCTGGACGGGTCGGCCGACAAGGTCGTCGCCGACACGCTCGCGCCGATCGTCGCGCACGTCAAATCCGCGCATCTGGAGACGTCGCTCGGCCAGCAGGTCACCGATCTGCTGAACCTCGACCAGTACATCAAGACGCATACGGTGTGGCTCGAAACCGTGCTCACGCCGCTGCTGAACCAGGCGAGCTGCTAGTGGCGGGCCCGGCCGGTAAGCGGCCGGCCGGGCCCTTCGCCAGTATCCACGTTCCCCAGCACGGAGACGAGCGATGTCCGACACCGAACTCCTGCCCGCCCCGGCCGCGGCCGGTCACACGCTGCGCCCGGACCGCTGCGTCCTCGAACCGTCGTTCAGATTCCTGCGCTTCCCGTTGGCCCGTGGGAGGTTCACCGCGACCGCGGGCTATCTGGGGGACCTTGGGCTCTTCGTCGAACTGGACGTCCCTTCGCTGCGCACCTATCCGTGGCCGTTGCGGTACTTCATCCTGAGGCGCCGCACGACCCGTGTGCTCACGTTCACTTCCGACGAACTCGTCGTCGACGAGAACCGGGTGCGGATCGAAGGCCGGCTCGGAAACCGCGGACTCGTGCTCGACGGATCGCTACGCCATGTCGACGAAGAACGGATCATCTTGTGGGCCAAAGGAATCCTGCCCCGGCCACGGCGCGCGCCCTGGTACGTCCGCCGGATCCACGTCGAGATCGCGATCGAGTTCGTCCGATGAAGCGGGTCACCGGTGTCGTGCTGGCGGCGCTCTTCCTGATCCTGCGAGCCATGCCGGCGGAAGCGGCCACACAGCAGGTGATGATGCAGGATTACGCTTACGGTCCGGCCGCACTGACCGTCCGGGTCGGGGACACGGTCACCTGGATGCAGCACGATCAGGCGCCCCACGACGTCGTCACGACGAGCGCTCCCGTCGCGTTCCGCAGTCCGCAGCTTTCGGCGGGGCAGAGGTGGAGCCACACCTTCACCAAGCCCGGAACGTATTCGTACTACTGCTCGGTGCATCCGGACATGCGCGCGACGGTGACCGTGCTCGCCGCGGAGACGCCATCGAAGCAGCCGGCTCCCGCGCCCGCGAAACCGGCCACGACCCGTCCGACGATGTCGGCGAGTCCGACAGTGAGCACACCGACGGTGAGCAGTGTGTCCGCGGCTCCGGTGGCTCCCGCGCCTTCGTCCTCGGCTGAGAACGCCCCGCCCGTCGCCCAGCAGGCGGTGGCTTCGGAGCCGTCGCTCGACCCGATGCTGCTGATCGCCGGGATCGTCACGGCGGTGGCGGTGCTGTGCCTGCTCCTGGTCGGGTCGAGGCCGGCGGGGTGAGTCTTACCGAGTTCTGACGGACGGCGTCACCGGGCCGTCGGCGGCCGAAAACGCGGTTATGGTGCCGGTGATGTCCACAGTCACCGCCCCTTCCCGCACCGGCCGCCGGGCCGATCTGATCGCCGTCGGGCTGGCGATGCTCGTGGTCGCCGCCGCGATCGCGGTCGGCCTCCACTACAACCGTCCCGGTTCCGGGGTGGTGATCTACGCCTTCGCGCCGCCGCTGTTCGGGCTGTGGCTGCCGCATGTGGGGCCGGGTTCGGTGGCCGCGGTCGTGCTCGCGCTCCTGGTCGTCACCAAAGGTCCCTTGCTCTCCGCGCGGCTGCGCTGGCGTCCGCTGCTCGCGCTCGGCTACGTGACCGCGCTGCTGTGGACGTTCTCGCTGGCGATGATCGACGGCTGGGCGCGGGGGTTCACCGGCAGGCTCACCACGGAACACGAGTACCTGCACGAGGTTCCCGGGATCACCGACATCCCGAAGATGCTGAACGAGTTCTCCTCGCGCATCCTCGATTTCCAGCCGGATTCCTGGACGACGCACGTCTCCGGACATCCGCCGGGCGCGACGCTGGTCTTCGTCTGGCTCGACCGGCTCGGCCTGCACGGCGGGGCCTGGGCGTCGACGCTGGTCGTGCTGATCGGCTGCCTGGCCGTGGTCGCCGTGCCGGTGACGCTCTCCGCGCTGGGCAGGCAGGACGCCGCGAGGACGGTCCTGCCGTTCGCCGTCCTGACCCCGGGCGCGATCTGGATCGGCGTGTCCGCCGACGGTCTCTTCGCGGGTGTCACCGCGACCGGCATCGCGCTGCTGGCGCTCGCCACCCGGCGGCGGATCCTCGCGCTCCCCGGCGGTCTGCTGCTCGGGTTCGGCCTCTTTCTCTCCTACGGCCTCGTGCTGCTGGGCGTGATCGTGCTCGCTGTCGTCGTGCTGACCCGCCAGTGGCGGATCCTGCTGCTCGCCACGGCAGGCGTGGCCGTGGTCGTCGTGGCGTTCGCGCTGGCCGGGTTCTGGTGGCTCGACGGCTATCACCTGGTGGTCGAGCGCTACTACCAGGGGATCGCGACACTGCGCCCGTACTCCTACTGGGTGTGGGCCGATATCGCGGCCGTGCTGATCGCGATCGGCCCGGCCGTGATCGCCGGGACACGGCGGGCGGGCACGGAGTTCCTCGCCGAGCCGAAACGGTCGTTCCGCGAGCCGGTCACCCTGATCGTCCTGGCCGCGGTGCTGACGATCGCTTTCGCCGACCTGTCCGGCCTGTCGAAGGCGGAGGTCGAACGCATCTGGCTACCGTTCGAGGTGTGGCTGCTGCCCGCGGTGGCGCTGCTGCCGCCGAAGGGACGGCGGTGGTGGCTCGCCGCGTCGGCGGCGACGGCGCTGGTGGTCAACCATCTGGTGCTGACGAGCTGGTGAGGTGGGCTGCATGACAGAGCAGGGCCGCGTACTCGTGGTCGACGACGACGAGACCGTGCGGGACGTCGTCCGGCGGTACCTGGAGGTCGCGGGCTTCGACGTCGACGTCGCCGGTGACGGCACGGAGGGGTTGCGGCTGTTCTCCGCGACCGGGCCCGATCTCGTGGTCCTCGACGTCATGATGCCCGGCCTCAACGGACTCGAGGTGTGCCGCCGCCTGCGGCAGGTGAGCCAGGTGCCGGTCGTGATGCTGACGGCGCTCGGCGAGGAGGAGAACCGCATCGCCGGGCTCCAGCTCGGCGCCGACGACTACGTCACGAAACCGTTCAGCCCCAAGGAACTCGCGTTGCGCGTGGCCTCGGTCCTGCGGCGGGCGCGGATGCCGAGGCCCGAACCGGCGGCACGTGTGATCACCGACGGCGACCTCGCGTTGCAGATGAGCGCCCGGCAGGCGGCCATCGGTGGCGTGGAACTTCCTTTGACGAGCCGGGAATTCGACCTGCTCGCGTTCTTTCTCACCCATCCCGGTGTGGCGTTCTCCCGCGCCGATCTCCTGGAGAAGGTCTGGGGCTGGGACTTCGGCGATCAGTCCACAGTGACCGTCCACGTGAGACGGTTGCGCGAGAAGATCGAGAAGAATCCCGCGAAACCCGTCCGCGTCGCCACCGTATGGGGCGTCGGCTACCGGTACGACCCGGTGCGGCGATGATCGGCTCCGGTGAGTCGTTCGGCGAGATGCTGGCGCACGCCTGGCATATCCTGCCGTTCGCGCTGATGTTCGCGGTGCCGGTGGTGCTGCTCGGCGTTTTGGCGCTGTACCTGCTCAGGCGCGGTTCGCTGGCCAGCACGATGACGATCCTCGTGCTGATCCCGGTACTCGCGACACTGATCGCGGTCCTCGGGATCAGCGGGTTCATGTTCACCCCCGCGCTGACCACGATGACGCTGGTCTGCCTGCTGGTCGCGCTGGTGACCGTGCCCGCGGCGCTCGTGCTCGGCCGCGCGATCGCGCGCCGCAGCGTGTGGGAACGGGAAGCGCGGGAACGCGAGCGCGCGGCCGAGGCGTCGCGTCGTGAACTGGTCGCGTGGATCAGCCACGATCTGCGGAGCCCGCTGGCCGGGATCCAGGCGATGGCCGAGGCGGTCGCGGACGGAGTCGTCGCCGAACCGGTCGAGATCACCGGCTACGCGCGGCGGATCAGCGGCGAGACCACGCGGCTGTCCGGCATGGTCGGTGACCTGTTCGAACTGTCGCGGATCACCGCCGGCGCGCTGCGGCTGACCATGGCCGCCGTTCCGCTGCGCGACGTCGTGAGCGACGCCGTCGCCGCGCAGGTGCCGCTCGCCGAGCAGAAACGCGTGCGGATGATCGAATACGCCGACGTGTGGCCGGTGGTCTCCGGCAGCGACCCGGAACTGGCGCGGATCGTGCGGAACCTCGTGTCCAACGCAGTGCGGCACACCCCGCCGGACGGAACGGTCGCGGTCCAGATCGGCATCGAAGGCGGCGAGGCACTGCTGGCGGTCTCCGACGGTTGCGGCGGGATCCCCGACGACGAGATCGGCCGGGTCTTCGACGTCGCGTTCCGCGGGACGACGGCGCGCACCCCCGAACGCGGCGGGCTCGCGAGCGGTGGCGGACTCGGGCTGGCGATCGCGAAAGGCCTCGTCGAAGCCCATCGCGGCCGCATCGGCGTCCGCAACCACGGTCCCGGCTGCCGGTTCGAAGTCCGGCTGCCGCTGTCCATGCCCTGACCGTGTCAGCAGCGTGTCACCGCGGTGTCAGCGCGGACGGCGATCGTTGCCGCCATGACGACTTCAGCGAGCACATTCTTCCGGCGGGCGGGGATCACCGCGGTGGCGGCCGCGCTACTGGCCGGGGCCATCCCGGGAGTGGCCGCCGCGGACACTGGACGGGATCGCCCGGATCTGCGGGCGATGGTCCAGGAGATCGCCGCCTCCGGTTTCGCCGGGGCGCAGCTACGGGTGCACGACGCGCGAGGTGACTGGACCGGCAGCGCGGGGGTGCGCGAGCTGGGTTCGGCCGCCAAGCCGCCGACGAACGGGCGGTTCCGGATCGGCAGCAACACCAAGACCTTCGTGTCCACCGTCGTCCTGCAGCTGGTGGGGGAGGGCAAGGTGGGCCTGGACGCGCCGGTGGCGGGCTACCTGCCCGAGTTCGGCCTCGACCGGCGGATCACGGTGCGGATGCTGTTGCAGCACACCAGCGGTCTGGTGGACTACACCGGCGCGATCCGGCCGGACGGCACCGTCGTACCGGGAATCCCCTTGATGGGCAAGGAGTTCCTGGACAACCGCTATCACACGTACCGGCCGGAGGAGCTGGTGCGGTTCGGGCTGTCCAAGACGCCGCTGTTCGAGCCGGGAACGGACTGGACCTACACGAACATCAACTACGTCCTGGCCGGACTGGTGATCGAGAAGGTCGCCGGCCGCCCCTACGGCGACGAACTCCAGCGTCGGATCCTGCGGCCGCTCGGACTGCGGGACACCGTCGTACCGGGCACGTGGCCAGGGATCCCCGGGCCGCACGCGCACGGCTACTACCGCTACGAGGAGAAGCCCGGGCAGTGGAAGACGGTCGACATCACGAACCAGAACCCCTCTTGGGCGTCCAGCGCCGGTGAACTGATCTCGACCACCAAGGACCTCCACACGTTCTTTTCCGCGCTGCTGGGCGGAAAGCTGCTGCCCGCCCCGTTGCTGGCCGAGATGCGCAAACCGCACCCCAAGGGCGGCTACGGCCTCGGGTTGTACGTCCAGGAAGCGAGCTGCGGCACCGTCCTCAAGGGGATGGGCGGTTTCCACGGCTACGGGACGCTGATGGCCAGCACCCCGGATGGCAGCAGGACCTTCGAACTGTCCATGACTTACGGGGACTCCGAGGCCGACCTGGGGCAGGCCTACTACAAGGCGGACCAGCTGCTCACCGACAAGGTGCTCTGCGGCAAGTAGCTCAGAGTCGCAGGAAACCCATGTCCGGGAAGTGGGCCGGCGCGATGATCGCGCCGGTCTCTTCGGCTTCGGCGAGGAAACGCTGCCGCGTGCGGAGCGCGAGATCCGGGTCGACGTCGCCGAGGAAGCTCACCCGCGTGTCCGTCAGCTGGGCGGGCGTGTGCAGGACGTCGCCGAGCAACAGCAGGCGCTCGTCGTCCGCGGTGATGTCGAGGACGTAGTGGCCGGGCGTGTGACCGGGGGCGTGCCGCGCCACGATCCCTGGCGCGATCTCGACGTCGTCGCCGCTGATCGCCTCGGTCAGCCCCGCGGCGCGGGCGGTCTCCATGCCGACACGGCTCCATTCGCCCGTCCCGGTGGGCGCGATGAGGGCGTCCCAGTCCAGTTGCCCGAAGACGACCTGAGCGCCAGGGAAGGTCAGGTCGCCCTCGGGGGCGATCCAGCCGATGTGGTCGTTGTGCAGGTGGGTGAGGAAGACGGTGTCGATCTCGTCGATGGGGCAGCCCGCCTTGTCCAGCGCGGCCGCGAGGTCGCCGCCCGTGCCCATCGGCGGCGTGGGGTCGCCCTTGGCGGGCGTCATCCCCGGCGGGAAGGCGAATTCGCGCGGGCCGAGGCCGGTGTCGACGAGGATCGTGCGGCCGTTGCCGCGGATCAGGTACGCGCCGGTCGGGACGTGCACGGTGCCGTCCTCGTCGAAGACGTCCGGGTGGGCTTCGGGGTCGAGACCCGGGAAGAACGCGAGCGGCAACCTGATCAGGCCGTCCCCGAGCGCTTCGATCTCGATGTCTCCGACGGTGATGCCCACCAAAACCCCCAAAAAGTCGATTTCCGTTGCCGGGAACGACAACCCGGTGGGGGCCGGGTCTGTTCCCGGTTTCAGAGACCGACCGGTTCCCGCAGCTCAGCGGTGGCGAAACCGGCGATGCCTTCGGCGAAACCGGTTCGCGCGGTGAAGCCGAGCAGCCGTTCGGCGCGGGCGGGATCGGCGACGACGTGCCGGACGTCGGCGGGACGGGCGCCGCCGGCGACCTTCGGAGCCGGTCCGTCGCAGGCCTTCGCGAGTTCTTCGGCGAGTTCGCCGACGGAGTGCGGTTGCCCGGAACAGATGTTCAGCGGCGTCAGGTCACCTTCGGGGCCGTCCGTGTGTAGCGCCAGGACGTTCGCCCTGGCCACGTCGTGGACGTGCACGAAGTCGCGTTGCTGCGCGCCATCCTCCAGCACGATCGGCGCTTCGCCGCGTAAGAGGGAGGACCGGAACAGCGACGCGACGCCCGCGTACGGGGTGTTCTGCGGCATCCGTGGCCCGTAGACGTTGTGATAGCGCATCGCCCAGACCGTCCCGCCGGTTTGGCGGGCCCACGCCGCCGCCAGATGTTCCTGCGCGAGCTTGGTGGCCGCGTAGGTGCTTCGCGGCCGAAGCGGCGCGTCCTCAGGGACGAGCCGCCACTCGAGTTCCGCGCCGCACGTCGCGCACGTCGGCTCGAAGCGTCCGGCGTCCACATCGGACTGTTTCCGCGGCGACGGCGGGACGATCCCGTGGCTGGCGCATTCGTAGCGGCCTTCGCCGTAGACGACCATCGACGAGGCGAGCGCCAGTTTCCGGACCCCGGCCCGGTGCATCCCCGCCAGCAGCACGGCCGTCCCGTAGTCGTTGTTCAGCGCGTACGACGGCGCGTCGGACGGATCGACGCCGTGCCCGACGACGGCAGCCTGGTGACAGACCGCCTCGACGCCGTCCAGCGATTCGGCGACCAGGTCCGCGTCGGTGACGTCGCCACGCAGGAACCGGTGGCGGCCGGTGTACCCGGGCGGACGCGACGAACCGTGCGCGGTGCGCAGGAGGGTGTCGAGGACGACGACCTCGTGACCTTGATCGGACAGCAGATCGGCGATGTGGGAGCCGATGAACCCGGCCCCGCCGGTTACCAGTGTTCGCACCTTCCCGACGCTAGGGGCGATCCGCGACGGCGGCGCCGGATCCCCGGCTCACGTCAGGGAATCGTCACAACTCGTGGCCCGCGGCACCACGGGAGCGAAGATCAGCCGAAACCGGATACGGTGTGCCTATGGAACGGAGCGCACAACGGCTGGGCCGCGCACTGGTGGTCATCGTGGACGACAGGGTCGCCCACGGCGAACACGAGGACAACACGGGACCGCTGGTCACAGAGCTGCTCGAAGAGGCCGGCTTCATCGTCGACGGTGTCGTGGTGGTCGAGGCCGAGACGGCCGCGATCCGCAACGCGCTCAACACCGCGGTGATCGGCGGCGCCGACCTGGTGATCACCGTCGGCGGCACCGGGGTCTCCCCGCGCGACCGCACGCCGGACGCGACGGCCGGTGTGCTCGACCGCCCGATCCCGGGCATCGGCGAGGCACTGCGTGCCTCCGGTCTCGCCGCCGGCGCGGTGGACGCGGGCATCTCCCGCGGGCTCGTCGGCGTCTCCGGCAGCACGCTGGTGGTCAACCTGGCTGGTTCACGCGCCGCCGTCCGCGACGGCATGGCGACGCTCTCGTCGCTGGTGCCGTACGTGATCGACGAGCTGTCCGGTCTCGAAGAGGCCTAGTTCTTCGGAGCGGGTCCGGGCTCTGTCCCGGGCTCGCCCTTTTTGTCCTGGTGCAACACCCCTTCCACCTTCTCGGTGACGTTGCCGATCTTGTCCTCGAACCGGCCGCCGGTGACCTTGTTCGCCCCGGCAGACGCCGCCGAGACACCCTTGGCCGCGACGTCGCCGGCCTTCTCGGCCAGCGGCCCGGCCTTCTCGCGGACTTCGCCCGCGACCTCTTCCGCTTTGTGGATGGCCTGCGCGACCAGCCCCTTCGCTTTGTCGACAATGCTCATGCGCTGATGGTCCCACCGGGCGGCGTACCCCGCGACCGGTGCGAAAATGGACGTCATGCCAGGTGAAGACGAAGACAAGCGCCCCGCCGCGGCGGCCTCTCGCGCGGAGAAACAGCGCCGGTTCGACGAGATCTTCGGCGACGTCCTGCCGGACACGACCTCCGACGAGCGAGAGCCGGGGCAGCGTTCCCCGGACTCCGACTCGTGGTTCCTGGAGAACCGGCCGCCTCATCACGACCGGTGATCCGGATCAGCTCGCGCGGTTCTGCTGCGCGCGCAGCAGGTCGCGGATCTCGGTGAGCAGTTCGACGTCGGTCGGCTCCGAAGGGCCCGCCTCTTCACCGCGCTTGCGCCGCTCCTGGACGTGCTTGACCGGCAGCACGATCACGAAGTAGACGACGGCGGCCACGATCACGAAGTTGATCGCCGCGTTGATCACGCCGCCGAAGTCCATGAACGTCGAGTCGTTCGCGCTGAGGATGTTGAACCCCAGCCCCTTGGCGGCGTCCGAACCGCCGATGGCGTTGATCAGCGGTTTGATCAGGCCGTTCGTGAAGGCCGTGACGATCGCTGTGAACGCGGCGCCGATGACCACCGCGACCGCCAGGTCGACGACGTTCCCGCGCATCAGGAAGTCCTTGAAGCCCTTGATCAAGACGCTCTCCTCTTCACCTGGGACGGTTCGCCGACCGTCCCTTCTCCATACCGGGGGGACGCAGGCGCCCGCCTCCACAGGGCAGGGCGCGAGCTAGCGGAGGGTAACCGTTATGGACCGTTCCAGCGAAGTGGCCGCGACCCGTGTCGCGATCGCGGCGGGCAGGGAAAGCAGCACCAAAGGTCCCTTGCTCCCGGCATCGGAGGTCTTCGGATCATGGTCGCCCTGCTCGCCGACCGCCGCCACGACAGCCATGCTGGCCAGCACAGACGCCTCCCGCCCGGCTTCGGCGGCCGCGACGACGTCGACCCGCTGACCCGGCCTGAGCAGTTCCGCGACCCCGGCGTCGGCGAGCCTCACCGGGACGGTCGAACTTTCGGGATCACCCGATCCGGGGATGGCCGCGTCCACCAGGCGGACGTCCGTCAGCGGCTCACCCACCCGTGCCGCACCGATGAGCATCCGGCCCTCCGCGGAGTCGGACCGGCCAAGGGCGCCCTGTGGACGGACGTCGTCCGGGAGGTCGACGAGCTTGAGGTCCCCGGCGCGCAGCACCGTCCCGGCCGGGAGGTCACGCGCGGAGACGACGGTCGCGATGCCGGGCGTGCCGCGGGCGGAGGCGGGCAGGAACAGCGTGACCAGGCCACTGAGCAGCAGGGACAGGGCGAGCCAGCGGCGGAGCAGCCGCGCGGGCCTGCCGTGGAGTCTTCGCAGGACGGGCAGATGGTGGAGCACGGGATTCCCCCTCGTCGATCGGTGATGATCTCGACGCTAGGGGCGGTTGCGGTGCCCTGGAAAGAACGAAAACCCCCGGCTGTGGATAACCGGGGGCCTGTGGACAACTCGGGAGGTCAGGAAGCGGCGGCGGCCGTTTTCGTCGTACCCGTGGAGGAGGATGCCGCGCTCTTGGTCTCCGACTTCGACTCGGTCTTCGGCTCCGACTTGGTCTCGCTCTTGGCCGGGGCCGTGGTCGTGTTGGCCTTCGAGTCGCGTGAATCATTGCGGTAGAAACCGCTGCCCTTGAAGACCACACCGACCGAGCTGAAGACCTTGCGAAGCGCGCCCGAGCACTGCGGGCACACGGTCAAGCTCTCGTCGGAGAACGACTGCACGGCCTCGAAAGCGTGGTCGCATTCCTTGCAGGCGTATTGGTAGGTGGGCACTGCTGCTCCTTCGTGCACTGGCACTCAGCCGACAAGAGTGCTAACACAACACGGTACCGGGGCATTCCGGCGCAGGTCAAACAAGGTTTCCCAACGTCACACGACGCCCTGGTCACACCCTCTGTTCCGTACCTGTTCCGTGCCGGACCGAGATCTGCTCTGGGCCAGGGTACGAGCCGTCATGAGCTGGACGGTCTCCGATCGTGCCGCCTGAGAGCCTCGCCTTCCTGCTCCGTGCTCACTCTGGCGGCCTCTCCGGCTGCCCCGTGTGCCTGTTTGCTCCGCTTCCCTCGCCCCTGCCATCTCTAGCGCCGGTTCGGTCGTGTCAAGGCACGCTTTCCCGCCTTGATGCGGGCGGGCCGGTGTTAGACGCTGAGAAGCGAGGGACCTCCTGGTGGCCACTGAGCGTCGGCCAGGTGGGTCGGGTGATCTGGCCGTGTTGCTCCTGGGTCTCCGTCGTCGTTGGCGGCGCGCTGCGGGTGCTGCCCTGCGGCGGGCTCGCCCGGCGGCGCCTGCCGGAGCGGAGCGGGAGGCCGGCGTCGCCTTCTGGGCGTAGCCCGCCGGACGGGTGGTGACCCGCGCGCCGCCAACGGCGGCGCCTTGATCCCATAGAGCCAAATTCGGCAGGCAACGCATTTGTACGTCGCTGGTCGAGGTGAGGGCGCTGAGGCGCTACACGCGCAGTGTCTTCAAGATCTCCTCGGCAAGACTGGCGTTACCGGCGGCAATGAACTTTTGGCGGGGGTTCATCGCGGCGGCAATGTCGGCGAGGGAGTCGAGGTGGTAGTCGAGGGAGATCGGTTGGCCGTGTAGGTCGATGACGGTTCCGCCTGCCGCGTGAAGTACGTAGTGGCCCGGCGAGAGGTCCCAGATGGCGAATCCCTTGGCGAATTCGATGGTGGCATCGGTCAACCCGGCCGCGACATGGCACAAACTCACCGACCCGAAGTCGACACCAACGCGGCCCATCTTCTTGTCTCCGGCGGACGGCGCGCTGAGGGCCGCGAGGAAATTCTCTTGCTGTGCAAGGGGTACGAACCGCGCGTCTGGCCGCATGAGATAGTTGGTGACCAAGGCTTGCGAGAGGCTGGCTTGCGAAGGTTGGTCGAGAACGTATTCCGCCTGATCAGCCGTGACCATGAAAGCCCGGTCGATACCGTCGCTGTCTCGCGCGCCGATGTAGAGCTGAATGTGGTGGAAGATGTCTCCGATCACCGAAATGATCGGCCTTGCCAGTGCGCGAGAGTAGATCATGATGTGCGTGTAGCCGTGGAGACCTCGTACCGCGAGTTCGCTGGTGTCCAGCGGGTCGACAAGCACGCATAGATCCGGGTCGGAGTCCGACCCGATCACCTCGGGGTCGGCTTCTTCGGAGGCGTACACAAAAGAGGGGATGTGCTGGACAATCGCTTCCTTGTAGCGCTGGTGCATCCACAAGTCGAAGTCTGAAAGAAAGTTGTCGCTATGGCGAAGGTTTTCGTGCTCGCCCCGCTTGCCTGAAAGGGCGGCATAAACGAGCCGCGGGCGTATTTCAAGCATCATTTCCCTGACCAGGTCGGCGATACGTGCCGCCAAGTCGGGAAGTGATGTTTCGTCGTTCATCTAGTAGCCGCCTTTACGGTTAGCGCAGTTCTAATGGGGGTTCAATTCCGGGAGGGCTCATGGTTGCAGCGATGAAGATAGCCGAGAAGTCCACCTTGCGCAGGTTTTGCGCACCGGCCAGATCGTCGAATTTGTCCGCGCGTGGGTCGTCCCCCTGGGTCATTGCCCCGAAAACTGCGAAGTACAGGTCTGCCGTCGGATAGCGTGATCGGACCTGTTTTGCAAGGTAGCCGATAGCGTCGGAATGTTTGACTTCGAAATCGCACAGCACAATCGTGGGATTCTCTTTGGTGTCCGGAAAGACGGAAGCGTCGTCAAGTTCGATTCCTCCGCCGCGAACCTTGTTGCATCGCAGATATCCGATTGGGCACCGCGAAAATCGCGCGGATGAAAGAAAGGTGGCCATTACCAATCCGGCTTCGTTGATCCCAAAACAGATATCGACATCGAGGCGGCTGCCGAGATGCTTGATCTGGGCGCCAAGTTGCTCAATACCCTGACCGAACGTACTCCAGTTTAGATCCAGCAAACGACCCGGCTGGGGGTTCGGTAACGAAAGTACGTCGATTTTCGCTTCGCCGAATTCGACTCGGGGGACAGCGAGGGAGTATTCCTCGCCGATTTGGTTCCCCTGAGCGGCCCGCCGTTCTTTGTTGGCGACTCGTTGAGAATTAGACGTTTGCGCGGGCTCGGCCGCTCCCGCCTGCGGTGGCTCGGGTACGAACTCGATCCCGCCGTCGTGTGGCTCGAAGAGTTGTTCGGCCTGCCATCCGGGCAGCATCGCTTCAAGGATCCGACAGTGGTCCGCATAGGGCAGGCCAACGAGTTCGCCGGATAGCCATCGGTAGAACTGGGCCTTGCTGGGGTAGCTGCCCTTCAGAGTCTTGTCGACCTTCTCGGCCACCTTGTCGTACTCGCGGCAGAACGCGCGATAGCTCTGCAAGTGTCGTCCTCTGAGCAGGACTTTGAGAACGATCGGGCGGGCTTCTTGCGTGGCGGTATCGGGGCTCACGAGACCAAACTACCACGGGAGACGAGACAAGACGAGACCAAGTGAGTACGAGACGCTCTGAGGTGAGACCTAGACGGTGTCGTGACGGGACATTCATTTGGCCGATTGTTGTAGGTACGCCGGTAAAGGCGTATCCGACAAGCGGGAAGGTTCAATACGACATGGCGATCGAAAAGGGCATCCGATTCAGCGTTGAGCACGATGAGGCGTTTCCTCAGGGCTTGGTGATGGTGGGCGAGGTGTCGCCGGACAATGAGTATCAGTCGCGTGAGGACAAGGCGCAGGGGCGGCCGGTGAGGCAGCGAATCGATGAGACGACCGGAAAGCGGCAGTGGAAGTTCACGGCTACGGACCTGGGCGAGACCAAGGCAAAGCGCGCGTCGTTTGAGATCACGCTACTGGCCGATGTGCAGCCGGTGCCGACAACGGCGGAAGTGATGCCGGGAATGCGGCCGGTGGAGCTGGACGGTTTGACCGCTGAGCCCAAGGTGACCGGACAGGGTGAGTTCAAGTACCTGTCCTATGTGTTCCGCGCTACCGGGTTCAAGGCGGCAGCGAGTGGTACGGGCTCAACCTCGGGAGGAAAGGCGCCTCGGCCGACGGCCGGTGAGTCCTCGGCCAAGGCCGCGTGACGGCACTGACTTCTACAGGGAAGCGGTGTCGGGATGCCGAACAAACAGGTATCAGCGTGGGAGTCGGCGTACCGCGCCTATCGGGACGCGTCGGACGCGGTGGCTCGGTCGCGGGGCACGAACCCGGAAGTTGCGCGGGAGATGGCGGCGGTGTCGTGGTCGGTCGCGCACGCCTGGCGGGCTCTGGCCGGTGACCGCGATCAGCCGTGGTGGGTAGTCGCTGCCGTGGGCTCGGCCGCGCAAGCCTTTGAGGAGCAAGCGCGGGAGTGGGAACGCAGGGCGGGAGGTGACGAGTATGCGGGAGGGACTCGGTCCGACGTGGGTGATCAGCCCATGGGACGAGGTGACGGTGGAGGAGACTGGTTCGAGTCCGTGGGCGCCCCCGGCGCTGGTCCTGTCGGGCGTGGCTGGCCTGCTGATGATCAGGCCGCCGGACGACCGGGGCGCCTGGCCGGATCGGGTCGTCTTCCTTCGCCGACTCCGCGATTGCGCGGACGAACTGGCGGTACTGCTCGAAAGCCGCGCGGCGAACGGGGCCTGTGATGACAACTCCCGGCAGGAATGAGCCACAAACGCTCAAGGATGCGCACCATGTTGCGGCGGCTACTCGACCGCTGCCGGGTGCGAGCCTCGTGACTTGGCTGAAATGGCGTCGGGCCAACGCGAAGATGTACCACGCGCTGTCCGATGTGGACAGGTTTCATCATCACGAGATTCGGTACTGGGTTTCACATGAGGACAACGAAGCGGAGGCACTGGCGGAAAAAATCGAGGCTCAGAAAACAGATTCAGGCGGTACAGGTTCAAGGCTGGAAAGTGGTGGGAATTAACGTGAAGAACGGCAACGCGACCCCGGATTGGGTCACCTTTCCGGATGTTGAGGCCGGGAGGTATGTGCCCCTTGGGGCGTTGCTGGCTCGGGTTCGGGCTATGCGTGGCTTATCGCAGGTCGCGGTAGCGGAGCGGGCAGGCATGAAGGCGCAGACCTTGTCGGCGGTCGAGCGCGGGATCTACGGCATCGAGCGCGTTCCGATGATCCTGCGCCTCGCGGACGCCCTGGACATTCCGCGAGTGCAGCTCTTCGAGTGGTCCGCTCGGCACGTCGAGACCGCGAGCAGTCGATACGCGAGGTACGCGTCTGGGCGCCCGGAGCGTGCGCACCCGCGCAGTTGATTATTTAGAGAAAAACTGAACATCGACAAATTTTCACACGTGGGGACGTGTGGCGGATAAACACGTCCCCACGTGGCTAAAAATGTCCCTATAAAACGCAGAACCGGCCCTTGGCTACCAACCTGTTCCGGTTCTGCGCCTGTCCACTGGAGCAGTGAACAATGACGAAGATAAATGACGGCATACAGTGCGAGTCAACGGGGGTCACCCGAACGCGCTGTACGGAATGCAAGCGGTTCGCTCGGCTGCTGCCGGGTGAGGAGAAGTGCTCCCCGTGTATGGGGATGCTGCCGCTGCCGATCGTGGTTCCCGCCGCTGGTCTGCGGGGTGGTCGGCGATGAATACGCAGGAGATCATGACCACGCTTGCCGTGGGTGGCGGCCTGGCGGTGGTGCTGTGGGTGCTGGCCAAGGTCGGTCGTGTCCTGGCGAGTGTGTTCGAGGCGCTGGCCGCGTTGGCGGTCCTCGGCGTGGCGCTGTGGGGCGTGCTGCGGGCGGTCGGCTGGATTGTTCGGCAACTTGTCGGGCACTGGCGTACCTGCCTGGCGCTGCTGGGGTTGTGGGCCTGGTGCACGGTGCTGGGCTGGGTGTCCCTCGTCGTCACGGTCGGCGTGCTGGCGGCGGTGCTGCTGGTGTGGTGGCGCTGGGACGCGGTCGGGTATGACCAGTGGTGTGGGCGGTGGCTGCGGGCGTGGTGGCTGCGCTGGGCGCTCTACGGGCGCAAGCTGGCCGGTTGGCTGCACGCCTGCGGGCTGACGGTGCGCGATGACGCGATCCCGGTCGACGTGACGGTGAACCTGGTGTCTCGTCGGCGCAAGCGTGAGGCGGTCGCGAAAGCCCGTCAGGCCTCCGGGGTGGCAGTGCCGAAACTGCTGTCGGTCCGCTCCGGCCCGTCGTGGGATGAGGTCCGTATCCGGCTGGTCCCTGGGCAGAAGCCGGAAGACTTCGACGAGGTCGCGCGGGAGCTGGCGGTGGCGCGCAAGGTCACCCGGTGCCAGGTGCGGGAGCTTGAGCCCAATGTGGTCTCCATCGACTTCATGCGGCGCGATCTGCTCGACACTGCGGTGACGTGCCTGCCAGTTCCGGAATTGGTGTCCGTGGACGGCACAGGGGTGGATCTGCGGGCGGTGTACGCGGGATCGACCGAGTATGGCAAGCCCTGGACGGTGCCGCTCATGGGCCGTGGCGCACACACGTTGGTGGCTGGCGCAACGGGTGCAGGTAAGGGCTCGGTCATGTGGTCTCCGCTGGTGTCGGCGGCCCCGGCGATCCGCGCTGGTCTGATCCGGGTGTCGGGGATCGACCCGAAAGCCATGGAGCTGTCCTATGGGCGCGGGATCTTCACTCGCTACGGGCAGAGCGGTAAAGAAGCCCTGGAAATCCTTGATGCGCTGATCGATGAACTGGAGAACCGTAAGCGTGTCTTTGCCGGACGTACCCGTGAGGTTCCGCTTTCGACCGAGTACCCGTTGGAGCTGCTGGAGTTCGATGAGATCGGCGCTCTGACCCGCTACACCGACCGCAAGACCCGTGAGGCGATTGTGGAGCGGGTGGCGGTCCTGGCCACCCAAGGGCGGGCGCTGCTGTTCACGGTGCGCGGCTATGTCCAGGAGCCTACGAAGGACACCGTTCCCGTGCGGGAGTTGCTGCCCCGGCGGGTGGCGCTGCGGCTGACGTCGAAGACACAGGTTCCGATGGTTCTCGGGGACGGAGCCTACGAACGCGGGGCGTGGGCGAACCGAATCCCCGAGGGCTCGGCCGGTGTCGGCTACGTGTGGGGAGAGGGCATCCGCGAGCCCCTGCGTGTCCGGGCGGGCTGGGTGTCCGATCAGACGATCAAGCATCTGGAGCACTACGTCACCAACGGCGGCGCCTCGGTCATCCACCTGTCAGACCGGCGCGGCGAGAGGGGGACGGCATGACCACGACAAACTCGCAGGTCGGAGTAGGTCTGGCCTCCCCGCCGGCCACGAATGGACGAATCCGCGGTGCCTTGTCGGCGGAGGTCGTGAAGGCCACCGCGGAGAAGCACGGCGTGTGCGTCCGGCCCTTCACGATGGAGGTCGGAGACACCGAAACCGGCGAGATTCGCTATGTGCCCGTGCCGTGCGGGTCGACGATCGAATCGGTGTGCCTTCCTTGTGCTCGCAAGGCAAAGGCGCTCCGTCAGGCGCAGTGTCGTGAGGGCTGGCACATGACCGAGGAACCCGTCATCGCCCGCGAGACGCCATCGAAGACCCAAACGGAGCTGGTGGCGTTCCGGGCTGATCTGGCGGCGGCCTATCGGGAGGCGCTGGCGGTCGGTGATGAGGTCGAGATGGAGGAGCTGCGGGCAGAGGTCGCCTCGGTGGATGAGGAGCTGCGGGCGTCCGGGATGACGGGTCGCCTGCCTGCCCTCGACGTCCCGGAGAAGCGTCCGGTGAAGCGGTCGACCAAGCGGCGGCAGGACGCACCGAACCTGCCTCGACGCAAGGTGTCCTCGGCGACCGTGGGTCGTGAGTTCGCGGGGAAGTTCCGGCCGTCGATGTTCGTCACGCTCACCTGCGACACCTACGGCCCGGTGCGGTCGGACGGTTCGCCGGTGAACCCGTCGACGTATGACTACCGGCGGGCTGCTCGGGACGCGGTGCACTTCTCGGCGCTGGTGGACAGGTGGTGGCAGAACCTGCGGCGCGTGGTCGGCTGGGATGTGCAGTACTTCGCCACCGTGGAACCCCAACGGCGGGCGGCTCCGCACCTGCACACCGCGCTCCGGGGCTCCATCTCCCATGAGGTCATCCGGATGGTCACGGAGGCCACCTATCACCAGGTGTGGTGGCCCAACCATGACGAGATCGTCTACACGGACCGGGAACCGTTGTGGGACATGAATTCCCGCTCTTTCGTAGACCCGGATACGCGCGCTCCGTTGCCGTCGTGGGATGAGGCCGTGGAGGCGGTGGAGGAACCCGCGCACGTGGTCACGTTCGGCCGTCAGGTGCACTCTAAGGGGATCTTGGGCGGGACCGAGGAATCCGGGCGTCACATCGGCTACCTCACCAAGTACCTCACGAAGTCCACGGGTGAGGTGGTCGACGCGGACACTGCCGCGCAGCGTGATCATCACGACCGTCTTCACGCGGAACTGTCGGTGACTCCGTGCTCGCCCCGGTGTGCGGTGTGGCTGCTGTACGGCATCAATCCCAAGGGAGCCAACGGAAAGACCGTCCCCGGGCATTGCAAGGGACGCGCTCATCGTCGAACGACGCTCGGGCTTCCGGGGCGGCGGGTGCTGGTGTCGCGGAAGTGGTCGGGCAAGACCGTGGCCGATCACAAGGCAGACCGGAAGGGCTTCGTCCTGGACGCGCTGGCCGCTGTCGGGATCACCAAGGAAGCGCCGAACCCTGAGCGGTTGGTCTGGCGCAAGGTCGAACCCGGCGACACCCACTGCCCACCACGGGACCACCTGGTGATGCGCGCCATCTCCGAACGCATCACCTGGAAGGCCGAGTACGACAGGGCGCTACTCGCCGCGCAAGGGCCACCCGGCGAACGTCCGGAAACTTCGGCAACTCCGCTAGCGGCCTGAATTGGGGGACACGATGAACGACAACGCGATTCAGCTTGAAACTCTTCTCAGTACGCCGGAACTGTGCAAGTTCCTGGGCATTAGCCGAGACACCTTGTACGAGTGGCGGGAGATCAACACGGCACCTCCGGCTATCAAGCTGCCTAACGGTCACCTTCGCTTTTCGCTCACGGCGGTGCGAGAGTGGCTGAACGGCAGGCAGGAGCGTGCGGCATGAAACCGACGCGCCAGGTCCGGCTGTGGGAGATCAAGACCATGCCGCCGGACAAGAAGACCGGCAAGAAGCGTCGGCGGCCTTACGGCGTCCGCTGGATCACGGCGGGCAAGGAACACTCGGAATGGTTTGCTACCAAGGCATTGGCCAAGGCGGAACTCTCCAAGCTTCAGCAGGCCATGAATCGGGGCGAAGCCTTCGATATCGAGACTGGGCTACCCGAATCGATCTACCGGGAGGAACGATCACCGACGTTGCTGCGGGTGGCGCGTGAGTACCTTGAGCAGGTCTGGCCGGATATGTCCCCTCGGTCGCGTGATCGGCTCGTAGATGGCCTGGCTGTTGCTGTGCAAGGGTTTCTGACCGATGACCCGGGCACCGAACCGGCTTTGGTGCGGCGTGCGCTGACGACGTTTGTGCTGCCGCCCGAAGTCTCCCGCGTTGAGCCGTCGGACGAGATTCGAGACGTTGCGGCCTGGCTTGAGGGTCACTCGCGGAAGGTGGGTGACCTTGCGAGCGAAGACGGGATCTTGGAGCTTGGGCGTGCGCTTCGACGGAAGCTCGATGGTCGGCAGGCGGCCACCCGGACAGTCGACACCCGTAAGAGCGCGGTGCTTCCAGCTCTCGACTTCGCTGAGCGGCGCGGCTACCTCGGAGGGAATCCACTGTCTGGGGTGAAGTTGGTCCACTTCGGTAGTGAGCGAGAGGTTGATCCTGGAGTCGTCGTGAACCCGGTCCAGGCCCAGGAGCTGCTGACTGCGGTCACCTACGTTCGGCCGCGTGGTGGGAACCGGTCATGGCGGCCCTTCTTCGCCACGCTCTACTACGCCGCACTTCGGCCCGGTGAAGCCCGCTTCCTCGCTGACGTGCATTGCAAGCTGCCTCAGTCGGGTTGGGGCGAGTTGGTCCTGCCGAGTTCCCTCGGGAGTTCCGCCGCGCGATACAGCGACGACGGACAGACGTACCAGGTTCGATCGTTGAAGCACCGTCCGGAAGAACACCGGCGAACTGTCCCGATCCCTCCGGTACTCGTTCGGATCTTGTCCGAGCACATCGACAGGGAGGGCCTGGCGGCGAATGGTCGGCTGTTCCGAACCAGCGAGGGCGGTCCGATCAGCCAGTCTTCCTACAGCGACATTTGGAGGTTGGTCCGGCCGCTGGCCCTGCTGCCGGGAGAGGTCGCCTCGCCGCTGGCTGCTCGGCCTTATGACCTTCGCCATGCGGCGGTCTCGTCGTGGATCGCTGCGGGTGTCGCTCTGCCTGATGTCGCGGAGCGAGCTGGGCACACGGTCGACATGCTGACGAAGATCTACGCGAAGTTCGTCCACGGGACGCGAGACGCTGCCAACCGTCGGATCGAAGGCTTCCTGGACGATGGCGGCGAGTAGCGAGCTAGAGTGGATATGCCCTCGGACAAACACCAGGTCCGGGGGCATATCCGCGTTCCGGCTCTGTTCCGTACCTGTTCCGTGGACGCCACCAAGCTGCCGGAGACAGTCACAGACGGTGCCAGACGCCGATACTTCGGCAACGCGGTGATTCTGTTGCGAGACAAGGAAATGTGCCCTGAACCTGCCGGGCAGGCGGTTGCGGAGTGTAACCGGATTTTCGCCGGTACTCTGCCGACAAGAGTGCTAACACAACACGGTACCGGGGCATTCCGGCGCAGGTCAAACAAGGTTTCCCAACGTCACATCCCCGCCTGGTCAGCGATCTGTACCGCGCGGTGAGCGGTGTCTACGATCATGGCCGTGACGTGGACCGACCGCGTGGACCGGTGGACGCGGACACACCCGACGGTTCTGGACGCCCTTATCGCCGTTGCCATCGCGGCACTGCTGGGACCGCCTTCGCTCGAGATCCTCCTGGTGGCCGACTCCCCGGCCTGGGCGCTGTGGGTGGCGGGCCTCTGCGGGTTCACGGTGCTCGCCACCGTCGCGTTGCGGAGGATCGCCACTCGAACCGCGTTCATCTCCGCCGGACTCGCGATGGCGGTGACCGTCGCGCTGCCGAACACGGTGGTCCGGCCCGCGCCACTGGGGCTGGTGAGTGCGAGCGACAGCATGGAGATCCCGCTGTTCTTTCTCCCGACGTCGGCGGCGTACCTGGTGCTCCTATACGCCGTCGCCGCGCGACGGCCGCTGCGCGAAAGCCTGCTCGCCCTCGGGATCAGCGTGGTCGGAGCGTTGCTGTGCACGGCTCGGACGGCGACGGCCTACGGCGCGCTCCCCACGGGGTGGCTCACCCTGCTGCTGGCCGTTCTCGCCCTGGTCGCGGCGGTGTCGGGCACCTGGGTCGTTGGCCGTTTCCGGTTCGACCGGCGGCGGCGACTAGCCGACGAGGCCGCGGAAACCGCCGAGCGTGCCGCGGCAGGCGAACGTCAGCGCATCGCCCGCGACATGCACGACATCGTCGCCCATTCACTGGCGGTCATCGTGCGTCAGGCCGAAGGCGGCTCCGCCATCGCCTCCAAGTCGCCGGATCGCGCGGCGCAGGCGCTTTCCGTCATCGCCGGGACCGCCCGCGAGGCGCTGGCCGACATGCGGAACACGTTGCGTGTGTTGCGGGAGACCGAATCCCCGCCTTCGCTCGCCGGAATCCCGGCCTTGGTGGAGCGTGTCCGCGCGACGGGCGTCGATGTCCGGCTGACCGAACAGGGCCGGCCCGACGTGCTGACGGCGAGCGCGGCCATGGCGGCGTTCCGGCTCGTCCAGGAAGGCTTGACCAACAGCGTCAAACACGCGGGCCCGCATACGGTTGTCACAGTCACGATCACGCACACCCCGAGCGCGTCGGTGTTCGTCGTGGAGGACGACGGAGCCGGCGCCGGCGAGCGGCCGTCGCTTCCCGGCACGGGCGCCGGCCTCAACGGTGTCCGGGAACGCGTGCGAGCCGCGGGCGGTACGTTCGAGGCCGGTCCCGTCGACGGCGGTTTCAGGGTGCGCGCGGAGTTCCGCGTCGGCGAACAAGGAGCTTCGAGATGACGATCGACGTCGCACTGGTCGACGACCAGGAACTGGTCCGGACCGGCTTGGCCATGGTCGTCGACGCGACCGACGACATCCGGATCGTCGTCCAGGCCGCCGACGGGGTCGAGGCGGTCGCGAAGCTCGCCGAGACACGGGTCGACGTCGTGCTGATGGACGTCCAGATGCCGCGTATGGACGGGGTCGAGGCCACCGGAGTGGTCGCTGCCCGCGAGAACGCGCCCAAAGTGATCCTGCTGACGACGTTCGACCTCGACGAGTACGCCATCGCCGGCCTGCGCGCCGGCGCGAGCGGTTTCCTGCTCAAGGACGCGTCGGCCGACGAAGTGCTGCACGCCATCCGTGCCGTCCATGCCGGCGATGCCGTGATCGCGCGCTCCACGACCCGTCGCATGCTGGACCAGCTCGCGGTCGCACGTGAGACTTCTCCGTTGCTGAACCGGCTCACCGGGCGCGAACGCGACGTGTTGCTGGAGATCGCGCAGGGATACTCCAACGCCGAGACCGCGAAGCGGCTCTTCCTCTCCGAAGCCACGGTGAAAACGCACGTCGGTCACGTCCTCGCGAAGCTCGGGGTCCGCGACCGGGTGCAGGCGGTGATCTTCGCGTACGAGAACGGACTCGTGCGTCCGGGCTGAGCCGATCTCATCATTTCGGTGGAGGTGCCGGCGACCTCAGGCCGAGGATTCCCGTCGAGCAGGCGAGCAGCCTGATGCGCATGACGACAATCGACAAGACGACCGAAACGACCACCACCCGCGTCCGGTGGCGCGACCCTGCCACCTGGGGCGGGATTCTCGCCCTGGGCGGTGGCCTCTTCCACACCGTGGTCGCCGCTACGATGCGCCAGGACGTCTGGGCGCGGATCTTCGACGAAGGATTCTTCAACACGGTCACGCTCGACCCTTCGCCCGACCGGCTCCCCATGGCCGAGGCGTTCTGGCTCAGCCCGGGCAGTTTCGGGGTGCCGTTGCTGCTGCTCGGCGCTTTCGTGGTCCGGTCGACCCGGCGCGGCGAACGCGTGCCCGGCTGGCTGGGCTCGGGCGTTGTCGCCTGGGCGGTCCTGCTCGGACTGCTGGGTGGTTTCGACGGCGGAACGATCGCCCTGCTGCTCATCGGCGCTCTGTTCCTGGCCGGTGCCTGGTTCAAGAAGGAACCCTCACGGCCGCGGTCGTGAAAGCATGAGTGAATGACGCTCCGCGGCAAAGAAGAGTTTCGCGGTCTGCTGGCCGACGTCGCCGCCCGCGTGGCGGGCTACCGCGAAAGTGTCGCCGACGGCCCGGTCTTCCCACACGACACGACGGGTGTCCGGGAAAAGCTCGGCGACCTGCCCGAGAATCCGGTCCCACCCGCCGACGTGATCCGGCGGCTGGCCGACGCCGTCGAGCCGGCGCTGGTGGCGAACACCGGGCCGCGGTACTTCGGGTTCGTCACCGGCGGAGCGCTCGAAGCGGCGACGGCGGCCGACATGCTGGCGACCGGTTGGGACCAGCCCGCGTTCAACAAGGTCACCTCGCCTGCCGCCGCGATCGTCGAGGAAGTGGCGGGCGAATGGCTCAAGGACGTTCTCAGTCTCCCGTCCGGTGCCTCTTTCGGGTTCGTGACCGGTGGGCAGGGCGCGAACACGGTCTGCCTGGCCGCCGCCAGGCATCACGTGCTGGCGCGCGCCGGATGGGACGTCGAACGCCGTGGATTGCACGGGGCCCCGCCGTTGCGGGTCATCGCCAGCGAAGAGCGGCACGCGACGATCGACCGGTCTCTCCGCTTGCTCGGCTTGGGCACCGACGCCGTCAAGCCGGTGCGCGCGGACGGCCAAGGCGCCATCGACGTCGCCGATCTCGAGAAGGCGCTCGACGGGCCCGCAATCGTTTGCCTCCAGGCCGGGAACGTGAACACCGGTGCTTTCGACGATTTCGCCGCCGCGACGGAGATCGCCCACCGGCACGGAGCCTGGGTGCACGTCGACGGCGCTTTCGGGCTCTGGGCGGCCGCCGCTCCCTCGCTCAGGAAGTTGACCGCGGGATTGGAAACGGCCGACTCGTGGGCGGTCGACGGGCACAAGTGGCTCAACGTTCCCTACGACAGCGGTTACGCCTTCTGCGCCCATCCCGAGTCGCACAGGGCCGCGATGGCGCTCACCGCCGCGTACCTGACCGGCCAGGGAGACGGCGGGGTGCGGGCGCCGAGCGACTTCGTGCCGGAGTCCTCCCGCCGCGCACGAGGGTTCGCCACGTGGGCGGCGCTCAGCGAACTGGGCCGCGCCGGGATCGCCGAAATGGTCGAACGATGCTGCGCGCTGGCCAGAAGGTTCGCCGAGAAACTCGAAGCGAGCGAAGACATCACCGTCGTGAACGACGTGGTGCTGAACCAGGTCCTCGTCAGCTTCGGCGACGAAACGGACAGGGTCGTCGACGCCGTCCAGCGTTCCGGCGAGTGCTGGATGGGCGCGACCACCTGGCACGGGAGGCGCCTGATGCGTATCTCCGTGTCCAACTGGAGCACCACCGAAGCCGACGTCGACCGCGCTGTGGCCGCGATCCGGGCGGCAAGGAAGCGTGGAAAGCATGGCTGACACGACACCGCGGGCGATCGACGTGACGTTCACCGCCGAGGTCATCCCCGACTCGAACAGCGGCTGGCCGTGCGTGAACATGCCGGCCTCCGCGGAGTTCTTCGGGACCGGCAAGGCCGTCAAGGTCAGCGGCACCGTGGACGGCCACGACTACGAGGTGAGCATGCTGCCCATCGGTGGCGGAGTGCACATGATGCCGCTGCGCAAGCCGTTCCGGAAGATCATCCAGAAGGACATCGGCGACCGGGTCACCGTGCATCTGACCAAGCGGATCTCCTAGCCGCGGACCGATCAGGAATCGAGAAGCGCGGCGAACCGGTCTCACCTAGCGTGACCGTCATGGACATCGCCATTCACGGGAGCTTCCTCCCGCAGACCGACCCCGAAGCCGCGCTGGCGTTCTACCGCGACACCCTCGGCTTCGAGGTGCGCAACGACGTCGGCTACGACGGCATGCGCTGGATCACCGTCGGCCCTCCGGGGCAGCCCGTGTCGATCGTGCTGCACCCGCCGGCCGTCGACCCGGGTATCACCGAGGACGAGCGCCGCGTCATCGGCGAGATGATGGCCAAGGGCACCTACGCGAGCATCCTGTTCTCCTCCGACGACCTCGACGGTCTTTTCAAACACCTCCAGGAGGCGGGCGCCGAGGTCATCCAGGAGCCCACCGACCAGCCGTACGGCCTGCGTGACGGCGCCGTCCGCGACCCGTCCGGGAACTTGATCCGTATCCAGCAGCGCGTCTGAGTGCTGGTAGGCGGAGCAGAGGACTCACCCGAAAGGTGACCAAACGCCTGAACCCGCCCGGCCGAAGGCCCCGCTATCGCGGTGGCAGGGCGCCTTCTCGCCATCGTGGGGTGGATGACGAGGTCGCGTCCTGCCGACGTCGATCGCGGTCGCGGGTTCCACCAAAGGCACTGACGTCACCGGGTGCGGGCGCGGACGTGGACCCGTTCGCCCTGTTCGCCGAACAGGCTGAGCACCTCGACCCGCCCGCGGCCGGTGGCACCGAACCAATGCGGTGTCCGGCAGTCGAACTCGGCGGCCTCGCCGGGACCGAGCACGACGTCCTGATCGCCGAGTACGAGCCGGAGCCTTCCCCGCAGCACGTAAAGCCATTCGCGGCCGGCGTGCGTTCGTGGTCGGGGCTCGTCGTCGCCCGGCGGGATCGTCATCTTGTAGGCACGGGGCCCGTTCTCGTGCCGCGTGAGCGGGATGAGGACACGGCCGTCCGAGGGCGGTTCGAGCACTCTCGGTGACGAGACGATCTCGTCGACGCGCAGGCCCAGCGCGGCGATCACCGGCAGCAGCAGTTCGAGACTCGGCTTGCGCTGTCCGGATTCGAGCCGGGACAGGGTGCTGGTGGAGATACCGGTGGCGCGGCTGAGTTCCATCAGCGTCGTGCCCTTCTTCTCCCGGGCGCGGCGCAGCCGGGGCGCGATCGATTCGATCGCCGCGGTGACAGTGGGGTCGCTCTCCATTTCGCCAGCACACCAGGTCGTCCCGGTTCCGGCAAAGTTCTTTGCCGAAACAGCCAGAAGCGGCCGATGCTGGCGCCATGATCGAGACCAAGCGCCTCCCCCTCGGGGTCTATCTCCTTGCTTTCAGCCTGTTCGCGATGGGGAGCGCCGAGTTCCTGATGGCCGGGGTCCTGCCCTCGGCCGCCACAGATCTCGGCGTCTCCCTGTCGTCCGCGGGCGCGCTCATCACCGCGTTCGCCCTCGGCGTCGTGCTGGGCGGCCCGCCGTTCGCCGTGCTGAGCCTGAAGTGGCCTCGGAGAACGGCATTGATGACCACGCAGGCCGTCTTCGCCGCCGCCATCGCGACCGGCCTGCTCGCCGACGACTACTGGATCCTGCTGGTCACCAGGTTCGTCGCCGGTCTGGCCTACGCCGGTTTCTTCGCCGTCGCGGCCGTGACCGCGATCAGCCTGGTGACTCCCGACCGCAACGCCCGCGCCTCCGGCGTCGTCGTCGCCGGACTCAGCGTCGCCATGGTGGCCGGGGGGCCGGCGGGCACCCTGCTGAGCAACCTCACCGACTGGACCGGCGGCTTTTGGGGCGTCGTGCTGCTCACCGTGCTGGGCGTGGTCGCGTGCGCCGTCGGCCTGCCCGTCACCGCGTCCGCCGCGCCGAGCCTTGCGGGGGAACTGCTCGCCATGCGGACGCCACGCCTGTGGGGCATCTACGCGATCACGATCCTGAGCACCGCCGCGTACATGGTGTCCTTCAACTACCTGGCGGCGATGCTGGTGGACGTCCTTCCGGCGGTCTGGATCCCCGCGGTCCTCGCGCTGTTCGGGATCGGTGCCTTCGCCGGGCTGTCCCTCGGCGGCCGGATCTCCGACAAGCGCCCGCACGACGCCCTGCTCGGCGGCGCCATCGGCATCGCGGTCTTTTCGGCGCTGCTCGCCCTCTTCGCCTCCTCCGCCTGGGTTGTCGTGCCTACGGTGTTCCTGCTGGGAGTCGCGGCCTTCGTGCTCAACCCGGCGCTCTACGGGCGGGTGTTCACCATCGCCTCCTCCGCCCCGACCCTCGCCGGCGCGACCACGGTCTCGGCTTTCCAGCTGGGCATCAGCCTCACTCCGGCCTTCGCCGCCGGGGCTCTGAACCTTGGAGCTTCGCTGGCCGCCATCCCGTGGATCGGCGCCGCACTGGCGCTGGCCACCATCCCGCTGGTCCTCCGCGATCGCTCGCATGACCGCATGCTCACTTGCTAGCATGCGAGCATGACCCAGGTCGCCAAACGGCAATTCAACGTCTATCTGCCGAACGACCTCATCAAGCGGGTGAAACACGCGTCCGTCGACGCCGACGAATCGCTTTCGTCGTTCGTCGAACGGGTGCTGGAGGAGTACCTGCGGACCAGCGAGGAACGCGCACGATGAAGGTTATGCCGATCCGGTACAGCTCGGACGTCGAGGCCATGACGCGGTTTTACGAGGTACTCGGCCTGCGGGTCGGGCCGGTGTCGCGCCCCGGCGGCTGGGTCGAGATGCCCGCTGAGGGCGGGATGCTGGCCATCCACCGGTCTTCCGGCGACGACGTGGGCCGATGCGAACTGGCCTTCGAAGTCGACGAACCCCTGGAAGACGTCGCGGAGCGCCTGCGGGCCGCCGGATTCGAGCCGGGACCGCCGATGGACGAAGGCTTCGGGCATTCGATGCGCGTCCAGGATCCCGACGGTGTCTGGGTGCAGCTCAACCTGTACGACCGAGACCTCTACACGTGATCGGAACCCGGCGCGCGAGTCCGCTGTTCCTCGCGGTCGGCATCGTCGTGCTCGAGTTCGCGGCGGCCGTCACCGGATTCGTCGCCTCCACCCTGCTGCCCGTCGTCGCCGGCGATCTCGACGCGAGGAGTGACCTCGGGCTCCTGATCGCCGGCTCGACGCTGGGACTCTTCGTCGCACTTCCCCTGGCGAGCCGGGTTCTCGCCCGCCTGGGGCCGCGCGGCACTCTCGCCATCGGGATGATCGCCTACCTCGGCGGGCTCTTCCTGGCCGCGATGTCGCGGACGGCGTGGATGTTCGCCCTCGGCCAGTTCTCCGCCGGCCTCGCCAGTGGCCTGCTGGCGATCTTCGGTGTCAGCTCGGCGATCCGGCATCTCGATGACCGGCTGCGGATCCGCGTGATCGCGGCGTCCTCGGCGATGTGGATCGTCCCCGCCCTGGCAGGCCCCGCGGCGACCCTGGGCTTGGAACGGCTCGTCGGCTGGCGATGGACCCTGTTGTTGCCGGTGCCGTTCGTCCTTTTCGGACGGTTGCTGGTCGTACGCGCCGCCCGCGACGACACACGCGACGACGCGCCCCGGCCCTTGCTGCGGACGTTGTCGGTGCCGCTCGGAGCGGCGCTTGTCGTGTTCAGCAACGGCTTCTGGCCGCTCGCGCTCGCCGGGGCGGCGGTCACCGTCGCCGGGATGATCGCGATCCTGCCTCCTGGCACCGCGCGACTGCGGCCCGGAACCCCGGCCGCGCTCGGCGCGATGGTGCTGTTCGCGATCGGCTATTTCGGCGCGGACAGTCTGATCACCGTGCTTCTGACGAGCGAGCTCCAGGTGAGCCTCGGCCAGGCGGCGATCGTCCTGAGCGCCGCCCCGCTCGGCTGGGCCGTGACCAGCCTGGTGGCCGCGAAGTTCCCCTCGGCGCGCTTTCCCGTCGTGGGCTTGAGCCTGACGGCCCTCGGCACTGCTGTCGTTGCCTTCGGTGGTTCGTTCGCCGTAGCACTCATCGCTTGGACCGTCGCCGGAATCGGCGTCGGATTGGCCTATCCGGGGCTGTACCTCAGAGCCACGACCGCGAACGCGAGCGGTTTCACCGCGGCGGAACTGGCGACCGCCGTCATCACCGCGGAATGCGTCGGGCAGTTGCTGGGGCGGGCCGTCGGTGGCACCTTGAGCTCTTCGGGCACTGGGCTGCTCGCTTCGTACGCGCTTTTCGCGGCTGCCCTGGCTGCGGCCGCGTTCGCAGCGAGGTGAACATCCATGGGCCGGGACCGGTCGCCGATCACGGCCAGTACGGCCGGGCCTGTTCCGCCGCGCGGACGATGGCAGTTCCATCGATTGTCGTAGCGGTGGCGCCGATGCCCATTTTCTGCCACTCGATCACGAAGTCGAAGGGGGCGGGCGGTGGAAGTGGCCAAAGCCAAAGACGTTGGTCACCCTGGTAATACCGGTCGTCGCTGCTGAATCCGCCGCCCGCGTCGACGAGCCTGGGAGTTTCCGGTCGATCAGCGGGATTCGCCCAGCCTTGGAAGCTGTTGCCGACCGTGGTGGCCTCCGAGCCATCAGGAAAGCGGACGCCGAACTTCAGATCGGCATCCGTCGGTTCGGGAGGGAATCCTCTGGAGGCATGTCTGTCGGTCAAACCTTTCCAGACCGTCTCGTCCACTGAACCCCGCCGGACGGCCAACTGCAGGCTGAAACAGCAGCCTTCGCGAAAGGCGAGAGCGTGCTGTAGTGCGACGACTGTGTCGTCCGTCCTGACGACGAACTGCTCCATCGGTGCGGGATGGCCCAGTATGTCGCGGGGCGGTCCCTGCCAGGCGGCAGTGTGCATATGGTCACGGTACCTTTGGAGCTGAGTCGGTACTCGGCGATTTCGGGGCGTGGACGGGCGGCAATCAGCCCATTCTCGATGTGATACTTCATCGAATAACGAAGTGCGACGATATCGTGAGCGAAGAACGATGACGCAGAAGAAATTGGCCGACGAATTCGGTTTGTCGGAGCGGACGATACACCGATGGGAAACCGGCAGGCACCGCAACCCGCAGCTGCTGTCGGTCCGGCGGGTGGCCGACGCGCTTTCCTTGGACCCGGTCGAACACGAATCGCTGATCGACGCGGCAGTCTCCGTCTCGGCCGTCTGTGAAGGTCGTGCGGGACGATGATGACGATGGCCTGCTGCTGTACGGGTAGCAAAAAGGCCCTTCCCATATCCCCGGGAAGGGCCTTTGAGCTGCTGTGGAGCTGAGGGGAATCGAACCCCTGACCTTCTCGATGCGAACGAGACGCGCTACCAACTGCGCTACAGCCCCTGGTGAAGCTTGCCCCTCATTTGGAGCTCCATGAGCCTATCAGTGGCTCATGGAGCCCCAAAATCCGGGGGTCACTCTCCGGCGGCCCGGCGGAAAGGCCTGGTCCCGGGCTCGTCGAGCTCGTGGAAGGCCGGATCCTCGTCGTCGAGGTCGACGACGACGGCTTGGCGCCGGAGGCGGGACATCGGGGACGGTTTGCGCTCCACGACGGCCGGGCGTTCGGCGGCGACGACCTCGACGTCCTCGTGGGATTCGTGGGGTTCGTGGGGTTCGTCGTCGGCGGTCGCCGGGCGGCGCGGGGCGCGGGTGTTGTTGAAGCGGGCGAGGCGGCGCTGCCGGATCTCGTTTTCGATGCGGACCTGGCGGCGCAGGTACGCGAGGTAGCCGATGAGGCCCGCGTCCACGACACCGTTCGCCCACCAGACCGTCGGGGTCAGGAAGCCGGCGACGGCCGCGGTGGTGACGACCAGCACCAGGAGCGCGATGACGACCCGCTGCCGGAACGCGTATTTGGCGCGGGCGGCCATATCCGCCGCCTCCGGGTCGAATCCGCCCCGGCCAGGCCGGTAGCCGGCGCCTTGGCGTTCTCTTTCGGGACGGGCCGCGTGCGAGGGCTGGGGAAGCGGTTCGGCTTCCGGCTCCTCGTCTTCGAGGTCGGCGTCGAGCTCCGCCTCGAGTTCGGCCAGGTCGTCTTCTACCGATGGTTCCGTGTTCTCCGCCATCGCGAACTCCTCCGGTCCCTCGTGGCGTGTGCTCCCGCTCCGCACGACTCGCGCCGCCAAGGCCGAGTCCGTCGTCCGTGCGACCTGCTGGCGCTTGCGGGCGACCATGGGCACGAGAACGACGAGCCATGCCGCTGCGAGCGCGACGATGATCACCGAACTGGGCATCTCCCGTCACCTCCCCCGATCCACTGCTGTAGTCACGCTAGCCACAACAGTCACACACGCCGCGCAGACTCGCCGGTTTCGATCACGGAAAATGCATCACCAAATTAGGTGAATCTCACAGCTTGTGGTAACGCGGTCACCGGAACGACCCGGTGACGGGGTCAAACGCGCTCCGCGAGGCCCTTCGCGACGAGCCGCGACACCAGTCCGTCACCGGTTTCCTCCTTGGTGACGGCGTAGCAGAAGTGGTCGCGCCAGCCGCCCGCGACATCGAGATATCGCTCGAAAAGACCTTCTTGGCGATACCCAGCTTTGGCGAGAACCCGCAGGCTGGGGGTGTTTTCGGGGCGGACGGTCGCCTCGAGCCGGTGTAGCCCGCCGAAGTCGAAGACGTGGTCGGTGACGAGGGCGACGGCGCCGGTCGCGACGCCGCCGCGGACGATGTCCGATGACACCCAGTAGCCGATCCAGGCGGATCGGAGTGATGCCCGGATGACGTTACCCACAGTGATCTGCCCGGCGAAGCGTCCATCCACCGTGATGGTGAACGGGAGACATTGCCCGCGCCGGGCCAGCCCGCGCAGGGCCAGCCATTGCGACGGCCACGACCAGTACGCGTTGCGATCCGGCCACGGCCCGACACCGGTCGGTTCCCACATTTCGAGGTGCCCGCGATCCCGCAGTCGGACGCGGCTCCACTCGCCGGCGTCCCGTAGCCGGATCGGCCGGACGGCGAGGATCCCGGCGGGCACCCGGAGTGGCCCCAGCTTCGCGGGCCAGCCCGGATGCCTGCTCTCGATCGGATACGCGACGCCGGAAATCGGTGCGCCCATTACGCCCGCTGGGCCAGGAAGGTCACCTTGACCTGCTCGCCCGCGGCGACCTCGGTGAGGTCTTCGTCGATGTTGATCAGGCAGTTCGCTTCGGCCAGCGACGCCAACAGATGCGCGCCGGAGGTGCCGAGCGGCTGCACCAGGTACTCGCCGTTGCCCTCGTCGCGCAGGAGTTGCCCGCGCAGGAAACCCTTGCGGCCCTTGGTCGAGGTGATCGGGGAGAGCAGCCGCGCGCCGACGATCCGGCGGTGCGGGTTGCGGGTGCCGCGCGCGGCTCGGATCAGCGGGCGGACCAGGACCTCGAACACGACCAGCGCGCTCATCGGGTTGCCGGGGATCAGGAACGTCGGCACCGAATCGGGGCCGAGCCTGCCGAAGCCCTGCACCGAACCGGGATGCATGGCGACGCGGGTCATGTCGATGTGGCCGAGGTCGGACAGTGCCGCGTGCACCTCGTCGCCCGCGCTTCCGCCGGCACCGCCCGCGACGACGACGATCTCCGACATCAGCAGGCGGCCTTCGACGATCTCGCGCAGTCGTTTCGGATCGCCGGGGACGATGCCGACGCGGCTCACCTCGGCGCCCGCGTCGCGCGCGGCGGCGGACAGCGCGTAGGAGTTGACGTCGTAGACCTGCCCGACCGACGGGGTCCGGTCGATGTCGACCAGTTCGTCGCCGACCGACACGATCGAAACCCGCGGCCGCGGGTAGACCAGGACCTTCGCCCGGCCGACCGCGGCGAGCAGGCCGACCTGGGCCGAGCCGATGGTGTCGCCCTTGCGTACGGCGACGTCGCCGATCTGCACGTCCTCGCCGGTCCGGCGGACATAGCCCGCGGACGGCACGGACTTGTGCACGGTGACCTTGGCCTGGTGGCCGTCGGTGTAGGCGGTCGGGACGACGGCGTCGGCGAGCGTCGGCAGCGGCGCGCCGGTGTCGACCCGCACGGCCTGGCCAGGCTGTAGCCGCCGCGGCTGGCGCGAACCGGCCGCGATCTCGCCGACCACCGGCAGCTGCACCGGCTCTTGGCCCGCGGTGCGGACATCGACACTTCGTACCGCGTAGCCGTCGACGGCCGCCTGGTCGAAACCGGGCAGCGCGTGTTCGGCGACGACCTCTTCGGCGCACAGGAGGCCTTGGGCCTCGGAGATGGCGACCCGGACCGGACGCGGGCGTACCGCGGCGTCCAGGGTCAGCGCGATCTGATCCTCGACGGAACGGAACTGTCCCGCGTCTTCGGTCTCTGCCGCTTCGGCGATGGGCTCCGTCATGACTGGGGGATCTCGATCCGTTCGTTCGACCAGGCACGCGATGAAGGCCCGTCGGTGAACTGAAGTTCACCACCGTTACCAGGAGTGATGCGGTCCGAAGCCGCGGAAATCGCCCGATCGGGCAAGCTCCTCGTGGTCCGTGCCGCCGGGGTGGTCGCTGCGCCTGTCATAGGCGTGAAGCCTAACCTGACCGCGTGGTCGCGCCTGGCAATGAACACCTGAGCAAAGCGGAGTGGCGTTCCCGGATAACCGCCGAACGACGTTCGCAGGTGGCGGAAGAGCGGCTGCGGGAGGCTACGGCGCTCACCATCGCGGCCGCTCGGCTGCCGGGCGAGGTCGTCTGCGCCTATGTCCCATTCGGGACCGAACCGGGCTCGACAGGGCTGCTTGATCAACTTCTCGACCTGGGGAAACGTGTACTGCTGCCGATCGTCCCCGAAGCGCCGGGGCCGCTGGAGTGGGCCGTCTACGAAGGCCCGCCGAGCCTCGGTCCCGGCCGGCTGCGCGGGCTGCTCGAACCGACGGGGCACCGCCTCGGTCCCGACACGCTGGGGACGGCCGATCTGGTGCTGATCCCCGCGCTCGCCGTCGACGATCAGGGTGTCCGGCTGGGCCGGGGCGCCGGCTACTACGACCGGTCGCTCGCCTTCGCCGCGCCCGGTGCGGCGCTGATCGCCGTCGTCCGGGACGCCGAACTCGTGCGTGAGTTGCCCGCGGAACCGCATGACGTCCGCATGACCGGGGTACTGACCCCGGACCACGGCCTGGCGCCGCGACCGGTAATAGACTGACGCCCCGACGCAGTGGTTCAGAAAGGGCACAATGAGCTCTGACGCGCACCTGTCCGATCAGTTCGCCGAAACGCTGTCGAAAATGCGTTCCGCGGGGGCCCACGCCATGGAGCTGGCTGCCCTGCGAAGGCGTCTCGAGCAGCTGTCCGAACCCGGCGCCGGTCAATTGCCGGGAAACGAACTCGAGCCCCTCGAAGACATCAGCAGGCTCGTCGACCTGCCCGAGCCGGACGCCGAAGAAGCACGCCGGGTGCTGGACCGCACCGCCGTCCTGAAGCTCAACGGCGGGCTGGGCACGAGCATGGGGCTCACCGGTCCGAAGTCGCTGCTGGAGATCAAGCCGGGTAAGACGTTCCTCGACGTCATCGCCATGCAGGTGCTTTCGACCCGTGAGAAGTACAACGCGCGGCTTCCGCTGATCCTGATGAATTCGGCGGGCACCCGCGAGCCTTCGCTGGAGTTGCTGAAGAAGTACCCCGATCTCGCCGACGACGTCATCCCGGCCGACTTCCTGCAGGGCCGCGAACCGAAGATCACCGCCGACGGGCGGCCCGCCGAATGGCCGTCGAACCCGGAACTGGAATGGTGCCCGCCGGGACACGGCGACATCTACATCGCGCTCGCGGTGAGCGGGATGCTCGAAACGCTGCTGGCGGAGGGCATCCGCTGGTGTTTCGTGTCCAACGCCGACAACCTCGGCGCGCTGCCGGACGCGCGGATCGCCGCGTGGCTCGCGAGCGAGAACGTCCCGTTCGCGATGGAAACCGTGCTCGGCACCGCGGCCGACCGCAAGGGCGGGCACCTCGCGCGGCGCGCGGGCCGGATCGTCCTGCGGGAATCCGCGCAGGTCCCCGACGGCGACGACTCGTTCGGCGACGTCGGCAAATGGCGCTTCTACAACACCAACAACATCTGGGTCGACCTCGAACGGCTGAAAGCCCTGCAGGACGCCGACCCGGCCGCGCCGCAGTTGCCGCTGATCGTGAACCGGAAGACCGTCGATCCGGCCGATTCGGCCAGTACGCCGGTGATCCAGCTCGAGACGGCGATGGGCGCGGCGATCGGCTCGGTCGAGGGCGCGCGGGCCATCGAGATCCCGCGAAGCCGCTTCGCGCCGGTGAAGACCACCGACGACCTGCTCGTCGTCCGGTCCGACGCGTACGTGCTCGACGAGGGCGGGGAGATGATCCCGGAGTTCACCACCACCCCGCCGTTCGTGTCGCTGAGCAAGGAGTTCTACAAGCTCCTGCCGGACTTCGACGCGCGGATCCCTTCCGCTCCTTCGCTGAAGGAGTGCACGAGCCTCTCGGTGGACGGCGACGTCACCTTCGGGAAGAACGTCGTCGTCCGCGGCGACGTGAAGATCACCGGGCCGAAAACCGTTCCGGACGGCGAAGTCCTCTAGGCCCGCTGGGCGATGAACACGTACTCGCGTCCTGGACGGTCGGGGGCGTCCCGGACGTCCAGGACGCGAAAGCCGTGTTCGGCCAGCAAGGATTCGAGATCTTCACGTTCGCGGAACCACAGCTTCGAGTCCGAGGTGACGACCTCGCCGTCGGCGAACCGGTAGCTGTACCGGAACGACACGAACGGGAGGTCCACCTCGGTGACCTCACGCCATTGGTCGACCTCGCCGACGCCGGGAACGTCGATGATGTCGTGCGCGGTGTCCGCGGCCCAGTCCTCCCACACGCGGCGACCGGGGCGCCGGATCTCGAACACCAGGTGACCGCCGGGCACCAACGCGGTGCGGACGCCTTCGAGCGTCCGGCGCCATTCGCCGTCGGTCAGGAAGACCTGTGCCACGTTCCCGGTCATCACCGCGAGATCGGCGCCCGCCGCGCCCACGTCCTTCGCGTCGCCGTGGATCCAGGTGATCTTCCCTTCCGGGTCCTTGGCCTTCGCGATCTCCAGCGACGCCTCGGCCGGATCGACCCCCACGACCTCGATTCCGCGCCCGGCCAGGAGAACCGCCAGGCAGCCGGTGCCGCAGCCGACGTCGAGCACTCTCTTCGCCCCGAGTTCACCGATGATGGCGAGGTAGTGGTCCAGGTCGTCGCGAGCGCCGTCGAAGGCGTCGTAGATGGGTGCGAGCCGGGCGTGGGCGAAGAGCGCGTCAGGCATTCGGCGACGATAGTTCCGGGACGCGTTCGGGGGCCACGGATTTACCGTCGCGCCGCCAGGCCCGTTCTCCCAGCGCCGTCAGGAAAGCGGGCAGCAGCACGCCGCGGACCAGCGTGGCGTCGATCAGCACGGCGACCGCCATCCCGACGCCCATCATCTTGTACTCGATCGCGCTCAACGTGATGAAGACGCTGACCACGCCGACCATGATCACCGCCGCGCCGCTGATCACTCCCGCGCTGGTGCCGGTGCCGCGGACGATCGCGGTGACGGCGCCTTCTGCCCGGCGTTCACGGATCCGGCTGAGGATGAAGATGTGGTAGTCCATGCTCAGCCCGAACAGCAGGACGAACATAAACATCGGCAGCCAGCCGACGACCCCGCCGTACGGAGTGAATCCCAGCAGGGAAGCGAAATGGCCGTCCTGGAAGATCCAGGTGAGCACGCCGTACGCCGCGCCGATCGACAGCAGGTTCAGCAAGATCGACCCGAGCGCCACCGCCACGGACCGGAAAGCCAGCAGCAGCAACACGAACGCCGCCAGCAGGACGAATCCGAACACCAGCGGCATCCGCTCGACGACTCGGTCGGCGAAGTCGCGGGCGCTCGCCGTGCGGCCCGAAACCGCGAACTCGACGCCGTCCACCTCGCCGATCGTCTGCGGGAGTACCTCGGTGCGCAGTTTCGCCAGCGCGGCATCGGCTTCCGCGTCGCGGCCCGCGCCGGACAGCGGGACCCGGACGACCACGGCGTCATCGACGTTCGCCACCGTGACGGGTTTGTTGAGCACGCCGGAGGTCTCCCCGATCCGCCGGTCGAGATCCGTGATCGCCGACCGCAACGCCGGGCTGTCGACCGGGCCGCCGTTCTCGGCCGTCAGCACCACCATTGCGGGATAGACGGCTCCCGGGAAGGCTTCCTGGGTGCGGACGGCGACGTCGATCGCCGCGACCGACCGCGGCAGGCTCTCCGCCGGTGTCGGATCCTGCAGCCGCATGCCGAGGGCGGGCAGCGTGAGCAGGATCAGCAGCGCCACCGCGACTCCGCCCCACAGCGACGGCCGCCGGGTGACGACGCGGGCCGTCGCGGACCAGAACCGTGACTTCTCCGCGGCGGTGCGGCGCTTGCCCAGCCAGGGAATCCGGCCGCGATCGACCTTGTCACCCAGCAGCGAGAGCAGCGCCGGGAGGACGGTGACCGCGCCGAGCACGGCCAGCCCGACCACGAACGCGGTGCTGATCGCGAGACCGGTGAAGTTGTCGAGTCCGGTGAACACCAGCCCGCTCACGCAGAGCACCACCGTGACGCCGGAGACGACAACGACGTGCCCGGAGGTCCGCGCCGCGATGCGGATCGCGTCGTCGACGGAGTGGCCGCGCGCGCGTTCTTCCCGTTGCCGCCTCAGGAAGAACAGCGAATAGTCGACGCCGACCGCCATCCCGATGAGCAGGGTGATCACCGTGGTCGCGCTGTTGATCGGGGTGAAGTCGTCGACGACGGACAGGAAGCCGAACGTCGCCGCGACGGTCGTGCCCGCCAGCAGCAACGGCACCGAGGCCGCGACCAGCGCGCCGAAGACGATCAGCAGGATCACCAGCGTCAGTGGCAGCGAAAGGAGCTCCGACCGTTTCACGTCCTCCCGGATGCCCTTGTCGACCACGGTCGACAGGCTGAGATCCCCGGACTGGCCCAACCGGACCGACGGATGCCGGGAAGCGACCTCGTCGACCAGCGCGGACGCGGTTTCGAAGTTCGGGCGGATCTCCTTCTCCCCGCCCGCGATCGAAAAGCCGACGAGGCCGGACGCGCCGTCGGCCGAGATCCGCTCGCCACCGTCGGTGGCCAGCGGTGAGCGGACGTCGCTGACGGAACCGGATCGGGTGAGGGTGGTGACCAGGTCTTCGGTCGCTCGCCGGAGTTCCTCGTCGGTGGCGAACGGTCGTGAGCCAGGCTCCTTAGCCTGGACGAGAACGTTCTCGCGTAACGGTTCGAAGGTGTCCTGGGCATTCAAAGCGGTCTGTGCGCGACCAGACTCGCCGGGATCTGTGCTTCGCCGGCTTTCACCGTCCAGCAGCATTCCCGGCAGCAGGGCGACGACCACGAGGGCGACCCAGCCGACGAGGGTGACCGCGCGGTGCCGCCGGGACCAGGCGGCGATCTTTTCGGGCAGCATGAACTACAGTCCTTTGCGTGAAGGAGTGAGATGCCTCGGGCGAGGTTTTTGCTTCTTCTTTCCTGGGCCGTCGAGTTGCCGCTCGGCGGCCCAGGGTCTTTCACCGGTGTCAAACCGTGTCTAGTCGACCTCCTTGAGGATCCGCTCGACCGTGCCCACGCTCTTCTGCAAATCCGCGAGGCGTCCGTCGAGTTCGGTGAGTTTGCGTTCGGTCTCTTCCTGCGCTTGGACGGCTTTTTCGGCGAGCCTGCGGTACTCGTGCTCGCGGGCGAGGGCGCCCCTTGCCCGGATGGTCGCGCCGAACTGCCACACGACCACCGTGATCACCACGGTGAGGAACACGAAGATGCCGATCAGCCCGGCGACTTCCTGCCATTGATGCCACTTCACGGTCGTTCCCCCTCGTCGCCGGTCGCCGGTGTGCTCAGCGTCGGCGCCGCGGCGGCGATGGTGTCCGGGCTCAGCTCGATCACGAACGGATTCACCTCGTAGAACTTCATCGCTTTCCCGTCCTCCGACAGCTCCAGTGCGGCCGACACGAGCCCGGCCGCTTCCAGTTTGCGCAGGTGGAGCTGCAACAGCGCCCGGCTGATGCCGAGCTCTCGCGCCAGCTGGCTCACATACGCGCGCTCCGCGCGCAGCGCCGCGACGATCCGCAGCCGGTGCGGATTCGCCAGCGCCCCCAGCACCCGCAGCAGCTCGTCGCCGGACGGTCCGGTGGCGGTCATGCCGCACTCCTGCACATGCCAAGGAAATCTAGCAGGTGCCGGGTTGATCTACCAGGTGCTCCAGCCAGGCGTTCGGCTCCACGTAGACGCCGAGGTCCAGTGCCGAGGAGGCGAGCACCGGCGCGATCCCGCCCGGCACGGCCGTGAGGCCGTCCCGGAGCTCGACGCCGGTCCACGCCTTCCATTGGGCGAAGGTGCCGGTGACCGTCATCGCGAACGGCGCCACTTTCACGAACCGGGCGCCGAGCCGTTCATGCGTGCGCAGCCACGGATCCTCCGGCAGCCCGTCCGGTCGACGGCGGGCGATGTAGTCCTCAAAGGACAGTCCTGGTGCCTTCTCCTTCCCGGCCGGACGGACCGGCACGACGAGTTTGCGCATACCTGTTTCCGAGGCGCGCTTTTTCAGTGCTTCCAACGCTTTTGTGGCCAGGCCGCCGCCACGACGGCCTGGCGCGACCATCACTTCGAGTGTGATCAGAGTCTTCGTCTCACGGGTGCTCAGCAGATCTTCCGAGGCCCAGATCAAGGCGGCGTCCCAGCCGTGGTCCGGCAGTTCCGGGCGTTCGGGCGTCGGAAAGCCGACCGGGACGGCGGCCGCTCTCGCCACCGGGACATCGTCTTCCAGCAGCACCAGGAAGTATTCCGGCCAGCGGGCGGCGAGGTGGGACGACTTCGCCAGCAGACCGGCCGGGTCGTGCTGGAGGAATTCGCCGCCGACACCGCCGAGGGCGAGCGCGGGCTCGCGCAGGTCGGGCCGGGTGGCCAGGTCTTCGATCACGATCATGTCCTCAGTAGAGCCGAGGACACGCGATTCTCACGAGGTGGTTTTCGGGCACGGCGTCATCCGTGCGAGGTGGTGCGACCGGTCAGCGTACGGGTAGCGCGCGGCGCCGTCCAGTGATTCCGGTGGTGTTGAGGTTGGCGCGCTCGCCGGCGGAGTGACCGTCGAGGTAGCCGCTGCCGGACAACCGCCTCGGCGGTGCCGAGCGCAGGTCTCCGTATTGCTCGTCGTACGCCTGTTTGACCATCGCCGTCCGGTCCTGGATGACCAGTTCGGCGGAGCGATGGCCGGCCGCGGTGGTGTGGGTGCGGGCCGCGGTGTCCTCACTGTTGCGGAGCCGCTCGTAGACCGCGCCGGAGAATCCGTGGAGCCAGGTGCGCCGGTACGCGGCAAGGGATTCACCCGCGAACACCCGGTTCTCCGGGCGGACCCGGGTCAGCTGGGTGGTCGCCTGCAGCAGCAGGCTCGTGTACAGCAGCTCCGTCCGTTCCAGATCGGAGCGGAAGCCGAACACCGTCACCGCGGTGACCGACTGGCCGAGCCGGTGCAGCAGGGCCCGGCAGCGCAGCGGATGCGCGATGTTCGTGAGCAGTCCCGCCTTGTCCCGGCTGTACGGGTTGTCGATCGGGATCATGATCTGGGTGATCTCGTCCGCCGTCGCCCCGGAAGCGGCCAGCAAGGCCTGGTCGATGCCGTATCTGGCGATCAGTTCGGCGGCCTTGGTGTTGTACGACTCGGCTTCGGCCTCGGTGACCGCCGGGTCCTCCGCCTTGGCGAGGAGTTTCCGGACGCGCGCGAGCAGCGTGTCATGGTCGGGCATGGCCCTCCTTCCTGATTGGGTTGGAGCGGATCAATCTAGGAGAGAGGTCCGACAATATTCGGGCGGGATGTCCGCATCCCGGCAAGGGGGCGGTATGGCGATCGACGTGTCGGTGGTCGGTGCGGGCCCGAACGGGCTCGCGGCGGCGGTCTTGCTGGTCAGGGCGGGCCTGTCGGTCGAAGTGCACGAGGCGGCGGGCGAGATCGGCGGCGGGACGCGGACGGCGTCGCTGTTCGACGACGAAGTCCGTCACGACATCTGCGCCACCGGGCATCCGCTGGCGGCGGCGTCGCCTTTCTTCCGCTGGTTCGGTCTCGCCGGGCACGGAGTCGACCTCCTGCGGCCGGAGATCGCGTACGCGCACCCGCTCGACGGTAACCGGGCCGGACTCGCCTATGAAGATCTCGACCGGACCTGTGATGCCCTTGGTACGGACGGCCCGCGGTGGCGCCGCTTGCTGGGACCGCTGGCCCGGCACAGCCGTGAACTGGCCGATCTGCTGCTCGGGGACCTGCGTCATCCGCCCCGCGACCCTCGGATCGCCGCCCTTCTCCCGGCCCGGATGGCGATGCTCGCTTCCGGATTGGAGCGACGCTTGTTCACCGGTCCCGAAGCACCCGCGCTGCTCTCCGGTGTCTCCGCGCATGTGATGAGCCGTCAGCCTTCGCTCGCCGCCGCGGGCGCGACGCTCCTGCTCGGCCATCTCGCGCATTCGACGGGCTGGCCCATCGTCCGCGGCGGAAGCCAAGCCATCACCGAGGCTCTCGCCGCCGACGTCCGCGCGCACGGCGGCCGGATCCACACCGGCAGCCGGATCACGGATCTGCGGCAGTTGGCGAAGTCTCGCACGGTGATCCTCGACATCGCCCCGCGTGGTTTCCTCGAAATCGCCCGTGACCTGCTGCCGCCGCGATACCGGAAGGCGCTGGAGTCCTATCGCTACGGACCCGGCGTGGCGAAGGTCGATTTCCTGGTGTCCGAACCGGTTCCGTGGGCGGTACCGGAGGTCGGCAAGGCGGGCACCGTCCATCTCGGCGGAACGCGCGACCAGGTGTACGCCGCCGAAAACGCCATCGTGCGCGGGGAAGATCCGGAAGACCGGTTCGTGCTCGTCTCCGATCCGATGGCGATCGACCCGTCCCGCGGGGTGCCGGGCAAACGGCCGGTGTGGGCGTATTGCCATGTGCCGCACGGGGATCCGCGGGACGCCACCGATCTCGTCCGGCGGCGGATCGAACGGTTCGCGCCGGGATTCTCCGACACGATCCTGGCGGGCCGCTGTGTCACCGCGCCGGAACTCGAGGCCTACAACGCGAACTATCCCGGCGGTGACGTCGCCGCCGGAGCGGTGGACCTGCGGCAGATGCTCGGACGGCCGGTCCCGCGCTGGAATCCACATCGGACCCCGCTCGGCGGCGTCTTCCTGTGTTCGGCAGCGACGGCGCCGGGGCCCGGCGTGCACGGGATGGGTGGCTGGCATGCCGCGAAATCCGTACTGGGCAAGGACTTCGAACGTCTGGTTCACGACCCGAGGTAGGCGTCCAGCGTGACGGCCAGCGCCCTTTCCGGTGTCGGCGCGAAGCTCGCACCGGCCAGCCCGCCCCACAACCACAGCTGGGCGAGACCGTGCAGCGACGCCCAGAGAGAGGACGCGAGCAGCCGCGGATCGGTCGAGGGATGCCAGCCGCCTTCCTGCAGCTCGGCGACCATCGCGGCGAAGAAGTCGAACACCGCGCTGCTCACCCGCGTGAGTTCGGGATCGTCCGCGTCGATGAGGTCGCGGCGGAACATCAGCTCGAACATCGCCGGATTGGCCAGCGCGAAATCGAGGTAGCCGTGGCAGGCCGCGATGAGCCGTTCGCGTGGTGTCCCGTCCGGCAGGCCGGTGCCGCGATCGAGCAATTCGGTGTAGCCGCGGGTGGCGACCGCCGAAAGCAGGGCGGCGCGGCCGGGGAAATGCCGCAGCGGCGCGCCGTGCGAAACGCCGGCGGCCTTGGCGATCCCGCGCAGCGTCACGGCGCCGACGCCCTCTTCGGCCAGCAGGTTCGCCGCGGTGTCGATCAGGCGGGTTCGGGCGCCCACGACCGGGTCTCCTCGTGGACGGGCAGGAGTTCGGGGCGTTTCGGCAGGAAACCGTCGCCAGGCTGACGGCCGACGAGCCGGTTGCGGAAACGGGTGACCGCGACCGGGAGGACCTCCCGCGTCAGCCACCGCAGATCCGCGCGCAGGCCGGAGCGCCCGGCCGAACCGGGCAGCGGCGCGAGCCACGCCGGGTCGTGGCTGACGCCGAGTTTGCCGAGCACGTGCCCGGCCAGGCGCCGGTGGCCCTGCTCGGACAGATGCAGCCGATCCGGGCCGAAATAGCGGGAATCGTGCGCGGCGTCGTCCGGCCAGAGGTCGACGAGGGTCGCTCCGTAGCTGACGGACGCCTCGCGGACGGCGTCGTTCAGCGCGGTGAGGCGCGGGCGCATGCGGTGACCCATCGGCATGCGGTGCGAGATGTCGCTGAGGGTGAAGGTGACGACCACCGGCGCGATCTCGGTGCAGGCGCGGATGGCCGTGTCGACGCGGCGGGCGACCGTGCGCGCGTCCCAGCCGCGGCTCATCACGTCGTTGCCGCCGCCGAACAACGCGATCAGATCCGGCCGGAGCCTGGTCGCCGCCGCGGTCTGCTCGGCGTGGATCTGGTCGAGCCTGCGGCCGCGGACCGCGAGATTGGCGTAGCGGAAACCGGGCTCGTCCTCGGCGAGACGTGCCGCGACGAAGTCGGCCCAGCCGCGGTAGAAGCCTCCCGACGGATGCGGATCGGCCAGCCCTTCGGCGCAGCTGTCGCCGAGCGCGACGAAACGTTGGTAGCCCATCCAGATCTCCGTAACCGCGAGTTCACCTTGTAGACACTGTCTATCAAACTGATGTAGACGCTGTCTACTCAGTGCTCCAGACGAGCACGGTGGGTGAAGGCGACGGCACGCCGCGGATCGCCGTCCGGGAGCACCCGGCACAGCGCGTCGACGATCTCCAGGTCGTCGGCGCCGCACGGCGTCTCCCAGTACGACCACAGGGCCGTCGCGTCCCCGCTGCCGAGCACGACGCGGCGGACCGACGCGGTGACCGACTCGCGCTCCTCGCGCATGGCGGGCGACTCCGATTCGGGCAGCAGCGGACCACGGAACGCTTTCGCGGCGCCGAGGACGTCGCCCGTCCTGAGCGCCGCGCGGACCCGCAGGAAGTCGGCGTCCACCTCGGCGGAAAGCCGGTACGGCCGCGTCTGCACGATGTCCGACCCGAGCTGTGTCCGCAGCCGGTGGATCTCCGCGCGCACGGTCACCGGGTTGCCGCTCTCGCCGTAGAGCAGCAAGGCCAGCCGCTCCGCCGACAGACCGCCCGGATGTAGGGCGAGCAGGGTGAGGATCTCCGCGTGCCGCAAGGTGAACGGCACCTCACGACCGTCCACTGTGGTCGATGGCGGCCCGTCGGTGAGGAACTCCAGCGCGAGCCGGGGACGCCTCGACGGAACCCGGTTCCGGAGGCGCAGCAGGTAGCCCTCGCTCAACGGCTCCACCGTGCCGAGCCGTCCGTCGGGCAGGGTGACCGCACCGCCGCCGGGCCGGATTTCCACGGTGGAGGGAAGATCGCCGCAGGCTTCGGCCGCCAGCACGCGACCCTTCGCCGACAGCAGGGCTCCCGGCGCGCCGCGTAACGCCTCCAGGTGAGTCATGTTCGCGGCCCGCAGCCGTTCGTCACGCATCGCGAGCCGCGCGCGCAACTGGCCTTCGGCGAGCTGCGCGGCCGCCGTCACCAGTGCGAGCATCGCGGGATGGACCGTCCTCAGCGGACCGCTGACGTCGATCGACCCGAGCAGCGCGCCGGTCTCCGGGTCACGCACGGGCGCCGCCGCGCAGGTCCAGCCGTGATAGGTCCGCACCAGATGCTCGGCCGAGTAGATCTGCACCGGTTCCCCGGTGGCGAGCGTGGTGCCCATCGCGTTCGTCCCGATGACGTCTTCACTCCACCGGGTGCCTTCGGCGAGCATCACGCCGTCCGCGCGCCGCAGCACGCCCGCCGCGCCCTCACGCCACAGGATGTGCCCGGCCGCGTCGGTCACGATCATCATGTGCTCGGCGTCGTCGGCGATGCTCACCAGCGTCTGCCGCAGGATCGGCAGCACCGGTGCCAGCGGATGCTCGTCGCGCAGCCCGTGCACTTCGCCGGAGTCGTAGACCAGCGGCGCGACGCCCTTGTCCGGGTCGACGCGCGCGGCGAGCGAGCGATCCCACGAAGCCGACACGATCGACCTGGGGGAACGCGGCGCGGGAACACCGGAGAGGACGGCGTCGTGGACGTCCTTCAGCAGCCGCGCGTACGCCTGGGGGTCACGCGGCGACGCTTCACCTCCGGGCAGCTCCGCCACGTTTTCGAGGATAGGTGACCGCGCTCACTTCGTTGCAACGTGCGTGCAACCTCACCCGGCCTAGGTTCCCCGCCATCCGTCACCCCTAGCGATGAGGCAGGAAAGATGGCCAAGTACGCGGCACCGAACACCGAAGGCAGCGTCGTCAGCTACGAGTCGCGCTACGACCACTACATCGGAGGCGAGTACGTACCGCCCGCGAGCGGTCAGTACTTCGAGAACCCGACCCCGGTGACCGGACAGGTGTTCACCGAGATCGCCCGCGGTACCGCCGCCGACGTCGACCGCGCGCTCGACGCGGCCGAAGGCGCGGCCGCGGCCTGGGGCCGGACGTCGGTGGACGAGCGGTCGAACGTGCTGCTGCGGATCGCCGACCGGATGGAACAGAACCTCGAAGCGATCGCCGTCGCCGAATCGTGGGAGAACGGCAAACCGGTCCGCGAGACCCTCGCCGCCGACATCCCCCTCGCGATCGACCACTTCCGCTACTTCGCCGGCGCCCTGCGCGCCCAGGAGGGCGGCATCTCCCAGATCGACGACAACACCGTCGCCTACCACTTCCACGAGCCGCTCGGCGTCGTCGGCCAGATCATCCCGTGGAACTTCCCGCTGCTCATGGCGGTCTGGAAGCTCGCGCCCGCGCTCGCCGCGGGCAACGCGATCGTGCTCAAACCCGCCGAGCAGACCCCCGCGTCGATCCACCTGCTGATGTCGCTCATCGGTGACCTGATCCCGCCGGGCGTGCTGAACATCGTCAACGGTTTCGGCGTCGAGGCCGGCAAGCCGCTCGCGTCGAGCAACCGCGTGCGGAAGGTCGCGTTCACCGGCGAAACCACCACCGGACGGCTGATCCTGCAGTACGCCAGCGAGAACATCATCCCGGTCACCGTCGAACTCGGCGGCAAGAGCCCGAACATCTTCTTCGACGACGTCGCCGCGGCCAACGACGCGTTCTACGACAAGGCGCAAGAAGGTTTCGCGCTCTTCGCGCTGAACCAGGGCGAGGTCTGCACCTGCCCGTCGCGGGCGCTGATCCAGTCCGGCATCTACGACCGGTTCCTCGGCGACGCCGTCGAGCGGGTCAAGAAGATCAAGCAGGGCCATCCGCTCGACACCGAGACGCAGATCGGCGCGCAGGCCTCCAACGACCAGCTGGAGAAGATCCTTTCCTACATCGACATCGGCCAGAAGGAAGGCGCGAAGATCCTCACCGGCGGCGAGCGCAGCGACCTCGGCGGCGAACTGTCCGGCGGGTACTACGTGCAGCCGACGGTGTTCGAAGGCGACAACAAGATGCGGATCTTCCAGGAGGAGATCTTCGGCCCGGTCGTCTCGGTGGCCAGGTTCGACGACTACGCCGACGCGCTGAAGATCGCCAACGACACGCTGTACGGCCTCGGCGCCGGTGTCTGGTCGCGTGACGGCAACACCGCCTACCGCGCCGGCCGCGACATCCAGGCGGGCCGGGTGTGGGTCAACAACTACCACGCCTACCCGGCGCACGCGGCCTTCGGCGGCTACAAGGCGTCCGGGATCGGGCGCGAGAACCACAAGATGATGCTGGACCACTACCAGCAGACCAAGAACATGCTGGTGTCCTATTCGGACAGTGCGCTCGGGTTCTTCTGATGGCCGAGCGGGTCGGCTTGACACCGGCCGCCGCGGATCTTCTGCGGCGGTTGGTGTCACGCAGGGGGCCGGTGATGTTCCACCAGTCCGGCGGATGCTGCGACGGGAGCGCCCCGATGTGTTACCCGGCAGGCGAATTCCGCACCGGGGCGGCCGATGTCCACCTTGGTGACCTGAGCGTCGAGGGCATCGCCGACGTTCCGGTGTGGATGTCGGGCCCCCAGTTCGAGTACTGGAAGCACACGCATCTGACCATCGACGTCGTGCCGGGCCGGGGGAGCGGATTCTCCTTGGAGGCACCCGAAGGGGTCCGCTTCCTGGTCCGCTCCCGGCTGTTCAGTGACGAAGAGTCGGCTGAGCTGAACGGCCCAGCAATGCGATGAGCCGGTCGCCCGGCGTGGCGCCCGGCGGTGCCTCGACAGCGTGGTCGAAGGCGCCGCCGGGCCCGCGCACCGGCATCACGTCGGGGTAGCGGCTCGCCACTGTCAAAGCGGCCGTCGCGAGCTCGTCGTCCCAGTGGTGTTCACGGCCGAGGGCGGTATTGAGGTCCCAGTCGTGGGTGAGCGTGTCGACTAACAGCACGGCCAAGGCGTTCTTGCCGGGGAGCGGACCGAAGTTCCCGAAGTCGAAGGTCTTTTCGAGCGCCGGGCCGCCGAAGGCCGCGAGGAACTCGGCGGAACTCTCTTCGTAGGACGTGGCGAGGTCGCCGTCCGCTGTCGGCCGGGTCTTCCTGGGAAGGCCTGTCGCCTGTGCGGCGCGGTGCTCGTTGTTGTCGATCAGGTGTTTCACGATGTCGCGGACGGTCCATTCGGCGCAGGGGGTCGAGCGGTCCCAGTCGTCCGCGCCGATTCCGGCGATCGTGGTTCCGGTGGCGTGATGTGCCCGGGTCGTCAGTGCGAGGAAGTCCATGGAGTCAAAGTATACGAACGATCGTGCTATCTTCTAGGGTGTGAGCACACTCGAGGTGAACGAGGTCTTCGTCGGGCGGCCGTCGGTTCTGGGCACGAAGCGCGACGTCCCGGTGTACAGCGCCATCGCGAAATCGCGGGTGGAGGCGCCGTTCTTGAAGCTGGACGAGATCAATCTTGCCGGTGACGATCAGGCCGACCGAAGTGTCCACGGCGGCGTCGACAAAGCGGTTTACGTCTACCCTTCGACGCACTACGCGGCCTGGTCGGAGCAGGGTTTTCCGGTGGTCGAGGGCGATTTCGGGGAGAACGCGTCGGTGACCGGCGCCGATGAGTACGACGTGCGCGTCGGCGATGTCTGGGCTTGGGGAGAGGCGCTGGTCCAGGTCTCGCAGCCGCGGACGCCGTGTTTCAAACTCGCGATGAAGACCGGGCGTAAGGACGTCATCCCGGCGATGATCGACTCCGGCCGCAGCGGCTGGTACCTGCGGGTGCTCCGGACGGGCGAGGTCCCCACCTCGGGACGGATGACGCTCGAAGAACGCGATCCGGTGAACCCGACGATCGCCGAGGTGTACGTCGCGTCGTTCACCAACGTCGCCCAGCTGGACGACGACCGCCAGGACGCGTACTGGGCGCTGCTGGACCGGGTGCTCGCGGCGCCGGCGCTTTCCCGGCAGTACCGTGACGGCCTGGAATCGGCGAAACGGCGGCGAGAGGAACGGAATGCCGGTTGACGGCCGGGTGGCCCGCGGCGACGCGACGAGGCGGATCGTGCTCCGGCGCGCCGTCGACATCGCGTCCGTCGAAGGGCTCGACGGGTTGTCCCTCGGCAGGCTCGCCACCGAGCTGGAACTGAGCAAATCCGGGGTGTTCGCGCTGTTCGGTTCCAAGGAGGAACTGCAGCTCGCGGCGGTCGAGACGGCGAGCGCGATCTTCGCGGAGAACGTCGTGGAGCCGACACTGGAGGTCGAGCAGGGCATCGCCCGGCTGCGCGCGCTGTGCGCGAACTGGCTCGACTACTCGGAACGTCGTGTGTTCCCGGGCGGCTGTTTCTTCTTCAACGCCGGCGCCGAGTTCGACGCGCGGACCGGCCGGGTCCACGACGCGGTCGCGAAGGCGAGCCGGGGCTTCGCCCAGTTCATCCGGTCGACTGTCGTCGAGGCGCGGAAGGCGGGGGACCTGCGGGAGTCCATCGATGTGAACCGGCTGGCCTTCGAACTGCACGCGCTCGGCCGGGCCGCGAACGCCGATTCGGTGATGTTCGGCGGCACGGAGCCCTACGCGCTGGCTCGCGCCGCCATCACCGCCCGTCTCGACGCCGCGGCCGTGCGATGAAAGGCCCCTTCATTGCGAAATTTGCAATGAAGGAGTCTTTCATCGCACTTGAGGGCTACTTCCAGTCGACCTGCGTGGACCGGTAGAAGTCGATCCCCTGCTGAACCCACCGCGGGCTCTGCTTCGCCAGCCGGAGCCGGTACGCGTCCCAAGTCCGGGAAGCCTTCGGTGACCAGCCGATCTCGGCGTGCCCAGGCAGCCTCGGGAACGCCATGAACTCGATGTTGTCACTGGTGATCAGCGTTTCGGACCACAGTGGCGCCTCGACGCCGATGACGTTCTTCTCCGACACGCCCCGCAGATACGTGGCCGGATCCCAGTCGTAGCCGTCCTTGACCTCGATCAGCGCGGCCCAGTCCAGGCCGAGCGGCGTCCCCGGGTGGTACTTCATGTCCAGGTACGCCTTGTTCGCGGGCGACATCAGGATCTTGTTGCCACGCGCCGCGGCCTCGGCCACGTGGGCGTCCGTGCCGGTCGTGCCCCAGAACTGCGGAACGGCCGAAACCGGCGGTTTCGTTTTGGCGATGTCATGCCAGCCGGTGATCGTCTTGCCGTACTTCGCGACGATCGGATGCACCTTCGTGGCGAAGGTCTGGTAGTCCGCCGGGGTGGTCGAGTGGGCCTCGTCGCCGCCGATGTTGATGTACTTCCCAGGGGTGATCGCCGACAGTTCGCGGATGACGTCGTCGACGAACTTGTAGGTGATGTCCTTGTTGATGCACAGCGAGCTGTAGCCGACCTCGATGTCGGTGCGCGGCGGCACCGCGACCCCGTCGCAGTTCAGTTCGGCGTAGGAGTGCTGGGCCGCGTTCGTGTGCCCCGGCATGTCGATTTCGGGAACGATCGTGATGTGCCGCGAAGCCGCGTAGCGCACCAGGTCCTTGTACTGCTCCTGCGTGTAGTACCCGCCGGGGGCGCCGCCGACGGCCGTCTGCCCGCCAACGGTCGCCAGCTTCGGCCAGCTCTTGATCTCGATCCGCCAGCCCTGGTCGTCGCTCAGGTGCAGGTGAAGTGTGTTGATCTTGTACTGCGCGATCTGGTCGATGTAGAGCTTGACCTGCGCCGGCGTGAAGAAGTGCCGGGCGACGTCGAGCATCGCGCCGCGGTAGCCGAAGCGCGGATAGTCGAGCACTGTGCCGCCCGAAACCACCCATGACCGCTTCTGGACGGTCTTCGCCTCGATGGCCGACGGGAACAGCTGGCGCAGTGTCTGCACTCCGAGGAACAGGCCCTCGTCGGTGTTCGCCTTCAGTGTCACGCCGGAAGAGGAGACCTTGAGCTGGTAGCCCTCGGTGCCGACCCGGTCGCTCGCCCGGCCGGTTTCGAGGGAGATGGCCGGGCCGCCGCCGCGGTGGCCGGTGACGACGGGCAACCGGTAGCCGGTGGCCGGCCGGAGCAGCCCGGCCAGGTACTCGGCGACCTGCTTGCCTTCGCGGTCGGTGCGGATGACGGTGGCGGGGTTGAGCCGGAAGTTCGCGCGAGGATCGGGCTTCGCGTCGACAGGCGCGGGGACGACCTCGGCGACGGTCCGTTCGGCTTTCGCGTGCTGTCCCGCGCTCGCCGTCGCGGGCAGGCCGAACGTCACGAGACTCAGGACGGCCACGCCGAGCACGGTTCTGGACAGGCGTTTACTCATGGAGCACCTCCGGTCGGGTACCTGGAGACTCTCTGCTCATAGAGGTATAGACCAATAGGGCAAACACGACAACACCCGATCGGACCAGTACGCCGTGCCGATCACCGGTCACCCGCCGCGCAGGACCGCTTTCAAGGCATCGAGAACACTCGCGTCTTCGATGGTCGAGGGCACCTGCTCGTCGCGGCCGTCGGCGATCCCGCGCATGGTCTTGCGCAGGATCTTCCCGGAGCGCGTCTTCGGCAACGCGTCCACAATGGACACGTCACGGAACGCCGCGACCGGCCCGATGTCGCGCCGCACCAGCGCGACCAATTCGGACTTGAGCGTTTCGGCGTCGAAATCCACGCCCGACTTCAGCACCACGAACCCGCGCGGAAGCTGCCCCTTGAGCTGGTCCCGGACGCCGATCACCGCGCATTCGGCGACGGCCGGGTGGGAGGCCAGCACGGCTTCCATCGAACCGGTCGAAAGCCGGTGGCCCGCGACGTTGATGACGTCGTCGGTGCGGCCCATGACGAACAGGTAGCCGTCTTCGTCGACGTACCCGGAGTCACCCGTCAGGTAGTGGCCGTCGTACCGCGAAAGGTACGCCTCGCGGTACCGCTCGTCGTCCTGCCACAACGTGGGCAGCGATCCGGGCGGGAGCGGCAGCTTGATGGCGATGGCACCCTCCTGGCCGGCCGGGAGCGGGTCGCCCGCCTGGTCCAGGATCCGCACGTCCCAGCCCGGCACCGGTTTCGTCGCCGAACCGGGTTTGACCGGCATCGGCTCCAGCCCGCGCGGGTTCGCCGCGATCGGCCAGCCGGTCTCGGTCTGCCACCAGTGGTCGATCACCGGCACGCCGAGCTTGTCGTGCGCCCAGTGATAGGTCTCCGGATCGAGCCGTTCACCGGCCATGAACAACGTCTTGAACTCGCTGAGCTGGTATTTCTCGATTTCGGCCGCGTCAGGGTCGACCTTCTTGATCGCCCGCAACGCCGTCGGCGCGGTGAACAACGCCTTCACCCCGTGGTCGGCGATGACCCGCCAGAACGCGCCGGCGTCCGGGGTCCCGACCGGTTTGCCCTCGTACATGACCGACGTCGCCCCGATGAGGAGCGGCGCGTACACGATGTAGGAATGGCCGACGACCCAGCCGACGTCGGACGCCGTCCACCACACGTCACCGGGCCGGATGTCGTAGATCGCGCCCATCGACCAGGCCAGCGCGACCGCGTGCCCGCCGGTGTCGCGCACGACGCCCTTCGGCTTCCCCGTGGTGCCGGAGGTGTACAGGATGTACAGCGGATCGGTGGCGGCGACCGGTACCGGGTCTGCGGGGGAGGCCTTCGCGACCAGTTCGGTCCAGTCCGCGTCGCGCGCTCCCATCTCGGCGCGAGCACGCTCCCGCTGCAACACCACGACCTTGTCCGGCTGATGGGCGGTTCCCGCGAGCGCCTCGTCGATGATCGGCTTGTATTCGACGACCCGCGCCGGCTCGATCCCGCACGAGGCGGCCACGATGACCTTGGGTTTCGCGTCCTCGATCCGCGCCGCCAGCTCCTTGGGCGCGAACCCGCCGAACACCACCGAGTGCACCGCACCGAGCCGGGCGCACGCGAGCATCGCGACCGCGGCCTCGGGGACCATCGGCATGTACACGATGACGCGGTCGCCCTTCCCGACACCGAGAGACGCGAGCGCGCCCGCGAAGCGTGCGACGTCGTCCAGTAGTTCCGCGTAGGTGAACCGGCGTACCGAATCGGTGACGGGAGAATCCCAGATCAGCGCGATCTGCTCGCCGCGGCCGTCCCGAACGTGCCGGTCGAGCGCGTTGAACGCCGTGTTCAGCTCCCCGTCCGGGAACCAGCGGTAGAAGGGCGCCTTCGACGCGTCGAGGGCCTGCGTCGGCGGACGGGTCCAGTCGATCGCCTGTGCGGCTTCGAGCCAGAAACCCTCCGGGTCTTCGAGGCTCCGCTGATACGTCTCGGCGTGCATCGAATGCTCCTTCGCGCTCGGGTACCGGACCCCATCATGGACTTCCGGCCACGTCGATGCCCGGTGATAACGGCGGGGAGACGCCCGCGACAACCCGGCAACCCTGTGCGCGCATGGAGCGTCCTAAGCTGGACTAGGGGTAAAAACGCCGGAAACGGCCTCGACGAGCGAGGGGAGCAGGGTCCATGGGACTAGCGAGCGCGCTGCTTTCGTTCGCGCACAGCCTGTTCGGGCCAGGGATCTGGCCAGGGGACTGGGTGTGGGCGACGAGCACCGCGGGAGCGCTGGTCGCGCTGCTGCCCGCACTGGGAGCGATGGTCGTCGCGATCATCCGCAAAGGCACCGGCAATCGCTACGACGTGGTGACCCTGTCCATCTTCGGCGGGATCGGCGTCGTCGCCGTCTTCCTGCTGCCGTGGCTGCTGGCCACCGGTGTTTCGCAGGTCTACCAGGAGGCCGCGTCGTCGAAGTCGGGCGGTAAGTCCGGCTTCTCCGCCGGCGACCTGTCGACCTTCAACTCCGACTACAGCCCGCTGATCGGCGCGCAGAGCGAGTACCTCGGTCGCGGCCAGAACGTGTACGAGGTCCTGTTCTATCCGAGCGGGATGCAGCTGAGCTACATCTTCTACCTGATCCTGCTGGTCGGGTTGCCCGCGCTGTCGCTGCTCTTCGTGATGCTGCAGGCGCGGACCGCGTTCCGTCGCGGACCGAAGTGGCCTTCGCGGTTCTTCTGGATCCCGTTCGTGCTGATGGTGCTGGCGAGCATCGGCATGGGTGCGAACACCGCCGTGCACTTCTGGCTCGGGTTCCTGCCGTTCAGCGTGCTGGGGCTGATCCCGGTCGCGCTGGTGGGCCCGCCGCCGTGGTCGGTGATCAACCGGCCGGACCCGCAGCCCCGGCAGAAGGTCGAGCCGTACCGCCCGGAGCCGCCCGCTCCGAAACCGCAGCCGCAGCTGCCGCCCCCGCCCGCCAAGCAGTATCCGGCGACCGCGCTGGCACAGGCGCCCGAACCTCCCGCGCTGGCCGCGGTCCCCGGCCCGGTCCCGGCACCTCCGGGTTCCCGCAACTCCGGCGGCGGCCGCTACAAGCGCGTCCGGCGGCTAGGCCACGGCGGCTTCGGCACCGTGTGGGAAGCCGTCGACACGCAGCTGAACCGCACTGTCGCGCTGAAGATCGCGCACGCGCCGGACCGGGACACCGAAGAGCGGATGCAGCGCGAGGCCCGTGCGTTGGCCGTGGTGAACCACCCCAACTGCGTCCGCGTGTACGACCTCGTCGAGGAGCCCGACGGCCTCGCGCTGGTCATGGAATACCTCGAAGGGCGCTCGCTGGCCGAGATCGTCGACTCGCAGGGGCCGCTCGACGACATCGCCGCCGGACGGCTCTGGTCGACCATGGCGGGCGCGCTCGCCGCGGCGCATGAGAAGGGTGTGCTACACCGGGACCTGAAGCCGTCGAACATCATCCTCGACCGCAACGGGCTGGCGCATCTCATCGACTTCGGGATCGCCCGCAGCCAGGGCGACTCGAAGATGACCGCGACCGGGATGATGATCGGCACGCCGGACTTCGTCGCTCCCGAGCAGGCGATGGGCTCTGCGGCGAGCCCGGCTTCGGACGCTTGGCAGCTCGCCGCGACGGTCAGCTACGCGCTGTCGGGCCAGCCTCCGCGGGGCACCCGGGAGACCCCGATGGCCGCGCTGATGGCCGCCGCCCGTGCCGAACCGGTGTCGAAGCTGCCGAATCGCAGCGCGCACGCGCGGATTCTCATCGCTTCGCTGGACCAGGAGCCCCGCCGCCGCCCGACGCTCAGCGCCGTGCGGCGCGACGTCGAAGGCTGGCTCGCTCGCGCGGGCAAGTCGCCGGACGGCCCGGTCACCCAGATCGTCCCGCGCCGCCCTCCGCAGTCTCAACCGCAGCCCCATCAGCAGCCGCAGCCCCAGCGCCCACCGCGCTGACCTGCGAAAAGAGAGCAAGGGGCCTTTGCTAGCGTTGGTTAGCGCACTAACGAACGCTAGCAAAGGTCCCTTGCTCTCCTACTCGATGATGACCCAGGTCCCGCCGCGCCAGCCCATGGTGAAGATCTTGGGATCCCCGTCCATGATCGTCGCCTTCGGCGCGATCGCGTTGGGCGGGATGGTCACCTGGTCGGGCCCATTGCTCTTCACCTTCGCGCGGTCGACCCGCGTGGCTTTCAGGTTCTTCAGATCCGCGGGCGTGAACATCTCGAACAACATCGGCGTGAGGCTGCGGCACTCCTTCATCCCGCCGTCGTAGGCGGGCGCCGAAATCCGGCACACGGTGTCCAGGTCTTTGGCGCCCAGCGCGTGATGGAACTCCTCCATCACGCTCGCGGCGCCGTCCGGCGTGTGAGCCACCGCCCCGCCGGTGGCGGGCTTGGTGACCGTCCCGGCGGTCGCCGAAGGGGCTGTAGTGCTGGCGCGCGTAGTCGACGTAGGCGCGCTCGAGCTGCTACTCGGCGCTTCGGAAGTACTCGGAACGGCCGAAGTCTGCGGCGACGCGGTCCCGGGTGTCTGCTCTTCGCAGCCCGCGATCAAGAACAAGGCCGCGGCCGCGCAGGCCGCTCCGAGCGGTCGGATCGTCATGATGCCCCCTGTCGGACTGCTGTTGACCAGGGGAGAGTAACAACTCCCGTCCAAGTGTCACACTTGAATCGGGAAAGTCAGCCCGCGATCCAGGCCGCATGACAGCTGAGGATCACTTCCAGGACGGCAGCCACAGCTCGGCGTTCCAGTGCTCGTTGGTGATCGCGTTGCCGTTGAGGATCGGCCACAACCACGCGAAATTGGCCACGACGAGCCCCACGTAGAGGGCGACGACGAGCATGCCGGTGCCCCGGCGTTCGAATCCGCGTTTCGCGCCGCCGAGGATGTGCCCGAGGATCAGCGTCAACCCGAGTATCAGGAACGGTGCCAGCGGCGTCGCGTAGAAGTAGTACATCTGGCGGTCGAGGTTGGTGAACCAGGGCAGGAACCCGGCCAGGTAGCCGACGAGCACGGCGGCGTAGCGCCAGTCCGCGCGGAAGACCGACCGCCACACGCTCCAGCCGAGCATCGGCAGCGCCAGCCACCACATCGCCGGCGTCCCGATCAGCATCGTCGCCCGCACACAGGTCGACTCGCCGCATCCGGTCGCGTCGGTGCCACCCGCGTACGCGTAGAGCATCGGCCGCAGCCCCATCGGCCAGGTCCACGGCTTCGACTCCCATGGATGCGGTTTGTCCTTGGGAGTCACCAGGTTCGCGTGGAAGTCGAGGACGTTCATCGAATAGTCGCCGAGCGACCGCAACGCGGGCGGCATCCACGCCCAGAAACCGGGGTCGATGTCCTTGATCGCCACGTAGTTGCGGTCGGTCGCGGTCTCGCTCGCGAACCAGGCCCAGTAACAGGCGAGGTACACCAGGATCGGGATGACGACGATCGCCCACAGCGCGGGCAGCACGTCGCGGCGCAGTGTGCCGACCCAAGGCCGCTGCACGCCGGCGGCCCGGCGCGCGGCCACGTCGAAGAACACGGTGAGCAGCCCGAAGGCGGCGATGTAATAGAGCGCCGACCATTTGACGCCGAAGGTCAGCCCGATCATCAGGCCGCCGGCGAACCGCCACCACCGGAAACCCAGCTTCGGGCCGAACCGGGATTCGTCGATCCAGCCTTCGCGGACGGCCACGGCGAGCCGCCGCCGCACCTGGTCGCGGTCGCACAGCACGCAGGCGAACGCGGCGAGTACGAACAACGCGATGAAGATGTCGAGCATGCCCATGCGTGACTGCAGGTGCAGGACGCCGTCGCTGATCACCAGGATCCCGGCGACCGCGCCGAGCAGGGTGGAACGGGTGAGCCGCCGGGCGATCCGGATGGTGAGGAACACGATCAGCGTGCCCGCCAGCGCGGGCATGATCCGCCAGCCCCAGGCGTTGTAGCCGAACAGCCACTCGCCGATCGCGATGAGATGTTTCGCCAGCGGCGGGTGCACGATCAGTTCGTAGCCGTAGTTGTCTTCGTAACCGCCGTTGCGCAGCATCTGCCACGCCTGCGGGACGTAGTGCTTCTCGTCGAAGACCGGCGTGCCCTTGTCCGTGGGCGTTCCCAGGTTCTGGATCCGGACGATGCCGCCGATGAGCGTCAGCACCAGCGTGACGACCCAGCCGCGCAGGCGATCGGTCGGCATGCCGCGGCCGAGGAGTGAGGCCTCCCGATCGCTCGGTGGCCGGAACGCGTCGACCGGATCCGGCCGCATGCTCTCGTTGTCACGGGTCAGCAGTGCGGTCACGGGGCATGATCCTACGGGCGGAAGAGTGAACTCGGTGTCCGGATCTGCGAACCGGTTAACCTTCGGGAATGACCGAAGGACGCCTCGTGCTGGCAGCCACCCCGCTCGGAGACGTCCGTGACGCTTCGCCGCGCCTGTCCGAAGCTCTCGCGACGGCCGACGTGATCGCCGCGGAGGACACCCGTCGCCTGCGCTCCCTCACCGCCGCCCTCGCCGTTTCGCCGGTCGGCCGCGTGGTCAGCTTCTACGAGGATGTCGAGACCGCGCGCCTGCCGAAACTGCTCGAATCGCTCAAGTCGGGCGAAACGGTGGTCTTGGTGACCGACGCCGGCATGCCGAGCGTCTCGGATCCCGGATTCCGCCTGGTGGCGGCCTGTGTCGAAGCGGACGTGCCGGTGACCTGCCTTCCCGGCCCGTCCGCGGTGACCACGGCGCTCGCGCTGTCCGGCCTGCCGTGTGACCGTTTCTGTTTCGAAGGTTTCGCCCCGCGCAAACCCGGTGAACGCGCGAAATGGCTCGGTTCGCTGAAGGACGAGCCCCGCACGGCAGTGTTCTTCGAGTCTCCGCACCGCCTGGCGAGCACGCTCGCCGACGCCGCCGAAGTCCTGGGCTCCGACCGTCGAGCCGCCGTGTGCCGCGAACTGACCAAAACCTACGAAGAGGTCAAACGCGGCAATCTGCCGGAGTTGGCCGCCTGGGCCGCAGACGGGGTCAAGGGCGAGATCACCGTCGTTCTCTCGGGTGCGCCGCCGCGTTCGGTGAGCGTCGAGGACCTGGTCTCCGAAGTCTCGTCGCGGGTCGCGGCCGGTGAACGCCTCAAGTCCGCCGCCGCCGAAGTCGCCGAAGCGACAGGTGTGTCGAAGAAGGAGCTTTACGACGCCGTGCTCGCCTCTCGTAAGAGCTAGGACAGCAAGGCCGTCACGGCCGCATACGCCTTCGCGGCATCGGGCTCCGCGCCGGTGATGACGTCGGTGTAGATGAACGACTCGCCGATCCGCACCAGCAGGTACGCGAGATCCTCGACCGGCAAGGGCGGGGCGAGCCGTCCGGCCTCGACCTCTTCGTCCAGGAACTCGCGCATTTTCGCGATCGCGCGACTCTGCACCACGCTGGCCTTCGTCGTCAGGATCCGCAGCGCCCGCTCCGGCTCGTTGCGCAGGAACTCCCGGAACGGTTTCGAGCCGTTCACAGTCCGGACGAAGGTGCCGACGAGCTCCGCGATCCCTTCCGCGCCGCGTCCGAGTTTGCCCGAAGCACGCGCTTCGAAGACTTCAACGGTCATCGACCACAGGATCTCGCCGAGCAGCTGATCCCGGCCGCCGACCCATCGGTGCAGGGTGGCGCGGCTGATCCCCAGCTCGCCCGCGAGGTCGCCCATGTCCACCCGGCGCCCTTCCAGGAACCGGGCGCGCGCGATCGTGAACGCGCGCAGAGCGTCTGGGCGCGGCGAAGTCAGCTGGCGTTCTAGTGCGGTTTCGATGAGTGAAACATATCACGCCATGTCTCAGGGATGAGACATATGCAAGAATGTCTCATCTCGACGAGGAGGATGCGGATGCGCGCAGTACAGGTGACCGAATTCGGCGGACCCGAGGTGCTCAACCTCGTCGATCTGCCCGATCCCGTCCCCGGCCCGGGGCAGCTGCTGGTGGAGGTCGACCGGATCGGCGTCAACTACGCCGACACGCACCAGGCCGAGAACTCCTACCTCGCGCCGAGCAAGCTCCCGCTCGTGCCCGGTGGCGAGGTCGTCGGCCGGACCGCCGACGGCAAGCGTGTCGTCGCGCTGCTCAACGGGGGCGGTGGCTACGCCGAGCGCGCGGTGGCCGACGAGGTCACCAGCTTCGAGGTGCCCGACGGCGTCGATGACCTGACCGCGCTGTCCTTCATCGTCCAGGGCGCCACCGCCTCGCTCCTGCTTCGCAAGACCGCCCACCTCGAACCCGGCGAATCCGTCGTCGTGCACGCGGCCGCGGGTGGGGTCGGCTCCATCGCCGTGCAGCTCGCGAAAGCCTGGGGAGCGAGCCGGGTCATCGCGACCGCCAGCAGCGACGAGAAGCGCGCCCTCGCGCTCGAACTCGGCGCCGACGTCGCCATCGATTCGCGCGCCGAGAACATGACCGACGCGCTTCGCGAGGCGAACGGCGGCAAGCGTGTCGACATCGTGCTCGACATGACCGGCGGCACCGTCACGGACCAGAGCATCGCCGCCCTCGCGCCGTTCGGCCGCCTCGCGTTCTACGGCATGGCCAGCCGCGAGCAGCCGAAGCCGATCGAGGCCCGCAACCTCCTCGGGCACAGCACCACCGTGTCCGGCATGTGGTTGCCGCACGCCTTCAAACTCCCCGGAAACGTCTTCGGCCGCGCGCTCGACGAGCTTTTCGAACTGGCGCTCGCGGGCCGGGTTCGTGCCATCGCCGGCGGCGAGTACGCGCTGTCCGACGCACGCGCCGCCCACGAGGCCCTGCGGTCGCGCGGCACGATGGGCAAGCTCCTGCTGGACCCTGCCAAGTAGCTCAGCCGAGCAGACGCTCCAGCGGAGCGGATTTGTGCAGGCATTCCTGCCATTCCGCTTCGCTGTCGGAGTCGGCGGTGATCCCGCCGCCGACTCCCAGTTCGATCGTGCCTTCGTGGATTTCGAAGGTTCTGATCGCGACGTTCAGTTCCAGCCCGGCGATCGGCGACGCGAGTCCGATCGCGCCGGTGTAGACGCCGCGCGCGGCCGGTTCCAGCTCGGCTATCAGATCCAGCGCCCGGATCTTCGGCGCGCCCGTCACCGAACCCGGCGGGAAGGTGGCCGCGAGCAAGGCCGCGTCGTCGATCCCCTCGGCGAGCGATCCCTCCACAGTGGACTCGAGATGCCAGACGCCCGGCGCGGGCCGGACCGCGAGCAGTTCGGGGACACGCACCGTGCCGGTGGCGCAAACCCGGCCGAGGTCGTTGCGGACGAGATCGGTGATCATCACGTTCTCGGCGACGTCCTTGGTGGATTCCCGAAGGCGCTGCGCCAGGTGCTCATCCGAGGCGTCCCGCCGCGGCAGCGTGCCCTTGATCGGCGTCGACCGGACACGTTGTCCTTTCCTGGCAAGGAAAAGTTCAGGGGAGAACGAGACGACCGAGCCCCAGTCGCCGCCGAGGAACGCCGCCCGGCGGGCTCCGAGGCGACGGGCGCCTTCGGCGAACAAGGCGATCGGATCGCCGGTGAACTCTCCGCTGAAGCGTGCGCAGATGTTCGCCTGGAACAGCTCGCCGGCTTCGATCGCGTGCACACACGCCTTGACCGCGTCGTAGTGCTCCGACGGAAGCGGACGCGACAACGGGCCGGAACTCCAAGTCGGCGCTTCGGGAACCTCGGCGAGCGCGGATTCCACCGCGACCACTTCGTCGACCGGATCCGGGTCGCCGTCGGCAAGCAAGGCTTCGAACCACCACGAACCGTCCGCGTCCAGCCGCAGCACCCTGTCGACCCAGCCCCAGGCCGCCGGAGGAAGCGCGCCGGAACGGCCCGACGGATCGATCAGGTCATAACCCAGGTAACCGAACCAGCCGCCTCCGACGGCGCCGGGCACCGCGTCACGAACGAAAGGCATCCGAGCGGGGATCGAGAAGGCTTCGGCCGCATCCCGGACGGGAGTCAGGGAAGCGCTCAGCGCGATGACCGCGCGCGAAGAGAACCAGTCTCCGCACAGCGCGGCAGGCGGCGCGAGTCCGAGGTTCCTGGCGCGTACGCCGAGAACCGTCAGTGCCCGTTCGGGCCCGACGTCCGTCCGCAGCATCCGGCACATCAACCGCACGCGACATTGTCACCGTTCGAGTGGCCGGAAACGCAACCCGCCTCCGCCGGAAAGTGAGATCCGCGACCATGCGGTGACAACACGCATATCCGTCGTCACGGAGCGGGCACTACAGAAGCACATCCGTGAGTTTGAAGGGGTAGACCACGGCGTCCTGCGCGATCGGTCCGTCCACACCGGGCAGCCCGGTGCCGAAACCGTGCTGGTGCAGTCCCAGCCGCGAGTGGAACCAGCCCGGCCTTCCCGGGATCTCGTTGTGCCTGACCAGCCACAACACCACTTCGCTGTCCGCCCACTTGTCCGGCCGCAAGCGGTTCGTCCAGCAGTCGAGCCCGGCGTACACGAGAACGCGTTCGACGCGCGCGGCGTGCCTGACGTGTTTGATCCACGCCTTGATGAACCGGTCGTCGACGCTCGGCGCCTCCACTTCGAGCGCAGGCGCGAGCGAACCGGGTGCGAAGGCGCCGAGCGCGCTCGCCGTCCGCACGAAATGGTCGGCCTGGTCGTGGACGGCGCCGGGTCGTGCGTAGTGCCGTGCGCCGGTGTGGATTCCGGCGTGCTGCGCGCCCGCCAGATTGCGCTCCGCCGCGACGTCCCGCCAGTTGGTGTTCTCGGTGACGGTGACCGACGCGAACCGGATGTCGGCACCGCGCACCGCCGCCCAGTCCGTCACCGTCTCGCGGTGGGACAGGGTGACGCCGTGCTCACCTTCCGGATCGATCAAACTCACCTGCCTCGAATTTCGCCCCAGTACGACCGAAAGGTCACCTTACGTCGGCGGACCGGCCGTGAGGTGACCTTTCGGTACAGCGTGTCTCAGGCGTTTTCGCGTTGGAACGTCCTCGCGCCCCACCAGATGGCCAGAACGGCCATGACCAGCACCACGACGCTCCCGGTGAACAACGCGTCCATCGAGAAGTCGCCGCGGAAACTGTTCCGCTCGACATCCACCACATGCCGGAACGGATTGATCCGGGAAATCGTGTACAGCCACTCCGGCGCTGAGCCCGCGGTGATCGGGATCAGGATTCCGGAAAGCAGCAGCAACGGCATGAGGACCGCGTTGAGCAAAGCCGGGAAGGCGTCTTCGCTCTTGAGAGTCAGTGCCAGCGCGTATGAGCACGACGCCAGCGTGACCGACAGAAGGAAGACGATCGCCAGGCTGAGCACGACGCCGCCGAACGGCGCGTTCAGGTCGAAGACCAGATACGCCAGCGCGATGATGAGCAACGCCTGGACGACGGTCTGGAGCGCGTTGGCGAGCACCTTGCCCAGCAACAACGCCACCCGGCTCACCGGCGTGACCCGCATCCGCTCGACCACGCCCGAACGGAACTCCGCGAGAAGCCCGAACCCGACGAACGAACTGCCGAACAGCGCGAGCTGCGCGATGATCGCCGGAGTGAAGATCATCCAGCCGTCCACATCGGACACGCCCTGCGCGTTGAGCGCCTTCACCAGAAGCGGCCCGAAGAAGAACAAATAGAGGAGCGGCTGCATGATGCCGATGGCGAGCCACGTCGGGTTGCGCAACGCCGCGAGCATGTCACGGCGGAAGATCAACCAGGTGTCATGCAACATGCGTGGCCTCCTTTTCGGCGGCGTCGTCGACCGGCGCGCCCTCTTCGGCGTCGCGCAGGCTCCGTCCCGTGAGAGTCAGGAAGACGTCGTCGAGCGTCGGCCGGTGCACCTGCATGGACGTCATCGCGATGCCGCGCGAGTCCAGCGCCCGCAGCAATTCGGGCATCGCGGTGTCCCCGCGCGGCACCCGGAACCGCACGGTGCCGTCGGTGACGGTCATCTCGTGCGCTCCTTCGAGGCGGCCCGCGATCTCCGCGGTCTCCGCCGCCGATTCCGGTGAGACCCCGATCACGACACTGTCGCCGGAAACCCTCGCCTTCAACGAGTCCGGTGTTCCCTCGGCGACGATCTTCCCGTCGTCGATGACGATCAGCCGGTCCGAGAGCGCGTCGGCCTCGTCCAGATAGTGCGTCGTCAAGAAGACCGTGACTCCCTGCTCGTCGCGCAGCCTGCGGATGTGGTCCCACAGGTTCGCCCGGCTCTGCGGGTCGAGCCCCGTCGACGGTTCGTCGAGGAAGACGAGACCGGGTGAGTGGATGAGCCCAAGCGCGATGTCGAGCCGACGGCGCTGCCCGCCCGACAGGGTCGCGGTCGTGCGCTGGTCGAGGCCGGCCAGGTCCAGCTGCTCGGCGAGGACGGCCCCGCGTGCGAGCGCGTCCGCCTTGCTCATCCGGTACAGCCTGCCCTGGAACTCGATCTCCTCGACGACCTTGCTCGCCGGTGCGGTGCCGCCGCCTTGGGCGACGTAGCCGATTCGACGGCGCACCCCCAGCGGGTCGGTGAGCAGGTCACAGCCACCGACCGTCGCTTCGCCCGCAGTGGGCTTGAGGAGCGTCGTCAGCATGCGCAGGGTCGTGGTCTTCCCGGCGCCGTTCGGTCCGAGGAAGCCGACCAGTTCTCCGGCCGACACGTCGAGATCGACGCCTTTGACGGCGTGGACCTCGCCCCCATTGCGGCCCTTGCGGCGGAAACGCCGCTCAAGGCCGCGTGCCTTGATCATGTTTACCCCTTTCCGATGCTCGACTAGTCAAGTTTGACTAGTCGACCGGACGCACTGTGCCCCAGGTGTCGTTCCGTAGTCAAATTTGTTTACTTGGGCGGTGCGCCGAACACCGGTTCGTCGTCGCCCTCGCCCGCCATCACGTACTCGCCGGCTTCGAGACGGCCGATCAGATCCCGCATCCACGTCACGTTCGCTTCCGCGTGCGCGCTCCACAGGCGGTACAGCTCACTCACGTGAGGCGGTTTCCCCAGGTCGACGGCGTGTTCGCGGGCGTAATGAGTCGACTGGGCGTGCGCTTCCATATTCGCCAGCTGCTGTTTCAGCAGGGCCAGGACCTGCGCGCGGGGCAACGTCGGCATGAACGTGACCGCCGCCGACAGCGAGTACCCGGTCGCGTCGTCGCTCGACAACGCCCTGCCCAGCTGCACGAGGAACTCGGTCTCGCCGTCTTCGGTCAGCCTGTACGCGGTCCGATCGGGCCCGCCGCCCGCCTCGACGTCCTCAACCTGTTCCAGCAGGCCTTCGGTGGTCATCTTCTTCAATGCGTGATAGATCGAACCCGGCTGGACATTGCCCCATTTGTCGGCCGCCCACGAGAGAAGTTCGCGCCGGACCTGGTAGCCGTGTGCCTTCCCGTACATGCGCACGACACCCAGCACCAGCAGACGCGTGGCGGACACCGAGGCCTCCGATCCTCTCCCGGACAACAATGCCTTAGACGACGTCCGTAGGCTAAACAAGCATGAGCACCCCAGTGTTGACTGCGGTGGCCTGGCCCTACGCCAACGGCCCCCGCCACATCGGCCACGTGTCCGGATTCGGCGTCCCGTCCGACGTCTTCTCCCGCTACCAGCGAATGGCCGGCAACCGGGTGCTCATGGTGTCCGGTACCGACGAACACGGCACCCCGATCACCGTCCAGGCCGACAAAGAAGGCATGACCTCCCAGCAGACGGCCGACAAGTACACCCGTCAAATCGGCCAGGACCTGCAGGGACTCGGTCTCACCTACGACCTGTTCACCCGCACCACCACGGGTAACCACGCCGACGTCACGCAGCAGATCTTCCTCGCGCTGCACCGCAACGGCTACGTCGTCCCCAAGACGACCCGGGGCGCGATCAGCCCGTCGACCGGCCGGACCCTGCCCGACCGGTACATCGAGGGCACGTGCCCGATCTGCGGTTACGACGGCGCGCGCGGCGACCAGTGCGACAACTGTGGCAACCAGCTCGACGCCGCGGAGCTGATCAACCCGAAGTCGCGGATCAACGGTGAAACGCCGAAATTCGTCGAGACCGAGCACTACTTCCTCGACCTGACGGCGTTCGTCGAAACCTTGGGCAAGTGGCTGTCCAGCAAGACCGACTGGCGCCCGAACGTCCTCAACTTCACGAAGAACCTGATCGACGACATGCGGCCGCGGCCGATCACCCGCGATCTCGACTGGGGCGTGAAGATCCCGCTGGACGGCTGGCGCGACCAGCCGCTCAAGCGCTTCTACGTCTGGTTCGACGCGGTCATCGGCTACTTCTCGGCGAGCGTCGAGTGGGCGCGCCGCACCGGCAACCCGGACGCCTGGCAGGAGTGGTGGAACAACCCGGACGCCCGCTCCTACTACTTCATGGGCAAGGACAACATCACCTTCCACGCCCAGATCTGGCCCGCGCTGCTCTTCGGCCACAACGGCGAGGGTGACCGCGGCGGCGTGGCGGGCAAGTACGGCAAGCTGCACCTGCCCGACGAGATCGTTTCCAGCGAGTTCCTCACGATGAGCGGCTCGAAGTTCTCGACCTCGCGCGGCACGGTCATCTACGTCCACGACTTCCTGCGCGAGTTCGGCCCGGACACGCTCCGGTACTTCATCTCGGTCGCGGGTCCCGAGACCCAGGACACCGACTTCACCTGGGACGAATTCGTCCGCCGGACCAACTTCGAGCTGGCCAACGAGTGGGGCAACCTCGTCAACCGGTCCATCTCCATGGCCCACAAGAACGTCGGAGCCATTCCGCGTCCCGACGCGCCCACGGCCGCCGACGAGGAGCTCAAGGAGCTCTCCCGCAAGGCGTTCGACACCGCAGGCGCCCACCTCCAGCGGTCCCGGTTCAAAGCCGCGGCCGGCGAGGCCATGCGCGTCGTCACCGCCGCGAACCGGTACCTCTCGGATCAGGAACCCTGGAAGCTCAAGGACGACCCCGCTCGCCGCGACAGTGTCCTGCACACCGCGCTGCAGGTCGTCTCGGACGCCAACACGTTGCTGACCCCCTTCCTGCCCCACTCGGCGCAGAAGGTGCACGAGGCACTCGGCGGCACCGGTGTCTGGGCGGCCCAGCCCGAACTGCAGGAAGTCGAGGACCTCGACATCCCCGGCCGGATCAACCCCATCATCACCGGGGACTACAAGACCGAGCAGGCGCGCTGGAAGTCCGTGCCGATCGAGGTCGGCAAGCCGCTGGAGAAGCCGACCCCGTTGTTCGCCAAGCTGGACCCGGAACTCGGCGAGACCGGTCCCGAATGGGCGCCGATCTCGAAATGATCAGCTGATGGGTGCGGAGAAGAAGGAGCTGCCGCCGATCCCGGACAGGTTGCCGGTTTCGGTGGTGGACGCGCATACCCACCTCGACGCGTGCGGCGCGGTCACCGCGGCCGATGTGACGGCCATGGTCGACCGCGCCGAACGCGCCGGTGTTTCACGGGTGATCACCGTCGCGGACGATCTCGCGGCTGCTCGCTGGGCCGCGCAAGCGTCCACTTGGGACACTCGGGTGTGGGCCGCCGTCGCGATCCATCCCACGCGTACCAAGGAATTCGGCGAGGCCGAGAAATCCGAAGTGGAGAGTCTCGCGAAGGAGTCCAGAGTGGTCGCGGTCGGCGAGACCGGCCTCGACTACTACTGGGACTACTCGCCTCACGACGCGCAACAGGATGCCTTCCGGTGGCACATCGATCTCGCCAAGCGGATCGGCAAGCCGCTCATGATCCATGATCGAGACGCTCACGACGACGTCCTCCGGATCCTCGAGGAAGAGGGGGCGCCCGACCGCGTCGTCTTCCACTGTTTCTCGGGGGACGAGCACATCGCACGCCGGTGCGTCGACGCGGGATATGTCCTCTCGTTCGCGGGAACGGTCAGTTTCCGCAACGCCCGCGGACTCCACGAGGCGGCACGGATCGTGCCGGCTGACCAGTACCTCGTCGAAACGGACGCGCCGTTCCTGACGCCGCATCCGTTCCGTGGGCGACCGAACGAGCCCTACTGCGCCGCCTACACGGTTCGCCACCTCGCCTCGCTCAGGGGCGAAGCGGTGCACGAGGTGGCCGAATCGGTGCGAGTGACCGCTGAGCGGGTCTTCGGTTTGCCGACAGTCACCGCCGGTTGAACGGATTGCGACATTAGTGATCAGCAATGGTCCACTCTGATGAGTGACCAACGTCACGACACTCCGGGCGGTGTTTGCGCAACCCGGCGAGGTTCGTTACTGTCCCGTGATCGTGCCGGTCGGTACCCGCTCATGCGGTTTCCGGCTGTTACGCCCACAGTCACGTCAGTGCACGTCGGGGAAGCGGGACCAGGAGAGGTACGGCCTGGAACCGTGACGATGGCGCTGGCTGCGGGTGTCGGACTTCTAGAGGTGTGCCGAAGTGCGCATCGAGACGAAGGACGTAGTGGAGTGGTTGTAGAACTCCTCGACGTCTTGGGAAAGGGAACGACCCAGTGACTGGTAGCAGTAGGCAGGATGGCTCGCGCCTCGGCGCAGAGACGAACACCTTCGCTTCCTCCGGTTCGGTTGCCGTGCTCGACCGCGACACTCAGTACGGTCAGCTGGACTACTCCGACGATCCGCGCATCACGCATCAGGACGTCCTGGCCGCACTCGGCCCCGACGCCGACACCCTGATGGCCGAGATCAACGTCGACGTCGACGAGCTGATCCGGCTGATCAGCGCCGAGACCACCATGCTTCCGCCGATCGTCATTCCGGACGAGCTGGCCGAAGACCGCACCGCGGGCGCGCCGATGAAGGCCGCGACCAAGGACGAGGTCATTTCGAGCGCGACCCGCGTCTGGAAGAAGCGGTTCCTCAAGGGAACCGTCATGGCGGTGCTGCTCACCCTCGGCGGTGGCGGCGCGGCCGCGATGGCGATGAACAAGAGCGTCACGCTCGACATCGACGGCAAGCAGCAGACCGTCCACAGCTTCGGCGACACGGTCGGCGAGGTCCTCGAAGACGCCGGTCTTTCGGTCGGCGCGCACGACTCGCTCTCGCCCTCGCCGCAGGCCGAGGTAGGCGACGGCGGCGTCATCAAGCTGGAGCGCGGCCGCAAGCTCAACCTGATCGTCGACGGCGCACCGCAGCAGGAGTCCTGGGTCCGCGCGACCAACCTCGGCGAAGCGCTGAACCAGCTCGGTCGCGCAGACCTCGCCAAGGCCGGCACCTGGACGTCGCTCCCGCAGAACGGTGAGCTGCCGCTCGAGGGCGCCACCGTCGAGGTCAAGACGCTCAAGAACGTCATGATCTACGACGGCGCGAACGACCCGCGCAAGGTTCAGACCAACTCGGTCACCACCAAGGAATTCCTCGGTGAGCTCCGGATGACCCTCGGCCCGGACGACGAGGCCGTCGGCGGCCTCGACGTCAAGCTGGTCGACGGCGCCGAGGTCCACATCAGCCGGACCGGCGTCACCATGGTCAAGCAGAACGAGGAAATCGCTCCGCCCGAGCAGAAGGTCGACGACCCGGAGCTCGAAAAGGGCAAGACCAAGGTCGAAGACCCGGGCACTCCGGGCCAGAAGACCGTGACCTACAAGGTCACCAACCGCAATGGCAAAGAGGTCGGCCGCGAGAAGGTCTCGGAAGAGGTCATCACCGAGGCCAAGCCCAAGATCGTCAAGGTCGGTACGAAGAAGCCCGCCGATCCGGTCATCGGGGACGCCGGTGCCTGGGATCGCATCGCGCAGTGCGAGTCGACCGGCAACTGGTCCGCCAACACCGGCAACGGTTACTACGGTGGCCTGCAGTTCAACAAGAGCACCTGGGATGCCTACGGTGGCGATCAGTACGCCGCGTACCCGCACCAGGCCAGCAAGGCCCAGCAGATCGCTGTCGCCGAGAAGGTCCGTGAGGACCGCGGTGGCTACGGCGCTTGGCCGCACTGTGGCAAGAAGGCCTGACCGCCGAATAGTTCTCCTTTCCTGAAGGCCATCGTGTGGGTTCCGTCCCCGCAAGGTGGCCTTCAGGCCGTTAAGGGCTCCTGCGGCGGCGTAGCGCCTCCGGATCTCGGTCTCGACAGTCGTGCCCACCAGCGAGGCGGCCGTAGGTGGGCCACATTCCGGGATCGCTGGGCCTCGTTGCCCTCGCGTACGCCTCCGTCACCACGGTGTGGGCTTTGGTCGCCCTGAGACCGTGCTTGGGGCGGTCTGGGGCGGCTTACCGGGGTCGCGGTCGGCTCCGCGGGTGGAGGTTGCTCGGTGACCCGTTCCGACGCCTGTCGGGGCGTCGGGATGTCCGGGCTGCTTTCCGCGAGATCGACGATCTCCGAGAGTGCGTCACCGCGTCTCTCCGCCGGCGTGCGGTCGTCGGCTGCTCCGTTCGGAGCCGGATACGCCCGCGGCACCAGAAGCGCGTTCAGGCGGGCGCCTGTTTCGGGGTCGAGGTTGCCACGCAGGTCCCAACGACCGGTGCGCTTCTGACGTAACCAGAACTCGCTTCGCTGAAGTTTCGGGCTGGGATCCTCTTTGGGGTTCCCGTCCGGGTCGAGTTGGGCGAGCAACTCCGTCCCCGCCACCGTCACGTCGCGTGGTCTGGCGACGCAGGCGAGCTCGACCAGGCCCTTCTCGGCCTCGTGGCGCGTGCTCGCGGTGAGGTGGTCGGGCAGCCGCTTCATGACGGTGACGATCCGGTCTATGCCGGCCTCGGCCAGCGCGCCGGTGGAGGCCGCAGTACCGGTCAAAGGCGCGACGGGGTCGATCGACGTGCCGTCGCGCACCCGTCTCGAATTGAGCGCGACCGCTCGAGCGGTCACCTTCTGGGCCTCCGCTCGAGGCACCCGGGCCACATGCTCGTAAAAGGCGGCGATCGAGTTGTATCCGTAGAGCTCACGGACACCACGGGACTCGATCTCGGCCAGGATCTGGCCGACTTCGGCGATCAGACGTCGCCCTTCGCGTAGCCGTGTCTGCAACTCGTCGAGAAGCAGTTCGGCGTCACCTTCCGGCAGGTTGAGCGGGAAGGCCTTGGGAATGTTTGTGCTGGTCATCCCTCGATTGTCGAGGCAAATTCGAACGAATGCACGGTATCGATCGGGTGGATGATCATTACCCTCCGGGGGCGCCGACCTGCGCGTATCACCCTGGAGTGGGATAGGTGTCAGTTCGAAACGCCACAAGGATGATGGGGGCGGATCACGTCGGACCCCTGCCTGAGGGGTCGAGCTGTTCCCACTCCTCGCGGAGCACCCCGTAGACGACGGCGTCGTGCACGCCGCCGGACCAGCGTCGAGCGCGCCGGAACCGGCCTTCTTCGACGAAACCCAGCCGTCGTCCGACGGCGATCATTCCCGGGTTCCCCGAGAACGTCGCGAAGTCCAGGCGCAGCGTGTCGGTGCGGGAGACCAGGTACGTCGTCCACAGACGCAAGGCTTCGGTGCCGAATCCGCCGCCCCAGTACCGCTCGTCGTAGATGACCAGTCCCATCCGCCGCCAGTCGGTCTGCCGGCTTTCCCAGTACCAGCTGACCCGGCCGATCAACCTGCCGTCGCCCAGGTCGCACACGGCGAGGCTGGTGCGGGGATCGGGCCGTTCGGCCTTGGTGGTCGTGAGTTCGATGGCCGTGGATGCGACAGCAGCCGCGGTCGGGGTGCCGAAGTAGGGCCCGTTGGTCTTGTGCCAAGGCCGCGCGGGATCGAGCAGGTCTTCGAGTGAGGGGAGATCGGCTGGCCGCCAGTCGCGCAGCCGGACTTTCTCACCTTCGAGTACGACGTCGTCCACCGGCCAATCGTGGCTTGCCACGGCTGACTACGATCGTCGGGTGACTGAACTGCTCGGCCCTGCGGAGATCAGGGCGCTTGCGGCCGAGCTGGACGTACGTCCGACCAAGAAGCTCGGCCAGAACTTCGTGCACGATCCCAACACCGTGCGCCGCATCGTCGATCTTTCCGGGATCGGCGAAGGTGACGTCGTGCTGGAAGTCGGGCCGGGTCTCGGCTCGCTGACCCTCGGACTGCTCGCGACCGGTGCCGAGGTCGTCGCGGTCGAGATCGATCCCGTGCTGGCGAAGCGACTGCCGGACACCGTGGCCGAACGAGGCGGGGCCGAAAGGCTGAAGGTCGTCGGTGCGGATGCTTTGCGGATCACGGCGGACGACCTGCCCACGCAGCCGACCGCGCTCGTCGCGAATCTGCCGTACAACGTCGCGGTTCCCGTCGTGCTCCACCTGCTCGCCGAGCTGCCGTCGCTGACCAGCGGCCTCGTGATGGTCCAGACCGAGGTCGCGGATCGGATGGCGGCAGGGCCGGGGAGCCGGACTTACGGCGTGCCCAGCGTCAAGCTCGCTTGGTACGGGAAGACGCGCAAGGTCGCCGCGGTGCCCCGTGCGGTGTTCTGGCCGGTTCCGAATGTGGATTCCGCACTGGTCGCTTTCGAGCGGGGCGAAGTGGTGTCGTCCGTCGACCGGGAGCGGCTGTTCGCAGTGGTGGACGCCGCCTTCTCCCAACGGCGGAAGACTTTGCGCGCCGCGTTGGCGTCATGGGCCGGTTCCGCCGAGCGCGCGGGGGAGCTGCTCGAAAAGGCGGGGATCGACCCCAAGACCCGCGGAGAGCAGCTGGACGTGCACGAGTTCGCTCGGATCGCCGCCGCGGCCGTCTGACCGACCGCGGCAGATGTGACCGGCACCGCGCCGACGCGAGTTGGTCAAGGTCAGCACGAGTGCGTAAGTCTTCTTCTCGATCTGCCTGAGCCCGACGCGTCTTAGCAGGCAGCGCCCCTGCCGAAGTCCAAGGGCGCCTATCACTGTCTCATAATATGGACAGCGGATCCTGTATGATGGACGCGACCAGACGTGTGATCTGCGCCTACGCGCTTGCTTTCATCCAGTGGGATCGGTTTTACTCAGTGAACCATCCCGAGCGACTGAGAGACCTGGCTCGCCGAAGTCGCAGCAACCACCCTCCACAGGGCAGGTGCTACAGCCAGGACCGATGGAGGCTGTGCCTAATGAACAGGGTCACCCACCCGCTCCTGCTGACCAGGCGACGCGTTGTCGATGAAGGTCGCCGCACGGTAAGTGCGTGTCGACGCTCCACCGTTACTGCCTGAGTTCTTTCCCTTATCTCTGAATCCGTCCGTTCCGGACGGTTACTCGGTGACGGTCGGCGCGCTCGAAAGATGCAGCGCCCCATGCGCATGGAGCCCTTCGTGATCACTGTCGAAAACCTGTCCAAATCCTTTCCCCTCAACGGAAATCCCGTCGTCGCCCTGCGCGATGTGAGCGTGGACATCCAAGCGGGCTCGCTGTTCGGAGTGGTGGGTCCGGCCGGCTCCGGCAAGTCGACCCTCGCTCGTTGCATCGGCCTGCAGGAGCGCCCCGACCGCGGCGTCGTCCGGCTCGACGGCCTCAACACCGGAACCCTCGACGGACGTCGTCTTCGAGAGATCCGCCGTCAGGTCGGTGTCGTGAGCACCAAACCGGAATTGCTCGCCGAGCGCACCATCGCCGGCAACATCGCTTCGCCGCTCGAACAGCTCGGCCTCGACGGTCCGCAGCGCCGCAACCGGGTCGGCAACCTGCTCGACCTGGTCGGGCTCACTCCCCGGGCGGGGCAGCGGCCGGGCGACCTGACCGAGGGGCAGCTGCGCCGGGTGGCCATCGCCAAGGCTCTCGCCGCCGGGCCGTCCGTGCTCTTGGCCGACGACCCGACCGCGGGTGTGCAGCCCGAGGAGTCCGGCGCGGTCCTGACCGTGCTCGACCGGGCGCGTGCCGAGCTCGGAGTCACCGTGCTACTCACCACTCCCGACGCCGGCGTGGTCCGCCGTGTCTGCGATGACGTCGCGGTACTGGAGGCCGGGGCGATCATCGAACGGGGAACCGTGCTCGACCTGGTTTCCGACCCGAACAGCCGGACCGCGCAGGCGCTGCTTCCCGCGATCGAGACCGGGCGGGCGCAGGCCTCGAAGTACGACCGCGCGGTGGACGTCGTGCTCGTCGGCTTCGCTTCGGTCGGTGCGCTGCTGCCGGAAGCCGCCGGTCGCTTCGACGTCGAACTCGCCACCATCGGCGGCGGCCTGACCCGGATCGGTGACACGCCGGTCGGCCGGTTCCGCCTCGGTGTGCGCGGTGAGCGCGCGGACGCCGCGCTCGCCTGGATCGCCGAACGCGGCGGCCACGTGACCCACTCGGTCCGCGGACCGCAGGGCGTCGCCGCCTGATTTCGCCGCGAACGGGCCGTCCAGGACGAAAGCTGTCCGGGCGGCCCGTTTCGTGTCTGACACGTCCCGTTCTCTTTTCTCCTGGTGACAGCAGAAGTGGAGCGGCCACGTAGTCTTGACTGGTGCTCGCCGTCGTACCGCCCCCAGTGACCGTCAGGGTCCCCGCCAAGGTCAACCTGCACCTGTCGGTCGGTGACGTACGCCCGGATGGCTACCACGAGCTGGTGACCGTGTTCCAGGCGCTTTCCCTGACCGACGAGGTGACCGTCGCGGTCACTGAAGACCCAGGCGTCGAGGTTTACGGCGAAGGTGAAGGTGCCGTGCCGACAGGGGCCAACAACCTCGCCTGGAAGGCGGCGCAGGCACTGGCGGCCCACGTCGGCAAGGCGGACGGCGAGTCCAAGGTCCGAGTGGTGCTGCGCAAAGGCATCCCGGTAGCGGGCGGAATGGCCGGCGGCAGCGCCGACGCGGCCGCGACCCTGGTGGGCCTCGCGTCGCTTTGGAAGCTCGACATCTCCCGCGACGAGCTGGCGGGTATCGCCGCGAAGCTCGGCAGCGATGTTCCTTTCGCGCTCTACGGCGGAACGGCGTTGGGTACCGGCCGAGGCGAGCAGCTGGTGCCGGTCTTGTCGAGGCATACGTTCCACTGGGTTCTGGCGTTCGACCAGCGTGGTCTTTCGACTCCGCGGGTGTTCGGCGAGCTGGACAGGTTGCGTGAAGAGGGCAGCCCGCCTCGGATCGGTTCGCACACTCCGGTGGTCGAGGCGCTGGCGTCCGGTGATCCGCGGCAGCTGGCGTTGCTTCTCGGCAATGACCTGCAAGCGGCCGCCGTCTCGTTGCGTCCGGGACTGCGGCGCACGTTGCGGGCCGGGGTCAACGCGGGTGCGCTCGCCGGCACCGTGTCCGGATCCGGGCCGACCTGCGCCTTTCTCTGCGCGGACGCGCAGTCGGCCGTCGAGGTCGCCGCGGAGCTGTCCGGTGCGGGGGTCTGTCGCACGGTGCGTGTCGCACACGGGCCGGTCCCCGGAGCCCGGCTGGTCGGCGGGGATGACGCGCCGCGACCGTCGCCGCCTCGGGTCCACGCATGAGGGTGTCCGAAATGGACACCGACTAATTCGTTGTGTTGCAAGCTTTTTGGAAAGGATCGGCTGAGGCATGGCCAACTTGGTCAACCTGGAGTCGGTGAGCAAGTCCTTCGGGGTGCGCCCGCTGCTCGACGGTGTTTCGCTCGGTGTGGCGGAGGGGCAGCGTATCGGCGTCGTCGGTCTCAACGGGGGCGGGAAGACGACGCTGCTGGAGGTCCTCGCGGGGATCGCCGAGCCGGATACGGGACGTGTCAGTCAAGTTCGGGGCTTGCGGATGGCCGTGGTCACCCAGCGGACCGAACTTCCCGACGGCAGCACGGTCGGAGACGTCGTGCTGGAGCGCTACGGCGCGGAGCACGAGTGGGCCGCTGACGCGCGAGTCAGGTCCATTATGGATGGTCTGGGAATCACCGCTCTCGGAATCGAGAAGGCGACGGCGAACCTGTCCGGTGGCGAACGGCGCCGCGTCGCGTTGGCGGCGGCCCTCACCGGTGAACTGGACCTCGTCGTGCTCGACGAGCCCACCAACCATCTCGACGTCGAAGGTGTGCGCTGGCTCGCGGATCACCTGCTCAACCGCAGGATCGCGGTCGTGGTCGTCACCCACGACCGGTGGTTCCTCGACACGGTCGCGAGTGTGACCTGGGAGGTCGCCAACGGTCGCGTCGAGCAGTACGAAGGCGGATACGCGGACTGGATCTTCGCGCGGGCCGAGCGGGCGAGGCTGGCGGCGACGGCCGAGGAAAAGCGGCAGAACCTGGCACGTAAAGAGCTCGCATGGCTGCGTCGCGGCCCGCAGGCCAGGACGTCGAAGCCGCGCTACCGCGTCGAGGCGGCGGAGGCCTTGATCTCCGACGTGCCGGAGCCGCGGGATTCGGTCGAACTTCAGACGTTCGCCCGGCGCCGGCTGGGGAAGACCGTGCTGGAGATCGAGGACGCCACGTTGACCGTCGGCGGCGACCGCACCTTGCTCGATCACGTCACGTGGCGGATCGGGCCCGGCGATCGGATCGGTCTGGTCGGCGTCAACGGGTCCGGCAAGACGACACTGCTCAAGCTGCTCGGCGGTGACACCGAGCCCGAGACGGGTCGGCGCATCCAAGGCAAGACGGTCAGCCTCGCGCATCTGCGGCAGGAGCTCGACGATCTGCCGGGTGATCTGCGGGTGCTGCAGGCGATCGAAGAGATCTCGGGGCGGGTCGTGTTCGGTAAGCAGGAGCTCACCGCTTCGCAGCTGGCCGAAAAGCTGGGGTTCCCCGCGTCGAGGCAGTGGACGCCGGTCGAAGACCTTTCCGGTGGTGAACGGCGACGCCTCCAGCTGTGCCGTCTGCTGATGGCGGAGCCCAATGTGCTGCTGCTCGACGAACCGACGAACGATCTCGATATCGACACTTTGCAACAGCTGGAAGATCTGCTCGATTCGTGGCCGGGCAGTCTCGTCGTCGTTTCGCACGACCGGTATCTGGTGGAACGCGTCTGCGACACGATCGTCGCCCTGTTCGGGGACGGGCAGGTGACGCATCTGCCTGGCGGGATCGAGGAGTACCTGAACCGGCGCGCCAAGAGCCTTGAGAAGGCCGGTGTCGACCGGAAACAGGGCAACGGGCAGGCTTCCGGGCCCAAGAGGAGCGCCGCGGAACAGCGAGCGGCACAGAAGGAGCTGTCCCGCCTCGAGCGCAAGCTCGACCAGCTGCACGCGAAGGAAGAAAAGCTGCATGCGGCACTCCTCGGCGCGGCCACCGACCCGTCGAAGCTCATCGAGCTGAACACCGAGCTGAAAGCCGTTGAGACGGAGAAGGAGGAGGTCGAAGCCCAGTGGCTGGAGACCTCCGAAGCCGCGGAGTGAGTTCACTCGACGGCGAGCGCGTCTTTCGGCGCGGACAGTAGTGTGACGCGCATGAGTCGGTTCGTGGACACGCTCGTCGCCACCGCGGCGGGGCGAGGTCAGCAGCGGGGAATGGTCACCGGGGAGCCCAAAGAGCCGGTTCGGCGTACATGGGCCGAGATCCACGAGCAAGCCAAGCGGGTCGCCGGCGGTTTGGTGACGGCCGGGCTCGAGCCCGGTAAAGCGGTGGCGGTCCTGGCGGCGGCGCCGTCGCTGATCGCGCCGACGGTTCAGGCGGTATGGCTCGCCGGTGGCAGCGTGACGATGCTGCACCAGCCCACGCAGCGCACCGACCTCGCCGAATGGGCCGAGGACACCGTTCGTGTGCTGCGGATGATCGGATCCGGCCTGGTTCTGCTCGGTGAGCCGTTCGACCAGCTGGCGCCGATACTCACCGAGCACGGCATCGCCTTCCAGGTCATCACCGAGCTGCTCGAGGCCGAACCGCTGGCGGAGCCCGTGCCGACAGCTGAATCGGACACTGCGCTGTTGCAGCTGACCAGTGGGTCGACGGCCGACCCGAAGGCCGTTCGGATCACCTACGGAAACCTGTATTCGAACGTCAAGGCGATGGTCGAACGCGCAGAGTTCGATTTCGACGTCGACGTGATGGTCTCGTGGCTGCCCACGTTCCACGACATGGGGATGGTCGGCTTCCTGACGGTCCCGATGACGTTCGGTGTCGAACTCGTCAAGATCACGCCGCTCGAGTTCCTGTCGGGACCGTTGATCTGGCCGCAGCTGATCAGCAAGTACAACGGCACGACCACGGCCGCGCCGAACTTCGCCTACGCGATCGTGGGCAGGCGCATGGCCCGTGTCGAGGACGACAACGCTTACGACCTCTCGAAGCTGCGGATCGCGCTGAACGGCGCCGAGCCGATCGACGAGACGGCCGTGCAGACGTTCGTCGAGGCGGGGTCCCGGTTCAAGATGCCCGCCGAGTGCGTTTTCCCGGCGTACGGCATGGCGGAGGCGACCCTCGCGGTTTCGTTCGCGCCGTTGTTCACCGGTTTGACACTGGACGTCATCGAGGCCGATGCGCTCGAGGCGGACAACCGCGCGGTGCCGGTCCACGAAGGCGACCCGCGGCGCGGGACCGATGAGGTCCGGTCCTTCGCGGTGCTCGGGCCGCCGCTCGACGGGCTCGAAGCCGAGATCGTCGACGACAAGGGCACCGTGCTCGGCGAGCGCGAGGTCGGGGAGATCCGCCTGCGCGGCGAGGCCGTGACGCCGGGCTACCTGACCATGGAAGGCCCGCTCGCGACACAGGACGAGAACGGCTGGCTGCTCACCGGCGACCTCGGTTACCTGGTCGACGGCATGATCGTGATCTGCGGCCGTCGCAAGGACGTCATCATCATGGGCGGCCGGAACCTGTACCCGACCGACATCGAACGGGCGGCGACCTCGGTCGAGGGGGTCCGGGCGGGGAACGCCGTGGCCGTACGGATCGACGCCGGCAGCCGCCGAGAGCGGTTCGCCGTCGTCGTCGAATCGAAACTCGCCGGGGACCCGGAAACGGAGAAGGCGCTGGCGAAGGAGGTCGCGGCCAAGGTGCGCGGCGCCGTCGACATGCGGCCCTACGCGGTCGTGGTGCTTCCGGCGGGAAGCCTGCCCAAAACGCCCTCGGGCAAGGTGAAGCGGGCCGCGACCGCCACCCAGTTCGCGGACAAGATCGCCAAGAACGCGGCGACCAGCTGACACGAAAGGGCCGGGTCCGCGAATATCGCGGCCCGGCCCTTTCGCAGCACCTCCCGGTGGTCAGCGGCGTCGCCAGGGCGGCTTACGGGTGTGGGTGTGCTCCAAGGCGGGCGCGATGTAGTAGCCGGCCGACTGGGACAGCCCGGCCAGCGTTCCCTCGACGTCCCGGAGGAACGCGTCGACGGCTGTCGGGTCATAGCCTCGTTTCGAAAGCGGTGCTTTGGCGAACGCCACGTTGTGGACGTCCGAAACCGACAAGTCGTCCTCGCCGTCGAGAGTCGCCGCGACCCGCTCGAGGAACGCGTCGACCGCCGGTTCGTGATAGCCCCGGGCGCCGATCGGTGCCCGGTCGAACTGCCGGGTTCTGGCCTCGAACGCGGTTACGGGCACTAGCGTTCCCGCAGGAACTCGACGGGACCGCGGTCCGGAACGGCGCGTTCGGCGGTCGCCTGGTCCTCTCCACGCGCGCCGGGCACGCCGAGTACGTGCTGGCCGGTCCGATGGGCGAGCTGCTCTTCGATCTTGTCGAGGAAATCGTCGACTTCGCGTTCGTCGTAGCCGCGCTTGCCGATCAATGGGCGCGAGAACATGACGTGGTGGACCTCGGCGGCCGTCAGGTCGTCCCGGTCCGAGATCGTGTCGGCGATCCGCTCCAGGAACGCGTCGACCTCGTGTTTGGCGTATCCGCGCCGCCCGATCGGGGCGTTGGGGAAAGTGGCGCCGGTGATGTCTTCGGCCGTAAACGACATGAAACTCTCTCCGGTTTCGGTGGGGAATGCGATCTCCGCATTCCGTCCTAACGGGTTTGAGAGTTCCCCGGAAGAGCTCGCGCTATTCCACGACTCGATCAGGGGCGTGGTGAAACGCCTTCGAGTGACGAGTTGTAACACACCGCCATGTGAGCGGTTTCACCCAGCGTGGAAGGTGTTCTGGGCCGCGGCGAGACCGGTGCTGATAAGCGCTTCAACGGCGTCGGCGCAACGATCGATCTCGAAAGCGAGCTCTTTGCGTTCGACCGTCGAGAAGTCTTTCAGCACGAAATCCGCCGGATCCTGCCGTCCCGGAGGGCGGCCGACACCGAAACGGACACGGTAGTAGTCCTTCGTGCCGAGAGATTTGGTGATCGAGCGGAGACCGTTGTGACCGTTGTCGCCGCCGCCCAGTTTCATCTTGAGCGCACCGAAGTCGACGTCCAGCTCGTCGTGAACGACCACGACACCGGCCGGGGGGATCTTGTAGAACCGGGCCGCGCCCACGACAGAGCCGCCCGAGAGGTTCATGTACGTGCGCGGCTTGGCCAGGACCACTCGCTGCCCGGCGAGCCTGCCTTCGAGGACTTCGGCGCCGCTCTTGTGGGCCTTGAACTTGCCGCCGACGCGGTGGGCGAGCTCGTCGAGCACCATGAAGCCGACGTTGTGCCTGTTGCCCGCGTATTGGGGGCCGGGATTGCCAAGGCCGGCGAGCAGGATCTGCTCGCCGGCCCCGGGAAGTACTGCTTCGGTCACACCAGTGACTTTATTCGGCGTCCTCGGAGGAGGTCTCGGCCGCCTCGCCGGCGCCCTCGTCGCCCTCGAGCGCGGACTCGGACGGCGACTCGTTCACGGCGACGACCAGCGCATCGGGGTCGGTGACCAGCGAGGCGCCCTTCGGCAGGACGACGTCCGAGGCGTTGATCTGGGTGCCGGCGACGACGCCCTCGACCGAGACCTCGACCTGCTCGGGGATGTGCAGCGCCTCGACCTCGATCTGGATGGCGTCGAGGTCGGTGGTGACCAGGGTGCCAGGGCCGGGGGTGCCGGTGACGACGACGGGGATGTCGACGGTGACCTTCTCGCCTCGGATGACGACCAGCAGGTCGACGTGCTCGATGTAGTTCTTCAGCGGGTGGACGACGATGGTCTTCGTCAGCGCCAGCTCGCTCTTGCCCTCGAGGTCGAGGGTGATGACGGCGTTGCTGCCGTTCTCACGCACGACGCGGGCGAACTCGATGGCGGGCAGGGCGTAGTGGCGCGGTTCCGAGCCGTGCCCGTACAGCACCGCGGGGATCTTGCCGGCGCGACGCGTACGGCGCGCGGCACCCTTGCCGAATTCGGTGCGGGGCTCGACGGACAGGCGTACCTCGGACACGGTGTAGCACTCCTTCAATTCACCAACATGTTCAGCGAAATCATGCTGAGGTGGGGATGGTTCGGGGCGGTTCTGGTGTTCGGCGGCGAATTCCACAGGCGTGCTCGACCGCGTGTGGCCACTCAAGCCGCCGCGTCGATCACGTCGGGCACCAGGTGCTCACGGAACCCGCCTCGCCGAGACCGGGAAAGTGTAGACCAACCGGTCGTGTGGGGGTCCCGCCGGGTGGCTCGTTCAGGTGACAACTCGGTGACAGCTGCTTCGGGAACCCGCGGATGCGGTGGTGCGTGACCCCTTTTCTAAGGTGTGATCTCCTCGCACTTGAGAACAAAGGGGGCGGTATGCCGGCACGACGGTCGAGGATCGGCGCGATCGTCGCCCTGTGCTGCCTCGTGGCCGGTTGCGACGTCGCGATCGACGGCGCGGCGGGGATCTCGCCGGCCGAGCAACAGCGGGTGGACCGGCGTGCCGAGCAGCGCGGCGCTGTCGAGAGCGCGCTGAAGGCACTCGAACAGGCACCGGCCGTTGTCTACAAGTCGACAATCAAGGATGCTTCGGGTCAACCTTCCGAACTGCAGTTCCGGATCACTCGTAACGGAAGCGCGCACGGTGCGCTTCCGGTCGACGGCAAGGCCATTCAGGTCATCTCGGCGGACAAGCAGCTGTACGTCTCGGCGACCCCTGAGTACTGGAAGGCGCACGGGCTCGGCAACAGCGACCTGTACGGCACCGGCTGGGTGCGCACGGACAGCTCGGACCTGCCGGTGAACGCCGTCGAGGTGCTCAACCCGCGCAAGGCCGCGTCGACACTCCGGACCGCGGTGGCCGGGATGAACCCGCTGACCGATCCGGTCCGGTCGAAGTTGCCGGACGGGACCGAGGTCTACGACGTCGGGAGCGGGCTCGGGGCACTGCGGGTGACCGCAGCGGCGCCGCACCGCGTCGTCAGTTTCGCGCCTTCCCTCGTCGCGGCGGCGGGCGGTAAGACGCTCGGTGCCGAGATGCGGGTCGAGCCGCTCGCGGGGGACACGCTCAAAAAACTCCAGACCGATCTGGACGCCGCGGTCGGCGGGATCGGGCAGCCGTTCGACGCGCTCAGCCAGGTCAACGTCAGCGTCGTCAACGACAAGCTGGACTGCACGGACTTCGTCGGAAGCTGCCGGGCGACCATCGACGTCGCCAACACCGTCATCGGCGGCGTGAGCGGGACGCCCGTGCACCTGACGCTGACCGTCGACTTCACCGCGCAGTCCCTCGGCGCGCAGTCCTGCACGGCGGCCGCCGACGCGGCACCGGACACCACGACGAGCATGACCTGCGAGGTCAAGTTCAAGCTGCCGAATCGGAACGCCAGCTACCAGGTCCAGGCGAAGCCGTCGGCCCGCGGCGAAGTCCGGGTCCCGGTCGACGTCAACGGCGTTCGCGAAAAGCTCAAGTCCGAGTTCGCCACGCTGGGTGGCTGACCTGCACACTCACCTCGGGGTGCGTTGCATACGTTGAAGTAGCCGAACTCGCGTTCTTAACATCGGCGTGGTCGCCGATGAAAAGGGAGAAACGCGAATGGCGAAGTTGGTTGTTTTCGGAGGAACCGGATACGCGGGCGGGAAGATCGCCGAGGAGGCTCGCAGCCGCGGTCACGAGGTCCTGGCGGTGTCGAGGAACGCCGAAGGTGAGGGGACCCGGGCGGGGTCGCTGTACGACGAGGCCTTCCTCGCCGATGTCGCCAAGGGCGCCGATGTCCTGGTCATCGCGGTGCACGGGCAGAGCGGCCTGCTCGACGCGGTGCCCTCGATCGCCCAGGTCGCGAAGGACAACGGCGCGCGGATCGGCGTTGTCGGCGGAGCGGGCAGCCTGCACGTGGCCGAGGGCGGGCCGCGACTGATCGACACCCCCGAGTTCCCGGACGAGTACAAGGGTGAAGCCGGGGCACACGCCGAGGTGCTGGAAGCGTTCCGGAAGCTTCCCGAGGATGTCGACTGGTTCTACGTCAGCCCGGCCGCGGAGTTCGGCGCGTGGGCCGAGGGCGAGCGGACCGGTGAGTTCCGGCTCGGCGGCGACGTGCTCCTCACCGACGAGAACGGCGGTTCGAAGATCGGCGGTGCCGACTACGCGATCGCGTTCGTCGACGAGATCGACAAGCCGGAACACCGCCGTCAGCGTTTCTGCGTCGCTTACTGACCGGACAGTTCCTTCACGACCGGCGCGAACGTTTCCAGCATCGGCTCGAACACCGTGATGTAGGAGAAGCCGTACCGCTCGCGACGCTCCTGGAGCTGCCGGACGATCTCGGCGACGGTGCCGAAAAGCAACTGAGGTGTTTCGAGGAGAGTGTCGACGTCGAGGCCGTCCTGGTCTTTGACCTCTTCACGCCAGGCCTCGGCGGCCGCGCGCCGGTCGTCCGTGATCACGACCCGCTGGACGAGCATGTTCAGTTCGGGAGTCCGGCCGTTCGCGTGTGAGCGGAAGAAGGCGACGCGTTCGTCCATGCGATCGGCGTCGTCGAGACGGAAGGTGCCCGGCGGCTTTCCCGGCGCTTGACGAAGGCCCGCGAAGCCGGCGATATCGGCTTCGCGGGCGGCGAGGGAGAGCACGCCGTCGCTGTTGCCCGCGAGGAGCAGCGGCGGGGGCGTGACCCCTTCGCCGGCGAAGTGTTCGCGCAGGTGATCCAGGCTTTCGGCGAGGTGCTCGATCCGTTCCTTGGCCGGGATCCACGGCAGGCCGGCACTGTCGAATTCCGATTTCATGTGGCCGGAGCCGAGGCCGAGATCCAGCCTGCCGCCCGTCATCTTCACCGTCGTGACGACTTCGCGTGCGAAGAGCGCAGCGTTGTAGAAGGCCATGTTGGTGACGAGAGTGCCGACGCGTGGCCGTTGGGTCACGGCGGCGGCCATGGTCAGCGCCGGGAAAGGCGCGTTCCGTCCCGGCCCGAGATGATCGGGCACGGAGATGACGTCGAGTCCGAGGGCCTCGACGCGACGGCACTTCGCGACCCAGTCTTCGCGGTTCTCGGCGCCCCACAGGTTCACGCCGAATTTGAATTTCCCCATGAACCGCAACCTAGTCACGCCGGGTGTCCGGGCGCGCCCCGTTTCGCGAGGAGCCGAAAACGAAGCAAGGGACCTTTGCTGTCACTCTCCGGAAGAGAGCGATAGCAAAGGTCCCTTGCTGCGATGGGTCAGGCGTTGCCGTCGAAGAGGGACGTGACCGATCCGTCTTCGAAGACCTGCTGGATGGCCTGTGCCAGCAGCGGCGCGATGGACAGCACGGTCAGGCCCGGGAACCGCTTCTCCTCCGGGATCGGCAGCGTGTTGGTGACGATCACCTCGCGCGCCTTGCAGTTCGACAGCCGCTCGGTGGCGGGGTCGGACAGGATGCCGTGGGTCGAGGCGATGACGACGTCGGCCGCGCCTTCGTCGAGCAGGGCCTCGGTGGCCTTCACGATCGTGCCGCCGGTGTCGATCATGTCGTCGATCAGCACGCACAGCTGACCGCGGACCTTGCCGACGACGCGGTTGGCGACGGCCTGGTTCGGCTTGTCCGGGTCGCGGGTCTTGTGGATGAAGGCGATCGGCCGGTCACCCAGCTGAGCCGCCCACTTCTCGGCGAGCCGCACCCGGCCCGAGTCCGGCGAGACGACGGTGATGTTCTCGTCCTGGTAGGTCTTGTTGATGTGCGCGGCCAGCACGTTCTGCGCGAGCAGGTGGTCGACGGGGCCGTCGAAGAAACCCTGGATCTGCGCGGTGTGCAGGTCGACCGTCATGATCCGGTCGGCACCCGCGGTCTTGAACAGGTCCGCGATCAGGCGCGCGGAGATCGGCTCGCGGCCCTTGTGCTTCTTGTCCTGCCGCGCGTACGGGTAGAACGGCATGATCACGGTGATCCGCTTGGCGCTCGCGCGCTTGAGGGCGTCCACCATGATCAGCTGCTCCATCACCCACTCGTTGATGGGTGCCGGGTGGCTCTGGATCACGAACGCGTCGGTCCCGCGCACCGATTCGTTGAACCGGACGAAGATCTCCCCGTTGGCGAAGTTGTGCGCGGTCTGCGGAACGACCGACACGTTGAGGTGCTTGGCGACCTCCTCCGCGAGTTCCGGGTGTGCGCGCCCGGAGAAGAGCATCAGGTTCTTCTTCGGTGTACCGGACTTCGAGCTCATGCTGGCGACTCCCCGTCGTTTCCCTTATTCGAATCGGACACGGCGGTGGTGTCCTGCTTCGCGGCGGAAGCTGCTTCCGCCGCGGGTGTGCCCGGCCTGCGCCGGGACACCCAGTCTTCGATGTTGCGCTGCGGCCCGGTGGACACGGCGAGCGCGCCAGGGGGCACATCTTGCCTGATCACGGTGCCTGCCCCACTGTAGGCGCCGTCGCCGATGGTCACCGGGGCGACGAACGTGTTGTCCGCGCCTAGCCGCACATGGGAGCCGATCGTGGTGTGGTGCTTGTTCACGCCGTCGTAGTTGACGAAGACACTGGAACACCCGATGTTGCTGTTCTCGCCGATGGTCGCGTCGCCGACGTAGGTCAGGTGCGGAACCTTCGTCCCGGCGCCGATGTCGGCGTTCTTCGTTTCGACGAACGCGCCGAGTTTGCCCTTGCTCCCCAGTTTGGATCCGGGACGCAGGTAGGTGAACGGGCCGACCTTCACGCCGTCGCCCAATTCCGAATCGGAACCGTGCGTCCGCACGACCGACGCCCCCGCGCCGACGGACACGTTCTCCAGGGTGCTGTCCGGGCCGATCTGCGCGCCCTCGCCGACCGACGTCGAGCCCTTCAGCTGCACGCCGGGCTCGATGACGACGTCGCGCGACAGGGTCACGCCCGCGTCGATCCAAGTGCTCGCCGGGTCGACGACGGTGACGCCCGCCCGCTGCCAGCCGCGGACGATCCGGCGGTTCAGTTCGGCGCCGAGGACGGAGAGCTGCACGCGGTCGTTGACGCCTTCGGTCACCCACGGGTCGTCGATGACCAGCGCGCCGACGCCCTTGCCGTCGCCGCGGGCGATGCCGAGGACGTCGGTGAGGTAGAGCTCGCCCTGCGCGTTGTCCGTCGAAAGCCTCGAAAGCCCGTCGACCAGGATCGAGGCGTCGAAGGCGTAAACGCCGGAATTGATTTCGGCGATTTCGTGCTGTTCGGGGGTGGCGTCCTTCTGCTCGACGATCGAGGTGACGACGCCGTTCTCGTCGCGGACGATCCGGCCGTAGCCGGTCGGGTTCTCGACGACCGCGGTCAGCACGGTGACCGCGTTTCCGGTGGAGGTGTGCTCCGCGACCAGGGAAGACAGCGTTTCGGTGTCGAGCAGCGGGACGTCGCCGTAGCTGACGACGACGGTGCCGGTCAGTCCGGCGGGCAGTGCGGAGAGCGCGCACGAGACGGCGTGCCCGGTGCCCTTCTGTTCCTCCTGGACGGCCGTGACGACCTCGCGGCCGAGGGCCTCGCCGACCTTCGCCAGCCGCGCGCCGACCGAGTCGCGACCGTGGCCGATGACCACGACCAGATGGTCCGGGCTCAGTCCCGCGGCGGCCCGGACCGCGTGCTCGACCAGGGGGCGGCCGGCGATCGGGTGCAGCACCTTCGGGGTGGACGAGCGCATGCGGGTGCCCTCACCCGCGGCGAGGATCAACGTGCTCAGCGGGCCGGTCACGGCACTCCCAACATTTCACCAACGGTGGTTGTCGGGCATTGATCCTACGTGGGCTGCTCGGCGTCCCACGCGGGGTCGGTCGGAGCATCCTCACCGGGCCATCCGGTCGCCGGATCGATGGCCATCGAGTTCACCGACGAAACCTGGTTCCCGCCGCCGCGTTTCGCCTGGTACATGGCCGCGTCGGCGCGGGCGAGGACCTGTTCGGCCCGCTCCTGCGGGCGAAGGGAAACGAGCCCGACGGAGAGGGTGACGCCGTGCGAAAGATGGTGCGGCAGAGATGCGACGGCATTCACAGAACGACCGAGCGCCTGCTTCGCCGCCGACGCCGGAGCCCCAGGTAGAAGCACGATGAACTCGTCTCCGCCGTAGCGGGCGACCACATCGTCGCCGCGCAGGGCGTCGCGCAGCGTGCTCGCGATGACACGGAGCACGTTGTCGCCCTCGGCGTGCGACTGCTTGTCGTTGACGTCCTTGAAGCCGTCGAGGTCGACCAGCGCGACCGCGAGCGGCTGGGCGTCGGCGGACGACGCCAGCGAACGCAGTTTTTCGTCGAGCGCGCGCCGGTTCGGCAGCCCGGTGAGCGGGTCCTGCAACGCCTGCTGGGTGATCGCGCCGTGCTCGGCGGACAGGCGTTCGTGTTCCCGGCGCGCGTTGAGCGTGGCGATCTGCGATTCCCGCAGCGACCACATCTCCGTTTCCAGGATGGTCGCGTAGTCGATCAGCGACTGGCTCGCCCCGGACGCGTAGTCCGGGGTGGTGTCGAGCCTGGCCAGCTCGCGGGCGAGGTTCAACCGCATCGACGGCAGCGAGCCGTCCTCGTTGTCCTCGCGAACGTCTTTGAGTACCTGCAGCGCGTCTTCGCGGCGGCCCTCATTGTCCAGGCAGCGGGCCAGCGCGATGGCGATGATCTCGCGTTCGTGCGGGAACACCAGTTCCGGATGCAGCAGCGAGCTCAGCCGGTCGATATGGGATGAATCGGGTGACGCCAGCGCGGCCGCCGCGGCGAGTACGCCGACCTGGTCGATCGCGGGCACCCCGGCCTTGCGCGGGAACAGTGACTCGGTGAACGGGCCTTCGGCCGCCTGTGCCATCGACGCCGCGGTGCGGAACTTGTCCGCTCCCTCGTCATAGCGCTCGATGCGTTCGAGCCGCAGGCCCCAGCCCAGCAGCATCTTGACCCGGTTGATCAGCTGGAGCGCGATCTCGTGCGGGCTCGCGCTGTCGCGGATCGCCTGCGCGGCGCGGGCGATGGCCTCCTCGGCCGCCTCGTAGACGCCCAGCTGGTTCAGCACCAGCCAGCAGTCGACGAGGGTCGTGGACAGCATCCGATCCCAGTTGCGCCTGCCGATCTGGCGGTCCGGGACGGCGGAGTCGTCGAGGATGGCGAGCGCCCTGGCGATCTCGGTGAGGGCGGCGTCCTCCTGTTTGGCGATCACCAGGCGGCGGCCGCGCATCGCGTGCGCGTCGGCGCGCATCAGCGCGAGACCGTGCCTTCTGGTGTGCGCGAGCATCTCGTCGAGCCTGGGTTCGGCTTCGGCGGCGAGACCACGGGTGACCAGCCTGGCGGCCGCCGAGTAGCGCAGTAGCTGGGCGACCAGGAGAGGTTCGCCGCGGCGCTGTGTCTCGTCGAGGAGTTCGTCGAGGCTGGTGATGATGTCCAGCTGTTCGGTGAAGCCGACGCGCTGGATGGCCGCCCCGAGTTCGCGCGCGCGACCATGAAGCCAGGCGTCGGACATCTCCGCAAGCGCCGGCCGCCTGCTGCTGGTCGTCGCGTCCTCGGTCAGCCGCACACACCCCCACCGTTGAAAACGCCGCTGGTCATCTGTTCGTCTGCTCCGCCGCCAGGATTCGAACCTGAACTGTCAGAACCAAAATCTGAAGTGCTGCCGATTACACTACGGCGGATCGATCCTGGTCAGGATAGCCATGCCGGAGACGCCCGCGTGCGCCCGGGGGTTGCCTCACCTTCGCGGGCACTCCACAGGGGACGAAACCTCCTGTACCGTAACTTACGGCATCGTAGGTAAGGTCACCCTTAGGGAAAACCTAGAGGGTTGCGCATAGAAAAGAAGTGACTGCATGACGGCTACCCTGGACCGTTCCCAGAAGCCCGCGAAGGGCCCCAAGCCGGTAATCGAAGGACATCGATCGAGCGGCGTTCAGCTCTCGGTCTACCTCGGGGTCATCTTCCCGCTCGCCGCACTGCTCGCGGCCGTCCCGTTCGCCTGGGGCTGGGGACTGACCTGGGTCGACGTCGGCCTCTTCGTGGTCTTCTACGCGATCAGCGGACTCGGTATCACCGTTTCGTATCACCGCTACTTCACGCACGGCTCGTTCAAGGCCAAGCCGTGGCTGCGCGTCGCGATGGCGATCGCCGGCAGCATGGCCGTCCAGGGCCCCGTGATCACCTGGGTCGCCGACCACCGACGCCACCACGCCTTCTCCGACCGCGACGGCGACCCGCATTCGCCGTGGCTGTTCGGGACGACACCGGTCGCCATCGCCAAGGGTTTCTGGCACGCGCACATGGGCTGGCTGTTCGACCGCGACCAGACCAACGCGGAGCGCTTCGCGCCGGACCTGGTGAAGGATCCGGCCATCAAGAAGGTCGACGACCTGTTCTGGCTGTGGAGCCTGCTCACCCTGGTGCTGCCCGCGATCCTCGGTGGACTGATCACCTGGTCGTTCTGGGGCGCGGTGACCGCGTTCTTCTGGGCCGGTCTGGTGCGCGTCTGCGTGCTGCACCACGTGACCTGGTCGGTGAACTCGGTCTGCCACATGATCGGCGAGCGTCCGTTCGCCGCCCGTGACAAGTCGGCCAACTTCTGGCCGCTGGCGATCTTCTCCTTCGGCGAGTCGTGGCACAACCTGCACCACGCCGACCCGACCTCGGCACGGCACGGTGTGCAGCGCGGCCAGATCGACATTTCCGCGCGGCTCATTTGGATCTTCGAGAAGTTCGGCTGGGCCTATGACGTGCGCTGGCCGACCCCGCAGCGCCTCGCGCGCATCGCCACTGAAAGCAAATAGCGAGGTCGCGTTAGTCTTCTGCGATGGCGGGGAGAAGGCGGACCAAACGTGAAGCGGTCACCGGGGCGCGTCCTGTCGCCCCGGTGGCCCGGGTGCGGATGACGGGGACCGAGCGCAGGCAGCAGTTGCTCAACGTCGCCAGGGCCCTTTTCGCGGAGAAGGGTTTCGAAGGCACGTCCATCGAGGAAATCGCGCACCGCGCGAACGTCTCCAAACCGGTGGTGTACGAGCATTTCGGCGGCAAGGAAGGCATCTACGCCGTCGTCGTCGACCGCGAGACCCAGCTGCTGCTCGACCGGATGGTCTCCACACTCCACGGCGGGCACCCGAGGGTGATGCTGGAGCAGGCGGCGATCGCGTTGCTCTCCTATGTCGAAGACTCGCACGACGGCTTTCGCATCCTCGTCCGGGATTCGCCGGTCGCGAGTTCGACGGGCACGTTTTCCACGGTGCTGAACGACATCGCCAGCCAGGTCGAGCACATCCTCGCGCAGCAGTTCGCCGCGCGGGGTTACGACGAGAAGCTGGCCGCGCTGTACGCGCAGGCGCTCGTCGGCATGGTCGCGTTGACCGGGCAATGGTGGCTCGACGCCCGGAAGCCGAAGCGGGACGAGGTCGCCGCACATCTGGTCAACCTCGCCTGGAACGGTCTGTCCAATTTGGAACACAAACCGAAGCTGCGGCTGTACTGAGACCTGCGTCGCGCGGCCGTAACGTTTTCCCGGCGATGAGCGCTACGTCCCCCACAGAGATAATCCGACTGGGGGAAGCACCGTGGAAAACTATCCCGCGCCTGCCGTGGAGCAGCTGGAGCCGAAGAAAAGAACCTGGCTCAAACCGGTCATCCGGCTGGGCATCTTCGGCGTCATCGCCTTGATCGCGTTCTTCGTCGCGAATCCGTTCACGGCGTCGAGCACCGAGGTCGGCGCTTGCCTCAAAGGCGATGTCAGCAACGCGGACAGCGTCGAGAAATCCGAATGCGGAACGCCGGAAGCGAACTTCAAGGTCGTCGGCAAACAGGACGGAAAGTCCGAAATCGGGCTCAAGCTCTCGGGCGGATCCGAATGCGACGACTATCCGACGACCGACGCGTACTTCTTCCAGGGGAAGAAGGGCAGCAGTGACGGCACCCTGCTGTGCCTCGAAGATCTGAAGAACCCGGGTGAGCGGGCGCCGGTCGTCGGTGACTGCCTCCCCGCCGACGTGGTCGAGGCGAAGAAGCTCACGAAGGTGGACTGCGCGAACGCCGCCTACAAGGTCCTCGCCATCGAGAAGAGCACGGCGATCCTCGTCGACGACAGCACCGTGTGCACCCAGGTGCCGTCGACCGACGAGAAGATCGCATGGCAGCGGGCCGGCGCCGGCGGGCTCCCGCAGTCGCGGGTGCTGTGCCTGGACAAGCTCAAGTAGCGGTCGTCAGCGCAGGAGGCCGGTCTCCCGCAGGTGGTCGAAGATGATCTTGCCCACCGCGGAGAGCCGGTCCCTGTCTTCGTGGTCCAGCCACGCGAGTTCCTCGATCTCGCTGCCGGCCGCGAGCGTTCCGCTGAATTCGGCCGTGTAGCAGGTCGTCCGGACCACGAGGCCGGACGCGTGGCCATCGGCCTGCGCTTCGAAGACTCCGGCGGGCGCGATGCTCGCCGGATCGATCTCGACGGTCAGTTCCTCGCGGATCTCCCGGGCCAGCGTCTCGGCGTCGCTTTCCCCGGGTTCGCGTTTGCCGCCGGGCAGGTAGAACACGGACTTGCCGCGCGAGCGGGCGGTCAGGATCCGGCCGTCCCGCAGGTACAGCCAAGCGATCTTGTCGATCATGGTTCAGCCCAGTGCCGCGGCGGTTTCGGCGGTCGTGAGCACTTCGCCCAGCCGCGGGAACACCTTCGTGAGCGCGGATTCGTGGGAGATCGCGGCGATCCCGGCCATCGCGTCCGAAACGGCGACGGTCTCGTAGGCGTGGTCGATCGCGGCGCGCAGCGTCGATTCGACGCCGTACTCCGTGGCGATCCCGGCGAGCACCAGCGTCTTCACGCCGAGTCCGTGCAGGAGTTCGTCGAGTCCGGTGCGGTAGAACGCGCCGATCGTGTGTTTCGTGATCAGGTGCTCGCCTTCGCGAGGCGTCAGCTCGGCGACCAGTTCACTGCCGGGCGGCTGCTCGTCGACGCCCGGCCGGTGCGCCCGCACGTGGACGATCGGTGAGCCGGCCGCGCTGAAGGCGTCTCGCAGCAGGACGGCGTTCGACACGACTTCGGTGCCTTCGATCGGGACAGTCTCGAGTGCGACGATCCGCGTCTGGAGGTCGATCAGGACGAGCGCGGTCGTCGCCGGGTCGATCTTCGTCATGCGGGCAAGCCTAGTGTCCCTCTGCTGGAGATATGGGAGAGCACAGGGAAATCGTGGTCACCGGCGGCGGAACGGGACGGCCGGAGACCTGAAAGCGTTCGCCGCGAACTGGCAGGCCAATCTCGACGCGAACGTGCTCAGTGCCGTACTGGTCACCCGCGCCCTGCGGGAAACGTTCGCCGACGGCGCGCGGATCGTCACCATCGGCTCCATCGTCGTCCACACCGGAGCTGGTTCCTACGGTGCCGCCAAGGCCGCGCTGGAAGCGTCGAACGTCGACGTGGCAAGGGAATTCGGACCGCGGGGGATCACCGCGAACATGACTTGCAGGACACGGCCTAGGCGCCAGGGGTGACGCGGAGCAGCTTGTCGTCCTCACCTTCCGAAGTGGTGATGTAGAGCGCGCCGTCCGGGCCGCTGCGAACGGCGCGGAGCCTGCCGAACTTGTCGTCGAACTCCGGCGGCAGCGTCACTTCGGTGACCTTGCCGGTGTCGTCGAGGCGGAACAGCAGGAGCTTCTGCCCCTTCAACGCGGTCACGGCGAGCGAGCCTTCGAGCGGGCCCCACTGCGATCCGGTGAGGAATTCCGCGCCGCAGATGGCTTCGGTGATCTCGCCGGTCGTCCACAAAGGACTGACGGCGTCCGGGAAGCGTTGCTTGTCGGTCATCGGCACGCTCTCGTCGTAGCTGGTCTCGGTGCCGCCCTTCGACGGGTCCCAGCCGTAATTCGCGCCCGCGCGTTCCAGGTTGACCTCGTCGTCGATGGTCGGCCCGTGCTCGGCGGTGAACACCTGACCGGAGCCCGGCCGCACCGTGACGCCCTGGACGTTGCGGTGCCCGAAGGTGAACACGCGCTGCTCGTTCGGATTCGCCGACGAGATGAACGGGTTGTCCGGCAACGCGTTCCCGGTCTTCGCGTCGATTCGCAGCACTTTGCCGCCGAGACTCGTCCGGTCCTGCGGGTGCTGCGGGCGGGCCGTGTCGCCGGTGCCGACGAGCAGCGCGCCGTCCGCTCCGAACGCGGGACGGCAGCCCGAATGCCTGCCGCTGGAGTTCACCGGCAGCCCGGTCAGCAGGTCCTTGACCTTCGTGGCGCTCGCGCCGTCGTCGGAAAGCCGCCAGGTGACCAGCCGGATGTCGACGGCCTTGTCGCCTTCCTTGTGGGTCTGGCAGGTGATGAATTCGCGCGAAGTCGCGAAGTCCTTGCTGATCACCATCCCCATCAGACCGCCTTCGCCGCGTACGTGGACGTCGGAGAAGTCGGCGGTGACGTCGCGCTTCGTGCCGCCGTCGACCAGTGCCAGCTTCCCGGGGCGCTGGGTGACGAGGATCTTCCCGTCCGGCAGGAAGCCGACGTCCCAGCCGTGTTCGAGCCCGGCCGTCACCTGCTCGACCTTCAGCGACGTCACGGCGGGCTTCGAGGTGACCGGCGGGGCGCTCTGCACCGGTTCGCTCGACGCCCCGGAACAGGCTGTGACCAGCAAGGACAGGGACGCGAACGCGACGACGGCGGTTGTGCGCATGACATCAGCATGCCACCGTGCTCAACCGCCCGCGCGCACCAAACCGCTTTCGTAGGCGAACACGACCGCGTGCACCCGGTCGCGCAGGGAGAGTTTCGCGAGAATCCGGCCGACGTGGGTTTTCACCGTCGTCTCGCCGATATAGAGCTTCGACGCGATTTCGCTGTTCGTCAGCCCGCGCGCGATGAGCGCGAGGACGTCCTTCTCGCGTTCGGTCAGCTTCTCCAGTCGCTTGCTTTCGCCGCCGTCGAGGGCAGCGTCCAGATAGCGGTCCAGCAGGCGTTTCGTGACCGAAGGCGAGACCATCGAATCCCCGCGAAGCACACCCCGGATCGCGACGAGGATTTCTTCGGCCGGAGCGTCCTTGACCAGGAATCCGCTGGCGCCGGCACGCAACGCCGCGTACGCGTATTCGTCGAGGTCGAAGGTGGTGATCATCAGGACCCTCGTCCCTGGCAGAGCCGCGCAGATCCGCTCCGTCGCCGCGACACCGTCGAGGACCGGCATCCGGACGTCCATCAGGACCAGGTCGGGCCGCAGTTTCAGGGCGGTTTCCACCGCCTCGGCCCCGTTGGCGGCCTCGCCCGCGACGGTCAGGTCCTCCTGGCTCGTGACGATCATGCCCATCCCGACGCGGACCAGTTCCTGGTCGTCGCAGATCAGCACCTTCACCGCGGATGTCATCCCGCCTCCACCACCAGACTCGCGGCCACCCGGTAACCGCCGTCCCGGGTCGGCCCGGTGTCGAGTGTCCCGTGGAACATCTCGACCCGCTGCGCCATCCCCGCCAGGCCCCGCCCCGAAGACGGCAGCCGCGGCGCGGGCGGATCGGAACCGCCGGTGTTCGTCACCTCGATCCGGACGTCCCGGCGCGGGCCTTCCCCGCTGAAATCGATTTCGACGGTTCCGCTCGCGTCGCCGGGCGCGTGTTTGATCATGTTCGTCAGTGCTTCCTGGACTATCCGATACGCCTGGAGCGCGGCGCTGGGCGGCAGCCCGCCGGCGTCACCGGTAACCCGGAGGCCGACTTCGCGGCCCGTCGCGCTCACCTGCTCGACCAGTTCACGAAGTTCCGCGACGGCGGGTTGAGGACTTCGAGCGGTTTCGCCCGCATGGAGGACTTCCAGGAGCCGGCGCAATTCGGCCAGCGCGTCGCGACCCGCTTTGCCGATCGTGTCGAGCGTGCGGTCGACCGCTTCGGGATCCTTGTGGCGCATGAGTTTCGCGCCTTCGGCATTGAGCACGATGACACTCACGCTGTGCGCGAGGACGTCGTGCAGTTCCCGTGCGATGCGGGTGCGCTCTTCGGCGACCGCGGCCCGCGCGCGGGCGTCCTGCTCGGAGGCGGCCAGCTCCGCCTTCACCGCCTCCTCGTCCGAAAGACGTTGGCGCGCGCGGAAGAATTCACCGAGGGCCCAGGCCGCGACGTGCAGCGGGATCGTCGCGAAGATCGCAACCTCCGGTCCCTGTTCGGTGGTGGCTCCCCAGGTGAGGCCCCAGCCGACGTCGAGGGAGACGATGACGACGGCGATCACCGCGGCGAACCGGCGGTTGCCCGCGCGGACCAGCGTGTACAGCGCGACGGCCATCGCCAGTTCGCCGCGGCCGCGGTCGTATGCCCAGAACGCCACGAGGTACTGCGCGGTCACGCCCGTGACGATCAGCACCGCGACGATCTCGGGATGACGCCGCCGCCAGAGAAGCGGCACGAGGAAGAGGTACGGCACGAGCAGGATCGCCTTGGGGACCGGCGACGACCCCGTCGGCACGAGGAAGACGAACCACGCGAAGAGCGGCAGGTCGGTCACCCAGGGGTGGGCGCGGATCCGCTCGGACAGCCTGAGCACGTCCCGAACGTAACCGCGGCGGGCGGCCGAGCGCGTCGTCCTGGGGTACCCCCGGCGTCCTCCCGCGGTAGGACGGGACCGGACGTCGCGGCCGACGCGGGGCCACGGAACCCGTTCCTAGCGTCGGGATCATGTCGATCACCAGGGAATTCCTCCGCCATCCGATGCTCACCGGGGCCGTCGCGGCCAGCTCCCCGAAGCTGGCCGAAGCCATGACGACGGGCCTCGGGCTGGAAAACGCCCGGCTCGTCGTCGAACTGGGGCCCGGTACGGGCGTGTTCACCGGGGCGGTCCTCCGCCGGCTGCCGCCGGGCGCCCGGCTGGTCGCCGTCGAGATCAATCCCCGGCTCGCCGGGAACCTGCGGGAGCGGTATCCGGAGGTCGAGATCGTCCAGGGGACCGCCGAGAACTTGGACGAATACGTGCGCGACGCCGCCGACGTCGTGGTTTCCGGTCTGCCGTGGACGGTCATGACGGCGGAACGGCAGGAACGGATCCTCGACCAGGTGACCGGGATCCTGGTCCCGAACGGGCGGTTCACGACCTTCGCCTACGCGCACGCGGCGTGGGCACCGCCGGGCAGGCGATTCGCCGCCGCGCTGCGTGACCGGTTCGCGGTGACCGGGCGGTCGCCGGTCGTCTGGCCGAACCTGCCGCCCGCGTTCGTGCACCGCGCGGCGCTGCCGGTCAGCGCGTCAGGATCGCGGCGGTTTCGGCGTCGGCGGGAAGGAACGTCTCCAGTTTCAATTCCGACACCGTGACGTCGGCCGCGGTCGCGAACGTCGTGATGGCGGTGATCAGGCGCAGTTCGCCCGCCGAAGTGGACAGGCGCATCGGCACCGCGAATCCGAGGTGATCGGGCCCTGGCGGTCCCGGCTCCGGAACGTAACTTTCGAGTTCGGCCAGCAGCGCGGTGAGCCGCTCGTCGGGCGCGTGCGCGATCTCCTGCGTCAGCCGTTCCAGGATGTGCCGCGCCCAATCCGCGAGGTTCAGCACCCGCGGCGCCATCCCCTTCGGATGGAGCGCGAGCCGCAGGGTGTTGACCGGTTCCTCCAGCAGCTCCGGCGCGACGTCCTCGAAGAGCAGATCGAGCGCGTCGTTGCGGGCGACGAGCACGCCGTAGCGGTCGACCACGATGGCCGGATACGGCCGGTGCCCGTCGAGCAGCCGCCGCATGCCGTCGAGGACCGGCTTCAACCTGGGATCGTCCAGTTCCGTTTCGGGGAAACCGGGCGCGAAGCCGGCCGCGAGCAGCAGGCCGTTGCGTTCCCGGAGCGGGAGTTCGAGCGATTCGGCGACGCGCAGCACCAGGCCGCGGCCGGGGATCGACCGGCCGCCCTCCAGGAAACTCACGTGCCGCTGGGTGGTCCCGGCCCGTAACGCCAGTTCCAGCTGGGACAACCGCCGCCGCTCGCGCCAGGCCCGGAGCGCGGGGCCGAATCCGGAAACCATGGTCGTCATCTTGGCCGAGTCGCGCGCGGCTCGGCCATTCCCTCGAAGGAATTGAGACGATTCCCCGCCGCGGCGATGCTTCCGGCATGAAATTCGGTCTGGTCGTCCCCACCTATCGGCCCATCCTCGACGCCGGGCGCACCGCGCCGGAAATGGTCGCCGTCGCGGTCGAAGCCGAACGCCTCGGTTTCGATTCGGTCTGGGTCGGCGACACCCTCGCGAAGGCGCCCATCGATCCGTTGACGTTGCTCGGCGCGTTCGCCGCCAGAACGGAACGGGTCACCCTCGGCACCGCCGCGCTGCTCCCGGCGTTGCGGGATCCGGTCCTTTCCGCGAACGCGATCCTCTCGCTCGACCTGCTCAGCCGAGGCCGGCTCACGCTCGGCGTCGGCGCGGGGTTCGCGGGCCGCAGCGAACCCGAATTCGCGTTCACCCGCGTTCCGTGGGAACGCCGCCGTGCCCGGCTCGACGACATCGTCGCGTTGTGGCGGCACGTCTGGAGCGGGAAGAGCGGCCCGTTCCACGGCGAGGTCCTGCACTACGACACGCTTCCGGAGTACCCGGAGCCGCACCGTCCCGGTGGCCCGCCGGTGTGGCTGGCCGCGTTCACGCCGGGCGCGCTGGACCGCGCGGGACGGCTCTACGACGGCTGGTTGCCGTATCCGCCCGACGTCGCGGACTACGTCGACGGCCTCGCGAAGATCCGCGAAACGGCCGTCCGCCCTGTGACACCCGCGTTGTTCGCGACGGTGCTCATCGAGAATGACCCGATCAGGGCCCGCGAGCGGCTGGAGGACTACGCACAGCGGAATTACGGCGTTCCGCTGGACTTCGTCGAGAAGATCCAGGTGTACATCGCCGGGAGCGCCGAGCAAGTCGCCGACAGGTTGCGCGAATACCAGGACGCGGGGGCCGAACACGTCCTGATCCGCGTCGCGACGCAGGAACCGGCCGAGTTCGACGAGCAGCTCCCGAAGGTGGCCGGCGCACTGCCGAGGTAATCGCGCGGCGGACTGTCGGTGCCCCCACGTAGGCTGGGACGGTGACAAACGCTCCATTGTCCGGACTCCTTCATTCCATCCTTCCCGATCCGGCCCTTCGCGGGGTCGTGGAGCGGGCCGGTGCCCCGGTGCTCGAACTCCAGGGCGCGATCGCCACCCGCCAGCTGGTCGCGGGCGCCCTCGCCGCGGACGAGGGCGCCGGCCGCCCCGTGCTCGCGGTGACCGCCACCGGCCGCGAGGCCGACGAGCTGACCGCTTCGCTGAAGTCGTTCCTCGGCGAAGGCGCCGTCGCCGACTTCCCGTCCTGGGAGACGCTGCCGCACGAGCGGCTGTCCCCGCGGGCGGACACCGTGGGGCGGCGGCTGGAGGTGCTCCATCGCCTGAAGACGGGGGCCGACGACCTGCGCGTCGTCGTCGCGACCGTCCGCAGCCTCATCCAGCCCATGGCGCCAGGGCTCGGCTCGCTCGCGCCGATCGATCTGGTGGTCGGCGAGGAGCAGAGTTTCGAAGGGCTGCTGGAACGGCTGGTCGAGCTCGCCTACACGCGGGTGGACATGGTCGAGAAGCGCGGCGAGTTCGCCGTGCGCGGCGGCATCCTCGACCTGTTCGGGCCGACGGCGCAGCATCCGGTGCGCGTCGAGTTCTGGGGCGACGAGGTCAGCGAGATCCGCGCGTTCGCGGTGTCCGACCAGCGGTCGCTGCCGGGGGAGATCCGGCACGTCAGCGCGCCGCCGTGCCGTGAGCTGCTGCTCACCGAGCAGGTTCGCGCGAAGGCCGCCGAGCTGGCGACGACGTACGAAGCGGATGCCCAGCTCACCGAGATGCTCACCAAGCTTTCCGGCGGGGTCCCCGTCGAGGGCATGGAGGCGCTCATCCCGGTGCTGTGCGAGGGCGAGCTGGACCTGCTGACCGACGCGATGCCCCAGGGCACGCACGTGCTGCTGGCCGATCCGGAGAAGATCCGCGCCCGTGCGGCCGACCTGGTCCGCACCGGGCAGGAGTTCCTCGAAGCGTCCTGGACCACGGCCGCCGCGGGCGGACAGGCGCCGATCGACCTCGGCGCGTCGGCGTACCAGGACCTCGCGGAGATCGCGAAGCACGCTCAGGAGACGAAGCGCCCCTGGTGGACGCTGACGCAGCTGGCCAGCGACGATCCCGACGTCTACCGCGTCTCGATCGAGGCCGCGCCGAACTACCGCGGCGAGGTCGAGCGGGCGACGACCGATCTGCGCGCGCATACGGCCGCGGGCGGGACGGCGGTCCTCGTCGTCGCCGGGCACGGCACCGCGGCCCGCGCCGTCGAGCAGCTTTCTGCCGGAGAGGTGCCCGCGTCGCTCGCGGAAGGCATCACCGGTCCGCTGACGCCCGGCGTCGTGACGGTGACATGTGGCGGTCTTTCGGACGGCTTCGTCTCGCCGGAGCGAGCCCTCGTCGTGCTGTCCGAATCGGATCTGACCGGCCGCGGCTCCGGCGCCGGAACGTCCACAAAGGACTTCAGTACCAAGATGCCGTCGCGGCGCCGCAACGCCGTCGACCCGCTCGCCCTCAAAACGGGCGATTACGTCGTGCACGACCAGCACGGCATCGGCCGGTTCATCGAGATGGTGCAGCGCACCGTCGCCGGCGCCACCCGCGAGTACCTGCTGCTGGAGTACGCCTCCTCCAAACGCGGGCATCCGGGGGACCGGCTGTTCGTGCCGACCGACCAGCTCGACGAGGTCTCCCGCTACGTCGGCGGCGAGCTGCCGACGCTGAACAAGCTCGGCGGGTCCGACTGGAAGAACACCAAGGCCAAGGCCAAGAAGGCGGTCAAGGAGATCGCCGCCGAACTGGTGCAGCTCTACGCCGCGCGGCAGTCCGCGCCAGGGCACGCGTTCGGGCAGGACACGCCGTGGCAGAACGAACTGGAAGACGCTTTCCCGTTCACCGAGACCAACGATCAGCTCGCCGCGATCGACGAGGTCAAGGCGGATATGGAAAGCGGCGTCCCGATGGACCGCGTCATCTGCGGTGACGTCGGCTACGGCAAGACCGAGATCGCGGTGCGCGCGGCGTTCAAGGCGGTGCAGGACGGCAAGCAGGTCGCCGTGCTCGTGCCCACGACGTTGCTCGCGCAGCAGCACCTGAACACCTTCACCGAACGGATGGGTTCGTTCCCGGTGAAGATCAGGGGGCTCTCGCGGTTCACGAACAAGACCGAATCCGACGCGGTTCTCGAACAGCTGTCCTCCGGCGACGTCGACATCGTGATCGGCACGCACCGCCTGCTGCAGACCGGGGTCCGGTACAAGGACCTCGGCCTGGTGATCGTCGACGAGGAACAGCGGTTCGGCGTCGAGCACAAGGAGCACATCAAGGCGCTGCGGACACACGTCGACGTGCTGACCATGTCGGCAACGCCGATCCCGCGGACGCTGGAGATGTCGCTCGCCGGGATCCGCGAGATGTCCACGATCCTGACCCCGCCCGAGGACAGGCACCCGATCCTGACCTACGTCGGCACGTACGACGACAAACAGGTCGGCGCCGCGATCCGGCGCGAACTCTTGCGCGACGGCCAGGTCTTCTACGTGCACAACAGGGTTTCCTCGATCGAGAAGGCCGCGAAGCGCATTCGCGAGCTGGTGCCGGAGGCGCGTGTCGTCACCGCGCACGGGCAGATGAACGAGGACAAACTCGAGAAGATCATCCAGGGCTTCTGGGAGAACGAGTACGACGTGCTCGTCTGCACCACGATCGTCGAGACCGGGCTGGACATCTCGAACGCGAACACGCTGCTCGTGGAACGAGGCGACCTGCTGGGGCTCGCGCAGCTGCACCAGCTGCGCGGCCGGGTCGGGCGCGGGCGAGAGCGCGGGTACGCGTACTTCCTGTATCCGCCGGAGGCACCGCTCACCGAGACCGCGCACGACCGGTTGGCGACCATCGCGCAGAACACCGAACTGGGCGCGGGTATGGCCGTCGCGATGAAGGACCTCGAGATCCGCGGCGCGGGCAACATCCTCGGCGCCGAGCAGTCCGGGCATATCGCGGGCGTCGGTTTCGATCTGTACGTGCGGCTCGTCGGCGAAGCGGTCGACGCGTTCCGCCGTCACGCGGGTGCGGACACGGCGGAGGAGGAAGAACTCGCCGACGTCCGGGTCGACCTCCCGGTGGACGCGCACATCCCGCACGACTACGTCCCTGGCGAACGACTGCGGCTGGAGGCGTACCGCAAGATCGCGGCCGCGCCCGACCAGGCCGGGCTCGACGCGGTGCGCGAAGAACTCGTCGACCGCTACGGCCAGCCGCCAGCGGCGGTGCGGAGGCTGCTCGCCGTCGCCGCGTTCCGGCACACCTGCCGCGCGGCGGGCGTCACCGAGGTCGCCGTGCAGAGCACGTCGATCCGGTTCGCGCCGCTGCCGCTGGCGGATTCGCAGCTGGTGCGGCTGAAGCGCTTGTACCCCAAGGCTCTCTTCAAGGCGGTGACGAACACGGTCTCCGTGCCGAGGCCGACCGAGGGCCCGGCGGGCGGCCGGATCGGCGCCCCGACCCTGCGGGACGAGGAGCTGCTGGACTGGTGCGCGAAGCTGCTGACGAATCTGATGAAGTCGCCGGCGCCCGTCGCGTGACCAGGCCGTCGGGCCGGGACTGGGGCTCCGGTGCCTACTGGCTTGTGGCTTCTGGCTTCTGGCTTCGGCTGATCGCGGGACTCGGAACACACGCCTCTAGGCCCACCAGCCACTTCGAGTGACCAGGGTGCCGGAAGGCGTGGGTCGGGTTGGTCGTGAGTGGCGATTCGGGTTAGAACCCGAATCGCCCCACCCGCCGGGTTTGCACGCCC